>NZ_JALGYW010000024.1 GCF_023111095.1 Maribellus sp. YY47
TATCTCAGTGACAACTTGCAATTTAAAGGACATCGAATAGTCCTTCTGTGTACGCTTAACGTACTGTGAATGATTGATTTCTTTCATAACGCTACTTTTTGTGTAACGCTATTTCAGGACGAGACAGTAAGTTTAGATGAAAAGAAGTGCCGCCTGCGCTGGCAGCACCTCTTTTTAAGTACCTACATCTTTACCTTGCTTTCCCATTCCATCCCACTGATGTCAATCAGTTTTAACGTGTATTGTTGATTGTTTTCCAAATCGATACCTCTTACGTTGATTGCCAGGTCGGCCTTTGCACCCAGCGGAACAACCAGGCTGTGTTTGCCCGGTTTTACTTTGGCAACATAATGATTCGCGATCTGATCTACCGGAAAAACGGCCAGTTGATCTCCGTTTCGTTCAAACAGAACATTTCCTTCAGCATCACATAGCTGAATCCCAATCAAAAATGAACCGTAAACATCCGCGCCTTCGGTTCGGTAAACCTGAAATTGAAGGATGTTATTTTCAACCTCTGCATTGCTGATCTCGATCTTTGGTTTTACCGATTTGTTGTGGAGTTTTCCAAACACTCCGCCGTGAAAAACCTGGTTGGTGAAGAGTGTCAGAAACAAGATGGCCATTGCTCCGCCGAATACCCAGGGTTTGAGGTTTTTGAGCGGAAGTTCTCCCGACCCGAGCCAGGCAAACCATTTTGTATGGGTGAATTTCTTTTTCCGGTTTATCAGCCAATGGTCGATGGAGTACGAACCGCTTCCACTCAGGAAAAGCGTAAATCCGCTGGCAATGCCCAGCACGCCGATTTGCCATTCGTCGAGACAGGTTGTGCCGATCCAGCCCGAACCCAGAAGAATTCCAGCAGCCAATCCAAAAACGCCAATGCTCATCAGGCGGGTAAAAAAGCCCAGCATAATAAAAAGCCCGACGATAGCTTCGATAATAGTAAAAATCACCATGGACAGCCACAGCTGCTCGGGGTGGGTAACCAGGTGCTCGATGATGGGTTTTATCCCAAGTGCGTTGGGGAGAAAGTGGTTGAATTTTTCGCCAATGTAACCCGCTGCATCGGGATCCAGTTTATCTGCCAGAATTACCCTGCGCCAAAAGGCGGAAAAATAGGTCCAGCCAACTACCAGCCTGATCGATAAAGTAAAAAGTCCGGCCATGTTGTTGCCCGGTGTGTGCATATTGTTTTTCATTGTAATGTATTAAACGCTTGTTTGTATCGTGCTTATCTTCTTAGCGTTTTTTGTAAACGGCTGTTTTCAGAAAGAAGAGTCCTTCTGCCGATGATAAAGCGGCAGATTACATTCTTTGAGCCAGGCAAAACTTTGCTTCAGGGATAAGCCTGTAATTTATTTGGTAAATGAATGAGTTGGGGGCGGCTGATTACTGCAAATCAGACTTTAAGCGTTTGTAGAGGATGTAAAGTGGTTGTTTTTCGGGGGCCTCTGTGCGGGAAATCGCCGGAAATGCAGGAGCTTCGGCTTTTCTTTCGGCGGTTAGATGCAGGGCTGCCTTTACTGCGGCCAATAATTTCAGCGGATTAAGCTGAGACGTAGTAACAGAAGCCAGGTTCACCTGTTCCGAAAGCTGGCAGCTGTGCCCCAAGGACGGCATTGCTTTGGTTGGGTTGAGCGGGCGATGGTAGTCGGCACCGATTGCCTTAAAGACAGGCTCTTTTACCGAGCACGAAGCCAGCGCAAACAAAGCAAAAAGTACCAGCGGTACCTGCCGTAAAAAACGAATATGTCTCCTGAGTTTTTGCATCCTTTCGATTGACTAAACACGCAAGTATAGTAAAAGTTCGGGATGCGGACGAATGTGGACTGACGTAAATTCCTTTAGCCACTTTTGAATCACGCGCAGCCGATCACGAACGTTTATAATTTAAACAGAACACCAACAATTAATTACCGGAAGGCTGCACGCTTCTGATGGCACAAAACACGAGCAAGCTTAGACAGTTGTATCTCATTTCTGGTTCTTGCTGCCGTATCCAATGTTAAAACCACTGGCGTTTGCGGAATAAAAGAACACCAAAAAATGATAAGATCAGCGAGCCCATTAAAATTGCGGGCATTGCCCACATCGCGTTTTCCATAAAATTCGGCACATTCATCCCAAACAAGCTGGCGATAAGGGTTGGGATCATCAAAATGATCGAAATCAGTGTCAGTTGTTTCATCACCACGTTCAGGTTGTTCGAGATCACCGAAGCAAAAGCATCCATCATTCCGGCCTGAATGTCGGAATAGATCTGTGCCATTTCCAGCGCCTGTTTGTTTTCGATAAAGGCATCTTCGAGCAGGTCTTCGTTAATTTCGGTGGTAATTTTTTTCGATTTCCGCAGCTTGGTCAGCACAATTTCGTTGGCTTTGATCGACGTAATGAAATAAACCAGGCATTTCTCCATTTTCAGCAGCTTGTTCAGCTCTTTGTTTTTGATCGATTTTTCGAGGTCCTGCTCAATCATCGAAGTCATTGTGTTGATCTGTTTCAGGTAACGCAAATACAGGTTGCCCGAACGCAAAAAGAGCCGGAGGATAAAATTGATGCTGTCGGTGATTTGCTGGTACTGTTCGCGGAACGGCGAAGGTTGTCCCATGGGCAGCACTTCGTTGTTTTGCATGCAAAGCGTCACGGTAAAGTTTTCGGCGATAAATATCCCCAGCGGAACGGTCTGAAACGGAACGCCGTTGTTTTTGTTCTCCACCGGAATGCGGAGGATGATCAGCGTCCAGCCATCGTCGGCCTCCACACGCGGACGTTCGTCCTGGTCGAGTATGTCGGTGATGATATCGTTGGGTAATCCAAATTCGTCGGATAGTTTTTTGATTTCGTCAGGTGTAGGGTTGGTAATGTTGATCCAGCAACCTTTACGTGGTTCTTTGATTTCAACATAGCCTCCGAATGTTTCGAAGATTTTAATCATGGTGATGTCTCCTTACATGTTTGTACTGTAAGGAAACAGAAGGTCCCTTACAGAGTGTTAATACCTAAAATTCTTATGACACGGGCCTTCGTCCATTGATGTTTTCATTAAAATTCCGGCTACAAAAGTAAGGTTCTTCTTCCGAAATTGTTCTCGCTTCATTATTTTTTTTCTGAAGTTTAATCTTTGGTGGTTTGTCTGAGTGGCTTATCGGGCCTGCATTTTAAACTTATGCCTGCATTGTTTGCCCGGAGAAGAGACGATTGAGACTCCTGTTGAAGTCTGTTGTCCTGATGGTTTGATAAAAGCACCAGGTTTTTCAAAATCGTGTAAAAAATCGAAAATCGCTGGTGAGTTTAGTAAGGAGCTCTTTGTAATTAACAAATCCATTTCTTGAGGTACTATTGGCTCCGGTACAACATTGTTTAGGGAGAATTTTAGACTTCAATTGTCAGAAACAAGTATGTTACCCTCTCATTAATTCCCGGCGCATCGAAGTAATAACGGATAATAGCTCAGTAATCTAAGGCAGCTCAGTTATTTCGGACGGCCAGCAACTTCCCGTCTTCTTTTCCCGACAGCAATAAGAATAACTCCCAGAATTATTGCCGGTAACCAAAGCATAAACGAGTACATTCCAATCTTACTTACAATCGGGTTAATGCTTCCCCGATAGGTAAACAAGGAGGCCGCTGTAAGAAACATTAATGCTCCCAAAATGCTTAATCCGATTCCAATTTTACGAGTGGTTGTCATAGTTGTAGGGTTATTTTACGTTGTTTTCTTGCCGGGCGGTTTTATTTTCTCTTTATCTCAAAATGCTTACAGGCGTGGTGTAAAGGTCATAAAAACTGCACTTTAATTCATTTTGCTCTCTGTTCTTTGCGCCACTCATTGACTCTTTTGAAATATAAAATTGACCAGCGGGATTGTTTCAGTTGCTTCTTTTGCTCTTGCCTTCAACGTAGGTCATAAAGTTCTCTCCGTCTTGCGACATTTCAAACTTTGTATTGATCCTTTCATCCTCCAGCAAGGTGTAAGTGAGCCGAAAAACCGGTGCGCCCTGCATCTTCTTACTGGTCAGCTTCACTGCTTTGTCTGCGTAGCTTATTGAATAGTCGATGACATGTCCTTCATTGTCGAAATAAATGGCCTTAGTTGGATTTTCATTGAAATCCAAATAGATAATCATCAGGTCATCGTGGATAACTGCAGGTTTATTTTCAGTCGCAGGATATTCAGAATGACTTTTGCGAACAATTATTTTTTTGTTGAGGTCGAACGAGAAGGAAAAAGTTCCGCTGCCTTGTCCGGGGTGGCCACCTCCTTCGCCTGTCCATTCGCCGATTAACCAGCTCCATTTATCCCATTCTGTATTTTGCTGGCCAAAGCAGAAAACAGTAGTGATAAATAATAGTAAGGTAAAAGCCAGTTTTGTTTTCATGTCTAAGTTTTTTTATGATGTGTTTTCAAAGTAAATTAAAAATTGCATTACTTAGATTTTTCGCCTGGGCAAATCAAAGTGCTTAGCTATTGCTGACTCGTGCTAAACTGCAAAAGTCAGTAATTCTTCAATTTTCCTTCTCCCTGATTTTCTTTTAAAAAGTAATATGATCCGGATGGCCTCCGATGCGTTTGTTCTGATCCAGTGCATCGATTCTGTCCATATCTTCGGTCGACAGTTCAAAATCAAAAATATCGGCATTCGCAATAATCCGCTCGGGTGTTACAGATTTCGGAATGGTAACCACACCTTTCTGGATATCCCACCGAAGCACGATCTGAACCGGAGTTTTTCCGTATTTCGCTGCCAGTTCCTGCATTAGCGGCACATCGTTCACTCTGCCTTTCATAATAGGCGACCAGGCTTCGAGCTGAATGCCTTTCTTTTGACAGTATTTTAGCAAATCGGGCTGAATGAGTTCGGGGTGAAATTCGACCTGGTTAACCGCAGGAACCACCTTGCAGTGGGGTAAAAAGTCTTCGAGATGGTGCACCAGAAAATTGCTGACGCCAATCGCTTTCATTCTTCCTTTTTGGTAAAGTTCCTCCATGGCTTTCCAGGTTTCCTTCGATCTTTCTCCTTTTGGCCAGTGAATCAGATAGAGGTCGAGGTAGTCGGTTTGCAATTTTTCGAGACTTTCTTCAAAGGCCGCCATCGTTGTCGAATAGCCCTGATCGGCATTCCACACTTTTGAGGTCAGAAAAATATCTTCGCGCGGAACACCGCTTTCGCGAATGGCCTTCCCGACACCCCGTTCGTTTTGATAAATGGCTGCCGTATCAATGCTTTTGTAACCGTTGGCAAGCGCTACTTTTACGGCATTTTCAACTTCAGTTCCCTCTTTTGATAAAAATACGCCAAGTCCCAGCCAAGGCATTTTTACACCGTTATTTAATGTTGATTTAGATGATAAATTCATGTTGCTTATTTTTCGAATGGTATCTAAATTAGCCATTTTTTAGTGAAATGAAATCATTGCATGTGATCGATTTAAAATATGACTGAAAAAATTAGATTTGCAGAGTGTACCAAGAGTTCAATCACATATAAAAGAAGAGGATGAAAGCGGCGATCCATTAGTGGCAAAGAATAAACCGATAGAAAGCACGTTTCAATTAAAACCACCGGAAACAAATAATAGAAATTATGAAAGTATTCAAGTTTGGGGGAGCTTCGGTAAAAAGCGCCGGGGCTGTAATAAATGTTTGTGATATCATTCAACGCGAACCCGGTCAGCTGGTTGTGGTAATTTCGGCCATGGGAAGCAGCACCAACCTGTTGGAAACGCTGGTAAGGGCCTATTACGACCAAAACGAGCGGAAGTGGGAGATTGCCAAACAATTCAAGGATTATCACATGGAAGTGATTGAAGGGCTGTTTGGCGAAAAAGGTATGCCGCAGGGAGTTTATGAGTTGTTCAGCGAGTTGGAGCACAAGCTGAAAACACGCCCTGCGTACGATTATAATTTCGAGTACGACCAGATCATTTGTTACGGTGAGTTGATCTCGACCCGTATCGTAAGCGATTATATGAATGCAGCCGGACAAGCCAACAAATGGATGGATGTGCGCAGCAGCCTGAAAACCAACGATACTTTTCGCGATGCCAAAGTGGATTGGGAATGGACAGATGAACTGGTAAAGGAAGATTTCAATTTCAGCGATACTCAGGTGTACATTACACAGGGGTTTATGGGATCGACCAGCACCAACATGACTACTACGCTTGGTCGGGAGGGCTCCGATTTTACAGCAGCGATTATCGGCAGCATCCTCGAAGCCGAAAGTGTTTCTATCTGGAAGGACGTGCCGGGAATCATGAGCGCTGATCCGAAAAAGATGAAGGATTCGGTGTTTATCAGCGAATTGTCGTATAAAGAAGCGGTGGAAATGACTCATTCGGGAGCCAAGGTGATTCACCCAAAAACCATGCAGCCTTTACATAATAAAGGTATTCCGTTGTTGGTGCGTTCTTTTGTTTCGCCTGATGACCCGGGAACGGTGATTCACAAAATCGATCACCGGATTGAATTACCGCCTATTTTTATTCTGAAGGAAAACCAGGTTTTGATCACTTTGTCGGCAAAGGATTTTTCGATTATTTCGATCAACGACATCGACCGCGTGGTGAACTTTCTGATGGGAAAACTGATCAAAGTAACGCTGATGCAACAATCGGCCATCGACCTGAACATTGTCGCCGATGCCACAGATGAAGACCTGGAGGAAGTTTTTGGCGAACTTTCGGAACACTATAAAATCAGGTACAATACCGGTTTAACACTGGTAACCATTCGCCATTATACTGAAGAGGTGCTTGACTGGATGGTAAAAGAAAAGGATATTTACCTGGAACAGCACAGCCGTTTGACGGCCCGGATGCTGATAAAAGAATAAGCGGGGAAACAGAATCAGGATAATTAACGGCAAGTTGTTTTTTCTTGTAATTTTAAACACCAATTGCTGACCAATAAAAAAACTACTTCAGAATGAAGCAAAAGAAAATCCTGCCGTATCTCGTCGGACTTGTTATTGTTGCGATTATTTTCCTGGTGATTGGAAAGAAAAAAGGTTGGTTTGGTGAAGACTTTACCATCAGCGTGGCAACGCAAAAGGTGGAAAGCAAAACCATTACCGAGTTTATAACCGCCAACGGGAAAATTCAGCCCGAAACCGAGGTAAAGATCAGCCCCGATGTTGCGGGTGAAATTGTTGAACTGTATGTGGAAGAAGGCGATGAAGTAACGCAGGGCAAATTGCTTTGTGTGATCAAACCCGAGATCTATATTTCAGCTGTAAACCGTTCGGAAGCCGCCGTGAATTCGGCAAAAGCTAGACTGGCGCAAACCAAGGCACAGTTGATCGAGCGGGAACTTTCGTACAAGCGTTCCAAAGAGCTGTACGATAAAGGAACCATTCCTGTAGCTGAATTTGAGACCGCAGAGGCTGCCTACAAAGTGGCCGAATCGGAAGTGATGGCCGCCGAATATTCGGTTCGCAGCGCCGAAGCTTCGTTGTCGGAAGCACAGGAGCAGCTGACCAAAACCAAGATTTATGCGCCTATTCCGGGAACCATTTCGGCTTTAAACGTGGAAAAGGGAGAGCGTGTGGTAGGTACCAGCATGATGTCGGGAACCGATATGATGACCGTGGCCGATCTGGATAAGATGGAAGTGCAGGTGGAGGTGAACGAGAATGATATAGTGAAGGTTATGAAAGGCGACACCGCATTGGTGGAAGTGGATGCCTACCTTAGCCGGAAATTTAAAGGCATTGTTACCGAAATAGCCAATTCGGCCAGTACTACCGGAACCACTGCCGATCAGGTGACCAACTTCGATGTGAAGGTGTTGTTGCTGAAAGATTCGTATGTCGATCTGATTGACGCTGAAAATGGAAATCTTTATCCTTTCCGTCCGGGAATGTCGGCTACCGTTGATATTTTAACCGAGACCCGCGACAATGTTATTTCGGTGCCTATCTCGGCGGTTACCACCCGAATTAAAAAAGAAGGAGGCGGTACAGAAGAGATCGCTGAAGAAGCGGAAACTACAACACCCACCGAACCCAGCGAAGAAAGTGCAACGCGTGAAGAAAAACAGGAAGTGGTGTTTGTATTAAACGGCGACCGGGCCAAAAAGGTGGAAGTGACGACCGGTATCCAGGACAATGCCAGCATCGAAATCCTAAAGGGATTAGCCGAAGGTGATGAGGTAATTACTGCGCCTTACAACGCCATTAACCGCACGCTGAAAGACAGTATGATGGTAAAAGTGGTGAAAGAAGAAGAGCTCTTCAAAACCGAGAAGTGAACCTAACAATTCAATAACAATAGAATTGCAACGGAGATGCCGCCAGTCGGTGTTTCCGTTTTTTTATTCTGAAAGTTACTTTGGTAGAAGCAAAAAAGTTCACGCAGAGATCACTAAGTTTTCGCAAAGCACGCAAAACCGATTCTATACCTTTGCGATTTTGCGCTTCTTCTTTTCTTAGCGTGAAAAAATATCCTTTCATTCCTGTTGGTGATTCCATAAATCATGAATGTTTTATTATTGAAAAAGCCCTCTTTTGCACTTTGTCCTCTTGGTACTGCATCTTATCATAATAAATTTTCAGAATAAAAATCCACTTGCTTTCTTTAACTAAAACTTTCAATCAACCTGTTATGAAACGAGTACGTAAAATATTTGCACACAAGGGAATGATTAATTGTAGCGAGTTACATACGATTCCGCAGAAAACAAACAATTTTAATTGTATAAAATATTGGATAATCCTTTTCTCCGCATTTGTATTTTTTTCTAATTCAACATTCGCCCAGAACGATTTAAGTCAAAAAGAGGTGAAAGATATCGTTGAGAAGTATTTTATTACGAAGGATGTTCCAACTCGTTATTATTCCAACATTCTTATCCGGCTTGATGGCAATCCAACGCCAGAAGATTCCCTGATTGTACAAGGACTAGTTGATACATTGAACCCATTGATTGCAACCTGGGATGTTTATATCATAAAAGAAAAAACGGCCAATTTGATTCTGGAAATTAATAAACCAAACGGGGAGCTTTTTGGTAAAACAAGGCTTGGCAACCGAAAAGAGCAGGAAATTGTGCAATCAAAAGTTGTTGTAAGTATTCCTCCGGATGCTTCTTTTAAGGAAAGAAAGAAAATCTTGTATTTCTATTTGTTAAAGGCATTAATTCTTTACAATCCAAACAAAGAATTAGAAGCAAAACTTCCTGGTTCTGTATTTTCAGTTAAAGAGCCTTCATATGTGACTTTTAATCCTGTTGATTTTCAGCTATTGGCAGGGCTTTACTCATCAAAGTACGACGATGATTTGAAAGCTCCTGTGAATCCGATTAAAAGTGTTGCAAAGAACAGGCAAATCTTTATTCTTGCGGCCGTCCTTTCCAATGTGGTCTCTACTTTGTTTCTGCTTTGGATGTTTCTAATAGGCGTTTTTAAAAAACACAATTACATTTTCAGGGAATATTTTAAGCAAGGGTTAATTGTGTTGGTCGCCTTTATCATAGGAATTGTGCTGTCGGTTTTTGTTCCAATGGTTTATACAATATCTGATTTCGCGGCTAATCCAATTCACGTTTTTACTCCGATTATTGGTTTAGCGATTGGTAGCCTGACTTTAGGAATATTTACTATAATCATTTTATTCTTTTCTGAAGGGCAAATATTGAAGGACAATACATCGTTGAGTCTCCATGTGGTTTTCCCATTTCTTACCACTACAATTATTCCGGCTTCGTTATTATTCATTCTGATTGAGTTTGTTTCTGCAAAAATGAGTGTGAAATTCCTGACTGGTGAGGGATCACGTTTAATGATCACTGTGGTATCGATTACCATGTCTATCGCTTTTTATCGCGCCTTTCTAATCTTTCTTTCAAGGAAATCAGAAAGTATCATCAATCAGAAAGACGTGGAGCTGGCCCGGATGAGCGAGATGCACCGAAAGGCAGAACTACAGTCGTTGCGGGCGAAGATCAATCCACATTTCCTTTACAATTCATTGAACTCAATTGCCAGCCTGGCTTCCATCGATCCAAAGAAAACCGAACAAATGGCTCTGTCACTTTCCGATTTCTTTAAATACTCGATCAACCGGGAGCAAAAACAAACCAATCCGCTTTCTGACGAGTTAAAAGCCGTTGAGACCTACCTCGAAATTGAAAAGGTGCGTTTTGGCGAGCGGCTTACTTATTCGCTTGAATGCCCGGAAGAGTTGAAATCGGTACAGATTCCACAGCTACTGATTCAACCGCTGGTAGAAAATGCAGTAAAGCACGGTGTTTCAAAACTATTGGAAGGTGGTGAAGTCCGGATTGTTGTTTCCGAATTGGAATTCAAGAAAATCAGCATTCGTGTTTACGACAACGGCCCCGGTTTTCCGGATGGCCCCATGAGCGGTTTTGGTATCCGAAACACTCACGAACGCTTGCAACTGATTTATGAAAACAAAGCCAGCATCAACTGGCAGAACGATCCGGAAAAGTATATTGAAATTGTATTACCCAAACATCTTGCATAAAATGAATACAACGACAAAATACCGCACCATTATTGCTGATGACGAACAACTGGCGAGAGAAAGACTGAAGAAGTTACTTCTTCCATTTTCTGAGACGATTGAAATCATCGGTGAAGCAAAAAACGGAGTAGAATGCAAAGCGGTGATTGATTCCCTTAAGCCGGATCTGATTTTTCTGGATATTCAAATGCCAGGATTAAATGGTTTTGAAGTGTTGCAACAAATCGAACATTCGCCGCTGGTTATTTTCTGCACGGCGCACGACGAATTTGCATTAAAAGCCTTTGAAACGCACAGTGTCGATTACCTGGTGAAACCGGTAAGCGAAGAACGCATCGAACAATCGATTGAAAAACTGGTGTTTTTGCACCAGCGCAACGACCGGCAGCAACTGCTCGATTTGATTGAAGAAGTAACCGCTCTATCATCCAAAAATGAAATAACCACAATTCCTGTAAAACTTGGCGACCGAATGCTTATCCTGAATATTGAGGACATCTCGTATTTTCAGGCAGAGGAAAAATACGTGACGATTCACGCGATAAACGGGAAACGTTATGTTACCGATTATTCGCTGAAAGACCTCGATGAAAAACTCGATAGCAGTTTTGTTCGTATTCAGCGTGCTTTGCTGGTTAACCGATCGTTCGTAAAGGAGGTTGCCAAACACTCCAATTCAAGGGTGAAAATCCGAATGAACGATATTAATCAGTCGCTGCTGGTTTCCGGAAGAAACTATGCCGATGAGATAAAAAGCCTTATGGTGTTGAAATAATTATTCGCCCGGGAAATAATTCCGGCTGTTCAGTACCGTCAGGCTATTGGCGTGTGCTCGGTTAACCGAAAGACTGTATTTCTCCGAATAGTGGTCGCCCTTATAGTTGTAGCTTTTGCTCATGCTGATGTCGTGGATCAGCAGGTCGCGGTAGGTGGTCGTAAACTCGTAACTCACATTTTGCAGGTAATCCTTCGCGCCTGAGGCAACTGCAAGCGAACGGTCTTGCCGGTTATTTTTTGGGGCGGTAACTTTTCCTTTGATATTCAAAACAGCGTAATCTTCCTTGTTTATGGTTATTTCGCCTTCAAAAGAAGAAGCATAAAAATCGCCTGAAGCTTCGAGCGTTGGTTGGTTTTGTTTGAATGCGATTACCCAGTATTCCTTTCCTCCGATGTTGGGTTGACTGATTAATGTTAGTTGATAATCGTTAAGCAGGCCTGGATTGAGAATGGCCGATGCAGAACGTACCCAGTCGTAAGCCAGCAATTCATCCACCCGCAACAGATTGCTGGAGAAGCTGTAACTTCCCTCCGATTCGTTGGTGACCCGGTATTTACGCGATTGATATTCGTTTATCGGAGAAGGTGTCGAATAGCCGTTTTTATCGTAAACAAGAACACTGGCAGTTGTTTTATTATGCGTGGTGTCGTTTACCGTAGATTCTTTTGAGTAGCTGCAATGCAGGTTAAACGGACCGGCGCCGTAGTTGTAGCGAATGTTTTCCGAAGCCATGCGCAATATTCGGATCAGTACCATGTTTTGTCCGGCAACGTCAACTTTATCCACATCGTACGATTGCGGACGAAGCTTGATTACGTTGAATTCTTTTCCCGATAACTCACTTAGCGGAAACAGCCGGTTTTGAAATCCAACTGCCGAGAAAAAGATTTTTTTTGATGCCAGGTCTTCCGGTATTTTCAATTCAAAACTTCCTTCTTCATTGCTGGCGGTTCCGTATAAAGTTCCTTCCAGCCCAATGTTGGTGTATGAAACCGGTTGGTTGGTTTCGGCGTTAATCACTTTCCCTTTTAAAACGTGGGCTACTTTACTGCCTTGTTGGGCAAAAGTAAAAAGTGCCACATTGGCCAATATGATAAAGCTGAATATTGTTTTCACTTGCATTGTTCTGAAATTTATGTTCTGTTTTCTTCTGGTCTAAAATTGCTATTGCCCTCTTTTTAAAATTGCAGGCATTGTTTTTGCTAAAAAAACTCTCTAAAAATAAAAAATTAATACCATACCCACCTTTAAAACGTTATCAATTCAAAATAGTATATGTTAACGATGGAATAAGTTCGAAAAACGGGTTTGAGTGATGGCATAAACTGAAACCGACGAAATCGGGTGTCTTGGCATTAATTATTATATTTGTTTCATTCATCAAAAACAGAAAATTATGAATCGCACATATTTGATCCTCTTACTTGCTGTAGTCGCACTTTCGGTGTCGTCCTGTGTTTCGAAAAAGAAGTTTGTGGAAATGCAGAACGGACGTTTAAAAGCCGAAGAACTTTCGCGTAAACTCGATACCGAAAACAAAGACAAAGCAGCAAGAATTAAAGCGCTGATTGCCGATTTTGAGGCGATGAAAAACGAGTTGATGGAAAGTAATGCCATGAAAGACCAATATATCGATTCGTTAAAAGGCGAAATCAGTAACATGCTGGCCAACCTGAACAAACAAACCCGTTCGCTGGAAGAAACCAGTTTTAATCTTGATTTTGAAAAACAGCGTTTAACCAATGCTTTGGAGGCGAAGGAGAAAAGCATACAGTCGTTACAGAGTCAGGTTGATCGATTGGAGGATGATTTGTCGGCAAAAGATCTTCAGTTGGAAGAAAAGAATTTCGAGATCAATAAGTTAAACGATCAGGCAAAAATATTACAGGGAGAAATTACCGGGGGAAAAGCAAGCGTTGAGAATTTGGAGACGCAACTCGAAAAAGCAAAATCGGATGCGGCTAAGTTGCAACAGCAATTGGCCGAAAAAGATGCCACAATCACCAAGTTGCAAAATCAGGTGAAACTTTTGAAGAGCGAAATCGGACAGTAGATTCAGCTATCAGATAAAAAGCCCTGCAATGCTGCAGGGCTTTTTTGTGCGACGGTGTCAACACACTGCTGTTAGTATAGATCTATGAAAAAAACTCTGATAATTATTTGTCATTATTCTGAACGAACTCCGTTTGATTGGCCTTCTTAAACCACAGGCGGTCGCTAACTTGGTAGTATTGGTCTTTTATCTCCGGATTCGAAGCCACTTCTGCTTTGGTGTAAGGGAAATAGGGAACGATATAGTCGTCACCTTGTTCCCAGTTTGCAGGGGTGTAAACAAACATCCGATCCGTTGACTGAAGCGCTTCCACCAGACGTACGACTTCTTCCATATTTCTTCCTACCTGAACGGGATAAAAATTAATCGCCCGCACTACATTCTTGTCGTCAATAATAAAAACACCTCTAATGTCGCGGTTGGTGCTGGTCGGTTCATGCAGCATCCCGTATTGTCTTGAAAGAACTCCATCGGGGTCTTCCATCAGAGGAAACTGGATGTTTATTTTTCCCCGGTTTTTGTAATTAATTTCCTCAAGGTGTGCTTTCCACATGTTGTGCTGAGCAACGTTGTCGGTAGAAATAACCGCTACTTTTACACCCAGTTTGTTGAACGCCGGTTGAAGGTAGGCCAACTCCAGTAACTCAGAAGTGCAAACCGGAGTGAAATCGGCAGGGTGGCTAAAGAGGATTTTCCAGCTGGTACCAAAGTCATCCGGGAAGGTGATTTTACCATCGGTGGATTGGGCTTTTACACTGGGAGCTTTTGAACCAATAAGTGGAATATTGTTGCTTTCTGCCAGTACTGTCCCCGCAACCAGGGTAACAGTCATTACGGCTAACATTAATTTTTTCATGACTTTGAGATTTAAAATTGTTTTATAACCAATGCAATTTACGGCGCCCAATTTCGCGGAAAGTATGTTGGAAAACATGTTTTTGTTGGTCTAAATCTTATAGTCCTTGCTTTTGCGTTGACAAGTGCAATTGAAAATATTAATATGAAAGTAAAGTGCTTGCTATTTGTTTTAAAATGATTTAAAAAACTGCAATAAACTATCGAATTGAAATAAATTGATGGATAAAAATAAAATACGAATTAGTATTTTATTAACAAAATTTGATGTTTTTGTAGAACTCCTGATTCAAAGATTCAAAAAAAACTATTTGAGCTCGTAATCAAGTTTAAAGAGCTGGTAATATTCAACAATCGAGGCACGAACCTGGTATTCTGATGCAGTGTACGGGAGTACATTTTGTCCGTTAAACCAAACCATAAAGGTATCAGCGTAGGCCTCGTTTAAACCTGTCAATTTCATTACCATTTCCTTGTTGTAATTCTGAGCGTGCATCTCCCAGTTGCGCATGACGGTCATATCTTGCCGCACGGCACGTTTACGTTTTTCCCGTTTGCTCAAATGGTATTGCCAGTAAGAAACAGGATTGAAAAAGGCTGCCAGAATTGGAGGCCTTTCGTTAAAGGCATCGCCTCTCAGTTCCGGAGGAATAACGGTAGGTTGCCCATGGTTAAAATAATCCAGTTCTTTTGATTTTCCTTCTACCCGAACTTCTCCTACATTGTACAGTACCGGTTCCATGTAAAAATCAAGGGTTTCATATCCGGTGTAGTAGGAAGGTATTTTGAAGATTGTTTTTTTATAGCCCACCGATGTAACTTCCAGGCTGTCGATGTTCAGCATTTCGAGCGAGAAATAACCATTGGTATTGGTAATGGTGCCGCTGTGTGTGCGGTGCAGGATAATATTGGCGTAAGGAATTGCAGAGCTGTCGGCAGTGCTTAATAAGCGCGCTTTTAATTCGATCAGCATCGGATCAATCATGTCGGTGTCGTCCTGGGCTTTGACATTCAAAACCAGTAGCATTGCAAAGAGTAATACTGCCGAAAATCTGATCATTTCAATTCTTTAGGTACAGCTGCAAAACTATGTAAAAGATTTTTAAGCTGAATGAAATAACTAAATTTAACCCCTTTTTTAACACGTGTTAAGACCGCTCGAATGTTCCGCAGGGCTTGAAAACCGAATGAAGGTTTAATGATAATGTATTAAAGATGAAATCGATTGCAACTTATCATTAATGGTTTTTGTTTACTTTTGAAAATCATGTCGGCCGGGATGAAAATATTTTTCAGTACTGGTTTAGCCGGGATGATACTTTTTTTCAACAACTAAACTTAATATCATGCAAAATCTTAAAAAGAGAGTGTCTTCTCTTATAATTCTAGCATTTGTATTTATTACTGCAGTGACAACCGGATATGCTCAATCGTTGAAGGAAATCATGGTGAACAAGGTTTCACTCCCCAATGGCTGGGACCTTACTCCGGTGGGGAAGAAACTTCCGTTGGGCGACCTGCCCTTGAATATTGCGGTTTCTCCGTCGGGGAAAATGCTGGCTGTTACCAACAACGGGCAAAGTACGCAAAGTATTCAACTATTCGACAGTAAAGCGTTTAAGTTGCTTGATTCGGTCGTGATCCGGAAAAGCTGGCTCGGGCTGACTTTTTCAAAAGACGAAAAATCACTGTATGCCTCCGGAGGGAACGATAACTGGATCATTAAGTATGAGATAAGAGACAAAAAGCTGATGGGTGTCGACACCATTGTTTTGGGGAAGCCCTGGCCAAACCTCATTTCGGTGGCAGGTATTGCGGTTGACGAGAAACATCAAATGCTTTATGCAGTAACCAAGGAAAATAATTCGTTGTATGTGGTTGGCTTAAACGATAAGAAAATTCAAAAACAGATTCCGTTGGGAGGAGAGGGATATACGTGTCTTTTATCGAATGATATGAAAACATTGTACATATCCTGTTGGGGAGGCGATAAAGTGATTCTTTTCGATACCGAAAAGCAGGAAATGGCAGGCACAATTCCGGTGGGAGATAATCCGAATGATCTTTGTTTGACCAAAAACGATAAATTCCTTTTTGTAGCCAATGCCAACGATAATTCGGTTGCGGTGATTTCGCTGGAGCAAAAAAGAGTGATTGAGGTATTAAATGCGGCGCTGTATCCCGACGCTCCATCGGGTTCAACTACCAACAGTGTGGCTTTAAGCGAGAACGAAAAAACGCTTTACATTGCGAATGCCGATAACAATTGTCTGGCAGTGTTCGATGTCAGTAGTCCCGGAAGCAGTTTTAGTAAAGGTTTTATTCCAACCGGCTGGTATCCTACTTGTGTAAGAGTCGTGGGGAAGAACATATTTGTCTCCAACGGAAAAGGACTTACTTCAAAGGCAAATCCACTGGGGCCAAGTCCGGAAAGCAAAGCTGAACGGGTGGAACGCCACAAGGACGTTGGAAATGCCAAAGTGCAATATATCGGTGGCTTGTTCACCGGAACGTTGCAAGCCATAGAAACTCCGAATGAGGAGCAACTGGGCATCTATTCGCGTGCGGTTTACGAAAATGTACCCTACACTAAAGAAAAAGAGCTGGTTTCGTCGGGAGAAGAAGGAAATCCTGTGCCAATGACTGTGGGCGGGAAATCGCCGATCAAATATGTTTTTTACGTGATAAAGGAAAACCGGACCTACGATCAGGTGCTGGGGGATTTGCCTCAGGGGAACGGAGACCCGAATCTGGTTCTTTTTGGCCGCGATGTAACACCCAATCAGCACGCAATAGCTGAACAGTTTGTGTTGCTGGATAATTTCTATGTAAATGGTGAAGTAAGCGCCGATGGTCATAACTGGACGATGGGTGCCTACGCAACCGATTATCTTGAGAAAAACTGGCCATCGAGTTATGGAGGAAGGGGAGGATTTTACCCCGGAGAAGGGAAACGCGAAGTTTCGAACAATAAAAATGGATTTCTGTGGGATTTCTGCAAGCGATACGGAGTGTCGTACCGAAGCTACGGCGAATTTATTGGCGGTAAAAAACCCAGTATTCCGGTATTGGAAGGTCATTTTTGCGAAGAATACGTGGGCTGGGACATGTCGATCCGCGATACCGTTCGTTTTCGTTGGTGGAAAGAAGATTTCGAAAAGCTACTGGCAAAAGGAGAAGTTCCGCAGTTTAACAGTTTAAGGTTTGGAAACGATCATACCGAAGGATTAAGAATCGGGAGAACAACGCCAAAGGCTCATGCGGCAGATAACGACCTGGCGGTGGGAATGTTTGTGGAATACCTGAGTCATTCGCCAATCTGGAACGAGACCTTGATCATTATTTTGGAAGATGATGCACAAAATGGTCCAGATCATGTGGATGCACACCGCACCACTGCCTACATTGCCGGAGGATTTATAAAACAAGGGTATGTCGATCATACCATGTATTCCACATCGTCGGCATTGCGCACCATCGAACTTATTTTGGGGTTGCCCCCAATGAGTCAGTACGATGCTTCGGCCGAACCCATGTGGCGTTGTTTTAATAAGACCGCCGGCCATCCTCCGTTTAAGGCCCTGCCTGCAAATATCGATCTGAACCTGAAAAATACCCGCGAAACCGCCATGTCGAAGTTGAGTGAAACGTTCAATTTTAAAAAGGAAGACAGCATTCCGGATGATTTATTCAATAAGGTAATATGGGCAGCCATCAAGGGGGAAGATAGCCCCTGCCCGGCGCCCGTGCATGCGGCTTTTTTCAGTGTTAGTTCCGATGAGGACGATGACGATTAGAACGCAAATGATAAAGGCCCGGTCAGAAGCCGGGCCTTTATTTATGATTTTGTTTTTAAAGCACTTCTTATTTTAAGCCTGCAATTCGCTCTTCCAGTACTTTTATTTTTGCTTCGGCATCAGCTTGTTTTGCTTTTTCGTTTGCCACAACTGCCTCAGGCGCGCTGTTTACAAAGCGTTCGTTGCTCAGTTTTTTCAATACTGAAGTCAGGAATCCCTGTGTATATTTCAGTTCTTCTTCGAGCTTTTTCAACTCTTCTTCCACATCAATAAAACCTTCCATCGGAACGTAAAAGTTGGTCGATTTTACCCGGAACGAAGCAGCGCCCTGAACTTCTTCAGTTATCATCTCAAACGAAGAGAGATTGGCCATTTTGAGTATCACACTGTTGAACTGCGGCTCAAAACCTTTATCTCCTGCCTGAACTTTTAGTTCGAGCGTATCTTTATTGGGGATGTTTTTGTCGCTGCGGATTTTTCGAATACCGGAAATCGCTTCTTTCACATTCTCGAAAGCCGCGAGTAAAGCTTCGTCGTACTTTTCAACTTTAGGCAGCTGGCTGATCATAATGCTTTCACCATCTTTTCTTTCGGTCAGCATTTGCCATATTTCTTCAGTGATGAACGGCATAAAAGGATGCATCAAACGCAGCATTTGATCAAACAATTCAACCACTTCGCTGTACGTTTTGGCGTCAATAGGCTGTTGATAAGCCGGTTTTACCATTTCGAGCAACCAGCCCGAAAATTCGTCGCGAACAGTGGTGTAAACCGTCATCAATGCTTCTGAAATACGGAACTGATCAAACTGGTTGTTCAAGGTGGCAACCACCTCACCCAGTTTGTTGTTAAACCACTCAATAGCCAATTTGGAATGTTCCGGCTGTTCGATGTTGGCAGAAACCTCCCAGTTTTTTACCAGGCGGAAGGCGTTCCATATTTTTGTCGCAAAACCGGAGCCCTGTTGCGGAAGGCTTTCATCAAAAAGCAAGTCGCCACCGGCAGGCGAGCAAAGCAACATGCCTACGCGAACACCGTCGGCACCGTACTTGGCAATCAAATCCAGCGGATCGGGTGAGTTACCCAGCGATTTCGACATCTTCCTGCGCTGTGCATCGCGTACCATCCCTGTGAAATACACATTCTTATATGGTAGTTCATCACGGTACTCGTAACCTGCAATAATCATACGGGCCACCCAGAAGAAAATAATATCAGGCGCTGTTACCAGGTCAGAAGTGGGGTAATAATAATTTACCTCTTTGTTTTCGGGATCGCGGATACCATCGAAAACAGAGATGGGCCACAACCAGCTTGAAAACCAGGTGTCCAAAGCATCTTCATCCTGTTTTAGGTCGGCAGCTGTTAAACTTGCATTTCCCGATTTTTCCTGAGCCAGTTTTAGCGCTTCTTCTGCGGTTTCTGCACAAACAAAAGTTCCGTCGGGCAGATAATACACCGGAATCTGGTGCCCCCACCACAACTGGCGGCTGATACACCAGTCTTTGATGTTGCCCATCCAGTGCTTGTAAATATTTTTGAATTTCGGCGGGTGGAATTGAATGGTGTCGTTCATTACGTTTTCCAAAGCCGGTTTTACCAGATCATCCATTTTCAGGAACCACTGTGCCGAAAGTTTTGGCTCGATGATTACATCGGTCCGTTCCGAGAACCCAACCTTATTGGTATAATCCTCCACCTTTGCCAGGTTGCCGGCTTTCTCCAATTCCGGAATAATAAGGTTACGAACGTCAAAACGATCCTGGCCGATAAACATTTCGGCTTTTTCGCTCAAGGTTCCGTCGTCGTTAAAGATATCGATCGAAGGCAGGTTGTGTTTCAACCCGATTTCGTAGTCGTTAATATCGTGTGCCGGTGTAATTTTCAAACAACCGGTACCAAATTCCATGTCTACGTATTCGTCCTGAATAATCGGGATTGAGCGGTTCAGAAGCGGTACTAAAACGCGTTTGCCTTTGAGGTGTGTAAAACGTTCATCAGCCGGGTTTACACAAACGGCCGTGTCACCCAAAATTGTTTCGGGACGGGTGGTCGCAATGGTCACAAAACCATCTTCTCCTTCAATCTTATACTTCAGGTAATACAGTTTTCCCTGCATTTCCTTGTAGATCACTTCTTCGTCGGAAAGTGCCGTTTTTGCTGCCGGATCCCAGTTAACCATACGCACGCCGCGGTAAACCAATCCTTTGTTAAATAAGTCAACAAAAACCTTGATTACCGATTCGCTGCGGGCTTCGTCCATGGTAAAAGCCGTGCGGTCCCAGTCGCACGAAGCACCCAGTTTTTTCAATTGCTCCAGGATAATACCGCCGTGTTTGTCGGTCCATTCCCAGGCATGTTTTAAGAATTCTTCACGCGAAAGATCATATTTGTCAATTCCTTCAGCACGTAATTTGTTGACCACCTTTGCTTCGGTGGCAATTGACGCGTGGTCGGTTCCGGGTACCCAGCAGGCATTTTTGCCGGTCATACGTGCCCGGCGCACCAAAATATCCTGAATGGTATTGTTCAGCATATGGCCCATATGTAAAACCCCGGTTACGTTAGGCGGCGGAATTACAATGGTGTAAGGCTCTCTTTCATCGGGGGTAGAATGGAAATACTTGTTGTCCATCCAGTATTTGTACCACTTGTCTTCAACCGCTGACGGGTTGTACTTGCTAGGAATCTCCATGTTTTTCTCTTTCAGAATTCTACGAAAAATTTGAGGTGCAAAAGTAACATTAAATGTTCATAGTTTAAAGTCCGCCTGCCCGAATTCATTCAGCATCAGATAAAGTTTAAAGAACAGAGGATGATAATTGTTGCAGTGGAGTAGTTGCCCGACTTTTTAGAAAAGCATTTGTGACATAATTTTCTTTCTCTTTTCGGGAGAATTAACCTTTGCAAGCTAAAAAAAACGAAATTGGACTTTGAATAGACCGGATTTTCATAATGAATTTTTTGTTGCTGAAGACAATGTGATAATCCATGGGGATAAATTTCATTAAAAAAAACATTTTTTAGTTATCTGATTTCATCCTTTTTTCCCCTTTGTGACTGTGTTTTAAGCGTATTTCTG
This sequence comes from Maribellus sp. YY47, assembly GCF_023111095.1. Classification (GTDB taxonomy): domain Bacteria; phylum Bacteroidota; class Bacteroidia; order Bacteroidales; family Prolixibacteraceae; genus Draconibacterium. The sequence continues at coordinate 21,057 of NZ_JALGYW010000024.1, forward strand.
TTGACATTGACGCGGAATAGTAGTGATAATGAGGCTGTGAATGATGCTACTTCGTTAAAATAATAGAACGGCTTCAAAGCCGAAGCTCCGAAATTCAAAAAGTAGTGTCGGAAAACAAAAAAGCCCGGCACAAATTGCCAGGCTGCACTTAGTTAATATTTTATACTTGATCGCAATGGTAATCTTTACTGTTGCTCGTGTGTGTCAAAGAAAAAAGGGCAGAACATTATGGACGCTTTTTTGAAGATGACTGATAATTACAAACCCCTAAACACAAAACCAATCATAAATACTGTTGTTCTACCCTTATGTTTTATCTTTAATTGTTTTTGTAACCGTCAAATAACTGTTACGCGAAGCAAGTTACAAAAAAGAAAAATAAAAACCTAATGGTCTTTTATCCTAAAATCATTCCAATTATCGTAGCGCTCATTAACGAGGCCAGAGTGCCCGCCAATAGCGCGGGAACACCATATTTTGACAATAAAACTCTTTTTGAAGGAGCAAGTGCTCCGATACCTCCAATTTGAATTCCGATGGAGGAGAAATTGGCAAAACCGCATAAAATATAGGTCGCCATGATGATGGATTTGGTCTCGGTAAATGCACCGGCAGCTTTTAAATCGGCCAGGCTGATGTACCCGATAAATTCTGTCAGAATCAGTTTCTCTCCTAAAAGCCGGCCTACCACAGCAATGTCTTCAGGCGAAACTCCAATTAACCACATCAGGGGTGCAAAGGTGTACCCCAAAATAAACTGCAGCGAAAGTTCATTGTATCTTCCATCTGTAATGCCGGCAATAACTTCGTTCAGATGAGTCCAGCTTCCTATTTTTCCAATGGTGTAGTTAAACATGGCAATAAATGCAATAAACGCTAAAAGCATGGCTCCCACATTTACAGCCAGTTTTACTCCTTCGGTTGTTCCGTTGGATATGGCATCGAGCACGTTGCTTCCAATTTTGTCTTTACTAACTTCAATTTGCTTATTGATTGCCTCGGTAGGTGGAACCAGCATTTTCGAAAAAACAATAGCAGCAGGTGCAGCCATTACCGAAGCGGTTAGCAAATGTTTGGCAAACTCGAGTCGCAATACCGGATCGTCGCCACCCAAAAGCGCAATGTAAGCTGCTAAAACACCTCCAGCCAGCGTGGCCATTCCTCCGGTCATAACAAGCAAAATTTCTGATTTGCTCATTTTCTCCAGGTAGGCCTTAATCATCAGCGGAGATTCGGTTTGCCCCAGGAAAATGTTTCCGGCCACCGAAAGCGCTTCCGCTCCCGATATTTTCAGCGCTTTTGTAAATACCCAGGCCAGACCGTATACCACTTTCTGAATAATTCCCCAGTAAAACAGTAAGCTGGTTAAGGCAGAAAAGAAGATAATGGTAGGTAAAACCTGGAACAGAAAGATGTAGCCGTAAGTATTGGCATCCATGAGGTCGCCCAAAAGAAAGGTACTCCCTTCTTTTGTGAAGTCGAGAATTTTAACAAAGATTTTTCCCAGGGCTTCAAAAGTGATCTGAACAGCCGGAATGTAGAGTATTCCCAATGCCAGAACAATCTGGATGAGCAAGCCGACTCCAACCGTTTTCCACGGAATATTTTTTCGGTCGCGACTAAAAATAAAACCGATGAATATCAAAACTGCCATTCCGAGCAATCCCCTGAATAAGGTGATGATTGAAAAGGGGTGCTCCCGTTTTTTAGATAAAAGGATAATTGCCTTGTCCTTATTGTTGGTCTGTTCCTCCGATGTAGTAGAGGTAATAACTTCGGTTTGTTGTTCTGCCAGGATCGGATTATCTGAAGTCGTTGTAGTCGAATCGTTTTTGGCAAATGCCGGCTGAAAAAAGAAAATGCCGGTAACCATTACCAGCAAGGCTAAAGCTTGTCTCATCCTTTTAACGTGTTTGTCTATGTTAAATGTATATATGTCCGGTTTCCAATGAAATCTGATCGCGAATCCAGACTTCAAACTGTTATTTTTCACGTTTGTTTAATTCGTCTCTAATCAAAGAAGCTTTTTCGTAATCTTCATTCTGAATGGCTTCATCCAATAATTCCTGCAATTCGTTGGTGGAATAATGGGAATAGGAAGAAGGGACCGGGTCGTCGTAGTCTTCATCAAAAATACTCCGGACAGGCGATTGTTCGTCTTCCTGTTCCAATACAATACCTGCTTTTTTTAATATTTCTTCGGAAGTATAAATGGGGCAACGAAAACGAAGTGCCAAAGCAACGGCATCGGAGGTTCGGGAATCCACCCGAATTTCTTTTCCTCCCATTTCGCACAATAATTCTGAATAGAAAATTCCTTCTTCGAGTTTGTAAATGGTAACTTCAATAAGTGAAATGTCGAAAGCCAGGGCAATGTTTTTTATAAGGTCGTGGGTGAGCGGACGGGGAGGTTTCAATCCCTCCAGTTGAATCGCAATTGCCTGCGCTTCCACAGGCCCTATAATAATCGGAATTCTCCTTTCCCCTTTTTCTTCCGCCAATACCAACGCATACGCCCCTGATTGTGTTTGGCTTACGGAAAGTCCCAAAATGTTCAAACGAATTTTTTGCATATTCTGCCTGGCCTGATTTTCAGTGAAAACAAATATAAGAATCATTTTGGTTTATCGCCGAAATTGAATGTGTTTTATTGGAAAGGCTGAAAATATAAGGTTTTGAAGCAGATGTTAAACGCTTTGTTTCATGGTGCTTGATTCCCGCAGACCGTTTATTTTTATATCCATGTAGTTTTTTCTGAACCATTACGACTAACAGGGTGAAAAACAACGCAAAAGTGCAACAGTCAACTAAAAAGGAATTCAGCGAACGGATAAGCGAGCACCAGGGAATCATCCACAAGGTAACGATGATATACGCCGATAGTCCGGCTGACCGTGAAGATCTTTTTCAGGAGATATGTTTGCAGCTCTGGAGATCGTATGCCCGATTCAGGGGCGAGGCGAAGTTTAGTACCTGGATGTACAGGGTGGCGCTAAACACCGCCATCAGTAATGTTCGGAAAAACAAAAACAAGCCCGGCCATGAATTTTTAAACGAGAATGTGCAGCTTAGCGATGAGGGGCAGTCCGATCTGGATCAGGTCAGGCTTTTGTTCCGTGCAGTTGCTGCACTCAACCGGATTGATAAGGCAATCATTTTGCTTTGGCTCGACGAAAAAAGCTACGATGAGATTGCCACCATCATGGGAACTTCTAAAAGTAATGTGAGTGTGAAACTGGTCCGTATCAAACGCCGGCTGGAAGCTTTGATTAAAGAAGCAGAAAAACACGAATGATGAAATGCTCAATTTGAATGAAATGAACGACGAAAAATTAAAAGCCATGTGGAGCAAAGCAGAGAAGTTGGCAGGTGCTTCCGGATATGAAAGCCCTTCCATCGAACAATTTATTTCGGGGCGGTCGAACGATTCCGCACAGAAAATCAAAAATATGATCATTTTCGATATTGTGCTGAAAGCCTTAGTGTTGGCGGTACTTGTCGTCGATTTTGTACTCTTTTGGGGAACTTTCAACGTAATGGTTGTAACAGCAGCAGGAACGGTGATGCTGATTCCGCTCCTGTTTTATCAAAAGAAACTATTAACCCGGTTTATTTTGACAGCCGACAACGGGCAAACTACACGCGATAAATTGGCTTCGATGCTAACTTATCTGAAAACCCGCTTTTTTACCACTTTGCTGCTGGTAGCAGTTACTTATTTGTTTGGGTTTATTGCCGGGTCGCTGGCCTATTTTTACACAGCTTACGGTTATGTCAGGCAACTTGATGGGGTAGATGTGATTGTTTTTATTAGTTTTATTTTCATCGGAATTCTGTTCAACTTTCTGGTTAATCGTGCCCAGGTCAATTATCATATAAAACACCTGGAGGCCTGTTTGTCCGATCTCAATGAAAATAGCCTGGCTCTGGTCTCAGAGAACATCGAACTGCAGCGAAAACACGATCGTTTAAGCAAGTTTTTACTCGCAATGGTGTTTGTTGTTGGACTTATTATGCTGGTGCTTGTTTTTAAAAGCGCGGGATATCTGATGCGTTGAACGAGAGATGCGAATTGTGAAGAGAACAGAATATTTTGGTAATGGTCAATACGGGGTGAGATAGCGATCTGTTATAGGATTGGAATGGTGAAATGAAACTTTGCACCATGACCGGGTTCGCTTTCCGCCCAAATTTGGCCTCCATGTTTTTCAACCAACTCTTTGCAGAGGATGAGCCCCAAACCGGTCCCTTTTTCCTGGTTGGTGCCGGGAGTTGTAAAACTTTCTTCTAATTTAAATAGCTTTTTAAGGTTATGCGTGCGGATGCCAATACCATTGTCGGCCACCGAAAAAAGGTATTGATCGTTGCTTTTCTCCGCAGTAAACCGGATGTGTCCACCTTCAGGCGTGAACTTAATGGCATTGGCTAACAGGTTGCGTACAATGGTACAAAACATGTTGCGGTCGGCTTTCAGTTTCAGGTCTTCGGGAACCGACTTCTCCAACGTAAGTTTTTTGTTCAGTGCGCTTAATTCGAGAATCTGGAAGGTCTCTGTTACGCATTGCTCAATATTTAACAATCTGGGACTAAAACTAAATTTCTTTAATTGTAGGTTGGCCCAGTCGAGTAATTCAGTTAATAGATTATAGGTTTTTTGGATATCGAGAAAGAGAATACGGGTATACTCTTTTATGTTTTGGGTATTTCCGGCATCAACTTCTTCTTTCAACATTTCCCCAAAGCCGAGCATCGTGTTAAACGGACTGCGCAGATCGTGAGCGATGATGGAGAAAAAACGGTCTTTTGTGGCGTTTAACTCCTGTAATTTTATCAGGTTCTTACGCATTTTTTCTTCAACCAGTTTGCGTTTGTTGATCGCTCGGGCTAAGACCCACGAACCAAATCCTGCCATAAGGTTTAGCAATAAGTAAACAAGCAGTAATTGCAGATTACGTGCTCTTTGGCTTTTATACAATTCGGCATGCGGAACAAACGAAACGGCTTTCCAGTAATAGCTTTCAATCGCGTTGGATGTTTCGTCGTCGGTTCGTATAACTGAAGAAGCGTTGATTTTTGGCGGGTAAATGGTGTTAAACGTAAAAAGTCCCTTCTCGTTTTCGAACTGTCCGGATTGTTCTGTTTGTATGATTTTCCATTCTTCCGGGTAATCGTTTTGGAATTTTACCTGGTGTTTTTCGCTAAACATAAAGCCCCATTCCAATTCAGGATCGGAAGATTTTAGCCAGTAACTGTCTTTATTTAAGAGCATAAAATGATCCGAAAAATGGTAGTTACCCATCGATACGGAGTTTTTGAGCATGAAGGAGCCGAGGTAGTTCAGGATTAAAATGCCTTCTTTTTCCCCTTTTTCGTTAAACATGGGCGTAGCGAAACGCAAAATCGGTTTTAGCGGAACTTCAATCTTTTTGTTTTCAGTATTCAGATCAAAAGGAGAAACATAAATCTCTCCTTTATTAAGCCTGATCGTATTTGTAAAATAAGGGCGGTGCTTTTTATTTTGTAGATCAGGAAAGGGAACCACCACCGGAATACTATCCTGTAAGTTTACCCTGATTATTTCCATTCCATTATTGTCAATCAGTCTGATCTGGTCGTAGAGCTGGCGTTCACGGCTTATTTTACTGAAAATAGTGGTAATGTCATTTCTCAATTTTGAGTTGTCGGGGGTAAGCCATAATTCGTGAAAAATATTTAAAGCAGCCAGTATTTGTAAATCGCCTATAATAAAATTCAGATCACGGTTGATAATCCGCGATTTTGTATTGATTTCGGTAAGCTCCTCATTTAACGAAATCAGTTTATCGGAGTTATCCCGCACTTTCTTTAGTGTAAATGCGACTCCTGAAAACAAGATAAAAATGGGGATGTAAATCTTAAAATAGCTCTGAAGAATCTTTCTGTCCATAATTTTTCTAAACACCGAAAAACACGGTATGGTTTATTCGTGATGCCTCTTTAAAACCGCGCTAAAATAGACCTTGAATTCTGATTAAAAAAATGCGCTATTGTGGTTTAGGCATTTAGGAAGTAACTTTTAAGTTTTCAGGAAATTAAAGTTGGATGGGAGAAGTTAAAAAAGTGCCTGATAATTTGTTGGTTAGTTTAAAATAACTACTTTTGCAGTCCAAATTTTGAATCGATCAGGCTCGAATAAGAGAAATCCAGCAGGATATCCGCCTGACGGTGTAAACGTTAAAAGTAAAATTATGTACGCGATTGTTGAAATTGCAGGACAGCAATTCAAGGTTGAAAAAGACAAAAAACTTTTCGTACATCGCCTGGATGTTGAAGAAGGAACATCGGTTGATTTCGATAAAGTATTGTTGGTTGACAACGACGGTAAAGTAGCCGTTGGGACCCCCACCGTAAGCGGTGCGAAAGTAACAGCAAAAGTGCTGGAACATGTGAAAGGTGAAAAAGTGTTGGTTTTCAAAAAGAAACGTCGTAAAACGTATCAGAAAATGAACGGTCACCGTCAGTATTTTACTCAGATTCAGGTAGAAACCATTGTTGGATAATTAATAAAGAAAATTTACCATGGCTCATAAGAAAGGTGTAGGTAGTTCGAAGAACGGACGCGAATCGGAAAGTAAACGACTGGGAGTAAAAATTTACGGCGGTCAGTTTGCAAAAGCTGGTAATATTTTAGTTCGCCAGCGTGGTACATCACATCATCCCGGAGAAAATGTAGGAATTGGTAAAGACCATACGCTTTTTGCATTGATCGACGGAACTGTGGTTTTCCAAAAGAAAAGAAAAAATCGTTCCTATGTATCGGTAGCGCCGATTGTAGAAGTAGAGGCAGCTGTTGCTGAAGCTCTTGCAAAAAAAGCAGCTCCGAAAGCAGAAGCACCAAAAGCAGAAGCACCAAAAGCAGAAGTTGCAGGTGACGATTTAACAAAATTAACAGGTGTTGGTCCAAAATTGGCTGAAATCCTCGCAGAAGGTGGTTTTGCATCGTATGCTGCAGTAGCTGCCGCTACCGTTGAAGATATTCAGAAAGTATTGGAAGGTGCCGGAAGCCGTTATGCTTCAAAAGATCCTGCTCCATGGATCGAAGAAGCTAAAGGTTTAGCATAATACTGAAAAGTTCAGGATCCAGTCCTGATAAAAATATTAAAAGCTCTCGCTGTTTACAGTGAGAGCTTTTTTTTGCGTTACATCCCCTGCAAATAAAAGTCTGTGTGTGTTGGTTGGGCTTGAACATTATTGCCCGCTAATTGTCAGTTAACATAACTTGGTTTTTTGGGAAAAATATCCGGGTAAAAAGAAATGCGATAAACGCCCAAAAGATTTTATCTATCTTTCGCTTGATAGACAAAGAAATGCCATGACAATTTATCCAATATGTTTAGAATGAAATTAACGCTCTTTGTATTGTTGTTTTGCTTTGCCGTGGATGTATCAGCCACAACAAATGTTGCCGATGCCGATACTGCCAAATTATCGCAAGTTCTTTCCCGGGGCAGTGATCTGCTGCCGGTAAATATGGATTCAGCATTGATTTTTTTTAATGAAGCGTTGCCGATCGCAGATAAAATCATCAGTGAATCCAACTATTCAGAAAAAGTTATTCGTGACGTAATTTTTAGGAAAGCAAAGACACTTGATAAAATTGCAAACTATTATTACGGTCAAAAATACGATTACGACAAGACTCTCGACTATCTTTTACCGGCAATTGATTTATTGCAGGGGCTTGTCGATGAGGAAGAGAACGAGGAGCAGAAAACAACTTACCTGAAAACCCTCACGAATTCGATGATTACAGCAGGCGCTGTATATTTTAACAAAGATGAATTCCCAAATTCTCTCGAATATTACAACCGATCGCTGGAGAATGCAACACTTCTGAAGGATAGCCTGATGCAATCAAGAGCATTGCTCAACCTGGGAATGGTTTTTAATAATCGGGGAATGTTTGCCGAGGCCATTCAGAACTACTATACCGCAATGGGTATTTTTGAACACTTTAACGATAAAAAAGGAGTGGCTATCTGTAATCTAAGCATCGGCAACATTATGCGGAAGCAGAATTCGCTGGAGAAAGCCATCGAGAGCTACGGCAAGGCACTTGAAGTATTTGCCGAATTAAAAGATCAGCGTGGACTTTCATCGTGCTATAATAACCTGGCCATTTGTTATTCGAATCTAAATGATTACGACAAGGCAATTGAACTGTACAATAAATCGTTGGACCTGGATCTGGAACTGGGAAGGGAAGCTAATATCGCCATCACCTATGCGAACATTGCAGTGTTGTATCAGTCAAAAAAAGAATTCGATACGGCTATTGACTATGTGCGGAAATCGATGCAGTTGAATGCAAAAAACCGAACATCCAGAAGTCTGATGGTCAGCTACTTAAATCTTTCGGGCACGTATTTGTCGAAGGTTAAGGACTCGCCTGACAGGTTACGTATTCATCCCGGCGATCTCGATACCATTATTGTATATGGCGAAAAAGGCCGGGCGCTTGCCGATTCGCTTGAACTTATTTTAGAAGAAGAGGCCGCTTTGGATATCCTGAAAGACGGCTATGCACTGAAGAAAAATTATAGAAAAGCCTTTGAGTTGGCTGATGAGTTAAATGTGCTTCGCGACTCGATTTTCAACAGTGAAAAAACAAAAGTGATGGCAGAAGCAGAAGCCAAATACGAGACCGAAAAGAAGGAACAACAAATCAGTCAACAAAAATATGCGCTCGAACATCAGCAGGCAGAATTGCAAAATGCCCGGCGTTTCCGTAACCTGCTGGCTGTTATCGCAATCTTGATGGTTGTCGTTGTCTTTTTGGTGTACTATCATTATTCCCGAAGCAAGAAAGCCCACAAAATTCTGGATGAAAAAAGCAGTTTGATTGAGAAGCAGAACCGAAAGATTACCCAGCAAAACGACCAGTTGGAGGTCGCCAATCAGAAGCTTACCGAGTTGTTGCGGTTTAAAGAAAAGCTTACAGGAATGATCGTTCACGACCTGAAAAATCCGCTGAACAATATTCTGAACAGTCACAATATTGACGATCCTGAATTTCGGGAACAACTCATCATGCAGTCGGGTTTTGATATGCTGAACCTCACACAAAATATTTTGGATGTATACCGTTTCGAAGAATCGCAGATGTCCATCTCAAAAGAATCCTGCAGTGTGTTGGAAATACTAAAGGAAAAAGCAATGGAAGTGGCGTTGTACGTAACAGAAAAGAACCTGATGCTTGAGTTTCCTGAAGACAAGTTACAGTTGGTTAATGCTGACGGAAAACTGTTGCGACGCATTTTCTCCAATCTATTGGGGAATGCCGTAAAATACGCGCCATCCAACAGTACAATCACGGTGACACAGCGAATGGAGGACGACAAGGTGGTTCGACTGGGCGTTCACAATTTAGGGCCCGCAATTCCCCGTGAACAACAGGAAAATATTTTCAAAAGGTTCCGGCAGTACGAATCGCGCGATATGGGCGTAAACACTTCAACCGGGCTGGGGCTGTCGTTTTGTAAAATGGCAGTCGAAATTCACGGTGGAGAAATCGGTGTTCATTCCGACGAGAACGGTACTGAATTCTGGTTTACACTCCCCAATAAGTAAATGAAATGAGCCTTTTGCCGAGCCAATCCGAATAAGAAGTTAATCAATAAGAACTTAATCTGATTTTACGATTGTAATTGCAATGTTCTGCCGCAACATTTATTAAATTTGCGCTTCAATAAAAACAGATTGACATGCTCAACTTAAAATTTATTCAGGACAATCCGGAGCTCGTTGTTGAGAAACTCAAACGGAAGAATTTTGATGCTTCTGAGATTGTTGCCCAGATCATTGAATTATATCAGCAAAAAAATAAACTGCAGGGTCAGGCCGATCAGGCAAAAGCCGAAATGAACAAAATATCGAAGGAAATTGGTATGATGTTCAAAGAAGGCAAGCACGAAGAAGCCAACGCAGCCAAAGAACGCACTTCGGAACTCAAGGAAAACATCAAACAATACGATACCGATTTTGCATCCATTGAGGACAAAGTGTACCAATTGCAGGTGCAGTTGCCCAATATGCCCAGCGACCTTGTTCCGGCCGGGAAAGGTGCCGACGACAACGAAATTGTAAAAACCGGTGGCGAAAAACCTGCCTTGCAGGCCGAAGCTTTACCTCACTGGGAACTCGCAGCCAAATACAACCTGATTGATTTTGAATTGGGAGTTAAACTTACCGGTGCAGGTTTTCCTGTGTATCGTGGAAAAGGTGCGCAGCTGCAGCGTGCACTCATCAATTTCTTTTTGGCAGAAGCCACTAAAGCCGGTTACGAAGAAATTCAGCCTCCGTTGATGGTGAACGAAGATTCAGGTTTTGGAACCGGTCAGTTGCCCGACAAAGAAGGACAGATGTACCACGTTACCGAAGATAATCTTTACCTGATTCCGACGGCCGAAGTTCCGGTAACCAACATTTACCGCGATGTGATTCTGGATGCCAAAGATCTTCCGTATAAAAATACAGCTTACAGCGCGTGTTTCCGTCGCGAAGCCGGTTCGTACGGAAAAGACGTGCGCGGCTTGAACCGTTTGCACCAGTTTGATAAAGTGGAAATCGTTCAGATTGCTCACCCCGATAAATCATACGAAACGCTCGACCAGATGGTAGCGCATGTGGAAGGTCTGGTTCAGAAGTTAGGTTTGCCTTACCGTATTCTTCGTTTGTGCGGAGGCGACATGAGTTTTACATCGGCGCTTACCTATGATTTTGAAGTATACTCGGCCGCCCAGGAAAAATGGCTGGAAGTGAGTTCGGTTTCCAACTTCGAAGCTTTTCAGGCCAACCGCTTGAAATTGCGTTACCGCGAAGATGGTGTGAAAAAGCCGCAGATTGCGCATACGCTTAACGGAAGTGCGCTGGCATTGCCGCGTATTGTAGCTGCTTTGCTCGAAAATAACCAGACGCCCGAAGGAATTAAAATCCCGGAAGCACTGGTTCCGTTTACCGGGTTCGAAATGATTAATTAATAGAGATAAATTATTCACCCCTTGACTTCAAGTCAGGTGGTGAATATGAATAATATTACCGAAAGCTGTCGTTTGTGACAGCTTTTTTTGTATCTATACATTCATTCTAAACGCCTGAAAAGCAAATGTTATGGAAGAGGCCCACAAGAAAGAACTCATAGCGGCAATTCAAACCCAGTTGCAACGGGTGAAGGAACTGTGCGAAGCAGACGACGTACCACCGGAAATAAAGGTGCATGAAATACGAAAATCGTTTAAACGCCAAAGTGCCCTGCTTAAGCTATTTCCTGCCGAGCTTCAGCCTGACGTAGACAACTTCCGAAAGCCACTACGAATTATTGCGCGGCGGCTCACTTTAGGGCGTGAGTCAACTGTAAACCTGCAACTGCTCGATCGCCTTGTCGCTGAAACAGGCGGGCTCGACGAAAGTTCGAATGCCATACTCAAAGCAAAACTTATCCAGACCAACGAAGAGAGCCTCGACGAATTGATTGCGAAGGAGAAGGTGCTGGTTGACATTCTTCGCCTGATGAACGACGGACAGGAAACGCTGCTTCCTTTAGTGACTTCCGCCGATTATTCCGTTTTTGTTTTTGATGAACTTCGAGCTACTTTTCAGAAAAGTAAAGATTGGTACCGGTTTATCGCGTCGGGTTACGATGCTGAACTCTATCATAACCTGCGAAAACAGATGAAAACGCTGTGGTACCAATCAGAGATCGAAGCGCCGGGACAAACCGAAGTGCCGGGAACCGTGCTCGAAAAACTTCATTACATTACCGATCAGCTCGGCGACGATCACGACTGGTACATCTTTATCAAGGAGATCAGCCGCGAGATGTATGCCCTGAGCATCGACGACATCCGTAAAATGAAACAACTGGTTCGTGATGCCCAGGATCTGAACTTACTTTCGCTTAATCAAAACCTGGCCGACTTTTTTAGCCTGTCGGGAGAAGAATACATTGAATTGCTCCGTCAACTTTAAGAATTTTCTTTAATTGACCGTTACTTCATCGGCAAAAATCCAGACCGGCAACCCTGCTGCATTGTGCCAGGCCGGTGCCTTGGCGACATTCTTTGCCTTTATTTTGATGTACCGGGCTGTCGCCGGATGATTTTGCACTTCAAACAATTCAATGTCGTTTCTTTTGCTTTCCGGTGAAATCGGATGTTGCGTTGAAACGGTTTCCAGCGGAGTATATTTCGTACCGTCCTCAGAAATCGAAAAGGCCACTTGCTCCGGGAAAAACACAATGTGGTTGGTCACCTGGAGAAAGGCGATGGAGACGTAACTGAATTCCTTAATTTCGCCTAAATCGATCACGGCTTCCAGGTCGTTCCCTTCGAAACCCAGCCAGTTGGCGTAGAAACTGGTTCCGCCAAAAGCTCCGTCGGTTAGTACCTGCGGATCTTCGTCCGCGTATTTTTTAGGCTGGGTCAGCAATTGCACTTTCGCGGCGCGGGCCAGGTTCTTTTGCCCAGCGCGTTTCAGAAGCGTTTGATAAGCCCCGAGGTATTCATCTACCGTATAACCCATTTCGTTCATCAGGGCGATGTTTTCATCCCGGCAACTTTGCTCGAAACGCTGAAGATGCTGGCTCAGCGCTTGGCTTATTTGACCATCATCGAGCAAGCGAAATTTCTCCGACATTCCGTTTCTTGCCATTTCCAGCGATGCGTAATCGGTACTTATACGGGCAGCTCTCACGCGCTTTAAAACTTCCGGTTTGGACGCGACGGCCTCTTCTGCCTGGTCGAAAAGGGTGTTGTATTCCTGCAGTAATTCCGGTTTCAGAAAAGAAGTAAAAGCCTGTGCCGGATCGCCATACAGGTAAAGGAAAAAGTCAGGTTGTTTGGCTAGTTCCTCGTGTATCCGCTTGACGTATTTTTCAACAAAAGGTCCTGCTTCTTCGTAATAACCGTTGGTAAATTCGGTGATTAGTTCATCGGTTTCCAAATCGGGGTTCCAAAGCAATTTGGCAGTTAACCACGAACGTAATTCAAACAGCTCGCTGGGATTGTGACTGTGTTGTTCAAAAATCCAGGTGGCGTTGTTATCTCTGAAAAAGCGGATATTGGGCTGCAAAGTCATGATGTTGGGGAAAGGAGCCAGGAAATTGGTGAATTGCGTGGTGTAATCCCAGATACGGATGTTTTCGGTGAGCGCTTTCCAGCCCACCAGGTCTTCGGCAAAATCGGTGCATTTTTCTTCGATGGGCGCACTGCGGTCGCACTCAATCGAACAAAGGGTAATAAGAACATTGTCGAGCGGCTTGGTTTTGCAAGGTTTTCGCGTGTGCTGATAGGCCAGTGTCGAAATGGTTTTATCGGGAAACTCTTTGGCAACCGCATTTACAAAACGGATCATCGAACCACTGGGCGATCCTTCCTCTGCGTCTGTTTGGCTGCAGGCTTCACATTGGCAATACTGGGTATTGTCGTCCTGGCTAACCGAAACAACCTGCTGGTCGGGATATCTTTCAAACCAGGTTCGCACCGAATCGATCACCATGTTCAGCACTTCCTTGTTGCTGAGGCACAATTGTGTTTGTTTGCGTATGCCGTCGCGCAGCGCAAAATATTCGGGGTGGCTGTGAAAAAACTTTTCTCCGGGAACCAGACGATGAAAAGTGTGTACCCTTGCAACCGGCACATAATTGGGAAAGGCATCATGACTGACCTTTAGCTTATCCGCAAAATCAGGATTTTCATAAAACAGCCGCGAATGTACCGTTCGTGTCGTAATGTTGGGCGTGTAAATATAGTTCAGTCCTTTGGGAACGGAGAGGGTGTAAGCTGTCGGCACTTTTTCCACAGCAGGAGAAAACCACTGGCAAGCCAGTTCATTTTCGAGGAAGGCATAAACGGCATACAGCGTGCTTTGCTCGTCGGCACCCGAAAGAACCAGATTTTTACCCTCAAAAAAATAAGAGATGGTATGGGGCGCCAGGTGGGTATCGTTTTGAATACGGATGACAGGTTTCTCGGTATCGGCATTTTCCCCTGAGGTAATGGGAAGTTTTGCTGAAGAAATCTGCAGCAGGTATTTTTGAAGTTCTCCGGCGGCTTTTTCAAGTGTGGCCTCCGCGTTTTCAGGAAGTTTTATTTCGTAATGGCTTTGCCCGTTTTTAACGATTGTTACTTCGTTTTTCCGGGTGCACGAGAAGAGAACGATGAGCAGGGCGGCAACAAGGGAAAGCGATTTGTTCATAGTGGTATGGTTTAAATTTACAAAACGAATCCGGGTTTAAGAGGGGGGAGCAGGCGGAAGATCAACTTTGCGGATAATCGATTTATCGTGACAATTCTCGAGCAAAGTAAGGTGGTCCATCCGTAAAAGCGGGTGTTTGAAATGAGGAGCAATTTCCACCAGCGGAACCAGCACAAAGAGGCGGTGTTGGATACGCGGATGAGGCACGGTCAGCGATTTGGTTTCAAAATAGGTATCGTCGAAATACAAAATATCGATGTCCATGGGGCGCGAAGTATAACGCTCTTCGCTGTCCAACGCGGGTTTGCGGCCAAACATCTCTTCAATTTCCTTGATTCTCCAAAGCAATTCTTCGGCTTCCAGAATGGTTTTGATTTCTACCACCTGGTTCCAGAAATTATCGTCGGAGGAAAATCCCCAGGGGGGCGTTTCATACACCGACGAGGCCTGTTGGATCGGCCCAAGTATCTTGGTGATGTGCCGATGAACAAGGATGAAATTTTCTTCCTTATTGCCGATATTTCCTCCCAAACCCAGAAAAACCTTGTGCATAGAATTATATCTTTGTAATGATGCAGAAAAAACCTTACCAATAGTGCAACAGTCAATACCTAAACAAAAATAGAAAACAGCCGTGAGATTGCCGAAATTGTTGCTGATAATATACGGAACAAGCGTGATAATCTTCATAGACAATTGGCTGAACAGAGTTTGAATAACAAACAATTATAATAGTATGAAACAATTTTTTAAGTATGTGCTGGCCACCATCGTTGGATTTTTTGCCGTTTCCCTGATCGGAATTTTTCTGATGGTGATTGTGTTTAGCGCTTTGGTAGCTTCTACCGAAAAACAGGTAAGCGTGGCAGATAATTCAATGTTGGTGATCGACTTGACCCGGCAGGTGGTGGATCGCGCTACCAACGACCCGTTTGAAGACCTTGATTTGCCCACCATGTTCAATACCGCAAAAACCATTGGGCTCGACAATATAACCGAGGCGCTGCAAAATGCAGTTGACGACGACCGAATCAAAGGGGTTTACCTCGATTTGGCAGTGATTAACGGAGGGATGGCTTCGGTAGAGGAAATCCGCAATGCCTTGATTGCCTTTAAAGACAGCTGCGACAAACCGGTTTACGCCTGTGCCGACAAAGGTATTCTGGGGCAAAAAGCTTACTATCTGGCAACGGTGGCCGATAAAATTGTAGTGCATCCCGAAGTATCGGTTGATTTTCGCGGACTGGGTGGCGAAATGATGTTTTATACCCACGCCCTCAAAAAAATCGGAATCGAAATGCAGGTGGTGCGCCACGGTAAATTTAAAGCTGCGGTGGAACCTTTTATGCTCGACAAAATGAGTGAGGAAAACCGCGAACAACAACTTACTTACATGGGCAGCCTGTGGAATCACATGTTAAAGGGAATTTCAGAAAAGCGTGGCCTTTCGGTGGAAGAGCTGAATAAACTGGCCGACGAGGTACAGACCTTCAGCAAAGGAAGGGTAGCCGTTGAAAAAGGACTGGTGGATGCCGCCCTATACAAAGACGAAGTGCTCGACGATTTGCGCGAAATAACCGGCACCGAAGGTACCGAAGGGGTTCCGGTGATTGGTGTGAAAGATTATGTGAAAGCTCCTTCTGCCGGAAAAGGGAAAAAATACAGCCGGAATAAAATTGCAGTGATTTATGCCAGTGGCGAGATAGGTGTTTCGCTTAGCGGCGACGAAGCCATCGAAGGCGATAAACTGGGCCGCGAGATCCGTAAAGTGCGCCAGGACAGTAGCTACAAAGCCATTGTGCTGCGTGTGGATTCTCCCGGGGGAGCCGTGTTTGATTCCGAAACCATTTGGCGCGAAGTAAAACTGGCCGCCGAAGAAAAGACCATGGTGGTGTCGTTTGGCGATTTGGCCGCTTCGGGTGGTTACTACATTTCGTGTGCTGCCGATAAAATTGTGGCCAGCCCGAATACCATTACCGGATCGATCGGAATTTTTGGTACCATCCCGAATTTTGGTGAGTTGCTCAACGATAAACTGGGCATTACCACCGATGTGGTAAAAACCAACGAGAATTCGGACCTGCTCACACTTACCCGCCCGATGACTCCTTACGAACGCCAAATGATGCAAAATACCATTGAAGAAGGTTACGCTACCTTTATTTCGCATGTGGCTGAAGGTCGTCGTATGACAAAAGAAGCTGTAGATTCGATTGGACAGGGACGTGTATGGAGTGGCGAAAATGCAATGGAGATCGGATTGATCGACCAGTTTGGCGGTTTACAGGATGCCATTAAACTGGCAGCAGAAATGGAAGGCCTCGATAACTACCGCACAGTTTCGTTGCCAACACAGGTAAGCCCGCTCGAAGAAATGCTCAAAATGGGCGGAGGCAGTGTTCGCGCCCGTATCCTGAAAAACGAACTGGGCGACAAATACCGTTACTACGAATATTTCAAAAAAGCGACCGGCATGAATGGCGTAATGGCCCGTATGCCTTACGATATTTATTTGAATTAAGCGGATTTCCGGAATTCAAAAGAGCCGTTCTTTACTTGAAGGAACGGCTCTTTTCTTTTCGATCTTTTCCAAAGTTTCAAACTTTGGAAAAGGTTAGCGAGAGGTACTAAACCTCTTCCGGCTCATCCTTTTTATTGCGGCCCTTGCGTTGTTCCACAATGGTATTGTATTTCTCAACGCGTTTGTTCAGCTCTTTTATAAAACCTTCGTAGGTTTCGGGGCCGTTTACCAGCGCCAGTGCATCAATCAGGCGGGTAATATCGTCGTAGGTGGCATCGAGCTGTTTACGGGCATCTTTCATTTTTAAAGGATTTTTTGTGGCTTCCTCGGTGTAGCGTTCGTCGAGCAGGGCTTCAAAAGCGGTGTTCCGGGCCTTCAGTTCGCTTACCCAGTCGGCAATGTCCAGCGTGGCTACATCGGCTGCATGCTGGTTTTCGAGATCGCTCACCAGTGATTTCAGGGCAGCCGTTTCTTCGTTATAACCTTTGTTTGAAATATCTCCAAAACTGTCGAGTAAAACGCTGGTGCGACGGGCAGCTTCGGCCACTGCAGGGTTAAAATGTTTTTCGGCTCCTTTTACCGTGTCTTTTAACCCGCTAAACAGCAAATCACGCTGTGTGTCGGCATCGGCAATGGGGCCTGTGAGTAGGCTTTTCTGCAAGAGGTCGAGCACCTCTCCCTCGGCGGCAAAAGCAGCTTCGTAAGCCGGGTAAAACCGCTGAATACCCAGCGCCTCGGCAGTAAACCTGAGTACCAGGTCGTTTGTTTCGTTGTGAAAACTGTAGTGTTCTTCGTTGCGCAAACGGCTCAAGTCAATTTTTTGAATTTCCATGATGTGTTGTTTTTGTTTGATTAACCAAATAACTCCTCGTGGCTTGCCACGGGGGGCCTTATATTCTCCCCTGAAATTCAGGGGAGATGTCATCTGTCAACTGACGGATGACAGAGGGGTTAAATAAAGAAAATTCGGGTTTCGGCTTTTTTCTGAAATAAAGTTGACGTAACCTGCCTGCCGGTAGGCAGGTACTCCCTGGTTTGCTTCGGAGATAGTCAATTTTAAGAATTTTCTTTATTATTAGTTGAGTTATATAGTACAGTCTTTAGCAGACTGTTTGTTTTTTTTGGGATTGATCATTTTTGGGAAGCCCCGAAAGGCTGCCCGCGATCCGTTTCTATGTTTCGGAAGTTCCCGAAAGCCCGAACCGGGGTAAAAACAGCTGAGCCGGAAGCTCCGAAAGTGTCAACTTTGGCCGGGGCTGGGTTTCGGACATTCCCGAAAGCTTGTTCCTCTGCGGATTCTGCTTTTCGGAACGTTCCGACAGCTTATTTTCGGTTCAATTCTCATTTTCGGAACGTTCCGGCGGCCCCTTGCTGCCGCACGATTGCATCGTGTGGTATTATTTTACAACAATAACATCCTCTAAAATACCTTTCTCGCCGGCATAATCTGCAGCGCTGCTATACCGATAATCTTCGGCCCTGAAAACCAGCCCTTCCTCTAGCGGGTTTTGATGGATGTAGTTTATTTTTTCGTCGATTACCTTATTACCCCAAAGCTCTATCGGCTTATTATCGTGTCGCCAGAATTGATATCCCTTTACGTTGGAAGCTTTATTGCCTGCTTCTGAAAACCGGTTCAACAAAAAGTCCTTCCTGCTTTCCTGAGGATTACTGGCAATGGCTTTGACCACGGCTTTGCTGCTGAACCGTTTAAAATCGCCAAGTAACAGTTCTGGCTTTTGTTCGCTGGCGCTGCGAAAGATCAGATGCATGTGATTACTCATAATGCACCACGCAAAAATTTCCATTCCTTTTTTGAGTTGACAATAACGCAAACTGTCAATCAAAATGGCTTTGTATTCATTCCTGGTAAAAACATCTAACCATTCAACAACGGCGAAGCTTACAAAATATACACCTTCAGGATTATGAAATTTGTAATTGCGACTCATTTTAGCAGGATGCAATGTTTTAGAATTACTATAAGTCAGGAATCTTTTTCAAACCACGCGATGCAATCGCGCGGGAGCGGGGGTTATCGTATTTTTCATTTGGTGTCTTTTTTCAATTTCATATATTTTTGACTTTCATAATATAATTTTAACTCATCTTCTTTTACTTCAAATTCATATATCTTGATTATTAGACTTAAAAATTGTTGTCCCCATTCTGTATCTCCTCCAATTAAAGTTTTCATGCCATGAGTTGAGAATATAATTTTACGTTCTTCATCAACAACATATTTTGCATCTTCTACCATATTTGATACAGAATAAGCGACCATCCTACCATTATCGAATATCACATAGGAAGATTTTGGTTCAGAGTTAGGCTCGGATGTAAATTCATTAGTTGAATCATCACCAAAACCTATAAGTATCCATTTTCCGTTTAATACCGACTGAGAAACATCTTCTTTTTCACAGCCTGCTCCCAGAAAAAGCACACCAAGTGGCAGCAAGAGTAGCATAAGCGTAAATCGTTTTAATTTTTTTGATTTCATTTTTCATGTATTTAGTAAGTAATTAGTACAAAGTACATTTTCGTATCCATGGTAACGGCAGTTACCTTGTAATAGAGAAGAGAGGTTTGTTCTACACACTTAGCAGGTTGGAACTGCTTAGCGCATCATTTCAGGTTTTAATTCCTGGCTGTGCTACGGGGCGTTTTTCATGGGAGGTAGTTTTAGTTTGCTTGATTAACAGATGTTTGAAAATAATAAAAGGTTGCGTGCTCGGCAATATATTTTCGATTTATTTCAAAGGGTGAATCCCTGTTTACTTCTTCACCACCAGTTTCGCGGTAAGCATCTCATCCTTGTATTTTACGCGTACCATATAAACTCCTTCTTTCCAGCTTTGGGTATTAATGGTGGCGCTGCTGCCTTTCAACTTCTGTTTTTTCATTTTCAGGCTTTGCATGCTATCGTACACTTCGAGATCCCATTCTGCAGTTTCGTCGAAGGCTGTTTCGACAGAGGCCGATTTTAATAAATTCTCTTCTGGATTGCCTTGTTCAACGCTAATGGTGG
Source organism: Maribellus sp. YY47 (assembly GCF_023111095.1). Classification (GTDB taxonomy): domain Bacteria; phylum Bacteroidota; class Bacteroidia; order Bacteroidales; family Prolixibacteraceae; genus Draconibacterium. The sequence goes on from NZ_JALGYW010000024.1 coordinate 40,841, forward strand.
TTTCTCCTACCGTTGGGTTGGGGCTAAATGCCAGGTAATAACCATAACAAGTAGCAGTAGTGAACTGTAGGGAAGGAGCGCTGTAATTTCCCCAACCACACGTATTTTTTGCTTTGACCTTCACATTCACATACCCGTTCACACTCCCGTAGGGTTTACTGATCTGCACATCCTGCATTGGTATCGCCGGATAGAGCTCCATTGGGTGCTGGATTACCTGCCAATAATTAGAGCCATCATCAAAAACGCTCCATGAATACTCCTGAATACTTCCTGTTGCATCCCAACTAACTTTTCCGTCGTTGGGCATATCTTCGCATAAGACCATTGATCCGGGGTAATTAGGCCCGATGTTAATAAAATCGATGTAAGCAGGGTCAGGAGTGCCTACCCAAACATTTTTACGGGGTAAAGTAATATTTCCGCAACCGGTAGTAATAGTTGGCTGAACCCACCCTTCTCCGGAACCATTAGCCGTAAAAGTTCCTGTTGGGTTTTCAGTTAGGTTACTTGACTCGTTCCAGAAAACAGTAGTTCCTGGAGGCGGATTGTTGATCGTAAATGCAGCACCTGAGCATACAGTGGAGGGACCAGAGATAGGATTGTACCCCATAAAGTCAAACCGAATATTGTTTCCTGATTCAACAATATTTTCTATTGGTTTATTGGTATTTACTACTGGGGAATATGTTCGAGAGTTTGGTGTTGTATTGTCTCCGAATGACGAATTGCACGAACTCCCAGGAAATAAATCACCATCATCACCTCTATTGGTATTATTATCTAAATCAAGGTTACCATCAGCTTCTTCCAAATCAACTCCCTTTAAATTTTCATCGGCATTAACATCATTAGCATCGATATGTGATGTTGTAGTTTTTGTAGTGTTAATATGCCAAATGGCCAACCCCGCACCATCTAATCCAACATCGAAACCAACAAGTTGCCTGTTTTCCAACAAAAAATATTCATTTGCATGTGGTGTATTAACTCTATAAATAATGTTGTTCTCGGCACAATTAGGCATAGATATCGTGCCCGGAGAAGACAATAAAACCGGAGATGAATAATTTAAGAACACTTTACTCCATGCCGATAAATTTGCCGGATAGAAACCTAGGTCGTTCCAACCACCGGTTCCCATTAGCCCCCAATCCCCAATACCTCAGAGTCTCCATTACTTATATTGGTATCATATAAATCAGGTAAGCCCAAAAGGTGTCCGAATTCATGACAAACTGTGCCGATTGTGGCTATGTAACTTCCAAAGTTAAATCTTAACTCCGGGACTATGGCATAGTCTTTTATTGTTACCCCATCATAAGTTCGTTGGTCACTACTACTAAGTGTACCCTGTTTTGCCCATATCGTATTATCGCCACCACCTGCTTCTTCTCCATATCCTGCATGTACAATAATTACCCCGTCAACATAACCGTCATTGTCATTGTCAAACTCAGAAAAATCTACACCGCCGTTTTCTGCGGCATCAATTGCTTCCTTAGCCAATTCTCTGTGATTAACATCGCGTATTTCATCTTCATCGTTATTCCCTCCATAATAGGCTAAACTGTCAGATGCGTGATACCATCCATGGATTGTACTGTTTACGGTTAAATTGCCATAAGAACTTTCTAACCAGAAATCCTTAAAGCTTCCGCTTCCGCCATAATTTGTTTGATTCATAAGGTTGGTAAAATTACCTGATGAAATTTGAAATGATAGATCAGCAAAATCAATAAGAAGTACCAATAACTTTCTCGTTCCGGTCACCGGAAAGTCAGCTACTGAGTATGAATTGGAGCTACTCACATATCTTTTTGAAGATTTTAGTTTAACAGCCTCATTGTATTTTGTACACCTTGAACTAAGCAAATTCATCTCCTCTCCGTTCCTATCTTTTTTGTTCTTTGCTAAAATTCCCGTAGATGTTCTCTTTCCCAGGTTATCAATGATGGCATACTCAAGTTTTCCATCTTTATTTTCAACCAGTGGATATCCATCAGTTGTAATAGTTATCGAAGAAAGCTCATCTCCCCTAATAAAGCATTTAAGGAAATAATTTTTCTGCTGTTCTCTCATTATCGTATCAGGATATGCAGGGCAGTTTAGAACACTTTGTGCGGTAGCTTGCGCAGAAAACAGGCTGAAGCAAACCAACAGAAAAACATACCATATTTTTAATGAACTACCTATTATTTTTCCCATAATGTTTCAATTTTTTGAGCGTTATTAAAAAAGGTTGAACAACTATCTAAACCGGGAGCTTGATTCCCTCCACAAGTATATTTTTTAGTTCCATCACAGTTGAGAATTGATGTGCCAGGATAGTCATAAACTGAACTAAGTTTAATTGTAGTTACAATATAGTCTGCATCATCAAGACGATACAGGTCAATTATAGCAGAAGTTATCTCGGAATTGGTTTGCAATGCGTTCTTCTTTGATTTTAACCAATCAAGATTGACAAATGGATTTTCTATTCCGCAAACTGGAATGGTATTTTCTTCTTTTTCATCACAGCCTGTTTCCAGCAATACCACAAAAAGCGGCAACAGGAGAAGAAAGGTTGCTAATAATCTTAATTTTTTCGATTTCATGTTTAAAGAATTTAGTAGTGAGTAATAAGTACAAAGTACTTTTTCGTATTCCGGGTTACCGTGGTTGCTGGGTAGTAGAGTATTGAGGTTCGGTTCTACGCGTTTAGTAGTTTGGAACTGCAACGCATCATTTCAGGTTTTAATTTCTGACTGTGCTACGGGTCGTTTTTCATGGTTGGTAGTTTTTGTTTGCTTGATTAACAGATGTTTAAAAATAATAAAAGGTTGCGTGGCGGGCAATATGTTTTGCAGCAGTGGGAGAAAAGCAGGCGAAAGGATTTGCGGGAGCGGGGGCAAGAGGAGAAACGTTTCGGATGATAGTATCTGACGATTTTTAATAAGAAACATGGAATAAGGAATAAGAAATCATGAAATATTGGCCCGCATTATTTCGTTTTCCACACTTTTTTATTCGTTGTTCCTTATTATTTATTTCTTATTTTCTGGCTTCTTTCAAATTCATATTTGTGTATAAAAGGTAGCTACAAGTAAAGAAAGACGATTGGCAAGTGGATCGAAGCAAATCGAGATCAACTATTTGGGTCGTGGCTTCTTTTGGGGGCTAATCATCTTTCCCTTCAGGGAAGGGAAAGACAGGAGATAGGGTAAAACAAGCCATAATAAATCAACTTTCATTCTTATGGGTGATTTCCGGGAATCATGATTGTTTTATTATCTTCGTCAGTCAAACAGAAATCAAATACATGTTAAAAATCCTGTTGTATCCTTTTTCCTGGTTGTACGGTCTGGTGGTATTTATCCGGAACAATGCTTACGATTTAAATCTCCTGAAATCAAGGGAGTTTGGTGTGCCGGTGATTTCCATTGGGAATATTACCGTTGGGGGAACAGGTAAAACTCCGCATGTGGAATACCTGGTGGGGTTGTTGAAGGAAAAATACCGGGTGGCGACATTAAGTCGCGGATACAAGCGCAGTACCAAGGGATTTCGTTGGGTGGAAACAACTTCCACTGCCCTTGAGGTGGGCGACGAGCCTTTGCAGATTAAACACAAGTTTGCCGATGTAACGGTTTCGGTTTGCGAAAACCGCGTGGATGGTGTGGAGCAATTGCTGAGTACGGACGATGGTATTGTTCCGGATGTGGTGTTGCTCGACGACGCTTTTCAGCATCGCCGGATCACCCCGGGAATCAATATTTTGCTGATCGACTACAACCGCCCGGTAAAAGATGATCACCTGCTGCCCCTGGGGCGTTTACGCGAAAGTACCCACCAAATGCGGCGGGCCAATATTATTATTTTCACCAAGTGCCCCGATGAGGTAACACCCATTATGCGGCGTGTTCTTCAGAACGATGTGGGGCTGCTTCCGTATCAGAGTCTGTATTTCACGAAACTTGAATATGAAAAACTGGTTCCTGTTTTTGGCGGGAAGCGTCTCGGAAAATCGTTGTACGAAGAGCGTAAATATGCCCTGCTGGTGGTTACCGGAATTGCGGCGCCACAGCCGATGTTGAATTATTTGGGACGTTTTTCGGGACAGGTGGAAAGCCTTTCGTTTAGCGATCATCATAATTATTCGCACGACGATATTCAGAAGATTGAAGCCCGGTTTGCATCGATGGATGCAGAAAAAAAGATAATTGTCACAACCGAAAAGGATGCCATGCGTTTGAAAGATAGCGGCTACCTGAGCGAAGACCTCAAGGCCGTATGGTACTACCTTCCGGTAAAAGTGAGTTTCCTGGAAGAAGAGAAGAAATCGTTTAACAAGAAGATATTAAATTATGTTGGAGAAAATAAAAGCAACCGCGAATTACATAAAAGAAAGAATTCAGGCCAGTCCTGAGGTAGGAATTATTTTGGGGACCGGTTTGGGTGGTCTGGTCAAAGAGATCGAGATCATCGATTCGATTCCGTATACCGAAATTCCGGATTTCCCGCTGTCAACAGTTGACGGGCACGCCGGACGACTGATCTACGGCAAGCTGGGCGACCGCGAAGTGCTGGCCATGCAGGGGCGCTTTCACTATTACGAAGGCTACAACATGAAAGAAGTAACCTTCCCGGTGCGCGTGCTGAAATACGTGGGAATTACGCATTTGTTTGTTTCGAATGCCAGCGGTGGTTTGAATCCCGACTGGAAAGTGGGCGAGATTGTGATCATTAACGACCACATCAACCATTTTCCGGAGCACCCTTTGCGGGGGAAGAACGATATGGAACTGGGACCGCGTTTCCCCGATATGAGCAAGTGCTACAACAAACGCCTGCGGAACAAGGCAAAACTGATTGCGGTGGAACACAACATCGATGTCAAGGAAGGAGTTTATGTGGGAGTGTCGGGGCCTACTTTTGAAACCCCCGCTGAATACAGGATGTTCCGCATATTGGGTGGCGACATGGTTGGCATGTCAACGGTTCCCGAAGTAATTGTGGCGGTGCACATGGGCTTGAAAGTGTTTGGTATTTCCATCGTTACCGACAGCGGAGTTCCGGGCGAAATTGTGGAAATTTCGCACGAAGAAGTTCAGGAAGTGGCCATGAAAGCCGAACCCAAGATGACCCTGATTATGCGTGAGCTGATTAAAAGCATATCGTAGTTCAGAGTTCAAAGTTCAGAGTATTGGGGTGAAAATGAGGAAAGCATAATGGTTAAAATACATCGGTATGAAAAATAAAATTGGCCTTATTTTTTTCGTTTCACTGATTTGGTTGAGTTGCTCAACGCCAACATCAAACGAGGTGGAACTGGTGATCGATTCAAAGTCGGAACTCGGAGAAGGTGCGATCTGGAATTACCGGACCGGCGATCTGATGTGGGTAAACATTAAGGGAAAGATACTGAATTTTTACAACCCCGAAACCGGCTTTAACAAGGAAATGCTGACCGGACAGATGGTGGGCACTGTTGTCCCTACAGAATCAGGAAAGGTTTTGGTGGCCCTGCAAAATGGTATTTACAGCCTCGATCCGGAAACGGGGAGTAAAACATTGCTGGCGGATCCCGAAGCCGACAAACCCGATAACCGTTTCAACGACGGGAAATGCGACCCGGCGGGAAGGTTATGGGCCGGAACCATGAGCCTGGTTGGCGCCAAACAGGCAGGTGCCTTGTACCGCTTCGATCCGGATACTTCTGTTCATAAAATGGTGGATGGCGTTGGAACTTCGAACGGAATTGTGTGGTCGGCCGACAAAACACGAATGTATTACATCGACACCCCCACGCGAAAAGTGATGGGCTATGATTACGACAACGAAACCGGAGATATCAGTAATCCGAAAGTAGCGGTTGAAATTCCTGATGGAGCCGGATATCCCGATGGAATGACCATCGATGCTGACGGGAATTTGTGGGTGGCCTTGTGGGGAGGATCAGCTGTGGGCTGTTTTAATCCCGAAACCGGTGAACTGATCCGGAAAATTGAGGTGCCTGCAAAAAACGTAACCTCCTGTGCTTTTGGTGGCAACGATCTCGGCACCCTGTACATCACTACGGCGCGCGAATCCACCAGCGAAGAGGAACTGCAGCAATTTCCGCATGCAGGTGGCGTTTTCAGTATACGGCCAGGCGTAAAAGGAGTGAAGGCTTTTTTCTTTAACGATCTTCAATAAACTACAATGAACCTGTTGATCCTTGCACTGGCACCGGTTGTAATCGTGGCGGCTTACATTTATTTTCGGGATAAGTACGAGAAAGAACCTGTTCGGTTGCTCGCTTTTGCCTTGCTGGCGGGAGCGCTTACCGTTATCCCGATAATGCTTGTAGAATCTGTTTTGAGTGGACTGGGAGCCGGACTGCCGCATTATCCTGCGGCGGCGTGGAACGCTTTTGTGGTAGCCGCTTTTTCGGAAGAAACCTTCAAGTACATTGCGTTGTACCTGCTGATCTGGAAAAGCCCCGAGTTTAACGAGAAGTTCGACGGTATCATTTATGCTACCTATGTGTCGCTTGGATTCGCAGCAGTCGAAAATATTCTATACGTCACCGGGGGAGGTGTGGGCACCGGTATTTCCAGAGCGCTGACAGCAGTTCCGGCACACGCTATTTTTGGTATTACCATGGGCTTCTTTTTCGGGCTGGCACGTTTTTACGAAAAGGAAAGCCGCGCCCTTAAACAAAAAGCGCTGTTGTTCCCGATCCTGTTGCACGGCGTTTACGATTTTATCCTTTTTACCGGGCTGGCCTGGCTCACGTTGGTTTTTGTCGCCTTTGTTGTTTTCCTGTATATTATCGGGTTAAAACGAATGCGCGAACTTTCGCGAATTTCAATTTACAATACCGATTACCAGTTGCTGAACGAAAAACTTTCTAAACCAGAATAAATGGATCTACCTGTTTACAGCGATGTTGTCAAAGCACACGAAATTGTAAAAAAATACGCGCACCGGACTCCGGTTCTCTCGTCTTCCGGCATCAATAAAATGGTAGGGGCTGAATTATTTTTTAAGTGCGAGAATTTTCAAAAAGTGGGCGCCTTTAAATTCAGGGGAGCCTGCAATGCTGTTTTTTCGCTTTCGGAGGAGGAAGCAGCGCACGGTGTGGGAACCCATTCTTCCGGAAACCATGCGGCGGCGCTGGCACTGGCGGCCAGTATGCGCGGTATTGCGGCTCATATTGTAATGCCTGTCAACGCTCCCGAAATTAAAAAGAAAGCGGTGGCCGGATATGGCGCGAAAATTACCTTTTGCCAGCCAACATTGGAAGCCCGCGAAAGTACGCTGGCAGCTATTATTGAAGAAACAGGTGCAACCGAAATTCATCCCTACAATAATTTTAATGTAATTGCCGGACAGGGAACAGCTGCCAAAGAACTGATCGAAGACAAAGGTGAGTTTGATCTGATTCTGGCGCCCGTTGGTGGCGGAGGTTTGCTTAGTGGAACGGCAATCTCAACCGAACATTTGCTTCCGGCTTGTCGGGTAATTGCGGCAGAGCCTGCCGGCGCCGACGATGCTTTTCGATCTTTTCAGAACAAAACCCGTGTTCCTTCGGTGGAACCCAAAACCATTGCCGATGGGTTACTTACCTCGCTGGGTGAACGAAATTTTGCCATTATTCTGGACAAGGTGGACGACATTGTTACGGTTTCCGAGGAAAACATTATAGCTGCCATGCGATTGATCTGGGAACGGATGAAAATCATCATCGAACCATCATCGGCAGTTCCGCTGGCGGCTATCCTGGAAAAGAAAGTAAACGTTCAGAATAAAAAAGTAGGGATCATTCTTTCGGGTGGAAACCTCGATTTGGGAAGTTTGCCGTTTTAGATGATAAGTTTTCATTTGGCGGTAGTATGTCGGAGAAGCCACCTTAAAGATTAATCGGATACTCATTAAAACGAAACTGCTGATCGAAACTCCACATTAGGTCATAATTATTTGCACAAATCAGCTCGAAGGCCATGGCTAATAGCTTGTAGCTAGTAATTTAAAACATTGGCGCTGCTGCTACATGGGCCAGCGATTCACTGAATTTTATTTCACGCTGATCGCGCAGATTTCAGCAAATTTTATTTCACCCAAATGGATGGATCATTTTCTGTGTAAATCTGCGGTATCTGTGTGCTGTTGAATTAAGACACTCCTTAAAAGTACGATATCCTGCCTTCTTGTATTCCTTCCGTATAGATTCCTCTACCGCTTCCCGTAATCGAATTTTATCTCCGATAATTATCGTTTGCACAAATCAGCTCGAAGCTCGCGGCTAATAGCTTGTAGCTAGCAATTTAAAACATCGGCGCTGCTACATGGGCCAGCGATTCACGGAATTTGTCTAAGACAGGCCGTTCCTGCCATTGCAGCAGACTAACTTCTTCCGATTTTTCCAGGTCGTTCAGAAAATGTGTTTCCAGTTCTGCCGAAAACTCCCTGCTGTATAAAAAAGCATTGGCTTCGAAATTGGTTTCAAAGCTGCGGAAATCGAAGTTACTGGTTCCGATCGTAGAAAAGCTGTCGTCGACCAGCATGTATTTACTGTGAATAAACCCGGCTTTAAACAGGAAAATACGAACGCCGGCTTCGAGTAATTCCTCGACATACGAAAAAGTACACCACTTCGAAAGGCGGGCATCCGATTTTTCGGGAATAATAATCCGCACATCCACTTGGCTGAGTGCTGCAGTTTTTAGCGCCATCAGCATTTCTGCCGGCGGCATCAGGTAAGGCGTAACCAGGTACACCCGTTTTCGGGCGTTTACGATGGCTGCAAAGAACGCCTGTGCGATTCCTTCCCAATCGTAGTCGGGTCCTCCGGCGCAGATTTGGATCGGGATTCCGGGAGCTTCGCTAAACACCGGGAAATATTTTCGGCCTACAATATTTTTCTGCGAAACAAAGAACCAGTCGGCAGCAAATATAATTTGCAATGTGGCAACGGCGTCGCCTTCAATTTTCAGGTGCATGTCGTACCACGGACCGGCTTTCGGGATTCCGTTCAGGTAATGGTCGGCAATATTCACTCCCCCGATAAACCCGGTTTTACCATCAATCACAACGATCTTCCGGTGGTTGCGGTAGTTCACTTTCGAGGTTAAGCGCGGGAAACGAACTTCCATAAACGGATAAATTTCAATGCTGTTTTCACGCAATTCGCGGTAGAATTTTTTTTTGAGTTCCCAGCTTCCCACATCATCCACAATTACCCGTACTTCCACGCCCTCGGCACGTTTTTTCAGCAAGAGTTCTTTTAGCCGGGTTCCGATGACATCGTCGGCCAAAATGTAATATTCCAGGTGAATGTGGTGTTTCGCTTTTCCGATTGCTTCAAAAAGTGCCTTGAACGTGTTTTCTCCGTTCACCAGTATTTGGGTTGTATTGCCCGTGGTCAGCAGAGCGTTGGAACTATTCAGCATCAGCCGAATGATATTCTGAAATTCAGAAACTTCTTTTGGTTGTTCAATTTGTTTAAACTGACGCAATTGCTGGGCGCTTATTTTTCTCACTTCTTTCAACCCTTTCAGTCCCCTGACCGAAAACATTTTTCGTTTGCGGTATTCCTGCCCAAACACCAGGTAGAACAGTACGCCGAAGATGGGAAGCAGAATTAACGCAAGTATCCAGGCTGCCGTTTTGTAAGGGGAACGTTTTTCGAGAATGATCATTATGGCGACAGGTATTGCCGTGATCATAAATGCGAAATAAAACCATCCGAAATATTGGCTCCAGTCGAACATTTTTAACAAATTTGTGTGAACATAAAAGTCTGAATTTTGAGTTATAAAAACAATATTCAGACTAATTTCGTATCACAGACTGGTTAAAGATAAATAAAATGAAACGGCTATTCTTACTCCTGTTGGTGTTGGTTGGATTGTTTGCCTGCAAAATACAAAGAAAGGCAGTGGAAGTGAATAAGAGTAATGTAGAGGTGAATGCACAGGATTCGGTGGAATATGATGTGGAGACCTTTGATCAGAAATTTGAAACCTGGTATATGCTCCATAATACGTCGGCCAAATATCGTTCGCAGAGTTATTACGAAGACTGGAACCACCAGTATGTTTCGGCCTGGAATGCTAAATGTGCAAGTCCGTCGCGAAACTGGCAATTTGAACCGGTAATTGGCTACGAGCCCGGCGAGGATTACGGATTTGAAATGAACCACAAACTCTTTTACTACTTTATGTATGTGGAGCATGTGTTGAAAATCGAAATTATTCCCAACGGGCCGAGGAATTATTAACCTGGATTTTGGTTTCGGACAAGCTTCAAAACATCTTGTCCGATGATTTCTGTTGTAGCTTCGCTTAAATCGAGTGCCGGAGCCGGAACACCGCTTCCAAATTTTTTGGGTCCCGTATAAACCTGGGCTTCGTCCCAAAGATTTCGATCGATAAAGCTTTGTAGCAATTGTCGGCCCCCTTCAACAATCAGCGATAAAATATTTTTCTGATAGAGAACTTCCAGTATTCGGGGAAGCAGTTTTTTGTCAAAATCAACCGCAATGAATTCGGTATTTTCCCGGACTTCGTTTTCGGTGGCATTAAAAACCAGCGTAGGTGTTGATTGATCAAAAAGTTTTAGATTTTGTGAAAGACGCAGGTTTTGGTCGAGCACAATGCGCAGCGGATTTTTTCCTTCGCAGTGACGAACGGTAAGCGACGGATCGTCTTTTTCGGCCGTGTTGGTTCCCACCATAATAGCATCTTCTTCGGCGCGAAGTTGATGTACGCGAACCAGCGCGTCGTTTCCGGTGATCCAGGTAGGTTCGCCAAAATCAGCAGCGTTGCGTTTTACGTCGATAAAACCGTCCTGAGTTTGTGCCCACTTCAGAATTATGTATGGCCTTTGTTTCTGGTGAAACATAAAAAAGCGTTTGTTGATGTCCCTGCATTCGCTTTCCAGCACCCCCAAGGTCACTTCAATTCCGGCTTTTTTAAGTTTTTCGATTCCTCTGCCCGCAACTTTGGCAAAAGGATCGATGGTACCGATCACCACTTTGGGTATTTTTTTCTCAACGATCAGATCGGAGCAGGGCGGGGTTTTTCCAAAATGAGCACAGGGCTCGAGAGTTACATACAGGGTACTTTCGGTTAAAAGTTCTGGTCTGGCAACCGATCGGACAGCGTTTACCTCGGCATGTGCCTCGCCGTAACGTTGGTGATAACCTTCGCCGATAATGGTGTTGTTGTGCACGATCACACATCCTACCATCGGATTGGGAGAAACCGAACCGGCTCCTTTGCGGGCCAGTTCCAGGCAGCGCTGCATGTATTTTTCGTGGGTGCTCATTTAGCCGGAAAAATTAACTTTGTAGCGCAAAAGTAAACAATGCAGTCCACTATTCAATACATCGAATCGCAATTGAACGGATTCTATCCTTCTTCCGAAATCAGCGCATTTGTGCGGCGGATCATGGAATCGGTATTTGATTTGTCGTACACCGATATGATTTTGCAGAAGGATCGGGTTTTTGATTTACATGAAAAGGAACGGGTGCACCACATTGTGGAACGCCTGAAAACCTACGAACCCCTCCAATATATTTTAGGTGAAACTGAATTTTACGGGTTAGGGCTCAAAGTGAGTCCGGCTGTGTTGATTCCGCGTCCCGAAACCGAAGAACTGGTAAACTGGATTCTGGAAAGCAATCTTGCGGAGAATGCCCGGATCATGGATATAGGAACCGGAAGCGGATGTATTGCACTGGCGTTGAAAGCTGGAGCTCCACAAACATCTGTTATGGGAGTTGACGTTTCGGAAACGGCTTTGGAAATGGCCGAAAGCAACGCTGCCCAAAAACAGCTCGATGTTGCGTTCAGAAAGGCCGATATTCTGCGATGGGACGAATACGCCTGGGAAATGCAGGATGTAATTGTCAGTAATCCGCCGTATGTAAGGGAAAGCGAGAAAGCGCAAATGGAAGCCAATGTGTTGAAATACGAACCCGACGGTGCTTTGTTTGTCAGCGACGACGACCCGCTGGTTTTTTACCGCACCATTGCCGGTTTGGCGTTGAAATATCTCAAACCGGATGGACTTTTGTTTTTCGAGATCAATGAAAATCTTGGAAATCAGATGATTGAGATGCTTCGGCAGATGGGGTTTCATGACCTTGAGCTAAGACAAGATATAAACGGCAGAAACCGAATGATGCGTTGCAAGAAGTAAAATTGCACGAATTGTATTATTTTGGTGGCATCAAAAACAACGTTTCGCGACGTTGTTCGTTTTGTAGAGTAACAGTAAACCAACTAATAAAAATAGGTGCGAAAGACCGTCAGAAATATAGTCCTGCTTTTCAACTTCCTGGTTATCCTGGGGTTGATACTTTCCTATTTATCGGTTTATATATCTCCCGAAAAATACTGGATGCCTGCCTTGTTTGGACTTGCCTATCCTTTTTTCCTGTTCGGCAATATTGCTTTTATTGTGTTTTGGCTGGTTTTCAAAAAAAGATTTGCGCTTTTTTCGCTGCTCGCCATTTTGCTTGGATTTGGATTTTTAGGTCGTTTTTATCAATTCAGCGGAGCAAGTTCGGAGAGCAGTGATATTAAGGTTTTATCTTACAATGTCCGACATTTTACGGGTGGCGACGATAAGAGCGCCCGAAAACTAAATGCGGCAGATTTTGTGTCATTTTTTGCAGAGCAGAAAGCCGACATCATTTGCCTGCAGGAGTCGCGTTTGCGCAGGAACAATGTTTTTAACCTGGCAGAAACGGTTAGTAAACTCGAAAATATTAAACATTACCAGTTTGCGAGTTCCAGTTCCACATTCGGATCGGTAACCATGACACGCTTCCCGATTGTTGATATGGGTGAAATTAGGTTTGAAGGCACCCGGAATATCAGCATTTATACCGATGTAAAGGTGGAGACAGACACCATTCGGATTTATAATATTCATTTGCAGTCGTACCACATCGACCGACACAATTATGCGATGCTTGAAGCAGCGGATACCGAGGAGGAAATGCGAAAAGAGGCGGCAAAAGTGTTGCTGAAACAAATGCGTGATGGCTGGAAAATGAGAGCCGTTCAGGTGGAAGCTATTCGTAAACATATGGATGAGTCGCCTTATCCGGTAATTGTTTGCGGCGATTTTAATGATTCTCCCGCGTCGTATTCGTACCAAACATTGAGTAAAGGCATGGAAGATGCGTTTATCAACTCCGGAAAAGGAGTGGGGCGGACCTATGTTGGCGATTTGCCGTCGTTCCGTATCGATTACATTCTTTACAGTAACTCAATGAAAGCGTATAATTTCGAAACGATTGACCTGCCTTATTCCGATCACTTGCCGGTTAGTTGCGATCTGGTGATCACACATTAAATGTGTTTCAGGATTTCGATGGAAGCTTCTTTGTCGCGCCGGAGTTGTTCAACCAATGCATCAATTCCGGAAAATTTCTGCTCGTCGCGTATTTTATCGATAAAATTCAGGGTAATCTTTTTGCCGTAAATGTCTTCCGAGAAATCAAAAATATTGACTTCAATACTTCGGTTGTCGGCATTTTTGTTAAACGTAGGGCGCGTCCCAATGTTGAGCATTCCCTTGTGGAGCTGATCGTCAATCTCAACCGTTACGGCGTAAACTCCGTAGCCCGGGATAATTTTGTGTTTGTCGGAAGCTTCGATGTTGGCGGTGGGGAAACCCAGTTTACGCCCCAGTTGTTTGCCGCCCACAACGGTGCCGTGTAAGGTAAATTCGTGCCCGAAATAGTGATTGGCTTTGCGAATATCGCCGGCTTGCAAGGCCGCTCTGATTTTGGTCGAACTGATATTGTCGTCGTTAACGGCCAGCGCATCCATTCGTTCTACGCTGAAATTGTATTTTTCCCCACATCGCTGCAAATATTCAAAACCGCCCTTCCGGTCTTTTCCAAACTTGTGGTCGTAGCCAATCACCAAACATTTGGTGCCGATCTGTTCCACCAGGATCTTTCGAACAAATTCTGAATATTCCATGGCGGCAAATTCCTTGCTAAACGGATAAATAATAAGATGATCGATTCCGTATTTTTCAAAAAGTTTTGTCTTTTCTTCTTTGGTAGTCAATAGCCGGAGGCTGGATTCGTTGGGCGAAGTGATCACCCGCGGGTGGGGATAAAAAGTAAATACCACGGTTTCTCCGTTCATCTTTCCGGCTAGATCTTTTAGCTTGTCCAGAATAAGTTGGTGCCCTTTGTGTAACCCGTCGAAAGTACCGATGGTAACCACCGGAGTCCGGGCTGCAAAGTTTTCAAGAGAGTGGTAGATTTTCATTTTACAAACCTATTGAAAAATTTTAACGGATGCATATTCTGCGGCGGGTGAGCCTTTAAAACTTTGGCAAAAATAAATTTACAAAACAGAAAATTGAAGGAAGTTGTGCTTGAATTTCACCAAAGTACCAAATGTTCTTTTGATTTTAGTTGAAAGACAATCAGATAGGTGAGTCCGAATTTGTACTTTAAAATATGTTATTTTAAGATGCAGGCTGTTTTTACTGTATTCAATTTTATTAAATTTACGGCCTTTAAATATTTGGAATGACAAACAGGATATTGTTTTTATTGATAGCAGCTGTAGTTATTTTCGGAAGCTGCTCGAAATCAGATAATCAGTTTACAATTAGCGGAGTGATCACCCACGCTGCAGGCGATACAATTTATTTGGAAGAGGTTCACACCGCTACCGTGAAACCGGCTGACAAAGTAAAAATAAACAAAGACGGGGAATTTAAATTTAAAGGAACCGTTAGTTTGCCCACCTTTTATCTGCTAAAGCTTAACAACAGCAAGTTTATCACCCTCCTGGTTGATTCTACCGATAATGTGGTAGTGAAAGCTGATGCGGCAAATTTTCATCGTGAATATAACGTAAGTGGTTCGATCGGATCGCAACAGGTTCGGATGTTGGATCGTCACCTGAGAAAGACACAGTTGAAGCTCGATTCGCTGGAATCGTTGAATAAACTTTACGACGGAAACCCGGATTATGATGATGTTCGTCCGAAATGGGTAGAACAATACGACAGTATCGTTCAGGAGCAGATTGATTTTTCAACCAACTTTGTTCGCGAAAATCCTTTTTCGATGGCCAGTGTTTGGGCCTTGTACCAGAAATTTTATAACAACCAGTATATTATTCACGATTTACAAGTGATGAAAACGGCTGCTTCTGCATTGAATGCGGTGTATCCAAATTCGGAACAGGTGAAGGCTTTGTACAACAACACCCTTCAGTTTATTCGGGAACAACAGGCACAGCGCATGCAGCAATGGATCGAAGAGCAGGGAACCAACAGTCCGGAACTGGTTTTACCCGATCAAAACGGTAAAGAAATAGCACTCTCTTCGTTAAAAGGGAAAGTGGTTTTGCTGCAATTTTGGGCCGCAGTCGACAGAGGCTCGCGTATTCAAAACCCCGTTTTGGTTGAATTGTATGAAAAATACAAACGCAAAGGCTTTGAAATTTACCAGGTTAGTGTCGATGATAATCGTGCCGAATGGGTAGATGCCATCGACAAGGATCAGTTGAAATGGACCAATGTGGGGGATATGAAAGGCAGCGTGATTGCTACGCAGGTTTTCAATGTTCCGGGTGTTCCATTTAATTACCTGCTCGATCAGGAAGGTGCAGTAGTTGCCCGCAATCTTCAGGGGCCGGCGCTTGATAAGGCGATTGGCAGCCTGCTGAAATAGAATCAGAAAAATGAATATACCTTGTCTGAAAAAGGGTTGATATATTTTGTTTCCGATGTTCATCTTGGGGCTCCGGCCCTGAAAAATAACCGGGAACGTGAATTGTTGTTTGCCCGGTGGCTCGATGAAATCAAAGACGATGTGGCCGAGTTGTATTTAATGGGCGACATTTTTGACTTCTGGTACGAATACCGGAAAGTTGCTCCCCGTGGATTTACCCGGATATTAGGGCGAATTGCAGATCTTACCGACAGGGGAATTCCGGTTCATTTTTTTACGGGAAATCACGATGTGTGGGTATTTGATTACCTGGCCGAAGAAATCGGGGTAATGGTTCATCACGAGCAACTGATCACCGAAATCAGGGGAAAGAAATTTTTCCTGGCACACGGAGACGGTCTCGATGCTGCCGATAAAGGATATTTGTTCCTCAAAAAGATATTTACATCAAAGATTTTACAGTGGCTGTTTTCCCGGGTACATCCCAATGCTGCCTTTGCGCTTGCGCATAAGTGGTCAGCTTCCAGTAGGTTGTCAAAAAATGATTATGAAGATGATTTTATGGTAGTTCAGGATGGAATGTATAAATTTGCCGCTGAATTTTTGAAGAATAACCCGGTTGACTATTTTGTAATGGGACACCGGCATCGTCTGGTGAATAAGGAAATGGATGATAAAACCCGTTTTATTTTACTGGGCGACTGGATCAAAAGCTTCTCGTACGGGGTTTTTGACGGAGAAAAATTTGAATTGAAAAAATACAAAGGATAGAGCTGCGGCTGAGAAGAAGGATTATGGCAAAAGAAAGATACACAAGAATTATTGGCACCGGTAGTTACCTTCCGCCAACGATCATCAAAAACACTCATTTTCTGAAAAATGAGTTTTATACACCAGGCGGAGAAAAGATTACGGATAAAACCAATGAGGAAATCATTCAGAAGTTTCGGGAAATTACCAATATCGAGGAACGCCGTTATGTGGCCGAAGATCAGGTAACTTCTGATATTGCTGCATTGGCTATCGAAAATGCATGCAAATCGGCCGGAATATCGAAAGAAAGCCTGGAATTTATTATTGTTTGCCACAACTTTGGCGACATTGTGGAGAACAATAAACGAATTGATACTTTGCCCGGCTTGGCCAATAAAGTAAAGCAGAAACTGCACATTAAAAATCCGAAAAGCATTTGTCACGATGTGGTTTCCGGTTGCCCGGGATGGACACAGGGAATGATTGTTGCTGACGCCTACATCAAAAGCGGTTTTATGAAACGCGGTGTTGTTGTCGGTGCCGATGTGCTTTCGCGGGTTTCCGATCCGCACGACCGCGATTCCATGATTTATGCCGACGGTGCAGGTGCCACTGTGGTTGAGCTTATCGAAAGCGAAGAACCAACCGGTATCATCTCGCACGCAAGCCGGTCTGATTCTGTTCAATACGGTAATTTATTGACCTTTGGAACATCGAGCAATCCCGATTTTGGGAGCGATGAACTTTTCATAAAAATGACCGGACATAAGCTTTATATCTATGCCATCACCACTGTTCCCGGGGTGGTAAAAGAAAGCATCGAGCTTGCCGGAATTGAATTGAGCGACATTAAAAAAGTCTTTATTCATCAGGCCAACGAGAAAATGGATGAGGTAATTCTGGCAGGTGTATTTAAACTTTACGGCGAAAAGGAAATTCCGGAAGGAATTATGCCGATGAGTATCCGTAAACTTGGAAATTCATCTACAGCCACTGTTCCTACACTGATCGACCTTGTTGCAAAAGGGAAAATGGAAGGCCAGGAGATTAACGAAGGCGATTATACCATTTTCTGTTCAGTTGGTGCGGGTATGAATATCAATTCCATCGTTTATAAATGGTAAGTTGAGTTAAAAGTTTAGTGTTCAGGGTTCAGTGGAAAAAGCTTTACCCTGAACTTTAAACGTTGAACACCGAACTTCAGGCTACCAACTTATAGGTTTCAGCCCGTTCTGCTGAAGAAATTCGTTTGTTTTGCTGAAATGCTTGTTCCCAAAAAATCCACGGCTTGCCGATAGCGGAGAAGGGTGAACCGACGTGAGAACGAGGTGCTTGCTTTCGTCGATCAGTCTTTGTTTACTGATGGCATAATTTCCCCACAATAAAAAAACCAGGTGTTCCTTTTGGTCGCTGGCAATTTGAATAGCTGCATCGGTAAATTCTTCCCAGCCTTTTTTCTGATGCGATCCTGCCTGATGTGCGCGTACCGTTAAGGTGGCATTCAGTAATAACACACCTTGTTGTGCCCAGTTGGTGAGGTTACCGCTTTTCGGAATTTCCTTACCCACATCATCTTGCAACTCCTTAAAAATATTTCTCAGGCTGGGCGGAAACGGAATGCCATCGTTTACCGAAAAACACAGTCCATGTGCTTGTCCCGGTCCGTGATAGGGATCTTGTCCGAGAATCACCACTTTTAACTGATCGAACGGACATTGATCAAACGCATTAAATATCAGCTTTCCGGGAGGGAAAATCCGGTGAGTGTTGTATTCTTCCTTTACAAAACCGATAAGATTTCTGAAATATTCTTTTTCGAATTCGCTGTATAAGTGCGCTTTCCAGCCCGGTTCTATCTTTACATCCATCGTTTCAGATTTAAACATGAACGAAAATAACAAATTATGCCGAAAAGAGCCGGATGCTTATGGTACAGTACGTTTTGTTTTGCAAAGGTTTTTATCTTTTTAAAAGGTGACATCGATACTCCCGACTTGAGCACAAATTTGTATTTTTAGCTTTCAAATACACATTACATGGAAATCGTTTATTTGTTGGTGGGATTGGCTGTTGGGGCGGCTGCCGTATATTTTGTTTTCAACTCGAAGCTTCAGAAAGCACAGGCAGAGGCTGAAAGAAGCATGCTTGAAAAGGAAAAGGAACTGAGTAATCAGAATATCGAAACCGAAAAGCAGCGGCTGGTTTGGGAAGAACGGTACAACTCGCTTAAATCTGATAGTGAAGAGTGGAAAGCTGAAATGTCAAATCTGAGAGAAGAAAACAAAGCTTTGAATGTTCAGCTGGAAAGTGTAAAAGTGCAGTTTCAGAATCAGGAAAAGAAACTTCAAGATCAAAAACAAGAACTGGAAGAACTGCAAAAGAAATTTACCACTGAATTTGAAAATATCGCTACTAAAATTCTGGAGAAAAACAGCGAGAAATTTACTGCAGCCAACCAGAAAAACATTGGTGAAGTGTTAAATCCGCTAAAAGAAAAGATTCATCAGTTTGAGCAAAAAGTAGAAAATACTTACCAGAAAGGACTGAAAGACCAAACCGAACTTCGTGCCGAGTTGCTTAAACTTTACGATTTGAACAACAGAATAAGCGAAGAAGCCAGCAACCTGACCAAAGCCTTAAAAGGCGATGTGAAAAAACAGGGGAATTGGGGCGAAGTGGTGCTGGAGCGTATTCTGGAACGGTCGGGATTGAACGAAGGGGAGCAGGGCTACCAAAAACAGTTTGCCGATACCACCGACGACGGGAAAAGAATACAACCCGATATTGTCATCAACCTCCCCGACAACAAGCACATTATTGTTGACTCAAAAGTTTCGCTTATCGCCTACGAGCGTGCCGTGAATGCAGAGAACGAAGAACAGCGGCAAAAGTTTGTAAAAGACCATCTGCTGAGTTTGAGGGCGCATATTAAAGGCTTGAGCGAAAAGCACTACCAAACGGCCAGCAAATTAAATTCGCCCGATTTTGTGTTGTTGTTTATCCCGATTGAAGCATCGTTTAGCGTAGCGGTACAGGAAGATCAGGAGTTGTTTTCGTATGCGTGGGATCAAAAAGTGGTGATGGTGAGTCCGTCTACCTTACTGGCGACCCTGCGTACCATTTCCTCGATATGGCAACAGGAAAACCAAACCCGAAATGCCATCGAAATAGCCCGGCAAAGTGGCGCATTGTATGATAAGTTTGTAGGATTTGTTTCTGATCTTGATAAACTGGGAAACAACCTGAACACCACGCGTAAAACCTACGACGATGCAATGAGTAAGTTGAAGGATGGCCGTGGAAACCTGATCCGATCGGTAGAAAACATTAAAAGACTTGGCGCCAAAGCTACCAAGGAACTTCCCCGTAATTTACTGGATGAATAAACGTGATGCCTTTCCTGGTTGCAGGTATTGAGTTCGAATCATTAATTTATCCCGAATTAAGTAATGAAAAGTACAGGTATGTCAGGTTTGTAATCGATGAACTTTGGCAAAGTTCACCGTCGCTTTTTGTTGCAGAAATAAAATTCTGGGGAAAATATAATTGATACTTTAACCTATTACCTGGCGGGATTACTTTTATCTGGCTATCTTACAAGGCTTTTTGAATTAAGCCAACTTGCAGAGAGGCTAGCTTTGCAGGTGAGTTGGCGATATAAACTTAATTCCGTCATTTTTAACTAAAAAAAATTATGAAACTATTTGTTGGTTTGTTTGTACTGATGAGCACTGTTTTATCATCGTTCGCGCAGGATGATGCAAACAGTGGGGAAGACATTGTTATCGAGAATGAACTGTTTAAGTTGACTGCCGGAAGCGACGGGACTTCGAAGAGTCTGGTGTTGAAGGCGACAAACGAAGAATGTTTAATCGAAGGGGAGAATATCCCGATGTTCTCGGTTACCCAGGAACGTCCTTATCATAACGAAATTAAGTTGGCGCATCCCAACAAAAAGATGACCTTTCAAGCCAACTCATTAAAAAGAGAAGGGGCTAAATTGATCGTCGGGTTTGAGCTGGTTCCCTACGATGCGGTCATCCGGATTAAGGAAACTGCCGATTATATCAGTTTTACGTTTGAAGATTTTATTGTTGAACCCGGAGCATATCCGGGGTATATGAAAATTACCCCTCCGCCGACAACCGAGTTGTGTTTTTTACAGTTGCCGGTAAAGAACCGGGAGCATTTTGGTGAATGGCTGAATGTGAGCTGGGACGAAAAAGTGGCGGTCAACTTGTTGGGAACGGCGCCGGAAACCCGCATCGACTCAGAGAAACGTAAGGGATACCGTATCCTGAAAGCAGAAGCAGAAAAAGAAATAAAACTGAAAGGCGTGGAGGCAGCTTTAATCGTTTGTCCTGCCGATGAACTTCTGGATAAAATTGCCAGAATTGAAGAGGATTACAATCTTCCGAAAGGTGTGAAAAGCCGCCGTGATCCCCAAACCAAATTATCGTATTACTGGACCCAGGATGTAAATCCCGGAACCCTTCAGCAGCACCTGAAGTACGCTGCGATGGGAGGATTTCATAATATGATGATTTATTACCCTTCGTTTATCGACAGCTGGGGCTATCGGAAACTCGGTGATTATGACTGGAACCGGAAATTGTTTCCGAATGGGAAAGAGGATGTAAAAAAGATGCTGACCAGGATTGAGGGCGAGGGGATAGTTCCCGGGTTTCACTTTCTGCATTCGCATATTGGGCGCGACAGCAGGTATGTTACACCAAAAACCGACCACCGGCTCAACCTGCTTCGGCATTTTACCCTGTCGGAACCGCTGGGCGAAAGCGATACGGTTGTTTTTGTGGAGCAGAATCCACTGGGAACAACAATGGCCGATGGCTGCAGGGTGCTTCGGATGGGGCATGAACTTATCTCGTATAAAGGATATACAACTACGCGTCCGTATAAATTTACGGGTTGCGTCAGGGGAATTGATAAAACAACAATCGGCGCACAACCCGAAGGATATATTTTTGGTCTGCTGGATGTGAGTGAGTTCGGAGCCACAAGTATTTATGTTGACCAGAACTCGGATTTGCAGGATGAAATTGCAGAAAAGCTGGCCGATATCTATGATGCTGGTTTCAAATCGGTTTATTTTGATGGATCAGAAGGCGTAAATCCTCCTTTTTGGTATCATGTGGCAGCAGCGCAATACCGGGTTTTCAGCCGTTTGAATCCTGAACCCCTCTTTGCCGAAGGGGCAGCCAAAACCCATTTTAGCTGGCACATGCTCAGCGGTGGAAATGCTTTCGATGTTTTTGCCCCGGAAATTCTAAAAGAGGAAACCCGAAAATGGCCCGCCGAAGAGGCTCCCCGCATGCAGGAAGATTTTACCCGGATTAATTTTGGCTGGCTGGGGTATTTTGTTCCTTCCGAAAATACCGTTGGTACACAACCCGACATGCTTGAGTTTGTGACCAGCAGGGCCGCAGCCTGGGATTGCCCGGTATCGTTGCATGCAAGCCTTCAGAAATTTGAAGCGCATGCGCGGACTCCTGACAACCTCGAAGTTTTGAGAAGATGGGAAGAAGTGCGGGTAAAAAACTGGCTGACGGACGAACAAAAACACATGCTGAGAAACCTGGAACAGGAGCATATTCTGTTGCTGAATGAACAGAAAGAGTTGGAGTTGCTGCCTTATGATCAGATTGAAAATGTGGCCGGTAGCAGCAAGGAAATACGGGCGTTTACCTTTCTTAGGGGCGAAGATCTGTATGTGGTGTACTGGCACATCTCGGGCAATAAAAAACTTGAGCTTCCGCTAAAAAAGTCAAATGTACAACTGTTCGAGAACCTTGGCGAAAAAGGGTCTGTTGAAACAGGTAAAGGTGTCGTTATCGTTCCTGCCGGCAACCGTCGCTATTTAAAAGTAAACAAACTAAGCCGGGAAGAGCTGGAGGAAGCATTTCTGAAAGCCAGAATTTTGGATTAAAAATATTTAAAGAGATAGAAGGGGTTAGGCATTCCTTTTATAACTGTGTATTTAAGTAACAGAATTACATGGTATTACTTTGCTGTGGAACAATGTAAATTAACGTTCTCTGTGTTTTGCCGGGTTATTTTGTGAAGTGGTGTCTCCTTTTGGGGAGAGTTAGAAGCATGATTTAAAAAAGTAATTTGGGTACATCGCCGATTGGGGGTGTACCCATTTTATTTGGCTGCAGTGTAAGTTCTACGATAGATTTTACCTTCTGAGTTGAAGTAACACTTTTTCTTCGGTGCAAAATTTTCCGAACTATTCCATCAAAAATGTATTCAGGAATCAAAAATAAACAAGCATCCAAAGGTTTTCTGAATCGGATAATAAACAACGAACAAATTAGGTTCGGCCCCCGTCCGGGGTACAGGGAAATCACCTAAACATTAAAACTGATCCTTTGTCCACGGATTGATTCAGAGATTTTTTCCTGATCATAAACTTTTTGCCCGTTAACAAAAGTGCTTACTACCTTGTTCGAGAATTTGGTGCCTTCAAACGGCGACCAGCCACATTTGTAGAGTATGTTTTCGGGAGCAACAATCCAGCTGTCTTCCGGATCTACCAGCACGAGGTCGGCAAAGTAGCCTTCCCGAATGTAGCCTCTTCTGTCTATCCGGAAAAGATCTGCAGGTGCGTGGCACATTTTTTCGATTACTTTTTCGACGGATATAAAACCTTTTTTGCTCATCTCGAACATCGCTACAAGCGAATGTTGAACCAGAGGGCCACCCGACGGCGCTTTAAAGTAAGTGTTCGATTTTTCTTCCAGCGTGTGCGGTGCATGGTCGGTGGCTATCACATCAATTTTGTCGGCAAGCAGGGCTTCCCAAAGCGCTTCCTTGTCCTTTACGCATTTAATCGAAGGATTCCATTTAATCCGGGTGCCATGATCGATGTAATCCCGTTCGTCGAACCAAAGGTGATGCACGCAAACTTCAGCTGTTATTTTTTTATCCGCGACTTTTCCGGGAGAGAACAAACTCATTTCCCTGGCCGATGAGAGATGAAGAATATGTAAGCGTGTATCAAACTTTGAAGCCAGTTCAACCGCTTTTGACGATGAAATATAGCAGGCTTCATCGCTTCTGATGTGGCAATGCCGCGAAATCGGTACATTTTCGCCATAGCGCTGGCGGGCAATTTCAGTGTTCTTTCTGATGGTCGCTTCGTCTTCGCAATGAGTAGCCACTAAAGTAGGGGCATGTTTAAATATTTCGGAGAGCGTTTTTTCATCATCAACCAGCATATTTCCGGTGGAGGAACCCATGAAGACTTTAATCCCGCAAACTTTTGTTGGATCGGTTTTCAGTACTTCATCGAGGTTGGTGTTGGTGGCGCCCATAAAGAACGAATAATTGGCTGCCGAAACCTGGGCTGCGCGGTCGTATTTTTTCTGAAGTTCTTCCTGGGTAACAGCTTGTGGGTTGGTATTGGGCATCTCCATGTAGGTGGTTACTCCTCCGGCAACCGCCGCACGGCTTTCTGTGGCAATCTCTCCTTTGTGTGTTAAACCCGGCTCCCGGAAATGAACCTGATCGTCAATCGCTCCGGGGATCAGCAGCAAACCTTCTGCATCGATTACCTCCATCTGAGAGGTATCCAAATCTGCAGGAATCACATGTGGGAAAATCCTGTCAATGCTTTCTCCGCTAATGAGAACACTTCCTTTAAATTTTACCCCTTCGTTTACTATGGTTGCGTTTTTGATTAAAGTCTTCATTTTGCCGGCTTTTTTTGAGTACAACAAAGTTAGTGATTTGATGTTTGCTTTTTTAGAATTTTCTTATCGAATCCGGGATAGTAGGTAAGTTGAAGGTAGCAAATAACGGCTCGTTGTATTGTTTTGTGTGTTTGCCTGCCTGAACTAATCTTCACGGTTCCTTTTGTAGCCGATTAATCTTCTTGGTTGCGGGTTATCGTGTTTTTCAATTAGCTCATCTAAATAGTTAAATACGAGTTCGATGTTTTTATCTTGATTGGCCAGTTTCTTTTTGATTTCCCCGATTTCGAGCTTGATACTTAAATTGCTGGTCGGCATTTCACGAATCCGTGTAAATATCCGCATAATCTGGATATTCACTTTGATGGCCCGTTCGCTGTTCAAAACACTTGAAAGCATCAAAACTCCATGTTCTGTAAATACATTGGGGAGTTTACGGCGTCCTCCCCAATTTGATGTCGCAAATTGCGACTTCAAGTTTTTAAATTCAACCTCTGACAGTTGAAACATAAAATCTTTCGGAAATCTTGAAATATTTCGTTTTACCTGTTCGTTTAAGCGTCTTGTTTCCACACCTTACAATTCTGCAAGATCGCTGTCGAGCATTACTTTTTGTTCCCTGATCAAATATATTTTAGTCATAATAATTTCATCGGGGAGCATCAAATCGTTTTTGGGTTGTTCGGGCATTAGTTTTTATTTGGGTACTTATTCTTTTCTTTCGTATTTGCGCGTCCAGCTCCTAATTTTCATTTTAAGCACCCCCCAGAGTGCTTCGTTGAAAATTCCTCCGCTCATTTTGGAGGTTCCTTCTTTCCGGTCGGTGAAAACGATGGAAACTTCCTTGATAACAAAGCCAAATTTCCAGGCGGTGAATTTCATTTCTATCTGGAACCCGTAGCCGATAAGTTTGATGGCATCCAAATCGATGGTCTCGAGCACTTTTCTGCGATAGCAAACAAAACCAGCGGTAGTATCGCGAACTTCCATTCCGGTAGCTATGCGCACATACATCGATGCAAAATACGACATCAGTACGCGTCCCAGTGGCCAGTTTACCACATTGATCCCGGTAATATAGCGTGATCCGATAGCTACATCTGCGCCTTCTTCAATAGCCGCGAAAAGCCGAAGCAGATCGTCGGGGTTGTGCGAAAAATCGCAATCCATTTCGCAAATCGCTTCATAGTCGCGTTCAAGCGCCCATTTAAATCCGGCAATGTAGGCCGTCCCAAGTCCGAGCTTTCCTTTTCGTTCCAGGATGTGGAGCTTCCCGTCGAATTCCTTCATCAATCGTTTAACGATATCTGCAGTTCCGTCGGGCGAATTGTCTTCGACAATCAACAGGTGAATAGGCTTTTCGAGGGAGAAGACTTTGCGGATCATCTTTTCCACATTTTCCTTCTCATTGTAAGTGGGAATGATAACCAGATTTTTTGACACAGCTTATTTTGTTTGTAGTTGAAAAGCGAATTTACAATATTTTATCGGTTATTTGCGCAGGCATTCATTTCAAACCCTTGCCAACACAGTATTTTCAGTAAATACTTCCATCTTCTGAGTAAAAAACAGGATGAAAAAGTAGGGTTGTTTTCATAGCGCTTGTATAAGCTAATGTGTTGCACATAATAGGTGTAAATGCGTAGGAAGAGATAATCGAACGGAGCGTGAAACTCTTGTTAAGTGATTCCACTCCGGATTATTGTATTACAACGAAATTCAAAGGAGATATGAGAAAAGTTCAATTTTTCGTACTGGCTTTTGGTTCAGTTATGTGGGCAGCCTGTAACGGTTTGTCTACCGATTTTGATGAGGAAGATGACAACACCACAACGGAAAAAGTGGATAACGAGGAGAGCATTGACGATGCCATGGCCAACAACAGCGGAGATCATGACGCTGCCTCCGATTATGTTTGGAATGCTTCGGACGTGGTTGCTATTACGATGGATGGCACTTCGGTAACCGAGAATTCGGATAATGTAAGTGTTACATCGGGAAAAATCATCATTAGCGCTGCCGGGGATTACAGTTTTACCGGAACACTGAACGATGGTCAAATTTGGGTGGAGACAGAAGAGGATGGCATTGTTCGCTTGATTCTGAACGGAGCCAATATAACGAGTTCTTCGAGTGCTCCCGTTTATGTAAAAAGCGCTGAAAAAGTATTAATTGCACTTAACGCAGGAACCTCGAATGTGTTGACCGACGGAAGTTCTTACAAATACGACAATGCCGATGCCGAGGAACCCAACGCTGCAGTGTTTAGCAAATCCGATCTCACCATTTTTGGACCGGGATCGTTGCAGGTGAATGCCAATTTCAACGATGGGATTACAAGCAAGGACGGACTGATTATCGCCAGCGGCAATATAAACGTAAATGCCGCAGACGACGGGATCAGGGGAAAGGATTACCTGATCATCAAAGACGGAAAATTTAACATTACTGCAGGTGGCGACGGATTAAAATCGGATAACGACAGCGACGACGAGAAAGGATACATTGGAATTACTGCCGGTACGTTTAACATCTCGGCCAGGGGCGATGCGGTTTCTGCCGAGACCGATTTGATGCTGACTTATGCTGAAATGGAACTGCTGACTACCGGAAGCGTTAGTGCTTACAGTAGCACATCATCAAAAGGACTAAAGGCGGGAGTAAATATTATTATTGATAACGGTGTTTATTCGATCACCAGTACCGACGATGCCATCCATTCCGATCAAACAATTACCATTAATGCAGGTACTTTTGAAATTTCTACCGGCGACGATGGAATCCATGCCGGTTTTGACCTGGAGATCAAAGATGGAAATATCAACATCACAAAATCGTACGAAGGGATTGAAAGTGCTGCCGGAGACGTAATCTTAAACGGAGGTACGATCCATTTAAAATCGAACGATGATGGTTTAAATGTTGCAGGTGGCGGCGATTCGATGATGGGTGGTGGTCGTCCCGGTGGCGGATGGGGAGGTCCCAGTCCTTCCTCAGGTAATTACTATCTGTACATCAATGGCGGATATTTATATCTGAATGCTTCAGGCGATGGGCTCGACTCAAATGGCTCGGTGGTAATGACCGGCGGTACTGTTTTAATTGACGGCCCCACCAACAATGGAAACGGTGCCTTGGATTACGATGGTTCATTCCAGATTACCGGCGGAACCATTATTGCCGCAGGTAGTTCGGGAATGGCGCAGGCACCCGCGTCCAGTTCTTCGCAGTATTTCGTTTTGGTGAAGTTTAACACCTCGTTGAGTGCAGGTACCTTGTTTCATGTTCAAAACAGCGATGGAATTGAAATTATCACGTACAAACCATCGAAAACTTATCAGTCGGTTGCCTTCTCTTCTCCCACTCTGAAAAAAGGTTCGGGATACGGGATTTACACCGGGGGAAGTTCAACCGGACAGGCAACCGATGGGCTTTACAGCGGAGGTACGTATTCCGGAGGAACGTTATACACCAGTTTTACAATTTCATCGATTTTAATGAATATGTAAAAAGTCGTTTGTACTTATGGATGAACTCACTATCTTGCACAACCACATTGCGTAGGCTCATGAATTACGACCACGAAATACTAACTCAAACCGCTGATGATGTTTCTTTTGCTGATGTTTTGTCAGAATTTGAGGCCATTTCACTTGATGAGATGGATCAGGTAAAACTGATGAATCGCTTTGACTCCAAGTTTTGTTTAACATCGGAAGAGCTTAATTCAATTTTTGAGGAAATTAAAAACGACTATTTTGTGCTCGAGGTCGAGGGTATCCGGAGTCAGCAGTACAACAGCATTTATTACGATACGCCCGATGATCAGTTTTATATTTCGCACCACAACGGACGCGCTAACCGGATGAAGTTGCGGAAACGCGAATACACCGATTCGGATATCGTTTTCCTGGAAATCAAACATAAAACCAACAAAGGGAAAACACGCAAAACCCGAATGGAGGTGAATGGCTTGGAACCGGAATTGAGTAGGGCTGAGAAAGAATATCTAAAGCAACATCTGCCAGCCGGGGAAACTGAACTCAAAGCCAAGTTTGGCACCTCTTTTCGACGAATAACACTGGTGAGCAGGAATTTTGACGAACGATGTACCATCGATACCGATTTGTGTTTCAATTCTTTTGGAACTAGCTCATCAAAATGCAAAGATTTTGCTATTATTGAGTTGAAAAGGGATGGGCAGAAATCACAGACCAAACTAGCCACCGTTTTAAAACAAAGAGGGATATACCAACAGAATTTTAGCAAATATTGCATCGGGAGAGCGATGAATGAAGCCGATCTAAAACGCAATCAGTTTAAGGGTACGCTCATGAAAATGGAAAAGCAGTTTGCACTTGTATGAGGGCTTTCGCTATTGTTCTTGAATAAGAGTTTATTACAAAAAAAATTATCAGACTAACATGTTTAACGAACTTTTAAGCCAATTGTCAACGGCACAAGTCGGTGCTTTGGATATTGAATTGGTGAATGTTATCGATTTTAAAGAACTGGTTATCAAATTTGGGTTTAACCTGCTGGTAACCTTTGTGGTTGTTTACTTTATATACGCAAAAAACAGCCGGAGGAAAGATTTTTTCTTTAGCTACTTTGCGATCAGTACAGCCATTTTCGCCTTGTGTTTCCTGCTCGAAAGTGTAAAACTGGAGCTCGGGATTGCATTGGGGCTGTTTGCTATTTTCGGAATCATTCGCTACCGTACCGACACCATCCCCATAAAGGAAATGACCTATCTTTTTGTGATCATTGGCCTGGCAGTGATCAACGCGTTGTCGAGCAAAAATGTAAGCTTTCTCGAACTGCTTTTTACCAACGTAGCCATTTTAGGAACGCTTTGGATTTTAGAGTTGATCCTGATGCTGCGCCAGGAAGCTTCGCTGGATATTGTTTACGAAAAAATTGAAAATATCAATCTGAATAAACGCGACGAACTGGTGCGCGATATTCAGGAAAGAACGGGGATAAAGATAAAACGAATCGAAATTGAGGAAATCAATTTTATGCGCGATATCGCCCGTATCCGCGTTTTTCACGACATAACCGAATCAAATGGGAAAGGCAATGCTAAAAAGTAATCATCTTATGAAGAAGCTCTTTTATACGGTCGTATTGGTGGCCGTAAGTTCTGTTGCCGCAATGGCACAGCAAACCTGGTTTGAGTTCGATGTTTCAAAAGAACTGGGCGATAAGTTGGAGATATCTCTGGCTCCCGAACTGCGTTTTGATGAAGACTTTAAACTGGATGAGTATTTTTTTGAACCGGGCGTGGCATATGCATTCAACGACTATTTTGCGTTGGGCGGAAGCTACAGGCTGGGCAACAATCAAAATAAAAAAGGAGAAGATCGCTGGTATGGCCGTTTTGCCTTTGATGCTAAAACCGCTTATAAATGGAATAATTTGCAAGCCAAATTGCGCTTACGTTATACCAACTCAGATGATTTCACAGAAAATGAGAAGACCAACTACTTCCGTGCAAAATTCGATCTCGAATATGCCATCAAAAAACTCGATCTCGAACCCTATGTCGCCTACGAACTTTATCGCGATCTCGATGCCGGAGAGTACAGTAAAGCCAGATGGGAGTCGGGACTTCAGTATAAAATCAATAAGCACCACCGCGTTGGGGCATATTTTCGCTTAAACGATTATCTACACTCCGATAAAGCGTCGGTTAAGATTATCGGGCTGAGCTACAAGCTTAAATTGTAGAGCCTTGTACGTTTTTCCGAAAAAAAAGAATATTAGCTTAGGGTATCGTTTCATTGATCTGTATTAATAGCAGAGTCGAGAAGTTGAAAGTAATTTTCTGAAAATTAATTCAATGGCGGGGATTGAAAGAGCCAGGTTCATAGAATTGTTTCATGGGATGTATTCACCGATAAGGAATTACGTTTATTTCAAAACCGGTGATGCTGAAATAGCGGAAGACATTGCGCAAGACACTTTCCTGAAGATTTGGGAGAAAAAACACGAAATAAGGGAAGAGACCGTTAAGCCATTGTTGTATACGATTGCGGGCAATTTGTGCAAAAACCGCTACGAACATCAACAGGTGGTTTTCGATTTTGTGAAGAAATACCAGGCCGGAGCGGATGAAATAACACCTGAATTTGAGCTGGAACTAAAAGAGTTCAACAATAAACTGGAACGAGCCATTGGGGCGTTAAAAGAGAAAGACAGGGTCGTTTTTTTAATGAACCGGATGGATGGAATGACGTACAACGAAATTGCCAAAAATTTGGGATTGAGTGTGAAAGCCATCGAAAAGAGAATGAAAAATGCCCTGGGTGAGTTAAAACAAAAAATCGAGTACAAAATTTAATGGGAAAGTGCCATGTCTGAAAGGAACGATTCCAAAAAATATAAACTAACAGCTGCGGAATTCCATGCCATGGATACGGAGAAAAAAATCCTGAAAGCAATGGAGGGGTTTAAGACTCCCGGAGGGATGAGTGAGGAGCAGGCGCTGGAAGCGATGTTTAAAAAGGCGGAAGCCCGGAAACCTTCCGGAACCATTCGTCTTTTAAGGTACTGGCAGGCTGCCGCCGCTGTTGTGCTTTTGTTGCTGGGGTTTTATACGGTAAACAATGTATTTTCAAAAGATAAAATAAAAACTGCCTTTGCAGAGCAAACCGGGTTTAGCTTACCCGACGGGACACGGGTGGCTTTAAATGCAGGGTCGAAAATAAAGTGGTCGGATAAAAGCTTTTTGGAAAAACGATCGCTGCAACTCGATGGCGAAGCCTATTTCAATGTAAAAAAAGGAAGTCGTTTTTCCATTCATACAAAAAACGGAACCGTTGAAATATTGGGAACACAGCTAAATGTGTTTTCGCGCAAGAGTGAGTTTTGGGTAAGCTGTTTGTCGGGGAAAGTAAAAGTAAGCTCGGGCAGCGATGTTCAGGTGATTACTCCCGGAGAAATGACCGAACTCACGGCTTCAGGTTTGGTGAAGATTGCAAATGATAAAATTGAACAGACAATTTCGTGGAAGAACGGACTGTTTTATTTTGAAGATAAACCGCTTGTTTCTATTTTTGAAACCCTGGAACGACAATTCGATGTGAACGTAAGTTTTGAAGGAAATCCGGATCGCTCAATGACCGTGACTTTTTCCAATAAGAATCTGCAGGAAGCATTGGATGTGATTTGTATTCCGATGGGTCTAAAGTATGAAATCAAAAACAATAAAGTGCGTATTTCCGAGTCTGCCGGGTAAAACCGTCTTTGTTGTTATGTTCCTTTTATTTTCCTTTTTCGTTGTTCCGCTTGCCGCACAAAATCATCGTTTTTCGTTTACCGACACACCGTTGTCGAAGGCTTTGGCCGAAGTTGCCCGGGAACGGAACATTCTCATTTCGTTTGATTCCGGGGTGCTCGAAACTAAGCTTGTAACAGCTTCCTTTGACGAGGAGAACGTAGAAAGGGCCTTAAGCCTATTGCTGAAAAACACCGGATTTACCTTCGAACTCAAATACAATACCTACCTGATTGTACCTGCTAAACCCGGGCAAAAAGAGCCGGTAAAAAAGGATGTAACAGTAAGTGGAATTGTATTTGATTCAGAAACGGGCGAGCGTTTGCCCTATGCCAGTATTAATTTGTGGAACCAGAATATAGCCGTTTCAACCACCGTTGAAGGTACCTTTAGTCTCAGACTCACCGATTCGATACAAAACCTGGTGGAAGTGAGGTACATGGGCTACCAAAGTGTCGACACAATTATTGATACTTCTGTTCCTTCCGCATTTTTAAGAATTGGAATGACCCGGAAAATGCAGAATATCCAAACCGTTGACATTGCCGGGAATAAAATGGAGATGGTCGATTTCAGCAAAGAAGCAGGGCGCGTGGTTTTTAATCCTTCCCGGTTCAGCGATCTTCCTAACTATGGTGAAACTGATGTTTTCAGGGCTTTGCAGCTTATGCCCGGTATCAGTTCGTTTGAGAACTCGTCGCAATTAAATGTTCGGGGCGGAACGGCCGATCAGAACCTGGTGTTGCTCGATGGATTTACCTTGTACAACCTCGATCATTTCTTTGGCGTTTTTTCGGCGCTTAATCCAAATGTAATTAAGAATATTCAGGTGTACCGGGGTGGTTTCGACTCGCGTTACGGCGAACGTATTTCGGCCATTGTCGATATTGTCGGGAAATCGGGGAACCAATCTCAGGCAAGTTATTATGGCGGCATTAACCTGATCAGTGCCAACCTGACCGCAGAAATTCCGATTTCAAAAAAACTTACGCTCGTAGCTGCCGGACGGCGTGCTTATTCGGATATGTATTCCAGCTGGCTGGCCGACGAATTGTTGGGTGATAAGCTGGGGCAAAACCGGCGTTTGCCTGCACCCGATGCCAATGTTCTTACACCGGAATTCTACTTTAGCGACTACAACCTGAAACTTTCACACCAGATCAGTGATCAGGAAAATATTTCGTTTAGTGTGTACGGATCAAAAGATTACCTCAACAGTTCGAGCAGTAATTCGAACGAACGCGGCGAATTCGAGGCCGAAGACATTAATGAGTGGGGAAATTACGGATTGGGAACTACCTGGAACAAACAATGGAACGGCAGGTATTTTACGAGCCTGCAGTTTGGGCATTCGGGTTATTTTAACGATTACAACAATAACACAACCATCACCGTCAGCAATCCGACCAACCCGTCAGATTCCACGTTTATTCAGGATCGCGAATTAAACGAGGTAACCAATGAATCGAATCGCTTAACCGACTATTTCCTGACCTTTCGAAACGAGTACAACATAAATTCCCATCATAAAATTGAATTTGGGATATCGGGTAAATACAACCGTTTTACCTTTTATAAAGACGCTTCGCGTGCGGTGGTTTACGACAACCTGGAAAGTTCCGCTTTTTTGTACACCGGCTTTCTGCAGGATCAATTGAAAATAGGAAACCGCCTGGCGTTGAAGCCCGGGATGAGAATGAATTATTACAGTAATTCAAAGAAGTTTTATTTTGAACCCCGCCTTACCGGAAATTATTCGATGGCCGATGGGCTTACATTGAAATTTGCCACCGGGAAATATTACCAGTTTCTGAATAAATCGGGAACTGAACAAAATTTCGGGTACAACCGCGATTTCTGGATACTGGCCGACGGAGGCGTTAACCCGGTGCTTTCCTCGAGCCATTACATTTTGGGAGCCGGCTTCGAAAAAAATGAATTTTACATCGATGTTGAAGCCTATTACAAAACCGTAAACGGCTTACAGGAATACCTGTTTTTTGATAATCCCGATCAGCGAAGGGAGCCCGGGGCAGGAGTTGGAGATCCGCTGAGCCAGTTTGTTTCAGGAGATGGCAAGGCCATGGGGATCGATTTTTTAGTGAAATACGAAGGAACTTTCTTTTCGAGTTGGCTGGCTTATTCGTTGAGCAAAGCCACACGGCGCTTCAACGAAATAAATAGGGGCGCCGATATTCCGGCAGATTACGATCAAACCAACGAGTTTAAATGGACCAATATTTACAGCCTACGGAAATGGAATTTCTCTACACTCACAATTTTCACCACCGGGAAACCCTATGTGGTTTCTTCGTTAAAGGACGAAAATTTTAATACCACAAGAGTATACGGGCGTTTACCCGGCTATTTCCGAACCGATGTGTCGGTGAATTATAACTTCAACATCAAAAACGTAAATATAAAACCCGGAGTCTCGATATTGAATGCCTTCGATACCGACAATTATCTCGATGTATATACCCGGGTGTTCGATTTGGGCGAAGTTTCTCCGTTTAACGAAACAACCCTGATTAAGGCGCAATCACTCACGTTTAACTTTTTTGTGAATTTCCGGTTTTAGGCCTGCTCTGAGTTTATTTGAACTTCCCATCCAGGTTGATATTTCCTGAGGGCAGTGGTTTCTAGTCATTTTTCGTAATGCCCTACGACTCTCCACTCGCAGCTCTTAGCCCGTAACTCACAGCTCCTTCCCAATGCCTATTGACTAATGACTCTCCACTTTCCGCTTCTTTCTTATGCCTTTCCACTCGAAGCTCGAAGCTTACACCTCTTAGCTCACTCCTCACACCTTCTTCCCAATGCCTAATGACAAATGACCAATGACTCTCCGCTTGTAGCTTGCAGCTTGCGTCTTTCCGCTTTTTTCTTATGCCTTTCTTCTCGTGGCTCTTAGCTCATAACTCGCAGCTTTTTTTTCAACCGCCTTATTTTACTTTCTTTAAACTCATTTTTTCGCTTAACATAACCGAATTACTGTTTTTTCTTTTAATTTCGGAAAACTAAAAATCAAACTTCAAACTCATGTATAAACCGCCAGCCCTTTTTAATCCCGAAAAAGATGTATTCCACACCCCAAACAGGTCGTTAAACCAACCTCACAATAACGATATAACCCAACTGGGCGGGTTCCACGTACGTTGTGGGTAATTTAAAAACAAAAAAATGAACGATTATTTAATTGGAACTTTAGGCGGTTTAATTGGCTCAATTCTTACAGTAGTAATATCAAAAAGTTTAGAGATTTTCCAAAAAAGCAAAGAACATAAATAGGATTTGCAGAAACAATTCTTTACGAAGAAGTTAACTGCTGCAGAAATCACAGTGATGCAATATAATATGCTTTCCGATGCGATTAATCAGCTTGTTCTTTTGTATAATCGTTATGAAAAAAATGACACTGAAATCGGAAGCTACTTGAATGACAACCTTATGAAGCAGATTGACGAAAAAATTTTACTAGCCAATAATGCTTCGCTCTCATTGTCCAATGCAATAAGCTTATATTTCGATTTAAAATCAGACTTTTCAAAAAATGAAATTATCTCAAACTTTTATAACTCACTAAATTCACTTGCTCCCTTTACTGAAAATGTAGAAAATACATATAACCAATATTTAAAACTTAGAGGAACAAAGGATGAGCAAATCGCTTGGGAGCGATATCAAAAATCTGAGAAAGACCTAGGTGATGAAATGACAAAGATTTCAGGAGAATACCAAAAGTTTGATTTTGAGATACAGAAACACATTTCCCAAATAAGAAAAGAAATGAAAAAATTTGAATATTAAAAACTACCCACAGCAAATTGCAAATTGCATTGCGGGTGCAGTGGTATGCGTTGTCTCCGCTCCTTTCTTGACCGTCATGTCCTGGCGGACACTGACGCTCTCCGAAATCCGCCACGACCACATACCACCACCATTAACGGCGAGTTTTAAAAATTCGATTGATAGAAACCTAAATTATTAACAATATGGAATACACAATAAGTAAGACAAATAGAAATGGTATCATTTTATGTTCTTTTTTTTTGATTTTGTTTATTTTAATATCAGGGCTATTGTTCCTTATTAATACCCCGGCAAAAATCGACATCGTTGAGAGACTAATTCGGAATGTTATCTATTTAATCCTGTTTGGGTATTTAATGCTGGCATTCTTTCAATATTTCAGACACTATAAGCGGACTATTTTACAAGGTTCA
Organism: Maribellus sp. YY47; assembly: GCF_023111095.1. Lineage (GTDB taxonomy): Bacteria > Bacteroidota > Bacteroidia > Bacteroidales > Prolixibacteraceae > Draconibacterium. The sequence continues at coordinate 76,511 of NZ_JALGYW010000024.1, forward strand.
ATTCTTATAATTTTTATAATGGAACTTATTTTAAAAAGTACTCTTTTCTCCGATATCTTTGAATCGACTTGGAAAATAGTTGGCTTATTGAGTGTAAGTAGCATCTGGATTGTTGCCACAATTGTTCTGATTTTCGGTCTAATTAGGAACGAAGCCAAGGTTTATCCGGGAATGCATTCTATTCGGAATTACGCAATTAGTAGTTTTCTTATTTATGTTTTTTCAACGACTTATCCTTTTTATTTGAACCCCATTAATCCATTGCACACTCTGCATTTAATCGGATTGACTTCTGCAATACCATTTATTTTTACAATTATTTTTGCAATGAAGCTAAAATTAAAAGAATAAAACAGCAACCAACTGCCTACCGAGGCTTCGGGATCGTTTCGCAGTTCAGTCAGTCGGCTGACTGACAGGAACGCCTGCCTACCGGACAGGAACGAGCTTCGCAATCCACCCGACCACTTGCAAGTGACTGTTACCACACATTTTGAAAAAAGACAATGAAAAAGAAAATTCCATTATCAGTTCTTGAAACTTTAGAGAAATATGTAGAACTCAAAGGAGAAAATTTAGAAGTTATAGAACCAGACAAATTTCTTGTAAAAGTCGTAGATAAAGACGCGAATTCTGATTTCTATTTTAACATCGAGACCTATAAAATGGAAAATGGGTTAAAACTTCTCATTGACTGGAAACCAGGAAATAAAGAATCAGTCGCAAACATCCGAAAATGGATTGAAGGAAAACAATTAGATGCTTTTTTCAATAATTGGGTAACTCTGCTGAGAGGTTATGATACTGTAAATTCATTTTTTGATGACCCAATCTTAGAATCATTTACAGAAGAATATTACGCAGAATTTGAAATAGTTGATGAAGATGCAGAAACAAAACCGCTGAATTCAAAGCAAATTTTAATGCTCGATGAGCATTTAGAATTCATTGAAAATAATATTGAAAAATTTAAAACAGAAGATCACTAGTGGGTATTAAAAATTAATAGACGTTCTTTGAAATTCTTTGTTAGTCGTACTTGTAGCGATTTTTGATAGCGTGACGATTTGAATTGAAAATACGGATTTTTGCATGCAAACAAGCAATT
>NZ_JALGYW010000025.1 GCF_023111095.1 Maribellus sp. YY47
CACAAACAAGATACCATTAAAATTAAAAGCTATAAAAGAACAGACCGTTTCAAAGCTAGCTTTGAAACGGTCTGTGAATCTATTAACTTAGTCCAATAATCTGTAACGCTTATTTAGGACTAGTCAACTTTTCATTGATTCGTTCCCAAACCTGCTATCCATCAGAAAGCTTGCCTTGAATGACGATGTTCAGATGTTCAATTTCGCCTTATCATAATAAAAACATGCCGATAAGCTTTTAAGATTCAGTAACTTCAAACTAAACTTTTCACTAATTCAAAAAAAATAGGTTAGTTCTATTGCAAATGTCGGATTAAGGATATTTATTTGTCGAAGAAAGATTGCAGTTCATTGTGTGATTGTAAGGAGAAGATGCTTAGACATCTAAGCAATGAAATATTTAAGGAACAATAACTTAACTGGTTCAAAAAATGACAAGCAGCAAGCCCAAGGTAATTAAAGACTATAACAAACTTGATAAAGATCTGCAACAGCAGATCAAGCTAATTTATGCAGACGGATTCGCCGATAACCTGATCCATTTCTTTGACAAAAACGGACAGAAAATTACTGTTCTTCCGTTTGAAACAGAGGATAAGTATTACATGCTACGCATGACCGAAAACGAAGCCGTTGCACTGGTTGACGAGGACGACGACTACGATGATGAAGGCTTCCTGAAGGATGAAGTAAAACAGGAATACGAAGACAAATACTCGGAACTCGACCATATCGCTGATAAGCTAAATGATGATGAGGATGTTCCGGACGATGATGAAGACGAAGAAGATGATGATGCTGATGAAGACGAAGGAGACGAAGACGATTTTTAACATAAAAAAGGCCGGTTAAAACCGGCCTTTTTCATTTCCCAAAAGCGGAAACTGTTGATCTGGATTATTACAGATTCTATCCTAACAGTTCTTTTACTTTTGCTGAAATATCTTTTCCGTCAGCCTTTCCGGCGAGCTTTTTGGAAGCAATGCCCATCACTTTCCCCATATCTTTCATCGAAGTGGCACCTACTTCTTCTACAATTGCCTTCACCGCTTCAGTCAATTCTTCGTCCGACATTTTGGCGGGCAGATATTGTTCAAAAACGGCTACCTGCAGCATTTCCTGCTCATAGAGATCTTCCCGGCCCTGTTGCTTAAAAATAGCAGCAGCATCGCTTCCCTGTTTGGCCAGTTTTGAAATGATCTGCAAAGCTTCCTCGTCGGTAAGATCTGCACCGGCACCTTTGGCGGTTTTGGCTTCCAGCATTACTTTTTTGATTCCGCGAATGGCTTCAAGCTTTTCCTTCTCGCGTGCTTTCATCGCCTCCTTGATATCGTTGTTGATTTGATCGAATAATGACATAACGTTTGTTTTTATTAATCTACTTTATCGTGTAAATAACTATTACGGTCTGAAATCTGGTTGTTCCGGTTCACCGAATATTTCGATGGTTTCTTCTGAAACTTTGGATCGTTCATCCTGATCTGGCGACGCCGGTAGGCAGGTATTTTGTCGAGGTCATCCATATCTTCCTCGCTTAGCGACGAAAAATCGGAGATATCCAGTGGTTGTTTTTCCTGGGTTGTACGTTTACGGCTCGTATTAGGATACAGGTTCTCAAATTCCATATCCTCAATTTCGCGTTCTTTTTTAATATCGAACTCAAAGGTTTTCTGACCAGCGCCATGGCCTTGAGCGTGTTTTGCATGACTTGATGCATCGCTTTCCGAAGTGGCATCGTCCGATAAATAGACCCGTTCTTTTTGCTGACTGTTTTCATGCGTTCCGGAAAGAATGCCGTTTGGGAATCCGGTGGCAATCACTGTCACCGAAAGTTCCTCATCAAGGCTTTCATCAAAGCCGTTCCCCCAGATCAGGTCGGCATCAAATCCGGCTTTATTTTGAATATAATCGGTTATTTGCCCGATTTCGGACATGGTGACTTCCTTTTCTCCCGAAGTAATATGAACCAGCACATTTCGTGCTCCGCGAATATCGTTATTGTTCAGCAAAGGAGAATTGAGTGCCAGCTCCACTGCTTCTTCTGCACGGTTGGGTCCTAACGAAACTCCTGTTCCCATCACGGCCATACCGCTTTTGCGCATTACGGTTTCGACATCGGCAAAATCGACGTTAATATAACCGGGCACGGTGATGATCTCCGCAATCCCTTTAGCGGCCGTAGACAGAATGTTGTCGGCCCTCAAAAATGCTTCAGAAATTCCAAAATCGCCATACATTTCACGAATCCGCTCGTTATTGATCACCAACAGCGAATCCACGTATTTTTCCAATTCTTTGATGCCCTCGTAAGCCTGTTTTATTCTTCGCCGTCCTTCGTTTCGGAAAGGAATGGTTACAATCGCCACGGTCAGGTATCCTTTTTCGTGACAGGCCTGTGCGATTACCGGCGCTGCACCTGTTCCGGTACCACCGCCCATTCCGGCAGTGATAAATACCATTTTAGTGTCCTTCTCCAGCGCTTTTTTTACGTCTTCAATATTTTCGATGGCAGCCTGCCGTCCTGTTTCGGGTTTATTCCCCGCGCCCCGTCCTTCAGTAAGTGTAGCGCCAAGCTGCACCCTCCGGCGGATCGGACTGTTTTCCATTGCCTGAGCATCGGTGTTGCAAATCATATAACCTACATCACGGATTCCATGCTCGTGCATGTGATTAACGGCATTTCCTCCGCCTCCACCAACTCCTACAATTTTTATTACCGTTCCCGGTTCTTGCTCCAGATTAAAATTTGCCAGTTTCTCCATTTTCCAGTCTTTTAAGGGTTAAGTGGTGTTAATCCAACGATTGGTCATCTTCATCAAAAAACTTGCTCAAACCAAAGTTCTTAAAGAACCAGTTATCCACGTTCGATTCAGTCACCGGCTCATCCCTTTTGCTTTTTTCCTTCTTCTCTCGCTTGGCCTTTTTTTCTTTTTTTCTGTCATACTCCTGCCGGGGAGGCCTGACAATAATAGTTTCTTCAGTATCCGAATTGTCGACGATGTGTTCCTCTTCTTCCTCCTCATCGCGATTCGAGAAATCGAAGCTCACAAATCCTTCAGTTTCATTTTCATCTTCCTCCTCCAGATCAAATTTCTCCGGTTCCTGAACGGGCTGCATTACCCGGTTCGGATTGGTTACAAAACCGGTGGCCAGAATGGTAACGCTGATCCGGTCGCCCAAGCGATCGTCGTATCCGTTACCCCAGATAATATCAGCTTCCTGGCCGGCTTTTTCCTGCAATGCTTCAATAATTTCGCCGATCTCTCCGATCCTGATTTCTTCACTTCCGGAGATGATATTGAGCAGAATATTTTTAGTGCCGAAAATGTCGTTGCTGTCGAGCAGCGGCGATTCCAAAGCAGCCTGCACCGCATCCATAGCGCGTCCTTCGCCGGTTGCAAACCCGGTTCCCATAATGAAAACGTCGCTTTTGTGCATTACAGTATGCACATCGGTATAATCGATGTTCACATTTCCGTGAACCGTGATGATTTCGGCAACTCCTTTTACAGCCGTCGAAATAATATTATCGGCCATTTTGAAGGCTTTGCTCGCCGGCAAATCGCCATAAATATTGTGCAGCCTGTCGTTGCTGATCACCAGCATACTGTCGACATATTGTTTTAGCTTCTTGATGCCTTCCTGTGCCTGATCGTAGCGTTTACGACCTTCGGCCGGCGACGGAATGGTAACCACTGCAATGGTCAGAATATCCAGCTCGCGGGCCAGACTGGCAATTACAGGTGCTGCACCGGTCCCGGTACCGCCGCCCATTCCGGCAGCAATAAAAAGCATCTTTGTATTTTCCTGCAGAACCTTTTTCAGGTCTTCATAATTTTCGCGGGCTGCTTCTTCCCCCATTTCGGGCCTGTTCCCTGCACCTCGTCCTTCGGTTAGCGTAACTCCTAACTGTATTTTTACGGGTACCGGGCTATTTTCCAACGCCTGTGCGTCGGTATTACAAATAATGTAGTCAACCCCTTTAATGCCTTCTTCGTACATGTGATTGACCGCATTGCAGCCAGCACCTCCCGCACCTATCACCTTAATTATGGAAGATGTTGCTTTTGGAAATTGAAAGTTTACGAATTCTTCGGCCATAATATCATTATTTAATTTAATTCTGCGTCTGAACCATCGGTATCAAAAAGGTTGAGCGCGCCCTGCACTACATCCTTAAAAAGCGGTGCAAAACGACGTTCCTTTTTCTTGCTGCTCCTCACCTGTGTCCGTTCCGAAATATTTCCGGATGAACTCAGCACAAGCTTTAAAGCTCCCAGGGCGGTAAAAAGTTCAGGATTTTTAAATTCTTCCTTGCGATTTACGGGATGAATAACCGCGTGAGCATTTCGCGCATCCATGGCAGTTTTGAATTTTACCAACGCCACCATATTGTCGAGTTTTGCCGTACCGCCCGTAATCACAATTCCGGAACCGAGGTTACTTTCCATTCCCGATTTTTCAATCTGAACATTTACACATTCGATGATTTCCTCGAGGCGTGCCTGAATAATGTAGGCCAGGCTTTTAAAGGAAATATCGCGGGGTTCCCAACCGTTTTCGCCGGCGATGGTCACCACTTTCTGCTCGTCGGCGAAATCGCCCATTGCCTGCCCGTATTTTACTTTTAACAGTTCTGCCTTTTTCAGAAAGATCGAGCATCCCTCTTTGATATCGTTCGTGACTACTTGCCCGCCAAAAGGAATTACGGCAGTATGTCTTAAAATACTGTCCTGATAAACGGCGATATTTGTAGTTCCGGCTCCAAAATCCATGACAATTACGCCCATTTCTTTTTCTTCGGAACTTAACACAGCTTCCGAAATGGCCAGCGAAGCATGAACGATTTCGCCCAGCTCCACTCCGGCTTTGTCAAAAACCAGGTTCAGGTTGTTCACGTATTGCGTAGGCATAACCACCAGCTTAAAGTTGGCTTCTATCTTCCGACCCGTGGTGCCCACTGGTTTTTCCACTTCGTGCTCGTCATCGATCATGTACGAAGTAGGAATCACTTTCACGACTTTGTAATCTTGCTGAATCTCCACCCTTTCGGCTTCATCGAGTAAACGCTGCACATCGGAAGCGGTCACAAAACCTTCGCCCGAGGTAAGTGAAGTAGTCCGGTAATCGATGGTTCTCATTTTTGATCCGGCAAAAGCCACATGCACCACTTCCGGCCTCTCTTCCAGCTGATTTTCGAGCAGATTGAGCAAATCGCCAAGAGCATCAGCAGCTTCCTCAATATTCACAATCACCCCCCGTTTTATTCCTTTAGAGGGTATTTGAGCTGTACCTAAAATTTCCATTTTACCCAGCTCCGTAAGTTTACCCGCCAGCGCCACCATTTTTGACGTGCCCAGGTCAACAACCACCGAAAAATTCTGTTTTGAAGCCATAATTACCTTCTTTTAGCAATTACCTGATTAGTATATTTTAAACTTATCGATTCGTATTTGTTCCAGTTTCTGTTGGCCAACACCTGTTTGTAGAAGGCCTTCATGTTCCGGAATTTTTCCTCCAGATGCTCCGGAGTTCCCAGTTCTATTAAATGATCGCCCATCAATGGACTTAAGACCATGTCGCCATCGGGCTCCACATGAACCTGCTCAATCTGTGCATTCCAGAACTCATCGCCGGTGATAAACAACACACACGGCAACAATTGTTCTTTTGCGTAGGTGGTATCGATCCTTCCGGTGGCTACCAGCACCTGAGCAGGGTAAGTGGACGATACCGGGAAACGGTGCCCGTACTTATCGAGATAATACGAGTCGGTACTTGTGATTACCCTCACCACCGGCTCGCGGTGTTTCACCCGCACGGTCAGTATTCCGGAGAACGATGAGCTGTCTTTGGCAACAGTCTTGAAAACTTCGGCTTTAAAAACAGCAGCCTGTTTTTCCACAGCGGCCTCCAGCTTCTCGGCATCGATTTGATCGAATTTCTTCCCAACAATGTCTTTGTCCGCTTTCCTGACCATTCTCCGGATCACTTCTTTATTCAGCGTGATCTTGTCGTCAGCTTCATATTCGATACGGACAGATTTACAGGTAACTCCGGAATATTTCATAGAGGTGAATGCCAGTGTTATGATCATGAATAACACCACCAGCAAAGCACTTCCTATTTTCCAAAGTTTCTTAAACACCTTGTTCCTGTTGTAAAAGTTCAACAATGGGTTTTACCATTCTGTCAATGTCGCCTGCTCCCATAGTCAGGATAATCTCATTCTGATCGTCTTTTAAAAGATCTTCCAGTTCACTTTTATCCACAAGTTGCTTCTCCTCCAACTTCATTTTATCAAAAATAATTTCGGATGAAACGCCTTTGATAGGTTCCTCTCTCGCCGGATACAAAGGCAATAAAACAGCGTGATCGAGCAGATCGAGGCTGGCAGCAAATTCAGCGGCAAAATCGCGGGTACGCGAATACAGGTGCGGCTGAAAAATACCGGTTACTTTTTTGCCCGGATATAGCGCTTTCACCGACGAAATAAAAGCTTTCAACTCTTCGGGATGATGCGCATAATCGTCGATATATATCTTCTTTTCGGAACGGAAACGCACATCGAAACGACGGGCCACTCCCTGGTAATCCTGAATTCCGGCCTTTAATTCGTTGGCGCCCACTCCGGCCAGCCAGGCGAGCGAAGCTGCTCCCACAGCATTTTCCACATTTACCAGTCCGGGATATTCCATTTTACAATTGGCAATAATACCGCCCGGCGTTTTCAAATCAAAACTGTACGTTCCGCTTGCCTCATCCAGCTTTAAATTCAGCGCAGCGAAATCGGTATCGTCTTTTAACGAATAGGTGAATACTTGTGCTTTTGTTTTTGAGGTATCCAGTTCCACGCCTTTTTTGATAACCAGCTTCCCCTCCTCACGGATCTGAGAAATAAATTTCTCGAACGACTCAACAATTTGTGCCTTGTCGCCATAAATATCCAAATGATCGGCATCCACCGAAGTTACCAGCGCCAACAAGGGATGCAAATGCAAAAACGAACGATCGAACTCGTCGGCTTCTGCCACAATCCACGGCGATTCCTCTTTCGGCAAAACCAGGTTACTTCCAAAATTCTTGGAAATGCCCCCGAGAAATGCGCCACATCCTTCGGTGGTTTTGTTCAGAATATTCGCCACCATTGTACTGGTGGTGGTTTTACCGTGGGTCCCTGACACCGCAATGGTGCTCTTTTCGTTGGCGATTAAACCCAGCACTTTGGCCCGTTTAAACAAACCAATGGGCTGACTTTTAAACCAATTCAATTCTTCGTGCTCGTCGGGTAAGGCCGGGGTGTAAATCGCGATGGTTTCTGCCGGGTTCCATTTCGACGGAATTTTACGAATATCGTCTTCAAAGTGCACATCAATTCCCTCTTCCTGCAAGGCATCCGTGAGCGCAGTTTGCGTACGGTCGTAACCTGCTACGTTCTTTCCGGTATATTTAAAATACCGGGCCAAAGCGCTCATCCCAATTCCACCGATACCGAGGAAATACACATTTTTTATCTTTTCGATGCTCTTCATTTTAACAACTTTTCTACTTCATCAACTATTGTTTTCGTGGCTTCCGGCCTGGCCAAACCCTTTATCTTTTCTGACAGCCGGGAACATTTTTCTGCGTTGTTTACCACTTCGAATGCAAGCGGAAACAAGCGGATATCAATTTCATCGTCGCGTAACATTAAAGCGGCTTCTTTTTCAACCAGCGCCAAAGCATTTTTTGTCTGATGGTCTTCTGCCACATTTGGCGAAGGCACCAGCACCGATGCCTTTTCAACCAGGCACAGCTCGGAAATCGTACCCGCGCCGGCTCTCGAAATCACCAGGTCGGCCACGGCATAAGCCAAATCCATTCGCGAAATAAACTTATGCACCTGCAGATTTCCGGGTTTCGAAGTTTTCAGTTCTTCTTCAATACGATCGTAATAAATGGCGCCGGTCTGCCAAACTACTTTAATGTCAGTATCAGCAATCGACTTTATATTTTTAAGTACCGCATTGTTGATCGACCGCGCGCCAAGGCTTCCGCCAACAATGAGTATTACTTTATCGGTTTCATTCAGCCCGAAATAGTTCAGGGCCTCTTGTTTGTCTATTTTCTGAATGAGGTTTTCGCGCACCGGATTTCCGGTAAACACAATCTTCTCTTTTGGGAAAAAACGTTCCATTTTGTCGTAAGCCACACAAATGCTTTTCACCTTTTTGCTTAGCAGCTTGTTGGTGATTCCTGCATATGAATTCTGCTCCTGAATGAGTGTAGGCACCTTAAATTTGGCGGCTGCGCGTAAAAGCGGACCACTTGCATAACCACCCACTCCAATTGCAACTTCGGGTTTAAAGTCTTTCACAATTTTGCGGGCCATCGATGCACTTTGCATCAGCTTTCTGAAGAAAGTGATCATTTTTAAGCTAGGCTTGCGCGGAAATCCCATCACGGGCAGACCAATAATTTTGTAACCGGCAGCAGGAACTTTCTCCATTTCCATGCGCCCCAAAGCCCCTACAAAAAGTATTTCGGCATCCGGATTCCGGCGCCGTATTTCGTTGGCAATGGCCAAAGCCGGGAAAATGTGCCCCCCGGTTCCGCCACCGCTTAATATGACTCTATTTATCTTTTTCTTCATTGGCTTCTATTTCATAATCTTCGTCAGGAGCTTTTACCATCACGGGCTGATCCACTGCCTCGCGGTTCACCTGGTTCTGATAACTCACACTCAAAATACACCCAAAAGAAATGGCAGTAAACAACAAGGCGGTTCCACCGTAACTTACCCACGGCAAGGGCTGCCCGGTAACCGGTAAAGTGCCGCTGGAAACTCCAATATTTATCATGGCCTGGTAAACCAGTATCATTGTTAGCCCCACCACTAAGAATGCGGGGAAAGTCCGGTTGGCCCTTCGCACAATCGTCACTCCCCGAAAAAAGAAGATCAGGTACAAAAAGATCACCCCGATACCGATAAACAAACCGTATTCTTCAACTATAATTGCAAAAATAAAGTCGTTGTAGGCCGCCGCCATAAAGTTACTTACATCAGAATGACCAGGTCCTTTTCCCAGGAAACCTCCGGAATAAATGGCCAGTTTGGCATAGTCGGCCTGGGTAATCCCATGTTCGGAATTCGGATCGCCGTGAACAAAACGATCGATACGCCCTTTTATGGTAGCAATACGTGCAGGCGGCTCGTCCAATACACTTGCGCCAAAATACATCAACGCTACAAAGCCAATTCCGGCTATCACCACCAGAAACATATATTTTAATGGAATGCGACCGATAAACATCATTGTCATAATGGTTGCAAAAAGCAGTGCCGAGGTAGAGAAATCGGATAAGGAGATCAGGAAACACACGATCCCCGCAGGAATGATTATTCCCCGGAACGCCAGGAAAAGGTCCCGGTTTGTTTTTTGCTTTTTCCCCAGCACTTTCGCAGCGTACATGATCAATGAAATTTTGGCGACTTCGGCAGGCTGAAACGACAAGGGCCCCAATGGAAGCGTACGCCCACTTCCTGAAATAAGGTGTGTAAACTTAAGCGCCACCGCCAGCATCAGCAAAGCGATACTCAGGTAGAGCGCCAGATTGGCCGCCATCGAATAAATCTTTACCGGCAGGATGTTCACCATCAGCAACATCACACCAAAACCGGCAACCAGAAATCCCAGGTGCCGAACCAGGTAAATCCAGGTTTTGCCCGAGGCCACACGATATGCCAATGCCCCGGTCGCGCTGTAAACAATCAGCAACGACAGCAACGACAGCAAAATCAGCACAGCCCAGATAACACGGTCGCCTTTAAATATTTTCCAAAAGGAAACGTTCATTACAAATTTCTTACCTGTTTCTTAAACTGATTACCGCGGTCTTCGTAATTTTCAAACAAATCGAAACTTGCACAGGCAGGCGAAAGCAAAACCGTATCTCCGTTTCGTGCCAGGTAGTAGGCAGCGCGCACTGCTTCTTCCATACTCATTGTTTCGACGATGTCCGACACACAATCACCAAAAGCTTCTTTAATTTTTGCATTGTTTTTCCCCAGGCAAACAATGGCTTTTACTTTACTGGTTACCAATCCCTTCAGGATCGAGTAATCGTTGCCTTTGTCAACACCGCCGGCAATCCAAACCACCGGTTTGTGCATGCTTTCCAAAGCATACCACGAAGAGTTGACGTTTGTTGCCTTTGAATCGTTCACAAACTCGATTCCGTGAACTTTCAGGAAATGCTCCAGACGGTGCTCTACCCCTTTAAAGTCGGACAGGCTCTCCCTTAACTGTTCGTCGCGAATTTGAAACACCATGCTCGCAATGCCCGCAGCCATGCTGTTGTAAATGTTGTGTTTCCCCTGTAATGATAAATCCAGAATAGACATACTGAATTGGTTTTGTTTTAAGTTGATAATTATCCGATTCTCTTCCACTCCTGCTCCCGGCACAGCGGCCGCTCCCAACCCAAAAGGAACCTGAACAGAAGCAATTTCTCTTTTTCCTATTTCTTGTTTCACCACTTCATCGTCGTCGCAATAGATGAAGTAGTCGTCGCTTGTTTGATTTTGAAGGATCCTGAATTTTGAATCCACATAATTCTGCATCTGATAGCCGTAACGATCGAGGTGATCGGGTGTAATGTTCAGCAAAACTGCCACGTCGGCACGGAAGTCGTACATACCGTCGAGCTGAAAACTGCTGAGTTCAATTACATACACATCGTGATTTTCTTCGGCTACCTGCCAGGCAAAACTTTTCCCCACATTTCCGGCAAGGCCCACATCTAATCCGGCTTTCTGCAAAATGTGATAAGTAAGCAGCGTAGTGGTGGTTTTTCCGTTGCTACCGGTAATGCAGATCGTTTTTGCATCGGTATACCTACCGCCAAATTCTATTTCAGAAATAACCGGGATACCCTTTTCTCTGAGTTTGACGATCAGTGGTGCAGTCTCCGGAATGCCCGGGCTTTTTACCACTAACTCAGCATTCAGAATTTTATCTTCGGTATGCTGACCGGCTTCAAATTCAATCGCATATTCTGAAAGAACGTTCTGGTATTTCTCCTTGATCTTCCCGAGGTCGGAAACAAAAACGTCAAATCCCTGTTTCCTGGCGAGGATAGCTGCACCAACCCCACTTTCTCCTGCTCCTAATATGGCTACCAGCTTTTTCACTTTATCTCATTTTTAGTGTTGCCACGGTTATTACTGCCAGGATAATTCCGACGATCCAGAAACGTGTTACAATCTTTGGTTCCGGAAATCCCTTTTTCTGAAAATGATGATGAATCGGGCTCATCAGGAATACACGCCGCCCCTCACCATATTTGCGTTTCGTATATTTAAACCAGCTCACCTGAATGACCACCGAAAGGTTTTCGACCAGGAAAATTCCGCAAAGCAGCGGGATCAGAATTTCTTTTCGGATGATGATGGCAAAAACAGCCAGAATTCCTCCAAGCGCCAGACTTCCGGTATCGCCCATAAAAACCTGCGCCGGATAGGAATTGTACCACAGGAAACCTACAGTAGCACCGATAAACGCCGCTATAAAAATCGTCAGTTCACCAATGTTGGGGATGTACATGATGTTGAGGTAGTCGGCATAAATAATGTTACCACTTACATACGCCAGAATACCAAGTGTTGCCCCGCTAATCGCCGAAGTCCCGGTTGCCAGTCCGTCGATACCGTCGGTAAGGTTGGCGGCATTCGAAACAGCTGTGATAATCAGAATAATGGCGATGGCATAAATCACCCATTTTAACCAGCGGGCTGCATCGCCGGCAAAAGCCACCAGCCAGGCGTAATCAAATTCATTCTTTTTGATAAAAGGAAGAGTTGTTTTGGTTGACTTCACTTCCTTGGTTACAAACACCTCCTGAGTTTCACCCGTCACCGGATCAGAGGTTTGCATCGTCAGGTATTTTCCGTTCTCGTCGCGAACATGCTCCCGCACTTTTACATCTTCACTGATGAAAAGTGTGGCCACCACAAAAAGCCCCAAACTCACCTGCCCCAGTATTTTAAACCTTCCGGCCAGCCCTTGCTTGTTCTTTTTGAAAACCTTAATATAATCGTCGAGAAAACCGATCAACCCCAGAAAAGCTGTGGTGATCAGCATCAAAAGAATATACACATTATCGAGGCGGGCAAACAACAAGGTTGGAATAATGATCGCCATCAGAATAATAATACCGCCCATGGTTGGCGTACCCTGTTTTTGCATCTGACCTTCGAGGCCCAGATCGCGCACTTCGTCGCCAATTTGCTTGCGTTGCAAAATGCGGATCATTTTTTTACCAAACACCGTGGTAATAAACAACGACAGAATAATGGCTGCCGCCGACCGGAAAGAGATGCCGGGGATCATCCCTGCTCCCGGAATATCATAATCTTTTAAAATTTCATATAACCAGTACAACATATCTCTGTATTTAATCGTCCAATCCGAAACATTTTTTTACTTCTTCCCTGTCGTCGAAATGATGTTTCACTCCGTTTACTTCCTGGTAATTCTCGTGCCCTTTTCCGGCAATCAGAATAATATCGCCGGGCTGTGCCATCAGCACTGCAGTTTTTATGGCGTCCCTGCGGTTTTCGATCGAAACCACTTTGTTTTTGTACTGCGGATCAACACCCGCTTCCATATCTTTAATGATCGCAGCCGGGTCTTCAGTACGCGGATTATCCGACGTTAAAATCACCTTGTCGCTGGCCACCAAAGCCTCATGCGCCATCTCGGGGCGTTTGGTTTTATCGCGGTCGCCACCGGCACCAACTACCGTAATTACCTGTTCGTTTCTTGTTCTTATTTCAGAAATAGCAGCAAGCACATTTTTCAGTGCATCGGGAGTGTGCGCATAATCTACAATAGCATATTTTCCATCGAGGCTGCGAATGGTTTCGAAGCGCCCCTGCACCGACTGAAGATTGCTAATGTGTGCCAAAACTTCATCCCGGTTCTGCCCCAGCTGAATGGCCGTAGCATAAACTGCCAGCAGATTGGATGCATTGAACAAACCCACAAAACGGGTCCAGATTTCCTGTCCGTCGAGGTTGAGCAACATCCCGTCGAAATGACTTTCCAATACCTTGCAGCGAAAATCGGCCATCGCGCGATTGGAATAAGTCAGTTTCTGCGCCTTTGTATTTTGCAACATCACCAACCCATTTTTGTCGTCGAGGTTGGTTAGCGCAAAAGCTGAAGACGGTAATCCGTCAAAAAAGGCTTTTTTCGCTTTGATGTATTCCGCAAAAGTTTTGTGGTAGTCCAGATGATCGTGAGTGATATTCGTAAAAATTCCTCCCGCAAATTCGATTCCGGCAATACGTTCCTGGTGAATCGCGTGCGAACTCACTTCCATAAAACAATATTCGCAACCTTCAGCGGCCATCTCTGCCATCAGCTGCTGTATTTTCAGCGCATCCGGCGTAGTATGCGAAGCCACTTCCTCGGTTTCGTTAATCTTATAAGTAATCGTAGAAATCAGCCCAACGTTGTAGCCCTGCATACGAAACAAACGATGCAACAATGTTGCAATGCTTGTTTTTCCGTTCGTTCCGGTTACGCCTACCACTTTCATTTTGGCCGACGGATAATTGTAAAATGCCGAAGCCAGTTTTCCGAGTACTGCGTTTGAGTCAGCTACTTTTACAAAGGTCACGTTCTCCGGAAGTTCGCTGGGAAACTCCTCACAAATCACAACCGATGCACCACCGGCAAGCGCTTTGTCAATAAATTTATGTCCATCCACATGAACGCCACGCTGTGCAACAAATGCAATTCCTTCCTGCACTTTTCTTGAATCGAAAGCAATCCCCTTCACCTCACCGGCCGGATTGCCAACGAGTTCCACCACTTCAATCTTTTCGATCAGCTGATTTAATTTCATATTATCCCAGTGCTATGTAAATCGTTTGTCCGGGGTTACATTTTACTCCCGCCCTTAACGATTGTGTTTTTACTTTTCCTACTCCGTTTATTTTAACTTTCAAACCTGCATTTTCAAGTAAAAAAATGGCATCGCTGACACCCATTCCACGAACATCGGGAACCAGCCCCTGCTGAACATCTGCTCCGGTAACCACCAATTGATCTTCTTTTTCGGCCACGTTGGCGAGCTGAGCGTCAGGTTTTCCCTTCACATTCTCCAAATCCAGCTCTTCTGCCACTTCAAAAATGTCCGCTGTTTTGCCTTTTGCGATTTCGCGGTTGCGAACCGTCACCTCTTCTTTTCCGTCATCCAGATTGGCCAGAATCTGGCTCGCATATACTTTTTCTGATATTTCTTTGAATACAGGACCGGCAACTGAACCTCCGTAATAAGCCCCCCGTGGATTATTAAAGGTGACGATCAAAGAATACTCAGGATTATCAGCCGGGAAATATCCGGTAAACGATGCCAGGTACATTCCCGCACTATACCCCGAGCTACTGGTAGCCACACGGGCCGTTCCGGTTTTTCCGGCTACTTTGAAATAATCTCCCTGAATGGTAGTCCCGGTTCCGCGCTCGCAAACACCTTCCAGCATTGCCCTCGCTTTCCCGATGGTTTCGCGAGACGCGATCATCGGATTCAACACCACGGGCTCAAATTTTTTCACTAAAATCCCATTATCACGAATTTCTTTTACCAGACGGGGTTTTACCATTTTGCCGCCATTCGCTACCGCATTGTAAAACGTGAGAATCTGTAGCGGTGTCATTTTGGTTTCGTAACCGTACGACATACCGGCCAGTGTGGTTCCCCACCAGTCGGCATCGCCCGGATATTTGAAATAGGGACGACCTTCCCCTTCAATTTCAATTCCCAGTGGTTTATTCACCCCAAAACTGTACACCCGGTCCACATATTTTTTTGGATTTTTTGCGTAGTGCTCGGTGATAATTTTGGCCGTTCCAATATTCGACGATTTCTCAAAGACCTGCTTTACGGTAATCCTTCCGTAACCGTGGGTGTCTTTTATCACCCTTCCGTTATTGGCCCAAGCTCCGTTTCCGGTATCCACCACATCACTGGTATCCACCACACCATCTTCCAATGCCGCCATTAACGACATCAACTTAAACGAAGAGCCAGGCTCGAAGCAGCCCCGGTGCCCCAGTGCATAATTATCTTTTTCGTAATAATCACCTCCCCCTTTCCCCAGATTGGCAATGGCTTTAATCTCGCCGGATTTTACTTCCAGTAAAATAGCAGTTGCCCAATCCGCGTTTGATTCCTGCAACTGATGATGTAACGCACTTTCTACAATGTCCTGAAGTTTAACATTGAGTGTAGTGATAATATCCATTCCATCCTGCGGCTCGATTTCGGTGCGAATCACCCAGCGACCGGAAAGATTCTGACGGTAACTCACGCCATCCTGCCCTTTTAAGTACGATTCGTAGGCGCGCTCCAAACCGGTGTAGCCGATCGGGCCATTAATTTCTTCATATTCTCCCTTGTTCAGGCTGCCGATGGTACGCAAAGCCAGTCCGCCAAGCGGATTCACACGTTTGTTCTCCTGCTCCACAATCATACCACCGCCATAACGGCCACGACGAAGGATCGGAAATTTCTTTAATTGCTGAAGTTCGAGGTAATCCACTTTTCGCGGCGTAAGCAGAAACCCACGGTTACGGGCTTTGTACGCCCCTTTTATTTTCCGAAGGTATTCGTTTTGAGAAGCATCTTTAAAAAACCGGGACAAGTGCCACGCTAACGAGTCGCATTCATTATTAAATACCTTTCTAACTCCTTCGGAAGCCAAATCGATACGCACAAAATAACCGGGTACCGAAGTAGCCAGTACACTTCCGTCATCTGCACAAATATTTCCACGTGTAGGTTCCACCACCACCGTATTCTTACTGAGATTCTCCTCAATCTGCTGCCAACGGTCGTTTTTGATGCGTTGCACCGAAAACAACTTGGCAATCACGACCAGGGTAAACAGCAGGAGTACAAAATACACCAGCGCAAAACGTGCCAATATGGTTTTCCTTATTCCCATCTGTTAATCTTCCTCAACTACCAGCTTTCTGGGTGGCTTTACCGGCTCTTTCAAACCGATACCTGCCTCATCTACTTTTTTTGCGACCTCAGAAGGACGACTTGCGTCCATCAGTCTTGCAGAAATGGTTGCATGCTCCGAACGAAGCGCTTCCAATTCTTTTTGCATATCTCCAATTTGTCGGATTGTTTTCTCCGACCAGTTTCTATTCATAATCAACGCCAGACCAAACATGGCCAGCAACACCAAAAACGGGAATTGTTTCGAAATCCGCTCATCCGTTAAAATCGTTCCACCAATGAAAGATTTCATCCCGGGCTTCTTCTTCTTTCCTGTGCTTTCTCCTGCCATCTTAAACTCTTTCTGCGATTCTTAATTTTGCACTTCGCGAACGCGGATTTGCGGCCAGTTCCTCTTCGCCGGGCGTAATTACTTTGCGGTTCACCTGCACAAACGGCGACTGAACATTACCATAAAAATCCTTCTCGACTTTTCCCTCGAAATTTCCGGTCTTTATAAAATTCTTACACAAACGATCTTCGAGGCTGTGATAAGTGATAATCACCAAACGCCCTCCCGGGTTGAGCAAATCCAGACTGGCCTCCAGAAACTCTTTCAGCGCTTCCATCTCTTCGTTCACTTCGATGCGTAAAGCCTGAAAAACCTGCGCCAGGTACTTATTCTCAATTGCCCTCGGCGCACAGGCGGCAGCAATCTCTTTTAACCGGGTAGTGGTATCGATCCGCTTCGCAACACGCGCCTTTACAACCTCAGCAGCCAGTCGTCGTGCATTTTTAATTTCACCATACAATGAAAAAATCTGCTGCAACTGCGCTTCCGAATATTCATTTACGATAGTTGCGGCGTCGACCTGCGCATTACGGTTCATTCGCATATCCAGCGCACCGTCGAAGCGAAACGAAAAACCCCTTTCAGCTACGTCAAAATCGTGTGAAGAAACACCAAGATCAGCAAACATGGCATCAACTTTATCCACGTCATAGTGCTGAAGAAAGTTTTTAACATATTTAAAATTATGACGGATAAAAAAAAGCCGGTCATCCTCTATGGCATTCCCGGCAGCATCTTCATCCTGATCGAAGGCAAAAAGCCTTCCGTTGCGAAGCTGGTCGAGAATGAGCCGGGAGTGACCGCCACCTCCAAAAGTGGCATCCACAACATCGCTGCCCGGATCGAGATTCATCGCCTCGATACTCTCCTTCGCCAAAACCGGTATATGATAAACGTCTGTCATCTGCTACTCTACGCCCCCTGTCCATCAATCATTTTCAACATATCCAGGTAATCCTCATCTGAAACAATACTGTCCTGAGCACTAACCGCGACACTCAAACGAATGGAAGTCTGCATACCAAGGAAAGTCACTTTTTCCTTTAGTCCGGCATAGTCGAGAAACTCGTTTGGAATATTAATCCTGCCATTGGCAGCAACACCTACATGCACAAAATTTTGAAAATAAAGTTGAAGCAGCTTGTCATGCATCGGGTTGGTTTCCGGATTCAGTTTTGCCCTAAACTTCTCAACATCTCTCTTCCACGTCTCAACAGTGTGTATATCCAGGCACTTACTCCGGCGGTTTTTTTCCACTACAACAAACTCCAGCTGCATCTCACCCAACGCCTTCTTAAAGGCTGCGGGTAGTACCACCCTGCCTTTGTCGTCGATAGTTGCGTTGTATTGTCCAGCGAAAGTTGCCATAAATGAGGTTCCACTTTTATAAGCGTAAAAATACAATTTTATTCCAAATCCTGCCAAACTATGACATTTCATTCCACCGCGATTATTGATAATTTTGTTGATAACAGCTTACCAAGTTGTTAATAACAGGAAACACACAGTTAAAATCATTTTATTCAACACTGGTTTTGAGCACCTTACTACAAACACAAAACTTTATGCACACACGTTGATAACTCACAAAACGCCCATAATTCAACGCCCAACCAAACCCTCAAAAAGATGCTACAATACTCTCAGAATTGTTAATTTTACACCCTCGTTACACCGGCTGTTTTCAGATCATTTTTCTGACCGGCCTTTCTGATAAAAAAAGAAGACAATGACAGGTACCGAAAAAAATAAACCGATTAAACCCATCAATATCCGGGAAATTTTCAGGGAAAAGAACGAGCGGATCGCCCGCTTCACTCCGGGCTTTGTATACAGCTATCTTCACCGCATCCTGCATATCGATTTCATCAATAACTTACTCAAGAAACACGGCCAGCAAACAGGAATCGCTTTTGTTGACAAAGTAGTGGAAGAATTCAATGTCAGAGAACATTTGCACGGCCTTGAAAACATCCCCTCAGAAGGCAAATTTATCTTTGCCAGCAACCATCCGCTGGGAGGTTTTGATGGCATGTTACTCATGAAAAACGTTGAAAAAAAACTGGGGAGTTTCAAGTTCCTGTCCAACGATATCTTATTAAATATTCCGCAACTCAGCCCTGTTTTTGTGCCGGTTAACAAACATGGAAGACATGCCCGTGAAGCTGCCAAAATGTTATCAGGCGTGTATGATTCAGATGTGCAGGTTTTGATTTTTCCATCCGGATTAGCCTCCCGCAAAATAAAAGGACAGATCATGGACCTGGAATGGAAAAAACATTTCATCTCGAAAGCTATCGAGCACAAACGAGATATTATTCCGGTATTTATTAGCGGAAGAAACACCAACCGGTTTTACCGACTGGCGAAGCTCAGAAAATTTCTGGGCATAAAATGGAACCTCGAAATGTTCTTTCTTCCCGACGAAACCTACCGCCACAGAAATACCGATGTTCATTTATATTTTGGAAAACCAATCCCTTACACCACCTTCAACTCGACAAAAAATCACAAAGAATGGGCTGAATGGGTAAAACAAGAGGTGTACAAATTACCCACATCTTATTCTGCGATTAATTAAATAGAAAGAAAATGTCATGTGTAGACGGATTTTTTTAATTTTGTAATCCATTTTTCTAAAAAATCGTAAACAACCTTATAATGATTTAAATTCAATTGGTTGGGTTTAGAAAAACTAACAAAAATAACAGATGAAGGAAATTGTAGCACCTGTATCCAAAGCAGAGCTTATAGCAGAGCTTACGCCGGATAAACTCATGAGGAAAACAAACAAGGGAGGAAATGAGATATACATTACGACAGCCCAGGATTCTCCGGCAGTGATGCAAGAACTGGGACGATTACGGGAAATTACGTTTAGAGAAGCAGGTGGGGGAACAGGCAAAGAAACCGACATAGACAATTACGATACACAGGAAAAACCTTATAAACAGCTTTTTGTTTGGGATCCGGATGCCCAGGAAATTTTGGGCGGTTATCGTTACATGCTTTGTGCCGATGCTCCACGCGACGAAAACGACGAAGTACTGATGGCAACATCACGGGTATTTCATTTCTCGAAAGAATTTATTAACGATTACCTTCCTTATACGCTGGAACTCGGGCGTTCTTTTGTTCAGCCGGCCTATCAGTCGAGCAAAGCGGGGGCAAAAGCTCTTTTCGCCCTCGATAATCTTTGGGACGGACTGGGCGCGTTGACTGTCGACCATCCGGAAATCAAATATTTTTTTGGGAAAATCACGATGTATCAGCACTTCCATAACGAAGCGCGCAACCTGATTCAGTATTTTTTCAAAAAATATTTCCGCGACAAGGAAAACCTTGTATACCCAAAACATCCGGTAGAATTTGACATTGATATGCCTGCGATGCGAAAGCTATTTACCGGCAGTAACTATAACGAAGATTACAAGATTTTGGTGCAAAGCGTGCGTCAGTTTGGAGAAAACATTCCGCCACTGGTAAATGCGTACATGAATTTGTCGCCATCGATGAAGACCTTCGGCACCATCAAAAATGAAAAGTTCGGAAATGTGCTCGAAACAGGAATCATCGTTACCATAAAAGACATTTACGATGCAAAGGTTGATCGGCATATCGAAACCTATATAAAGGATAAAGAGAATGACGACTTTCCCACACCCAAATAACGACATGGATTTCTATCGGCAAGAGCCGAGAATGCATGTAGCCGTCGATTCGATCATCTTCGGATTCAACGAAAACGACTACGAACTAAAGCTACTGCTTCTGAAAAGAAATTTTGAGCCGGCCAAAGGACAATGGTCACTTATGGGCGGTTTTGTCACCTTGGAAGAAAGTCTGGATGATGCAGCCCAACGAATTCTGTCAAACCTCACCGGGCTCGACGACGTTTACATGGAGCAACTTTATGCTTTTGGTGATCCTCGCCGCGATCCGGGGGGCAGAATCATCTCGGTGGCTTATTTCTCGCTGATCAAGATTAATGAATACGACAAAGAGCTGGTAAAAAAGAACGGCGCTTGGTGGGTTCCGTTGTCAGAATTGCCCGAACTGATATTCGACCACAACGACATGGTAGCGAAAGCCCTCAGAAAACTTCGGATTCGCGCACGCACACAACCCATCGGGTTTGAATTGCTACCCGAAAAATTCACCATACCTCAGTTGCAAAGGCTTTACGAAGCCATCTACCAAAAGCCTTTTGACAAACGCAATTTCCGGCGTAAGGTTTTAACAATGGGCTTGCTCGACAAGTTGGAAGAAAAAGAAAAGGAAACCTCGAAAAAAGGTGCCTACTACTACCAATTTAATACAACGAAATACGAAGAATTACTTCGCAGGGGATTCAATTTTGAACTTTAAAAAATTGGAAAAATGGAGAGCAGACTTTAATAAGCCCGCTCATCTTTCCCTTCTACAAAATTGATAAACGAACTGTTTACCACCCGGTTTCCACCCGGAGTTGGGTAATTTCCGGAGAAGTACCAGTCGCCTAAATCGTTCGGACATGCTTTGTGCAGGTTTTCCAACGATTGATATACAATTTCCACTTCTGCCCTGCAATCTTCAGGTTTTAGCAACTCGGCTATTTTTGCTGAAATCTCTTCGGCAGTAAACGGCTTGTATATTTCGCGCACGTAATTCACCATTTCCTCTTTTGGCAAATTCTCCTGCTCCTTGCACTTCCTGTACACATCGTGAATCAGTGCCTCTTTTCCCTGATCTTTTAGCAATTCGATGGCAGCGTTAAACGCGATAAATTTATCGAGACGCGCCATGTCGATTCCGTAACAGTCGGGATACCGGATTTGCGGCGCTGATGACACCACTATAATTTTTTTCGGCTTTAAACGATCCAGAATTTTCAGGATACTGTTTTTCAACGTGGTTCCCCGAACAATGGAGTCGTCAATAATAACCAGCGTATCCACATCGTTTTTAATGATACCGTAAGTAACATCGTATACGTGCGCCACCAGGTCGTCGCGACTGGCATCATCAGCAATAAATGTACGCAGTTTAACGTCCTTTATCGCGATTTTTTCCACGCGTGGTTCAAACGAAAGTATTCGCTTAATGTCTTTATCACTTAACGATCCGTTCTTCTTTTGAATCTGGTCAATTTTCCAATCGACGAGGTGATTTCTCACTCCGTGCACCAACCCGTAAAAAGCAGTTTCTGCAGTATTCGGTATGTAAGAAAACACGGTATTCTCAAAATCATAATCCACAGCCTTTAAAACGGTTGGAGTAAGCAAACGCCCCAGTTCCTTGCGTTCCTGGTAAATACTTTTGTCGCTGCCCCGCGAAAAATAAATCCGTTCAAACGAACAGGACTTCCGTTTGTGCGGTACCCTGATCATATCGTGACGAATTTCGCCGTTCTTCTTTACAATCAAAGATTCTCCCGGCGCTATTTCCTTAACCAGGTCGGCATGCACGTTCATAACGGTTTGAATCACCGGACGCTCCGATGCAATTACCACAATCTCATCATCGTAATAATAATGTGCGGGTCTGATTCCCCAGGGATCGCGCACCACAAAAGCATCGCCGTGCCCGATCAAACCAGCCATAGCGTAACCACCATCCCAGTCTTTCGACGCACGCTCCAAAATATTCTGAAGATCGATATTTTTTTCAATCAGCGGCGATATTTCAGAATTAGAATACCCTTCGTTTTTATATTTCCTAAAGAGCAGCTGATTTTCCTCGTCTAAGAAATGCCCTACTTTTTCAAGTGCCGTTACCGTATCGGTGTATGCCTTCGGATGTTGCCCCAGGTCGACCAATACATTGAACAGCTCGTCGGTATTGGTTAGGTTGAAGTTTCCGGCAAGCGCCAGGTTTCTCGATTTCCAGTTATTCTGCCGCATAACCGGATGTGCGAATTCAATGCTGTTTCTGCCAAAAGTACCGTAACGCAAATGTCCTAAATAAAGCGATCCGGCAAAGGGGTAGTTTTGTTCAGCCCAATCCGGATCATTTATATCAGCATCGTGTCGCTTAGCTTTCTTCAATGGTTTGTTTACCTTCTCGAAGATATCCTTTATCGGATTTTGCTCAACCGATCGTACACGATTGATATACGGATGTCCCGGCTCCACATCAGTTTTTACACACACCAGCCCGGCGCCATCCTGTCCGCGGTTGTGTTGTTTCTCCATTAAAAGATACAGTTTGTTAAGACCGTACTTCCATGTTCCGTACTTTTGGTGATAATACGACAGTGGCTTTAACAAACGAATTAACGCAATGCCACACTCGTGCTTAATCTGGTCACTCATATTATAGATTCTGTTTCAGCAATGGAAAATTTATTACATCCGGAACAACAAAGGCAGTTGGATATTCCTTTTGAATCTTTCTATACAATTTCCAGGCTTCGTTTTTTGTCCGGAAATCGCCGACTCTCACCCGAAAGTTTGGTGCTACAAATTTGATATGCACCGGATAATCGGGGTATTCAGATAAAAAATCAACTTTGGTTTTCAGCGCCTGTTCTTTTGCGTCCATTTTGGAGCTGAAAAAGATCTCAACTCTAAACCCATCCATCCCCTCTTTTTCGTGATTCTTTTCAATGTGCCATCCCAGCATTTTGTCTAAAACCGGATCTCGCTCCACCTGCAGCTGGTCAAGTATAGCAACGCGCACCGAATCGTGTGCAGCATCCAATCCTACAACCTCCTGAGCGCAAGCAAACTGCGCAACAAAGAAAACAGCTAAAAAGAGAATCAGAATCCTCATCATTCCTTCAATTGAGTGTGCAAATATAATTCAAAAACCTATAAAACAAGAACGCAACAAAGATCAACACATTGCCTTAATCTAATGGTAATGTCAACCGCCGAAACCCTAATGAACACTCGATTACTTTACCGCCAATTAAAATTAAACGTTTTCGCCAACTTACCAAAACCAGCTCATTACCAAGCATGTTCTTGTAAAAATCGGCTGACACACGATTCATTCACAAATAAAAAATAACTTTGCGCCCGCATCATGGAAGAAAGAAAATTATTTATTGAAACGTATGGCTGTCAAATGAATGTGGCAGACAGCGAAGTAGTTGCAGCTATACTGCAGGAAAAGAAATACACAGTGGTTGAATCAGCCGAAGAAGCAGACACTATTTTCCTGAACACCTGCTCGGTACGCGACAATGCAGAACAGCGTATTTGGGGAAGACTCGCCCATTATAAAAGCCTGAAAAAAAACAGAAAAGGTTTGGTGGTCGGGGTTTTAGGCTGCATGGCCGAAAGGGTTGGCGAAGAGTTTATCGCAAAAGGAGCAGCCGACTTGGTTGCCGGACCCGATGCGTACCGCGATCTTCCCTACCTAATCGACAAAGTGAACGATGGGCAAGCCGCCGTAAATGTGGAACTTTCGACGATAGAAACTTACGATAAGATAACTCCGGTTCGAATTGGCGACAAAGCCATTTCCGGATTTGTAAGCATTATGCGCGGATGTAATAATTTCTGCACCTATTGCATTGTCCCCTACACCCGCGGACGCGAACGCAGCCGTGATCCGCAGGACATTTTAAACGAAGTCCGCGATTTATCGGAAAAGAACTACAAAGAGGTTACCCTGCTCGGACAAAATGTGAATTCGTACATGTGGTTACCCGAAGGTGAACGCAAACCGGTTAAATTCTGGGATTTGCTTGACATGGTTGCACAGGTAAATCCGAACATGCGGATCCGTTTTACCACATCGCACCCGAAAGACATGTCGGACAAGGTTCTGCGCGCAATGGCCAAACACAATAACCTATGCAAACACATTCATTTGCCGGTGCAATCGGGCAGTTCGAATGTGCTAAAAACCATGAACCGGAAATACGACCGGGATTGGTACCTGGGCCGAATCAAGGCCATACGTGAAATACTTCCTGAATGCGGCCTAACCACCGACCTGTTTACCGGGTTCTGTGGCGAAACGGAAGAAGACCACCAGGACACCATCGCGCTAATGAAAGAAGTTCGTTTCGACAGTGCATTTATGTTTAAATATTCCGAACGACCGGGAACCTACGCAGCCAAACATCTTGCCGATGATGTGCCGGAAGAAATAAAAACACGCCGACTGAATGAAGTGATCGCTTTGCAAAACCAAATCTCGATCGAAAATAACCGGGCCGATATCGGAAAGACAGTTGAAGTGCTGGTAGAAGGAACTTCGAAAAAATCGGACGAAATGCTGTTTGGCCGAACTTCACAAAACAAGGTTGCTGTTTTTCCGAAATACGATTTCAAAAAAGGCGACTTCGTAACCATAACCGTGAACGATTGCACGCAAACAACGTTAATTGGAGATGTATTAAAATAGGACCATGGGAAAATTAGTAGACGAATTCAATGCCTACCGGGCAAAAATGAATGAAAAGATACTGGCTTCGGATAACAAAGTCATGAAGCGTTTGTATAGCCTGGACACCTTAACCTACCAGGAGGGAGCACTCAGTACAAAAGTGAAAGAAATGCTTGGACTCGCGACCTCGATGGTATTGCGTTGCGACGATTGCGTAAAATATCACCTCGAAAAATGCCACGAACAAGGTGTAACAACCGAAGAAATATTTGAGGTATTCGGAGTGGCCAACCTGGTGGGTGGAACCATCGTAATTCCTCACACGAGGAGAGCTGTCGAGTACTGGGAAGAACTAATTAATACCGAATTGAATTGAGCCATTTTCAATTTAAATTGTTATAATTAAATCTTAAAAATTAGAAATATGGGCAAACTGTTTGCGATAACTTCATCGGGAAAGACCGAAAAATCGTTTTTAGATCTACGTTTTGGGAAATGCCTGAACGTTGTCATATTTGATCCTGAAAAGAATACTTATTCCATTCAGGAAAATCCTTGTCTGGAGGCTGAACACACCGGCATTAAGCTGGTAGAATACCTGAAAGAACAGGGCGTAACAACCATTATTACAGGGGAAGTTGGCCCAATGGTGAGTCAGAAACTCGAAACTGAAAAAATGCAGTTGGTGCTGCTTCACGAAGAACGGATCAAAATAGAAGAAGTGATGGACCGCATCAGCGGAAACTAGGCGAATAAAGTTCTTTGTTCAGAAAAGGGATCAGTGCCAGTTGAACGGCCTGACGATATAACTGCGTACGGTCTATTTTATCTCCGGTCAGCAATCCCACTGCTCCCGATTTCTGCTTCGAATTGTGTTGTTTAAAAACCATATCGTTGGCAGTACCCAACTCGTAACCGCTTTCAACTAATAAGGCCACTTTGGGCGGCAACATAAAACTGGTGGTTCGCGATTCTCCTTTTTGTGAACCATCAGTAATAACAATCCACGCAAAAGCAACCAGCCCTTCAGCCTCGCGTTGCAAACCTCCTTCAACTCCGATCCAAAAATCAGCTCCCGGGAAAAGTTTCTGCGCATTGGCAACCCGGTTACGTGCGCCCGCCAGTGTTTCCTCATCACTCATCGGCTGGTCAGAAACTCCTGATTCTACTGAAACACCTTCGACGCTTACTTCATCAAAAAAATCACCAAACCCTTCGAGGGTGGCGTTGATCTTTACCGGATTTTTGGATGCAACAATAATTTTCACCTTTCAAAATTTTCCGAAAAATAGGGATTTAATGAAAACTACCTCGTTAAGTATAGAGAATAATAGATTGAATAAGACCTTGTAACTAATCCAAAGATTTTTATTTTCACCTTACATTTGCAATTGAAACACTCAAACCACAATAAAATGACCATCCAAAAAGGAATTATCGAAATCGACGGTTTCAATTTACGTTATCAGATCGAAGGTGCAGGAATTCCCATTCTTTGCATAGGAAGCACGTTGTTTTACTCTCGCATATTTTCTGCCCAGATCAAAAATCAACTTCAGTTTATTTTTATTGATCACTGCGGATTTACGAAGGCTCCGGCAAGAGAAATCTCAAACAAAGAATATTCATTGGAAAATTTGATCCGTCATATTGAAATTATCAGAACTAAACTGAAATTGCATCGCTTCTTTATTTTAGGCCACTCAGGCCACGCTTTTATGGCGCTGGAATATGCCAAAAAACATCCCAAAAACATACTGGGCAACATTCTGGTTGGAGTCAGCCCTGATTATAGTGCCCAATCTCATCAGTCGACAGATATTTTTTTTGAAGAAAGTGCCAGTGATGACCGCAAACAGTTTTATCTCCGTAAAATGAATGAGTTACCGGAATTAATCAAGCTGTCTCCGGAAAAGCGATTTGTCCATTTTTGCTTATGCAGTGGAGCCCGCAACTGGTTTCGACATGATTTTGATGCCGTATTTTTATGGAAAGGCGTTGAAACCAATATGCAAATGATTGATCATGTTTGGGGGACCATTTTCAAAGATATTGACATTACCCATCAACTGGATAGTTACAAAATACCTACTCTGCTCATGATAGGAAAGTATGATTTTGTAACTGGTCCGACTAATCTATGGGACGAGGTAAAAAATAAGTTCTGCGATCTGAAAATAAAAATCTTTGAAAAGAGCGGTCATTATCCGATGTTTGAAGAAAATGATCTTTTCGATACCGAACTCTTAAACTGGATCGAAGAAAAATACCGAAAGTCGTAGACTATAGATTATTACCATCTGCTTTTTGCTCAGACCCAAGGCATATAGTTCAGAAAACACAAAAATGACAGGTCGATTTTGGCCGAACAAATTCGGGAAAAGGATCAGAATTCTTATTTTAGACTATCAAAATCTACAGACAATGAAAGTAAGACTGGCAACCATCGACGATCACGAAAGCCTCGTGGAATTTCAGCTGGCCATGGCCCGCGAAACGGAAGGCATTGAGCTTCACCTGTCAACGGTTGAAAAGGGAGTGGAAGCTGTTTTGAACGATCCCAAAAAAGGGAATTACTATGTTGCAGAAATCAATGGGAAAGTGGTGGCTTCGCTACTTACTACTTTTGAATGGAGCGACTGGCGGAATGGTACGGTTATGTGGATACAATCGGTTTATGTGATGCCGCAATACCGGCGAAGAGGTGTTTATCGCAGCATGTATGCGCACATAAAAAGCCTCGTTCTTAGCTCGGATGAATGGCATGGCGTGAGACTTTATGCCGATAAATCGAATCAATCGGCTCACCGCACCTACGAAAACCTGGGAATGAACCAGGATCATTACATTACTTTTGAGTGGTTAAAATAAAACTTTCTGGTTGCATAGTTGTTTGGAGTTGGCGAGATGAGCAGATACCTTTATAAGTTGATAGAACAGGGCGAGCACGAGCAGCAGGATTTTAAATTTTGCATCAACGACTCCAAAAAAATAGCCAAATCGCTTGTCGCTTTTGCCAATACAAACGGCGGCCGTCTACTGATCGGGGTAAAAGACAACGGGAAAATTGCCGGTATTAGTTCCGACGAAGAATTTTACATGATTGAATCGGCTGCAAAAATTTTCAGTAAACCGGCCATTACTTTTACCACCCGGCAGTGGCAGGTTGAAGGAAAAACAGTGTTGGAAATCGGTATCGAGCCCGGAAGCGAAAAACCCTATTTCGCCAAAGACGAAAACGGGAAATGGCTCGCCTATATTCGCATCGGAGATGAAAACTTCCTGGCACACCGAATTCAAATCGAAGCATGGAAAAAGCAAAGCAGCCCAAACGGAGTATGCTTTTCGTACTCTGACGACGAACGCCTTTTAATTGAATATCTTCAAAACAACGATAGTATTTCCTTTTCAAAATACATGCGACTCGCCCAGCTTTCGAGAAAAAAAGCCGGAGATATTTTAAGCAACTTTGTTGTTATTGATGTCTTGAAAATCAAGACATCAAACGAAGGGACAACCTTTACATTAAATCATGATGTGGATAAAAGTGAATTGGATAAATTCAGATAACCCTTTCAGAAAACCTGATATATTTGTGTTTCAATTTTTGTTTAAATCAAAATATTTAATCGTTTACCAACTAAAAAAATAACAATGTTAAGAAAACTACTTTTACTGTTTGCCCTCGCAAACATGGCATGGGTTGTTGCA
This sequence comes from Maribellus sp. YY47, assembly GCF_023111095.1. GTDB lineage: Bacteria > Bacteroidota > Bacteroidia > Bacteroidales > Prolixibacteraceae > Draconibacterium. Next base: position 28,382 of record NZ_JALGYW010000025.1, read on the forward strand.
GGCCAGGATGAATACTTAAAAGCAGAAGCTGAAGACGGCGAAAAAACGTACAAGGGAGGAGAAGCCTACGAGGTAAAAATCTACCCGCAAAAATTCAAATCAAATAAACCCAAGAATATTATTTTCATGATTGGAGACGGCATGGGAGTAGGCCACGTTTTTGCTGCACATACGGCCAATCGCGGACAATTATTTTTGGATAACTTTAAACATATCGGATTCTCGACAACACAGTCGGCAAGTGATTTTGTCACCGACTCATCTGCCGGTGGAACAGCTTTATCCTCAGGAGTAAGAACCTACAACGGGGGACTGGGTGTGAATAGAGATACAGTAGCGGTTAAATCAATTCTGGAAAATGCCGAAGACAAGGGCCTTGCCACCGGATTAGTATCGACTTCGGCAATTACACACGCCACTCCTGCCTCCTTTATTGCTCATCAGCCCTCCAGAAGCATGTATGAAAACATTGCGCTGGACTTCCTGAAAACCGACATTGATGTATTTATCGGAGGTGGTCTATCTCATTTCATAAAACGCAAAGACGGACGCAACCTTTTGGAAGACCTGGAAAAAAACAACTACCGTGTTGAAACCGATTTGGATAAGATTGCAACAGTGAAAAGTGGCAAACTGGCAGGTTTGACCGCTGATATCCATAACGGGCGCATTGCTGAAAGAGGCGACATGCTTCCCGTTGCTACCGAAACGGCAATCAACATCTTAAGTAACAACAAAAAAGGATTCTTTATGATGGTGGAAGGTTCACAGATTGACTGGGGTGCCCATGCCAACAGCACCATTCAAGTGATTGAAGAAACCTTGGATTTCGACAAAGCCATAGGTAAAGCACTTGACTTTGCTGCAAAAGATGGAAATACCCTGATTGTTATTACTGCCGACCACGAAACCGGTGGCCTCTCCTTTTCGGGCGGAGATATCGAAACCGGCATGATCAAAGGAATATACGCTACTAAAAGCCACAGTGCAGTTATGGTTCCGGTTTTTGCATACGGTCCGGGAGCTGAAAATTTCACAGGAATTATGAAGAATACGGATATTCACGATAAAATGAAAGCTTTGCTTCTCGGCAAATAACTGCGAGATCAAGCCAGAAAACCGGAATTTGAATTTGTCGAATTCCGGTTTTTTATTTTCTAAGCATTGTTTTTTATCTTGCGCCCACTTTTCGAATGCTGTCCATTCAGCAAAAGCATTCAAAACTTAATTAGAACTTTTTGTATGAAATACGAAAAATGGTCGTTGGGCTACTACCTCCTCAAGCAATATGTGCGTTTTGTTGATTTCATCATTCATAAAAAAACGATAGTTAACGGAAAAGAAAATCTTCCTAAAGACGCACCGATCGTTTTTGCCCCTAATCATCAAAACGCATTGAGCGATCCAATGGCAATCCTGCTTCACACTCCTTATCAACCCGTTTGGCTGGGTAGGGCAGATATCTTCAAAAACAAAATAGCAGCCTTTCTTCTAAGGTTTCTTAAGATAATGCCCGTTTACAGGCTTCGCGACGGGAAAGAGCAACTCGCGAAAAACGACAAAACGTTTGCCGATTCCATCCGTGTGCTCGAAAATCATGTTCCGCTTGCGCTGTTCCCCGAGGCAGCACACTCGGGAAAACGACAAATGCTCGCCCACAAGAAAGCAGTTCCTCGTATTGTTTTTCTGGCAGAAGAAAAAGCAGGACACAACCTGAACATCCACATCGTACCCACCGGAATTTATTACAGCAGTTACTGGAAGTTCAACCGGACAGTGATTGTGAACCTCGGAGCACCGGTTCGTGTCAACGATTTTCTGGAAGAATATGCTGAAAATCCAAACAACGCCACGCAATTGTTAAAAGACGCGTTGTACAATGCCATCGAACCGCTTACTTTAAATATAAAAAGCAAGGCCCACTACGAAGATTTTGAAAACATCCGAGAAATATATGGCAGAGAGTTTCTTCGCAGGCAAAACAAACCGTATTCTCCCACCAACCTGTTTCATTCCGATCAGAAACTGGTAGGTCAGCTGGATGAATGGGAAAACCGCTCGACCGAGACAACCAACGAATTGGCAACACTGGCACACCAGTACCTGGACTCCTTAAAAAAGCACGGATTAAAAAGCTGGCTGCTCGACCGGAACACCAACAACGCCTTAAAAATTGTCGGAAATAAATTAGTGTTACTGGTTGGTCTTCCGGTATTCCTGTGGGGTTTTATTTTTAATGCCATCCCATTCTTCCTGATCGACAGTTTCAGCAGAAAAAAACTAAAAGACGTCGCATTTCGAAGCACCTTCTTTCTGGCTCTTGGATTAGTATTTTTTCCGGTAGTATATTTGCTTGAACTTTGGGCAGTATCGGCATTCATTCCCGGCTTCTGGCTAAAATTGTTGTTTTTAATTTCACTGCCACTTGCCGGAAAGATCGCTTTTCGCTGGTATATTCTGTTTCTGAAGACTTGGGGACGTGGCCGCTTGCTTTGCCTCAGTCTATTTAGCAAATCAAAATTGGAAAAACTAAAAACACAAAAAGAAAGGTTGTATTCAATGCTCGAATCGATGATTGCCGTGTAATTGAATCACAATTATCAATTTCGGGAAACCATCAACTTCCTGGTAAAGGTATTTTGGTCCGAAGTAATTATTCGCAAAATATAAATCCCGTTTGGAAGTTGATTAAGTTGAATGGTACTTTTTTGAACCGGAAAATCGTACATCTCTTTCATTACTTCTTTCCCGGTTATATTGATGAAATGAATTTCAGCTATTTCTTTAGATTGCAGCTCAACCGTTACCTTATTATTCTTGCTTGGGTTAGGATATACCTTCAATTCAGATTCGATCTGCTCTTTTTCCTTAAGCGATGAATTCCAGGTATTCTGAGCGGAAGCAGTGACATAAATAAACAATGTAAATATGATAGGTAAAATATATTTCATTCTGCTATTATTTTGCTTCTCTTGCTAAAGGTAACAATTTTCATGCCTTTTTGATCAACGTTTATCAAAATAAGTTTAGCGCAGCCTCTAAATCTTCAGGAGTATCGATACCTATTGACTGAGAATGAGTTTCTGCCGTTTTTATCCGATAACCGTTTTCAAGCCATCTCAGTTGCTCCAGCGATTCGGTCAGCTCCAGTCGCCCCTGCTCCAACAGTGTAATCTGCTGTAACACTTCGGCCCGAAAAGCATACATCCCGATATGTGCCCAGAAGTTGTGTTTAGTCACCCAGTCCTTTTCTTCCACTCCCCGAACATAGGGAACCGTTGACCGGCTGAAATACAATGCATTCCCTTGCTGATCAAGAACAACCTTGGGCCTGTTCGGGTTGAATAATTCTTCTGTGCTGTCAATCTTTTTCACTAAAGTTGCAATCTGCACGTCATCCTGAAAACATCCTTTTAAGAGAGCAATTTGTTCCGACTGAATAAAAGGCTCGTCGCCCTGAATATTTATCACCACATCAAACGAATGGTCAACAGCCAAAATACGAGCCGCTTCTGCACAACGGTCCGTTCCGCTCTGGTGCGAAGAAAGTGTTTTTACTGCCTTACCGCCAAAGCTCAACACAGCATCATAAATGCGATCATCATCGGTGGCCACACAAACCATATCCAGGGCTTTTGCCGCATTCTCATAAACCCACTGAATCATCGGCTTGTCTTTAATCATCACCAAAGGTTTACCGGGAAAGCGGGTTGACTGATAACGGGCGGGGATAATTCCAATAAATTTCATCTGCTTAAAATTGCTTATCGTTGAGGTAATAACAAAACACGTATCCGTTCAATTTCCGCAACAATTTGTCGTACGGATAAACCCCGGAAATACGACTCGTGTCTCATTTTAATAATTTACTATCAATTTGATAAGACAAAGATAATATTCAATAACTGATTTAAGCGCTAAAAAATCGTCTACTGCAATTCGAAAGGCTAAAAATCCTTAATTGTCAGTCACCAACTGTCATTGCCCGTAAAAAATTGTAATTTTGCGGATTGAAGTTTATTCGGATAAATTCTCCGAACAAAACAAGATCTGAATGCAGAATTAATCTTTTTGTTGGCCGGTCAGAAGAAATAACATGGATATACAGTCAATTAAACAACGATTCGAAATTATAGGCAACTCGCCGGGATTAAACCGCGCCATTGAAGTGGCAGTGCAGGTTGCTCCCACCGACTTGTCGGTACTTATCACGGGAGAAAGTGGTGTGGGGAAAGAAATTTTTCCTCAGATCATTCATCAATATTCCAGCCGCAAACACGGCAAATATATCGCCGTTAACTGTGGGGCAATACCCGAAGGAACCATCGATTCGGAACTTTTCGGACACGAAAAAGGTGCGTTTACGGGTGCACTTGCCGACCGTAAAGGATATTTCCAGGAAGCAGACGGTGGTACTATTTTTTTGGATGAAATCGGGGAACTTCCCCTCTCAACCCAGGTACGCCTGCTTCGTGTTTTGGAAACCGGCGAATTTATAAAAGTTGGTTCTTCGCAGGTTATTAAAACAAACGTGCGTGTTATTGCCGCCACCAATGTGAACATTCCGAAGGCCATTGAAGAAAGTAAGTTCCGCGAAGATCTGTACTACCGATTGAACACGGTGCCTATCAGCATTCTTCCTTTGCGGGAACGACCCGACGATGTGTACCTGCTGTTTCGGAAATTTGCCCGCGATTTTGCTGAGAAATACCGAATGCCACCGGTTCGCCTAACCGAAGATGCGCGTATATCGCTGATGAACTTCAGATGGCCGGGAAACATCAGACAACTGAAGAATGTAACCGAGCAGATTTCAATCATCGAACAGGAACGGGAAATAAATGCAGAAGTACTGCGCGAATATCTGCCGTTTACGGGTAGCCAGAATTTGCCCGCTATCTTTTCGAGAGCCGAAGAAAGCAGGTCGTTTGCCAACGAACGGGAAATATTATACAAAGTTCTTTTCGATATGAAAAAGGACATGAACGATTTGAAAAAGCTGGTACTTGACCTGATGCAAAACCGTGATGTTTCACTTTCCGGAGACCAGGCTCAAATCATCCGCGATTTGTACAATACCGAAGAGGTCGGATTTCCGCCGAGTGAACCGGTACCCAGCCCAATTCATATTTCACATGTAGAAAAAGATCATATACAGGATACAGAAGAATTTGTGGAAGAATCGCTTTCTTTGGCCGACAAAGAAATTGAGTTGATTCAGAAAGCGCTTGACAAACATCGGGGCAAACGAAAATACGCCGCACAGGAGTTGGGAATTTCTGAACGTACGCTCTACCGAAAAATTAAAGAATACGACATTAAGGGATAATTTTATGCTGAAAAAAATAATCGCCGGAATCATTTTGGCATTGATTGTTGTGGGCCTCGCTCCATCTTGTAAAATCAATTACTCCTTTACCGGAGCCAACCTCTCTCCTGACGTAAAAACTTTTACGGTTTATTATTTCCCCAACCGGGCAAGGCTGGTCAATCCAACACTCGCGCAGAATTTCACCGAGAAATTAAGGGAAAAACTACAGCGTCAGACCTCCCTGCATGAGTTGTCGGAAGGAGGTGATATTGAATTTGAAGGACAAATAACCGGATACGAATTTCGCCCGATGGCCGTGCAGAAAGACGACCTTTCGTCTCAAACCCGGCTTACCATTTCGCTCAAACTGAAATACACCAACAACAAAGTTCCGGATGATAATTTCGAGCAAAACTTTACTGCATACGAAGATTTCGACAGTAATCAACCGATCAGTTCGGTAGAAGACGATCTCACCGAACAGATTATTGATAAACTCACCGAGGATATTTTCAACGCCACCATTGCAAACTGGTAAGATGAACAGAAACCATTTTACAAAATACTTGCAAAATACTACATTGCTCAACCACGATTCGCTGGAGCAATTGCGCATTCTGACCACTGAATCACCGTGGTTTCAGGCCGGCTGGATCTTGTACCTCAAAAACCTGAAAGCAGTTGATTCGCCGCAATTCGAAGAGGTATTAAAAAAGGTGGCAGTAATGGTTCCCGACCGAAAACAGCTGTACAAATTTCTGAACGACGAGATTCAATTTAGTGTTGAAACCACCGAAAACGAGCAGATGTCGGGTTATTCGCTCGACAATAATTCGTCGGAAGGACATCAGGGCAACGCTCTTATTGATCGTTTTTTAAATTCAGGTGCAGGTAATTCCATTCGTGCAAATCAACGAACACAGCTCACTGAATCAGCAGTAAATAAAGACATTCTGGAGAAATCGGTAATCGAAAACGACGAATTAGTTACTGAAACATTGGCCAACATTTATTTCCATCAAAAAAATTATGAAAAAGCGATTAAAGCCTTTAAAAAATTAAGTTTGAAATATCCGGAAAAAAATATTTACTTTGCAAGCCGAATTAAAGAAATTGAAGTAATAAAGAATAATACTTAAGAAGATGTATATTTTTATCACCGTTTTACTGTTTATCGTATGTATCCTTTTGGTAATGATTGTTTTGGTACAAAACTCAAAAGGAGGTGGTCTGGCCAGCAATTTCCAATCTACAGGTCAGGTAATGGGAGTTCGTAAAACAACTGATTTTCTTGAGAAAGGCACATGGGTTTTGGCAGCAGCGTTAATGATTCTGTCGATTGTTGGCGCCGGTTTTATCCCACGCGAAAAAACAGATGCTGAACAGTCACGTGTTCAACAACAAATCGAGAATGTAACTGATCCTACACAGGTTCCTACATTCCCGACTACTCCTCCGGATTCTATCTAACGTTCGAATCCTGTTGACGATCGAAGAATAATTGCAAAAAATACGAAGCCACTTGATTTCAGGTGGCTTTTTCTTTTCCCTCGGATCAATCGAAAACTATAAGGTAAACCTTGGCGATGCAATATCCGATTCAACCATAATCGGAACTTTTAAATCGGCATGTACCGAAATTTCAAAATTTGAATACCCGTAAACACGAATAAAAATGAGTGTCCTGGGATTATTATCCATCATCTGAATTACGGGTTGCAAAAATTCATCCAGGTTCAGGCTAAATTCGGATGCAGTGAGCTGTTCCCCCTCTGCCAGCAATTCAACCGGTTCCTGCATGTGACAATCTATCGTTCCCACATGTGCATATCCCCATACAACAGTAAGCGATTGAATTTCGTCTGCCCCTTCCAACCCATTAAAAATTAATTGCGATCCGCTACCTGCTGCTACACCCAAAACAGCACCCGGGCAATTGTTCAGGTTGTCTTTGCTGGCCAAACTAAAAGAAGTACTCCCGTTAAACCGGTACAGCGAACCGACGGTCGCACTTTTGGGCGTAATTAACTCATCGGCCTGCCACGCTTCCAAAGGTAACTCAACCAAAAGTTGAGCATCAGTTTTCACACTTGTTTCGGCTTTTTCACAGGCACACAGGAACGTGAGAAATACTCCCACACAAAGTAAACTTAAGAGTTTCATGGCTTTAGCTTTTAGTATAATTGTTTCCGTTATTTTCTGCTCCAAAATTGTCTGGCATTTTGTTTACGAGGCATTCAGGTTGCAGGTTTCGGAAGGCAAACAATATGATTGCTCACAAATAAAACAACTAACCCGATAATTCGAAGGCATCAACAGAACCTAAGTTTGACCGACCCGATTGATGAAAACGACAGAAGCATTGAGAGGTTCTTTTTGTTTTCATGGAATATCCTTTGAGGTTCAAACAAAATAACAGAACACGAACAATATCGACATACATTTTTCTGGCTAAGTACAGGAGAACTGAACCACCTCAGCTCCCGCGTTTCACTCTTTCAGGTCGATCTTTTTTAAATTCTTTCATATTCTAATTTTCAATTTACGGACAACTTCTTCCGCAATAGCTTTAAAATCGCCCCCCCCGAAATAATCTTATAGGTGATTTACTTTGAGCTTAACCAAATTTAAGACGACAAACAGCCGTTATCATATCAAATTTGATTCAAAAGCACATATTTTTAGACCAATTTATCTTTTATTCTCATCCAAACAGGTATTGGGTGTTTATTCGCCCATAATCTGCAGATATTCAGACGGAGTTACCCCATATCTCAGCTGAAAACATTTGGTAAAATATGAAGGACTGCTAAATCCGGCTTCAAAAGCAACCTCGGCTATATTGGATGTGGTTTTATTCAGCAAATCGATGGATTTACCCAAACGATATTCGCGAATAAAATTATTGGGAGAAAGCCCCAGTAATGAAATCATCTTTCGGTATATGTGCGATTTACTGGAACTAAGTTGTTTTGAGAACTCATCAACAAAAAACGATTCATCCTGCCATTTACGCTCCATACAGTCAAGCAATTTATGGACAAAACGTTCGTCTTCGGCACTCAAAACCTCAATTCCGTCTATTTCAACCGGGGCATTACCGTTTTCTGGTTCACTTCCATCCTTACAATCCGAACTAACTAATATTTTTTCGCGGGCAACATGGCAAAGTCGTTCACTGCGTTTTAACACCAGCGCATTTGAACCATTTTCGTAACCAGATCTATGCCCCTGACTAAGTCCGACTTTAAATGAAATTTTGGTTTGCAGCCCTGAATCCAAACTTTCAAAAAATGAATCCTTTAGAAACGAAGCACACCTGATGGCATCTTTTGATGATTCAAAACTGATACAATAACGTTCGCCACCATTATCTATAATTTTCCCGTTAAATGGATCAATCATAACTCCGACCCGGGGAGTAAAATGCTTCTTTGCCTTCCAAAAGTTACGGACTTCTTCTTTTTTCATGGCATGGGAGACAATGTCAAATACCAATACAAAGTCCTCGCCTGCACAATTCCTTTTCTTTTCTTTTGATAAACGACTCAACCGTTGTAACTCATTCCAAATATCCAGGAACGCCTGCTCTTCAACCTCCGACACTGTATCACAGTTTTTTTTACGAAAAAAAGATTGGCCTTCCGCTCCGGGTACATCAGCCAGACAAATAATCCGTCCGTCAGCCTTACTCGACAAACAGACTAATTTCTGTACGTTTTCCCGTTCAAAAAATGATGTATTATCCGACAAATGAAAATTCTGATGTTGCTCGGTCTCTGGTTTATCACGATGGTCGATAAAATCTGACATATCGTGAGTTTTAAATGAACTCTAATTTTCAGGGATATTGGTTGTGAAAAAGAAATGAGCACTTCAATTTAACGTCAAAACAGAAACGTTAATGTTATTAATTTGTTCACCTTAATGGGTTCAAATTGAATTCTGGCCCTTTACTTTACTAAGCTTGCCTTAAGCCCTGCCAGCCTGTCATATTCCCTGACAAAACACTTAAAATATTGTATAGGTGCAATTTATGCACGAATAATAATTCATTCATAATTTTTCGGATGCAATTTTGTCCAGAATAAATTGCTGTTTTTGCCGAAAGTGCCGTTGGCACAGAATGTGATAAACCGACGGTGTCGAATTAAAAAAAATGTTTAATAAATAAATTGTTACTACAATGGCAGAATTAAAAGGTAAAATCCTGGCAGGCAAAATACTTGTAAAGCCACAGGAAGCAGAAACAAAAACTTCCAGCGGAATTATCATTCCTGATTCAGCAAAAGAAAAACCCCAGGTGGGTTCGGTTGTATTGGTTGGTGCTGATAAAAAAGATGAACCAATGGAACTGAAAGTGGGCGATATTGTATTCTACGGTAAGTACTCGGGAACTGAACTCAACATTGATGGTACCGACTATTTATTAATGTCGCAAAACGAAGTTTTATTCATTAATTAATCAAAACAAAAAAACAGATAAAAGATGGCTAAAGAGATTAAATTCGATATCGAAGCGCGCGACCTGCTGAAAAGCGGAGTTGATCAGTTAGCGAACGCTGTTAAAGTAACACTTGGTCCGAAGGGACGCAATGTTGTTATCGAAAAGAAATTTGGTGCACCTCAGATTACAAAAGACGGTGTAACCGTTGCAAAAGAAATCGAGTTAAAAGACTCATACGAAAACCTGGGTGCCCAGATGGTGAAAGAAGTAGCTTCTAAAACCGGCGACGACGCAGGTGATGGAACGACTACTGCTACAGTATTGGCTCAGTCGATTGTAAACGTTGGCTTGAAAAACGTAACTGCCGGTGCGAATCCTATGGATTTAAAACGCGGTATCGACAAAGCAGTTGAAGCTGTTGTAAAAAGTATTGCCGATCAGGCACAAACAATTGGCGACGATTACAAAAAAATCGAATCGGTGGCTAAAATTTCGGCCAACAACGACGGAGTAATCGGTGCTTTGATTGCTGAAGCAATGCAAAAAGTAAACAAAGAAGGTGTTATTACTATCGAAGAAGCAAAAGGAACTGACACTTACGTTGACGTAGTGGAAGGTATGCAATTCGACCGCGGATACATTTCGCCCTACTTTGTAACAAATCCTGAAAAAATGGCTGCTGAACTGGATGCTCCTTTCATCCTGATTCACGACAAGAAGATCAGCACCATGAAAGACCTTCTTCCTGTACTGGAGGCTACTGCACAAACAGGTCGTCCGTTAATGATTATTGCAGAAGATGTTGACGGAGAAGCACTGGCTACATTGGTGGTTAACCGCCTGCGTGGTTCATTAAAAGTATGTGCCGTTAAAGCTCCCGGATTTGGCGATCGCAGAAAAGAAATGCTCGAAGACATCGCAATCCTTACCGGTGGTACTGTAATTACCGAAGAAAAAGGGATGAAACTGGAACAGACCACACTTGACCTACTCGGACAAGCTGAAAAAATTACCGTTGACAAAGAAAATACAACTGTAGTTAACGGCGCTGGTTCACAGGAAGCGATCTCAGCACGTGTTGGCCAGATCAAAACGCAGATGGAAAACACCACTTCTGACTACGACAAAGAAAAACTGCAGGAACGCTTGGCTAAACTCGCCGGTGGTGTAGCAGTAATCTACGTAGGTGCAGCGTCTGAAGTTGAAATGAAGGAAAAGAAAGACCGCGTTGACGATGCTTTGCATGCAACACGTGCTGCCGTTGAAGAAGGAATTGTTCCCGGTGGAGGTGTTGCTTACATTCGTGCAAGTGAAGTACTGGCCGAACTAAAAGGTGACAACGAAGACGAAACAACAGGTATTGAAATCATCAAACGTGCTATTGAAGAACCACTTCGCCAAATCGTAGCCAATGCTGGCAAAGAAGGCGCTGTTGTTGTTCAGAAAGTAAAAGAAGGCAAAGCTGACTTCGGATACAACGCCCGCATCGATGAATACCAAAACCTTCTGGAAGCAGGAGTAATCGACCCAGCAAAAGTAACGCGTGTAGCTCTTGAAAATGCTGCGTCTATTGCCGGAATGTTCCTTACAACTGAAACTGTAATTGTTGACGTTAAAGAAGAAAGTCCATCTCCAATGGGTGGTCCAGGAATGGGCGGCATGGGTGGCATGATGTAATAAATAAAGATTTATGCAACATAGGAAAAGCTCTTCCCTCCGGAAGGGCTTTTTTATTGCCCCAAACAACGAACCGTCCAACTCACTTCCTCACTATTCTTACAAATTGTAAGCGAATAACCGCTTCGAAAATAATGACAATCGTCAGACAGTGTTTTTTAACATCTTTTTCACAGGATTAACACATTGATATTCTGATAACTACAACGAGCCTAAACTTTATGACAAGCTTGTTTTTTCATTCAGAAGTTCTCTACCTTTAGCGTGTTAATTAAATAAACAAAATCGATTGCTAAACACCTAAACAGTGTTTACAATACAACTTAGGTTAAACTTCGGGCAGGTGTTCGATCCTACACAATTGAAGCCGCCGAAAAACAAGGTCGTTATGAGAACAGACATAAATGAATTCATCCAGAATTTAGAAAGAAGAACTCCCGGGGAAAAGGAATTTCACCAGGCAGTTGAAGAAGTAATCGGTTCAGTTTGGGATTTTTACGAAAAAAATCCGCGTTATCAAAAAGCAAAAATTCTTGAACGCATGTGTGAACCGGAACGTGTAATTATGTTTCGCGTTCCCTGGGTTGACGACAGGGGCGAAATTCAAATCAACCGCGGCTACCGTGTTGAGTTTAACTCCGCTTTGGGCCCCTACAAAGGAGGTTTGCGTTTCCATGCCAGTGTTACTTTAAGTATTCTGAAATTTTTAGGTTTCGAGCAAACTTTTAAAAACAGCCTTACCACACTTCCTATGGGTGGCGGCAAAGGAGGTTCTGATTTTAGCCCTAAAGGAAAAACTGACGGCGAGATTATGCGTTTCTGCCAGTCGTTTATGACAGAGCTTTATCGTCACATCGGGCCCAATACAGATGTACCGGCTGGAGATATTGGCGTTGGAGGTCGTGAAATCGGCTATCTGTTTGGGCAGTACAAAAGATTGAAAAACGAATTTACAGGCGTACTTACCGGCAAAGGACTTTCCTGGGGAGGAAGTTTAATTCGCCCGGAGGCCACCGGATTTGGTGCCGTTTACTTTGCACAGCACATGTTGCATCGTCTGGGGCAGGATATCGAAGGACAAACCGTTGCTGTATCAGGCTTTGGGAACGTTGCATGGGGCGCCATTTCAAAAATCAACCAACTGGGAGGTAAAGTCGTAACCATTTCAGGACCTGACGGTTTTATCTATGACAAAGAGGGAATCAGCGGAGATAAAGTTGATTACCTGCTTGAATTACGCGCTACCAACAACGATGTAGTTGAACCGTATGCCAGGGAATTTGGCGCTGAATTTTTCGCAGGCAAACGCCCGTGGGAAGTTCCGGTTAATATCGCCATGCCTTGTGCTACAGAGAACGAAGTCGACCTGAACGACGCCAAATCGCTGGTTAAAAACGGCTGCACTATGTTGGCTGAAGTATCCAACATGGGCACAACCGCCGAAGCCGTAGAATACCTGTCTGAGCATATTCACTATGCTCCCGGGAAAGCAGTAAATGCCGGAGGCGTTGCTGTTTCCGGATTGGAAATGTCGCAAAACAGCATGCGCATTAACTGGCCTGCTGAGGAAGTTGACCTTCGGTTAAAAGGAATCATGAAAAACATTCATGACACCTGTGTAAACTATGGTCTCAACGGTGAAAAAGTAGACTATGTAAAAGGAGCCAACGTTGGCGGTTTTGTAAAAGTTGCAGAAGCCATGCTTGCTCAAGGTGTTGTATAATATTTGTGCTACTATATTATATATGGTATCGAGAATCCGCAGCTTTCTGCGGATTCTTTTTTTTGTAACAGCCTGCCCTAAAATGTATCGATCGTTAAATTTAAATTATAGATAATATTAAATTGACCTCCGTCACAAAACACTTTTTTACATTTGTCCAAATTTCTAAGAATGCTAATTGATACACATTCACATATTTATTCGGAGGATTTCATACACGATCGTGACGAGGCACTCCAAAGAGCCTATGACAACGGGGTAAAGAAAATCATTCTTCCGAATATCGATTCGGGTTCTATTAAACACATGCTGGATCTAACGGATGCGTATCCCCATCTCTGCTATCCATTAATTGGCCTTCACCCCACTTCGGTTGACGAAGATTATAAAGAAGAACTGGAAGCCATTGAATACTGGCTGAACAAACGCAAGTTTTTCGGAATCGGTGAAATTGGAATTGATCTTTACTGGGACAAAAAATACATAAACGAGCAAAAAGACGCTTTTCGGCATCAGATTAAACTTGCCAAAAGCCACAACTTACCCATTGTTATTCATGTTCGAAATTCCTTTGACGAGACCTATCAAATCGTTAAAGAAGAACAGGATGGGAGTTTAAGAGGAGCGTTCCATTGCTTTACAGGAACAGCCGAAGAAGCTCAAAAAGTTGTGGAGCTTGGATTTTACCTGGGAATCGGAGGCGTACTGACATTCAAAAACAGTAATCTTGACGAAGTCATCAGTTCAGTAAATATCGATAAGCTGGTATTGGAAACCGATGCCCCCTATCTTTCTCCTGAGCCCAAACGAGGAAAACGAAACGAAAGTTCCTATCTTGTTTATGTCGCACAAAAATTAGCCGAAATTTACAACATCTCTGTTACCCGTGTAGCCGAAATAACTACAACAAACGCTCGCGGATTGTTTGAAATTTAATAACTTGCGGACCGATTTTCAGGACTGCAATGAACAACGCTACAGACAAAAAGACATCCATTCTTATTATTTATACCGGCGGAACGATCGGGATGGTTCAACATCCTCAAAACGGAACCCTTGTACCCGTGCGTTTCGAAAAAATCCAGGAAGTAGTACCGGAACTTAAAAAATTCGATTTTATCATTAAAACGGTAACGTTTAATCCTGCACTCGATTCGTCCAATATGAATCCGATGATATGGATTAAAATTGCGAAAACCATCGAACGCTATTACAGTCAGTACGATGGATTTGTTGTACTCCACGGCACTGACACAATGGCCTACACCGCTTCGGCCTTAAGTTTCATGTTTGAAAATCTTGACAAACCGATCATCTTTACCGGATCACAGTTACCCATTGGTATGATTCGGACCGACGGCAAGGAAAACCTGATTACGGCGGTAGAAATTGCAGCGGCCAAACAAAATGGCGTTGCCATTGTACCAGAAGTGTGTATTTATTTCGACTTCAAACTATACAGAGGCAACCGAACTGTTAAACGCGACGCAGAGTTATTCAGCGCTTTCCGTTCGGTTAATTATCCCGAGCTGGCAGTTGCCGGTATCGACATAAAATACAGCAGCGAATTTATCTACCGCACAGAAAACCGCGGAATATTGAAGGTTAATACCAATTTTGACGACAATGTTGTCATCCTGAAATTCTTCCCAGGAATCAATCAAAACGTTTTAAATTCGGTTTTAAACACACCCGGTCTGAAAGGAGTGGTCATCGAAACATTTGGATCGGGAAACGTACCGACATCCAGATGGCTGATCAATTGTATCAAACGAGCCATCAAGCGCGGAGTAATTATACTGAATGTTACGCAGTGTGAAGGCGGAAAAGTTGTAATGGGCCAATACGAAACCAGCTTGGAACTGCTAAACGGCGGCGTTGTTTCGGGAAAAGATATGACAACAGAAGCAGCCATAACCAAGCTTATGTTTCTGTTGGGCCAAGACTTAAAACACGATGAAATTAAAATGTATCTCAATAAAAGCATGAGAGGGGAAATTAGTGAATAGCGAACTTTTTTTTTCACAATTTTTTATTAATTTGCAGCCCTCTTTTGGGAGGCCAGTTATCAATACTGGAGAGGTGCAGGAGTGGCTGAACTGGCACGCCTGGAAAGCGTGTGTACCGCGAAACGGTACCGGGGGTTCGAATCCCCCTCTCTCCGCTGCGGGAGAATAGTTCTTAAAATGTGTATACGATTGTAAAAAGCCGGGGCACATTTTTTGTGGTATGGGACAGAATTATATTCAAAAGCAAATAAAAAATCAAAAGAGATTATTAATTAAAAATTCAAATCAATTATGAAAAGACTATTCGCGTTAATAGCCGTATTTGGGATGCTATTTTTCATGGCGTCAAACGTAGCGCTTGCTCAAGATGAACCAGCAGCTGCACCGGAAACTACTACCGAACAGGTAGATCAGACTGTCGATCAGGAAGAACAAGCGGCAGCTGCGGCTGAAGAAGGAAAATCATTACACAGCCAATTAAAACAAAAATTCATCGAAGGTGGTCCAACTTTCATGTCGTTCGTTTTGATCACATTGATTCTTGGTTTGGCTTTCGCAATTGAAAGAGTTCTTTATTTGAACCTGGCTACCAGCAACACTAAAAAATTACTGGCTAAAGTTGAAGAAGCTTTGGAAAACGGTGGTGTTGAAGCAGCAAAAGATGTTTGCCGTAATACTCGCGGACCGGTTGCAAGTATTTTCTACCAAGGTCTTGATCGCTTCGATCACGGTATTGATGTAGTAGAAAAAACTGTAATTTCTTACGGAAGTGTTCAGGCTGGTCTTTTGGAAAAAGGTTTAAGCTGGATCGCTCTGTTCATCGCTCTTGCTCCTATGTTAGGTTTCATGGGTACAGTAATCGGTATGATTAGTGCATTCGACGCTATCGAAGTTGCCGGGGACATTTCTCCCTCATTGGTTGCTAACGGTATCAAAATCGCTTTGATCACAACTGTAACTGGTCTTGTTGTTGCTATTATCCTTCAGATTTTCTACAACTACTGTGTAGCTAAAATCGACAGCATCATCAACAATATGGAAGATGCTTCCATTTCGTTGCTTGACCTATTGGTAAAACATAACTTGAAAAAATAATAAGGAGTATTGAGAAATGGGTAAAACAGGAAAAATAGTTACGATAGTACTATGGGCTCTACTCATTGTTTCAGCAATACTTGTAGTTTCGTTGATGGTAAACATTAACGAAGAAGTTGATACTGATCCCGCAATGAATAGTTGGGTAAACTCCAACCTGGTTTGGGCTTATATACTTTTAGCTTTCGGAGCTGGCGTAGCAGTTATTTCATCTCTGCTGCACATGTTCACCGACAAAAAAGCTGCAAAAGGAGGAATAATTTCGATCGTGTTCCTTGGCGCCGTGTTTGTAATCGCTTATTTAATGGCATCTCCTGAGATTCCTCAGTTTGTAGGTGTTGATAAATTTATTACAGACGGAACATTGAACGAGAATGTATCGAAATTGGTAGATACTGGACTATATGCAACTTATATTTTAATCGGACTTGCGATTGTTTCGGTTGCATCATCTTCAGTAATGCGTTTAATTAAGTAATTAGTTTCGTGGTAAATAAAAACAGGAAAAGTTATGTCTAGAAAAATGCCGGAAATACCGTCTGCCTCCTTGGCAGATATAGCATTCATGTTGCTGATCTTTTTCCTGGTAACAACCACGATGGACGTTGACAGCGGTCTGCGTAGACAACTTCCACCATGGGCACCTGAACAGAACGATGATACTGACGTTAACGAACGTAACATCTTTGTGGTTCTGGTAAACAAAAACAACGACTTGTTGGTGGAAGGAGACTACGAACGTATTGAAAATCTTCGCGAAAGGGCAAAAGAGTTTATGGAAAATCCATACGACGAAAAAGACCTGCCCGAAAAAGAACCTAAGGAAATACCTTTCTTCGGAGAAGTTCTGGTAACCAAAGGCATAATTTCATTGCGAAATGACCTTGATACTCAATACGGAACGTATCTTGCTGTACAAAACGAGCTGGTTGCTGCCATTAATGAATTAAGAGACGAGTTAGCTAAACGAAAATGGGGAAAACCATACGAAAATCTTACGTCAGACCAACAAGACGCCGTTCGTAAAATTTATCCACAAAGGATTTCGGAAGCTGAGCCTAAAGGTAAAATCTAAAAAGAATAAGAGATGAGTAAATTTAGAAAAGATGGCGGGAAAGAACTTCCTCCAATTTCAACGGCTTCTTTGCCGGATATTGTGTTCATGCTTTTATTCTTCTTTATGGTGAGTACCACCATGCGTGAAGTAACCTTGAAAGTAAAGATGCGTCTTCCTGAAGCTACCGAATTGAGCAAACTCGAAAAGAAATCTTTGGTGAGTTACATCTACATTGGTGAACCTCAACCTCAGTATCAAAAAACATTCGGGAAAGCTTCACGTATTCAGTTAAACGATCAGTTTGCTGAAGTAGACGAAGTTCAGGATTATGTAATTGCTGAGCGTGAAGCAAGAGTGGAAGCTGAACGTAATGCTATTATTACGTCTTTAAAGATTGATGAAAATACAAAAATGGGTATTGTGAACGATGTTAAGCAGGAATTGCGTAAGTCGGCCGCACTAAACATTAACTATTCATCAAGGAAAAAACGTGAACTATAGAATAGATTGATGCTATACAAAAAAAGGGAAGCACAGCTTCCCTTTTTTTTGCTGTCATTTACCAGCTTATCTTCTTTTCTTTGTTTTACCCCGGACTTTTGTTCGTGCAAACTTATCATCAAAAGAACGTTTTGATCCTGTTCTCTTTTTCTTCTGATGAAAAGCTCCCTGAAATGTGGGATCATCAATCTTACGCTGCCGGTCAATCTCCCTCAGTTGCTGTTGGTTTTCATCAAATTCGGTTTCCGAAACTTCTACAGCATCGGGAAGTGGCAACAAGTCAATGCTTGTACGAATCAGTTGCTGTATTTTAGCCCAGTGCCATTCGTCAGAGGGATCGATCAGGGTAATGGCATCGCCCGTATTACCTGCTCTTGCAGTACGTCCGATCCGGTGAATGTAATCGTCGTAATCGTTGGGCAAATCAAAATTAATGACATGACTCACCTGACTCACATCCATTCCCCGGGCAGAAACATCGGTTGTAATCAATATTCTTATTTCACCGTTTTTAAAAGCCTGGATAGCATTTATCCTTGAATTTTGAGCTTTGTTCGAGTGAAGAATTCGCTTCTCCCCTTCAGCTTTTCGCTCAACAACCTTAAAAACGCCTTCAGCATGTTCCTTTGTTTTCACAAAAATGACAACACGTGTGAATTTCTCTTCGTCTTCCAACAAATATTTAATCAGGTTTAACTTCGTCCGGTAATTCGGAACCATGTAAGCGGTTTGTGTCACCTGTTTTACCGGCGTTGCTGACGGCGCGATCTCCAGTTTTTCGTAATGATCCAAAAACTCTTCCGAGAGTTTCTCAATTTCTTCTGAAAAAGTAGCAGAAAAAAGAAGGTTCTGTCTCTTTACCGGAATAATTTCCTGCAATTGCCGTAATTGCGGCATAAATCCCATATCGAGCATCCGGTCGGCTTCGTCGATCACCAGGTATTTTACCTTTTTCAGTGTTAATGCTCCGGACCTGTACAAATCCATTAACCTTCCTGGCGTGGCCACCAGAACATCAACCCCTTGCTCCAGCAGAGCTGCGTGCTTCGTCCAGCCAATACCGCCAAACACTGAAGCATGCCTCAATTCTGAATACGAAGTTAATTCAGCGATATCTTCCCCCACCTGAATCGATAATTCCCGCGTAGGCACCAGAATCAAAACCCTCGGATCTGTTCCTTCCGGCTTTTTTAAACGGGTTAAAAGTGGAAGCAGATAAGCAGCAGTTTTCCCGGTACCGGTTTGTGCGACACCCACAATATTCACTCCCGAATTAATTTTAGGAATCGCATGTTCCTGAATCGGAGTTGGTGATACAAAACCTATGTCGTCCAACGACTTTAGTATCGACTTTGCTATTTTTAATTCTTCAAATGTTTTCTTCATCTCAATTCAATTGTCACCCATTAATGGTATTCGATGTAACCCGCAAACAACAACATTCTTTTGAAAAAATCAAAATGCGAGTTCGTTTAACGTCGCAAAAATAGAAAACTTAAATGAGAATGAATGATTTAACGAAAAATCACCTTAAACGATACATTTTTCCAGGCAAGGCCTGAACTACATTTTTGAACTCAAGATTCAGCAGCATCGAGGAGATACGACTTACCGGAAGCTGAACTTCAGCAGAAATCTGATCAATAAAAAGTTCTTTTTCCTGTTGAAGCAAATCCACAACTCTCTGCTCATCAGCATTTAATTCTACAAACAGGCTGGATTGAACAGCTTTGTTCTTTGCAGTTGTTTCCCAACCCATAAAATATTCCAGATCTTCAATTCCTTCGATTAAAGTAGCGCCGTTGTTCCGGATCAATTGATTGCATCCTTTTGAATAGACGTCACCGGCGCGGCCCGGAAAGGCAAAAACATCGCGATTATAAGATGAAGCAATATCAGCGGTAACCAACGCTCCTCCTTTGACGGCCGACTCAACAACAATGGTAGCATCGGCCAAACCGGCAATAATACGGTTACGTTTTAGAAAATTCTGCGGATCAATCTTTGTTCCGCTCGGAAAATCAGTTAACAACCCACCATTTTCGAGCATATGAATGGCGGTTTCGCGGTGCAACGACGGATAGAGTCTTTCCAGTCCGTGTGCTAGTACCCCAACTGTTGGAACATTATTTTTCAAAGCCGCACGGTGTGCATGAATATCAATCCCGTAGGCCAGGCCACTAACAATCAACACTTCATACTGTCTTTCGGCAAAAGCGCTTACCAGATCATCGATCATGCGTTTCCCGTATTCGGTTGCATTGCGTGTTCCAACGATACTGATCACACGTGGTTCATCAAAATTAAAATGGCCTTTATAATAGATCAGTATCGGAGAATCAATGCAATTTTTAAGACGTCGCGGATAATCTGTATCCGTATAAAAAGCTGTTCTTATTTCGTGTTTCCGGATGTACTCCAGTTCTTTTTCGGCTTTCTCCAGAACGTTGGCTGCACGAATTCGTTTGGCATTCAGCTCCCCGATTCCGGGGATTTTCATCAGGGCCTTTTGCGACGATGTGAAAATCTCCTCCACGCTCCCCACATAGGCAAGCAGGTTTCTCGCCAGAATACCGCCAATCCCGGGCAACATCGAAAGTGCTATTTTATATTTGAGGTTGTCTTCCATGTTGAAGGCTTAACTTCGCATAATCTTAAACAGGCTTTCCTTTATCCGAAGGCGATCTTCAAAAGGCAAAGCAGATAAACTTACTGAAGGATATTCGGCAATTCCACGTTTGGTCCGGACTAAAAAGGTAAGATCAGAAAGCTTACCAAAAAAAGAATCTTCAAAGTGTGCATTTTGCAGGATATTCTGCGGAAACTCGATAGAGTTATATTCCTTTGAACCAAAACTGATAGCTTTGTAATACCGCAAAACAATCCTTCCGTGCTCATCATTAAATTGTATATACTGATAGTCGGCTACAAGAAAAAACAAGTACCACACTGAAAATACTCCAACGCCTACTAATCCGTAAATGGTATAATCAAATAAAAACGCTGCAAGACTAATCAAGGCAATCACAATACTTACCAGGAAAAATATTCGTTTATATCTGGTCGCTCTCCTTCTGTTCGTTATCTTCATTCTTCGTTATTAAAATTCTAAGACTTGCCCGTCCTTATTCAGAAACAAATCCGAAACTTATTTTTATTGTAACTTTAACGCAATTTAGCAGCTACTTATGGGAAATTCAACAATTTATTCCAAAATATTATACACCCGCGAGTTGGAGAAGGAACTCGTTGAATACATTAAAAAATATCCGGTAGGAAAAGTATTTCTGGCCACCGAAACTACGATGGACGAAATTTGGCTTCCAAAATTCAACGCTTTTTTCGAAGAATGGGGCGTGAGGAAAGTGGTGATTCCGGCCGGAGAGCACAACAAAAAAATTGAATCTGTCGGTAAAATCTGGGGATTTCTTTCGCAAAACGGTTGCGACCGCAAGTCTCTTTTAATTAATATTGGTGGCGGCATGCTCACCGATTTGGCGGGTTTTGCAGCCACAACATTCAAACGCGGTATCGATTTCCTGAACATCCCCACTACGCTGCTTTCGCAGGTCGATGCTTCGGTGGGTGGAAAAACCGGCATTAATTTTAGTGGCTTGAAAAACGAAGTGGGAACGTTTAAAGAACCCGTTGCCGTGATTATCAATACCGATTTTCTGAAAACCATCGACCGCGAAAATATGATTTCGGGCTTTGCCGAGATGATCAAACACGGGTTAATTCATAATCCGGAACACCTGGCAGAACTCAAACCTTTCGACTTCGACAACATCGATTATGATAATCTTCAGGAGATCATCCGGCATTCGGTAAATGTAAAGGAATACTTTGTTGCCAACGACCTTACCGAGAACAATATCCGCAAGGCACTCAACTTTGGGCACACGGTCGGGCATGCATTTGAAAGCCTGGCGATGGAACAAAAACGCCCCGTTCTGCATGGATATGCGGTAGCCTATGGAATGATTGCGGAGCTGTACCTATCGGTAAAAATGTGTGGTTTCCCTGAAAATGATTTAAAAGCGCTTACTCAGTGGATGCTCAGTATCTATGGTAAATTCCAAATATCGGAAAGCGATTTTGAAAGGCTTTACCAGCTGATGACACACGATAAAAAGAATGAATCGGGGCGCATCAATTTTACGTTGCTGCCGGAGGTTGGCAAAATTGCCATTAACCAGAACTGCAGCAAAGAACTGATTTTGGAAGCGCTTGAATATTACCGAAATTTGTAAGCGGTTTTTCAATCAAATTATTACCTCACAATTTCCAGCATATGAATTACCAGATTTCAGCAGATATAAAACACTTGTCGGGAACCATACAACTTCCGGCGTCGAAAAGTATCAGTAACCGCGCGTTGATTATCCATGCCCTGAGTTACAGTCCCTACCCGATCCGCAACCTTTCGGACAGCGACGATACCAAAGTACTGCAGGCCGCGCTTAATTCGAACTCGAATAAGTTTGATATCGGGCACGCGGGAACGGCCATGCGTTTCCTGACTGCTTTTTTGGCTAAAGTGGTTGGCGAATGGGAAATCACCGGTTCGGACCGGATGAAACAACGCCCCATTAAAATTCTGGTGGATGCTTTAACCGAACTGGGAGCCCAAATTGAATACATGGAAAATGAAGGTTGTCCTCCTCTCAAAATATTTGGCAAGCACCTGACAGGAAAAACCTTGCAACTCGACGGCAGCGTCTCGAGCCAATACATTACAGCTTTGTTACTGATTGCACCCACACTCGAAAGTGGCCTGACACTGAATCTGAAAGGCGACGCTACTTCGCGCTCTTATATAAAACTGACACTGGAACTGATGGGCAAATTTGGCATTCGCTACCAGTGGCATAAAAACGAAATTATCGTTCCCGAACAGCGTTATTTCCCGATCGATTATACCTGCGAAGCCGACTGGTCGGGAGCTTCGTACTGGTACCAGATTATGGCGCTTGTTGATTCGGGCGAGATACTGATGGAAAACCTGGTACTCGACAGCCTGCAGGGCGATGCCGACATTGCCGCCTGGTTTGAGCATTTTGGTGTGGAATCCATTCAGGAGAAAAACGGTGTGCTCCTCAGCAAAACAAAAAATAACCAACCCGATCGTTTAAATCTTGACTTTATCGAAAACCCGGATGTGGCGCAAACCATGGCTTGTTTGTGTGTAGCCAAAAGTATTCCCTTCCATTTCACCGGATTGAAAACACTGAAGATCAAGGAAACCGATCGTATTGCAGCTTTGCAAAACGAATTGGCGAAGTTTGGTGCTGCGTTAACAGAACCGGAACACGGCGAACTCGCCTGGGATGGTAAACTGGATATGGAAATGAAAGACGACAATCCGGTTATAAAAACTTATCACGATCACCGGATGGCGCTGGCATTTGCTCCCATGGCGCTGGCCGGACTTCCGATGCAAATCGAAGATCCGATGGTGGTTACCAAATCTTATCCCGGCTTTTGGAATGATTTGAAAAAGATCGGGTTTGAGGTTTCTGAATAGAAAAAAAGAAACATTAGATCTGGTTAAAATTTGAGATTGCTTCTCCCGATACATCGGGATCGCAATGACAGGCGCTTCATGCATTATAATTGATAGAGGGTTTGGTTGGCGGCATTCCGCCAACCAAACCCTCCTCAAAAGACGATCAATCAATAGGTCATTGCGAACGTAGTGAAGCAATCTAATTTTGTACTGCAATTGTAATAGAACAAAGGAATACTAAAATCCTACCGTTTTTTCCGAAAGAAATCCTGCATCAACTCACGGCATTCGGTTTCGAGAATTCCACCTACAATTTCAGTTTTAGGATGAAGCGCCTGTGCTGCGTATTTTTTGAAGCCCCGTTTTTCGTCGTGCGCTCCAAAAACCACTTTGCCAATTTGTGACCAACCCAGCGCTCCGGCACACATTACACAAGGCTCCAGCGTAACATACAAAACACAATCGTTTAAATATTTTCCGCCCAGCAAATTAGCGGCTGCAGTAATCGCCTGCATTTCGGCATGAGCCGTAACATCGTTCAGCGTTTCGGTGAGATTGTGGGCACGTGCGATAATTTTCCCCTTCGAAACTACCACTGCTCCTACCGGAACTTCTCCTTTGTCGTAGGCCTGCAAAGCTTCGGCAAAAGCCTTTTTCATAAAATACTCGTCGTTAAATGGCTCAATCATGGCTGCAAATCCCCTTTAATTCTTCTTTCATTTTCTCCCTTGCTCCTGTTCTTTCTGCCAGAAGCATAATTCTTGGTTATCACACAAGTTAAGGCGACAAATGTCGGACAAAATTGCCAAAATCTTCTTATTTTCGCAACCGAATAAAAAGACAGACATCATGTACAGAACACATACCTGCGGCGAGCTACGCATCGAAAATGTAAACCAGGAAGTTACCCTTTCAGGTTGGGTGCAGCGCATCCGCGACCTGGGAGCCATGAGCTTTATCGATCTGCGCGACCGCTACGGAATTACTCAGTTGGTAGTTGACGAACAAACCGATGCTTCGGTGGCTTCCATTTTGGATGGACTGGGCCGCGAATTTGTGATTCAGGCCAAAGGAACCGTTCGCGAACGTTCGAGCAAAAACAAGAATATCCCAACCGGTGAGATCGAAATCGCACTGAGCGATATTAAAGTTTTAAGCCAATCCGATATTCCTCCGTTTACCATTCAGGACGATACCGACGGTGGCGACGAGCTGCGCATGAAATACCGTTACCTCGATTTACGCCGTGCTCCGGTGCGTGATAACCTGATTTTGCGTGCAAAAATGGCACACGCCGTCCGCAATTACCTCAACGGCAAAGATTTTATCGAAACCGAAACTCCGGTGCTGATCAAATCGACTCCCGAAGGTGCCCGCGACTTTGTAGTTCCGTCGCGTATGAATCCCGGTGAGTTTTATGCTTTGCCGCAGTCGCCGCAAACATTCAAACAACTGTTGATGGTGGCCGGTTTCGACCGCTACTACCAGATTGTAAAATGTTTCCGCGACGAAGACCTCCGTGCCGACCGTCAGCCTGAGTTTACCCAAATCGACTGCGAAATGTCGTTTGTGGAACAGAAAGACGTGCTCGAAATGTTCGAAGGCCTTACCAAGTACATGTTCAAAGAAACGCTGGGTGTTGAAGTGGAAGATTTCCCGTGGATACCTTACAGCGAAGCCATGGAAAAATACGGTTCTGACAAACCGGATACCCGTTTCGAAATGACAATTAGTGAGCTGACCGAAACTGTAAAAGGAAAAGGTTTTGGCGTATTTGATGCAGCCGAATATGTGGGAGCGATTGCTGCCAAAGGCTGTTCGGAGTACACCCGCAAACAGCTTGACGGATTGACCGAGTGGGTAAAACGTCCGCAAATTGGCGCCAAAGGTTTGGTGTATGTAAAATGCAATGCCGACGGAACCTTCAAATCATCGGTCGATAAATTTTATTCGGAAGAAGACCTGAAAACCTGGGCAGAAATTACCGGTGCTGAAGCCGGCGACCTGATCCTGGTACTTTCGGGAGACAAAAAACACATGCAGGAAGCGCTGGGCACACTGCGGCTTGAAATGGGCAACCAGCTGGGACTGCGCGATAAAAATGTTTTCAAACCTTTGTGGGTGGTCGACTTCCCGCTTTTGGAATGGGACGAAGACACCCAACGTTTTTACGCCATGCACCACCCGTTTACTTCGCCCAAGCCCGAAGATATTCCGCTGCTGGATACCGATCCGGGAAAAGTTCGTGCCAATGCCTACGACCTGGTGATTAACGGAGTTGAAATTGGCGGAGGTTCGGTGCGAATCTTCAATTCGGAGTTACAGGCAAAAATGTTTGACAAACTGGGCTTTACTCCCGAACAGGCACAGGCACAGTTTGGCTTCCTGATGAACGCCTTTAAATACGGTGCGCCGCCACATGCCGGTATCGCCTTTGGCTTCGACCGTTTGGTATCAATGTTTGCCGGGCTCGATACAATCCGCGACGTAATTGCCTTCCCGAAAAACAACGCCGGTCGCGATGTAATGATCGACTCGCCCGCACCAATTGCCAACGAACAGTTAGATGAACTGAATTTGGTGATCGATCTTAAAGAGAAAAAGTAATAGCAATCCGATAAATTTGGAAAGGCATCTCCGCGAGGGGGTGCCTTTTTTTTATGAAAGTCTATTTTTAAAAATATCCAATTCCCAATTTTGAATGTAAAATATCCAACAAAATCATGGAAATTGGATATTGGGAATTTTGCATTGGATATTCTGGATAAGAGTAAGCTTCTTAATTTTCACATCTGTTGGTGCTTCCTGTGAATCATGATTGTTTTATGGATAGAAATTCTCACAAGCAATTGAGTTACGGTTTCGCCCCTTCAGGGCTAATTTCATTGTGCATTAATACCACCGAACGGTTTTTCATGTCATTGACACGGACAAAAGCCTTACCGAATAGTTTTTCATGTCATTGACACGGTCAAAGGACTGTCGGAACAGTTTTTCATGCTATTGACACAGGCAATGACTTGTCCGAACAATTTTTCATCGTATTGACACGGTCAAAAGCCTTACCGAACAGTTTTTCATGTCATTGACACGGTCAACGGGGTGCCGGAACAATTTTTCATGCTATTGACACGGTCAATAGAGTCACCGGGCAATTTTTCAAGTCATTGACACGGTCAATAAGCTTTAAAACATAAAATCCCATGCAGGCTTCGTGCTTTACTTACAACAAAAAACCTGATCCCCTTCCCGCATCTGAAGAAAAAGTAAACTTTATCAGTTTCAGCGCCAATAAGTTCGGAGTTCGGTAAACTTTGCTAAACTTTGTACCTGTTATTTCGAAGAAACCAATAGACGAACTCAAACCCCACCACAAAAAGTAATTGACTATGATTTACATGGCAGATACGGCTGATATAGAAGCCTTGAAAAATCTATATGAATTCTTTCCGCTACAAGGAGTAACCACCAATCCAACCATCCTGAAACAGGCAGGGCAACCGCTTTCGGTAGCTATTGAACAAATCAAAGCGATTGTGGGCGACGGGATGATCCACGTTCAGGTAATGAGCGAAAATGCCGAAGACATTGTGCGCGAAGCCAAAAAGTACAAAACGTATTTTGATTTGGGCGACAACTACTACACCAAGATCCCGGTAACACCGCAGGGTTACAAGGCCATGTCGATTTTAAAAGATGCCGGAATTAATGTAACCGCCACTGCTATTTTCACCCAGCAACAGGCACTGGTAGCCGCCAAGGCAGGCGCCGATTTTGTAGCGCCGTACGTGAGCCGTTTGGACAACATTTCGTCGCACGGAATTGACGTGGTGGGCGACATTGCCAAAAACATTATCGAGTACGAACTCAACACCAAGGTACTGGCGGCGAGCTTCAAAACCGTTGACCAGATTTACCGCGTAAGCATGAAACGCGCTCACTCGGCCACCATCAGTCCGGAGTTACTCATGCAGCTGATCAAACACCCGATGACCGACATCAGTGTAAAAACCTTTTTGGAAGACGGCCAGGACCTGTACGACATCTCGTTCTAGGCGATACGCAACATAGTACTTGATAACTGTTTCCGGTTAAAACATAGTTATAGACAACAGATTGCTTCACTGCGCTCGCAATGACGGTGTTGTTAAACTGTTAAAGTCCTTGAATTGTGTGTCATTCCGATCCCTATACATCGGGAGAAGCAATCGTAAAGCTTAACCTGACACTAAAGTATTTTTTTATTCAGAGCCTCCTGCTTATCTTTCCGCTTCAAAACACGTAAAATGAAGCGGAAAGTTTATTTTTTATCCACCTGCGATACCTGCCGGCGAATTATGAAAGAAGTGGGAGTTGACGACAGTTTTGAACAACAGGACATCAAATTCTCGCCGGTAACCGAAGAACAGGTGGATCATTTCTACCAGTTTACAGGCAGTTACGAGGAACTGGTGAACAAACGGGCACGAAAGCTGAAAGAAGTGCTGGCCGAAACTCCTGTTAATAAAGACGCTGATTACAAAAAACTGCTGTTAAGTGACTACACCTTTTTGAAACGCCCTGTTTTTGAAATCGACGGCGAACTGTTTATTGGAAATGCAAAAAATACCGTGGAAGCTATAAAAGCGAAACTGAAAGCGTAAAGCAGGGCAGTTTCGTTTAGCTCTTTTCCCTTATCAACTTATTTCGGAGCCACACATACAGCACCCAAAATAAGAGCGTACCCAGCGGAAGCACAATCTTCAGCGAAAAGGGATAAGTCGCGAAATGTGCCAGAAAAACCGGGCCGTTAAGCGGTAGGAACTGCGAAATATTCCCATTGGTGACCGACAGGAAAAAAGTTGGATTCAGCAGGACTATCGCACAAATCCAAAGCGCTTTTCGTTTTATTCCTTTTTTGAAAATAACAAACAGTAGGGTGAGCACGTTGAGCAGCGAAATTACATACATATTTATATAATACATCATGGAAACCCAGCGCGGTTCGAACACTCGGTCAGACTGCGTTGTTTCCCTCCGTTCCATTTCAATCAGCATATTCTGCGGGTCTGCCTTACCGGACCGAAAGGAAATGTGCCTGCTTTTGTATCCTTCTTTCGACAGAAGCATCTCCAGGCTGCCCGTATAACCAAACAACACCTTGTGGAAGGTATAATACCCGGCCGTGTCGGTATAGACCGAATCGATATTCTTAAAATTAACTGTCACTCCGCTGAGCGGCTCGTGAGTATCCTTGTCAATTACCTTTCCTTTCGATGAAAACAGGGTATCGCACGAAGTCAGCAACAGAAGCGCTAAGACTGGAATAAAAAAGCGGTTCAGGATTTTCATGGAATTCGGTTTTTACGGTTTGATTGCTGTAGTTCAAACAGGCTTCTAAATTAACAGAAAACCAGCCACTTCACAACATCAGCAAACCTATTAGACAACATAATTTCATCCGAAGACCGGCTATTGAGTACGATCCCAATTAAATATTAGTTAAATCAAAACATCCGGTAGAACAATCCTTCTCCCCTGTCGTTTTGATAGTACGATTTCCAGAACAGAAATTCTGAACAAAATAATGCAGGCAATGACAAATAAAATAAAACGCATCCAATCGCTTGGATTTCCGTGGCCCACACTCGATCCATTTTTGTTTTGTGTTCACCATCTCGATCATTATCCAAAAGCCAACAACGAAATGGGGCCGACAGCCTCGTTACTGGGCCGTAACATTGGCAACGATTTTGTGACAAAAGATGGCTGGCGCATGTACCACGGCGATAAAGTTCCCGGATTTCCGGCCCATCCGCACCGTGGTTTCGAAACCGTAACCTTTGTTTTGCAAGGTATGGTCGATCATGCCGACTCGGCAGGCGGCGCGGGCAGATACGGCAACCGCGATGTGCAATGGATGACTGCGGGCAGCGGGTTGCAACATTCCGAGATGTTTCCTTTACTCGATCAGGAAAATGAAAACACTACGGAACTTTTCCAGATCTGGCTCAATCTTCCCGCCTCGAAAAAAATGGCTACACCAGCTTATAAAATGCTTTGGAGTGAAGATATTCCTGCCCTTGTTTTTGAAGATGTCAGCCACAGGAAAACCACCGTTGATGTGGTGGCAGGTGACATCGCCGATGTTCAGGCTCCTGAACCTACACCCGAATCGTGGGCTTCCGACCCAGACCACGAAGTCGCCATTTGGCAACTAAGCATGGAAAAGAACGCCATCTGGGAAATACCGCCTGCCAGCCCCGATGTGAACCGGATGTTGTACTTTTTTGAAGGAGAATCCATAACACTGGAAGGCAACAAAATACAACCGGGAAAAGCAATAGAACTCGATGCTTCACAAAAACTAAGCATTGAAAACGGACCGGCAGCAAGCCGGCTTCTGCTGTTGCAGGGAAAACCGATTGGCGAGCGGGTGGTTCAGTACGGTCCCTTTGTAATGAATTCGGAAGCTGAAATTCAGCAGGCCTTTAACGACTACCGAATAACCGAATACGGCGGCTGGCCGTGGCCCCGCCCCGATCAGGTTTTTGAGAGAACAAAAGGTCGTTTTGCGCACTTCTCTGACGGCACCGAAGTTGTTAAAGCCTAATGCGAACCGGTTATACTACAGAATGCTATTACTTTTTAAATAAATTCAGTCAAATCAAGATGACAGTAAAGTCTTCGGAGGAAAATAGATTTATCTTAGCAGTTGTCAATAGCCAAAACTATTGAAGCATAAAAAGACAAATACCTTTACCAACCAACAAGTTCAAAAATGAAGTTATTCCTTAATGTTCTGCTGATTGTTTTCGTTACAGGCCTGTCACTGAGCGGCACAGCACAAAGTAAAAAAGATAAAAAACAGCAAGCCAAACACCTGAGCGCCTTCGAACAGGAAACACTAACCGACGATAATTTGCCGGTATTGATGCCTTTTAACCGATGGATCGATCCGGCAGGAGAACAGCTTTATTTTGGCGATTCCAATCAGGAAAACCATGCGCTCGATTGCGCTGCATCGCCTGACGGAAAGTGGGTGGCCGTTGAAGGACGTTATTCCATCGTAATCATTTCAACCGAAAAAAACAAAATTGCCGAACGAGTAACTTTGAAAGATTTAACCGGAGAAAGTGTGATGAATACTTTTTCAGGAATCAGCTGGCTCGGCAACGAACTATACGTAAGCGCGTCGGGAAGAGGAAAATCGTATGTAATAAAAACTGTGTGGAATGGCAGGAAATTGCAGTTGGCTGAGAAATACAGTTTTGATGCCGTGGCACCTGCGTCTTCAGCCCTTCCCAACGAACTGACAGTTCAAAAAGAAAAAGGGTCAACCGTATTTTACGTGGCTTTGAACGGCAATAATCAACTGGTAAAGCAAAACGTTGAAACAGGAGCTGTTTTATGGACCGCAGCTACAGGAGTTGCACCGTATGGGGTTGTTAAAACTGCCGGTAAAATATATGTAACCAACTGGGGCGGCTCTGTTCCCGACGAAAACGACAAAAACGTGGCAGGCGTACCGTGGGGATCGGCAAAAGTGGATCCGGTAACAGGTGCTACCCGTGAAGGAACAATTTCGGTTTTCAATCCGGAAACCGGAACATTAATAAATGAAGTTAAAGTGGGTTTACATCCAAACGATATCGTCGCCAGCCCTGACGAACGTTTTCTTTACGTGGCAAACGCCAACAGCGACAATGTATCGGTCATTGATACAAAAACCGACAAGCTTGTTGAATCCATTCCGGTAAAACTGGGAGACGAAAAGAACCCTTACTTTGGTGATTCTCCTAACGGATTGGGAATCACTTCGGATGGAAAAACACTTTACGTTGCCAACGGAATGGACAATGCACTGGCGGTCATCGAACTCGGAGAAAATGCTTCATCAACATCCAAATCAACTGAAAGTAAGCTCACCGGTTTTATTCCTACCGGAGCCTACCCAGGCGGAGTTTGTATTTTGAACGACTCTCATTTGTACGTGCCCAACATTGAAGCAGAAGGTGCCCGTATTTCAAGTGTTTCGGAAGAAAGCGGGCAAAAATCGTACAATAGCCACCGGATGATGGCTTCAGTTTCGGTTATTCCGGTTCCGGATAAAGCACAACTGGCCCAATACACAAAAAAAGTAGAAACGAATAACCAATATTTTCGAATTGCACTCTCCAAAAAACTTCCAAGAAAAAATGTGGAGCCGGTGCCGGTTCCTGCCCGAATCGGAGAACCTTCGGTATTTAAACACGTGGTATACATTATCAAGGAAAACCGCACCTACGATCAGGTTTTGGGAGATATGAAAGAAGGCGACGGAGATCCTTCGCTTTGCAATTTTGGAGAAGAAGTAACACCGAACATTCATAAACTATGTCGTGATTTCTTACTGCTTGACAATTTCTACGCATCGGGTAAATGTTCGGCAGAGGGCCATCAGTGGACCGACATGGCCATGGTTACAGACTATGTGGAAAAGAATGTACGGGCCTGGTTCCGGAGTTACCCGCATGTACAAACAGATGCCCTGGTATATGCCCCCACCGGATTTATCTGGAACAATGCACTTAACCACGGAAAAAGCGTCCGAATTTACGGTGAAGCCTGTGTTCCCAAATTTGACAAAGATGCCACCTGGACATCAATTTACAATGGTTTTAAAAACGGGGAGAAGTTTGAATTCACCAACCACACCACGATTGCTCCGGCAGAGGGAATTTTAAGCAAAAACTACCCGGGATACGACAGCCACAAGATTCCGGACGTTCTGCGTGCCCAATCGTTTATCGACGAATTAAACGAATATGAAAAAATGGACGGAGACCAGTGGCCGGAACTGTTGGTGGTGGCACTACCCAACGATCATACCGGAGGCACACGTCCGGGTTTACCCACTCCACGCGCCATGGTAGCCGACAATGACGTGGCATTGGGTCAAATTATCGAAGCCATCTCGAAAAGCCGTTTCTGGGAGAACACTGTCATTTTTGTAACTGAAGACGATTCTCAGGCAGGATGGGACCATGTTTCGGCTTACCGCACCGTTGGATTGGTTGTTAGTCCGTACACTCGTTTAGGCGCAACCAACCATACCAACTACAACCAGGTTTCGATGGTACGGACCATTGAACAGATTTTGGGAATTCCGCCCATGAACATTCAGGATGCAACAGCTATGCCCATGTTTGATTGTTTTGGCGCTACACCCAACAACAGCTCGTTTGTTTCCTTGCCCAATAATATTGCTTTAGATGAAATGAATCCTGATCTGTCCAAACTTAACGGATCGGCATTGCATTATGCCAAGAAAAGCATGCATCCGCAGTTTGACCGGGTTGATGCAGGTAATGATGCTCTTTTTAACCGCATCATTTGGGCAGCCACCATGGGAGATAAATCGTACCCGGCAAAATACGCCGGAAAAGACGACGACGATGACGACGATTAAATAGTTAGTCAGTGTAATCGACCTAAAAGAAAGTACAATAAGACTGCATACTTTTAACCCACATCCAGTTTATCGATCTCGAACTTGCGCATGTTTTTGAATGACTCGAAAACCCGTGCTGCTTTTTCCGGATCACTCATCAGTTGATTGAGAATTTTCGGAAATACCTGCCACGAAACGCCGAATTTATCTTTTAACCAACCACACATACTTTCTTGCCCTCCGGCAGTCAGCTTCTCCCAGTAATGGTCAATTTCCTGTTGATCCTCGCACTCAATCACCAACGACACACCCTCCGAAAAATCAAAATGGTGTTCGCCGGGACCGTCCATCGCAATAAATTCAGCGGTATTCAAACTAAACTCAGAATAAAGAGTCTTACCGGCATTTGCATCTCCTTCCGGATATTTCTGCATTTCATTCAACGATGTATTTTCAAAAATTCCCAAGTAAAAACTGACGGCTTCAGCCGCTTTCCCAAATTTTTCATCAGTAAAAAGTAATGACGGAATAATCCGGAGATTTCCGTCCTTCGCTCCCGAAGATGAAATTTGCCAGGTCATTCCAAAACGATCCTTTAACCAACCATACCTTTCACTCCACGGATAAGTACCGATGGGAATAAGAACACTCCCGTCTTTTGCCAGCTCGTCCCAAATTCTGTTTGTTTCTTCTTCCGAATCGCAGGTAGCAAAAAGAGAGATCGAAGGAGTAATTGAAAACATTGGCCCGCCGTTGAGAGCCATATGTTTTTTCCCGTTTAATTCGAATGAGACAACAATCGGAGACTCGGAAATAATACGGGAATTTTTAAATACTGAACAATATAAAGAAGCTGCTTCTTTTGCCTGGTTATCAAACCAGATACAAGGATAAACGGGCATTGCCATAATTTTAGCTTTTGTGCATCCGTTACAACAAATATCGGTATGCATATTATTTATACAATATATGGAAAAACACCAAAGCAGAAAAGAGACCCAATAACTGAAGAACATTCGCCGATTAACAAAATGTTTTTCCGAAATATAGAAACCTATTCACGGGAATGAAGTATATTGAATAAAAACATATCCTACAAATTCAAAAAAACTTACAAGATGAACGACAGAAGAACCTTCCTGAAATCGCTGGCGGGACTCACAGCCGGACTGAGTCTTGCGCCATCAACAGCACTTGCAAAAGATTACAGTTCAGATCGTTTGGGCGAAGTACTCCCCAAACGCAAACTGGGCAGAACAGACGAGTTTGTAACCATGCTCGGAACAGGTGGCTATCATATTGGATGGACAACCGAACGAGACGCACAAGAAGTAATTGAGGCGGCACTGGAAGGAGGCGTTCGTTTTTTCGATACCGCTGAAAGTTACTCGGCAGGAAGAAGTGAGGAACGTTACGGCAAATACCTCACCCCAAAATACCGCGATCTGATTTTTCTGATGACCAAGTCGACCGGGCGGGATGCCAAAACCGTGAGAGAACACCTCGAAGGTTCATTGCGCAGGCTAAAAGTAGATCAGCTTGATCTTTTCCAGGTGCATGCCATATCCACTCCGCAAGATGTAGACGACAGAATTTCGAATGGCGTTTTAGAAGTTTTGTTAAAAGCCAAACAGGAAGGGAAAGTGAAATACCTGGGATTTACCGGGCATCAGAATCCGTTCGCGCACAAACACATGCTCGAACGAACAGCAGAAAACAATATGTTCGATACCGTACTTATGCCGGTGAATGTGCTTGATCAGACTTATTTCAGTTTTACACAAAATGTGCTTCCTGAAGCCATGGAACGAAATATGGGAGTCCTGGCGATAAAATCACTGGCCGACGGACGATTCTTCGCCAATAAGAAAGAAGCGGGTTGGACTACGGAAGACCCTCTGATTCCGAATTATCTAAGTATTAAAGAGGCCATGCATTTTGTCTGGTCACTACCGGTAAGCGTGCTCATTTCCGGAAATGAAAACGCGACTTACATGCGTGAGAAAATTGCACTGGCACGCTCGTTCTCTCAACTTCACGAAGACGAAAGATTAGCGTTAATTGAAAAAGTAAAAGAGATTGCTTTAAGCGGAAAAATTGAATACTTCAAACAAAAAGATTTATAAAAGAAAATCCCGGGGTCAACACCCCGGGATCAAAACTAAACCTAACTAAACCAAACTTATGAAAAAACAGCAAATTGCTGTGAAGTATCTTTATTGTTTCTAAAAAAACTGTTTTCTGTTTTCCAGTTTAATTGTTTTCATGCTACAAAACATTCCACAATTACCGTGCCAAAAATTCACATCCGCTTTTTTTCATTGAAACACGAACCTTTTTTAACAACTTTTTACATTTTCGTAGTTTCCAACCATTTCTTTAGAGAACCTAAAGTAAGCATTACAAAAGTCGGGCCTAAACCAAGACTGAATTCTTAATAAATCCTAATAATGAAAGCTCAACAGATGAACTTTCATACTACATCAACGTATCGCATTATTACAAAACCGTTTAGCAGCCAGATAAATTAGCGTGACAGTCTATTTATACACATGGGAATTTGAAAAATTAAATATCTTTGCGGCAAATTGAGAAAGCCTGCTTTCAAAAAGTTTATAATGGTTTAGTAAATGGAAAACATACGAAATTTTTGCATCATCGCACATATTGATCATGGGAAGAGCACCCTTGCTGATCGTCTTTTAGAATTCACCAAAACGGTTGGCGAACGTGAAATGCATGCCCAGGTCCTTGACAGTATGGAGCTTGAACAGGAAAGGGGCATAACGATTAAAAGTCATGCCATCCAAATGGATTACCAGTATGAAAGCAAAGATTTCAAACTGAACCTGATCGACACTCCCGGACACGTGGATTTTTCTTACGAAGTTTCAAGATCGATTGCTGCCTGTGAAGGCGCTTTGCTGATTATTGATGCCACACAGGGAATTCAGGCACAAACCATCTCAAACCTCTATTTGGCAATTGAACACGACCTGGAAATTATTCCGGTGTTAAATAAAATGGACCTACCCAATGCCATGCCGGAGGTAGTGGAAGAACAAATTATCGACCTGATTGGCTGCGACCATGAAGATATTATCCGTGCCAGTGGAAAGACAGGTGAAGGTGTTGAAGAGATTCTGAGTGCAATTATTCATAAAATACCGCAACCCAAAGGAGATCCCGATGCTCCGCTGCAGGCTTTGATATTCGACTCAGTTTTCAATTCATTCAGAGGAATCATCGCATACTTCAAAATCATAAATGGCCAGATCCGGAAAAAAGACCTGGTTAAGTTTGTGGCCACCGGCAAACAGTATGATGCCGACGAAGTGGGAGTACTAAAACTTGGACTTCACCCCCGGGACGTTTTAGGCCCCGGAGATGTGGGCTATATTATTTCCGGCATAAAAACCGCCAAAGAAGTTAAAGTTGGAGATACCATTACTCATGTTAACAAACCATGCGACAAAGCTATCGAAGGCTTTGAAGAGGTAAAACCGATGGTATTTGCAGGAGTTTACCCGATTGACGCGGAAGACTACGAAGACCTGCGGGCCGCAATGGATAAACTTCAGCTAAACGATGCATCACTGACATTCGAACCGGAATCGTCAGCAGCTCTTGGTTTTGGATTCCGCTGTGGATTCCTGGGATTGTTACACATGGAAATTATCCAGGAACGTCTGGAGCGCGAATTTGACATGTCTGTTATAACTACAGTCCCCAACGTTTCGTACCAGGTTCATTTAACTGACGGGACCACACAAACGGTTTACAATCCGTCCGGAATGCCTTCTTCAAGTACGATTGACGAAATTGACGAACCATTCATCCGGGCCAACATTATCACCGCCTCCGATTACATCGGTTCGGTTATGACACTTTGTTTGGACAAACGAGGTGAACTGGTTAGCCAGAATTACCTGACCGCCGAACGTGCTGAATTAATTTTCAATATGCCCTTGGGCGAAATTGTTTTCGACTTCTACGATAAATTAAAAAGTATATCAAAAGGATACGCATCGTTCGACTACCACATGAATGGATACAAACCCGCCAAACTGGTGCGTCTCGACATTCTGTTGAACGGAGAAATGGTGGATGCGCTTTCCACATTGATCCACTTTGACAATGCTTACAATTTCGGACGTCGCATGTGCGAAAAACTGAAAGAGTTAATTCCAAGACAACAGTTCGACATTGCAATTCAGGCTGCAATCGGTGCAAAAATCATTGCCCGTGAAACCATAAAAGCAGTTCGAAAAGACGTAACCGCTAAATGTTACGGAGGAGATATTACCCGTAAACGAAAACTGTTGGAAAAGCAGAAAAAAGGTAAAAAAAGAATGAAGCAGATTGGAAACGTGGAAGTCCCGCAGAAAGCATTCCTTGCTGTACTCAAATTAGATTAAAACAAACTATGACTAGTCCTAAATAAGCGTTACAGATTATTGGACTAAGTTAATAGATTCACAGACCGTTTCAAAGCTAGCTTTGAAACGGTCTGTTCTTTTATAGCTTTTAATTTTAATGGTATCTTGTTT
>NZ_JALGYW010000026.1 GCF_023111095.1 Maribellus sp. YY47
CTCAGTGACAACTTGCAATTTAAAGGACATCGAATAGTCCTTCTGTGTACGCTTAACGTACTGTGAATGATTGATTTCTTTCATAACGCTACTTTTTGTGTAACGCTATTTCAGGACGAGACACTATCACAAAAAAAGAAAGGTTGGTATTCTCTACCAACCCTTTCTCAATCAACCTAAACCTAAACTAAACCAAAAACCAAACCATCTCTATGGTGAGTAATTTTATTCAATCTTTGTTCTATGAAACAATCGGTTATAAAAAAGGTTTAAAACTTTAGTTCTATTCTTTAACTTTCAAAATGTACGATTCCAACGCTGGCAAATCGAGGTAAATGCTTCCCTCTCCTTCTTTTACAATCAGCTGTAAATCTTCACGTCCACTTAGTTGATCAACCAACGAAAATGTGCCGTCTTCAAGTTCCAATTGTTCAAGTGTTTCCTCATCGATTCTTAGCTGAAACGCATGTTCCTTTTCCTCAAAATTACTAACGATTATAAGCCGCTCATCGCCTTTCCAACGAACAAACGAAAACACTTTATCAGAATATCCTTCTGTATTTTGGCGGTTGAATGAATGAATCTCCCTGTACGCTCCCATCAGCGCTTCTGAATGTGCCGAGAAGCTCAGTAACGTTTTATAAAAATGATCTAGCTCTTTTTCAGCAGGACTCAACTGTCCCCCGTCAAATTTTCCGTTGTTCATCCAGCGCTGGTGTGCAGGGACTCCGCAATAATCGAAAATCGACGTCCGCGATTCGCTGCCAAAACCCATATCTCCGTCCCCCGGTTCTCCTACATTCTGCCCAAAGTACAACAGTATTGGAGAGGTGCTCAAGCAGGTCGAAACTACCATCGCCGGTTTTCCTTTTTCAGCATTTCCGGCAAAAGGAGCACTTGCAATACGTTGTTCATCGTGGTTCTCCAGAAAATGCAGCATGTGGTGTTCAATGTCAGCCAGACCGTTGTAAATTGCCGGAAGATGATCGGTACTTCCGTGGCCCTGCATAATGTGTTTCAAAGTATCATACAGTTCCACCTTGTCGTACAGATAATCCATTTTTCCCTTAAAAATGTAATCGCGGTACAAAGCCGGATTATAAACCTCGGCCAAAAGAAAAGCCTCCTTGTTTTTCATTTTGATCGCCGAATTCATGTAGCTCCAGAATTCAACCGGAACCATTTCTGCCATGTCGTAACGAAAACCGTCTACCCCTTTATCAAGCCAAAACAGTGCAATATCCCTGAATTTCTTCCACGAATCCGGGACATCTTTGTCTTTCCAAAATTCAAAATGCCCGCGGTAATCCTTTTTATCAAAACCTCCCGGCAGAACATCGAAATCATAGGTCCCGTCCGGACGAACTCCGTAATTCACTTTAACGGTTTCGTACCAGTCGTAAAAATCAGGTTGCGCTTTTCTCGAGCCATTTCCCGTCCATTTAGCCGGATATTCATCAAATTTACCGTCAGCCATCGGGTGCTTTTCGCCACCCAAAGGAAAGTAGCCATTTTTACTTTCAGGTACCTTAAAAGCTTCGCCCGGTATGTAATAGAAATTGTTGTTTCGTGCATATTCCACCGAAGTATCGTCGTTCTCACCAAAATCAGCTACACCTTCCGGGCTCGAAATTGAATGGTAATTCCGGGCAACGTGATTGGGAACAATATCGATGATTACTTTCATCCCGTGTTGATGCGTTCGGTCGATAAGCGCTTCAAATTCTTCCATTCTTTTGGCCGGATCAACCGCCAGATCAGGATCCACATTGTAGTAATCTTTGATGGCATAAGGCGAACCTGCACGCCCTTTTACCACATCCGGGTCGTCGTTCGAAATGCCATAAGCGGTGTAATCGCGGATCACATCGTGGTGCGGAACGCCGGTGTACCAGATATGCGTCACTCCCATCGATTTGATCTCATCCAGCGCCCGGTCGGTAAAATCATTGAACTTGCCAACACCATTCTCTTCAATGGTTCCCCACGGTTTATTGGTGGTGTTTGTATTTCCAAACAAACGGGTAAAAACCTGGTAAACCACCAGTTTCCCTTTAGAAGATGCTGACTGATCCGCTTCTTGTTTTTGAGGAGACTGGCAGGCAGAAAAAGCCAAAAAAATAAGTAGGATTGATAGTTTCTTCATAATTATGAAACGCTGATGACACGGTTATAACTGATAGCACAGATTATAACTGCGAAAATCTTCCTAATCTGTGTTATCAGTGTTCTTATTCGTTACTTTTTCAATTCAACAACAACAGCCGATTTTGCCGGAACAGTAATGCTGCTGATGTCTGATATTTGCTGTCCGCTTATAATTTCTTTCCCTGAACGATAACCATCCATCACTTCCTTAAAACGATCTGTAGTAATCGTTTTTTCTTCTTCGTTTTTATTCAGAATGACCATCACTGCTTCGTTATCGGTATAACGGAAATACGCATAAGTTCCGTTTTCAGGAATAAAATGCATCAGTTTCCCGTTGTGAATGACCGTGGCATTTTTCCGCCAGTTCTGCAGGTTTGCCACATATTTCTGCATGTCTTTGGCTGCATCGCTTAATCCTTCGCCGGTAAATGCATTCACCTTGTCACCTGCCCAACCTCCGGGAAAATCAGCGCGAATATCGCCGTGCTCGCTGCCATCGTGCCGCATTAGTATTTCTGTGCCGTAATAAATTTGTGGAATTCCGCGTGTGGTAAGGAAAAATGCCACTCCCATTTTCAGCAGGTTCACATCTTCTCCCACCTGAACAAAAAATCGCGACATATCGTGGTTATCCGGGAAAATAGTCAGTTTGTACGGATCGGGATAAAGAAAGTCGTTCGAAAGCGCTTCATAAATCTGAATCAAACCGGTATCCCAGGTTTCATCGTTTTTCAGACCACTGGCAACGGCACTCTGCAAGGGAAAATCCATCATGCTGGGCGCGTAGTTTTTATATCCGTCCTGGTTGTATTTCCCTTTTTGCCAGTACGAAACAATGGCCGGATTACCGCTCCATTCTTCTCCCACAATATTGAAATCGGGGTATTCTTCGAGCATTTCTTTGGTCCATTCGCTCATCATATTTTTATCGGGATAGGGCCAGGTATCCTGACGGATTCCTTCCAGTCCAACATACTCAGTCCACCAAATGCTGTTTTGAATCAGATACCTCGCCACAAAAGGATTTCGCTGATTCATATCGGGCATTGCCGGGACAAACCAACCATCTACCATGCCACTGATATCGACCTGCGAGGCGTGCGGGTCTTCGTTTACCGTCCGGCGGTGATTGGTGATCTTCATGTCCGGATAATTATTAATCCAGTCTTTCATGGGCATGTCGTGCATCCACCAGTGCTCCGAACCGCAATGGTTAAAAATCATATCCATGATGAGCTTCATTCCCCGTTTGTCGAGCTCTTTATTCAATTCGCGGTATTCGTCATTCGTTCCAAAACGCGCATCCACCTTGTAAAAATCGGTTGTTGCATACCCGTGATATGATTCCTTTGGCATATCGTTTTCCAGTACCGGATTCAGCCAAACAGCCGTATAACCAAGATTCTGCAAATAATCAAGTGAATTTATAATACCCCGAATATCGCCTCCGTGACGCCCCCATTTGTAACTCCTGTCCAATCCTTCTTTCATGCCCGGCACTTCATCGTTACCCGGGTCTCCGTTTACAAAGCGATCGGGTGTAATCAGGCAGATCATATCCGAAGCATTAAATCCTACGCGGTTTGCTGAATTCGCTTCCCGTTCCCATAATTCATACAAATAAGTAGCCACAAGCTTTTTCCCACGCTTAAATTCGATGTTGAATTTCCCGGGTTTAACGTTGCTTGCCAGTTTAAGATCCAAAAACAGGTAATTCGGATTTTCAACTTTTGTTACCGATTCCAGATTCACACCCGGGTAATTTAAGGTCACGTCGGTTTGTGAAATGTTTTCTCCATGAACCAGCAGCTGGAGTTGTGTTGATTTCATCCCGGCCCACCAGTTGGGCGGTTCAACACGATCCAGGTTCTGGGCGCTTGCCACAAATGTTAGTATTGTAAATAAGAATGTTATGAATGTCTTCATTATCTCAGTTTTATTGAGTTTTCGCTATTTTTTAAAAGTTGTTT
This sequence comes from Maribellus sp. YY47, assembly GCF_023111095.1. Classification (GTDB taxonomy): domain Bacteria; phylum Bacteroidota; class Bacteroidia; order Bacteroidales; family Prolixibacteraceae; genus Draconibacterium. Next base: position 4,122 of record NZ_JALGYW010000026.1, read on the forward strand.
CGCTGTTTCCTTTTATCAACGATTCGTCTCCCCAAACCGTCACCGGCACATCCACATTTGAATGATTGATGACCGTAAACACATTTCGCTGATTTCGTACTTCAAGATGAGCCCCACCAAAATTGATTTTGAATCCGTAAGAATTCCATTTTTCGGGCAGAAAAGGTTGAAACGTGAGTTTACCTTCCTTCACCCGCATTCCACCAAGTCCCATTACAAAGGCCATCCAGGTTCCTCCCATGCTGGTGATGTGAAGCCCGTCCTCGGTATCGTTGTTGTAATCATCCAAATCCAGACGGGCGGTGCGCAGGTACATTTCGTACGACTTCTCGCTATACCCGATGCGCGCGGCCAGAATGGAATGCACACATGGCGAAAGCGACGATTCGTGAACCGTTAACGGCTCATAAAAATCGAAATGCCGACGCAATTCATCGATTTCAAAATTTTCCTGGAACAAATACAGACTCTGAAGCGTATCCGCCTGTTTGATATACGGCGCGCGCAAAATTCGGTCCCACGACCATTTTTGATTGATCGGCCGGTCTTCAGGCGATAATTCCGCAACCGGTGTTAAATCTTTGTCCAGAAATCCGTCCTGCTGCAAATAAATTCCGCGTTTTTCATCCCTCGCAAAATACATGTTCTGAATAATATCTGCCCAGCGTTCGGTTTCATGAAGTTCGTTGAATTTCCATTTCTGAATCAGCTCTTCAAAAAGATAAGGATGTTCCGTTTTCAGGTATTCAATAACTTCCAGCGTATACTTTAAGGTCCACACAGCAATATAGTTCGTGTGGAAATTGTTGTTCACATTATTTTCGTATTCGTTGGGACCGGTTACACCGAGCATCACATATTTCTGCTTATCCTGCGACCAGTTTACGCGCTGACACCAGAACCGGCTTATCGCCAACAATACTTCAAATCCCTGAGGTGCGAGATATTCCCGATCGCCGGTATAGTTCACATAATCGTAAATTGCATAAGCAATTGCGCCATTCCGGTGAATTTCCTCAAAAGTAATTTCCCATTCGTTGTGACATTCTTCGCCATTAATGGTTACCATCGGATAAAGTGCAGCGCCACCTGTAAAGCCTAGTTTTTCTGCATTTTCAATGGCTTTCTGAAGGTGCTTATGACGGTATATCAGAAGATTTCTGGAGACGATTTGCGGAGCAGTACTCAGGTAAAACGGAAGACAATAAGCCTCCGTATCCCAATAAGTTACGCCGCCATATTTCTCGCCGGTAAATCCTTTCGGGCCGATGTTCAACCGTTCATCCTCTCCCGAATAGGTTTGATTCAGCTGAAAAATATTAAAGCGAATGCCCTGTTGCGCTGCCACATCTCCTTCGATACGAATATCGCTGGTTTCCCATTTTTCGAGCCAGTGGTTTTTATGACTTTCGAACAGTACATCAAATCCGGCAGAAGCGGCCAGTTCTATTACTTCCGTTGCTTTTTTCACCAGCTGTTCTTTTGAATAATACAGCGAAGAAACCGTGGAAGAAAGCTTTTCGATTACCAGTTCGTCCCCTTTTTTCACCTGGACTTTTTGGGTTGCTTCAAGATATTTTTCCCGATCAATATAAGTGATCTCTGAGTCTACCTTTTTACCGTTCCGTGTGATCTGAAACCACATTCCGGTACACACCCAGAATTCTGTTTTGAGCGTTTCCACCGTCAGGTAAGCTTTCTGCCCGCCAATGGCACGTGAAACTTCCACCCAGAATTTTTCGTCGTAGTTGGAATCTTCGTTCACCACATCTCCATCCAAATACGGCGAAAATTTAATCTCGCCCGAGAAATTCAAGGCTTTAACCGAATACCGGATCGCCCCAATTTCGGTGGCATTGATACTCACAAAACGATGAGAACTTACCTCTACCTGGTTCCCGTTCTTAAGCTCGGCTACAAAACGCCGCGAGAGCAATCCGTGCTGCATATCGAGCTCACGGGCAAACGAAAGCACTTTTACTTTTGCCAGGTCCAGCTCTTCACCGTTGATCCGGATGTTAATCCCAATCCAGTTTGTCGAATTGATGATTTTGGCGAAATACTCCGGATATCCGTTTTTCCACCAACCCACACGCGTTTTATCCGGATAGTAAATTCCGGCGACATAGGTTCCGTTCAGCGAATCGCCCGAATATTTCTCTTCGAAATTGGCACGCTGTCCCATTTTTCCGTTTCCAATGCTGAAAAGACTTTCAGAAATACGGTTAAACTCAGGATTGAAACCCTCTTCTATAATTTTCCATTCGTGATGGATTATATAATCCTTCATTGTTTCTTTCTAATAAGTTTATTTTTCTGCTGCTACATCTTTCACAAATAGCACCATAACTGCCGCAACCGCCATGGACACTCCTCCAAAAACCAATGCATAAATTGCTTCGCCATTAAACAGGTCCTGCACCATAAATCCAAGAATTGTGGCTGCGAGTATCTGCGGAATTACGATGAAGAAATTGAAAATTCCCATGTAAACTCCCATTTTCTGCGCCGGCAACGACCCCGTGAGAATGGCGTAAGGCATGGAGAGAATACTCGCCCAGGCAATGCCGACTCCAACCATGGGCAAGATCAACCAGTTCGGATCTTTGATCAGGTAAATGGATGCCAGGGCAACACCGCCAATCACTAAACTTATGGCATGTGTGATTTTCCGGTTGGTAAGTTTTGCCACCAAAGGAAGCGCAAAAGCAATCAATGCAGCCACACCGTTATACACGCCAAAAAGCAGATTTACCCAATCGGCGCCATCGTTATACAATTTTGAGGTAGTATCTGACGTACCATAAACATGACTGGTAATACCGGCCGTTGAATAGATCCACAACGAAAAAAGTGCGATCCAGGTAAAGAACTGAACCAGCGCCAACTGTTTCATCGTAAGTGGCATGCGCAACAAATCGCTGAATATTTCTACCAATGCACTTTCTTCTCCTTTTTTGCTTTTCAAGACAACTGCCACCAACATCAAAAAACAGAACAACAGCAAAATACCTCCGAGGATATACAGTTCTTCCTTGAAATGTAAAACGCGGGTGAACACAACGATCAGCAAACCGATCAAACCGAAAATGCCACCAACTTTTACAAATTTGCCATTCGCTACCTCCAGTTCATGAGTAGCAACTGAATTCTCTGTTTGCTTTTTCTCGCTTTCTTCAAACTCCTTTAGTTTTTCGGGCGGATATTCTTTTGTCGACAAAATGGTCCAAAGAATCGCCGCAAAAAACACAGCCGCGCCAATGTAAAACGACCACCGAACTGAAGGCGGGATAATGCCCTCGGGCGCTGTATTCGGAATGTTCAGCCAATTGGTCATGATATATGGCAGCAGGGATCCAACCACTGCCCCGGTCCCAATAAAAAAGCTTTGCATAGCAAATCCCTGGGTTCGCTGTTCATCGGGAAGCATATCGCCCACAAACGCTCGAAAAGGCTCCATCGACACATTAATTGAAGCATCCATGATCCACAAAGTGCCTGCAGCCACCCACAAGGCAGGTGAATTGGGCATCAGCAGAAGTGCCAGAGATGCAAATATGGCCCCAAACAGAAAATACGGCCGTCGTCGTCCCAGGCGATTCCAGGTCTTGTCGCTCGCATGCCCGATAATCGGCTGAACAATAAGACCGGTTACAGGGGCGGCAATCCATAAAATAGGTATATCTTCAATTTTGGCACCCAGCGTTTCGAAGATACGGCTCACGTTGGCATTTTGCAGGGCAAAGCCAAACTGGATGCCCAGAAAACCAAAACTCATGTTCCATATCTGCCAAAAGCTTAACGTAGGTTTTTTACTCATAGCCATTGTCTTTTTGTATAAGTTAAGCTGTAAAAATGTAAATGAAAATTACAGCAAGTGAACTTTGCTGTTGAAAATAATATGGGAGTAACCGATGATTTTGCCTGAACAAATATAAAACAGAAGAATTCAAAAATCAAAATCAAAATCGCATGCAAACACCAACAAACATGAGCATTACAGAGCGAAACACCCATTTCAAACGTTTGCGGAAACTCAAATATATTCTACAACATATTTTCAGTAAAATCAAAAAATGCCTGTGAAAGCAGATGAAAATGTGCCGGGTGATGATTTAGCTCACAAAAACACAGACGACCCACGAACAATCAGGTTGGCATTGAGCACCCGTGTTTCCCACGGATAGTCGTTGTCGTCGTTGGTGATTCTTCGCAAAAGCATTTCTGTGGCGGTTGTCCCCATTTCGTAACCATGCTGATCGACCGAAGTAAGCGTAGGATCAGTGATTCCCGAAAAACGACCATCGGAAAAACCAACCACTGCAATTTCTTCCGGAATTTTCAGACCTCTTTTCTGAATGGTTTGCATGGCGCCAATGGCGGTCAGATCATTCACCGCAAAAACGCCGTCGAATTTCTTCTTCTCATTTAAAAGGCGCATCACAGCCATTCGTGCCTTCTCAAATGAGTCGGCTTCAATAATTAAAGAAGGGTCCACTTCAAGCCCCGCTTCCTCCAGGGCCTTGATATATCCGTTTTTACGATGTTGCCCGATCAGTAATTTTTGAGGACCCGCAAAATGCACAATGCGCTTCCGCCCTGTTTCAATCATATGCTGGGTGGCCCTGTAGGCAGCATCCATATCATCGATGATCACCTGATCAGCTTCCATTCCCGGTACTATCCGGTCATAAAATACCATCGGAATGTTGTTGTTCCTTAAATTATAAAGATGCTGAAAGTCTTCGGTGTTTTTGGAAATAGATACCAACACTCCGTCGACACGGCTGGCCAGCAAAGTACGGGCATTCGTCACTTCGCGTTCGTAACGCTCGTTCGACTGGCAGATAATTACGTTAAAACCTGCGTCGTAGGCCACGTCTTCAATGCCACTGATCACCGAGGAAAAAAAGTAATGTACAATTTCAGGAATAATTACGCCGATAGTGTGACTGCGTCGCTGTTTCAAACTCAACGCCACCGCGTTGGGCTGATAATTCAGCTTTTGTGCCAGCTCATTTACAGCACGTTTGGTTTCTTCGCTAATATCGGGATGATTTTTCAGCGCGCGCGAAACAGTTGATGCCGAAATTTTCAGTTCACGGGCTATATCTTTTATGGTAACAAGTCCGCTTTTCATAATTTTTTTCCGACAAGAACAGAATAAAGACCATAAAGTTGATCTCCGGTTTCATCGTTGTCTATACAAATATACATTTTTAACCCAATTCTGCCCCTTTTTTGAACGGCCTGCTTTTATCCCACCAGTAACTACCTGTTTTATAACATGTTCAATGCAAACGACACCGCAAACGTTTGCAGGAAACCCACTGTTAAAAAGCGTGAATTTTTCTTAACAAATACTATACATTCGCTCGTGGAATTTGATTTTGTTGAATATGATTAAGATGTAATCGGTTGATTTTTTGCCATTTAAACCAGTTAAAAATTATTTAACAAAAACAAGTAGTTACAAACTAATAAAATTAAAAATGAGGATTATTCGTAAAAACCTTAAAGTTGTCTTGTTTTTGGTTGCCATGCTGGGCTTTAGCTTTAGTTATGCGCAGGTAAAAACAATAACAGGTAAAGTTACCGACGCTGGTAGCGGCGAACCTTTACCTGGTGTTACCATTGTGGTAAAAGGCACTACTAACGGTACCATTACCAATTTTGACGGAGACTACTCGATTAAAGTAGACATGGACCAAATACTACAGTTCTCTTTTGTAGGCTACCTTAAACAGGAAATTACTGTCGGCAATCAAAATGTTCTCAATGTACAATTGAAAACGGATACTGAACAGTTAGAAGAAGTAGTAGTGGTAGGTTATGGTATTCAGAAAAAGCGTGAGATTGTTGGTTCTATCGCCAAGGTAGAAAGTGAAGATATCGGAAACAAACTTACCTCGTCGTTCGAAGGCGTTTTGGCCGGACAGGCATCGGGGGTAAGCGTAACAACCGGTAGCGGTATGGCGGGTTCAAGTGCCATTGTAAGGGTAAGAGGTGTTGCCTCGATTAACTCGGCCGGCGATCCGCTTTATGTTGTTGACGGAATTCCGATTACCAACGATATTTTTGGTTTGGGAGGAAGAACCGGCGGTATGAATGTTAACCCGCTTTCTTCGATCAATGCCAACGACATTGAATCTATTGAAGTACTGAAAGATGCCTCGGCAACCGGGATTTATGGTTCGCGCGGAGCCAACGGTGTTATACTTATTACCACTAAAAAAGCAAAGGGTAACGAAGTAAAAGTGGAGTTCAGTACCAAGCAAAGTATTAGCAATCCGACCAAGAAAGTTAATATGACCAATTCGGCTGAATGGTTGCAACTGTATAAAGAAGCCTGGGAAAACGATGGAAACACGGGCATTCCGACTGGACTTCCGGGTGGATTAACCTGGCAACAAGCTCAAAATACAGATACCGACTGGTGGGACCAGGTAACACGAACCGGCCACAAACAGGATTACAACCTGAATGCTAACTTTGGACTCGCCAAAAACCTGATTGCCAGAATCAACTGGGGAGTTACACAGGACAATACCTATTTGGTAGACAACGATTTGGAGCGTATCAACCTTGGATTGAATCTTCAATATATCCCATCATCCAAATTCAGTTCCTCATTCTCATCAACTTCAGCTCAAACATCCACCAGTCTTCCGGGCAATCCCTGGGACGGAGGTTTAGGTGCAGCCATGGGATACGCGTTGCCGATTTATCCTATTTATAATTCAGACGGTACTTTTTTCCGGGGAGGCGGAAACTCAGGAAACCCGGTAATGATGAACAAACTAAGAGACGATTCAAACGATGAGACGCGATTGATCAATGCCCTCACTTTTAATTATTCGCCCACCGAAAAAGTTTCGTTCAATTTTAGTGGAGCACTCGATTACATGAACTTCAACAACGATGGTACTGAAAGCGGTCAACTGCGAAGTTCAGGCTATGATTATCGTTGGGAAAACAACCGCAAAGTATACAACTGGAATTACAGCATTGTAGCCAATTACGACTTTCAGTTAGCGAATACCGATCACGACCTGAAAGCAATGCTTGGGCACGAACTGCAGGAATCGCTAACCACCGGTACTAACTACAACTGGGATTACAGCCGCGATGAAGTAAAGTCTACTGAACCCCTGAGAGACGAACACTGGCGTTTTATCAGTTTCTTCGGAAGAATGAACTACATGTATAAAAGTCGTTACATTGCCCAGGCAACGTTACGAACCGACGGTTCATCACGTTTCGGAAAGAACAACAAATACGGATACTTCCCCACTGTGGCTTTGGGCTGGATTGTTTCGGAAGAAAATTTTCTAAAAAACAGCAGTGTCATTTCATTCCTGAAACTAAAAGCCAGTTACGGGATAACCGGAAACTCCAATATTCCCAACTACGAACACATTGGAACCTACCGGATTTCAACCAACGAAAATGAAAAATACAATGAATTACCGATTCGTTATCCGGAAAAATTTGCCAATCCTGACTTAAAGTGGGAAACCACCAACAGCTATGACCTGGGTATTGATGCGCGTTTCTTTGATGGAAGAATATCAACTGAAGCAGCTTATTACTTTAAAGAATCAAAAGATGTGTTTGTGAACCTGGCCATTACGGCTACATCGGGCTACGGAAGTCAGTGGCAAAACCTGGCCACCATCGAAAACGAAGGCCTGGAGTTTAGCATTACCACTCAAAACCTTGTTGGAGAATTTGAGTGGGAAACCCAGTTCAACATCACCACTTTACGAAACGAAGTTACTGACCTCGGAGGTTTAACAACCGAAGAAATTGGCGGTGGAACAAACGACACCCGTATTTTGAAAGGCTATCCCGTTGGAACCAACCGTCTGGTTCGGGTTTCAAGAATAGACCCTGCTGACGGGCGACCGGTTTACCTCGACAAAGACGGCAACGAAACCAAAACCTACAAATTTGAAGGCGGAGAAGGATTTGCTGTAGCAGCCGGCAAAGTTATTCCCGATTTCACAGGAGGTTTCACCAATACTTTCAGGTACAAAAACCTTTCTTTAAGCGCTTTATTTACCTTTAGTGTTGGCGCCCAAATCTACGATTCATCGGCGAAACGTCAGATGGGGTTAGCATCAGACTGGAATTTCAGAACCGATATATTCGACCACTGGAGAGAGCCCGGCGACATTGCCAAATACCCAAGAATGTCGCGTGAGGGTGCTACCTACGGAAAAGACGGAGAACAGTGGTTCAACTCCACCATGTGGTTGTTCGATGGCGACTATTTGCGCCTGAAAAACCTGACACTCTCATACAGCATTCCGCCCAAGGCCTTAAATAAGTTCGGCATTTCCGGAACCAAGCTTTTTGTCACCGGAACCAACCTGCTGACTTTCACCAAGTACCCGGGTGCCGACCCGGAAGTAGCAAGGGACCATGATGATCCTCGTGACAGGAACATGAGTGCTAACGTAAGTTTCCTTACTCCTCCGCAAGAGAGGGTATATACCGTTGGTTTAAATGTCACATTTTAAAACTCTTATCAAATGAAAAAGAAATTTCTATATATACTGATGCTTACAGGGATCCTGTTTTCAGGTTGCGAAAGCATGCTTGAAATCAATCCGGAAGACGAAGGAGTAATCCTGGAATCGGATGCGTTAAATACGAAACAGGATTTAACCGAGCTACTTAATGCAGCTTACGATGTTGTTAATGGATTTTATGGTGGCCGGTTTCAACGCACCTCTGAATTATTAAGCGATAATGTTGTACTGCGTGATGGTATTACCGATGAGATGGTTAACATTTACAAACGGTATACCACCGGTTATTTTACCGATAACGAAAGCTATGACCAGGCGTATATCTGTATTCTTCGTTCAAACCTGGTGCTCGAAAACCTGGGCAATGTTTCCGGCCTGTCCGATACCGAAGCCACACAAATGGCTGCTGAAGCAAAATTTCTGAGAGGAATTGCTCATTTTGCAGTGGTGCGGCTTTTCGCACAGCCTTACGGGTATACTCCCAATAACGACCATTTGGGGATTGTTATCAAAACCAGTTCAAAAGTGGAGCTATTACCAAGAAACACGGTTGCCGAAGTTTACAACCAAATTATAACCGACTTAACTGATGCAGAGTCGGATCTGCCCGAAAGCAATTCGAATTTTGCCTATGCTACCACTTGGGCTGCAAAAGCTGCACTGGCACAGGTCTATTTTCAAATGCACGATTACGACAACGCTTTCAGTAAAGCCAACGATGTAATCAGCAATGGTCCGTTCACCTTTATTACTGATCTTGATGAAGCTATGCCGGGTTCAACTGAAGACATCTTCAGACTGGTATCGAGCCAAACGACGGGAAAAACTGTAGGTGGCGATTTTGGAGTATTTCGTTGCGATGGCACCAATATTCCCAACATCAGGATTGCACCCGATGTGTACAAAAACATTGTTAAAGCTGGCGCAGGTGACGCGAGAGTAAATGCCTGGTATCAGGTATTTAATGCAGGTGCCGAAAACGAATACGTTGGCCTAACAAAATTCAATACCAACTATCCTACCGTACCTGTACTGCGACTGACAGAGTTAAAACTTTTACGTGCCGAAGCCGGGATTTTAAAATCTTCTCCCGACAAAGCGACTGCTATTCAGGACGTCAATGACATCAGGGAAAGAGCCTATGAAGGCGCTTCCAAAAACCTGCTGGAAACTGCAACCGACGAAGCGGTTTTAAATGCAGCACGTACCGAGCGCCGCCTGGAACTGATGGGAGAAGGTTATCATTTGCACGATTTAAAACGACGCGGCGCCGATGGTGAAGATATCGTAGTCAGAGGCGTAGACTGGGATTACGTCGGACTGGTAATTCAATTTGCCGCCGCCGAGGCAAACGAAGTTTTTGTTCCGAATCCGGAACCTAATTAACCGTTCGCCCATAAAACTAAAGGAGATTTAAGCGAAAATAATCAAAAGAAAAAAAGAGATGAAAAAGATATTTTCCATACTATTTGTCACACTGCTGTTTTTCTCGTGCCAACCCGATGAGATTCCTCCTATCGGGGAACCAACCGACTACATCCCGATGTTGACAGGCACCTGGAATCTGGACAAATTTGAACAAATTGATGCAGACGCCGAATCAAAAAGCTTTCCTGATTTTGCGACTGTGAAGGATCTGACCCATGTATTTGCCGGCCATCCCTATACCGATTTCTCGATTACATTTAATGCCGACGGTACATTTACTTCTGACGCGGGTTCATCGTATATGCAGATGCTGAGCAGCGGAAACTGGGATGTGGATGACACCGAATACCCTTCTGCCATTATCTTAAGCAGTGGTTCCGAAACTCAAACCATTGCGCTAAGCAGCCTTGCCGATGTTATTCTGGGCAAAGTGGAGTTCAAGGAAGAACGCAAACAAGCCGACACCGGGAAGATCAAGATCAAATACGTTTATTCACTTTCTAAAAATTAGTGAGTTATGAGACAGATAATTATTTTATCCATAATGATATTCGGAACCTTTGTGTTGAAAGCACAGGATGCTTTGCCAAAATTTACGGTAACTCCTTCCGAAATTGACGCGTTAACCGAGAATGTTGTCATTGAATTTGATGTAACAGGCACAGCTGTGGCGGGGCTGACTGACGTTTACATTTGGTCGTGGGCCCCAGGACTCAGTCCGTCAGAAATGCTTTTGTGCTATGATCAGGGAAGCCCTAGCTGGGGTAGTATTTCCCAAAATGCCAAACTGGATCCGGTGCCCGGCCAACCCAATAAATTCAGATTAACCTTACCTAAAACGGTAACCCGTGCGGGTGTTGAAGTAACCTTTAACAACGTTGCCGAATTGTTTGGTGTAGGCGACACTCCGGGAAAGATTAAAGAATTTGGGTTCCTTCTTAGATCACAGGATGGGTCTAGCGAAGGCAAACAAACTCCCGGAGATATGAAAACCTCCATTACCTTATTGCCATTGGAATTCGAATCTTCCTACTTCAGAACGTTCCCGGCAAAAGTTTCCAGTAAAGATGTAATTACAGCTTATCTGAACCTTAGCTTAATTGAATCTTCTGAAGATCAGAAACTGGCCGTGGCAGACGAGATCACAGCAAAAGTTTCGCTTTTGGATGAAAACGGAACAGTACTGCTTACATCAGAGTCGATGGAAACAACCTTTACCAATGAAGAAGAATATGCTTTTTCGTTTCTCACAAATATGTTGGGAGAATTTCCGGAAGGCAGTTCGCTTGACGATGTTACCAAATGCCAGGTTGTTTTTTCAGGGAAAGTGTATAACCAGGATGGAACTTTCGAAACAGTCTCTTCAAAGGCTTTTGAATTTGATTTTCAGGATTACGAATAACTTAGTTTAATTACGATGAAGAAAATTATCAATTATATAGGTTTTATTGCCTTAATCGCCATGCTTTCGTCGTGCATGGAAGAAGTTGGCGATTTTACGGTAAACGGTGAAGCTATTACCGGATTCGAACTTCAGGGCCCGGATAATAACGACACGATAAAGATTAACACGCTGGCACTCACCGAAACTTACGTTTTTGAATGGGCAGCAGCAGAATCAGGACTCGAGAGCCCGATTGTCTACACGATTTTGTTCGATGCAGCCGACGGAGATTTTTCCAATCCTATATGGACGAAACTTTCCGATAATTCGGGTGCCGATGCCAAAGCCACCCTTACTTTCGACGAGTTAAAGCAAATACATGCAGCAGCCGGTGGTTCAGGGGTAGCTTCTCTCAAATGGAATGTAAAAGCAGAAAACGGCTCACCCAACGTAAAAATGGGTCAGGTTGCCAACAACTTAAAAATAGCTTTAAGTTCTGACGGTGTCAGTAATTTTGAGCTGGTAAGTCCTCTGGATAAAAGTATTTTGAAAATCGATGGCAGCAAGGAGACCGATCCGGTTGTTTTTGATTGGAACGATGCTACTTCAGGTTCGGGAACTGTAACTTACAAGTTATACATCGATGCAATAGACGGCGATTTCTCGGATCCACTCCTGACATTGGATGCCGATGACAACGGAACTGCCAGTCAAATTTCCAAAACAAACGGAGAATGGAATACGCTGTTGGAACAAAACGGCATTAAAGAAGGCTCGTTTATCTGGACAGTAAAAGCTATAAGTACCGATTTGGAATGGACCGACAACGTTTTCGAAGTTTATTTTGAATTCGTCAACTGGAACCGCCCGATATACGTGGTTGGAGACTACAACGGATGGGATAACAGCGATAATGCCAAATACATTATTTCTACTCCTACCAGCAACCGAACAGCCGAAGGATATATATATCTGAAACAGGGTGGAATTAAACTGGCTACTGACCACAGCTGGGATAATGCTCATACTTTCGGAGATGATGGTAGTGGCAATCTGACAAATCCGGGCAACAATATTTCAGTTCCTGCAGATGGGTACTACCTTGTAAGAGCCAATCTTAGCGAAATGACCTATTCGCTAACGGAAACTGTCTGGGGAGTTATCGGAGATGCCACAGCCGGAGGCTGGGGGAATCAAACAGATATGACTTATGACGCAGTTAGCCAGACGTTCCGATTGGGTATACATTTAACTTCAGGAGGTGCATTCAAATTCAGAGGAACATCTGATTGGGGAATCAACTACGGTAGTACTGCTGAAGATGGAACATCTCTGGATGCGGGAGGTAAAAATATTCCGGTGGAAATGGAAGACGATTATGCTATAACGCTTGATTTAAGTACACCAAATGAATATACCTACAGTGCGCACAGATGGGGTGTGGTTGGTGGTGCTACTCCTGATCCAACCTGGACGAATGATTTCAATATGACCTGGGATGCCGCTAATGAAGTATTCACCATCACAATAGATCTCAATCCAGGTGAATTTAAATTCAGGGCAGATGATGCCTGGAGTGTTAATTTTGGAGGTGACCTTAATGCTCTTACGCAGGACGGCTCCAACCTTTCAGTTGCAGAAGCTGGAAATTATACCCTCACGCTTGATCCGTGGAATAAAAAAGCAACAGTTACAAAAAACTAATTCTCTAATAACATTATCAGAAACCTCTTCATTTGAAGGGGTTTCTGTTTTCATAAACAGAAACTTTTTTCAAAGAAAAATTCAAAGCCATGCTTTCAAGAACTTCTTTCCTATTCATTTTCATCCTGTTGGTTTTTGCCGGAAATGCGCAGCTTACCACTAATCCTGCATTACCGGTAGCATCAGGCGCCGTAACGCTTACGCTAAATTCGGCCGAAGAAAGTCGCCTCGGATACTTCACGGCCGACTTGTATGCACACACCGGAGTAATTACCACAAACAGCACAAACAACGACGATTGGAAATATGTGATTGGAAGCTGGGCAAACAATACAACACAACCCAAACTTACCAACAAGGGAAACGGTATTTACGAACTCACCATTTCACCCGATGTTTATTCTTTTTACAGCGTTCCCAGTAGTGAAAAGATCCTAAAAATGGCTCTTGTTTTTCGCTCTGCCGACGGATCGAAACAAACCAACAACCTGTATGTTACGGTTTACGCCGAAGGCCTGGTGGTGGAAATCACAGAACCTTCGGGAAATCCGATTCTTGAAAAAAACAAAGCCGTGACTCTGTCTGCCACAGCGTCGCAGGAAGCAACTTTACAACTCAGCCTCGACGGTACACTTTTGTCGGAAACCAGCGGAACAAGCATCTCTACGCAATATACTTTTACCAGTGGAGGTACTTATGAACTGATCGCAAAGGCAAGTGTTGGCGAAGAAACAGTTTCTGATACTACAGAGATTTTTGTGCGCGACGATGTTGTCGAAGAAAGCAAACCGGCTGCCTACCGAAAAGGAATTAATTACGTGGATGACAATACTGCTGCCCTCGTGCTTTATGCTCCGTTAAAAGAATTTGTGTTTGTGATCGGCGATTTTACAAACTGGAAAGTAAACGCTGACTTTCTGATGAAAAAAGACGGCGATTTTTTCTGGCTCGAAATCCCAAATCTTGAAAAAGGAAAAGAATACATCTTTCAGTACTTCATCGATGGCGAAATAAAGATTGCCGATCCTTATTCAGAAAAAATTTCTGATCCGCTCGACAAATACATTCCGGAAGCCAATTACCCCAACCTGATTGCTTATCCTGATGGAAAAGCAAGTGGAATTGCCACAGTCATTCAAACCGGGCAAGAGCCCTACAACTGGCAGGTAAGCGATTTTGAAGCTCCTGAAAAAAACAAAATGGTGATTTACGAATTACTGGTTCGCGATTTTACCACCGATCAAAATTACCAGGCCGTTATCGACAAACTGGATTACCTGGAAGATCTGCGTGTCAATGTTTTGGAGCTGATGCCGGTAAATGAGTTTGAAGGGAACGACAGCTGGGGCTACAATCCTACGTTTTATTTTGCGCCGGACAAATTTTATGGCACCAAAAACAAGTTAAAAGAACTGATTGATGAATGCCATAAACGCGGAATTGCAGTGGTAATCGACATGGTGCTGAACCACAGTTACGGACAAAGTCCGCTGGTACAAATGTACATGGACAACTGGACAATAACTGCTGATAATCCGTGGTACAACATTTCATCGCCCAATTCGACTTACTCGTGGGGCTACGATTTTAATCACGAATCGGCAGCAACACAGGAACTGGTGGACAGTGTAAATAGCTTCTGGATCAACGAATACAAAGTGGATGGCTTCCGCTTTGATTTCACCAAAGGTTTTACCCAGAAAACCGGAGACGGCTGGGCCTACGACGCCTTACGGATTGCGATTCTGAAACGCATGGCAGATCAAATCTGGCAACGTGATCCGGATAACCTGATCATTCTCGAACACCTTACAGATAATTCGGAAGAAAAAGAACTGGCCAATTACGGACTTATGTTGTGGGGAAACATGAACTACAACTACGCCGAGGCCGCCATGGGATACACCGGCAACTCAGACCTAAGCGGATCGCTGTATACGAACCGGGGTTGGGACAGCCCCAACCTGGTAACGTACATGGAAAGCCACGACGAAGAACGCATTACCTACAAATGCGAACAATACGGAAATACAGGAACCAACTACAGCACAAAAGCGCTGTCGACGGCGCTCGACAGGATGGAACTAAACTCCTTGTTTTTCCTTCCGCTGCCGGGACCGAAAATGATTTGGCAGTTTGGTGAACGCGGCTACGATCTTTCCATCAACCGGTGCCAGGACGGGACTATTGCTGATGAATGCCGTACTTACCCAAAACCTCCGCACTGGGATTACCTTGAAAACACCGACCGTACCGATTTATTCCGGGTAATGGCCCAACTCAACGAACTCAAACAAAGCTACAGTGAGTTCTCACCTGAAAATATGACCAGCAGTTTAACCGGCGCCGTAAAATGGTACACACTGCAATCGGGGCAAAACCATGTACTGGCGGTTGGAAATTTCAATGTGGCGGGAGCAAGCACCTCAGTTAGTTTCCCTCAAACAGGGAAATGGTACGAATTCTTTACCGCCGATTCCACTACGATCAGCTCGGGGACACAAACCCTGACTTTGCAGCCCGGTGAATATCGCATGTACTCAACCCGAAAATTTAACGATCCACATGTAATCACTGATATTGAAGATATCGAATCGCTGGGAAACGGTTTGAAAGTATACCCCAATCCGGCACAAACCTCACTTTTCCTTTCTTCTGAAAAAGAAATTGAGCAAATCGAAATCTATTCGTTAACCGGAAAACTGATGTTGAAAAATGAGATACGAAGTAAAGATCGGGAGGTAAACCTGAACGGACTACCTTCGGGAATCTACCTGCTGAGAGTTATTCAGGAAGGTGAAGTTTCGACACAAAAAATCGCGGTTCAGTAAAAAAGAAAAAGGTGCTCCGGTCAAACCTACCGAGGCACCTTTTTTATAACTGTTTTTCAATTATTCTTCTGAGAAACTTTTACCGGTTTCTTTTAAATCTTCAAGGTCGTCCACATTAAAATCGCCATAAAAAGAAACGACCAGGGCATTCCCGTTCGGATTATTGTTTCGAATAAAAATATGGCATTCCGAATATTTACTTCTTTTTCCCAAAAGCCAGATTTCAGTATTTGAATCAGCTTCTTCATCTTCGTATTTGCGATACTTTGAAGAAAGCATGGACACTGCTTTTGAAATAAATGCATCTCCAGTCCATTCTCCCTTTTCAGGATTATAGGTCATAAACCGAACCTGTTTTAAATCGCCACTTACATTTTGCTCATCACCCTCATCCCCCAGATCGATGTTAAAGGCGTCGCTCAGATTTTTGGTAAACGTAAAACTTGTTACACCATCTGTATCAGCGAACGAATCGTACATCTTATCGGCCTTGCTTTGTGCGGCAGTCAAAAGTGTTGACAATAAAAGTCCGAGAATAAAAAAAAGTGTAGTTAATGTTTTCATTTCGGTATCAATGTTTGATTATGCGAATTACAAAAACTCGCCCCGAGGTATCAGCGCGAGTTTTTTCTATTGAATTATCGGATTACTGTACTCCTTCAGTTTCTTTTAACGTCAGGCCTTCCGGCTTCATTTCCCAGAACTTGCCAATCATGTCTTTGTCCCAGGTATTGGTCGTATTTTCAATGTCGTGAATAATCTCCTGCATTCCTTCGCCCAGGTAGATGGTCTTTCCTTCGGGCACTTTCACAGTGATGTAAACTTCCTGATTTCTCCATTTATCACCTTCTCCAAGGAAAAAGTAAGGATCAAAAACGATGGTTGAATCGGTTGCGGTATAATTGTACACCACACTTTGGCTGTTTTCTTTGGCCTGATCTCTTGAACTACCGCGGGAAACACTTTTTACGGTTATCACAAATTCATCAGAACCTGAACGTACCACATCCAACTGCGGTTCTCCCACAAATACTTCTTCACCGTTTACCACATACACATTGAAACCTTCGATATCTGCATCGAGCTTGGTGTAGTCTTCGTACTTGTTATCCGCAATATTCAGATAAAGTGTCCGGCACGAGTCGCAATCAACCACCTGACTTGTTGTTATAGACGAGCGGTCTTTGAAATGTTTTAGCTGGGTGGCTGAAACCGACAGTAAAACAATAAGTGCAACAAACCAGGCTCCGATCATCGACAGCACAATGGCCGCATTGTTTGATTTAAAGCGAAAAACCATTTTCACTCCTACAAAAAGCAACGCCAGTAAGGGTATCCCGATTAAAAGACCAAGCAAAACCATTCCGAATGAAACGATGCCCGGCTCAACAAAATAATTCATAATATCGGGCACATAAACTTCAGGACTCCAGATCAACGGCCAGCTCGAAACAAAAGAATGGCCGATCACCATCGATGAAATCAATCCGAGCAACCCAAAGAACCCCGAGATAATCAGAATAACTCCAATAACTATTACAAACACCTTTAAAATGACCTTGAATACGTTATAAACCACGTCTCCGGCACCTTCTACCGATCTTTTTCCTTTTGAATAGGTATCCGATTCTTTAAACTTCTTGTAACTCTCTTTTACTTCCTTTACTTCCTCTTTTATCGATTTTTCAATGTTTTTCACCGTAGCCTCCTGGCCTCTCATTTCCAGCCGTTGAGCAGTATTGGTAGCTTTGGGCACCGCAATCCATAAGATAATGTAGGCCGGAAGCGCCACCCCTGAAGTAGCGATGAACAGGACCACAAAAATGATTCTCAAAATCACCGGATCCATGTTAAAATAGGCTCCCATACCGCCGCAAACACCACCCAGCACCCGATGCTCGGGATCGCGATACAGGCGACGTTTACGTTTGGCTTCGTAAGCAGTAGATTCATCTTCGCCTTCTTCTTCAGCAAAATCCTCGGGAGTACCCATGGTCTGAATGACTTCATTTACCCACTCCAGCGTAATTACATTTTTATCGTTATCAGACTTTGCACTAAAGATCTCTGCAATTCGGGCCTCGATGTCGGCAAGAATTTCTTTTCCTTCTTCATCGGCTCCAAAATGATTTTTCAGATTGATCAGATATTTCTGCAGCACTTCGTACGCATCATCTTCGATGTGAAAAATCGTCCCGCTTATATTAATTGTGAATGTCTTCTTCATCTTGTTTTTTGTTTGAAATTATCCGGTAATGATTAAGCTTTTTTGGTTTTTATCGTTTCAATGGCGTTGACCAGTTCGCTCCACGAATCCCCCAGTTCGGTCATTAAACTACGCCCCGAATCCGTTAATTCGTAATACTTTCTTGGTGGTCCCTGTGTTGATTCTTCCCAGCGATATGCCAGTAAACCGGCATTTTTCAAGCGGGTAAGCAGGGGATACAACGTTCCTTCCACCACAATCATTTTGGCTTCCTTCAGCGCCTCAATAATATCACTGGCGTATAATGGTTTTCCATCAAGGACGAGTAAAATACAGTACTCCAGTACCCCCTTCCTCATCTGTGCTTTTGTGTTTTCTAACTTCATTACGTGTCCCTCGTTAAATGATCCTTTGTTGTTAATCTCTCTCAGCTCTGTTTCATCTCTTCACTAAATGCCCCATACTGCTTCAGATGTCATCCAGTCTTCCAACTCAAGCGCCTTTTCGGCAGGTTCGAACAAGTTTTCATCCATCATCCATGGTTCCAGTTCCAACGGAGTGTCGGTGGCTGTTTCGATGCTGAATGTAGCCGTCGAAAACCGGGAATCGTCTGTCATCCAACTTTCCACCTCCAGTTCCGGTTCAAGTTCTGTGGCAAATTGAAAGAAACCTGCATTTTCGTGATTTGCTTCTCCTTTGCTGTAGTCAGCGTCTGCCATTGCCAATGCAATGTCGCCAAAACTACTGTTGGCCAATAATCTTTTCCAGAATTCCTGTGCGCTTACTGTGTAGCTAATCAGTACAAGGCTTACAATTACTGCTCCTGTCCTCAATACTGCTTTCTGAACATTGTTTCTTGTTTTCATGGTGATCTGTTTTTAGTTTTCTGTTAATTGTTTCTTGTTTTCATGGCCTGTTTTCAGGCTTTTCTGCTTCTTGTTTTCTGTTGTTAAGACGATGTCTTTTTCTTTCCGTTACACTGTGCAAAGAACTTTTTTTAAAAAACTACTAAGTTTTACACTGTTATTTGCATTACAAATATATGTCTTTTTTATGGTACCATGCAACACATAGTACCATAATTTTAATAAAATATTTGACCACATCTACACATAACACTCTATATCAGCTATTTAATTACACATAAGCCGTTAAATAAAATTTGAAAATTTGGATGTGATTTTTCAATACTTAACAATAATGTGTAGCCGGGCTTATCCCAAACTTGAGAAAACCGGCTCACTCACCTGTTGAAAACATCTTTATAACATGTTAACAACTATGTTAATTTTTTTAACAACTATATCTGTGATCATTTGTTTTTGAGTGCGATTAATAGCATTTTTATTCGCACAATGGTTTGTACTGAAGGGAAGAAGACTCAATAAATAATTTAACTTCTGGTTAGCATAAAGTTCACAAAGAAAGGTTTCCTTTGCGCTGTTGTTGAAAGACTGAATAACAGGAAAGAACAAGAAATAAAAACACACTGTTATTGACATGAATTTTGGTTATTTAGAAATAAAGCAAATACCCCATTGGAAAACTCTGCCAACGCCATTGTCATACTTCAAATACTCACATGCAATAACTCAATATTAAAAAACATTTATATTAATCCAAATCAAAAGTTTTATGAAAAGAATTAGAATTTTTGTCGGTGTGATATTGTTTATTACAATTATCATATCACAAGTTCATGCACAGGTAACCACATCCAGTATGAGTGGACGTATTACCGATGCAGATGGAGCTGTAATTGGTGCAACCGTGATTGCAACACACACCCCTTCCGGGACGACTTATGGCACTGTAACCAACATAGAAGGCCGGTTTAACCTAAACGGTATGCGTGTAGGCGGACCTTATTCTGTAATCGTTACTTTCATTGGATATGGTGCATACACACAAAACAACATTACGCTGAGTTTAGGTGAAAACTATGTAATGAATGCTGTACTCTCAGAACAGTTATTCACGTTAGATGAAGTTGTTGCAACGGCAACCCGCACAAGGTTCTCGAATGAGAAAACCGGAGCAGTAACCAATATAACCAATGACCAGATCGATAATTTGCCTACTGTAAACCGGAGCATTATGAACATTACCCGCCTTTCTCCGTATGGAGGTAATGGTATGAGCTTTGCCGGCACAGATGGTCGTACGGCCAACTTTACTGTGGATGGAGCTAATTTCAACAACAACTTCGGGTTGAGTGATGCGCTTCCCGGCGGAGGCAATCCAATCTCGATTGAAGCGATTGAAGAATTGCAGGTTGTAATCGCTCCATATGATGTTCGTCAAACCAACTTTATTGGAGGCGGTGTAAACGCTATTACAAAATCCGGTACAAATACCTTCAAAGCCAGCGCTTATACATACCACAGAAATGAAAACATGCGCGGCGATGCAGTCAGAAATCAACAAATCGAGGGAGCCCGAGATAAAGACCGTAATACCACCTACGGTTTCACTTTAGGTGGTCCGATTATCAAAAACAAATTGTTCTTCTTCGTAAACGCTGAAAAGGAGAAAACACCAACCATAGTCAACCGCTGGAAAGCTTCAACTGATGGTGTGGCTGATCCGGACAATTACATTTCACGCACAACAGAAAGCGATCTTAAGACGGTTTCCGATTTTGTGAGAAGTAAATATGGATATGAAACAGGATCTTACACCAATTTCCCGGCAGATGAAAGCAACAAAAAGCTTCTTGCCCGTATCGATTGGAATATCACAGACAAACATCGTTTAGCATTACGATATAACTACACGAAAAACGTTTCATGGAGATCTCCGAATGCTTCTTCTATGGATGGTGGTACTCGTATGTCTGAGGCAAGAATGTCACAGGCCTCCATGTCATATGCCAACTCGATGTATTCGATGGACAACCTTGTTCACTCCTTCTCTTTTGACTTAAATAGTCGTTTATCGGAAAACATCTCTAACCAATTCCTGGCAACATTCTCGAAACTTGACGATATCCGCGGAACAAGCTCTGCTGAATTTCCTTTTATCGACATTCTGAAAGACGACCAGGCATACCTCTCTTTGGGTTACGAGCTTTTTACCTGGAACAACGGTGTTCACAACAATGTCTGGAACATTAAAGATGAGATCTCCTATTATTTAGGTAATCATAAAATTGTTGGCGGTATTGCTTACGAATATAAAATGGCCGATAATGCTTATATGCGTAATGGTACAGGTTACTATCGCTACACAAGTCTTGATGCCTTTTTAAACGAAGAAGCTCCTGAAATTGTAAACCTGACCTATGGTTATGACGAAGAAAGCAATCCAGCCGCGCGTGTAACAACAAACAAAATTGGAGTATATGCCCAGGACGACTGGAGTATTAACGAAAGACTCAAGCTTTCGTATGGTCTTCGCCTTGATGCACTTTTCTTTAACAACAGCGACCTGATGACCAATCAAGCCATCAAGGAACTTGATTATTCTGGTCGCAGTATTGATACAGGCGAGTGGCCTTCTACCAATATTATCTTCTCTCCCCGTGTTGGTTTTGTATGGGATGCTTCCGGCGACAAGAGCTTGAAAGTTCGTGGTGGTACCGGTCTTTTCTCGGGTAACTTACCGCTGGTATTCTTCACCAATATGCCAACCAACGGCGGAATGGTACAATATCAGGCACAAATAAATGCTTCGAACGCAGCAAAAAAAGGTTTCACAATGGATGAATTTGCCGGCGGACTTGTAACTGATGCCAACGGAAAAGCCAACATTACTGCACTTTATGACAAGTTAATCTCATTGGGATATCCTTCAACTATTTCACCCGAAGATGGAACAGTTCCTTCTGCTATTGCAGCTGTAGATCCAGATTTCAAAATGCCGCAAGTATGGAAAACGTCACTTGCTGTTGACTATGCATTCCCAACATCTTTCCCATTCTCTGCAACAATTGAAGGAATCTACAACAAAACCATCAACGGTGTTTCAATTTCTGACTGGAGTATTCCATCGGCAGGTGGTTTCGCCCGTTTTAACGGAGTTGACAACCGTCCAATTTACCCTGATGGTTATCGTACCGGCACAAAGGCATTTGTATTGGAAAACACAAGCCGTGGTTATGGCTGGTCTGGCAACATCACTCTTAATGCCAAACCTGCAGAATGGATCAGCTTAATGGCCGCTTATACACATACCGTTGCCAAAGATGTAACAGGCATGCCGGGATCTAATGCAGAATCTGCATTTACCTACGTTCCTACAGTGGAAGGTCCTAACCACATTAAATTACATAATTCTCAATACAACACTCCCGATCGTTTGGTGGCATCGATTACTGCCCACGACAAGAGCGGTAACCACTATGGCATTATCTATGAAGGATGGCGCGGTGGAGCCAACTACTCCTATATGACGGTTAACGACATTAATGGTGACGGTTATAACTACGATGCAATCTATGTTCCAACTGATGATGAAGTGACAAACGGCGACTTCCGCTTTGTTTCAACTGACGATCAAACTCGTTTTATGGACTATGTGCATGCCGATGATTATTTGAAAAATCAACAAGGCAAGTATGCAGAAGCCTATAGCGTTTACTCTCCATGGGTACACCGCGTCGACTTCAGCTACAAACATGATTTTGCGCTTAAAGCAGGTAATAACGGACACAAACTGCAACTTAGCCTGGATATCAAAAACGTGATGAACTTCTTCAACTCTAACTGGGGTGTGGCTAAATATTTGAACCCGGAAATTGGTTCGGAAGCCCGTATCCTCAAATACGAAGGTGTTGATGCTGACGGTGTAGCTACATTCTCTACACCCGCCTCAATCCATGGCAATACCAAAACATTTACGCCAAGCTACTCAATTGGTCAATGTTGGTATGCATCAATCGGTATCAAGTATATTTTCAACTAATAAAAAAGAATAGATAATATGAAATTAAAATATTTATTCCCGATATTCATCGCAATACTTGCCTTAATGACAAGTTGTGACGATGAAGAAACCATGACTTTACTTCCAGAGATTCAAGTATCGTCGTCGTTCGTCACTCTCCCCCAGGGCGGAGGTTCTACATCCATCAACGTAACAGCTAAAGCCAGCTGGACGGCAGAGAAAGTAACTACCGAGAAAGATGCCGTTGAGTGGTTAACAATCTCTTCAACTACCGGCGAGGCAGGCGAGACAGAGATTAGCTTTTCTGCTCCATCTGCCATTGATGGTCGTACTGCAGAGGTTCTGCTTAACTGCGGAGGCGCAACTCAGAGAATTAACATCATGCAAGGTTTGGCACAGATTTCCGAAGCTACTGTTGCTGAGGCTAAAGCTGCTCCCGACGGGAAAACTCTCCGTATAACAGGGGTTTGTACGAAAATTACCAACACACTTTATGGCAACTGGTATTTAACTGACGAAACAGGAGAATTGTATATCTATGGTACTCTTGACAAGAAGGGTGTAGACAAAAACTTCCTGAGTCTGGGTCTTGAAGTGGGAGATGAAGTAACCATTGAAGGTCCAAAAGGTTCTTATAAAGGAGACCCACAAATGGTAAATGTAATGGTGATCCAAATCAACAAATCACTGGTGAAAGTTGATTCGGTACAAAACGCAACGCTTCCTGTCGATGGTGGTGAATTTATTGCATACCTTACCTGCAAAGGACAAGGCGTATCGGTAGAAATTCCTAATGATGCCAAATCCTGGTTATCCATTTCATCTATCCAGTCAGCAGGAAACAATACTGTTGTGAAATTCAAAGCCGAAGCGAATGCCGAAGGAGATCGTGAAACGACGCTCACCTTCAGCACTACCGATGGAAGCAAAACCTATACAACACAAACAACGCTGAGCCAGGCAGGAGCGATTGTAGATGCAACCATTGCAGAATTCCTGGCTGCAGAAGTTGGTGACAGACAATATCGTTTAAAAGGTATTATTACCAATATTTCCGATGCTACATCCGGCAAGTTAAACCTGAGAGATTTCTCAGGCGAAACCTATGTTTATAAAATTCAGGATTTTGCCACAAAAGGGTTAAAAGAAGGTGATATTATCACAATTGTTGGAAAACGTGCTGCCTATAATGGATCTCCTCAGGTAAGTGGTGCAGTGTTGGAGAGCGTTATTTCCCACGTAATTCCCGCTACCGTTACAGAGGCGCTGACTAAACCTGACGATGCCAATACTTACTATATGGTAACCGGTGAAATTACTTCAATTGCCAGCGAAACATATGGTAATCTTTATTTGA
The DNA here is from genome assembly GCF_023111095.1 of Maribellus sp. YY47. Lineage (GTDB taxonomy): Bacteria > Bacteroidota > Bacteroidia > Bacteroidales > Prolixibacteraceae > Draconibacterium. The sequence continues at coordinate 28,456 of NZ_JALGYW010000026.1, forward strand.
GTGACGGTACCAGTGAAATCTACGTATATGGCTGTTATCCGGGCTATGGAGCAACCGGTAATGACAGAAAAGGTTTGATTGCTGCCAAAGGTCTGAAAGTAGGTGATACACTAACAATAATTGCACCGAAGATTACCTACACAAATGCAACAACAGGAGTATCAACAATTGAACTTTCACCCAGTTTCTATTTCAGCCACGTAAGTGCAAATTAAATGAACTATTCTTCCATTATTAAATAATGGAGTAAATAAAGAAAGCCGCCTCGTGCGGCTTTTTTATTTTGATTCCACTAATTTTACCTCTTATTTTTAAAACCGAATAAAATAAATTTCTGTTATTTGTCCTGAAAATCTCTCAAAATAAAGAAAATGCACTATTCAATAAGTTGGAAAAAATCAGTTGTTTTCACGTTTTTGATCTGCCTGAACGGAATTCTCCTGGCCCAGCCAATGGGGTATTATAATGGAACGGAAAACCTCTCGGGTGAACAGTTAAAGTCAGCTTTGCATGAAATCATCAACGACCATGTGGACTTTTCGTATGCACGAGTACGAGACATCATTAATTACTCCGATGCTGATCCCAACAATCCCAACAACGTGATACTGTTCTATTCGCAAGTTTCCAGAAATGCCAGTAATTACGGAACCGGTGGCGACTACATTAACCGTGAACACGTTTGGGCCAAATCACATGGCGATTTCGAAGATATACGATCGATGAATGGCGACGCGCTAAATCTTCGCCCGGCTGATGCATCGGTAAACGAGGATCGGAGTAACCTGGATTTTGACAACGTTCAACCCAACGGAACCCGACACCCCGAAGCCACCGATTGCTGGTACTCTGCTGAAGCCTGGGAACCCGGCCCCTTAACCAAAGGACAAGTGGCGCGCATCTTGTTTTACATGGCCACGCGTTACGAAGCTGATGGCGATGAAATTGATCTGGAACTAGCAGACCAGCTTAACACCTACCCCCTGCCCAAATTCGGAAAATTGTCCACCCTCATTAAATGGAACAACGACTACCCTCCCTCCGATTTCGAGCGCAGGAGAAATGAACGCATTTTCCGCATTCAGCAAAACCGTAACCCGTTTGTCGATCATCCCGAATTTGTTGATCTTATTTGGGGCAACGGCGAACCCGCAACAACGAGCATTAACGAATTAAATATGCAGCCCGAAAAACCTCTTCCGGGCGAAAATGTAACCATTTCCTGTCGTGTTTCATCCAACACTACTCCCGACAGCGTTATGCTGTACTGGGGGCCAAACTACAATTCTGCCGAACAGTCTGTTCGCTTAAATAAAACCGACAACCTCTATAGCACTACGATTCAAATCAACGAGCTGCCGGACGAAATGATCTACTTTACAATCAAAGCCCGCTCAGGTGCAGATTCAGCCATTATGAGGGGTAGTTACCTCATCCCCGAAATAATTCAGGCTGAAAACATCACCCCGATAAAAACCGTTCAGGGAACAGGTAATAACAGTCCCTTGACGAATCAAACGGTTACTATTTCAGGAAGAATAACGGCCAACTTTGATTATTCGTTCTACATGCAGGATAGCAAAAGCCCGAGAAACGGAATTAATGTGTACAACACTTTATTCACCGGAAACGTAGGCGACAGTGTGGTGATACGCGGAAAAGTAGCGGAGTACTCAACCCTTACCGAAATTTTGGATGTAGAGTACTTTTACAATTTTGGAAATAAACAGGAAGTTAAACCGGTTACAATTACCTGCTCTCAAATTGGAGAAGATTACGAAGGAGTGCTGGTGCAGTTAAAAAATGTTTCCTTTACAAATGCGGGACAGCTTATTTCCGAAGGCAATAACACCTATAGTTTTTCTGACGAAACGGGCCAGTCGGTCTTGTTTTCAGCCTCTAACTCCCGCCTTATCGGGAAAAAACTGCCATCCAGCGAAAATAACATCGTTGGTGTAATTTCGCAATACAACGGAGTATATCAGCTATTAGCCCGCGACATTACTGACTTAAGTATTGTTACGGGAATTTTTGATGTTCGCGAAAACAAAGAACAGGTAACGGTTTACCCGAATCCGGCACAGAATATTCTTCATATTTCTGATGCTTCAGGCCTGAAATACATTCGCATTTTCACCACACAAGGTTCTCTGGTTCTCGGGAAAGAGTTGAATTCGAATCAGGTTGATGTCAGTTCGTTAAATCCGGGAATTTACCTCATTCAATTTGAAACAACAAAAGGGAAAAACGCCTTTGCCAAATTCAGCAAACAATAAACTCCTGTAGTTTACTAATTTTAAATTTGTGGGGATAAGAATTCATTTATAATAAACCAGACCCGATATCGTAATGTTATTTTTAATGAATTATTACTTTTGCGGTCTTTTAAAGGAATTCTAAAAGGGAAATGATGGAACAGACAAGCATCAATAACATGTTGGAAGAAAAGGGGTTCATCGACGAAGCGATTGATCCGGCGATTAAACTGGTAGAAGAAATTAACCGGTTGAAAAGGGAAAAGAACGCGGTGATCCTGAGTCATTTTTATGTGGATGGCCCTTTACAGGACGTTGCCGACTATGTAGGCGACAGCCTCGGACTGGCACAGGCGGCAGCCGAAACCGATGCCGAAATGATCGTTTTTGTGGGCGTTCATTTTATGGCCGAAACTGCCAAGATCATCAATCCTTCCAAAAAAGTTATTCTTCCCGATCTGAAAGCAAGCTGCTCGCTGGCAGAATCGGCCCCTGCCGACAAGTTTGCCGCATTTAAAGCTCAATATCCCGACCATAAAGTGGTGACCTATATTAACGCTACAGCGGCCCTTAAAACGATGTCTGACATTGTTTGTACTTCGGCCAACGCAGCAAAAATTGTAGAAAGCTTCCCGAAAGACCAAAAGCTGATTTTTGCCCCCGATAAAAACCTGGGGAACTACATCAACAGCATTACCGGCCGCGATATGGTGCTTTGGGACGGCGCCTGTATGGTTCACGAACAATATTCGGTAGAACGAATTATAGAGCTGATGGAACAGCACCCCGATGCTGAATTTATCGCGCATCCCGAATGTGAAAAACCGGTTCTGTTACTGGCCAAACACATCGGCTCAACCACTGCTTTGTTAAACTATGTACAGAAAAGCGCTGCCAAAAAATTTATTGTAGCTACCGAAAGCGGCATCCTGCACCAAATGACCAAGGCCTGCCCCGATAAGATCTTTATTCCGGCGCCTTCGGCCGATTCAACCTGCGCCTGCAACGACTGTTCGTACATGAAGCTGAACAGCCTGCAAAAGCTGTACATCTGTTTGAAACACGAACTACCGGAGGTTACACTTCCCGCAGATGTAATTGAACAAGCCAGGATACCGATTCAGCGGATGCTTGAAATCTCGAAGTAGTCAGATTTCTGCGGCTTCCGTTTTCATCGCGCTAAAAGAATTAATAAAAGAAGCTTTGCTTTTTGCCGTGCTTTTTAAGGCTTCGGTATTCCCAGGGCTGCATTTTTACCGAAGCCCTGAAAACTGTGAAAAACTGCTTTGTGAAAAGCCCATTATCTTTCCAATTTCCTTGAAATTTAGAGCGGTTTGCGCCACCAGGTCGCAAGCCACCAGCCGCAGGTATTCGTTAACCCAGCTGTGAACACTCATACCGGTCAGGCAACGGATGGCTCCGTCGAAATGACGAAATTCAGCCCCCATCCTCCGGGCATATTCTTTCGCGTCAACCTTTCCATACCTGCGTACCATATCGGCAAACACATCGACGTAATTATTTCCGCTGGGCTTGTTTTCCCGAATCACACCGGCCAGTTTCAGAGCGCCGGGGTTCGCATTAAGGTTCTCTGTCAACCCTGCGTATACATGTTCGGGTAAAATGGGTGTGTAACTGATTGCGGGCATCACTTTGTTTTTTATAAAAATAGCAACAATCGGGTCAATTTACATACTACTGATCGTTAAAATTAAATTCCAAGCATTTTGCGAAAAAGTCCTGATAGGACTTCCGACTCTATCCCGAGCGTTTAGGAGAAGCACTCATTTACACACTATACCAAAGACTAACGCATTACGAGTTGTATTCCTACGAATATCTTCAAAGGTTTAACTGCCGTCTTTCATTCAAACTAATGCACGGAAAAGGGATTGGTGAATTTTATTCGCCATTGTTCCTGACGCGTTTAAAAACCACGTCTCCCCTCGTAATCTCCTCATCATCCCGCTTATTCTTTATGAAAATATGGTTTTTGATAAAACATTTAAACCAATATTTTATCAAAATATACATTCTCCTAAAGTTTAGAAAGCTTTATTCGGGGAAAAACTCCCGGGGGAAGCCATGTACGAACTAAAACTTTAGGAAACTATTCATTTCGATAAAAAATCGCAGTCATATCTTTATGAAAATGTGGATTTTCATAAAAAATACAAACACAGAAACAATGCCGGCGACTACTGGCAAGGTATTCTCTTCTGTTGAAAGAAAGACCTCAGTCCAGAGGGCTTCTTCCGGTTGCTTTGAGAACTATTTCTGCGCCGTGTGGTTCATCGTGGAATCGGCTGCCTCTATCAGGTTTTGCACCAGCAAATCCTGCCGCGAAATTTCGATGGCACGCAACAGGGTTTTGTCAATTTTCTGAATGATCGGATAAAAGCCCGTATCCCCAATAATATTTCGGGCAATGTATGCTTTCAACTGTGTATTGATGATTATTCCCGATTCTTTCAAGCCGGCTGCATCCTTCTGAACGCCCTTTTCCTGCGCGTATTTCACGAAATCGTCGATGGCATGGTGTTTCTCCAGGTAAACGTCAAATTCGTCGGCATTTTTAAATTCTGAAAGTTCTGCGCGATGCTGATCGGCGTACATGTAGGCAAACGAGTAAATCAGCCCGCGGCGGTACAGTTTGCTGTAGTATTCCGAATTGCCCGTGGTATCGACCGGCACAAAAAAGTCGGGCATAATTCCACCGCCGCCATACACAATACGACCGCCTTTGGTGGTGTATTTCAGCGAATCGTTAAAATGAATACTGTCGGCCACCAGCTGCTCCATGTTGTGGAAGCGCTCGTAAATATGGTTGTAATATTCTTCGTTCCCGTCTTCGTATGGACTTTGAATGCAACGCCCGCTTGGCGTGTAAAACCGGGCTATGGTTAGGCGCAGCGCCGAACCGTCGTTTAACGGAATCTGTTCCTGAACCAGGCCTTTCCCGAACGAACGGCGCCCGATAACAATCCCGCGGTCGTTATCCTGAAGTGCACCGGCAAAAATTTCGCTGGCCGAAGCCGAAAACTCGTCGATCATCACATACAATTCTACTTCGCCAAAAGAGCCTTTGCCCGAGGCGTTGTAGGTTTTCCGGGGTTGATTTTTACCTTCGGTGTACAACATCGCATCGCCTTTGTTTAATACCTCATCCAGCATTTGCAGCACGCCCATCAGCGAGCCTCCTGGATTTCCGCGCAAGTCGATAATCACACGTTTGGCCCCTTCGTTATTCAGTTGGGTCATTCCCTCAACAAACTCTTTGTAGGTGGTGTTGGCAAAGCGGCTTATTTTTATGAATCCGGTTTCGGGATCGATCATATAGGTAACCTCCACACTAAAAAGCGGGATGTCTCCACGGGTAATTTCAAAATCAAGCTGATCGTCTTCGCCTTTCCGCAGGACGCCAACGCGCACTTTCGAATTTTTCTCGCCGCGAAGCAAATGAAGAATATCGTTACTTTCCTTCCCTACGCCAGCAATCAGCGAATCATTCACGGTAACAATGCGGTCGCCGGGTTGAATCCCGACCTGGCTCGACGGGCCTCCCGAAATCACCTCAATCACGCGTACGGTATCTTCCATCAACGAAAACTGGATGCCGATTCCCGAAAAATTGCCCTGCATCTCTTCGGTTACCTCCTGCATGTTGCTTGCCGGAATATAGGTGGTGTGCGGATCGAGCTTTTTTAGGATCTCGGGAATGGTTTCTTCCACAATTTCGCCGGTGTTCACACTGTCAACATAACCATGATCGATCAAATCGAGGATGGTGGAAATTTTATTGGGCTGACTCATGGCCAAACCACTAAATCCGCTGTTTGAATTGGTCTTCAGCATGTTTCCCATCAGCATGCCGATGGCGATGGAAATAGCGATTAAAATGGGGATCAGTATGACTATTTTCTTATTCATTGTTTCTGTTTTCCGGTTTGATACTAAAGGAGCAAAACAAACTAACTATCGACTTGTTCGACCTCGATACCTGCTCTTTTCAGCAAGTTAATTCCATCTTCGAGGCGATAACTCTCCGTAAAAACTACGCGCTTAATTCCGGCCTGAATGATCAATTTTGAACATTCGAGGCAAGGGGAAGAAGTGACATACAATGTTGCTCCATCGCTGCTGTTGCCCGATTTTGCCACTTTGGTAATGGCATTGGCTTCGGCGTGCAGCACGTAGGGTTTGGTTTTATTATCCTCGTCTTCGCAAACATTCTCAAAGCCCGCTGGCGTACCATTGTAACCGTCTGATATAATCATCTTGTCTTTGACGATCAGCGCGCCCACCTGGCGGCGTTTGCAGTATGAATTTTGCGACCAGATGTCGGCCATTTTCAGGTACCGCTGATCGAGCAATTGTTGTTTATTATCCTTAGCCATAGTTGCGTAATCTTCTAAATTGGTAGCGTTTTTCTATCCCGATTACAAAAGTAACATTGATTTTAGAATAACGGTCTTAATATAACAGCCTGAGCCCTTCGGGGTTTGATTTTAATTTTTTTTAAACCTTTTGCGGGGAAAATGACACTTCCTAAAACAAAATAACCATCATTATCAGCTATCGCCAGCAGAAATAAAAGTATAATTCGCTCCTAACTTAGAGGATATGCAAAGAGTAAAGATTCACGCAAAGAACGCCAAGCTTTTTACCAGGACCGCAAAAACAGAAACTAAGATCCTTTGAGAGAACTTGTTTTAAACTACTTTGGGAACACTTGCATTGAACAGCAAACTGTTCGTTATATGCTTTGAAGAGCTTTCGCAAAACATAACAATCATGGTGCTCAGCAATCACCAACAGATATGAAAGTATGACTTTTACTCTCCCTCACTCCCTCTCTATGCCTAGAGAGGGAAGATTGTGTCGCAGGCACAATCAGGGTGAGTCAGACAACTTTGAAACTTATTTTGCTATTGATCGTCAAAAGACTTTCAAAACAAAAAACGCCGCAAATTGCGGCGTTTAAAAATTCAAAAATGAAATATTATTCTTTGATCAATAGCCAAACATCAGAATATTTTTCGAATGTCTGTCTGATTTGCGCTACTCTGCTTCGCGCTTCTGTTTCGTTTTTGTACGAGTTTACACAAACACGGTAGTAACCGGTTTCGCTGTGTAAAATAATCGGGGTGAAACCTTCCTGCAACAAAGTAGCCCGGTAGTTTTTAGCATTGTCTAACTGACCAAACGAACCAATAATTACAAAGAATGTATTGCCTTCGTTTTTACTTTGTTCGAGCTGATCGGTAAACGATACCTGTTCTTTACGGATGGCAATGGGTTTTTCATCTGCCACGGTTTGCACAGGCTTGGCTACTTCGGTTTTGGTTTCGGCTGACGGAACCGTAAATACTTTTGTTGGAGCGGTGTTGTCGCTCGTGTACTCCGACTGAGCGGGTTGCTTAACTGTTTTACATGCGCTTAATGCTAAAACAAGTGCTACGATAAATGCTATTCTATTCATTTTTTCCTGTTTTTCATCTGTTTATAATTGCCTATTTTAATGGTAACAGATGGAACTCCCATTGATCATTCCTTCTGTACGCGAAAGTCTCCTCTTTTGGTCGTTTCAGTTTTTAAACAAAACGAAGATACACATTAAGCGTACCATCGATACATGAAACGAGGGCAAGTTTTACACAGAATTCTGTTTGCAACTAAAAAACGGAGAGGTCGGGTGTTTATTTTGTTAACATCTTGCTTTTGCCCCGCCGCCACCAAAAAAAAGCATTACTCCCAACAGGTAACCAAAGTTGTACCACCCGCCGGCATTGGGAAAGGCATAGATCTCATAATCAGTAAAAAGGCTTGCAATAAAACTGAAAAGCAAAATAAATCCGTGCAGCAATCCTTTGAGAAATCCCGGAGGATCGGTAATGTTTCCGAGCGACTGCGTGGCGCATCCGGTAAACAACAAACCGGCAAATAGCACCACAATCAAAAAAGGTAAATAGCGTTTCATACTGGTAATCGTGTTTTTGATGAATATTTCCTCAAGTTATCATTCTCCTGGATAAGGAACAAAAAAAATCGTGATTTCGGGGAATCACCAACAGAAATGAAAGTTAAGATGCTTACTCTTATCCAGAATATCCAATGTAGAATTCCCAATATCCAATTTCCCTGATTTTATTGGATATTTTACATTCAAAATTGAGAATTGAATATTTTTAAAAATTGACTTTCAGAAAAACGAATCAGCAGGACATCACTTCTATTCCAGAATAATTGCCTGCATATAACGGATAAATTCAGGGGTATTCAGCCGGGCATTTAGCATGACAAAATGTGGATTAATCAGATCCTCGCGGTTGTATTGCAGGGTCTCGAAACTATCGTGGCGCAACACTGCTCCACCAAACTCCTCGACCATTAACTGACCGGGGGCGGTATCCCATTCCGAACAGGGACCGGCTTTCAGGTACATATCGGCATTTCCCTTCACCATTTGCACCTGCTTGCGCGAGCTTCCGCAATGTACAATCTCGACGTTAAAATTTCGCTGAATTTTTTCGATCAGCTCTGCCTCGCGTGGTTTAAAAAACGACCGGCTGGTAGCAATGCAAATTACATCGCGTTCGATTACAGGCTGTTTTAACTGATGGATTTCTCCTTTTTCATTGAATTCCCAGATCCCTTCGCCTCGTTTACAGTACCACCCTGTTTTTATCAATGGCTGGTATATCCACCCCATTTCGGGCAAAGTTCCTTTTATTAAGGCCAGGTTGGTGCAAAACTCTCCGTTGCGTTTTATAAACTCTTTGGTACCGTCCAGGGGATCAACCAAAAAGTACTTTTCCCAGTTTTTCCTGACTTCGTATGCGGGAATGGATGTCTCTTCATCCAGCACGGGGATATCCGGAAACAACGCTTTTAATCCTTCGTTTATAATCTTACTGGAAGCTTTATCTGCCCGCGTAACCGGTGTATGGTCAGCTTTGGTTTGAGCGGCAAAATCTTTGCTGTTATACACTTCAACAATGGCTTTGCCGGCATCTGCGAGTATTTTAAATATCTGTTCCAGTTCTGATTTTTCCATCGCGGGTTATTGGTTTCCGTAAAATTAATCCGAAACCAACTCCAAACGATTATTCCTGCCAACAATTCAAAATCATTTAAATGTTTGTTTACAATCCTCCGGGCAGGTTTGCTTCTTGCGAACGTCAAACCAACTTCCACCCGGCATTTATACCTATCCCTTTTCGCCTATCAGTGGGGAACAATTCTTTCTTGTCGTTTAATTAAAGGTCAATCATTCCGGTTTCGCCTGGAATCGCGAACCTTCATTAACCATTTTTCTAAGCCGTACGAGAAATGGGCTTTAACTTAATTCTTTTAGCACGATGTTAAAGAGATTACTATTTTTAGCATTACATTAAGTAAAAAATGAAACAATTCGTTAAAAGCCTGCTGAAGAATTATTTTCTGATCGCAAAAATTAGAAATCGGTTTTATCCTTCAACTCAAATAACTCAACGCCAGTTATTCCACTATTATCAGGAATGTAAAAGAAATGAATGCTTACCAAAGCTCACAGATACCGGTTTTCGCGTCTTTTCTCAGTTCGAGGAAGACGGAAAATTGTTATTTATCTTCTCAGTGATTGGAATGACCAATAAAACATTCGTAGAAATCGGTGCTGATGATGGGATCAATAGTAATTGTGCTAATTTACATTTTAATTTTGGCTGGCATGGTCTTTTTATAGATGGAAATCCCAAGGCTATAAAACGAGGTCAAAGATTCTATAAAAAATATCCTCACTCGTGGAACTATGCTCCCATATTCAAATGTGAAAACGTAAAACGGGAAAACATCAATCATATCATTGAAGATGCGGGATTCAAAGGAGAAACAGGGCTACTTTCAATTGATATTGATGGCAATGATTATTGGATTTGGGACGCTCTCCATATTATAAGTCCTCAGGTTGTTATTATTGAAACACATAATGAATTTGGATATGAAGATATAGTTGTTCCTTATGATCCTGATTATTCCTTTCCGGGAGAACATCCGGTCTATCATGGTGCATCTCCTGTTGCCATGACAAAGCTAGCCAAACAAAAAGGCTATCGCCTAGTTGGCTCGAATCAGCTGGGATTCAACTTTATATTTATCAAAAATGGCATTGCCGAGAAAGAGATTCCTGAAGTTAGTGTAGAATCACTTTTACAACATCCATCTGCCATAGAAGGCTTTCGAAAATTTAACGAAATTCGGGATTGGGAATATATAAGAAATCGACATTAATTTTCACTCAGGGTTACCATTAACTTGTAACATACAGCAATCAATTGATCTATTTCTTCGTTTGTGTGGTGCAAGGTGCAAAAGCAATCCGAACAGAGCACCATCCTTACATATATTCATCACCGGATCAACACACAAATACTCCACGTGATCAGCATTCGCTTTAACAAACTTTTTTCAATATAAAAACCCAACTAATAAACACGGAGTAACTCTCAGATTATTTTTTTAATGAAAAACCTCCTTTAAAACCTTTAGCGATTTGATCTCTCCCAGGTTTTCAAAATGAAGCTGGTAATAATCGACCAGGATTGAAAGCAATGTTTCACGCATTGACCGGGAAAGCCGAAAATCAGCCAGTTCGTTGATTTTTAGTTTTGATAAGGCGACCAGTTCAGCCGTCGCTTCTTTGTTGGCAAACATCGGATGAGAGGGCTCGTTGGGAACCAGCGCACCTTTCCGAAGATCGAACCACGATTCAAAACTTGTTTTCTGGGTGTCAGGCAAAAATCCAAAATATTCGGTGAGGCGAAAAAGAAAGTAGAGGTGAAAATTCTGCCAGCCGTCTTCCGTAAGATCGAAATACAGCAGGGCGCTTTTTATGAAATCGTAAAGCTCGGGATAACTTTCCTGTTCGTGAATGGTTTTATACAGCATCTCGGCCAGGAAAATGGCCTGTGTCGACTTCTTTATATCAAAAGGAATGTTCTGGTAGGCATGCGAACTTTTTAGTTCTTTTACGCGCTGAATATCCCTCGATTGCTTTTGGTACACTTCCAGATCGAGCAGAAAAAGAGGTTGCAACAGCCCAGCTTTGTTTTTCGATTTCCGGCTTCGCGAAGCATTCACCATGAAACTCTGGCGGCCAAAGTCGCGGGTGAAAATGGTCGCAATAACACTGCTTTCACCGTATTTAATGAAATGAAGCACTATTCCTTCTGTGGCAGCGAGCATACTTCTGACTAGCGTTTAATGTTTAAAATAGGCAAGCACAGTGGGCCATTGACAATTGAGTTCGCAGTTAATCTGTACATATTCTTTTTCATTTACGCATTGTAGCATTTCTGCATTCGCAAATTCAGCCCTTCAATCCTTCAGTCCCTCTGTCCTTCAATCCCTCTGTCCCTAATGAATAAACAGCAGCTTGGTAATATGGGTTTCATTCCCGTATTTATCGTTACAGAAAACGAGGTAAACCCCTGTTTTCACGCGATTTCCGTTCAGGTTTTTACCATCCCAAATTGCTTGGCCTCCCTGCGAAGTGGTTTTAAAAACCAGGTTTCCGGCAATATCGGTAATTTTTACATCGGTATCGGCCATTAATCCGGCAACGGTAACCGGCCCGTCGTAGGTTTCGCGCACCGGATTCGGATACACATACACATCGCTGTAATCGTTGTTTCCGCCACTGGCATCGCTTTGATAGGAAATCAAGCCTTTATCGGTTCCGAAAAAAACTTCTCCGGTTTTATCGTTAATCGCAATTGATTTTATATTGTTCGACAAAAGCGGACTGTTTTCAGCCGTAAAGTGTTCCACTTCACTTTCCCCCGATTCGGAAACCAGAAAAACACCCGAACTTTTAGTTCCAAGCCATTTCCGGTTCGCCCCGTCTACAGCAATGGCCGTTACGGTTTCTGTTGACAGCAACGGATGATAAATACCGTCGTTCAGGTCCAATCCGGGCTGAGAAGCATAAAAGGGACTTGTACTCCAAATCCGGTAAGGATTCGAGTAAACCGCCACACCTACCGACGTGCCGATCCAAATGGCTCCGTCCTGGTCTTCGGCAATCGAATACACATCGCTCATTTCTGTCAGGTACTCGTCCTTGCTGTTACTAAAATAACTGGTTACCGCCAAGCGGTATTTGTGATCGCCTGTTTTATCGACCACATAAGCATTATTGTTACGCGGAACAAGTATCCACTTATCGTCGTTAGCATTGACCAGCAACTGACCTGTGGCTTTTCCGAGCGCCTGGCTCATCGAAAAAGATTCCCATTCGCCATCCGGACTCAGGCTGTGCAGATTATTTCCGGAAACCGCCCAGGTGCAAATCCATAAATTCCCCTGAGAATCGAAATCAATACCGCCAATACGAACGTAAGGTTCATCGGGTTGTTGAGGCAAAGCCGATTGCAACGGGCTGTTCTTGTTCGTATAACGAGCCACCAGCTGACCATCGCGAATCTCGAGCAGACCTCCGCCCCAGCTTCCTGCAAAAATATGGTTCGGGTCGTTGGGATCAACCGCCAGACAAACAATATCGTTAAAACCATCAAACCCCGGTATCTCCGATGTGCTGAAATTGGTCCACTCGCCTGCCCTGAGCAGCTGAAAACGGGGCGCTATCCAACTGTTGTTCCACACATCCGTCCTTCCTCCGGCGGTCACCCACAAATCGGATTTATTGGCCGTCAGCGAAAACACACTATTGTCGACGGGACCATTGGGCATCAGCGATTCAAAACGATCTCCGTCGTAACGAATGAGCGCTCTACTGTTGTCCGCAATCCAGATCTCTCCATCCGCTGCCACAACCGTACTATTGGATGAAATGGACGAAACCGTTCCTCCATACAATTGGTAACGGTTGATCTTTCCCACGATTACATTTCCGGCATCCAGCAAAACAACTTCCTGTTTACCCGTGAAACTTAAATAATTGCCATCGGCTCTCATTTCCAACACTTCCGACATTCCGGAGTAATAATCCGACCAGGTGTTTCCATCGAAACGAAACGATTCATCACCTCCGCTGTCCGGCGAATAACAGGCAATCAACTGCCCCGCATGAACTTCGAGTTGAATAAATTTTCCGCCGGCATGGGGCACCGCATTTTCTTCCATCCACGAAGTGTAATCGAGCAAATTTGCGCCGCTTTCAGGAGCTTTCAACATTCCTTTTTCTGTTGCGGCATAAATCATTCCCTGGAAAAAATCAACATCGTATACGGCCACTTGTCCGCCATCGTCACCAATAAAATAAGTATCTTTAATCTCTGCCTTTTCGAGATTTACCGCCACAATCCCAAACCCGCACGACAGGTAGGCATCGCTTCCCCGGAAAGTAATATTATGGATGGTTTTATCGGCGGTAATGGTTTTTCGTTTTATATCTGAAAGATTGATTACTTCTCCGTCTTTCAAAATATCGAGATTACTGTTGGTGTAGGCTACCAGCAACAAATTGTTTTCAGTACTGTAAGCAATGGTTTGTATCCCAAAATCTGACAGGTTGTTGATCTTGTTTAAACTGTTGTCTTCGGTATCGAAGTAAAACAGACCGCCTTCGGTAGCACAATAGATTTTACTGTCGGAAGCCGCAACTTTTATGGCATTTGAATACGACAAATAGTCTCTCCATTTGCCCAATGTTCCTTGCGAATACGACGCCCATACTAAGGAAATGCCAAGCAGCGATAGTATAAATTTCCTCATAAACTTTTATGTTCGGTTCCCTTCAGGTGTTCGACCAGTTTCTGCACTGCCCTGCCCCGGTGGCTTATTTTATTCTTTTCCGAAAGTTCCATTTCTGCGAACGACTGATCCTTCCCGTCGGGCCTGAAAATAGGATCGTAACCAAAGCCGGCACCGCCCCTTCTTTCCTGCAAAATCTCGCCATTTACAATACCTTCAAAAAGTACTTCTTCGCCGTTCACCACCAGCGATATCACGGTTCTAAAACGTGCCTTTCGATCATTTATTTTCTTGAGCTTATCCAGCACCTTTTGCATGTTTGCTTCTGAATTTTTTTCTTCTCCGGCATAGCGGGCCGAATAAACGCCGGGTTCTCCGTTGAGGGCTTCAATTTCCAGGCCGGTGTCGTCGGCAAAACAGTTGTAACCGTATTTGTCGTACACATAAAAAGCCTTCTGCGAAGCGTTTCCTTCAAGGGTTTCCTGTTCTTCGGGTATATCTTCTTCGCAAGCGATGTCTTTCAGGCTAAGCAACCTGAATTCATCCCCTAAAATCGCCTGAATCTCTTTTACTTTGTGTGCGTTATTGGTAGCAAAAACCAGTTCCATTTTTCAAATTTTTCGTAAAAATAAAGAAATCAATCAGGTTGCCACCCGAAATACAACATTCTTTACCGCCGAAAAATGGAGGGGGAAGTAAAAATTGGTTTGGTATTAAAAAATTTGAAAATTTATTCGCAGGTGCAGGAGTGAAGACAATCTACGATCTGACTTAAAATATCGAATTTCAGGTAGTAATAAGTATTTTTCCCATCGCGTTTTGAGCACAATACTCCTTTATCCCTAAGAATTCCAAGATGATGAGAGGTGGTAGATTGTTCAATATTCAGAAGTTCGTGAATCTCGGTAACTGTCAGTTTTTTACCGCCTTCCAGGTGTTTCAAAATAGCAATACGCATGGGGTGAGCCATCGCTTTCAACATGCTTGCTGCCATTTCCAATCTTTCAACATTTAGTTCCTTTACCACTACCATCTTAGTTTTTTTACGCTTGCAAATATATAAATAATTAAGAATAACCGCTTTCCACTTCGGGTAAAACCTTTAATACCAGTTCAATGATAACTTTTTTTTTTGAAACAATCTTTTTTTAATTGAAATTGTTTTATGTTCGTTCACCAAAAGAAATCAGGACAGTTCAGAAAATGAATGCATTACAAAAAATAAAGGCCCCAATAGAAAAAGAGTTAATTGATTTTGAACCATATTTCAAAAACTCGTTACAAAGTGATATTCCGCTTCTTGCGACAATTTTAAATTACCTCTACCGTACAAAAGGGAAACAACTTCGGCCCATGTTCGTTTTTTTGTCGGCCAAATTACATGGTGGCACCAACGAATTTTCGAAGCTGGCTGCCTGTTCGGTGGAGTTGCTGCACACGGCAACACTAGTTCACGACGATGTGGTGGATGAATCGTACGAACGCCGCGGAGCTTTTTCGGTAAAAGCGCTTTGGAAAAACAAACTGGCGGTATTGGTCGGAGATTACATCCTGGCAAAAGGATTACTTCTTCAGCTTGAAAACAAAAAGTACAACTTCCTGCACCTGATTTCCAGAGCCGTTCAGGATATGAGCGAAGGCGAAATTCTGCAGATGAAAAAAAGCCGGAAACTTGATATCGACGATGATACCTATTTCGAGATCATCCGTAAAAAAACAGCTTCGCTGATTGCAACCAGCATGGCCATTGGCGCAGCTTCGGCAACGGAAGACGAGGAGATTGTGGAAAAAATGTACCGGATCGGGCAGGATGCAGGCATTGCCTTTCAGATTAAAGACGACATTTTTGATTACCAGTCGAAAGGCTTAATCGGAAAACCGATTGGAAACGATATCAAGGAAAAGAAAATTACCCTGCCACTGCTGCACATCCTGAATAATTCGGACAGTTCAGAAAGAAAACGGATACTTCGGATGGTAAAACGCCGGAACAAAAACAGCAAGACGGTAAAAGAGCTGATTCAACTGGTTATCAATCGCGGTGGACTGGAATATGCAGAACTCCGCATGATCGAATTTAAGGACAAAGCCATTGCCGGTTTGATGGAATTTCCGGACAGCGATGCCCGCGAATCGCTGATCGAACTGATGGAGTACATTACTACCCGGAAGAAATAAAATAACGCTGTTGTTCGAAAAAACAAGGATGACATCTGCCGGGGCGATACCCAACAGATGTCATCCTTTTTTATGCCTCCAGACTAATAAAATAGCCGTTGTGCTTGCGTACATTCATTACATTGCTTTCATCCAATATCAGGTACTGGCCTTTAATTCCAGTCAGGGTTCCCTCTATCACGGGTTGTTTGTCGAAACCAATGCTGGTAATTTTCTCCGGGTATTTGTCAACCGGGTAATCAATCGCAGTCACCGCATCATCGGGCTCGGCATATTTCCTGAGTTCTGCCGGTAAAAGATCAATTACCTTTTTCTTTTCGGCAAGAAGATCAAATTCCTGAAGAATTTCGTTTTTCAACATCGCCCGCCAATTGGTTTTATCGGTGAAATAATTTTTCAGAAAAACCTCGATTACCCCGGCAATATGGCGGTTGGGTGTTTTGGCCACTTTAATCGCAAAACTGGCTCCCTGGTCGATCCAGCGGGTGGGAACCTGATGATTTCGGGTAACTCCTATTTTCATTTCGCTGGAAACCGCCAGGTAAACGTAATGATCGATCAGATCGTGTTTTTCGGCCCATTCGAGGTCGCGTGCCATGCCAAAATGTGATTTCGAAAATTCGGGGCGCATAATTGACTCGCTGGCTTCGGGGGCGGTTTGCAGGCAGTTGTAGCAAAATCCCTGCCCAAACGATGTTTTGGTTTGCTTTCCACATGAAACACAGTTGATCCGGCCATCGAACCTCATTTTTATGTTTTTCCCGATCAGGGCATTCATGTCCACCCATTGGTCGCCAATGGGCAATTGGTAATTCACCGGCTTTACCAATTCTGTTTTCATTTTCAGGATGTTACCTTCGTATTGCATAAAATGTAAGTCTATTTTTCCAAAGGTGAAGATAGTACAGAACTTGCACCCTGCAAAGTTTGAAAAGCTTTAATCATCAAAGCCGGGACGCTTAAAATCCATTACCCCGGGAAAGGTCTTCAACAATTGTTTTTTTAGGGAAGACAATTCGGCCAGAAAACCCAGGATATCGTCCTCCCTCTCCTTGAAATCGTCATAAAAAACCGACAAGGCATCCATTGAGCGCTCAATGGCAATAATGGCAATTTTTGCCGATCCCAGGTTATCAGAATAAACGCTGTATTCATCCTCGGGATCATTCTGTCGCTCTTCCAAATCGAGGTGTGCCCGGTGAACCTTAGTTCCGATAAAAAAATAATACCACTGAAGTACCTCCAACGCATCTTTGTACTTAACAATCAAAGCTTCGTCGGCAATCATCACCAGTTGTTCCGCCTTTTCAGCAATATATTCCCGGTTCTTCTCCAGCCAGTCGTGCATTTTAAAACCGTAGTCTTTTGCCCTCACTTCCAGCGGAGTTTCAATGTGTTCCGGCAGTTCAATTTCAGGAACATTATTCAGATCAATGCCCAGGCGATCGGCATCTTCCTCAATTAATTCCATGGTAACTTCCCAGGCCAGACGAATCTGTTCCCAGAAGTGCTGGTTCTCGTCGTCTGAATTTTGCGCATCCGCTCCTTCTTTCATCTCCTGTTCGTGCAGGTAAGTCAAACATTTCCGGGTTTTAGTACAGCGCTCGCACCAGCGGTCGCAATAATTATAGATTCCGGAAACCAGATCTTCATTTTTGGCCAGATCAAGCATTGTTCGTTTATAGCGTTCTTTTTTTGAATTCATGTTTGATAATTCTACAACTCTAAACAAGGAAAAATGCTAAAAAGTTGATCAAGGCGCTTTCAATACGTTCAATTACCACCCTCGTTGGCAATTCCCATTACCCCAAGGTAAAGCAGTTTGGCGGCATCTTCCATAATTTCAGGAGTCAGCACATCGGTTTTATCTTTTGGATGGTGATAATACACGGGATAAACGCTGCCTGAAGTCCACAGGCTAAAAGTAGGAATGCCGGCATTTTCAAAATTTGATGCATCGGAACGTGGACGGCCATAATTTTTGGTAACTGCATTGGTCTGCAATTTCCGGTGAATCCACGCTTCATTTGCCGTTTCGAAATGCCGGTACAAATCGACGTACGTTTTCCCTCCTGTCAGAAAAAAACCGGTTCCGTTACCCACCATATCCAGGTTGATCATCAAACGGGTTTTTGTTATGGGGAACAAAGGGTTTTCAGCATAATATTTTGATCCGTACAAACCACATTCTTCACCACCGATCAGGATAAAAAGAATCGAACGTTCAGGCTTGATTTCTGAACTCGCAAAAGCTTTTGCAGCTCCCAGAATATCCGCCACTCCCGAACCATTGTCGAGCGCACTCGGAAACGCCACATCTCCCAGTTGCCCCTGGCCATCGAGGTGACCGCCAATAATGATAACTTCCTCTTTCAACACCGGATCTGAGCCTTCGATCATCCCCACCACGTTGCAGGACCGAGCATCGGGAAAGTATTTTGTTTGAGCGGTAATTTTTATTTTTTGCCCAGCGCCAAAAGCAAACGAAGGAATTTCGCCGTTCTGAAGTTGCTTTTGGGTTTCCGCATAATCCTTCCCGGCATCTGAAAAAATCTGTCCGATCAAATCAGGACTCACATGCGCATAAACAAAGCCATCGATATTAACCGTGTTGGGATTTGCGGTCAAATTGGTATAAATCATACCCGCAGCACCGTGTTTTACTGCATTTCTGAATTTATACCGATGGTAGGCATACGGTGTCCATTTTGCCATTGTAGTGTCGTTTTTTGTATAGGGAATTCCCGATTCCAACACAATGATTTTTCCTTTAACATCCACATTTTTGTAATCGTCGTAATCGAGTTCGGGAGCGGTAATCCCGTAACCCACATAAACCAGGTTGGCGTCTACGGTTCCGCTTGCAGAATTAGATCCCGGAAGATACTCATCAGGAAATTTTAGCGTGCGTTTGTTGTCACCATTCGAATATATCACCTCTCCTAAAGAGGGGACTTCGGAATATTCATTTTTAAAAAACTGAAAGTAGCTTCCATTATTGGCCGGCTGAATCCCCCACTCCCGGAACTTTCCGGCACACCACTCGGCGGCAGCCATATACTCGGGAGATCCCGACAAACGCCCTTTGTATTGCGGAGCGCTCAATTCTTCCACATACCCAAGAATCTCATTACTGGATATGCTATGAAAAGTCGTCAATAATTTTTCCTTGTCGGTCTTTTCCTGTGCGTTTACATGGAACATGCTCAGCAGCAACAGCAAACTGGCTGCAAATGGTACTATTTTCATGTTGATCAAATTTTCAAAAGCACTAAAAATACAATTTTTTGAACGGACAGTATCTGAGATATAAAAAATCTAAAATAGTTGAATTGCAGGTTCGAAAATTGATTGTCCGAAGTTGCTGTGGAATCTTAACCCTACTGATTTAACGCCCTGTTTTACAACACAAAAGCTTCTTTTACATAACTTTCATACGCTAACTTTAAAAATCAAAAAAATGAAAATTTTAAGAGGAACTGTTTTCGGAGCGATTGCATTTTTCTTCCTGGGCTGGCTGGTTTGGGGAATTTTACTTATGGATTTTTCAATGAACAACTACAACCAAGACGTTTATCTTCCTGAGAATGAAATGATCTGGTGGGCCATGATTGTTTCCAACCTCGCACTGGCCTTGCTGTTCACACTCATTCTGAATTGGGCCGGCGCTAAAACGTTGGTTGACGGCGCTAAAATCGCTGCCATTGTTGGTGTGTTATATGCCCTTAGTATTGATCTGGGATTTTATTCCATGACCAATGTGATTCTGAATCTTTCAGCCATTGTTGTTGATATACTGGCTTATCTGCTGATTTCAGCCATTACCGGGCTGGTCATTGTATTGACCTGGGGAAAGAAGGAATAAACCCATTCACAATAAAAAAACCTGCCAGAATTGCTTCTGCCAGGTTTTGAGGAATATTTATAATTGAGGGACTATGATTTCTTTAAATTCTGTAAATCATTCCTGTTAAATTTTACATGGAAGGCGGAGTAGCCATCGGTACCAGGTTTTTAACCGGCTTAATACTTTTCAAATAGGCAAAAATGGCTTTGAGGTCTTCCAACGGCATTTGGCTGTACGATTGCCAGGGCATCGGGGGCAGCAGCGATCTGCTGTTCTCAAGACCTTTCCATTTTCCTTCTTTCATTGCCCTGATAAACTGTTCCTCGGTCCAGCTACCAATGCCTGTTTGATCGGGAGTGAGGTTCGCGGCATAAGAGGTTCCCCACGGGCCAATTGCTGCAGTGTTATTCATATTGAATAGTACATACGACTGTAATACTTTTTTATCGTATTCAGGTAAAGGCTCGGTGGCGGGATGACCTGACAAAAGCCTCAAAGAATCGGGAACCGGCCCCATGGCGGTCATTACTTTGGGCGAATGGCAATCGTTACATCCCATTATGGTCACCAGCTTTTCTCCTTTATCAATCATTTCTGATAAAGAAATTTCGACAGTTACTGCAGGGATTTCGCTCTTCTTTGGCGCGCATGCAACAAAAAGCAGCGCGATAAGTACTGTGAATAAAGAAATTGTTTTCATGCTTATTGTTATTAGTAAATTTTTAAAATCAGTACGCTTTTAATGATTGCTCTTCATGCCAATTTGCAACGTAACGGCAGATGTCACGTTTTATATCGGTTATTTTAAAAAGGTATGGCCCATAAAGTTGCCTTCCCACATTCACGTTAATGAAGACGAAAGTGTTGGTGTCGGGTACATAAAATAATTGAGTCGAACAACCAATTCCATCACCCTCGTGTCCGAATTGCGGGGAAGAGCCAGGGTTAAACTGCCAGTATTCGAAACCCTCTCCGTATTCCGGTTCGGTCGAGTTTACTCCCTCTACCCAGTTTTGCATTTCGAGTAATGAATTAATGGAAACAATCTGCCCTGCAAGCAGAGCCTCGTGAAAACGTATTACATCGGCCGGCGTAGCAGCAAGAGCACCGTAAGCATCGCTGGCGTTAGCAAGTGCATTGTTCCATTTTGTAATATTCTCCAGCTGTTCATTGGCATGTCTATCAAAATAGTAATTCGGAAAGCCAAGGGTTACAACTTGCTGGTTCTGCAAGCCATAATAAGTATGCCTAAGTTGCAAAGGCTGAATAATTTGCTCGTCGAGCAATTGCCAGTAAGTCTTTCCGCTTACATATTCCAGAATAAGCTGTAGAAGAAGATAATTTGTATTCGAGTACAAAAAATCTGTTCCTGGTTCAAAAGCCAGCGGCTCATTTTTCATCATATTTAATCGTTGTTCAATAGAAGGTTGATCCAAAGGGTTGTTCAATTGACCAACAACAAACTCAGGAAGATCAGTAACATTCACAATTCCTGATGTGTGGTTTAACAACATTCTGACAGTCACTGGTTCATGACCCAATATTTTGTCAAGCACATCTTCAGGAAGATACGATGTTATCGATTGGTCAGGATCAATTTCCCCGGCTTCAATCTGTTTCATAACAAGCGCTGCAGTATAAGTTTTCGTTATGCTGAACAGCCAGGTTGTTACACCTGAGCGAAAAGTCTCCCCGGTTTCAATTTTGGCATACCCGTTGGTAACGTGCAACCAACCGTCATCATTTTTGATAACCACCTGAACTCCCGGAATTCCTTTAGTTACATATTTGCCCATTATAAATTCAAGCGAGTCCTTCATCGGATGATCCGGATTGGATACAAAATCTTCGGCTGATGGCTGATTATCCAACTCAAACAATTTGTTTTCACATGAACTGATTAATGTCAAAACTACAAGTGCTAAAAGGTATGGATAGAAAGTTTTCATGTTATTTCCGTTAATAGAGTTGAAATTTAAAACCACAGCTGATCGTTGAATCAGGCAGAGGATCAAAATCAGGATTATACCCCAAAAGAGCCTGTAATTGGTAAGCAATAAATGGAGTAACTGCAAAATAGGCGAGACGAATCGATCGGAATCCAACGCTAAACTGCAAGGGTATTTGGAAAATTCCTTTGAAATTTTTGCCCTTTTCCCATAAATCTCCATCCCAGCTTAAAGTCTTTGTAGGGTATCCCGACAATCGGTAGCCAGCTCCAAAGCCGACTCCCAGTTCAATTTTTCTCAAAATAACCGGTAAAAACTGTGCTATAAATTGCAGACTTGATGCATTTCCCAGATACTGGCTTTGCTCATATTGAAATTGAAGGCCAACAGAAAAAACTTTCTTTTGACCTAACATTCTGTTGAGTCCTACTGAAGTAACAAGTCCGGGATTATCCCATTTTAAATTTTCAACCGGTGCATAAAAAGCATGTATTCCTGTCGAAATATCAAATTGCCATTTAGTCTCTTTTACTTGTTCTTCTGCTCTTGATATACAAAAAAGAAGAAGGAGAAGAAGCAGCAACATAATTGCTTTTTCAATCATGCCATTTAGAAATTTGTCCCGGTCTTCTTTTAGACCGGGAACAAATTCTTGCTCATTGTTTTCTGTTTTTATTGTTTTCATTTGCTTAACTTCAATGCTTTCGAGGCAATCCCGTACATTCGGGAAAATTCGCATCATATTTCAGAACTGACTATCTTACCATGCCCAATCAATGCTGTAATACATGTTACAAATTTCAGTATTCCCGGCGAGGTGTAAAATCACATACTTATGTGAAAATGAGCGTTGAAACGGTTAAAAGATGTGATTAAGAATCACATTCTATTTTTGAAACAATCATTCCTGGATTGCCAATGCCGACAACTGAATTCCGAGCGTTAGGAAATCGTCTTCAGGCATGCTCTCTCCCATTCGTTCCATCAGTGCATGAAACCGGTCGGTCGGCATGTTATTGCGGATAGCTCCGAGCATCATCCGGTTCTCCGCGTCATTTTGTGCAGGAATCATGTGCTTGAGCCATACAGCATAGGTCTCAGGATCCATTTTTGCGACAATTGATGCCCGAATGGCCAGTTGCTCTTCCCCGGAGAAATGCTCCCAAATCAGCCTCTGAGTCAGCGTTTCTTCCTCATCAATGTGTTCGAGATAGAGGCAGTAAAACTTTGCAAACTCAAGGTAAAAGTCGTGTGCTTCATCGGTTCTTACCGAAGTACTTAAAAGATTCAAATGAATTTCAAGTGAGCGTTGAAGTCTTTCAATTTTTACATGATCGTTTTTATCGTGATCGGTCGCTCCCGGAACTTTTTGTTCGAGGGCCTTCAAAATGATCCGGTCTTCGGTTTCGGCATGAGAGCTTAGCAGGAAAAACATTTCCCGCCCTGCTTTTTTAAGTTTGGCAACTGCTCTCATGTTGTCAAAATTGGTTTGACCGATCATCACCATAAAATCGGCTATGGTTTTTCTGAGCGCTTTATGTGGCGCCGCAAATAGTCTGATTGTTTCCATTTTGTTTTCTGTTTTTCGGGTGTGTTTTTATTGCTTCATTAATTCGGTGTTGTACACTCTTCCATCCTTGTTTAGGATATTCAGCACATAGGTTCCGGCTGTAAAATACCCGGTGTTAACTGAAATGGTGGGAGTTGAAAAAATTCCGCTAAATACTTTTTGCCCGGTAAGAGACAAAATATTCACCTCGTAGGTGGAAAGTTGCGAATCGTCGATGTGAATATTTAGTGAGTTGTTCACCGGATTGGGGAACACTTGTACATTATCAAGCAACTCCACAACAGGAACATCGGTTGTGAAATGCAGAAAACTGCTGTAAAGAAATTTCGAAATATTCGCCGGTTCTTCCATGCTGGGATCACGATACCGGAAAACCATTTGAGTAACATCGTCCGACTCGTTGTACGTGAGATCAAAAAAGAGCTCCATTTCGGCGTACCACTCGGTGCCGTCCCAACTGCTGTAAACAACCCCGGTCTGGTTTCCCCTGCCATCAATTGAAGCAAGGTATTTTTCCTTCTTCTGCCACTCCTCTTGTCGCCAAAGCTCAAGCGTAATCTGCTCTTCGGTATCAGTACTGGTATACGTTTCTCTTTTTTCGTTTACCCATTCGTTGTTTTTCCAAAGCTGAATAACATCGGTAAACGTATTTCCATTTCGCGACGAAGAGAAGCGCTCGGCATTCTCCCATGCTCCTTCCTTCCACAATTGAAGGGTGTAAGCTCCCAGCTCCCGTTTGTTCCAGTTTGTCCACGTAATGTCCATTGTCTTGCTGTACGCATCCCATCCGGTACCGTTCCACGTGTACGTTTCCATTTCGGTTGGAACATTCTGAGCATTCAAGGTGTATACATCTTTTGTTTTGTTTACCCATTCGAAATTTTCCCAGGTTTGGTGAGTAACTCCGGTAATATCACCATTGCCATTAACCGTATAAACCGATTTCTCCCCCGCCGAAATAATCCACTCATCAACTCCCCTTGTATAGGCAATATCTTCCGTAATATTCCCAAAGTAATCGTAATCGTAGGAATTCCGGAACAGGTAAAGATCTGTTCCTGCATCCTGAATGACTTCCCCGGTTGGGGCGCCCACATCGTTGTAAGAATAGGTAGTGTTTGTTACATACATCCACCCTCCCGATTCTTCATCCCAGGAAAAATCCTGGCTGAATCCGGGTTCAGAAAACTGGTCTCCGGTAAGCGTAAGATGCCTTAATTCATTCACCTTGGTACCGTTGTTAAGCGCGATGCTTTTAATATTTAAGCGCGGCAGTTTCCGCCCCTCCAACGATTTTTGTTTTGCGTTAACGCCAATTCCGAACATAACCAGCATAAAAAAAATACAGGTAAATCTTGTTTTCATAGCTTTCATGTTTCTGATGATTAAACAGAAGCAAAGTAACTGTGAATACCAGTGAGGTACAATCGCATGAAAATGTGAAAAGAGTTAGCTTCCAAATAAAAAAAGATGTGATTGCTCATCACATCTTTTACTCCATTTAAAATCCAAAAAAAAGAGGTTAACATCGAAAAACATATTTATTACTGAATTATCCTGAGCGAATTGGTGAATTCGAGGCCTTTCATAACCCGCTCGTTATCCGGATCAAGCACAGGTACCTCATCCACAATAAAACGGTATTCGTTAATCCCCGCTTCGCATTCAACGGTTGTCACCCAGCCCTCTTTCTGTTTCTGCATCGGAATGGTTTTCCGGGCCCAATTGTTAAACGTTCCGGTTAAAAACACTTCCTGCGCATCCAGGTGTCCTTTTAGTTTGAATGTTTCCTGTTTAAAAACCGGTGGATTGCCTTCGGTAAATTCCAGCCAGTTCGCCAAAAAAGTTTTCTTCTTTGAGTCGGTTGCACTTGTAATGCAATCGTTTAACGCAAGTTTGTAGCTTTCATACAAAGCCCTATTCGCTTTTTCTGAAATATCGGGCGTAACTCCAACTCCTTCCCAGTTTGAATGGGTTACGGGGCTGAGGGTTGTTCCGTTGGGTATAAAAGCGCTAAAATGATCATTCAACCGCATACTTATTCCCGGATTTGCACCTCCCCTTGTCTGTTCTCCAACAACCGTTATTCGCCCCAAAGCCTGCATATTGTAGCTAAATGCTTCACCTCCGGAGAAAGTCCGTGCGCTGGTTACTACATACACCGGCTTATTCAGGTAACGCTTCCCCGGAAGATAGGAATAAGTCCACTTTTGCTCCGTTCTGTTCCCTCTTCTCCAAACCAGGTCGTTCAGGTGCACAGATTCGCGAAAAAAGTAGCTGGCAAAAAAGCTGATGCCATCCACTCCCATCGCACCCCTGCAATTTCTAAGATCGATAATCAGGGCATCAGTATGCGACAGATAATCCATAATCGCTGCATATTTTTTACCGGCTTCATCGGCCCCAAAAATGCAACTAAAGTCGATCAGCCCGATATTCCCTTTTAAAATGTCAACCTTCCGAATACCAAAATTCTCCTGTACCGTGAACCGACGCACCATTTCTTCTTCTTCGGCAGTAAAAACATAGGGATCATTGTTTTGATCCGGTAATACAGTTTTAGAATATTCCTGTCTTAAATGTTGATCGCGACCCGATTTTCGCAAATCAGCACTAATTTGAGCAGCAAAAGTACGCTCATCAGAGATCGAATTATAACTGCCTTTTTTTTGCTCTTCGCGAATAAACTGAATGGCTTGCTTAGCCTTTTCGGGAAAAACATAGTATTGTTCCAATTTAGCACACAACGAATCGATAAGCAGATGTTTCTCTTGTGCGGTAAGTTGTGCCTTTATTGCGCCGGAAAGCAATAAGGTAAATGTGAATAAGATGATCGTTTTCATGTCTTCTGTTTTTAACAATTGTTCAAGGCAAAGTAAGCCCATTGAACAACGTCGTAAAATCGCATGATTATGTGAAAATGAATGGGAGAAGACGACAGAACACGAACGAATCTGCCCTAAACCAGCTTGTCTTTAAAAGCTTTGGCAACGGCTTCGCTTTTGCTGTTTACCTGTAGTTTTTCGTAGATCTTCTTGATGTGCGAACGCACCGTATCGATGGCAATAAACATTTCGCTGGCAATCATCTTATAGCTGTAACCATTCACCAACAGTTGCAACACTTCCTTTTCGCGGTCGCTCAGGTTGTATTCGTGGTTTTTCTGCGCAGGCAATTCTGAAAACATCTTAAGTACCTGCGTTGCAATCGACGATGTCATTGGGGCGCCGCCGGAAGCCACATCCTCGATGTATTCCAGCAACTTCGCAGGCGGTGTTTTCTTCAGGAGATAGCCGTTTGCACCGTTTTTAAGCGCTTCAAAAACATTGGTATTATCATCGAAAACCGTCAGCATCAGCACCTTTACCTCCTGGTTCACTTCCCTTATTTTTTTCAGCCCTTCAATTCCGTTCATTGCTGGCATATCAATGTCCATCAGAATCACATCCGGATTCCAGGCTTTCACTTCCGCAATAATATTGGAGCAGTTTTTAAAAGAGGCCACCACATTAAAACCTTCGCTGCCGTCAATCAGCATGGTAAGGCCTTCCCGTAGCTGGGGATTGTCTTCGTATATTAATACCTTCGTCATCAACCTTGTTTTAGTCAAAAATACGGAACCCTGTAGATTTTTTGTCCACATAAATATGTGAAATTTCAACCCGTTACAGGAATCAGCAGCAAAATCCGGGTACCCTTTCCTTTCTCACTTTCAATTCTAATTTCGCCCCGCAAAGCTTCTGCCCGCTTTTGCATGTTTCCCAACCCGTTTCCCGAATCGGCTGTTTGAGATTTAAACCCAATACCGTTGTCGGCTATCCTGATTTTCAATTCTTTGTGTTCGTGCATAATAAAAACATCCACTTTTGTGCAGCGGCTGTATTTGGCGCTGTTGTTCACCGCCTCTTTAAAAATCAGAAACACATCGCGGCGGGTCTCCATATTCAAGCGCAAATCGTAAATCTTTTCCTCCACGTGAAACGAAACATCCACATTCCGGGGTTCCAGAATGGAGGAAGCATATTCGCGCATCCTTGCTACGATCTTTTGCATGTTGTCGTTGTCCGGTTTTATGCTCCAAACAATGTCATCCATGGCTTCCATCATCTGCTGGCTGTTATCGGTAATTTTTGAAATGTATTCGCTGGTTTTTACCGGGTCGGTCAGCAGCTTTGTTTTGGCCATCGAACTTAAAATATTGATCGTGCTAAGCGTAGAACCCACATCGTCATGAAGATCGCGGGCCACTTTTATCCGGATACGTTCAACGGCCAAAAGTTTGTTTAGTCGCATCCGGTAAAAGAGATAGGTCAGTCCAGCTATCAACAAAAAAAACAGAGCTATAAACCACCTTGTTTGGTAAAAATGCGGAAGGATCGTCATTCGCAACGTTGTTGTGTTAAGCGATTCCAGTCCCTGCATGTTGATACATTTCACGTGAAAAACATAATCTCCGGGAGCCAGGGTGGTGTAACTGGCTGTCAGATTATTTTCTGCCCTGTTCCAGTCTTTGTCAACACCATCCATTTTGTAGTAATAAACCAGCTGGTCTTGCTGGGTAAAGCTCAACGAAGAAAAGTAAATGGTAAACGAATTTTCGTGGGGCTGAAATACGACTTTTTCACTGGACAAAAGTGAATCAAGCGGGATAAAAGTATCGAACAGTTTAAAGTCGGTTAATGTCACATCGGGTGGAGCGGTCTTAAATTTCAATCCTTCGGGTCGGAATCCAAACAGCACGTTTTCGCCACCAAACCAGAATTCCCCGTTTTGCATTCTGAACTTCGCATTCGTGGATTTATCGGCCATAATAATCCCGTTTCGTTCGTTGTACGACACAAAAATGTTGTTTTCGTAATTGTAACTTACCAATCCGTTGTTGCTGGTAAACCAAAGCACGTCTTTGTCGTCGATTAACATTTGCGATACATTTCCCCCCGGAAGGCCCTGGTATTGGGTCAATACTTTAACCTCTCCCGAACTTATATTGATGATATCGAGAAAACCGCTACTGACAAAAAATATACTGTCGTTCAACTGCACAATATCCTGCACGCTGTTTCCGGTATTTTGTGTTTCACGAAAGGGCTTTTCGGTAAAATGATACAACACATCCGATGCCGACGGGTCCATTGCAAATACACCGTCGCTGTGTGTTCCAACCCAAATACGATCTTCCCTGTCTCTGTACAGCGTAAAAACGGCGGTCTTGAAATCCCTCACTATTTCAAAGTTTTCATCCGAAATTTCCGTTCCGTATCTCCACCTGATCAACTTACCACTTTGCGTTCCAAACAAAAGGTTTCCGTCTTTGTCTTCAAGCACTTTGCGAATGGTGCTGTACTTAAAAACCGGCGGCCAGACAAAAGCAACCGGGCTTTTTTTGCCGGGATCAAAAACTGCTATGGCACCACCCTGGCAAACCGACCAAACATGTCCCGACAAAGAATGCTGGCATAAATCCCACACCAGGTAGTAATTGGGAAGTTTATCCTTGGGTAGCGATGAATACATTTCGTGTTTTACCGGCTTAAACTGATCGTCAAAAGTCAGAATCCCATTCCCCCAGGTCCCCAGCCAGTTATCTTTACTTCGCGTCTCCAGTATCGACGTCACCATGATATCCTTGTCTTTGCTTTGTGTTTCGAATACATAATTCATCACACTTTTTTCAGGAGTCAGAATATACAAACCATTGTCGGTACTCAACCAGCTGTTGCCCTCGCGATCTTCAAACATCTGTTTAATTTCGCGGCATTTAATTTCATATTCTTTGGGTGCTGTTTTCCGATACTGAATCAAGGTACCTGCCTCCGAATCATGCTTTAACAAGGCATTAATACCTCCCATCCAGACTTGTCCCTGCCTGGTTTCATAAATCCAGGCCAGTTCTGCATAACCCGGAAAAGCAGCATGGAATCCAAGGGTATCATTCAAACTCTCGTTTTTTTCAGGACAATAATGAAGGACTTCTGCCTTCTCTCCCCTCGGATCAAAATCCCAGTAAAAAATCCACCAGGTATTGTTTTTATCGATGTAGAAATTATTAACGAATGTGTGGCTGAAAGTCTCAAAGAAAGGATGTTTGGAAGGATTGTGACCATGGTAAATCAGCGATTGGGTGGCGCTTTCGTACAAAGCCAGTCCGCGTTCGCTGCTGATCCAGTAATTGCCTGTTTGCGTATCTTCAAACAAGGAACTCACCGGCCAGCCTTCCGGAACGCTTATGGGGAGGTTATCTTCGGTAAATTTGCTCTGCGCCGGATCGTACCACAAGAGCCCGTATTTCGCAATGCACAAAAACGTATTTCCTTTACTATCCGTGTAAAGCTGAAGGTTACTTTGCGGCAGATAGGCCCTTTCTGTTTCAACAGGAACAGTGTAGTAATGAAACGAAACAGGATCAAACTGTCCGATCATTCTTCCCTGCCTGATCCACATACGGCCGTTTCCGGCATCCAGAATCTGATCAACGCCAAAGGGAGGCATCGAAAACTCATTTCCATCCGTTCGGAAACGAATAAATTTGCGGCCATCAAAACGTTGAATTCCATTTTCGGTCCCTACCCACAAAAAACCTTTCTGATCCTGCCACACACAATTAACACTGTTTGTGTTCAGTCCTTCGGCACGCGAAAGCCGATTAAAAATAAAATACCTCTGCCCAAAAACAGAGGCACTTATCAATAAAAAAAGCAGGAAAAATAAAGTTCTGGACATAGACCTATTTTATCCTAAAAATACGAAATGATTGCGTGCAAAAACAAGACATTCAAAAAACCACATGTTTATGTGACTGTTTGAAAGGTTCGTATCCCTCAATTCCCCAAAAGCTGCTTTTATCCCCCAACCTCTGCTTCCACTCCGTACGAATTAAATATTTCGATTGCCTTCTCTATTTCCTCTTCGGAAGGTTCAGCCATATCAAATTCCTCGTAATTTGAACCAAGTTTGTTGTACTTGTGCGCAGCAATGTTGTGGTATGGCAACAAGCTAACAAGCGGCGTTTCACCGGGCAGTACAGCAATAAATTCGGCCATTTTTGAAACCTCGTATTCCGAAGTATTTACATTTTGTATGAACGGGACCCGAATATTGATTGCGGCGCCTGTTTCAGCCAGTTTAACCAGGTTTTCAAGAATGAGTTTATTATCCTTTCCGGTCCATTTTTTATGCTGAACAGGATCCATAATTTTCAGATCGTATAAAAACAAATCGGTGTGTGTTGCCACTTCCAGCAACGTTTCTGCAGGCGCAAAACCACAGGTATCCACCGCACGGTGCAAACCGGCTTTCCCGCATTCCTGAAGCATTTCAAGCAGAAAACCGGGAAACATCAACGGTTCACCTCCTGAAAAAGTTACTCCGCCTTCTGAGTGTTCAATGTGTACGCGTTCACGCTCAATAATCTGCATTAACTCTACTGCATCGTACAATTTCCCCGACATCTGAATCGCCTTCGTCGGACAGGCATCGGCGCACAAACCACAAAGCGTACATTTTTCTACATCGGTCACAATTCCGTTTGGAGTCAGTGTTAATGCGTCTTCCGGGCAATTTTCAATGCAATCTTGTGCGCCAATACACTTCGAAGCGGTATACAGTTTCTGCATTTTAGGCAGTTGGCTTTCGGGGTTGTGGCACCATTTGCAGCGCAGCGGACAACCTTTAACGTAAAGAGCAATGCGAATTCCCGGGCCATCGTTAATGGCGTAGCGTTTTATATCGAAAATAAGTGGAATCATTTATTAGTTTATATGCTTATGGTACCCGTTGTTTCATTTGTACTTTGTGTTGTAATTTATGACCCCCTAAATCCCCCGAAGGGGGACTTCTCCTCCCCTTTGGGGAGGTTGGGAGGGGTCATTAACTTTAATTCTTCCTATTTTAAAGTAACTCGTTTTCTGTGCGATCGATAATCTCCTGTTGCAGATCGGCGTTCATATCGTTAAAATAGTCGCTGTAACCCGCCATTCGAACCAGTAGATCTTTGTAATCTTCGGGGCAAGCCTGTGCTGCATACAAAGTAGCAGTATCAACTATATTAAACTGAATGTGATGACCACCCAGCGAGAAATAACTGCGGATCAGGTGTCCCAGTTTTTCCATGTCTTTTTCGCGTTTCAGCAGGCTTGGAACAAAACGCAGGTTGAGCAAGGTTCCACCGGATTTTGTCTGATCGAGTTTACCAAGCGAACGAATTACATTGGTTGGCCCGTGCGTATCGCATCCGTGCGACGGCGAAGTTCCATCGGAAATTGATTTACCTGAAAAACGCCCGTTGGCAGAAGCTCCCAGCACTAAACCAAAATAAACATGGCAGGTGGTGGAAAGCATATTCAAATGAAAAACTTCTCCTTTTGTGTTGGGTTTACCTTCGATAGCATTCAGCAAATCGTTGTAAACGCGCAATGCAATGTTATCGGCATATTCATCGTCGTTCCCAAAAAACGGCGTCCAGTTCAGAATTCTTTGACGCAAGGCTTCTTCGCCTTCATAGTTCTTTGCTATGGCTTTCAGCAAAGTATCCATGGTGAAGGTTTTATCT
The DNA here is from genome assembly GCF_023111095.1 of Maribellus sp. YY47. Classification (GTDB taxonomy): domain Bacteria; phylum Bacteroidota; class Bacteroidia; order Bacteroidales; family Prolixibacteraceae; genus Draconibacterium. The sequence continues at coordinate 60,497 of NZ_JALGYW010000026.1, forward strand.
TCAAACACATGCTTTTTTAATACTGAAAGACTGTCAGTAACAGTGCCCAAACCGGTACATTGAATGTAGTTGGTGTTGTATCGCGGCCCGCCGTTGTAATAGTCTTTTCCCTTCGAAATACAGTCTTCAATCACCACCGAAAGGAAAGGTGCGGGAGCATATTTGGCAAACATCTGGTCGATGTAGTTGCTAACACGAACTTTTTGATCAACTACAAAATTCAGCTGTTTCAGAAATGCTTCGTACAGTTCTTCATAGCTTTTAAAACTCAAAGGATCGCCGGTTTCTATACCGGCAACTTTACCAGTTAGCGGATCAATTCCGTTGTTCAGCGTTATCTCCAGAACTTTTGGAACATTCAGATAACCGGTAAGCAGATACGCTTCTTTACCAAAAGCACCCACTTCAATACAACCGCTGCAGCCACCTTCGCGTGCATCCTGCAGGCTTTTTCCTTGATTTACAAGTTCCTGAATATACACATCGGGATTAAAAACAGAAGGATAACCGTGGCCCTGGCGAATCAGATGTACCGCCGCGTTCAGAAATTTATCGGGCGTTACTTTGCTGATATGAACCGAGTTTCCGGGCTGAAGAATGTGCAGTTCTTCGGTTACTTCCAGCATCATGTACGAAACCTCGCTAACAGCGTCGGTCCCGTCGGGTTTAACACCACCGATGTTGATGTTGGTAAAGTCGTTAAAAGTTCCGCTTTCACGAGCGGTAATTCCAACTTTTGGCGGTGCCGGATGGTTGTTCACCTTTATCCAGAAACAGGAGATCAATTCTTTTGCCTGGTCGCGGGTGAGCGTACCTTCAGCAAGCTCCTTTTCATAAAATGGTTGCAAATGCTGATCAAAATGCCCCGGATTCATGGCGTCCCATCCATTCAGTTCGGTAACTGTTCCGAGATGCACAAACCAATACATCTGAATGGCTTCCCAAACATTTCGGGGTGCATGAGCCGGCACCCAACGGCACACTTCAGCAATGCGTTTCAGTTCCCCGACACGCTGCGGATCTTTTTCCGTTTTAGCCATTTCGTCAGCCAACTCAGCATGACGTTCAGCAAAAACAATAACTGCATCGCACGAAATATCCATTGCTTTTAATTCTTCCAGCTTACTGGTTGCTTCCGGATCATTCAGAAAATCGAGACTATCGATGTGTGCCTTAATTTCCTTTTTATAGTCAAGCATTCCTTTTCGGTAAATCGTCCCGTCGAGCGCGGTGTGACCCGGAGCACGTTGTTCCATAAACTCGGTAAATACACCGGCTTCGTAGGCCCTTTTCCATTCATTCGGAACATGATTGAAAATGCGTTCGCGCATCGTGCGGCCCTGCCAATAAGGAATAACCTCGCGTTCGTAGGTGTCAATATCTTCCTGCGAAACGGTATAACGCTGCTGATCGCGCGTGTTCAGTACATGAAAATCTTCCACACTGTGACAGGTTAACTCCGGAAAAGTGGGAACCGATTTTGGTTTTGGCCCGCGTTCTCCAACAATAAGTTCATCATCACCTATATAAATCGTCTTTTGTTTGCAAATCTCCAGGAAATTCAGGGCGCGCATTACCGGCTCCGAATATTTTCCGTAATTCTCTTTGTAAAAGCGGGTGGTGATCAACGCCCTTTCGATAGATAAAGATTCCTGAGTTTCAACACTTAACTTTCTTAAGCGCTGAATACGTTCATTCATTCCGGGGCCTATTTTTTGGGTTTTGGTTGGTTGATAGAAATTACCTTCCGCTCCGGCGGGGCGTTCAGGTGCTTTTTGGGTTTTTATTTCAGCAAATGACATGATACCACTTGATTAAATTCAACAATAATAAAATGATTAGGAAAAGAGGGGGAAGCAAAAACTAGGCATAGAACATGCGGCATTCGAACAGACATTGGTACGAATCGTGCAAATGTGATATGTGTTGCTGTACTGCCACCGAATTTGTTTTTGCGACAGTAAAATTAGAGAATTATTTGGGAGATTTCAATATACTTAGAATAAATAAATACCAACCAATCAGCACAGTATTATCAAAGAAACAAAGCCAAACAAACCACTATTGCGTATCTTTTACACAGCGAAAACCAATGTGGCTCATTCCGGTGTTTACCTCCCCGGGCATGCGGGCTGCAACCCGATAACTTGAACAATAACTGTCGTTACACAAAAAAGAGCCACCCCGAAGTGTTTTTTGTTGTTCAGGGCCAGCAGACTTCAAAGGGCCTTTCGGATTATTTGCCACCTTCCCGTCAGAAAAAGCTTTGTAATAATCCGGATCATACCAATCAGCTGTTATTTCCCAAACATTCCCTGCCATATCATACAAACCAAACCCGTTGGCAGCATAAGACTTAACAGGGGCACTGGAGAAAAACCCATCCATCATTGAATTTTGGTTGGGAAAATGTCCGTTCCAGGAATTGGCTTTTGGCATACCCGCTTCAATGTGCTCATCTCCCCAGGGATATATCTTATTCTGTATTCCTCCCCGCGCCGCATATTCCCATTCCGCTTCAGTTGGAAGTCTTTTCCCAGCCCATTTGCAATAAGCAAGCGCATCGTAGTAGCACACGTGCACCACCGGATAATTTTCCAATCCCTTTATACTGCTACCGGAACCTTTGGGATGTTTCCAGCTGGCTCCCGTGGTCCAGGTCCACCACTGCGAATAATCGTTTAACGGAACCGCCTGACCAGGAGGGGTAAACACGAGTGAGCCGGCTTTCAAAACACTGTCGGGATATTGTGGAAGAACCACATCTTTTTCTGCCACGGTAACATAACCGGTTTCTGCAACAAACGTTTGAAATTCGGCATTGGTAACTTCATGTTCATCCATCCAAAAATCATCGACCTTTACCCGGTGTTTCGGATATTCATCTGCCCGTGCCTGTTCATTATCCGCACCCATATCAAATTCAGCTCCTGCAATAAATACCATCCCCTGAAAACCAGTATCTCCATGTTTAATCTCCGCAGTATCAATTGTCGCTTGTTCGCGAGTAAGTCCTTCCAAATTACAACACGATTGCATGCTATCTGCTGAACTAATCACATTCTGCATTGCAGTATCATTGGAAGAAGATGATTGTTTTTTTTGGTTGGAACATCCCAAAATCAGAAATAAAATCAATGCAATTAGAGGAAAAGATAATTCCCTGAAGTTCGATTTTGTGCGTCGTGATATCATTTTTGTATCATTTGTAGAGTGCTGCGTCACAACTCTAGATAACCTCAGTATCAGAAAAAAGTTTAGATATCAATTTCAACAAAAACTGATGAAATAATCACACTAAATCCAAATCATATTCAAAATCAAGGGCATACTTTTGAAAAATTGCCGGATGATTCTACCTGTTTAAAAATTGGCTCTATTTATTTGGAAACGAATTATGAATAGGAAAGGAAAAGCGAGGTTTATAAAAGAAGAAAGGGCAGTTCAACAACTGCCCTTTTACTAATGTTAACCCCCAAACACACATCGTGCTGAACGCACGATGGTACAAATGAACAAAAAAGTTCTGAGTTATCAAAACATTCGGGAAATTATTTTAACAAATGTGATGTTATTTTTTTGTGAACCGGAGGAAAAGTTTAAGTAAGGATCAAAAAAAGAAGGATTCGGATCAAATTTACTCCGATATCCTTCTTTTGTAGTCCCGACGGGAATCGAACCCATATCTACAGTTTAGGAAACTGCTATTCTATCCGTTGAACTACGAGACCATATTTCCGCCGCAAAAATATACAAAAACCTACTCTCCAACAAATCGTTCTTCAATATTCCGTTCAAAGCACACCCACTTCTTTTACATTTCTTTGATTTGAATGATTATCTTTGCCAATCAATAAAATAGCGGATAATGTTAGACAAGATCAAAACATTACAGGAAGAGATCGATAAGATTGTTGCTTCAAGTAAGGAAGAAGTAGAGGAGTTACGGATAAAATACATCAGTAAAAAAGGCCATATCAGCCAATTATTCAACGACTTTAAAAATGTTCCACCGGAACAAAAAAAGGAAGTTGGACAAGCGATCAACATTCTCAAGCAATTTGCGCTCGACAAAATAAACGGACTCAAAGAAGGTTTTGAAAACAGCGGCAACGAATCGTCGGGTATTGATTTAACTATGCCGGGCGAACCTATGAAATTAGGAACACGTCACCCGCTTTCGCTGGTTAAAAATGAAATTATCGGCATTTTTTCGCGACTGGGTTTTACCGTTGCTGAAGGACCGGAAATTGAAGATGACTGGCATGTGTTTTCTGCACTGAACTTTCCACCGGAGCATCCGGCGCGTGATATGCAGGATACTTTCTTTATTGAAAAAGATCCGGACGTTTTATTGCGTACACACACATCGAGTGTTCAGATTCGCGTGATGGAGCGCACACAACCTCCAATTCGCATGATCTTCCCTGGCCGTGTTTTCCGCAACGAAGCCATTTCTGCGCGTTCGCACTGTATTTTCCACCAGATCGAAGGTCTGTATGTTGACGAGAACGTTTCGTTTGCCGATCTGAAGCAAACGCTTCTTCAATTTGCAAAAGAATTGTTTGGCGAGAATACTAAAATTCGTCTTCGTCCGTCGTATTTCCCGTTTACCGAGCCAAGCGCCGAAATGGATGTAAGTTGCTCAATTTGCGGTGGCGAAGGCTGTAATGTTTGCAAATACACCGGTTGGTTGGAAATCCTGGGGTGTGGAATGGTGGATCCAAATGTGCTGGAACTTTGTAATATCGACAGCCGAAAGTACACCGGTTTTGCCTTTGGAATGGGAATTGAACGTATTACCATGTTACGTTACGGTATAAAAGATATTCGCCATTTCTTTGAGAACGATGTTCGCTTTTTAAAGCAATTTGAATCGGCTACATAGAAAAAAATCATCACGATGACTAGTCCTAAATAAGCGTTACAGATTATTGGACTAAGTTAATAGATTCACAGACCGTTTCAAAGCTAGCTTTGAAACGGTCTGTTCTTTTATAGCTTTTAATTTTAATGGTATCTTGTTTGTG
>NZ_JALGYW010000027.1 GCF_023111095.1 Maribellus sp. YY47
AATTGCTTGTTTGCATGCAAAAATCCGTATTTTCAATTCAAATCGTCACGCTATCAAAAATCGCTACAAGTACGACTAACAAAGAATTTCAAAGAACGTCTATTAATTTTTAATACCCACTAGTGAGATAGTATATAAACTGATATTCATGAAAATCAATAAGATAGTTTTTTAACTTAATTGTATTTTTATTATTTTTATTGAATTCTTTCAGAAACCTAACTATTTATGAATGAGACTAATTTACCTCCAGAAAAAGAAAAATCAAAAATTGATTTTTGGAAACGATTAATTCTAACTATTTCAGTATTTAATGCATGTCTCATTATAGGACATCTTCTATTCGAAATTTTATTTTCGAAAAACTCATCCGTTTTAGCAACTATAGTTGATTACAACTATCATTCAAGAGAAGTTTGGATAATATCATTTAACATATTTGTATTGCTTTATTTAGTATTTAAATCGATAGAGAAAAATACATTTCCCAATAGAAGTAAGTTTTTAACTGATTTAACTGTCGTTCTATTTGTAATATGGTATTGCTTTAAACGCGGAGGAACACATGAAATTAATGGAGTAAGTTTTTGTCTTGATTCATATTCCTTTGTTAATATCAAATATCTCGACTTTTTGATATTACTTGGAATATTTAGCATAATACGACTGTCGTCAGATTTTATTTCTAAGTCAAAAAAAATAGAACATAAGTCAGTCTGGATGAATGATAAGCCATTGGCAAATATTGAGTTTGAGGATTTCGGACGTAAAGAGTTGGTAAATAAAGTTGTAGGCGAAATTAATTCATTTTCAGACCAAGAAAGTTCATTCACGATTGGAATTGTCGGTCCATGGGGTTCTGGAAAAACTTCTTTCATAAAAATATTGCAGGATAAAGTAAACACTGATCAAAACATTATTATTGATTTTAATCCATGGCAGTATCCTGAAGAGACGAATTTGACTCTTGTATTTTTAAAGGAAATAGAAAAGCATTTATGTCGTTACTCTTTTTCTACCAATAGAATCAATGACTATTTAAATCAACTTTTTAAGGGAAATATAAATTGGTGGGGAACCTTAACGAACTTATTTATTAAGGAGAAAAATATTCGAGATGTACAAGAAAGTATAAAAGAGTCTATACTAGAGGCAAGGAAGAAACTCATTGTTTTTATTGATGACATCGATAGGTTGCAAGCAAATGAAATTTACGAGGTTCTGACTATAATTCGCAATATTGGGAATTTACCTAACACTATTTTTGTGTTAGGATATGACAAAGATTATTTATTAGATATACTTGAAGATAAGATTAAACATCCTCAACGTTATTTATCTAAATTCTTTCAAGTTGAGTTTTCGCTTAGTAAAATAGCAGATCTAAAAGTAAGAGAGGAATTGACCAGCAAATTGGAGATATCTTTTCCCGAATTTCAAAAGGATTATGTTGCTAGTTCTAATGAAGAAGAGTTTGAGTCGGCTGATGCCCTCCTGCAGAGTATTGAAATTGTAAAACTTCTGAAAAATAAGCGAGATGTAATTAAATTAATGAATGTGATTAATACTACTTGGCCAATTTTAAGAGAAGCATTAGTTTTAAGAATATATTTACAGTTAGAAATATTACGCCTAAAGTACGGAAATATTTATTCGAAGTTGAAATTTAGAGATAAGGACTTTTTATTTGAAAATGAAAGTGCAAAATTGTATGTTTTTAATACTAATGTAGATTTGGATATAATAATTAAGAATTCCAATGACAGAGATATCATCAGATCAACATTAGAATCGATGTTTCCAAATAATGGGAGGGAGAGAAATTTAAAGTCAATTCGGCGCGTTGAAAAATTTGACTCTTATTTTCAAAACCAATTGACAACATCTGCATATGAAGAATTAGAGGCATTGAGAGGAAATGAAGAATAATCTTTCGTTTAAAAATAAGGTGAATGATTTGTGGAATACAAATCCTGAGACAAGGGATGACACAATTGGATATTTATTGAGTATAGATAAGTTTCAATCATTCCAAGACTGGAAGAAAATAATTGAAGTCTATTTTGAAATTGATCAATATTTTGTTGAAAAACATTCAGATAAGATTATTGATCTTATCCATAAAGGTCAAGATGAATTTTCTACTGAAAAAGTTTCGGGATTCTTAGTTGAGTATTTAAAAGAAGACTCGAAGATTGAATTTAATTATTCAAATCTTCTTTACTTACTAAATCAAGAACATAAGAATGCGAATAGAGAATCTCGTAAGACTTTTACAAAGAATGAGTTGGAGGAAATTTGCAAAAGGAGACTTGAGCGATTTATCAGCAGTCCTATAAAGGACATTGAAAAAGCATTTAACATATTGTATTCGTGCTGGGATTTTGTTGATGACAAAAATATTGTTCATTTAACATCTTCCTCTCTTGCGCTAATGAGAAGTTATATTGAGGAATTACCGGAACAATATTTGAATTTTATTATTAGACATCAGTTTTATCCTATCAATCCAGACATCTCAGGAGGGAGATATATTTTTGTTCTTGAGCCTTTTACTAAACAGATATTTAAAGGATGGGAGAATTATGAACTCTTTTTAAAGGAATTGAAAGAGAATTCAACTGTAAATAGAAATACTATTGAATGTAATCAGAAATTCTATGATTTATTTAAGACTAACAAATATGAAAGTGTTCCAATTCATAAAGATGATCTAAAATTGTTCAGGCATTGTTCTAAACAAATTGAAGATATATTAAAAGAATCACAAATTAATTAATAAAAAAACCGTTCTCTTTTTGAAAAGAACGGTTTTTTGGGAAGAGAATAAAGTATCGTGTTTATTTTTCTTCGTTTGCTGTTTTAGGCAATAACAGGTTCAGGATGATTCCAACTGTAGCAGCCAAGCCAATTCCAGCCAGTGAAAAATGTCCGTAAGAAATGATTGCGCCACCTATCCCAACAGTAAGAACTACCGAAACAATAACCTGGTTGCGGGTTTCTCCCATGTCAGCTTTTGAGTCAACCAGTGTTTTGATGCCGATGGAAGCGATCATTCCGAATAATAAGAGCATGATTCCTCCCAAAATAGCCTGTGGTATGGTCTCGAGGAAGCCGCTTACTTTTCCGACGAGTGAAAAAACGATGGCGGTAATGGCCGCAATTCTTAATACAAATGGATTGGTTACTTTGGTAAGGGTAATTGCGCCGGTTACTTCGGAGTAAGTGGTGTTGGGCACACCTCCGAAACAACCTGCAATACCGGTTGCAATACCGTCGCCCAGCAAAGTTCGGTGCAAGCCGGGTTTTTCAATAAAATTCTTATTGCAAACACCACCAATGGCGTACATGTCGCCCACGTGCTCAATGATCGGTGCAATGGCTACCGGTATCATATAAAGTATTGCGTGCCAACTGAATTTTGGAGCAGTAAATTCGGGCAACGAAATCCAGGCAGCCTCTTTTATGGCAGTATAATCTACTTTTCCCCAAATGAGCGCAACAATATAACCCACTGCAATTCCGATAAAAATAGGTATCAACTTGATCATCTTTTTCCCGAAAATTACGACAGTGATAGCGGTGGCCAGTGAAATGATGGCCAGCACCCAATCGGTTTTTGCCATATCAACGGCAGCCGAAGCGAGAGACAATCCGATGATCATAATTACGGGGCCAACTACAACTGCAGGAAACAATCGCTCTACAAATTGCAATCCGCGCATTTTGACCAAAGCAGAAACAACAGCGTAAACAATTCCCACTGCAATAATCCCCGATAATGTTCCGGGCCATCCATACAATTTGGTGGCTTCAATAATAGGTGCGATGAAAGCAAAACTACTACCCAGGAAAACGGGTACCTGACCCTTGGTAATAAAGTGAAAAATCATCGTACCGATACCGGCCGTGAATAGTGCTACTGCCGGATCGATTCCCACCAATAAAGGAACCAAAACGGTAGCGCCAAATGCAACAAACAGGAACTGCACCCCCAGAACCGTGTTTTTTAAGGTTAGTTGCTCACGAAAAGTTTTTTCAGTCATACTTCTTCTTTTAAACGTGGTTTTTTATAAAAAAGACCCGTTTCCAATAGAAACGAGTCTTTCAATTATTAATTAATTCAAAATTTCGGAAGGAATTTCTTTAATGGGCGTTATTCGAACCGACTTAATAAAGAGTTCAGCGCCCTCGGACTGTAACTGAATTTTACCCGAAGTCAACGGTTTTATGACCCCGTCTTCGAAAATGCCGGTGTTTGTGTTTACCATTACCGTTTTGCCGTTGACAACATGAACACAGGTTCTGCCAACCGTATAAAGTTCTACTGTATTCCATTCGCCTAGCGGATTCTCCGCATCAAGGGCTTTTTTGATTCCGGGGCCTTCAAAATCTTTTCCGAATTGTTTCAGTTGCCCTCCCTTGGAATAGCTAAAGCTTTCTTCTGATTCTGTTACTTCGGTTTCGCAAACCGTGTTGTTCATCAGGTAAGTGTCACCCAGTTTTTCATGCATTAACTGGCATTCAATGTTGGTCATCCAGGTGCCCAGTGCAGCGCCAAATTCACCAAACCCGTGGTACAGGAGTCCACTGTTACGCTGTGTGTAAACTTTTTCGCCCCATTTGAAAACCAATTCCAGGTGATAATTGGTGAATGTGTCAACCGTTGCGAGCGAACCGTTCACTTCTCCTGAAATGTATATCAGTTTTTCGCCGTTTTCTTCCACTACCTGAAATACTTTATCGGAAGTAGCATTGGCATGCAAATCGTCAAAGCCGGCAAGCGCGGTTCCGATGAAGGTGTCCCAGCCATCGAGGTTTTCACCGTTAAATAAAGGTTGCCAGGGTTTGGCACAACCCGACAGCAGAGCAACGAAACTACTCAGTAAAAGGAAGCGGGAAAAAGAATTCATGATTTTCGGTTAAGTTTAACGTTATGTAAAAAAAACTGTCCCATAAATATAGGACAGTTTCTTAAATATCGTAATCTTTTTTTTGATTTGTTAAACAGCTTCTGCTGCAATTAATTGTTTTGCTCTGTCTAGCATCGAAGTGTCATCCAGCAATACTATTCCACCGTTTGGTCCCGGCTCCATATGGATTCCTACTGCTTTGCCGTTTTCGTAATTGGCTCCTCCAAAATAATTTCTGACGGTTTCTTCTGATACTGCAAACTCTTTTGCCATTTGTCTGATTGATCCGTCAGGTAAGCTGTCTTTGATTTTTCGCAGCTCGTTAAATGTTATCTTTTTTTCCATATCGCTGAGATATTATTGATTAATTATAATGGTTATTAGAACGAATTTTTCACATACCTGTAAATTTAAAATTAAAAAATTAATAATAAAAGATTAAAGCAGCAGCAAGGCAGAGCAGATCATTAAAGTATTAAAATTATGTGAAAAACAATTTGCTTTTTGAAGTGTAACGAGCAGTAGGTTAGAGAGATGTGTTTTTAAGGGTATGTTGTATAACAGGGTTTAAGAAGGGAGTTATTAACAATTTTTAAAGGTCTGTCATTGTTGCAGAATACTGTTGTAAATCGCCTGGTGGATTTCAGTACGGATGTTGAGTTGGTAGAGACGGTTGTTTTCGCGTGTTGGATAAACCCGGTTTGACATGAATATAAACAGAATTCCGTTTTTGGGATCTGCCCATGCAAAAGTGCCGGTAAATCCTCCGTGCCCATAGCTGCTTTGGTCAGCCGAAACAGCCGGGAAGGCATCCAGCAGGTCTTTTTTGTAGTTGTTGATCAGGGGTTTGTCGAATCCGAGCCCTCTTCTGTTTCTGCTTTCAGGAAATTGAATCCTTGTAAATTCATTTACTGTTTCTTCTGTAATATAACGGCGACCTCCAAAATAACCTTTCTGAAGATACATTTGGAAAAGCTTCGCCAGGTCGTTTGCAGTGCCAAACAAACCTGCATTTCCCGAAATGCCGTTCATCATTGCAGCCCCTTCGTCATGCGCAAATCCACATATTTTTTCTTTTCGGAAAAGGTCATCGTTTTCTGTCGGAACAATCTGCTGCATTGGAAAATGTTCGTAGGCGTTGTAAGTAATCGTATAAGCTCCCAACGGCTTGTAAAAGGTATTTTTGATATAATTTTCGTAGGATTGGCCTGTCAGTTTTTCTATGATAGAAGGAAAAATAAAAAAGCTAAGTCCTGAGTAGGTGTATTGCTTTCGCGGGAGTAATTTGGAATTGCGGATAGTGTCCATCATTTGTGTGAGGTAGTTCGGGTTCATGTAAAGCTTTTCCGAAACACGAACGGTGAATTCGTCAGATGGCTCGTGACGAAACACGTTTGCATCCAGGTTACCCTCCTTGTCAACGGTATTCATCCAGAAGGAAATGTACGGTGCCAGTCGTGCCTGGTGTGCCAGAATATCTCTGATGATTAGGTTTTCCTTGTTCGAACCGATAAAGTCGGGCCAGTATTTGCTAAACTTATCGTCTAAGTTGAATTTTTTATCGTCCACAAGTTTCATCAGTGCCGGGAGTGGCCCGGTAACCTTGGTGAGTGAAGCCCAGTCGTAAACATTGTTTTTTTCTACCGGTAGCTCATTATCGTAGGTCAGGAAGCCAAAGCATTTGTGGTAGATCACATTTCCATCTTTTGCAACGAGTACCTGGCATCCGGGATAGGCTTTCTCGTCTACACCCATTTGCGCAATGGTATCGATCAGGGCCAGCTTCTCTGCGCTCATTCCCACTTCTTCGGGTATGGTGTACGAAAATGTTTGATTGCCCTTAAGCGAAATTCCGTCGTTCACCTGGAAGCGTTGATCTACCGAAACCGGTAGCTTGCCATTTGCGCCATAAGCTCCAAACACCAGTTGAGCTGATAGTTCCCGCGCAAGATCGGTGCCCTGGTAGGCCAGTATCAATCCTTTTGTGTGGTGAATATTGGAAAAATGCTTTAGTGCGTAGGCGTTTCCAAAAAACACAATCACCGATCTTTTATCTGCAACCAGATCCTCAGTTGCTTTTTGCTGAATGGCGCTTACTCCATAATTTTCTGCCGGATATTTATGAATTCCTTCGATGGCAGTGATTACCAGGCTGTAGTTGGAAAGTTTATTTCGAAGTTGCAGCCATTCTTTTTCGCTTGCATTTTTGGGAAGCACAAAATGATCGATTTGTGTGTAGTTATCGAGCATTGTTTGAAAGGCGGTTTTTGAACTGCTACCCAGGCTGACAGAAGCTATCTTTTCGTTTTCCAGGTTTTGAACGGGAAGAATTTTCTGGTTGGCTAAAACGGTTAGTGATGCTTTGATCAGTTTTCGCTGAGTTACTCCAAATTTAGGGGCATTTAGTTTTCTTGTCAGGTCTTTAAGTTCTGCCGGTTGGTATTTCTGTAACCCTGCCCATCTCTTTATGGCCAGAATGGTGCGGCATTTTTCTTCGATGGCTGCTTCCGTTATTTCTTTTTTTGAAATCGCCTCTTTTACTGCTGAAATTGCTGTTTCAAGATCGGGAACAAATTCCACCATATCGTTACCCGCTATCAAAGCTTCCACTTCGGCGCGGCCCGGTTCTGCCCGAACTCCTTTCATGCCGATAGCGTCGGTAACAATGAATCCGCGGTAACCCATTTCATTTTTTAAGTAGTCGGTAACTACCTTTTTTGACAGCGACGATGTTTTTCCCGATGGATCGAGTGCCGGAACAGAAAGATGGGCGGTCATTATTCCGCTGATCCCTTTTTTTGAAAGATACCGGAAAGAATAGGATTCGATGGAATCGAGCCTTGCTTTTGAATGCGGAACAAGTGGGAGTGTGACATGCGAATCGGTTTGGGTATCACCGTGCCCGGGAAAGTGTTTGGCTACCGGAATCACGCCTGCATCCTGCATTCCCTTCGAAACCATCCAGGCTTTTTCGGCCACATTTTGTTTGTTTTCTCCAAACGACCTAAAGTTGATCACCGGGTTCGAAGGATTGGTGTTGATATCGGCAACGGGTCCAAAATTCATCTGGATACCGAGCAGTTTGAGTTGTTCGCCAAACTCGCGCCCCATCTGGTAAATGAGAGAAGTATCCTGAATGGCCCCCAAACTTTGTGCATAAGGATATTGAACGGTGCTGTCGATTCGCATCGCCGGCCCCCATTCTCCGTCAACAGCTATCAATAGCGGAGTTTCGGAAACTGCCTGAAACTGGTTGATCCATGAAGCTGTTTTAACAGGTGTTCCCTGCATTACCAAAACACCACCGGGTTTATAGGTGCGTATCTTGTCGATCACGGCTGCTTTGCTCGCTTCGTTCTGCTTGGGGTAAGCCGTAATCATCATTGTTTGAGCGATTTTCTCATCAAGACTTAGCCGGCTCATCTGTTCATTCACCCACGGATCGTTTTTGAAAACAGAGAAAGGTGGATCGCTGGCATAAATGCCGGAAGCCAGGAAATTACATAGTAATAACAGCAGAAAGTATTTCTTAGGCGTTGGTTTCATGTAAAAAAGTTTTCTTTTAATCTCATTCGTTGAAACCCGCCCGATCACTTATTGTTTAACTTCTTCCTTATTTAAGGCGGGTTTAATTTTCAAAAGAATGAGAGCTTCGAAAATATTATAAAACTATCTTCGTAACAACAAATGTAAAATATTAATAGCGATGTTTCGAATAAATATAAGCCTGATTTTTGTACTTCTTTTTTCACTTTGTTCTGCATCGGGAGCCGAAAAGATTGAAGTAGGAGCCAATCAGCCGGAAAGTTATCTGGCGACGATGAGCGGGAAGTCGATAGGCTTGGTAGTTAATCACACATCGCGTACGGAAGACGCTCACCTAGTTGATTTTCTTTTAGATAAAAAGGTGCATGTCACCAAAATTTTTGCACCGGAACATGGTTTTCGAGGCGATGTGTCGGCTGGAGGGAAAATTGAAGATGGTGTGGATGTCAAAACCGGCATTCCGGTTCTTTCGTTGTACGGAGAGAACAAAAAACCTACCGCAGATCACATGGAGGGACTGGATTTGATGGTGTTCGATATTCAGGATGTTGGATGCAGGTTTTATACTTATATTTCTACTTTACACCTGGTGATGGAAGCCTGTGCGGAACACAACGTGCCGCTGCTTATTTTGGATCGCCCCAATCCAAACGGTGACTATGTGGCCGGTCCGATTCGTAAAGCTGGATTCGAGTCTTTTGTGGGTATGGATCCGATTCCGCTTGTACACGGCTGTACGGTGGGGGAGTTGGCTCAAATGATCAATGGAGAAGGTTGGCTGGAAAACGGTCAGAAATGCAAGTTGACGGTGATTCCTGTAAAAAATTATAATCACTCGGTGTTTTATTCGCTTCCGGTTGCTCCGTCTCCCAATTTGCCGAACGATCTTTCGGTGCGTTTATATCCATCGCTGTGTTTTTTTGAAGCAACCAGCGTAAGCGTCGGACGCGGAACTGATTTTCCGTTTCAGGTATTGGGCGGATTAGAAGCCGGTTTGGGAGATTTTAAGTTCATTCCGCGCAGTATTCCCGGAGTTGCCATAAATCCGCTAAATAAGGACAAACATTGTTACGGAGTTGATTTGCGCCAGCTGGAAAACGTGCCTGAATTCACGCTGAAGTTTTTTCTGGATTTTTATAAACAATACGAAAACAAAGCCGAGTTTTTAACCAATGAACGTTGGTTTAATCTTTTAGCCGGAACCGATACTTTGATTGAACAGATCAGAAAGGGGATGACCGAGGAGGAAATTGTAAAGAGTTGGCAGCCCGAGTTGACCGAGTATAAAAACATGCGGGCTAAATACCTGTTGTATCCCGATTTTGAATAAGAGAGCCGTTCGGCAGTCTGTATTTAGGGTAATTTTTATTGCAGATTTATTACTTATGAAGAAGTAGTAAAACAAGAAAAATCGGACATCAAAAATGAAGGAGCTGGTTGATATTTTTTTCTTGATATTTTGGAAGAAACAAGTCTGATTTATGTTCCTCTGAAATGAAATTAATTCAGATGGGAGGAACATAAGTAATCGATTCATTATTAAATCATAATAAATGATGAATTTAGGCTAAGTGATTGGCGATAAATGTTAAAAATTGTAAATTGAATTTATATATTTGCATACTATCTGTTTGTTTTAGACCGTTATTAGATAAAGAAAACTAAGTTGGCCAAGAATCTATTCTACATTTTTGCAGTAGTGACGCTACTGTTTACCCTGTTTTCCTGTGAAGATGAGGGATACATGTCGTCGCCCGATGCCGAGCTTCAGTTTTCAGCAGACACCATCACTTTCGATACAATTTTCACAACAATAGGTTCAACAACACAGCGTTTTACGGTTCGAAATCCGTACAATGAACCGGTGCTGATTTCAAGTATCAGAATGGCTGGCGGTTCAGTGTCGAATTTTAGATTGAACGTCAATGGAGAGGTCGGAAACGAAGTGTACGATGTGGAGGTTCCCGGTCACGACAGTATCTATATTTTTGTGGAGGTCACCATCGATCCCAACGGTCAAAATCTACCGATGGTTGTTCAGGATTCTATTCTTTTTTCTACAAATACGAATTTGCAGGATGTAAAACTGATTGCTTACGGGCAGGATTTTGTCCTGGTGAAAGCCGAAACAATAGAGACAACAACGTGGACTGCCGATAAGCCTTATTTGGTCTACGATTATGCTTATGTCGACAGTTTGTCTACCCTCACAATTAAACCGGGTACACGGATTCATTTTCACAAAGGTGCCGGATTATACGTAAGGGGAACCATCGTCGCAAATGGAACTTCTGATCAGCCTATTCAGTTCTTGTCCGACCGCCTGGAAGATTCCTACAAAAACGTTCCGGATCAATGGAGTAGTATTTTGTTATTCTCGGGAAGCCACAACAACGTGTTTAATTTTGTTACGATCAAAAATGCCAACATTGGTTTGCAGGTAGGAACGATCGAGCATGACGGTTATGCATCTGTTTCGCTGACAAATTCGAGAATTGAGAACATGGCATACGCAGGTTTGTTTGCGATAAAATCGAAGGTGTTTGCCTACAACGATGTAATTGCCAATTGCGGATATTATGCCGCGGCTTTGCTGGTTGGAGGCGAGTACGAATTTTATCATACCACTATTGCCAATTACTGGGGTAATTTAGGAAACAAGGTGCGGTCAACTGCTGCGCTTGTTATGTCGAACGTATTAATCGTGGAAGGGGCAGATGGAAGTTCAGTTTCCTATAACGGAGATCTTACGAAGGCCATGTTTGGCAACAGTATTATTTACGGTAATATTCAAAAGGAGATAGAATTGGGAGACAATGAGGAAAACGCCTTTGAATACTACTTTGATCACTGCATTCTGCAGGTGCCGGATACAGTAAATACAAGCAATAAAAATCATTACAATTCGGTATGGAAGGGTTCAGATTACGATCCGTTGTTTGTGGATCCGTATAATGGTCTCGATTATCAATTGGATACTTTGTCGGCGGCAATTGATGCCGGCAGTACAGAATATTCGAAACTATTTCCGTTAGACCTCTTGAACAAAAGCCGAACTTCGGATGGAGGACCCGACCTGGGAGCATATGAGCGCTATTCCAAGTCCAATGAAGATTAGTTTATTTATCCTGTTTATTTTCTTTAATATTTTCAGAACCTCTGCGCAAGATTCGAAACAGTTTGCTGTTGTTTTTTATAATGCAGAAAACTTGTTCGACTGGAAAAATGATTCATTAACAAACGACGATGAATTTACACCCGAGGGTGAACGTCACTGGACGTATAGTCGATTCCGGAAAAAAATACAAAATACCTCAAAGGTATTGTTAGCGGCAGGGCAGTGGAGCGCTCCGTCGATAATTGGTTTGTGTGAGGTTGAAAATCGTTTTGTATTGGATCAGCTTTTGACGAACACTGCTTTGACGTCAATTCCGTATAAGGCGATCCATAAGGAATCGCCTGATCCCCGGGGAATTGATGTTACTCTTCTTTATAATCCTGCCGATTTTTATCCGCTCGGGTACAACTACTATCCGTTGATCAACAAGGATGGTTTAGTGCAAAAAACGCGCGAAATTCTGTATGTGTCCGGAATTCTGGGTGGAACTGATACCCTTCATATTTTTGTCAACCACTGGCCGTCAAGATACGGAGGTTTGATGGAAACAAGGAACAGCAGAAAACTGGCAGCTGAAACCTTAAAAACAGAGGCATTAAAAATATTGGAAAGCAACCCGTTTGCGAAAATCGTAATCGTAGGCGATTTTAACGATCAGCCCAACGATGAAAGTTTGCATTATTTTGGTGCGCAGAATTTAGAAGGAGAGCCGGTAAACAACCTTTTTTACAACCTTTCATCTTCCTGGATGAGTCACGATTCCGGAACACTGAAATATCAATCGCAATGGTTTGTTTTCGATCAGATCGTGGTTTCAGGCGCCTTGCTTCATTCGAAAGAAGGTCTTGTCACCGGTCCTGAAAATGCATCAATTGTTAAGCTTTCGTTTCTACTGGAAGATGACGAACGCTATGGTGGACAAAAGCCCTTTCGCACTTACAATGGTTTTCACTATTCAGGAGGATTTGGCGATCACCTGCCTGTTCGTTTAGTCATCACCGCAAACTAGTTTGCCAACCTAAGCCCCAGTTCTTCTGCCTTTTTTAGCATGAAAGCGTAAGCTTCTTCATAGTCGTTATGAATCTCACCGTCCAGAATAGCATCTTTAATGGCATCTTTTATTAAACCAACTTCGCGGCATGGAGAGAGGTTAAAGGTTTTCATAATGAGTTCGCCGTCGACCGGAGGTTGGAAATTCCGAATCGCATCTTTTTCTTCAATTTCCTTTAGCTTCTCACGAACCAGTTGGAAATTTTTCATGTAACGCTTCACCTTGTCTGTGTTCTTCGAAGTAATGTCAGCTTCGCAGAGTGTCATTAGATCGTCGATATCATCTCCTGCTTCAAAAAGGAGGCGTCGCACGGCTGAATCGGTTACGATGTCTTCAGAAAGCACAATGGGGCGCATGTGAAGCTGTACCATTTTTTGCACATATTTCATTTTTTCATTCAGGGGCAATTTCATGCGTCTGAATATTTTGGGGATCATTTTCACTCCCACAAAATTATGCGCGTGAAAAGTCCAGCCCTGACCATCGATAAACTTTTTTGTGGCCGGCTTTGCTATATCGTGAAGAAGCGCCGACCAGCGCAGCCAAAGATTATCCGTATTCGGAACAATGCGATCCAGTACTTCCAGTGTATGGTAAAAATTATCTTTGTGCCCGATTCCTTTCACGATTTCAACTCCCTTCATCGCCTGAAGTTCAGGGAAAATGATTTGCAATAGTCCGGTTTCTTCCAGCAGCTTAAATCCCATGGACGGTTTATTGGCCATCATGATTTTGTTCAGCTCGTCGATGATTCGCTCGCCGGAGACAATTTTAATGCGTTCCTTGTTTCGGGCAATCGCTTTGAGCGTTTCTTCTTCGATCTCGAAATTGAGTTGGGTGGCAAAGCGAATGGCTCGCATAATGCGAAGCGGATCATCTGAAAAGGTGATATCCGGATCAAGCGGCGTTTTTATAGTTTTGTTTTTTAGATCTTCCAAGCCGTTAAACGGATCCAGTAGCTCCCCAAAATTTTGTTTGTTCAGGCTAAGTGCAAGCGCATTTATCGTAAAATCACGGCGGTTCTGGTCGTCTTCAAGCGTTCCGTCTTCCACGATCGGTTTGCGGGAGTTTCGCTGGTAGGATTCTTTTCGGGCTCCTACAAACTCAATTTCCATGTCTTTAAATTTTAACATGGCCGTACCAAAGTTTTTGAAAACATTCACCTTGGGGCTGGGCTTGAGTTGTTGCGAAACGCGGGTGGCCAGATCAATACCACTTCCAATTGTTACAATATCGATGTCCTTGGAGGGGCGTTTTAAATAAATATCGCGTACAAAGCCACCAATAACATAGGTGTCAACCTGCATCTGATCGGCAACTTCCGATATCGTTTGAAATATTTTGTGTTTCAATTCGTTCATTTATATATATTTTCAGTGAATGCATGTTTCGCGAACATGAATCCAAAGTGGGTGAGGAGTGTCTTTTGCTCCTGTTTATTCGGCTTAATCAACTGACAAAAAGGATAGAATGTTCAGTGATTCTGCCATTTCTGAAAAATTCGTGACAAAATTACAAGAAAATACTTGAAATTAAGCGGTATATTGTGATTTGAAAAGATGGTATTATATTTGAATGAAAGCATATAGATATGTAGATATAAATAAAGACTAAAAGCAATTATATCATGTTAGAACATTTAACAAAAGAAACCTTCAAGGAAAAGGTCTTTAATTTTGAAGTAAATAAAGAGTGGAAATACGAGGGGTCAAAACCTTGTTTAATTGATTTCTATGCCGATTGGTGTGGCCCGTGTAAAATGGTGGCACCGGTATTGGAAGAACTGCAAAGCGAGTATGGAGACAGTATCGTAATCTATAAAGTGAATACTGAAGAACAACAGGAACTGGCAGGTATGTTTGGAATTCAGAGTATTCCATCACTGTTGTTTGTTCCTCAGGACGGCCAGCCCCAGATGGCCATGGGAGCATTACCAAAACAAACATTTGAACGTGCAATTTCCGATGTACTAAAGGTTGAAAAACCTCAGGCTAATTAAGATAATCAAGCACTTTTTCAAGCTTTATACCACGGGAACCTTTTATTAAAACGTTCCCGTTTTTTATGGGTTTCTGTTGAAGAAACAGGCAAAGATCTTCTACTTTTTCATAAGATGAGAACGAGAATTTCTCATTGGCCTTTGCAAATTCTTTTCCTACCAGGAAAACATTTTGAAACCCCTTCTCTTTGATGGTATGTAAAATGGACCGGTGTTCGTCAAACGAATATTCGCCCAGCTCCAACATGTCGCCTAAAATAAGATATGCGAAATCCGATTTTTGTGCAGCAAAACTTTCCAGCGATGCTTTCATGCTGGTTGGATTCGCATTGTAGGCATCCATGATAATTTTTAGGTCGCCTTTTACAATCAATTGAGAACGGTTGTTTCGCGGTTCGTAGTTTTTGATGGCACGTTGTATTTTGAGAGGATCAATTTCGAAATGATTGCCGATACATGCAGCTGCCAAAACATTTTCAAAGTTAAAATCACCAATAAGTTTGGTATTCAGGTACAGAACTCCTTTTGGGAAGTTTACTTTCAGATGTACAAACGGAGGCGAATGAAGCAATTCTCCTTTAAATCCGTCATCATCAGTGCCATAGGAGATTTTGTTTTGAATCTGCTCTCCAAGTTTTTCCAGGTAAGTATTATTTCTATTGTAAAAAATGATGCCGTTCTTTTTTCCGATGCATTCGTACAGTTCACCTTTGGTTTTTATAACTCCTTCAAACGAGCCAAAACCTTCCAAATGCGCTTTGCCCACATTCGTAATAATTCCGAAGTCGGGATCGGCGATTTGGCATAGCTGAGCGATTTCTCCCGGATGATTGGCGCCCATCTCTACCACACCGAATTCGGTTTTATCGTTCATTTTTAACAGGGTGAGCGGTACGCCAATGTGGTTGTTTAGGTTTCCCTGGGTAAAAGAGACCTTATATTTTTCAGACAGGACGGCTGCGATCAACTCCTTCGTAGTGGTTTTTCCGTTGGTGCCTGTAATTCCCAGGATCGGTATTCCTAGTTTCCGGCGATGCAAGAGCGCCAGGTTCTGAAGGGTTGTAAGTACATCATCCACTAGAATAGTGCGCTCAGATGTCGCAAATTCCTCCTCATCAACAAT
The DNA here is from genome assembly GCF_023111095.1 of Maribellus sp. YY47. Lineage (GTDB taxonomy): Bacteria > Bacteroidota > Bacteroidia > Bacteroidales > Prolixibacteraceae > Draconibacterium. Next base: position 15,751 of record NZ_JALGYW010000027.1, read on the forward strand.
GGAGTATAAAGCTCCGCTTTTTAACGCATCCTCTGCATATCGGTTTCCATTGAAGTTTTCACCTTTCAAGGCAAAAAAGAGGCATCCTTTTTCAATTTGACGGCTATCGGTTGATACGTTTTGCCGGGCTTCGAGAAAGCACTTATATATGTTTTCTAATGTGGTCATGCTCAAAAATACTACAAAAACGACATAAAAAAAGCTTCAGGTTATATGAAGCTTTTCTGAATATAATTTATTCATTTTCTATTAAAATCCTTCAGGGCTTCCAACCCGGGTCATGGCACAACGGAATCCCAAATCGTTTTTAGCGTGCTGCTGATCGAGATATCGACGGGTGCCCGGTACAAGCCAGTATGGACGGTCTTTCCATGAACCACCTTTGTATACCCTGACCTGATCGGTAATTAAAGAAGTAAAATATCCCGGGCGATTATCCTGAATATACATGCCTTCTGTTCCTTTGTCTTCTTCAGCATTCCAGTTGTCACCTTCGATAACCTGAGAATTTAAATTTCCGTCGGCAAAGTTTCTGTAGTCCATTCCTGGAATTGTGTCTTTGATCAATTCTCCGTACTGATCACGCATCAGCTGGCCGCTGCCGTCTCTGCGGTACTCGGTAATTACGTTTCCTCTAAAAGGATTGAATTCTTCCATGTCCTGCATTGACTGGGTACGGTAAACATCAGCTACCCATTCGTTTACGTTACCCGACATACAGTACAAACCGTAATCGTTGGGCTCGTACGACATAACAGGTGAAGCGATGTCGGCATTATCGTTGAGCGCTCCTGCCATACCCATCATGTCACCACGTCCACGAACAAAGTTGGCACGCATTCTACCTTTATCTCTTTTATGATCATCGCGAAGATATGCTCCGTTCCAAGGATAGAGTTTACGGTCGGTGAGTAATTCCCCATCGGTGTTGCCAATCAAACCGTAAGCAGCATATTCCCATTCGGCTTCGGTGGGTAACCTGTAATTGGGGAGCATTATTCCATCTTCCCATTGTACCCGACGCGGGCTGCCGTCTCCGTTTTCAATTGGCTTATTTCCGGCTGTTCCGTCATATAAACCGTTAAGGTAGGTTTTTGAAGTGTAAACATTTTGTCCGCTTTGAGTCGCGTCATGTGTAATTATTCCTTTGTCGACCAGAATTTGCTCGTTTACCCTGTCTGTACGCCATTCGCAATAGGCTTCTGCCTGTTCCCAGGTAACACCCACAACCGGATACTCGGCATATGCGGGGTGGCGATAGTAGTTATTTACGTATGGTTCGTTATAGGCCAATTCGCTTCTCCAAACAGTAGAGTCGGGAGTAATTGACTTTAAACGTTGTGTATCTCCCGGATAAACTCTCGCGGTCCAGTGTGTAAACTCACGGTATGCCTGGTTGGATACTTCGGTTTCGTCCATGTAAAACGATGCCACAGTAACCCTTCTGGGGAAGTTGTCATTCCGGTACATCACATCTTGTTCAACACGTCCCATGGTAAAAGTACCACCTTGTACAAAACGAAGGCCGGGGCCGGCTTCCTGTTCGTATCCTGACACATTGGGAATGTTGCCGGTTTCAGGATCATTGTATTTCCAGCCAGTAGTACGCGACGATTTACCGCCTCCTTTTCCGAACAAACCACAGCTCGAAACAAGTGCGGCAAGCATCAAAATGAATAATGGTTTCAGTTTCATTAAACGCATTTTTGTACTTAAAAAATTCAACTTGACAACAAATATAACTGATTTATTCAATTCTTATTGTCCGCCGATTTTAATATTTTCAGGAACTTTTCAAGGATGTTGATATCTTTGAGGTCCTGAGCTAACGGATATCTGTGTGTAATACAGCACCTGAAAACTGCAATATTTGTCATACGTTATCGTTCAGAGATTGTAATCGAATCGTATTTATGAAAAGATATTTACTTCTGTTATGTGTCGTTTTAGTCGGTTTTACCATCGACGATACGCAGAATGATCAAATAATACTGAACTGGTCTAATCCGCTCGGTATACTTAGTGGTGGTGAGGCGCATACCGAAATCCTGGAAAATTCAGGGTTCCCCGAAAATACCAGTGAGCTGCCCCTTTTTACCCGAATTTATGATCTTCAGTCCTCAGGTACATCATATAAAGTTTTTATTGAAAATGCAGAGTATGAAAGTATGGAATGGGAGCTTTCGCCAGACCTGTTAAATGCTATTCCATCCGGCATCCAAATTAACAGCCAACTGTTGAAATCAGGGGATTCGTTGAAAAATGAGATCCGGATTGTTCCCTTGAAAAATGAAAACGGGAAAATCTGGCGCTTAAAATCCTTTCAGTTAAAAAGATATCCGGTTGAACAATTGAAAAGTACTAATCCGGGACACGAATGGAAGTCAGGATCGGCTCTCAGTTCAGGGAAATGGGTAAAAATAGCGACCTCCGGGAAAGGGATATACAAAATTCCGTATTCAAAGCTAAAGTCGTGGGGATTTGAGCAACCCGAGAAGGTTGGTGTATTCGGCAGCGGGGCTTTACCTCTTTCTGAAGATCCCGGGAAAATCGATTACGACGATATCGTTCAATGTGCAGTGTGGAGAAATGCAAACGGCGGTGAAGATTGTCTCTTTTTTTATTCGCCGGGCATCACAAAATGGACATTGGGTAGCGACGGAAATTTTTCGCATTATACCAATGATTACTCCCGGAAAGGCTATTTCTTCCTAACTGATAATGAAGTCGACCCCAAAACGGTAGAGACACTGTCGGAGATTACCGCTGTTGCGGATCAGACTGTAAATTCTTTTAGCGCTTACGCGGTGTTGGAGAGCGATTTGTATAATTTGCTGCCGCTCGGTTCAGGAAAACAGTGGTTTGGGCAGAAGTTTAGTGCGGGAACCACGCGTAATTTTACCTTCGAGGTAGCGGATCTGGACGAAAGTGCTGAACCTAATTTGTTAGCTACGGTGGCAGCAAGAAGTTATAGTGGCTCTTCGATGAGTGTTTCTGTGAATACAACAGCGCTTGGGACCCTTGGTTTTAGCCAGGTAAATACCGATGACAATACCGGTTTGTATGCAGATTTGAGGACCCGCCGGTTTTCATTTCCGGCAACCGGAAATCAATACGACGTAGCGCTGAGTTATAACGCTTCCAATGGAACTGCCACCGCCTGGATCGATTATTTGGAATTGAACTACCGGCAAAGATTAAAATTTAGAGGTATTCCTCTTTTTTTTAGGGACGTACCGTCGCTAGGAGCAGGGAAAATCGTTGAATTTAAGGTGGAAGAAGCAGGAAGCACCACCCGGTTGTTCGATGTTACGGATATAAATAATGTAAAAGAAGTTCCGGTTGAATTGAATGGAACAATGCTATCGGCGAAACGACCGGCTGATGAGCTTTATGAATATATGGTATTCAAAACCGACGGTACGTTTAATGAACCTGAGCTGGTTGGTGAAGTTGAAAATCAAAACCTGCATGCCCTGGCCACTACTGAATATTTAATTATTACTCACTCAAATTTTAGGAGTGCGGCTGAAGAATTGGCGGCTTTTCACCGCGAAAACGATGGAATGACCGTTGATATGGTGGATGTCGATAAGGTTTACAACGAATTTAGTTCGGGAAGTAAAGACGCTTCCGGTATCCGGAACTTTATTAAAATGATGTACGACCGGGGCAATACCCTGAAATATGTTTTACTGGTTGGAGATGGCAGTTACGATAACAAAAACATCAATTCAGGAAATAAAAATTTTATCCCTACCTATCAGTCCACAAATTCGTTAAATCCAACGGCATCGTTTGTGACCGACGACTATTTTGTGATGCTCGATGCCGGAGAAAGTGTATATAGCGGCGCCATTGACCTGGGAATCGGACGACTTCCGGTTTCTACTGCCTACGAAGCGCAATCGGTGGTCGACAAAATAAAACGTTACCATGAGCCGGCAGCGCTGGGAAGCTGGAGGAATGTTGTTACGTTTATTGGCGATGATGAAGACTCCGGTTTGCACATGCGGCAGGCCGAAGAGTTGGCAGACTCATTAAATAAAAACAACAATGCGTTTTATGCCGACAAAATTTACTTCGATGCCTATGTTCAGGAAGTATCGCCTTCGGGTGACAGTTATCCCGGGGTAAACGCTGCGATCAACGAACGCGTAAAAGACGGCGTTCTTATCCTGAATTATACCGGTCATGCCAACGAGCGGTATTTGGCGCACGAACGGGTACTGGATATCAGCGATATTAACGCCTGGTCAAATACCAGCCGGATGCCGATTTTTGTAACTGCGACCTGCGAATTCAGCCGATTTGATGGAGACGAAACTTCGGCAGGAGAGTACATCTTATTAAATCCCAATGGCGGCGGTATTGGACTGTTTTCCACTACCCGTCTTGTTTTTGCTTCCGCCAATTTTAAGTTGAGCAAAAGTTTCTACAGCTATATTTTCAAAAACGATGAGAATGGCAATCACTATCGCATGGGCGATGTGATGCGTTTGGCGAAAATCAACATTGGAACATCGACCAATAAACGCAATTTTACTCTACTGGCCGACCCGGCGTTAAAACTCTCCTTTCCAAAATATAAAGTGGTTACCAGCAAAATAAATCAGCAGGATGCAAACGGCGAAAAAGAAACAATCGGCGCCTTGCAAAAAGTTACGATTGAAGGATATGTGGCCGATGCTTTTGGGAACAAAGTCGACAACTTTAACGGAACGCTTGTTCCAACAGTTTACGACAAGGAAGTGCTTATGGAAACGCTTGGCAACGGGGGCGAAACGCCCGTGAAATTCAAAGTACGGGAGAACATTATTTACAAAGGAGAGTCGAGTGTTCAGAACGGTTCGTTCACTTTCAGTTTTGTGGTTCCCAAAGATATCTCGTATAGTCTGGGAGAAGGAAAGATTATGTACTACGCCGATAACGGATTGGAAGATGCCCACGGTGCATTCGAAAACTTCAATATCGGTGGTGCCGGATCGGAGGTCTCGGATGATCAGGGACCTGAAATTGATTTGTATCTTGATTCGCCGGATTTTCGGTCGGGCGATAAAACCGGTAAAAATCCAACACTTCTGGCCTATTTGTCGGATGATAACGGTATTAATACGGTGGGGACTGGGATTGGACACGATATTACTGCCGTGCTTGACAACGATTATTCCAATGTGTATGTTTTGAATGCTTATTACGAAGCGAATTCAGATGATTACACCAGCGGTACCCTGACTTTCCCTTTCTCAAACTTATCGGTTGGGAAACATACCTTGCGGCTGAAAGTGTGGGATGTTGCCAATAATTCTTCCGAAAAGGAAATCGAATTTGAAGTGTCCAGTGAACTGGAGATCACCGATATCAGCAATTACCCCAATCCGGTTTCTGATTACACGTTTTTTGTGTTGAGGCACAACCAGGCAGGCGCAGCACTCGACATTATATTTGATATTTACGACAGAAACGGACGGTCGGTAGATCGTTTTCAAACCACTGTCGGATCAAACGGAAATACCACCAATCCTATTCGTTGGGACATCGCAGAATCGAAGATTGCCGTCGCGCCGGGTGTTTATGTATATCGGGCGATCGTTCAAAATTCGGAGGGAGTGATTTCTTCAAGGTCAGGGAAAATGGTCGTTGTCCGATAATTTTTTTTTCCTGATGAAATTTTTAACGAAAAGTTCCGTTCACTTATGTATGAAGAATGGTTGCAAAGACAAATATTTTATCTTTGCACGCTCAATTTTAGCAAATTATGAAGTTATCTCGCTTATTGATTATTCTGTTACTGATAGTTAGCGCGGTTGAGAACAGCACCGCACAGACTGTAACCGGGGCAAATACGATTACTACAGCAGTCCCGTTTCTAGGTATCACACCCGATTCCCGTGCCGGTGGTATGGGTGACGTCGGAGTTGGTACTTCTGCTGATATATTTTCGCAACACTGGAACCCGGCAAAATACGTATTCATGGAAAGCGACATGGGAGTTGGTCTTTCCTACTCGCCGTGGCTTCGTAATTTGGTGAACGACATTAACCTGGCCTATTTGTCGGGGTATAAAAAGCTCGACGAGGTTCAGTCGCTGAGTGCATCGTTGCGCTACTTTGCGCTGGGAGATATTATTACCGCAAATGATCAGGGCGAACAAGGCCTTCAAATCTCTCCGAACGAATTTGCCATCGACTTTGCTTATTCCAGACTGCTTTCTGAAACATGGTCGGCTGCAGTAGCCCTTCGTTATATTCGTTCCGACCTTACCGGAGGACAGCTGGTTCAGGACGTAGCGACTCAGGCCGGAACATCTTATGCGGCTGACGTGGCTTTTTATTATTACAATGAATTCAGACAAAGCCGGAGGGATAATTCATTCTCAGCCGGTATCAATATCCAGAATATTGGTTCCAAAATTTCATATACCGAAGGCGAGGTAAAAGATTTTATACCAACTACCTTAAAGCTGGGAGCCTCTTACACCATGGAACTGGATGACTATAATAGCTTCTCTTTCTCGGCCGAAGCCAATAAATTGCTGGTGCCAACACCTGCCGATTCAATATACAGCGACGGTGCTGTAATTTCGGGAGGTATCGGTTCGGATATTGGCGTGATTGAAGGGATTTTCAAATCGTTTAATGATGCTCCGGGCGGAATGAAGGAAGAGTTTAAGGAAATTACCTGGGCAGTTGGTGTGGAATACTGGTACAACAAGCAGTTTGCACTTCGAGCCGGTTATTTCTATGAAAATGAATTCAAAGGAAATCGAAAATTCATGACTGCCGGTGCCGGTTTAAAGATGAACGTTTTTGCGCTCGATTTTTCCTACTTGCTGCCGACACAACGAAATCACCCACTTGAAAACACGCTTCGGTTCTCCCTGTCGTTCGATATCGACGCGTTTAGTAATCAGCGATAATGAGTTTTAGAGTTGGTATAGGATACGATGTACACCGTCTGGCCGAAGGGGAAAGTCTCTGGTTGGGCGGTATTTTAATTCCGCATCATAAAGGAACGGTAGCACATTCCGATGGCGATGTAGTGATTCACGCGGTTTGCGATGCCATGCTGGGCGCTCTTAAACTGCGCGATATTGGTACGCATTTCCCCGATAATGCAGCCGAGTTCAAGAACATCGACAGCAAAATTCTGCTGGCACGTTCTTATGAATTGGTAAAGGAAAAAGGATATTCAATCGTAAATATTGATTCCTCGATTAGTGCACAACAGCCCAAATTAAAGCCTTACATTCCGCAAATGGAACAAACCATGGCCGATGTGCTGGGGATAGATGTGGATTGTGTGTCGGTGAAAGCGACGACCACCGAAACCCTCGGTTTTGAAGGACGGGAAGAAGGGATATCTGTAACTACCGTGGTACTATTGCAAAAAATATGAGCACTTCCAAAAAGACCCTAATTATTGGAGCCTCAGAAAACCCGGAACGTTATTCCAACCGGGCCATTCATAGTTTGCGCAGTCACAACCACGAAGTGGTAGCACTGGCCAAACGCGAAGGACAGGTGGCTGATGTGAAAATCGACACTGACTTTCCTGAAGAACCGGTTCACACGGTTTCGATGTATGTGGGGCCGCAAAGGCAAGCCGAATATTATTCGAAAGTTCTTGAACTGAAACCACAGCGGGTCATTTTTAACCCGGGAACCGAGAATCAGGAGTTCGAGAGTCTTTTGGAAGAGAATGACATTGAAGCAGTGGAAGCCTGTACCCTGGTCATGTTGAGTATCGGAAATTACTGATCATGTTTACCGAAGTAAAATCATTCGACGAATTCAATCAATTAAAGGAAGGAGCAGCTTTGCTGGCTTACTTCTCAACCGAAGCCTGCAATGTTTGCAAAGTGCTCAAGCCAAAGGTGGAGGCTTTGGTGAGTGCAGAATTCCCGAATATTAAACTGGCGTATGTTAAATCAGATGTATTGCCCGAAGTAGCTGCGCAGAACCAGGTTTTTACAGCACCCACAATTCTGGTATTTTTTGATGGCCGCGAGTACATTCGCAAAAGCCGTAACATCGGGATCAGTGAATTACACGAGGCTATTGCCCGGCCTTATGAAATGATGTTTGAATAAGGCGCTTTTTCTGTCGACTATTTCAACGTCTTTAAAAGTCCAAAACACAAGTCATCAATTTTTTGCCTGTTTGGATTAAAAGCCGACACATTCGATAAAATAATTACAGCAGTTTTGTTCTCAACATCGATTGCCATTGAAGATGTGTAGCCACCCGTCCCCCCATTGTGCCAATGCCAGGTATTCCCCGTTTCAGGATGAAGAATATGCCATCCAAGTCCAATCTCCATTCCATTGTTTACTTTAAAAGTACTCTCCCGGGTTAATCTCAACTCTGTGTTTGCGGAATCAAACTGGGCCTGTGCAAATTTCGACATATCGCTTACATTCGATAAAATCCCTCCCGCTCCAACCAATACACTAAAGTCCCAGTTGGATGTTTCTTTTCCTCCGGCATCGAGGCCGGGAACCAGTTCTTCATTGAGTTTTGACTTTTCGGTTGTTGAATGAGTCATTCCATACTTGTCAAAAATGTACTTTTTCAGCATCCTTTCGTAGTCAGAACCCTCTTTTTTCGCCAACAGGTAAGCCAATAAGCCCGCTCCCAGGTTAGAGTATTCATATTTTTCTCCCGGCGAATTCCTGTCAGCTGAGTCGTCGGAAAGGTATTCGAGAAGCTCGTCTTTCGAATAATTTTTGTACGGGTTCCGAAAATCGGCAGTGGCCAGATTCAGGTTTGCAGGCAGACGGGGTAATCCCGAAGTATGATTGGCCAGTTCCTGAAGGGTGAACGTATCGCGAGAATTTAGAGGAAGATCTACGCAGGAATTCATTTGATCGTTCAAGCGGACTTTCTGTTTTTGAACCAGGTTGGCCAGCAGGGTAGAAGTAAAAACTTTACTGATGGAGCCAATTTCAAAGATCTTCATCGAGTTGTCAGTGTAATTCAGTGTATCGTTATGGCACTCGACTCCGGTAAATATTACTTTGCTATTTACAATCAATGCAACGGATAACTGCGTTTTTTCAGGGAAAGCAAGTGCTGTTTCACTAATCAGCTGGCTTTGTTTAGGTGTTTGTCCAAATCCACTAACCGAGAATGCAATGCCAAGTAGGGCGGGTAGAAGTTTCTTCATTCTTTTTTTGTGTATTTAAAATAAAACAGATTATCCATCATCTGGACACCGGCGGGGAGTGCATTTATTTTTGTATCTGTTACATCAATTAATTTAATTTTTGAAGTGCTGTTTATAGCCGAAATGTCGGAAAGCTCGGTGTTTCCACTCAGGTACAGCTGTTCAAGGTTTTCGCAATTGTTGATTCCAAAATCCAGCTGCTTGAACCTGTTGTTTCTCAACGAAAGAATTTTCAGTTTCTTTAGTTGCCCAATCCACGTCGGCAAAGTCGTCAGGTTATTGTTGTCCAGGATTAAAGTCTCAATCTCCGGGTTTAATGCACGGGCCGGAAACTCGGTTAAGTTCTGATAGCTTAAATCCAATATCTTTTGCGATTTAATGGTTTCACCCCGGCCATTAAAGATTACGACCGAATTTGTGTTTTGTCCAAATAATTGGGAACTAATCAGAATGAATACAACTATAATAAAATGTATTGTTTTCATAAAGCATCTTTTTTATGACTATCAATGTTTTCAACAGTACAATTGCTATTCCAAATTCTGGGTTAGACAAGATAGTTTAATAATTCTGAATACGGATCTCCGGATAAACCGAGAGCAATTGCAAAAGCCGGTTCGGTTTTGAGTCCTTCTTGTTTCAATTCTACGATCTTTTGCCGGAAAGCGTCACCCCGCCCGCAAAGTAATTGGGCTCAATTATCATGTGCCGATAGGCGTTTTGTTCGCGCGTGGATACATTTTGCCCGAAAATTTCGATTTTAACATTATCCATCATAAAACTGGCAACAACTGCATTGGTATGTTGGTGAATGGCTTCCTTTGTTTGAAAGTGCTCTGCCCTGGAAAACACATCTTTCATCAGTTTGATAAAATCATTTTATTTTGATAATAAGACGATATTGGGTGAGCTGTTTTTTTGCAGGGTTCTGCAAGGCCTCAAAAGTTTCTCCGGCCAGTGCCGGCGATGCTTTTTGTTCCTGAAATTTTGTTCCTGCAAAAGTGGAGAAGCGCCTGTTTAGAACAGCTGATCCAGTAGAGCATCGTCAGCTTCTTCCGGCAAGGTAACTTTCAGATTCGGATTCTCCTTCATGGCCTGCTCAATCGCAAAACGCGCCGGTTTGTTGCGCGCCCAGCTGCGCCGCGAAATGCCATTGTTTACATCCCAGTACAGCATCATTTTCAATCGTTCTTCTGCTTCAAATGTCCCGTCGATACACATTCCAAATCCACCGTTAATTACTTCGCCCCAACCCACGCCGCCGCCATTGTGCAACGAAATCCAGGTGGCGCCGCGAAAAGCATCGCCTACAAAGTTTTGCACCGCCATATCGGCGGTAAAAGACGAACCGTCGTAAATGTTGGAAGTCTCGCGGTAAGGTGAGTCGGTTCCCGAAACATCGTGGTGATCACGCCCCAGTACGATCGGGGCGGAAATCCGTCCGTCGCGGATGGCATCGTTAAAGGCTTTGGCAATTTGTGTGCGGCCTTTGCAATCGGCATAGAGAATACGTGCCTGTGATCCTACTACCAGTTTATTTCGTCCGGCTTCCCGTATCCAGTGGATGTTGTCTTCCATCTGCCGGGTGATTTCTTCAGGCGATTCGGAAGCTAGTTGTTGCAATACTTCCGCGGCAATTCTATCGGTCGTTTCAAGGTCTTTCGGATCGCCGGAGGTACACACCCAGCGGAAAGGGCCAAATCCATAATCAAAAAACAAAGGTCCCATAATGTCCTGTACGTACGAAGGATAGATAAAGCCTCCTTTTTCGTTCAGGATATCAGCCCCGGCACGGCTGGCTTCGAGCAGAAAGGCATTCCCGTAATCCCAGAAATACATTCCTCTGTCCGTCATTTTATTCACCGCCGCCACATGTCTTCTCAGTGATTCATATACTTTTTCGCCGAAAAGTTCGGGTTGATCAGCCATCATTTTCACCGATTCGTCAAAAGTAAGACCGGCCGGATAGTAGCCACCTGCAAAAGGATTGTGCAGCGAAGTCTGGTCAGATCCCAGTTCAACCGGGAAATTTTCTTCAGCCAGTTTTTCCCAAAGGTCGATTACATTTCCCTGGTATGCGAGTGAAACCGCTTCTTTGTTTTCACGGGCTTTTTTCATTCGACCCAGTAATTCATCCAGGTTCGTAAAAACTTCATCCACCCATCCTTGGCTGTGTCGTACTTTCACAGCTTTGGGATTGATTTCGGCAACCACACAGATCATTCCGGCAATTACTGCGGCTTTCGGTTGCGCACCCGACATGCCTCCAAGTCCACTTGTCACAAATATTTTTCCTGCCAACTCACCCGGCGAATGAAGCCGCGCTGCATTCATCACTGTAATGGTAGTGCCGTGTACAATTCCTTGAGGCCCGATGTACATATACGAACCGGCAGTCATTTGGCCGTATTGCGAAACACCCAGTGCATTCATCCGTTCGTAATCGTCACGACTTGAATAATTAGGGATGACCATTCCGTTGGTTACTACCACCCGCGGTGCATTTTTGTGGGAAGGAAACAGCCCCATCGGATGACCGGAGTACATCACCAGTGTTTGTTCGTCGTTCATTTCAGCCAGGTATTTCATGGTAAGCAGATACTGCGCCCAGTTCTGAAAAACGGCTCCGTTTCCTCCGTATGTGATCAGTTCGTGTGGATGCTGGGCAACTGTATTGTCAAGATTGTTCTGAATCATTAGCATAATGGATGCTGCCTGCTTTGATTTGGCCGGATATTCATCGATCGGCCGCGCATACATTTCATAACCGGGACGGAAACGGTACATGTAAATACGTCCAAACAATTCCAGTTCGTTCAAAAATTCGGGAGCCAGCACCGCATGAAATTTCTGTGGAAAATACCGAAGGGCATTTTTTACGGCCAGTTTTTTCTCGTCGGCCGACAAAATATCTTTTCGCCGGGGAGCATGGTTGATTCGGGTATCATAAGGTTGGGGGAGCGGCAACTTGTTGGGAATTCCTTCCAGAATGGCGGTTTTGAACGTCGATTTTTCCATGATCCGGCACTTTAATCTTACTAAATTCGAAATACAACGGTAAAATATCGCCTTTCCCCGAAAAGACCGATGATTTTTTGCACATTTTGAAAATATTTGTAGACATACTTTAAATGAAAGAAAAATGAAGCGTATTAAAATTGTTCTACTTGCATTGGTAAGTGCATTTTTATTTTCGAGTTGCGGTTACAATAAAATGGTTGAAATGGATGAACAGGTGACCTCGCAGTGGGCACAGGTCGAGAACGTTTACCAGCGTCGGGCCGATTTAATTCCCAACCTTGTAAATACGGTAAAAGGTTATGCCGCGCACGAGCAGGAAACGCTGACCGGTGTGATCGAAGCACGTTCGAAAGCTACTTCTGTGCATGTCGATCCTGAAAAACTGACACCTGAGACATTAAAGCAATTTAACCAGGCACAGGACGGATTGTCATCGGCATTAAGCCGTTTGATGGTGGTTGTGGAGCGTTACCCGGATCTGAAAGCCAACCAGAATTTTCTGGATTTGCAGGCTCAGCTCGAAGGAACCGAGAACCGCATTACAGTGGAACGCAAGAAATTCAACGATACTACCCAGCAGTACAATGCTTACATCCGGAAGTTCCCGCGTGTGATTTATGCCAGCTGGTTTGGTTTCGACAAGAAATCGTATTTCGAAGCCCGCGAGGGTTCGGATGTGGCTCCCGAAGTCCAGTTCTAGAAGGAGTGAGAATATAATGGCAGGCAGATCGTCAAATGATCGGTCTTTTGCCTGCTTTTTACAGGATGTTTACGGGATATAACCGGGATGATAATTCAAAAAAAAGAAAACAGGAATGGGCGTTCATAAATTTTTCACAGAACAGGACAAGTTGCAGATCACAAATGCAATCCGCGTTGCAGAAACCAATACTTCGGGTGAAATCCGGGTGCATGCCGAAAGTCATTGTGCCGGCGATGTGCTCGATCGCGCCGCTTATCTTTTTGAAAAGCTGGAGATGCACAAAACAGAGCTTCGCAACGGGGTGTTGTTTTACCTGGCAGTGGAAGACCGGAAATTTGCCATTTTGGGGGATGCGGGGATCAATCAAAAAGTGCCGGAGAATTTCTGGGAAAGCACAAAAGATGTGGTAATCACGAAATTAAAGGAAGGCCTTTATGCTGAGGCTCTCGCTGATGGAATTGTAATGGCGGGAGAACAGTTGAAAGCACATTTCCCTTATCAAAAGGATGATGTGAATGAGCTTTCTGACGAGATATCATTTGGAAAATAATTCAATAATACTTTCCGCTCTTTATCCCCTTGCAAAGGGGAGATGCCCGCGTAAGGAAAGTGGGAGGATGGCAGAGGGGTAACATTTATAAAAATGAAGAGAATACTAATAGTACTGTTTGTATTGCTTGGTACAGCGACAAGTTTGATGGCACAAATTCCGGAACGTCCCGTTCCTGCTCGGCTGGTGAATGATTTTGCCGGCGTTTTAACCAACGATCAACGCGAGGGGCTGGAAAATGCACTGGAGAAATTTGCCCGGGAGACTTCCACTCAGATTGTGGTGGTTGCCGTTCCCGATCTGGAAGGATACGATAAAGCAGATTATGCTTTTCAGCTGGGCGAAAAATGGGGTGTAGGGCAAAAAGGCAAAGACAACGGAATTGTAATTTTGCTGAAACCAAAGACCGGTAATAGCCGAGGGGAAGTTTTTATTGCTACGGGGTATGGTCTGGAAGGGGTTTTACCCGATGCTACCGTAAACCGCGATATTGTGAGCAACGAGATGTTGCCGCGCTTTAAGGAAAATAATTACTACGAAGGTCTGGCAGCCGGAATCGGTGTTATAATGGACATAACCCGCGGCGAGTATACCGCCGATGAATACCGTCAACAGGCAGAGGCGGGGGGCGCAGCAGGTATTCCGTTTCTGATCATCCTGTTTGCCGTATTGATCTCTTTGTTTGGCCGCAGCCGGAGACGAAGGTTTTATTCGCCGGGTAGAAGTTTGCCGTTTTGGATGGCCATGGGAATGATGTCGGGCAGTCACCGTTCATCGGGTTCGTTTGGTAATTTCTCTTCAGGAGGAGGCAGCTTTGGCGGATTTGGAGGCTTTGGCGGAGGCAGCTTTGGTGGCGGAGGCGCCGGCGGGAGCTGGTAGAAGTAGTTTAAAGTTCAAAGCTCAGAGTTCAGAAAGAATCAAAACAAGGTTCAAGCAATAATAGAAACCGCAATCGGGAATCCGGGAGCGGTTTTTTATTTCCACCAATAAAAACGCCGGTTTATCCATGGATAAACCGGCGTTCTATTATCTTAAAGATTGATTGACTTATTCAGCAATGTCTTCAATAACATTGATTTTCTCATCCACCAAAATACGGCCACAGTATTCACAAACAATAATCTTTTTGCGGCTGGCAATATCCAACTGACGTTGTGGCGGGATGTTAGCGAAGCAACCACCGCAGGCATCACGCTGAATGGTAACCACTGCCAGTCCGTTACGAGCGTTTTTACGGATACGTTTGAAAGCGGTTAACAGACGAGGCTCGATAAACGATTCGATCTTTTCTGCTTTTGCTTTCAGCTTTTCTTCTTCGATCTTGGTTTCTTCAGTAATTTCCTGCAGTTCGTTCTTCTTACGCTCAAGATCTTCTTCGCGTTCTTTTAATTGCGTTTTAGAAGCGCCGATGGCCTCTTTTTTCGCAGCCATTTCAGCGGTGAATTCCTTGATGCGTTTTTCAGAAAGCTCAATTTCCAGGTTCTGAAATTCAATTTCTTTTGAAAGTGAATCGAACTCGCGGTTGTTGCGAACGTTGTTTTGCTGTTCAGTATATTTTGTAATCAGTCCCTGAGAATCTTTAATCGCAATCTTTTTATTATTGATCGCAGTATCCAGATTCTTGATTTCGTCGTCAAGGTTAACCAAACGGGTTTTCAATCCGGCGATTTCGTCTTCCAGGTCCTGTACTTCCAGCGGAAGCTCACCCCTTAGGGTTTTTATTTTGTCCACTTCTGAAACCACACTTTGCAACTCGTGCAATGCGCGCAGTTTTTCTTCGATAGAAATGTCCTTGTCTTCCTGCCTTGAATAAGATGTATTCATGCTCGTTCTATTTAATTTTATTTTTCTCCAATTAAACGGTCTATAAACTCTAACCCTTTTGTCCGCGTTTTGTTTTAGCGCTGTAAATCAGTTGGATTTCCCAACTAATCAACTGCTCTCAACCAAAAATCAGAAGTAAAAAACCGGGTTGGTATTCACCTCTGACAAACGGACGACAAATTTAGGGAAATTTTTCGTAAGTAACTCATAAAAAAGTTCTTTAGTAAATTGTTCACTTTCAAAATGTCCGATATCGGCAACTACAATTTTGTTTTCGGCATCAAAAAACTGGTGATATTTAAAATCGCCGGTTACAAAAAAGTCGGCTCCGGCCGATATGGCCTTATTTAAAAGGAACGATCCCGCACCTCCGCAAACCGCTATTTTGTTTACTTTCTTCTGTCGTAAGGCGGTGTGGCGGATCACTCCCGTGTGAAATGTGTCTTTTAATAATTGCAGAACATCTTTCTCCGTTTTTTCTTCGGGGAGCGTCCCGATCATCCCCATCCCGATCTGTTCAAATTTATTGTCGAGCGAATAAATGTCGTAAGCAACTTCCTCGTAAGGATGGGCTTCGAGCAGAGTTGCAATTACTTTTCCCTGCAAATAGTCGGGAAGTATGGTTTCTACGCGGATTTCATTCTCGTAATGCTGGGTACCTTTCTCGCCCACAAAGGGGTTGGTGGTGTCGTCTCCGCGAAAAGTGCCCTGGCCATGCGTATTAAAACTGCACGAATCGTAATTTCCGATGTTTCCCGCACCGGCAGAAAAAAGCGCCTGCCGTACTTTTTCAGCATAATCGACCGGAACAAAAGTTACCAGCTTTTTTAGTATGCCACCCGCCGGATCCAGTATTTTGCAGTTCTCAAGTCCGATCTTTTCGCAGATTTTGCCGTTCACTCCGCCTGTAATACTGTCGAGGTTGGTATGCGCGGCATAAATGGCAATGTCGTTTTTGATGGCTTTTAACAAAGTACGTTCGACGTAATTTTTCCCGGTAATTTTTTTAAGTCCGGAAAAAACGATCGGGTGATGAGCTACAATCAGATTGCATTGGGAAGCAATGGCTTCTTCTACCACTTCCTCGGTTACATCCAGGGTAATCAAAATTGAAGTAAGCTCCGCCTGTCCGTCGCCCAGTATTAGGCCCGCATTGTCGTATGATTCCTGTAAACGCAAGGGCGCCACGCTCTCCAGAAAACGAGTGATATCTTTAATTTTCGTCATGATCCTGTAAACTGTCTCTTATTTCCTCCAACTCCAGCCTGATGTCCTGCAATTTTTTTACGATCTCATAATTATTTAGGGTGTCTTCCCGGTTTTCCTTTAGTTTTTGTCGTGCTCCTTTTATAGTGAGCCCACGTTCTTTCACCAGGTAATTGATCAGCCGGAGTGTTTCAATGTCCTCTTTGGTGAAAAGCCGGTTTCCTTTTTTATTCTTAAAAGGTTTTAGCGCTTCGAACTGGTTTTCCCAATAGCGAACGTTCGAAGGAGTAAGACCAAACATCTCGGTAACTTCTCCCATCGAGTAATATATTTTTTCTATTTCGGGCTTTTTGTAGGGCACTTTTCAGATTTTGAATTGCAAGATAATTAGAATTAAGAACCGCGGCAAAATTGTTGTTTTGAAAATGAACGGATACAAAAAACTTTCACCAGTTAGCTGATGAAAGTTTTTTTGAAATATCTTTTCCCCTGCATTCGGTACTAGTCAAGCGACTGTCCGATATTGGTTGAGATGGCAATCATTCTGTCGTATTCCTGCGGAGTAAGGTCCTGGAACATGTAATACATCGGATTTACTTTTTGCCCGTTCTTGTGTACTTCGTAATGCAAGTGCGGTGCGGTTGATCCACCCGAGTTTCCAACGTAGCCGATAATGTCGCCGCGTTTTACCTGTTGTCCGCGTTTTACATTGAATTCGTTCAGGTGTCCGTAAACCGTTTCATAGCCATAGCCATGATCAATTTTGATGGCGAGACCAAATCCAACGTTGCTTCTTTTTGATCCTTCCACTTCGGTAACCACTCCATCGCCCGTTGCGTAAATCGGTGTCCCAATTGGAGCTGTAAAGTCCTGGCCCCAGTGCATTTTTTTCACCTTGTAGATTGGGTGCATACGATATCCCCAGCCGCTCGATGTTCTTTTTAGTTCCTTGTTGCGGATAGGCATAATCGACGGCAGCGAGGCAAGCATTTTTTCCTTGTTCAGCGCCATGTCCATTACTTCGTCGTATGATTTCGACTGAATATAAGCTTTTTTAGCCAGTACATCCAGCTTTGTTGCGGTTTCAATCACCAGATCGGCATTGTCCATATTTTCGAGATGCGAATATTTATTTGCACCTCCAAAACCGGCGTCACGTACCGATGCCGGGATAGGCTCGGCTTCAAAAACTACCCTGTAAATATTGTCGTCGCGTTGCTGAAGATCGGTCAAAACCTTTTCAACTTTGTCCATATCTTTTTTCAACAATTCATATTGGGTGATCAAACGCTGGTTTTCCCGTTTCAATGCCTTTGAACGTGGCGTTTCATAAAAACTCAGAAACACAATCACAAACAGCAGGGCCATACCCAAACTGCTGGACAGATAAGTAAGAACCTTAACAATTCTTTCTTTCCAGGTTAAGCCGATACTTTCGTAATTGAGAGTGTCTGGGTTAAATTTATACTTCTTTCTTGCCATAAACAGGCTCCTTTTTTTCTATGTCCCTAACAAAATTAATTTAAACGTATAACTTTGCGTACTTTAAAAACGTGAGCAACTCACGGCGCAAATGTAAGTAAATAACTCATAATTAGAGAATTTCTTGTGTTTGTGTTTGGATTTTTTAACACTTAGTGAAAAAACATTAGCGATAATATGAAGACTTCCAGGGAAATAAGACAGGCTTTTCTCGATTTTTTCAAGGAAAAGAATCACCAGATTGTAAACTCTGCTCCGATGGTAGTAAAAGGTGATCCTACTTTAATGTTTACAAATGCCGGGATGAACCAGTTTAAGGATCAGTTTCTGGGCAACGAACCTGTAAAATGGCCGCGTGTAGCCGATACGCAAAAGTGTTTGCGGGTTTCGGGTAAGCACAACGATCTGGAAGAAGTGGGATTGGATACTTATCATCACACCATGTTCGAAATGTTGGGGAACTGGTCGTTTGGCGACTATTTTAAGGAAGATGCCATTAACTGGGCCTGGGAATTTCTGGTTACCCGTATGGGAATCAACCCTGAACGTTTGTACGCTACCGTGTTCGAAGGAAGTGCTGACGATAACCAGGAGCGCGATGATGAAGCTGCCGGCTACTGGGAAAAATACCTGCCGAAAGAACGCATTCTGAATGGAAATAAAAAGGATAATTTCTGGGAAATGGGCGATACCGGTCCTTGTGGTCCCTGTTCTGAAATTCATGTGGATTTGCGTTCGCAGGCAGAAATCGATAAACTGTCGGGCCGCGAATTGGTGAACAAAGATCATCCGCAGGTGATAGAAATCTGGAACCTGGTTTTTATTCAGTTTAACCGAAAAGCCAACGGAAGTCTGGAAGAACTGCCGGCAAAACACGTGGATACCGGAATGGGTTTCGAACGTCTTTGCATGGTTCTGCAAGGCGTAACTTCCAACTACGATACCGATGTTTTCCAGAATACCATTGCCGAGATTGGAAAACTGTGCGGAAAAAAATACGGTGACGATGAAAAAGCCGACATCGCTATGCGTGTGATTGCCGACCACCTGCGAGCTGTTGCGTTTGCAATTGCCGACGGCCAGTTGCCATCGAATAACAAAGCCGGTTATGTAATTCGTCGTATTCTGCGTCGTGCAGTGCGTTACGGTTATACTTTCCTTGGATTTAAAGAAGCGTTCATCTTTAAATTGATCGAAGTGCTGAAGGAAACCATGGGAGAAGCTTTCCCTGAACTGGTGAGTCAGCAGGTGTTGATCGAAAAAGTGATCAAAGAAGAGGAAGAGTCGTTCCTGCGTACGCTTTCAACCGGAATAAAATTGCTGGATGAAATTGTTTCAAAAGCAAAATCTGAAGGCGCAACAGAGGTTGCCGGAAAAGATGCTTTTGTTTTATATGATACTTACGGATTTCCGCTCGATTTAACTGAATTGATTGCGCGTGAAAACGGACTGGGTGTTGACGGCAGTGGTTTTGCGGTTGAAATGGAAGCTCAGAAAAACCGTTCGCGGAATGCAGCAGCCCAGGAAACCGATGACTGGGTGGAATTGCGCAAAATCGAAAAAACCGAATTTCTGGGTTACGACAAACTGGAAGCAGAAGTTCGTATTGCCCGTTACCGCAAGGTTACTCAAAAGAAAAAAACGTTCTTCCAGCTTGTTTTTGACCAGACTCCGTTTTACGGCGAGTCAGGCGGACAGGTGGGAGACACCGGATACATTGAATTTGATGGCGTAAAAACTGTCATTTACGATACACAGAAAGAGAACAACCTGATTGTTCACCTGGTAGAAAAACTACCGGAAAATCCTTCCGAGTATTTTACCGCTGTTGTGGATGTTCAGCGTCGTCAGAAAATTGCCAATAACCACACGGCTACTCACTTGTTGCATGCCGCTTTGCGCGAAGTGCTGGGAACCCATGTGGAGCAAAAAGGATCGCTGGTTAATGCCGACCACCTGCGTTTCGACTTCTCTCATTTCCAGAAAATGACAGACGAAGAAATTGCGGAAGTGGAGAGAAGAGTGAACGTAAAAATTCGCCAAAACTCGGTGCTGGAAGAAAATCGCGAAATGCCGATTGAAGAGGCACAAAGTGCAGGAGCGATGATGCTGTTTGGCGAAAAATACGGCGATGTGGTGCGCACCATTCGTTTTGGCGAATCGATGGAGCTTTGCGGCGGAACACACGTTGCTGCAACCGGCCAGATTGGTTTGCTGAAAATTGTTTCGGAAAGCGCTATTGCTGCCGGAGTGCGCAGGATAGAAGCCATTACTGCCGACCGTGCTGAGAAATACATTAACGATCAGTTAAGTGTATTGACCAGCATCAAGGAAACGGTGAAAGGTTCTTCCAATATTTTGGACAGTGTAATCACTTTGTTGCAGCAAAATTCAGAGCTTTCAAAACAAATAGAGAGCTTCCAGCGCGAGAGTCTGAAAATCACGAAGGCAAATCTGAAAAGTAAGATTTTGTACGAGAAAGGCGTGAATATTATTGCCGATAAGATAACGATAGACAATGCTGCTCTTCTGAAAGATCTGGCTTTCCAGTTAAAAGGTGAAGTGGAAAACCTCTACCTCGTATTGGGTGCAGATATCAACGGGAAGCCAAATCTTACTGTGATGATTTCTGAAAACATTGTGGAAGATAAAGGGCTAAATGCCGGACAAATTGTTCGTGAAGCCGGAAAAGAGATTAAAGGCGGTGGAGGCGGTCAGCCTTTCTATGCAACTGCCGGAGGTAAAGATATTGAAGGTCTCAGCGCTGCAGTTGAAAAAGCGCTGTCGTTTTTGCAATAAACAGCGTTTCTTAGACGCTAAGATATAAAAGGGCCGTTTCTTTTGAAAAATAAGGAAACGGCTTTTCTTGTTTTTATGTTCTTCCTTTGATTTATTCTAAATAAAAATTATTTTCAGCCTTTTAATTTTTATTGAAAACTTCCGGCTTCCAACTTCGGACCCCGGATTAATTTATGGATGAAACGAACATGAATTTTCATTTTTCAAATTCACAAAAAGTAGAATCAAATTCTCGGGAGTTCCATCGAATACGATTGAAGTAAACAATTTTAATGAGATGAAATGAAGAAATTATATGCCTTTCTCACTTCCATGCCTTTTGCAGCATTTATTTTTCTGGCACTGGCGTTTTCGATGGCAATTGCCACTTTTGTCGAAAGTAGCTACGGAACGCCCACTGCACGTGCACTGATTTATAATACTCGCTGGTTCGAGGCGCTTTGGGGTTTGTTTGCTCTCAACCTGATCAATAATCTTGTTCGTTACCGTCTCTTCAACGCGCGCCGGTTTACGCTTGGGATTTTCCATCTGTCGTTTCTGATCATGATTTTGGGAGGCGCGATTACCCGCTATTTTAGTTTTGAAGGAATGATGCACATTCGCGAAAATCAGGCTGCCAGTTTTATCCTTTCTTCCGACGATTATTTCTATGCCGCCTACGGAGACCAACATAAGGAAGCAAAAGTTCGCTTTTCGGAATATGCGCCCAAGCAATTTTCTGCCAAATTCGATGTAGACGGGCATACCGTAAAAGTAAAAGCTGTGGGGTTTATCGAAAACGCGACACGCAAGGCTGTTCCGTCAGATTCCGGCGAACCTGCCATCGATTTTGTATTTGCAGCTCCTGGTGGTCAAGGCATGCAAAGTTATACATTTACGCCTGGCGCAGTGCTGAACTATCCCGGTTTTACAGCCGGTTTCGAAGCCGGAAACAACCGGATGGTCAATTTCTTTATGAAAGACGGGGCTTTGTTTATGACTTCTGAAATGGCGCTTGAAGAAACAACCATGGCATCGCAGGAGACGGTGACACTTGCCGCCGGAGATACCCTTCAGGTAAAACCAATGTTTCTGTACGGATTTGATGATTTTCGTTTTCTGATTCGCAATTTTCATCCGAGTGCAAGTTTTACTGCGGTAAAAAGTCAGACCGAGACCAACGAGAATGCGGTGTTGATACAAATCACGGATGGCGTGAATCAGCAAACAGTTCCGGTTTACGGTCATTCCGGAATGGCATCGGATACCATCAGTGTTCCTCTGGGAAGCGGTAAATTACGATTGGCTTATGGTGCCATGCCGCTGTATTTACCCTTCAGTATTTATTTGAAAGATTTTCAACTGGAGCGTTATCCCGGATCAGAATCCCCATCGTCGTTTGCATCGGATGTGGTGTTGATTGACGGAGAACGCAACATAAACGAGGATATGCGAATTTTCATGAACAATACATTGACTCATCGCGGTTATAAGTTTTTCCAGTCGTCGTACGATACCGATGAAAAAGGGACCATCCTTTCGGTGAATTATGATTTTGTGGGAACCTGGGTTTCTTACCTGGGGTACATTTTGTTGATTGTGGGAGTGATTCTTTCTTTGATCAATAAAAACTCTTACTTCCGCTTTTTGGCGCAGAAGCTGAAAAATATTTCGGTAACTGCTGTACTTGTGTTGGGGTTTGTTGGAGCTTTTTCAATGTCGGCAAATGCACAGGGAGGAGCTGAAGCTGCACTCCCTCCGATCAATAAGGAAGTGGTGGAAGAATTTAGCCGCTTGTGGGTGCAGGGAGTCGACGGACGAATTGAACCGATTTCGACACTTACCAGCGAGATCGTCCGGAAAATAAGCAGAAAATCGACACTTTACGGAAAGTCTCCCGACGAAATGGCACTAAGCATGATGGCCTATCCCGAAATCTGGCGCACTTTACCCATTATCCGCGTTTCGGAAAAAGAACTGGCCACGCAACTAGGCGTGCAGGGAAAATATATGACTGCAGATATGCTGTTTGATATCAACGGCAATTACCGCATTCTCGATCAGGTGAGGGCGGCGTATGCAAAAGCTCCGGCCATGCGTAACCGCATCGAAAAAGAATACATTTACCTCGACGAGCGGGTGAATATCTGTTTCATGGTTTTCCAGGGATCGTTGTTTCATATTTTTCCAAGAGAAAAGAGAGAAGATACCTGGTATGCTCCGGGGGAAGACGCCGTGGAATATACCGATGGAGATTCGATCTTTATCAAGAGCGGATTTCAGTTGCTGGTTCAATCCATCAACGAAAAGAATAATGAAGATGCCGTCCAGCTATTAAAGGCGGTCGAAAATTTTCAAACGAAATACGGATCCGCACTTTTGCCGGGCGAGAAAAAGAGGAATCTGGAGATATTATACAATAAGGTCAATCCCTTTAAACGAATCTTTCCATTTTACCTCATGTTCGGTGTCTTGCTCCTGTTTGTATTATTTGTGAATATTTTCAGACAGAAGCCTCTACCCAAATTTTTAAAATGGGGTTTTTTCGGACTGATTGTAGTTTTGTTTGTGGTACACACGGTTGGCCTGGCGTTGCGTTGGTACATCTCGGGGCATGCACCCTGGAGTAACGGTTTCGAATCGGTGGTATACGTGGCCTGGGCAATTATGCTGGCAGGGCTTATTTTTGGGCGGAAATACCCAATGGTTGTCGGAACGGCTGCGTTCCTTTCGGGCATTGCCTTGTTTGTGGCTCACCTTAGTTGGATGAATCCGGAAGTAACACCGCTGGTTCCTGTGCTGAAATCGTACTGGCTCGCGATTCACGTTGCCATTATTACTGCCAGCTACGGATTCTTTGGCTTGAGTATGATTTTAGGCGTACTGACCATGATTTTTATGGTGTTACGCACCAGTAGGAACGAAACAAAAGTGGGTGGTTTTATTGAGCAGCTCACCACCATCAACGAAATGTCGGCAACGGTAGGCTTGTATTTTCTAACGATCGGAACATTCCTGGGTGGTGTTTGGGCTAACGAAAGCTGGGGCCGTTACTGGGGCTGGGACCCAAAAGAAACCTGGGCATTGATCACCGTAGTGATTTATTCGTTTATCGTTCACATGCGAATGATTCCGTCGTTAAAAGGAGCTTACAATTATAATTTTGCGTCGATACTTGGTTTTGCCTCTGTATTGATGACCTACTTTGGCGTGAATTATTATTTGTCAGGACTACATTCCTATGGTAAAGGAGTGGCTGATGGTGTCAATCCAGCAGTGCCGATAAGTTTCGCGTTGCTGGGCGGCTTAATGCTGTGGGCCTACATCAAAGAGGTGAAATACGAAAAAAGAAACGCAGCCGATCAGGATTTGAACGGTAAATAGTTCGGGCAAAACAGCATTCAGGAGAGATTGTTCCTGGTGATAAATTATCGCTTTAAAGGCAATAACGGTTTTCTATTTTTGGAACAATTGACTCTGAAAGTCGATTTGGTTCGTGATAAGTTGTTGAAAATTAATTAAATATCACTATTTGGAGTATTTCTAAATAATATTACTGTAAATATCTAATGGATGTCCGGTAAATCAGTTCAGCATCAAAGTCTTATCTTTCGCTGTTTTTTTATTTAAAATGATGGAACAAACAGTTACTCGCACTTTTGACATTCTGGAACACACTTTAAAGGAATATCCGAGAGAAGATGCCATTGCCGGCAAAAGAGACGGGAAATGGTACACTTTCTCCACTCAGGAATACAATCAAAAATCACATCAGTTTGCCCTGGGCCTGTTGGCTCTGGGATTGGAAAAGGGTGATAAAGTAGCCACGGTTACCAATAATTGCCCCGAATGGTGTATTGCCGACATGGGTTTGGCGATGACCGGCGTGGTGCATGTGCCGATTTATCCGACGATTGGTGAAGACGAATATCAATACATTCTGAAACATGCAGAAGTAAAGATGCTGATTGTAGGCGATGCCAAACTTTATAAAAAGTTGCTGCCGCTCGCCAATGAGTTGGAACTGACGATGTACACTTTCGAAAAGGTGGAAGGTGCGAAAAATTACCAGGAAATACTGGATCTGGGAGAATCTGAAAAATCAAATCAGGAAGCAAAGTTAAAGGATTGCAAGACATCAGTACTTCCGGATGATATTGCTACCCTGATTTATACTTCTGGAACAACCGGAGTGCCGAAGGGAGTTATGTTGACTCATAAAAACCTGGTTTCCAATTTTGTTTCGCATGCCCGGATGCACCACCTGGGGAAAGACCATCGGGTAATTAGTTTTCTGCCGCTTTGCCACGTATACGAACGCAGTGTAAACTATCATTTTCAATACAAGGGAATGGGGGTTTATTATGTGGGAAGCCTTGCACAGATTATGAGTGCGATAAAAGAGATTAAACCACATATGTTTAACTCGGTTCCCCGTTTGCTCGAAAAAGTTTACGATGGTTTTGTGGCCAAAGGAAAAGAGCTGAGCGGAATAAAAAAGAGCCTGTATTTTTGGGCGCTCGACCTGACGAGGCATTTTGAGTACAATAAGAAATACGGGCCTGTTCTTCGTCTGAAAATAAAAATTGCAGATAAGCTCATCTATTCCAAATGGCGCGAAGCGCTGGGCGGAAACATCGTATATATTGTTTCCGGGGGAGCCGCTTTGCAACCGCAAATTGCCCGGGTTTTGGGGATGGCGAAAATGTACAACCTCGAAGGGTACGGACTTACCGAAACCTCACCTGTAATTGCCGTTAATAATCCTTCGCTGAAAGAAATGAAGATCGGAACGGTTGGACCGGTTTTGGAAGGTGTGGAAGTGAAGATTGCACCCGATGGCGAGATTCTGTGTAAAGGCCCCAGTATTATGAAGGGTTACTACAAAGCGCCGGAGCTCACCGCCGAAGTAATTGATAAAGACGGCTGGTTTCATACCGGCGACATAGGTATTCTGGAAGAAGGGAAATTCCTCAAGATCACCGACCGTAAAAAAGAAATATTCAAACTTTCGGGAGGAAAATACATTGCCCCGCAAATGATCGAGAACAAGCTGAAAACTTCCACTTTGATCGAACAGGTAATGGTAATTGGCTCCAACGAGAAATTCGCATCAGCTTTGATTTCTCCAAATTTTGCGCTGCTTCACGATTGGGCGGCAGAGCACAAACTTCATTACGAAAACAACAAGGAACTGATCCAACTGCCGGAAGTGATCGATAAGATTCAGAAAGAAGTTGCCAAAATAAATAAAACGCTGGGAAGCCACGAGCAAATCAACCGGATTCGTTTGGTGTGTGAAGAGTGGACACCGGCTTCTGGTGAATTGTCGCCCACACTGAAACTACGCCGAAATGTAGTGGCTCAAAAGTATCAGAACTTAATTGACGATATTTACTCGGTTGGCAAATAACCGAATTTTTGACAGGCGTAAAATAAACGCTGAACCAAACTTAGCAAAGCTGCCGGAAATTTTTCCGGCAGCTTTTTGTTGATGACTATTCGTTATTTGCAAAAATGTCAGATTAAAAGAATGCCCTTCCCCATGGAATTCCGGCAAGGATCAATACCAATGATATGGTATAGAAGATAGCTGCCAGACGATGCTTTTTATCAGATGACGAAGCTTTCTTTGATCTCGACCGGCCGATATGAATCAGTACCAGTGCAATCACCATCAATAAAATGTGCTCGACGGCGTAAAACCGTAGTTCTGAATTTTTCATGGCCGCTCCAAAATTCTGAAAGGCGGCTTTGGTCATCGGGCTTACAAAGGCATAAAGCGCCAGGCCAACCAGAAATTGAATATCGGTGAAAATGACCAGTAATAAATTGAAAAGATTATCGGTTTTTTTCCACTCGCGTTTTCCCACCCAACCTGTTAAAGCCAGAACAACCGAAATAATCAGCGCCAGTAAAACCAACCAGCGAAATCCGTTATGTGCGTGTAATAATCCAGTGTACATATATTCATTTTTAGTTTGAAGTAAAACATCTAATTTAATATTTGGTTTTGAATTTTTTGTTTAATAGATGCAAAACGCATACGCTGAGCGGATTAAAAAGCTATTTTTGATTGTGTTCTTCATTTTGACAATGAGGAACGAGCGTCAGATCGAAGCGGGAATTGAAGCTATAAAATATTTCACTTTTAAAAACTAAACCCATGATCCGATTATTTTTTCTCCTCCTTTTCGCTCTTATCATTCAGGTAGCCGTGTCGCAAACGATGATTTGGAGTAAACATCAGATCTCATTTCAAAGCTCAAAAACGTATAATAACCCAATTTATGAGGTGAGTGATTTTAAGGTGACATTTACGGCTCCCTCGGGGCGGGAAAAACAGGTTTGTGGTTTCTGGGATGGTGGAACCGATTGGAAAGTACGGTTCCTGCCCGATGAAACTGGAACCTGGAAATGGAAAACGGAATGTTCGGATAGCACGAATAGCGGGTTACAAAATCAAGCCGGAGAATTTGTATGTGTGGGCAATTCCAGTTCAGAAGCTGTTTTCAGTAAGGGAGCAATCAGGCACGAGGCCGGGAAATATTATTTGTCGTATTCCGACGGGACCCCATTTTTCTGGCTGGCTTGCACGGCCTGGAACGGAGCTTTAAAATCAAGCGATGAGGAATGGGAATATTACCTCAATCAACGCAAGCAAAATCAGTACAATGTTATTCAACTGGTGACTACCGAGTGGCGCGGATGCGACAAAAATGCAGAAGGATTAACCGCGATCGAGGGAAAGGAAAAGATTCGCATTCACCCCGAATTTTTTAAAAGGATCGATCAGAAAATTGATGAGGCGAATGCAAAAGGTTTACTTGTTTCTCCGGTTATTCTCTGGGCGCTTCCTTCGGGGCCCGGCCGCGAGTTAAGCCCCGGTTATGCACTTCCGACGGAGGAAGCGATTTTGCTGGCAAAATACATTGTTGCCCGTTACCAGGGAAATCATGTGATTTGGGCGCTTGGTGGAGATGGTCAGTATTATGGCGATCAGGAGGAAAAATGGAAAGCGATCGGGCGGCAAGTATTTTTATCGATCAATCATGCTCCGGTTACCCTGCATCCGCACGGTAGTTCGTGGATTGGAGAATTGTACGCTCAGGAAGATTGGTACGATGTAATGGGATATCAATCGTCGCATAGTAATGGCAAGGGGGTAGTAAACTGGATCAACAAGGGGCCAATGTCTCAAATGTGGAAGAAACTAAAGCCCATGCCGTACATTAACCTGGAGCCCAATTACGAAGAAATTGGCTTTAAAATAACGGCTGAGGATGTTCGGAATGCAAGTTACTGGAGCATTTTTGCGACTCCAGTTGCAGGAGTAACTTATGGCGCAAATGGAGTGTGGCCATGGCTACGGCCGGGGGAGCGAATTTTAAACCATGGAGATTCAGGTGGAGTAACTGGGTGGAGAAAAAGTATTGATTTTCCGGGAAGCATTCAAATGAGCTATCTCGCCGGATTTATTCAGCAATTCGAGTGGTGGAATTTGTTTCCGGCAAACGAAATATTGGCTCAACAACCCGGCGAAGAAACTTATAATCATTGGATTTCGGTGGTAAAAACACCCGACGATAAAACAATTATTGCTTACATTCCTAAAAAAGGAGAAGTGACAATTTTTAATCCCAGAGGAATCGAATATACGGCGCAATGGTTTAACCCGGTAAGTAATAAATATTCATCGGCAAAGATCACTCAAACTATTGCTCAAAATTCAAAAAGAAAGATGAAGGATGACATTCAGGGGGCAAATACCATCACATTTACGCACGATTTTGAGAACGATATGTTGATGGTGCTCACCGAGAAGTAGCTCTTGTTTCGAAAGCAGAATTTTAATTGCTGCTGACGAAATCATAGCAGTGAAGAGCATTTTGTTAATTCTGTGATGCGGAAAGATAGCTGTTGGTTTGCTTTGTCTCGCGGATAACGCTATTTTTATTGCAACCTGAGTTAACTTGATTTTATGCGAACAGTTTTCATTCAATTATTGCTTTTGTCTGGCATCGTTTTGTTTCCTGTTTTTTTGAATGCACAGGAAGTGAGATTCGGAGGAATTTTGGTTAATCCGGAAATGAAACGGCAGGGACGGATAATTGCCCAAAACAATAGGATCGGTTGCATAACGCATAAACTAGGTGAAACAACAGAGGTAAATACAAATCAGATAAAATCACTCACCCCGAAAATCCGGAAAAGCAGAATGGAGTATGCTAGAAAAGCTATGTATTTTCGGGAAAACAAACAAAAACAATGCTTTACAGAATTCTAACGTTGATGTTAATGGTGGGGGTGCTGGCAGCTTGTCAGTCAGGACCCCAAACGAAAACAGTGAAAAAAATGAAGATCATCATCGATACCGATGCCAATAACGAACTCGACGATCAGCATGCTTTGGCCTATGCTTTTCTGAACAACGATGTTTTTGATGTGGTGGGTGTGACGGTGAATAATACCGCCAACGGATACGGTTTGCAAGGCCAGTATGATGAGGCGAAACGAATTATTCAACTATTCGATCTGGAAGAAAAATTACCGCTTTTTTTTGGTGCCGACAGTACCTACGATGTTATTGTTCCGCATATCAACGAAGCTCAGTTTGACGGGCAGGCGGCGGTTGATTTTATCATCAGCGAAGCTATGAAAGTGAAAGACGAAAAACTCGTTTTGGCACCCATTGGCAAACTCACCAACATTGCATTGGCACTGGCCAAAGAACCGTCAATTGCGAATAAAATCAGGATTGTGTGGTTGGGAAGCAATTATCCCAATCCCGGAGAATACAATTTGGTAAATGATGTTTCCTCTGTGAATCCGGTGATTGAATCAGGAGCGCCTTTCGAAATGGTTACCGTTCGTTATGGCGACAGTACTGCAACCGATGCGGTTCGGGTTACTCCTGCCGAAGTGGAAGAGTTTCTGGCGGGGAAAGGGCCGGTTTCGCAAAATACGATTACCGGTCGTCATGGCGGCGAGTTCAACTCGTTTGGAAATTATTCAAAAGATTTGTTCGACCATGCCAAAATGCACGGTTATCCGCCATCGCGCGCTTTGTTCGACATGGTGGTGCTGGCCGTATTGAAGAATCCCGCATGGGGAACAAAACATGAAATTCCGGCTCCCAAACTCATCAATCATGCCTGGGTGGAACAACCCGGAAATTCACAAAAAATAATTTATTGGGATCAGTTTGACCGCGATGCGATTGTAAATGATCTTTTTTCGCTCATGGAGAAAACAACACCAAAGCAGTAAGACCAAGTTGCTAATGCAAGAGCTGAAAAAACAACTGGAAGTATTGCTGGCAAGTTATTTCCGGGAGTGTTCTGATGATTTTCCCAACGGAAAAATGGAAGCTTCGGAATCTCCCGATTTCATTGTAAAACTAAAGAACAGTCACCGGCTGGGAATTGAATTGGTGCGATTGAATCCGGGAAGTGCCGTTCCACTGGATGAGAGCGAAGCTGAACAAAACGCGGTTCAGGAAGAATTGGTTGACGATGCCCGCGAGTTGTTTGAGCAGAATTCCAATGAGAAACTTTTTGTAAAGTTCCTTTTTAACAAGAAGCATCCCCTTTCGGCGGAAAGGAGTTTGGCCGTGGCCGTTCGGGCGGTAACCGCAATTCGCACCAGTATTCGTAACCGGAATATGAGAACTCTTTTTTACCTGGTTATTCCCACAGAACAATTGCCTGAAGGCATCGATGAAATACTTGTCCTTCATCATCCGGGATTGGAAACTTCGGTTTGGGAGTGTTCCAATAACCTCGGGATATCACGGAACGTGGTGGAAGATATTCAGAATTCGATAGAAAAGAAAGAAGAAAAATTGCGCTTGTATAAAAAGCGACAACTGGAATCCTACTGGTTGCTGATCACAACCGACCGCCTGCGTGGGCAACGTAATTACAACATCCGGAACCAAATTGCCAACCAAAATTTTCACTCCGGCTTCGACGGCGTTTTTCTGTTCGACTTATTTCGTTCCCATGTTTTCAGATTGGTATAGAAAATATCCGTGTGGCGCGCTTTCAAAAATAAAAGGTTAGATAAAAATCAGCGAAAGCAGATAAACAAAGGCCATGCTAACAAGGCCCTGTAGCAGGGTGGCTGTGGTGTGCGTGCGGTAGCCGGTTTTTACGTCCATTCCCGAAAACTGCGTAACTACCCAGAAATAGCTGTCGTTGGCGTGCGAAATCGTCATTGCTCCCGCACCGGTGGCCATAACCGCCAAAACTTTTCCATACAGCGAATCGAGACCGATACTCGCCAATAATGGAGCGATGAGCGCTGAGGTTGCCACTAAGGCAACCGTGGAAGATCCCTGTGCCGTTTTAAATACAGCTGCAATCAAAAAGGGGAGAAAGATCCCGAGTTGATAATCGGCCAGCAGGTTGCCCAGTGTTTCTCCAATATGTGTTTCCTTTAAAATGGTTCCGAAGGCGCCTCCCGCTCCCGTAATCAGCAAAATGGGTGCGGCGGAAACGATTCCCTCGCCGATCCAGCCGGTAAGCGTTTCCCGGTCGAATTTTGGAAAAAGCAGAAACGAAAGAAATAATCCAATCAGCAGGGCATTTACGGGTTGCCCCGCGAAATTGAGAATTTCAAATAAGAGACCTTGCCCAAGAGGCTGTGAAGGATAAGTGGCCACCGATCGGAAAGCAATCAGAAAGATGGGCACAACAATGGGCGAAAGCGCTTTTATTCCCGATGGCAATTGAATGTTCTCCTGTGATGATGGTAGTATTTCCTCGGCATCTTCTGTTGAAGTATAGTGTTTTCCCGCAAATGAAGCCCAGAAATACCCGGTGAACATTGCGATTAGCGCTACTCCAAGTCCAAAGAGAATAACAAGCCCCAGCTGATCTTCCATACCAAGGTTTCCGGCAGCGGCAATCGGCCCCGGCGTTGGCGGAACAAAAGTGTGGGCAGCGTACAGTCCTGTAGCAAGCGCAATGGAAAGTGATACCGATGGCTTCCCGGTTTTTTGCCGGATCGACTTTTTCAACGAAGAAAGTATAATGTAGGCAGAATCGCAGAATACGGGGATCGAAACCAGGTAGCCAATGATCGACATGGCCAGGCCAGGGTAACGTTTGCCCACCAGTTTTAGCACGAGGTCGGCCAGTTTTATGGCTGCATTCGATTTTTCAAGTATCGTTCCGATGATGGTTCCGAGTATGATCACAATTCCGATGTAGGCCATAATGTTCCCAAAACCCGTGGAAATGCTGGTGGCAATATCGGCAGTTGGCAGTCCGGCCAATGCTCCGGCCAGGTACGAGGCCAGTAGCAACACCAGAAAGGGATGCATTTTTAGTTTAGTCGTTCCCAAAATAATGAACAACACGGAAAGCAGTAAAACTGCAATCAGTCCAATTGTACTCGTCATCATGTATTACTTAAAGGGTGGAGAAATTGGGAACGTTTTCTATGAAATGGATGGGCATTTCAGAAATAAAACCTTTTAACCACTGGGCACAGTATTTCATCCCGGCTTCTTCCGATTTTACATGCCCGACAAAAATCACCGCTTTGTTCTTTCCTTGTGCCGCCGCGTCATTTACATACGAATAGGTTTCCCACTCGTTGGCTTCACCGGCCACCATTACTTCCATCCGTGGTTCGCTCAGCATTTGTAAGTGTCGCTGTCCGCCGGGCGCCCCCAAAGCTATTCCCACATTTGTGAACTCCATTTCGGGATCGCCAATCACACGGACAGTTTCCATGCCGAGTTGTTTCTTGAGTGTTTCGGCATATTTTTTTACGCTTTGCCGGGGTAAGCGAAAATGAGTGAGCGAACCGTCAACCGAGCATGACTCCAGTTCGAGCTGATCAATCATACCTTTATAAACCCCGTCGGGCTCGGTTTTGTGAATATGATCGTGAAAACGGAAGATCACAAGTTTATTTTTGTCGATGAACGCCTTCTTTTCTTCAAAAACAGGATCGTTTTGCAAATTCGCGGTTTCGTCGAGGTGGCTGTAAAAAACAGGTTCGTGCACGATAATGAAATTGCATCCCAGTTCAACGGCCTTTTTCAAGGTGGGCATATCGGCAAACATGCAAACAGCGATTCCTTTTAGCGGGGTTTGCGGATCGCCGGCTTTGTACACATCCACCGTGTTACTCATCCAGTCGCAGGTAACATGCTGTTTTATCTGTTCAACCACATCGTCAGGAGTCTTGGGGTGAATGCTTTGGGCTACAACAAAAAAAGGAAACAATAGCAAGAGAAATATTGATGTTTTCATCGGTATTGCAGGTTTTGGTTATTGGAGTTAAAAATAATGTTTATGAATGGAGCAGCAACCGAAAATGTACGAAACTTGCATTTTGTTTCCGAAAAAGGAATTTATATTTTTAGGAACTGCCCGAATATAAAAGTTGGAGGTACGCCGGGCACAGATCGAAGATAAATTCAAGGTGTTTTTTGAAAAGAATTAGTATTTCCAAGATAATAAAACCTAAAAAATAATGAGAATGAAACGTGTGGCAGTTATTGGATTTGGCTTTATGGGGATCATGCACAGTCGCCAGTTGCTGGCGATTGACGGAGTTGAACTGGTTGCTATCATTGAAAAAGATGTCGCTTCAGTAGCCCGCAAGCTGAATGAGCAGTTGGGAAATCTATCGCTTGGAGAAGGAGATAACGGCGCACTGCTAAAAATTCCGGTTTACCCTTCGTTAGCCGATTGTTTAAACGAACAGCAGCTGGATGCGGTACATGTTTGCGTGCATACCGAGCTGCATTACCCACTGGTAAAAGAGGCCTTGAACAACAACCTGCATGTATTGGTGGAAAAACCTTTTGTACTGGACGTGGAAAAAGGAGAAGAATTGATTGCACTCGCAGCCGAAAAAAAGTGTGTTCTGATGGTTGCCCATGTTGTTCGTTTTATGTCGCCGTATCAGAAACTGTTAAATTTTATTGAGGCCCAGGAATACGGTGCGCTGAAATTTTTGTCGCTTACCCGTTTTTCAGGTGTTCCGCAATGGGGACAATGGCTCGAAAAGCAAAAGAACTTTGGAGTTTCCGGCGGGGCTCTTTTTGATCTGGTCATTCACGACATCGATTTTGCTGCCTTTGCTGTAGGAATTCCATCCGAAATATCCGATAAAACAATACTCCCGGGAAAACTAAGCCGTCATGACTATGTGTCGGCAACCTGGCGTTATCCCGGTCCCGGCCTGGTGGTAAGGGTCGAGGGGGGCAATGTGTTTCATGCCACCTTCCCGTTTCGGGCAGAGTACACTGCAGTATTTGAGCAGGCAAGCGTAAGCTTTTCATCCGCTGACGGCGAGAATATTTACATTTCCGGGAACACGGAACAGGCCACGATTCCGGCAAACGATCTGGGTGACGGTTACTTTAATGAAATTCAGTTCTTTTACGCAGCTTTGCAAAAGGGTTCACTTCCATCGAAATACAGTCCTGAATCGGCATTGGAAAACATACGTTTGTGTTACCGTCATGCGGAATAGCCAACTCGTTTATGTAGAGAATCTTACCAACTGTTTTGCATGATGAAGAGAAGGAGCGAACCCGAATTTTGTTTCTGCTGATGGATGTTAGATTTTCATGCTATTTCTGAAGAACGCATAGGATTTGTTTGAAGTTGTGCCGGAAGAATTGCAGGAGTTAGTATAGAGCATGGATAAATGATGTACTTTCGCTGCAGAATAATCAGGTAAGTCAATGCATAAAAAATCAGCCCATCCGGCAAGAAAATCTTCTCCCGGAGAACGGAAAGATGTACTTTTCAGAGTAACAGAAGAAGTTTCATTAATGGAATTTCTGATCGCGCAATTGCCCAGTAAAAGCCGCGACAATATTAAATCGCTGTTGCGTAACAAGCAGGTATGGGTGGGTGATCAAATTGTGTCCCAATTCAATCATCAGCTATTGCCAGGGCAAATGGTAAGAATTTCGGGAAGCCGAAGTCGGGCAGAAAAGAAGTTCGCAGAATTTACGATTGTTTTCGAAGACGATTCTTTGATTGTGATTGATAAATCAGCGGGTTTGCTTTCGATCGCAACAGGCAGCGACAATACACATAATGCTTTCCGGATGCTGAGCGACTATGTAAAAACACAGGATCCTAAAAATAAAATTTTCATTGTGCATCGCCTTGACCGGGAAACATCGGGGCTGATGGTTTATGCAAAAAATGAAGAAGTAAAAAAGTTGCTTCAGGAAAACTGGAATACGGAGGAAACACAAAAGTGCTATGTGGCTTTGGTTGAGGGGCAGCTGGAAAAGCAAGAAGGAACTATTGTTTCTTATTTGTTCGAAGACAAAGTTTTCCGGGTGCATTCGAGTCAGAATCCGAATAAAGGGCTAAAAGCCATTACCAATTACCGGGTGCTTGAATCAAACGCCAATTTTTCATTGCTTCAGGTCGAACTTAAAACAGGTCGTAAAAATCAGATACGGGTGCATTTGCAGGAGATTGGGCACAGCATTGTCGGGGATAAAAAATACGGAGCAGTATCGAGCCCGATCCGAAGACTGGGGCTTCATGCGCAGCAGCTGCGATTTGTCCATCCGGTTAGCGGAGAGAAATTGCATTTTGAAACAAAGGTCCCATCTGTATTTCATTCACTGCTGAAAAGAAAATACAAATAGGACCTTAGTCTTATTTCCTGTTGAAACGGTTCGTTAACGGATTATTCTTCCCACGGAACCAGTTTTGATTTGTAATAATCAATTTCCATCTTTTCGAAGCGCTTTCCGTGTTTTGCCAAACGGAGTTTGTAGCTTTCCCAGTCGCGCTGCTCAGCCGGAGTCCAGCCAATTTCAGCATAACCGCTTATACGCGGAAACACCATGTACTCAATTTCGTCGAGGTTGGTAATGGTTTCAGCCCACAGCGGCG
Source organism: Maribellus sp. YY47 (assembly GCF_023111095.1). Taxonomy (GTDB): domain Bacteria; phylum Bacteroidota; class Bacteroidia; order Bacteroidales; family Prolixibacteraceae; genus Draconibacterium. The sequence goes on from NZ_JALGYW010000027.1 coordinate 51,377, forward strand.
CTTCAATTCCTTTTATGTTTTCCTGGGTAATGCCCTCGACCAATTTGGCAGGATCCCAGTTGTAGCCACGGTCCACTTCAATGTAAGCAGCCCAATGCAAGCCCAGGTGAGTAGTAGAATCGTACTGCATATCGAGGTAAGCGTATCTGGCAGGCGACATAATTACCTGGGCACCTTTTTCAACACCCAGTTTTGTGTTTTTTTCATTGGCCCAAAATTGTATGGTGGCATTGTCAATCAACTCGGCATTGGCAATTTCGTCCCAGCCAATCACTTTCTTTCCGTATTGTTCAACAATTTTCTGAACGCGGTTTACAAAGTACACATAGTCGTCGTGTTTGGTTGAAAGCGACTCGTCTCCTCCAATATGAAAGTAGGGGCCAGGTGTTATTTCTGCAAGCTCGCGAACTACATCGTCAATAAATTCGTAAGTAATTTCCTTGTCGGTACACAACGAGCTAAAGCCTACTTCTGTTCCGGTGTAATGGTCTCTTGCTTTCCCGTCGCAATTCAACTCGGCATACGAAGCCAGTGCCGCATTGGTATGTCCGGGCATGTCGATTTCAGGAACGATGGTGATGCTGCGATCCATGGCGTACTGAACAATCTCTTTGTAATCTTCCTGGGTGTAATAACCTCCTTCGCCACCGCCTACTTGTGTGCTGCCGCCAATCTCAGTAAGTTTGGGCCACGATTTAATCTCAATTCTCCAGCCCTGGTCATCGCTCAAGTGCAGGTGGAAGATGTTTATTTTATAGGCTGCCAGCATGTCGATGACTTTTTTTACGTCTTCTTTGGGGAAAAAATGTCTCGAAACGTCAAGCATCATACCACGGTAAGCGTATACGGGATAGTCGCGAATAGTACCTGTCGGAACATAGATTGCTTCGCCTGATGCAAGGTTGGCAGGAAGTGTTTGCAAAAACGTTTGAACGCCATAAAAACAACCAGCCGGATCGGTTCCTTTAATGGTAATAAGTTTTTTGTCGATCGTTAATTCATATCCTTCTGCTCCCAGTTCATCACTCGCTTCAACTGCGATATAAATGCCTTTTGATGGGGCTTCCTGTACCGGTTGAATGGTGATTTTTTCAGTGGCTTTCCCAATTTTAGCTGCGAGAATTTCAGCAGTCTTCATCAACTCTTCAGCGCCGTTCTGTACATAAATGATGGTTGAATTATTAACCTCAAATGCAGTTCCGGTAGCGGTTACACTAACCGGCTTAGGAATAAATGCGGTTTGGGTCAGGTCGGTTTTTACAGGTTCTGAACAGCTTTGGATCAGAAACGCTAAACTTGCCATAAATAGACATACAATTTTAATGTTCATTGAAATCAGTTTTTAAAAGAATTTAAATGTTGTGTAAAGGTATGGAAAAACATTAATTAATGTATTGCCCGCAGCACTTGGTTTACCTGATATTTCTGTTAATTTAGTGGTGTTAAACATAAACCTATATTCATCATGACTCAAAAGCATCTCGGCAGACGGAGTTTTATTACAAAAGCCACTGTTGGTACCCTGGGGGTTGCAAGTGTTCTTGCGGCCTGTTCCTCTGAAAAAGTAAAAATAAGTGAAGATGTTATACCTGAACTTTTGGATCAGGCTCCCGACGGGAAGGTGATAAAAGCCGGGCTGGTGGGCTGCGGTGGTCGTGGTACCGGAGCAGCGCTCAATTTTCTGGATGCCGGGCCAAATTTGCAGATTGTTGCTTTGGGAGATGTTTTTCAGGATAAAATTGACAATTGCCGCGAGCAGCTGAAAAAAGAACGCGGCGTAGAAGTTGCCGATGAAAATTGCTTCATCGGGTTCGACGCCTACGAAAAAGTAATCGACGCAGGAGTTGATCTGGTTTTACTGTGCACTCCTCCTCACTTCCGCCCGGTGCATGTAGAGGCAGCGATTAATGCACGCAAAAATGTTTTTATGGAGAAACCCTGTGCGGTCGATCCGGTGGGAGCGCGTTCGGTGCTGGCTTCTTCGAAAAAGGCCGAAGCGCTGGGACTCTCAATGGTAAGTGGTACCATCCGACGTGTTCAGAAAGATTATATGACAACCGCTCTGAAAGTGAAGAACGGTGAGATTGGCGAAATTGTCGGGGCAAATATTATTCGCAACGGTGGCGCTTTGTGGCATCGGAAACGCAATCCGGAATGGACCGACATGGAATACATGCTTCGGAACTGGGTGAATCACTGTTGGCTTTCGGGCGATCATATTACCGAGCAGTTTATTCATGAGCTGGATGTGATGAGCTGGTTTTTGGGCGAAAATCCTAAAAAAGCGATTGGTTACGGCGGCCGGCAACGTAGGCTGACAGGAGACCTTTACGATTTTTTCAGTATTGAATATGAATACGAAAACGGTATGCGTGCGCATTGTGCGGCCCGTCAAATAAACGGATGTGCCAACGGGAAAGTTGAACGCATTGTCGGGACCAAGGGTGTCGCGATTGCTTCGGGCAAAATACTCGATACGCAAGGCAATGAGGTTTGGAACTATCCAAAGTGGGAGGAAGGTGTAACCGATCCGAAATGGAAAGTGACCAATCCGTTTGTACAGGAACATATCAACCTGGTAACTGCCATACGTACCGGAAAACCTGTTAACGACGCGGAAGCACAGGTTAATTCCACATTAACTTCAATTATGGGTAGAATTGCGGCCTACACCGGGAAAGAGGTAACCTGGGAGGAAGTGATGAATTCTGATCTTTACCTGGGGCCGAAAACTTATGCATTTGGTCCGTTGGAAGAGATCAATAACCCGGTTCCTTTGGCTGGTGAAGCAAATAAATTGAGTTAATTCCGTATTAAAAAAAGTACATCAGATGAAACATATAATCGTTGTTTGGTTGGTTGTCCTGACCGTGTGTTCGGTCAATGCACAGGAAAAGTTATTTGATTTTGGCGAGGTTGTTCCCTGGGGAAAAGTTGTAGATGGACAGAAAGCTAAAGGTGAGGCCATCGAATGGATCCAGGTAAATACGCTGAACGAAACCTGGAGTAAGAAAGGAGACGAACTGATTTGTATGGGGCAACCGATTGGGGTAATCCGGTCGGCAAAAAAATACCGCAATTTCATGATGCATATTGAATGGAAGCACATGGAAGCCGGGGGAAATTCGGGGACCTTTGTGTGGAGCGATGCCAATGCCGACGACAAGAACCGCTTGCCCAATGGTGTTGAAGTTCAAATGCTGGAACTCGATTGGGTGAAACTCAATAAAAGAGACGGAAAAGAGCCGCCCATCGCCTATGTTCACGGAGAACTTTTCGGGGTTGGCGGAGTTACAACCATTCCGGATAACCCTCGTGGTGAGCGAAGCAAATCCATCGAGAATCGTTGCAAGGGCAAAGGCGAATGGAACGTGTACGATGTGGTTTGTGTGGACGGAACCATCAAACTTTCGGTAAACGGGAAATTTGTAAACGGAATCAGTAAATCATCTAAAACAGAAGGATACATCTGCCTGGAATCGGAAGGAGCTGAAATTCATTTTCGAAATTTGAAAATTGTAGAACTACCTTAATTTACTTTTTCTTCCATGTAATGGGTTCGGGATGAACCGTTGTAATGTAGCCAAACTCCGCTTTGATCACTTTTTCGATGCCGGTACATATTTCGTGTGCTTCTTCCAGTGACATTTCGGGCGGAAGTTTGATATGGCAACTCATTTCGGTGTGATGCCCGTAGTTGTGCAAATTAATATGATGGATGTACAAGGGAACTTTTGAGCTTTTTTGTGCTGTTTCGCTGATGGATACCAGTAATTCTTCACTGGGACTTTCACCCAGTAACGACGTTATTTCTTTCGACATAATCTCGTAGCTGGCATAGCCGATCATAATGGCAACAATTATACTTAAAACTGCATCGGTCCACCAGAAAGAACTTCCTAAAACAATACCGATCAAAACGATGATGGATGACAGTGCATCTGTCCGGTGATGCCAGCCATCGGCAATTAACATGGTCGATTTGATCTTTTTTCCGGCCCAGAATGCATACTGTGTCATGATTTCATTCACTACGATCGAGATAATTACGGCAATCCATGCAAATGTGCTGTAGTAGGTTTGTTCGCGGGTTCCAAATTTCTCAATACCATTGATAATGAAATCGAATGCAACGAGGGCCAGTACTACTCCGATAATAATCGATGCAATGTGTTCGGCTCTGCCATGCCCAAAAGGATGATCACTATCGGCGGGTTTTCGCGAGATTTTACCTCCAATTAAAACAATGGCTGAAGTGATAACGTCAGAAATGGAATGCCAGGCATCGGCAACAAGGGCCAAAGAACCGGTTGAGATGCCGGCCCAGTATTTTAATGCCGACAGGGCCACGTTTCCTATAATAGAAAACCATCCGGCCCGCAGATTGTATTTTTTGCGTTCATCCATAATCCGCAGAAAGTTCAAATGTAACAAAAATCTTATTGCTTGTTCTCCAGAAGAGCGGAAAGCTCTGCCTTGTATTTTCGTCCAACGGGCAACTTCTTTTTAGCAACTTCGATGAAACCCGGTCCAACGGTTTCAATTTTTGAGATGGAAATGATAAAGCTTCGGTGAATTTGTATAAACCGGTGAGGAGGCAGAGTTTCCTGCAGATGACTGATGCGTTCCTTGGTGACGATTTTCTGGGCGGTAGTGTGTGCAATTACATAATCGCCGAGGCTTTCGAAATACAAAACGTCGGCAAGATTTACCTTGTAATGTTTTTTATCTGCTTTTAAAAAAATGAAATCCACTTCTTTGGGGGCGGTTGGATTTTCTTCTGCCTTTTCTTTGGGTGACTGTTGATCAAGAAAATGCTGAATCGCGCGGGCAAAACGTCCGAACGAAATCGGTTTTAAGAGGTAATCTACCACCTGAAGTTCAAAGGCTTCAATGGCATAATCGCGGTAAGCCGTTGTGAAAATAACCTTTGGCGGATGCGAGAGCGAGCGAATAAAATCGACACCGGTAAGTTGTGGCATTTGAATATCGCAAAACAAGAGATCAACCTTTTCTTTTGCAAGAATACTCATGGCTTCCAGTGCATTGCTGCACTCAGCTACAACCGTAAAATCGGTAAACGCTGCGAGGTGTTTTTTTATCACCCGTATTGCAATGGGTTCATCGTCTATGATTAAACAGCGGTACATATTAAGATTCGAGTTCAAGGATTAAATTTACTGAAAAAGTTTCTGACAGTTCGTCAACCCGCAGTATGTACTTCCCCGGATACAGAAGTTCCAGTCTTTTCCGAACATTAACCAAACCAATGCCGTTACTGTAGCTTTGTTCTTTTGGTTTTAACGGGGTACGCGAATTTTCCACAGAGAACGTTAGGTTCTTATCGCTCAGGCTCGCTTTCATGTTGATAAAAGCCATTCCGGGGAAGTGACTAACGCCGTGTTTGAACGCATTTTCCACAAAAGGCAACAGAATCAAGGGAGCGATTTTCAGGTGTTCCGTTTCATCCGGAAATTCAAGGGTGAGCTTTAGTTTATTCGGGTATCGGATTTTTTCAATTTCGATGTAATTTTTCAGGTTGGCGAGTTCTTCTGAAAGATCGACAAGTTTCGCATCGCAACGGTATAAAATATAATCCAGAATGTCGGACAATTGAAGCACCAATGCGGGGGCTTCATCCGATTTTTCGAGAGTAAGTCCGTACAAATTATTCAGGGTATTGAACAGAAAATGAGGATGAACCTGTGCTTTCAGAAGTTTTAACTCGGCTTCTTTTAGTTTAAGTTCTGTGGTTAGTTGTGCCTTTTCGAGCTCGCTCTTTTCCTGTTGCATGAAAAATGCCCGCTTTACCTGTTTGATTGCAATCCCCAGGAAAATGATAAAATGGAGTGATACGATTTGCAGCTCGGGGTGTAGCAGCGTAGGAGATATGGCAGCTTTGTTGGTTAGTATAAAAATAAGTGCATAAAAAACGATCAGAAACGACAACCATACTCCGACAAGTAAGGTGTAAAAACTGTAAAGGAAGAAACGGGCGTAACGTTTTTTCCACAGAAAGCGTGGAAACAGAAAATGATTAAAAAAGTAGGTTTCCGAAATGGCAACCGGGAGCAGTCCTGCCGAGAAGATAATGGTAGCTTCCCGAAACTCACTGTTCCAGCTAAATAAGGCAAAATAAAAGAAGGCTACAATTATCCAGAACAGCAAATGGTAAGCGCTGCGGAAAGTTTTCGACTGCCGGGCTAGTTGAACGATGTGTTGAATCCGATCTGTCATAATCCAATTAAAAGTAGCAATTTATTTCATAGATGGCGGAACGCAAAATTGGATCGACCAAAGTCAGAGAATGGAAGTTGAACAACTATATTTCTGCAGGTTTTGTAGTTTTAGGTTTGGAATGTCGTATGGTTCTGAATTTAGGGCGTTGATCGATTAAATGAATCTGAATTGAGTAAAGTGCAGTAGTTTGGCTTCAGAATAATTTAAAATGCAAGTCATGAACATCTTTGAAATCTTTTATGTAGGTGGACCTCTTTTTATGGGGATTATTTCCTTCCTGGCACTTTTAGCCTTCGGTGTTTTTATTCTGAAAGTTGTTCAGGTAATAAAACGGAGGTATAACTTGAAGGGACTGGATTTGATTCTACTGGCGGGGTCGGTTGCCGTTGCAGCCGGAATTCTGGCGCAAATTATCGGAATTGTACAGGCTCTCGAAGCCATTCGTGTAGCCGGAGATATTTCTCCGCAATTGGTAATGCAGGGAGCTATTGTTAGTTTCTATGCTCCTATTTATGGTTTTGTTGTTTTTATCTTTTCAATGATCTTTTATTTCGTGATGAAAGAGATCATCAAAGTCAATATGGTAGGGAACAATTAAACACGGAAAGAAACAGGAAAACGGCCGGTAGTCAGCAGATTTCCGGCTTATTTTATTTTGTCGGATACCTTCCCGATTAACTTATTTAACACCGGAATCCGCTGGAGCCGGGTAAACAGGCTGCCTCTGCCGTAATGCAGCAGAATATTGCGCGAATACACAAACAGTCCCAAACTGTGTGAGGCAAACAAAACCGGGTCGATACGGGCAAGCGAGTAGGTAAAAATCATTAAAGAACCGAAAGTGCTAATGATCCAGAATCCGAGAGGAAACAGTGATTCCTTTTCTTTTTCGGAGTGAATCCACTGGTAAAAAAATCGGGAGATAAAAACCAGCTGCGCGGTTGTTCCCCAAACCATCCAGAACAGCGAAACGTTTTCGTTGTGAAAAATGTTGCTGATGTTTCCCGTGTAGATGAGCCAGAACCAGAAGGAGAGGGGTATCAGAATGGCCAGGATTCTCGAAATGAGGGGCATCCGTTTCCAGACGTGTTTCAGCTGGAGGTTGCGTATGTATATTCCGTACACCAGCGATTGCCCTACTACAATGGCAAAGTCGTTTCGCAGAATTCCGTAAGTAAGCATGATGATGGAAGCCACCAGGCTGATTTGCCAGTATACCACAGGAGAAATGACTTCGCCCTCTTTTTCCGATTTAAACCACTGAATAATTGTTCGGATGAAGAACAAACCCTGGGCAAGAAAGCCTAAGCCGATGATAAAAATGTTATTCATTTCAATTTGTAAGCGGGAGCAAAATTATAAAGATTGTGAGACACTCAGTCGGCACGACTATATTTCTTTCAACTTTTCGAGTGTTTCGCGGGCTGCCTGCTGGTGGGCTTCTTTTTTCGACGTTCCTGCTCCCCGGCCAACTTCTACATTGTCGATTTTTACCACCGCATTGAATTTGGGTTGTTTCAGCTTTTCGTCAGTCTCTTCGCTGGTTTCGAATTCCACTTCCCGTTTGTTTTTCTGGCTCCACTCAATCAGCTGGCTTTTGAAATTGGAATCTTCCTGTTCAATCTCGTTCAGGTTAACAAATTGAGAGAGAATTTTTTTGGTGACAAAAAACTTGGCCGAGTGATAATCGCGATCGAGATAGATGGCGCCGATCAGTGCTTCGAGGGCATCACCGTAAATATGACTTTTATCGACTTTTTTGGTAGTGTTTGAATCGATAAAAACATGCAGGCCCATATCGTGGGTCAGCTTCGTGAGAAATGCCCGATTTACCAGTTTGGAGCGGGTTTTTGTAAGGAAACCTTCGTCTTCGTGAGGAAAACGATTGTACAAAAAATCAGCAATAATCGCTCCCAGAATGGCATCACCCAGGTATTCGAGGCGTTCGTTGTTTACAAAATTTCCCTGCGAATCGATCGTTGAAGCCGATTTGTGAACGAACGCCAGATCGTAAAGTTTCAGGTTTCGGGGGTAAAAACCAAGCAGGTCTTTTAAAAACAAGTAAAACTCTTTTCGATCAGACGAAAAGAGTTTTACCCGTTGTACTATTTTTCTAACCACAGTTTTCTAAAATTTTTTGAAAACTAAAGTAGCATTATGACCACCGAATCCAAAGGTATTGCTGATTGCAATGTTGACTTCCCTTTGTTTGGCCTGATTGAAAGTGAAATCCAACTTTTGGTCGATTTCAGGATCATCGGTAAAATGGTTGATGGTTGGAGGTATAATGCTATTTTGAATGGCTAAAACGCTGGCAAGGCCTTCTACCGCTCCGGCAGCTCCCAAAAGGTGGCCGGTCATTGATTTGGTAGAACTGATACTAAGCTTATAAGCGTGATCTCCAAAGGTTTTAAGAATGGCCTTTGGTTCGGCAATGTCTCCAAGTGGAGTTGAAGTACCGTGAACGTTAATGTAGTCCACATCTTCGGGTTTTATTCCCGCATCTTCTAATGCCCATTTCATCACAAGGCTGGCGCCTCTTCCGTCGGGATCGGGAGCTGTCATATGGAAAGCATCTCCCGACATTCCTCCTCCGGCAATTTCGGCGTAAATTTTAGCACCTCTGCTTACTGCATGTTCGTATTCTTCGAGAATAAATGCAGCAGAGCCTTCAGCAATAACAAAACCGTCACGGTCTTTATCAAAAGGACGCGATGCGGTTTTAGGATCATCATTGCGGGTTGAAAGTGCACGCATGGAATTAAATCCTGCGACACCGGCTTCGTTAACACCAGCTTCTGAGCCCCCCGTAACTATCATATCGGCTTTGCCCATGCGAATCATGTTGAAAGCATCAATAATAGCGTGGGTGGAAGAAGCACACGCACTAACCGTGGTGTAGTTCGGACCTCTAAATCCGTACTTGATCGAAACCAATCCACCGGCAATATTAGCAATCATTTTTGGGATAAAAAACGGAGAAAAGCGTGGTCGCTCTTCGCTGTAGGCGCGAACTTCCTCATGGAAAGTCTGCAAACCTCCAATTCCGGCTCCCCAAATAACGCCAACCCGGTCACCGTCAACTTTCTCCAGGTCTAGGCCACTGTCTTCAATGGCCTGGGCTGTGCTCGCAAACGCGTATTGCGTAAATAAATCGTGTTTGCGAACCTCCTTCTTTTCAATATAAAGGAGAGGATCGAAATTTTTTACTTCACAAGCAAATTGTGTAACATGCTTTGAAGCATCGAAGTGAGTTATGGGACCGGCCCCACTCACTCCTTTAATTAAGTTCTCCCAAAATTCTTGAACGGAGTTACCCAATGGATTAACGGTACCAACACCGGTTATTACTACCCGTTTTAATTCCATAAAAGAAAAATAATATGAGTCAGATTACTTAATCGCAGATTCGATGTGAGCGATTGCCTCACCTACTGTAGAAATTTTTTCTGCTTCGTCGTCCGGAATAGCAAGGTCGAATTCTTTCTCGAACTCCATAATTAATTCAACGGTGTCAAGTGAATCAGCACCTAAGTCATTGGTGAAAGAAGCTTCTGTAACTACTTCACTTTCGTCAACACCTAGCTTATCAACGATTATAGCTTTTACTTTTGCTGCAACGTCAGACATAACTTTTAATTTTAATTAATACTAATTTTTGTTTTAAATAATTCGCTGCAAAGTAATACATTTACGCTCGAAATTTCCAAGAAAATCTTTAAAAAAGATGTTAACACAGTAAGTATCTTACGTCCTAAGTACCTAAATTTGAATTATTTGTTTGAAAGTTCGAAACAGCAATAAACAGTAAGAAATGGGTAAAAAAAGAATAGCAATTCTGGCTTCGGGTTCGGGTACAAATGCCGAAAATATTTTTAAATATTTTTCTGATAAAGAGGATGTTGAGGTCGATTCATTATGGTCGAACAAAGCTGATGCTTATGCCCTGGTTCGTGCCCGGAATTTTGGGGTGGGAAGTTTTGTATTCGATCGCGAAAAATTCTATCGCACCGATGAAATTTTGAGTACGTTAAGAGAACGTAAAGTCGATTTAATTGTACTTGCCGGATTCCTGTGGTTGATCCCTGGGAATCTGGTTTCAGCTTTTCCTATTATTAATATACATCCTGCATTGTTGCCTAAATACGGAGGAAAAGGAATGTATGGAATGAATGTTCATCGGGCAGTGGTAGCCAATAGTGAAACGGAGTCAGGGATTTCAATTCATTATGTGAACGAGAAATACGACGAGGGGGCGCTGATTTTCCAGGCGAAATGCGAAGTGTTGCCCGAAGATACACCCGAGCAGGTTGCTGAGAAGGTACACGAGCTGGAATATCGTTATTTTCCGCAGGTAATTGCCGATGTATTGGCCAAAATGTAAACATTGTCCCCGTTCGGTGGTTAATAAATTTTACAAATGATTATATCCTGTTAAATAATGTTAAGGGTCGAAATCACAGGCTTTTAATCAATCTATCTTTGGTGCATGAGTCGAAAAATGCTTATAACGCTGATTGTGTTGATGGCAATTGTGCTTTCAGGATTGATACTGGTGCAGACATCAATTATTAAGTCTGCATCAGATATCAGGGAGGAGCAGTTTGATCAGCTGGTGCAGAATGCGCTGAGTATGGTTGCTATTCAGCTTGATTTGGATGAACAGCGATTGGCGAGAGAATATGCCCGGCGCGGAGAACTGCCAGGGATGAACGAAAAAAAGGAAGAACTCGGTAATATATTTCCGTATAATAATCCGGCAAGAGGTACGCTTAGTTTTAGTCTGAGTTACTCGAATCAGGGCGTTGTTAGCCACTTTGAAGAACAATACGAGCTTAAGATTGATCCCTCCGATTCGCTATCGATCATGGGAGTTGAAGGTTTTATGAAACAGAGTTTAGAACAGCAACGCCGGAGGAAAGAATGGTTGCGTAATGCCGACTGGTGGAATTACAAGATAGCCCTGGAAGATTTGCCTCTCGAAGAACGTATCGATTCAACCCGGGTAAAGGCTTTTTTGGATGCAGCGATGGCACAGTTTCGGATTGACCTGGAATACAAATACGCTATCAAGAATTCAACTATGGCTAAAGAAACCGTCATTTTTGGAGACAAAGATTATAATCCCAAAAACCGCGGAGAATATCCCCAGTTGTTGTTTCAGAATGATTATAACGGGCCAAAGCCCAATTACCTGAACGTTTATTTCCCTCACCGGAAACGTTATTTATTCCGGCAAACCGGGCTGACGATTATCCCGACCATCATCCTAACTGGTTTACTGATAGCTATTTTTGCCTATGCCATTCTTGTTATTATGCGTCAGAAAAAGTTATCGAACATCAAGAACGACTTTATCAACAATATGACGCACGAGCTGAAAACACCGATTTCTACTATTTCGCTGGCCAGTCAAATGTTGCAGGATGGCACAATTTCGAACACGCCTTCTACTATTGAGCATGTTTCGAAAGTGATCTTCCAGGAAAGCAAACGGCTTAGTTTTCAGGTAGAGAAAGTGCTTCAGATGGCTGTGTTTAATGAAGGACGGCTAAAATTGAAAGTCCGGGAGTTTGATGTAAATAAAATGATCGAGACTGTAACAGCCAATTTCGAACTTAGGGTGAAGAATAAGAATGGTACCTTACATACTGAAATACATGCAGAAAATGCTGTAATTAAGGGAGATGAGGTGCATATTACCAATGTTATTTTTAACTTGCTGGATAATGCGATGAAATACAGTAAGGAAAATCCCGAAATTTGGGTAAGAACAGAAAATAGTAAGAATAACATTGTGATTTCAGTACAGGATAGTGGCATAGGAATTGCGAAAGAACATCATGCTCAGATATTTGATCGGTTTTACAGGGTGCCTACCGGAAATGTGCACGATGTAAAAGGTTTTGGACTGGGATTGAGTTATGTAAAAAAGATAGTGGATTTGCACAACGGAACCATTAAGGTTGAAAGTGCTTTAGGCAAAGGGACTAAATTTAAAATCTATTTCCCACAAATAAATAATTAACCATGGAACAAAAAACAAAATTGCTACTTGCCGAAGATGACGAGAATTTGGGATTGTTGTTAAAAGAATATTTGATAGCAAAAGGCTTCGATGCGGATCTGTATCCGGATGGAGAAGCTGCATATAAAGGATTTATGAAAGAGCATTATGACATTTGTATTCTGGATGTAATGATGCCCAAAAAAGATGGATTTACGCTGGCCAAGGATATTCGGATTGTGAATGCAGATATTCCTGTATTGTTTTTGACGGCTAAAAACATGAAGGAAGATGTGCTGGAAGGCTTCAAAATTGGTGCGGATGATTACATTACCAAGCCTTTTAGCATGGAAGAATTGATCCTGCGAATTGAAGCGATTTTAAGGCGAACTTCACAGGAAGGACAGTCGGGCGCCCAACAGGTATTTACGTTAGGCCGTTTTACTTTCGATACCCGGAAGCAAACACTTGCGGATGGCGAGGAGGCGGTGAAACTAACCACAAAAGAATCTGAATTGCTTAAGCTGCTTTGTCAAAATGCCAATAAAGTACTGGAAAGAAACTACGCATTAAAATCCATCTGGATCGACGATAATTATTTTAATGCCCGAAGCATGGATGTTTATATTACCAAACTTCGCAAGCATTTGAAAGATGAACCAACCGTGGAAATCATTAATGTTCACGGGAAGGGGTACAAGCTGATCATGTAAGTCAATAACGATATAATAAAAAAAGCCCGGTAATTCCGGGCTTTTTTTATTGGGTATAGTGTCTCGTCCTGAAATAGCGTTACACAAAAAGTAGCGTTATGAAAGAAATCAATCATTCACAGTACGTTAAGCGTACACAGAAGGACTATTCGATGTCCTTTAAATTGCAAGTTGTCACTGAGAT
>NZ_JALGYW010000028.1 GCF_023111095.1 Maribellus sp. YY47
ATAATTGCTTGTTTGCATGCAAAAATCCGTATTTTCAATTCAAATCGTCACGCTATCAAAAATCGCTACAAGTACGACTAACAAAGAATTTCAAAGAACGTCTATTAATTTTTAATACCCACTAGTGGATTAACTTCTATATCAACGCCTGTTCAGCGCGTTTATTTTCTTAACTCTTTCGATGTTGCCAGCGCAATTACCCGGCCGCTATCACCCACCGCATTGTAAAAATGGTATACCACTCCGTTCCACTTTATCACCCAGGGTTTATGGGCATATTGGGCGTCGTAATCTTCCGACGGAGCCACCAAGTCCTCGCCCTCCCAGTCTGTCCAGTTGATCAGATCGTACGAACAGGCAAAACGCTCAAAGGCGCCGGGTTTCCAAAAAGCGCCAAAATAGAACATGATGTAAAGATCGTTGTATTTGGCGATTTGCGCATCGCCACAAATTCCGGCTCTGCGTGTAATAACCGGATCGTTGCCGAAACGTTTCCAGTTTAAAAGATCGTCAGAAACAGCCATTCCAATGCTTTCGAAATTGCCGGAACCGCCTTTGGCATTATAATACATTACAAACGGATAACCTGTTTTTAAAGTAGTATCGCGAATTACGAGGCTTTTATAAATGGTTTTATTCTCAAACCAACGGGCATCTTCATCTTCGGGCGATAACACCGGACTGCTGTTGGTTTCCCATTCACAGGCTTTGGTCAGCGTATCAGAACTTGCAATCCCGATTTTTAGCACTCCGGCTTCATAACCGTCTGTGCTACCCCCCAAGTATGTCATCCAGTATTTATTCCGGAATTTTCCGGCAGAATAATCGCCACCCCAATCGGTGTTTACCAACGACAGATAACCCGCTTTTTGATTGGCATCCCAGGCACCTTCCGAAAAAGAAAGTAACTTCCCTTTCACATCCCAATGAAGCAAATCGGAGCTCTCAGCCAGCCAGGTTTCGTAGCCCTGTCCGTCAAAAACAATGTAGGTCATGTACCAGCGGTCATTCTCCCTGAAAATGGTGGGGGAATCAATCATTTTCGCGGTATAAGGGTGCTGAAGAACGATCCCGTATTTGTAGGGCGTTTTTATTTCCTCGTAAACGCTTTGCATTACCTCAGGCGCTACCGGATTTATTGAAGCCATTTTTTTCTGATTGCAAGATACCAGTAACTGGATGATTAAAACCATCCATGAAAATTGAAGTAATAAAATTCTCTTCTTCACCATATTTTGCAATCAGATTTGTTATGGTTTACACTTTAGGCTTTTGATAGAAGTCTTTTAGCGAATGTGTATAAAAACAATAATTGATTTTATTACTGCGCTGAAAAACTGTAGGTTCCTTTTCTCCCAACGGAACCAGCATCAGTTTTGTTTTGCCGTCGATGCTTTTATAATCAGTTTCGTGCTTAATTTGCTGATCAAACAACACATCGAAATAAAACAGGTATTTTCCGATCCAATCTATATACGCTTGTGAATCTTCAGGCGAAACATTACCATCCATATTCACCATTTCAATACTTTCGCGATTGCTGATAATTGCCTCCTGGAATTCAACTGCATTTAAAGGAATCCCATGAAGCAGAGGCATCATATTCATTTGCGGATCCATGAAGATCCACTTGTTGTATTGCTGCGAATAAGCCTCAGTAACCACATGTCCTGCTCCCATTCTCACCTTTTCAACATCTCTCGTTTTAAGTCCAAGTACACGGGCCGGAATTCCTATGCTGTTCAGGCAAGACGATGCCAGAATCCCGTACTCCACACACCTGAACTGTCTGCCATTTCTTGCTTCTTTCAGGATCGTCAAAGCATCAGGATTAGACGGAGAATTGCTGCCATTGTGTTCCCATTGCGTGGCCGACCAGTTTAGAACAGCTTTTATTTTATCGATTTCGCTATCGTACGATGCCGCCAGTCTATCAATCTCGTATGATTGACGTAACTCCCGCAAATAACTGTTATTTAAAGTGTCAGAATAAAAGAAAGTGTATTTCGGGTTGAGAGCGTCATCCGAAAATGAGATCTTCTTTACTTTGGCTGACGGGCTATAATTCAGCATTCGGGCAAGCGGAGCACAAGCCCCGGAAATAAGGCCAATCAACAGGATTCCAAAAAGTTTACTTTTCATCGGTTAGTCGGTTATGAATTATACGTTGGTATATAAGTATGTTACAGTCTTTTAAAAAAGCAGAAAAATGGCAAAACGTAATTAAAAACTCATTCCCTGCCTTTATTTGCAAACATAATAATTTCCTTTTCATTTAGGGCACGATTAAAAACCGCTAATCCTCCTATCTGCCCTTTAAAGAAATTTCCCATACCGCGTTTAAGCAATACGGCGCCTACCGTAAAGTCCGATCCGTTGTTTCCCATCCCGTCGGGAAAATGATACGGATTTTTACGTTGGATGATCCCGTCAGGATAACCGTCAAAGCCTTTGGTATGATCGATCAATTCGGGCTCACGTGCTTCAAACTTTCCATTCAGAAACGATTTTATGTATTCGCCATCGTAGGTAAAAGCAATCACACACCACTGATTGGCAGGAACGGTTTGTTTACTGGCCGAATAATCGATAGAATAGGGAAACGGCGACGTGGGTCTGCCTGTTTTTGAGATATGGCCGCAAACCTGGTTGGCTCCGTTGTAATATGGCAGCGACACAAACAAGCCGTATTGCCGTTTCCCGCCGTCCTGATACTCGTTCCACATGCCTCCCACAAAACCGGTTTGTTCGCCGGTCCATTTTACCCAGGCCACAACCGTTACTCCCTGGTTTTTACCGTAAATATTTAATTCGGCGGTTTTGGCGTTCGAAAGCCGCAAAAAATTATCACCGTCAAGTTGAATCGAATATCCGGAAACTGGACCTTCAGCTATCCGTTCAACCGGACCGTTTCCTTCCGCTAAAAGAAATTTCCCCTTCCCTACTGCTTTTCGGGCTTTTCCGGGCTTTTCATTGAATTGCCACAAGGCAACAAATCCGTCAGTGGATGTCAATTGTTTGATTAAGGTTTTGTTCGGATTTTTATAATCTTCCTGTGCACCCAAGGTTGATACTAAAAACACGAGAGCGAAAAGAATAAACAGGCTTATGATTGGTTTGCTGGTCATAGGTTTCCTCTTATGTTTCATATTAATTTAAACCAGCTATTTCGTTTTTCAAAATACCGGCAATCGAATATTACAGAAGTTGAATTTAACGAAATAATTGATCTATCGAAGCAGAATCCGGAGGATTCGAATGTTTATAGCACCAATACGCCACCTGCTGCGATACGACTCCGGCCGGAGTCGAACCTGTTAACCGGCATGTGCTTTTTACAGACATTCAATTCCTCCGGGATTAAAAAGTTCAGGCAAAAATCGAATACTTTTTCATAAAATAATTTTATCCGAAATGCGCCAAATTCCAACGCAAACCACCAGATCGCGAATTTTATTCATTAACATCCACTTCGGTTACTTTAACGACAACCGGATTATTCCATTTACGGTCGTTGTAGATTCTTTGTGACCGTGTAACCGATATCTCCATCCCGTTGCTCGTCTGCTTAACATTTGGAGCAGGATTTGCATCCTTGTTGTACTCCAAAACCTTTCCGTTGTGCCCCAACACAGCTATCTGGCTTTTATCGGTTGCGTTAAAAGCTTTAATGGTAAATGCCTTACGTTCGCCATGTCTCCATTCGTCCTCGTCAATAAACAGGTAAGCTGTTTTCCTGTCTTTCGTTGTTAAAAACCAAATATTGTCTTCCCGGATGATTTTGTTTGGTATGGTTTGATTAAAAGCTTCCTGATTAATAAACATCCACAACGAAATTTCATTCAGAATTCCCAGTTGTTCAGGCGGAAAATTACCTAAAGCATCAGGGCCGAAGTTTAACAACAAGTTGCCACCTTTTGCCCTTATCTCAATCAATTTGAGAATGGCATCTTTGGCTGTTTTGTAATTTTCGTTTGTAGGGCGGTATTGCCATTGATCACCAAGCGTATAACAGGCTTCCCACGGTGACGGGATCGGGCTTTCAGGCGTTTCCTGTTCCGGTGTATTGATGGCGCCACGAGTAACCACCACATCCGGATTGATTTCCCAACACACCTTTGCCAACTCCGTTTTTGCAAACTGCTCCATACCGTCTAAAAACACAATGTCAATTTTGCCGTATTGAGTCATGAGCTCCCTCATTTGCTCTTTCACATACACATTTAACTCCGGATTACTGCTGGCAAGCGCCTCGTTTCTAACCCTCGAAATAAGCGTTCCCTGTTGATGAAGAAAATAAAAATCGTCGGGTGAGAAATACAACCCGACGGCAATACCTGCTTCACGACAAGCATCCACAAACATCTTTGTAATATCTTTTCCGTAAGGGCTGGTCATAATCCCAAAATCGGTTGTTTTGGTTTTGAACATACAATAACCATTATGGTGTTTAGTGGTAAAAACCAGGTATTTCATACCGGCAAGTTTGGCCGCACTCACCCACTTTTTGGCGTCAAAGTCTACCGGATTAAAGGTCTTCGGAAGTTCATTAATGTACCTGTCGAGATACTCCCCGGAGGCACCTACCATACTGTGACTGATGACCATCCCCAATTGCACATCCATGCTCCAATGAATAAACATCCCGAACCCAAGGTCGGTAAACCATTGTTCCCTTTCTGGTTTATTGAGATTTAACGGAGGCTCTTCCTGTGCGTAAACTACTGTCGTCAATAAAAAGCACAACAGCGTACAGAGGATTGCGAAGCGAAATTTATCTGTTGTTAGTTGTAGTTTCATGGTAGTCGGTTTTGGTTTATCGTTTTGATTGTCATCGGAATAAAAATAAACATAAAACCAATCCGGATGATCAAATAGCTGATTAAAAACGAAAAAAGGATTTCATCCTCCAACTGACGAAATCCTTTTCGATACCAACATCTCTTCCCTGCTATTCCCGCTCCTTATGTTGTTCGTGCTCATGTTCGTGACCAGCTTCCTTGACATGCGCCACTATTTTATCGTAAGCTTCGGTACTAATTTTTTCGGCTTTGTAGCCTTTTTTCTCCACTGCTTTTGCCAACGCTTCGTCGGTGTTTTTTCCGTCCTTGTACTCCACCCGAATGGTATTCGAAACGTGGTCCACTTTCAGGTTTTTCACCCCTTTTTCAAATTTCAGGTATTCCGAAAGTGTTTTTTCACAATGCGAGCAGTCCATGTTGCTTTTAAAACAAACCACTTTGTTGCCTTCTTTCTGCGCGTACAACGGATTGGAAACGATACCAATCAGCAGTACAACGGTCATCAATACTAGTTTTTTCATTTTTTTTGTTTTTTAGCTGCGAGTTTATAGCTGCGGGCTACGGGCAAGAACCGCTCGAAGCTCGTGGCTCACATCTCGTAGCTTCTTATTCATAATTCAAATTAAATCGTAATCCTAAATAAATCTTACGTCCCATAACCGGTCCCCACACTTTGGTGGCATCGAAATTGGGTCCGAAAGGATCATCGGCTCCCTGAATCGGATGGTGCTGAGTAAAGTCAGTCAGGTTTTCCGATCCGAGGTAAACGCTCCAGTACCTGAAATACTTGGTGACCTGCGCATTCATCACAATGTAAGGATCGAACGTAAGTGCACCGGTATTTGCTTCTCCCGGATAAGTAGGGATACGGCCACCGCCGTTAAACTGAGCCGTATAATCAAACATCCATTTTTTCAGGCGGGTGGTATAATTCAGGTTGATTAATCCTTTGTAATCGTTCGACAGCGGTTTATCCACCAAATTACCACCAATGGTTTGTTTGATGTTGTTGATGCGGTATGCGAGCAGCATGTCCAACCGTTCAAT
This sequence comes from Maribellus sp. YY47, assembly GCF_023111095.1. GTDB lineage: Bacteria > Bacteroidota > Bacteroidia > Bacteroidales > Prolixibacteraceae > Draconibacterium. The sequence goes on from NZ_JALGYW010000028.1 coordinate 5,850, forward strand.
GGGTTGCCAGCGCAAATCAAACTGTAAACTGTTGGCAAACGAAGTTCCGTTTAAAGGCATCAGCTTTACGAAATCAGCCGATGTTTCACGGTCCACAATTAACTGTGTATCAAAATTCGTCCTGAAGAATTCGGCATTCAGCGTTAGCTCCCGTCCAAGCAGTGTATAATTCTGAATAAAGGCAAAACCATAATTCCAGGCTTCTTCCTGCAGGGCATCTTCGGTCCATTGCAAGGGCCGCGACCCTGACAAAAGGTAAACATTTTCTGAAAGTACGTTGGCCGTTCTATAGCCTTTCCCCGCGCTGGTACGAACCGTAAAATGTTCAGCAAAATGATAACGGAAATGCATACGCGGCGTTACAAAGGTGCCGAACAGGTTATGAAAATCGGTGCGTAATCCGGCCATCAATGTCAGATTCGGATTCGGTTTAAATGTATATTCGGCAAATAACCCGGGTACTTTTTCGGTACGTTTGATGTTCTGGTCATAAATCGCCTCATTGAAATCGTCGTACACAAAACTGGCACCGGCGTTCAACACGTGGAGTGCGTACTCATCCAAATCCTGGGTAAGAACTGCATTGGCATAAAAACGGGTTTCATCGGCATCGTAATGTGTCAAACCATAAAACGACTCTGTCTCGTGACGCGAGAAATTCGACAACCATGCCACGGCCGATTTACCTCTGTTAAAGGTATATCCCGATTTAAAAAAGGCATCAATCCGGTCGTTTTTGATATTCACTCCGTAAGGATTGCTGATTGATGGTTCCATGTTCCATTCCACGTCTTTCTGTCCTCCAAGGCGTTCTTCCGTAAGAATATTCAAATAAGCCTGCGCCATATATCCTTTCTGGTTGTTGTATTTCCAGCGGTTTCCTACCTGGAACATCTTAGACATCGGCTCATCCAGAAACCCATCGTGGTTATGGTCGTTCCGTTTTGAAAGGTCGTGCCCGTGAACGAAAATTCCGGTGGTTAGCGTATCGCCTTTTACTTTAATATTTCCGTTTCCGTTGAATTCCAGTCGGCCATCAATGTTGCCAAACAGGTTTAGAAAAAGCTTTTCATCCGAATCGGGCTTTTTAAGTTCTGCATTAATTTGCCCGGCAATGGCATCGTAACCATTCACTACAGAAGCGGCACCTTTCGAAACCTGGATCGATTCCATCCATGGCCCGGGAATGTAGGTCAGCCCAAAGGTCGTTGCCAATCCGCGCAGGTTGGGCATATTCTCGATTTGCATCAGCGAATAGGTTCCGTCGAGACCCAGCAACTTAATTTGCCTAGCACCGGTAATCGCATCGCTGTAGCTCATATCCACCGACGGATTGGTTTCGAAACTCTCGGCCAGGTTACAGCAGGCCGCTTTGTGCAGCTCAGCCCCGCTGATATTTTCAACCTGAATCGGGTTGATCGTAGACAAATAAGTTCCGCGGTTCTTTTTCACCACTTTCACTTCTTCGATTTCCAGATTGGGTTCAAGCACCACTTCGAGCGCTGCCATTTCGTGCACATGAACCACTTTCTTTTCGAACCCCACAAAACTAAATACCAGCATGTGCTGTTCGTTTTTCTGGCTGATGGAAAAGCTACCGTCAGCTGCTGAAGTGGTTCCCTTGGTGCTTCCTTCCCAGTAAATATTTACCCCGGGAAGCGGTTGTGTGTCACTACCCTCTTTGGCATATACTTTTCCTTTTATTTCATCGGAAAAAGAAAGGCCCGGTAGTATCATTAAGATAAATAATAAATATTGTTTCATTGTTTAAGATATTGCAGCCGAAATAAAACGCAAAAAGCGTTATTTCAACCGTTTAGAATTGATTAATACAGTAGCCGGCCAAAAGCCGGACATTAAACGATCTTAAGCCAATGAAGGGATTTTAATTTGCTGAATGCTGATTAAAAAGTCGAACGAAGATGTGACTTTTAATGGCGGTGAATGAATTTCAAATTCATTTTCAGGCGCTTCGGTATCCGAAAGCAAGGCTTTGGGAACATCTGCTGTGAATACATGAAGGAGCTGCGGTGTTGAAACAATAAATTTGCTCCGTTCGCTGATCACATTGTCCTTTAACTGAAAAAAGTAAACCTCTGGTGAATCGCAACCACAATCATTATGTTGTTCACCTGAAGTATTACATTCGTGACATTCTCCGGCAGAACATGCATGCTCTTCTCCAGCTGTATCATGTTCGTGATGCTTATGAAAACTGGTTTCACAGGTTTCCGGGCGAACAAAAACACTGGTGTAATTCTCTCCCGAACACAAACATGTACTGGAATAGATCACATAGCCCGACGACGATAACAGAAATATCGACGAAAGGACTACAATCATTATGTTTCTGAAAACATTCACCCTGCAAATATAACACTAAAGGTTAAATTGAAGTTGTTAACATCTTGTTAAAGGCTATTTTATATTCTTGTCCGGCTTTCATCAAAATGAGACTCTCCGCAGCCAAGCTGGCAGGGAATCTCATTTCGTCAAAGATGTTTAACTTCTTTTAGCTACGCAAGTCAAAACTACCTGCGAATGTGCTAACAGAAATTCAAATACTATTCGTATTGCATCAGTTCCGCCTGGGTTTGGTGAAGTTCTTTTTGAATTTCAATCATATTGTTGAAACTCTCGTAATATACCGACAGTTCCATAATGTAATCGATCATCGAAATTTCCCCTGCTTCCAGCGCTTTGGCTGCAAGTCCCGTATTATTGCAAAGGTTCAACTCCTTTTGATAATCATTCAAACTGTTTTGCAGTTGAAGAGCTTTTGCATGCAAAGCTTTCAGCGAGTTATAGAACCTGAGTTTATTGTCGTATTCCACTGCCTGGGCCACCTGGGTTTGTGCACGCGCCTCTTTCACTTTATTTTTACTCTCCCACAAGGGTACTGAAACACCCACAGTAAGCCCCTGGAAATGCTCACCTACCACTTTTTCACTCATGTATCCGGCCTGAAATTTGGGCAAAGCGAGGGCAGAATTCAACTTTTCGTTTTGACGACCTACTTCGGTTTCCAGTTTCAGCCATGCCAAAACCGGATTTTTTTGTTCGGCCTGTGTATACCAGTTTTCAAAATCGTTCGGAATGAGAATTGACGGAAATTCAGCAAGTGTGAACTCAATTTCCTTTCCTCCATTCAAACGGGTTAATTCTGCCAATTGCTCTTCCCTGGTCACCTGCACCGCTTCCGCTTTTTTAGTCAGATCAAGCAAACCCAAACGGGCTTTGTTGTAATCCAGAATATTGGCTTCGCCGCTTTCAAATTTGGTTTGAAAAAGTGTAACCATTCGCTGCGCATTTTCAATTCGTTCCGAGTATTCTTTCAAAATCGAATTCAGATATATCAACTGATTACAAACCTGGCGGGTATGCAAAAACAAATCCTTTTGCAGTCGTTCGTATTCCAGTAAAACCTGTTCGTTCCTTAAATTCGAAAGATCGCTTTTGCGACTGTAAACCGTAGGAAAATCAAAACCCTGGGTAACGCTGATATCCGTGCGGTTGCCTATGGAAGACGGACTCCCGAATAAGTAATTAAATTCCACTTCGGGATTGGGTAACGACAGATTGGTTTTATTCCCAATCGTCTCAGCATCCACTCTTCGTTTTAAAGCTACCAGCGTAGTGTTATTTTGCTCCACTTCGCGCAGTACCTGCTCAATGCTTGTTTGCGCACCAGCATATACAGTTATCCAGAAAAATGCCAGAAAATATATTATTACTCGCTTCATTCTTTTTCGTTTTTGATGATTCCACGTTTTCTTAATTCAAAATACACAATTGGCACCAGGAAAATATTCAGCATGGTGGACGTAAGTAATCCGCCAAGAATCACTTTTGCCATTGGACTTTGAATTTCATTTCCGGAGACATTTCCGTTCAATGCCAGCGGAATTAAAGCCAATGCTGCAGTGAGCGCTGTCATTAAAATGGCATTCAAGCGATCGGAAGAACCTTTGATAACAGTTTCTTTCAATGTATCGATACCGGTATCCAGTTTATGATAATTGGAAATCAAAAGAATGCCGTTTCGCGTGGCAATTCCAAACAAGGTAATAAAACCAATAATTGCCGGTATACTCAGGATTCCGGAAGTAAAATAGATGGAAAACACGCCGCCAATCAATGCCAGCGGCAGATTCAGCAAAATAATTCCTGCCAGTTTAAAGTCTTTAAATTCCTGGAAAAGCAGGAAAAAAATCAGTAACACTGCAATGATCGAGGTCAGCATTAAAGTGCGTGATGCCGACGCTTCGCTTTCAAACTGCCCGCCGTATTCGATTCTGTAACCTTCAGGCAAGTCAATTTCCTGCTCAATGTTGGTTTGGATATCGTTTACCACACCGCGTAAATCCCGTCCTGCAACGTTAGCCGAGATTACTATTTTACGCTGAACATTCTCGCGTGAAATGGAGCTGGGACCAGCCACCGAAACCACATCGGCAACTTGTTCGAGCGGAACTTTTTTGCCGTCTTCAGTATCAATTAAAGCTGCTTTTATTCCATCAATGCTTTCTGTAAAGTTCTTGTTCAACCGCAAAATCAGATCGAAACTGCGTTGCCCTTCGTAAATATCGGCTTGTTTTTCGCCACCAAAAGCAACATCCACAAACTGGTTGAATTGTTCGAGCGAAATCCCATATTCAGCCAGCATATCACGGTTCGGGCGGATCTGAATCTGTGGAATTTCCACCTGCTGATCGACATTTACATCCACCAACCCGTCAACATCAGCAATGGCCGCTTTTACCTGATTTCCGATGGCGAACATTCGATTGAGATCAGTCCCAAACAGCTTGATCGCAATATTTGCACGCGTTCCTGAAAGCATGTGGTCGATGCGGTGCCCGAGTGGCTGCCCAACGGTGAACGCAATACCCGGAACATGTGCCAGTTTATCCCGAACATCTTCCAGAAATTCCTCAGAGCCGCGTTTATCAAGAGTAAATTTCACATCGATTTCGGCACTATTAGTAGTCTGCGAATGTTCATCGAGTTCTCCCCTTCCTGTTCTTCGTGCCGTGTGAGTAATTTCGGGTACCGACAATAATTCCGCTTCCACCAGGTTGCCGATTTTATTGCTTTCGTCCAGCGAAGTTCCCGGTTTGGTAATCACTGATATTGTCAAAGAACCTTCATTAAAGGCAGGTAAGAAGCTGCGTCCGAGTCCTGATAAAGTGATAATTGCCAGCGCTAACACTGCCAGCGTTGAAAAGACAATCACTCGCTTGTGATACAGCGCCCAGTTCAGCGCCTTTTCGTAGGCGGCCGAAAGTTTTCTTACCAGCCATTTTTCCCTTTCGTTTCTCTTCAGATACTTTTCGTTGGTAAGCAGCATTTTCGACAACAAGGGTGTCAAGGTCATGGCTACAATCAACGAGACAAAAAGCGATACGATAAACGAAATCCCGAGAGGCTTCAACATACGTCCTTCCATTCCCGTCAGGGAAAAAAGAGGTAAAAAGGCCACCATGATAATCAATGTTGCATTCAGAATGGAAGAACGAATCTCTTTCGATGCTTCAAAAACCACGTCAAATGCCGAATGTCTTTTTAATTCGGGCAATTGCTGATTTTGCCGCAGTCGTTTGTAGACGTTTTCCACATCAATAATGGCATCATCAACCAGCGAACCGATAGCGATGGCCATTCCTCCCAAACTCATGGTATTGATGTTCTGGCCCAGTAATTTCATGACAACAATGGCTCCGAGCAAAGACAACGGAATTGCCAGCAATGAAATCAGTGTGGTTCTGAAACTTCCGAGGAAAAGAAATAAAATGATCACCACCAGGATACTGCCTTCAATCAAGGCCTTTTGTACATTGTTTACCGAAGTCTCAATAAAATCAGCCTGACGAAAAATTCCGGTATCCAGTTTTACATCAGCAGGCAATGTTTTTTGCAAAAGTTCCAGGTTTGCCTGTATCCGGTTGGTAACATCGATCGTGTTGATATTAGGCTGTTTGGAGATCGAAATAATCACCGCCGGTTTTGCATTTTCAGAGGCGTATCCCATTTTTACAGCACTTCCAATTTTAACTTCTGCCACATCGCGCACGCGTACCGGCTTACCATCGTTTGATTTGATATAGGAATTAGCCAGTGTCTCTAAGTCAGAGGTTCTTCCGATCCCGCGAACTACGTACTCATTCCCAAACTGGCGGACCACACTTCCGGTAGAATTGCGGCTCAACGACTGACAAACTTCTGCCAGTTCAGTCATTGAAACACCAAAAAATCCCATTTTATAAGGATCGGCCAGCACCTGGTATTGTTTGTAATCACCTCCTATGATTGTAACCTGCGAAACGCCGCCGGTTGACAGAACCAATGGTTTTACGTTCCATTCGGCAATGGTGCGAAGATCCATCATACTGGTGCTGTCGGCCTGCATCCCGATAAAGAAAATCTCACCCATTACGCTCGATTGCGGGGCAAGCATGGGTTGCCCAACGCCTAAGGGCATTTGCGACGACACGCTGATCAGTTTCTCGCTAACAATCTGCCGGGCTTTAAAAACATCGGTTCCCCAATCGAATTCAACCCATACAAATGAAAACCCGTAGGCCGAAGTGGAACGCACACGACGCACATCGGTAGCGCCGTTTACGGCTGTTTCAATGGGAAAAGTTACCAGTCTCTCTACTTCTTCAGAAGCCATTCCGTGCGCATCGGTCATTACCACCACAGTAGGCGCAGTCAGGTCGGGGAAAACATCCACATCCATTCGGGAGGCCGTGCGGGTTCCCACCACAATCAGTGCCACCGAGCAAAACAGGATGAAGTATTTATTATTAAGTGAAAATCGAATGATATTATTCAACATAACTTCCTGTTTTAATGTACGTGTCCGGCGTGCGGGTCCAGCGCCCCGGTTGCCTGCGACAGTTTGATGAACATGGCTCCCTGTGTTACAATTCTCTCATTCGCAGAAATTCCTGATTTTATCTCGGTTGAAAGTCCGTCGGTCTCGCCTGTCTTCACTTCCCTTTTTTCAAATAATTCGGGCGTAAGCTGAACATACACAAAGAAATATCCCTGTTCTTCGAGTAAAGCTGAATTTGGAACTACCAACTTATTTTCTTCCGACGCGGTTTTAAGGTACAATTCAACAAAATCGCCCGGAATAAGATTAGCTGAAGCATCGGTTCTTAAATGAACCGGGATCATGAAATTTCCTTCGCTTGCACTATTTCCGCTGGCGATCAGTTTGCCATCCAAATCCTTTAAATCGTAGGTAATATTGCTTCCCATAGTCCGGATTACCGCATCCGAATAATGATTCATGCTTTCGCGGTATTTGGGCTGAATTTCGGCGTGCAACATAAATCCACGGTTACGGGTAATGGTTGCAAGCGCCTGACCAGGATTTACGTAATCACCATTTTTTACGAACATTTGCCGGATGTAACCACCGGAAGGACTTTTGACAATTTCGCCGCGATCGTTAAAATTGTTCTCCAGATTCTGATAAATTACCCGTGCGTTCTCATATTTATTCTTTGCTTCAAGCAAATCTTTTTCGGAAACGATTTTTTCCTTGGCCAATTCCTGTTTACGCTCGTAATCCAGTTTTGACGTTTCGTAGTTGTTTTTTGCTTCGGCATACATTACCGCCGAATTATTTACCGCCAGCTGGTTTCCGCTAATGCTCATTAAGTTTTCATTTTCAGAAACTGTTTTCCCTTCGACCAAATTATTGCTTAAAAACTGCACCATCCCGTTTGATTTGGCGGTGAGTGTCATTTCATCCGAAGGAGCCGACTGAACCTGCGCAACCGTTTTTATTACCTGCCCAAAAGGTTCGTTCGCAGGTAACTCGGTACAGAAGTCAATTTTCCAGGACTGCTCTTTGGTAAAAACCGAGGTATTAACGCTTGAAATTTCAGCTTCCTCTGCCGCCTCATGGGCAGCTTCATCATCCTGAAAAACAGTAATACCGGGAACCTCCACCTTGTAAATTTCATTACCCGATTGAATTTCATAAACCAGCTTACCGCTTCCCGCAATTTCAGGCTGCAGATTGAAACTGTAGATTCCCGGTCGATCCGAGCCTTCCAACGTTTCGCTCACTTCGCTTGTATTTACCTGCAGCTTTAGGGTAATCTTTGCATTTTCCAGCGGTTTAAAATTGCTCAACCAGGTAAAATGAGACAATATGTTGCTTTCTTCTCCCAAAACAAAAGGATCGGCTTCGGCAAAATATTCGAGGCTTTCGGAATAGCTGGTGTATTGAAACTTCACTTCCTCATGCTCGTGGTCGTGCTCCGAACTGATCTCCACTTTTGCATTTTCTTTACAACCAAATACCAATAACGAAAATGCCATGATAAAAGATAATATTCTTTTCATCTGTTTATTGTTGTACTATGAATTGAAATTATGATCCGTTTAAGATCTCTTGAAAAATTTGTGCACATTTATTCTGAAATACGCAATACGCTTAGGCTGAATTGATTTCAAACTAATTTTTTGTATTGGATTTCAAAAGGAAATGCAGATTGATTCCGGTCAGAAATCTGAAGAATTAAAAGCAGTTTCGGTCTGCCGGAATTAACAAAAGTAAGGAGGAGCCCGCAATCCAAAGGCACGGCTTGCCAGTGAATGATAAACCGGGATATGATCGTTGAAAACAATCTCGATAAAAAAATGTGGATTTGAAATCCCTGAATTTTCGTTGCCTTCAAGGGCAAAAAGCGAAACATGGTTTATCAGATCGTGCGAACTGATCGTTGCGCGAATGTTTTGTTTGATATCTCCGTTAAAGAGCGCAACAATATGAGAAAGCATGCAATCGTCAGAAGCTTTGTCCGAACTATGCTGATTGTGCTCAGTATCTGAATCGCAGCTTTTGTCGCAGCATTCACTCCCTGTGGTTTGCTCTGCAACAATGCCGTCAAAACAAAGGTTGCTATCGTGATGATGATGCGGAACAACAGCATGGACAAACAAAACCAGGTTTGCCATTACAATAAAAAATGCTGCCAGAATCCGTTTCATTTCGCGAATTTTGTTGCAAGATAAAAAATTTTCCGAACCCAATCTCTTCAAAATCAATAATTGACATGAGTAAACACTGCTACTACGTTTAAAATCAAAAAAAATACCTGTCTGGAAAAATCCGGACAGGTATTTTGTATCATTTCAACTTTGACCTACAATCCTACTACTTCAGGTCCCTGTTCAAATACAATATCGCGCGGAATGCCCGATTCGCCAATGCGATCGAGGTCTTTTTGCAAAGCTTCGCGAATAAAGCCTTTTTCTTCGATCATCTTTTTAGCGGTTTCATAGTCTCCGTCTCCCTGAATAGTCAAAATCGTTCTGGAAAGATCGAGCATTGCCTGCTTCATTTTTTCAAAATCAACCCGGTACGTTCCTGTGGCTTCATCGCGGGTAAATGCACCGGTTTCCTGGAAGTAATAAAATCGCATCATATTCGATTTTCCATGAGCACTGGCAGCTCCAAACCGCACCGAACGGAAAATACCGGCCATGAAAGTCACAAAGTTATCCATCATGTCTTTGTCGCCCAACTCTCCCATTTCATTGAGCTGATACACGCACCACAAGCCCAAGATATCAGCCTTTCCTTCTTCAATCGAGGTATAGGTTTCCTTGAGTGCTTCGCGTACGGTAGAACTTTTATCCACCGTGTTTCCCAGCCCCAGTCCGTGAGCGACTTCGTGAAACATCGTATTTTCGAAGAAAGCATCGAATTTCACGTGTGAACGCTGATCTTCAGCAATCAACAGATCAGCAATCGGCACTAAAATTTTATCAAATTTTGCCTGCATTGAGTTTTTAAGCTGAAGTTTACGGCTTCCTTTTGATTCGCGCACCTGCTCGTCGTTGGGTAAGTTGATCGCAATGGTTTTACTTCCCGAGTTGCAATCGCCGGCATAAAAAACTGCGTCGTAAACATTCATATCCGAATCTACACCCGGCGTTTCATTTTTGTAAGATTGCTCGCACGGAAGCGCTTTTTGCAAACCGGGTAAAAGAGCCGCATATTTCTCCAGCTTTTTACTCCATTGCAGGTCTTTAACCAGGATGTATGATTCGTGAGCCGCTTTGTAACCATACAGTTGGTCTTCGTAACTTTCAATTGGCCCAATCACAAAGTCGATGGTATTGTTTTTCATCTCCATCCAGGCTACATCGCTTTCGTAATACTCATCGGTCAGCAAAGCTTCCGCCCTTTTCGCCAGGTAATTTTTCAGACCCGGATCTTCCGCAAGTTCTGCCGCCTGCTTCAATAAGGCCGACGCATTTTCAACCTGCTCTTCAAAGGCGACGTGATAAGGAACAGATTTCAATTGGCCGTCTTCGCCCCTTCTGACCACTGTATAAAGGCTTGTTTTACTTTCTTCTTCCCATGCTTCGAACTCAGCTTTTGTCATGTCAGCCGGATAGAAATTGGCACCGGCCGGCTTTTCCCCGAAACCGGGCACAAATGGTTTATTGGCATCCAAACGCTCCCATGGACCGTAGTTGATCTGAATAAATTTCCGGGTATATTCATCCCAGTCTTTTCCCAACAACTCTTCTTTATCACCGTAAGCCTCCATCCAAAAAATGTCGTCCATAATTTTGGCTGCTTCAAACAACAAAGGCAGCATTTGTTTTTCTTTTTCTGAAAGTACGGATAAGTCGGTGGTCAACTTAAACGACGCAAATTCATCTGCCTTCTTTTTAATTTCCTGGTTCACTTCCATTGTATCTTGTTTTGTTTCCTTTTTTGAGGAGTTCGAACAACTGAATGTTGCCACAGACAACAACAGTATAAAAAAAGTGTTTCTCATTTTTTTTGATTTATGATAATTGATGCAGTAATTCCTATTCAAAGCTATAAAAGTTCGAATGAATTACCACATTAACGTCCGGGTAAAGTTCATGAAACCGGGGAGCAAAAAGCATTTTCAAAGATACCCGGATTCTGAAGCTCACGAGAAATCAAGAAAAAGGCGAAATTCGGTCGCAATTGAAGGCGATACCATCTTAAAACATCAAAAATGGGCTTGTCCCCAAAGTAAGTGTCACGCAAAGCACGCAAAGATTTACTCAAAAAAGCACGCAAAAAAAGAAGTAATGATGAGCAATCTGCGACCTTTGCGCTTCTTTTGAGTCTTTGCGAGAACCTGTTTTTGCCAACTTTTTGGAAAGCCCCCTGTTACATTAAACAACATCTTCTTCCGGATGGCCAAAAACAAAGACCGAAGACCTGAGTTCAAGAAAAAAGAATAAGAACTTCGCTCCTTTTTGATTAAAATAGCCGGCAAGTAAAGGTTTGCATGTTCAACAAAACAAGTATAGTTAAGTAGAAAAGTTAGTCCTCACTCAACTGTATTTTAGTTTGAAAAAGCAACCACGTTGAGCTCTCAAACAGGCACTTTCTGCTTATTGCTGAATTCGGGAAAAACTTAATTTTTTGAACAGTTCTGAACAATATTCGGTGCAAACAGTTAATTAAGGTCGAGTTTAAGTGGTAAAAAGTGCAAACTTTATATGTTTTATTTAAACTCAATTAAATTTGCATCTCAATATTTATAATTAAAAACCATCATGGGTAATAACTTATTAAAAGGAAAAAGAGGAATTATTTTTGGGGCACTAAACCCTGATTCCATTGCCTGGAAAGTAGCAGAAAGAGCACATGAAGAAGGTGCTAAAATTACGCTTACCAATACGCCGGTGGCCATTAGAATGGGAGAAACCAACGCGTTGGCGGAGAAAATTGACACCATTGTAATTGGTGCCGATGCTACTAACGTCGATGATTTAACCAACCTTTTTAAGGAATCGATGGAATACCTGGGAGGAAAAATTGATTTTGTATTGCATTCGATCGGAATGTCTCCCAATGTTAGAAAAGAAAGACATTACAGCGATCTGGATTATAACTACCTGGATAAAACACTCGATGTTTCAGCCATATCTTTCCACAAAGTAATGCAAACTGCCCGTAAACTGGATGCCATCAGCGAATGGGGTTCGGTTGTGGCTTTGTCGTATGTTGCTGCACAGCGTACTTTCTACGGGTACAACGACATGGCTGATGCTAAAGCGTTGCTTGAATCGTTTGCACGCAGCTTTGGATACATCTACGGACGTGAGCGCCGCGTAAGGGTAAATACCATTTCGCAGTCGCCAACCATTACCACAGCCGGAAACGGTGTGAAAGGTTTCGACCGTTTGCTGGATTTTGCTGAAAGAATGTCGCCGCTGGGGAATGCTTCAGCTGCAGCATGTGCCGACTACTGTATCACTTTATTTTCAGACTTAACCAAAATGGTGACCATGCAAAACCTTTTCCACGACGGAGGTTTCTCTAACATGGGTATGAGTTTGAGAGCGCTGGAACAGTACGAAAAAGGCCTTCATCAGGATTGTGCCTGCGGATCGGCTAATGACGATTATCCGGCAGCAGACGAGCATCGTTACGATTAAGAAATTAAATCTCCGCGATACGAAACCGTTCTGCATCAGAACGGTTTTTTTGTGCCCAGCTACCAACAAAAACAGCGACATAAATGCCGCTGTTTCTGTATAATATGGTGTCGAAATTATTTTTTGCGTTTCTGTACTTGTTGTTGCTGCTTGGCCATTTCTTCCAAACGCTTCTGGAATCCGGATGTCTTTTTAGCCGGTTTCTTTTTATTGGCGGCCAGCTGAGCCCTGATTTTTTCGTCGTCAACAAACTGACGAATGGCATAAGTTTGTCCGATGGTTATCACGTTTGCCAGGAAGTAATAATAACTCAGTCCTGACGGATAACTGTTCAACAGGAAGAAGAACATTACCGGCATCAGGTACAACATTGTTTTCATGCCCGGCATTCCCTGTGTACTTGCTGATGATTGGCTCAAGCGGGTAGAGATAATTGTAGTGATCGTCATCAACACCGTAAACAAGCTAATGTGGTTCCCCATGAAGCTTCCGATTAACGGAATATCAAAATTCCAGCTAATAATAGAATCATAGGTGGATAAATCTTTGGCCCACAAAAAGCTTTCGCCTCTCAACTCAATCGAAGTTGGGAAGAAGAAGAACATGGCAAACAAAATCGGCATCTGGAGCACCATGGGCAAACATCCACCCATTGGATTTACCCCAGCTTTACGGTACAAAGCCATCGTTGCCTGTTGTTTTTCCATCGCTTTTTCCGATCCACTACCAAACTTTTCATTGATTTCGTCGACCTCAGGCTTTAAGGCTTTCATTTTTGCCTGCGACATGTACGATTTGTAGGTAAACGGGAAAAGTACCACTTTGATCAGTACAGTGAGGATCAGGATAATCAGACCAAAATTATCGATGTATTGACGCAGGAAGTTAAATACGGGAATAATCAGGTATTTGTTCACCGGCCGAACAATAGCATAGCCTAAATCGATCTGGCTTTCCATATCCAGATCATACTGTTTCAGCGTTTGATAATGGTTCGGACCGAAATAAAACTGCAATCCAATATCTTCTTTCTGAGCTCCTTCGTAAGGGATAGCAATATCCGCTTTAAAATGTGCCAGATAATCTTGATTGTCTTCGTAATTGTATTTTTCCTGCTGAACAGATGCATTGGGGAACGATTCGCCAGCAATAATAGTTGAACTGAAGAAAAGCTGTTTGAAACCGATCCATTTGACGCGGGTAGCCAGCTCTTTCTCGTCCGATTTATTTTTATTCAGGTTATCTACTTCGTCTTCAAAAAACTTGTAGGTCATGTAAGTATAACGGTCTTCCCCAAAACGTGAGTAGTGCTCCTGGCGAGGAACATCGTATGCCCAATTAAAATTCAGGTACGACTGATTCTTGGCAATGTAATCGTTCATACCCGCCATTTTTACATCAAAACCTACCATGAAGGAGTTGTGTTCCAGGGTATATACGTATTCGATGAATTTTCCGGGTTCAGGTTCTAAACGGAAAGTAACCGATTCTTTTCCTCCGGGATGTTCACGGTTATATTTTAATTTACCTTCGTTTCCTTTTTTTACATCAGGACCGCTTACTACCACATTTTTACGGCCTCCTACCTGCTCGAAAAACAGTTTATCGGTTTCAATACTTCTGTTTTGTGCGAAAAAGTTTAAACCAAACTTAGTTTCAGGACCGTCGAATAAAACAAGAGCTGTAGAATCATAACGGCTGTAATCCTTTAATTCAACCGAATAAATACGTCCACCTTTATTCGAGAAGGTGATTTTCATCCGGTCGTTTTCAAGTGTCGAGAACTCCTCTTCTCCAGATGCGAGCGTTCCAAAAACACCAAACTCATCCATTTTCGCTTTTTCGACCTGCCTTTGAACGGTAGAGTCGCCCGCCATTAAAGCTTCTTGCTCGGCCGCCTGCTCGGCCAGAATTTTTTGTTGTTCCTGTGCGCGCAGAGCTTCAACCTGCGCAATGGAGTCCTGACGTTGTCTCGCCGCTTCAATTTCTTCTTTGGATGGCTGAAATATTAACTGCCAACCGAGCAAAATAGCAAAAATGAGAACGATTCCAATTATCGATTTTTTATCCATCTTCTATTTTTCAAGTATTGTATTTTTAATAAAATCAACAAACAAGGGGTGTGGATTAAGTACCGTACTTCGATATTCAGGATGGAACTGAACTCCTACAAACCATTTGTGCCCTGGTATTTCCACAATTTCAACCAGGTCGGTTTCCGGATTTATTCCAACAGGCTTCATGCCTCCATCAATAAATTGCTGACGGTAAGTATCGTTAAACTCATAACGATGACGATGACGTTCGTATACAGTAAGTTTATTGTAGGCTGTACAAGTATGAGACTTTTTATCTACAATCCGGCATTCGTAGGCGCCCAAACGCATGGTTCCTCCGTAATGCGTAATCCCTTTCTGTTCTTCCATCAAATCAATAACCGGGTATGGCGTTTTTGGATTCATTTCAGATGAATCGGCACCCTCCAGTTTCAGCACATTACGGGCAAATTCAATGACTGCCACCTGCATTCCGAGGCAAATTCCCAGGAAAGGAATATTGTTTTCACGTGCATACTGACAGGCCTGTATTTTTCCTTTCATCCCACGATGTCCAAATCCGGGAGCGATAATAACGCCATTTAAATGAGAAAGGCGTTCGGCGACATTTTCAGCATTTATTTCTTCAGAATGAATCCAATTCAGTTTCACTCTGCAATGGTTTTCGGCACCTGCGTGGGTTATGGCTTCGGCAATGGATTTATAGGCATCGTGAAGCTCCACATATTTTCCTACCAGCCCGATCTCCACTTCACGGGTTGGGTTTTTTAGCTTTGAAAGGAAATTGTTCCAGGCTGAAAGATCAATATCTTCTTTTATCGCCAGATCAAGCTTTTTCAATACCGTGATATCCAGCTTTTCTTCCAGCATTTTCAACGGAACTTCGTAGATCGTTGGTACGTTAACCGACTGAATCACTGATTCCAGGCCAACATTACAGAAAAGAGCTACTTTTTTACGTACCGAAAGGTCGATGTCGTGCTCTGTTCTAAGTACCAAAATATCAGGCTGAACTCCTGTTTCCAGCAACATCTTCACCGAGTGCTGCGTTGGTTTTGTTTTTAATTCGCCGGTTGCCGCCAGGAACGGTACAAGTGTCAGGTGAATTACGATCGCCTTGTTGCCCAGTTCCCATTTTAACTGACGAACCGATTCAATATACGGAAGCGATTCAATGTCACCAACGGTACCACCAATCTCGGTAATAACAATATCGTAGTTACCCTTCGATCCCAGAATTTTTATCCGGCGTTTAATTTCGTCGGTAATGTGCGGAATGATCTGCACTGTTTTACCAAGATAATCACCACGTCTTTCTTTCTCAATTACAGACTGGTATATTCTACCTGTGGTAACATTGTTGGCTTGCGAAGTTGCTTCGTTCAAAAAGCGTTCGTAATGTCCCAGATCCAGGTCGGTTTCTGCTCCGTCTTCCGTCACGAAACATTCTCCATGTTCGTATGGGTTCAAAGTTCCCGGATCGACATTAATATACGGATCGAGTTTTTGAATGGTAACGTTATACCCCCTCGACTGTAGCAATTTAGCCAGCGAAGCTGCTAATATTCCTTTTCCAAGCGATGAAGTAACTCCACCGGTAACAAATATGTATCTTGTTTCAGGCACGGTAAAAACTTTAATTATTTGAAGCCACAAAATTAATCAATTAAAGCTAACCGAAAACTTTAGCTGAACGATTTTAGCCCATATCTCAAATAGTTAATAACAACCTTTACTTAACAAAGCATTCTATTTAACAATAATTAAGTCGATTTCCTTTCCATATTTTCAGAAAGCTTTAGCAACGGATCGAAAAATCAAATTTCAACCAATACACAATATTCCCATTTAGTTCGCATAAAAAAAGCATCTGAAAACAAAAGAAACAGCACAGTTTACATATGTGATTACATTTGTAAATAATATTTTAACGGAATTCCTTTTTTCTGGTACTGCAATTCAATAATATAACAACAATTAAGCTCTCTTAGAAATGAAGCAAAAATCGAACGCTGACATAATGACACGTCCATTGATTACATATGTAAACACTCATTTTTAATGCTTATTGCAGAACATTATCACAACAACATTAAACAGGCTCTGTCGTTCAAATTATTCGATCACTTACCTAATATTCATACAATTAAACAAAACTGAACTGTAAATCAGAAGTATAAAAAAAGGCCGTCGGCCCGTCAATTGACGGACAAACAGCCTTCGCGATTGCAAATAGAAATCTTTAATTAAAGAAATCTGTTTTTAATTTTCCTACCCAGTTAGCAATTCTTTCTTTCGTAAGACGGGGCTGGTTTTCCTGATCTAATGGAAGACCAATGAATTTGTCGCCCCGCTGTGCCCTGGATGCTTCGTAGGTATATCCTTCAGTCGAGGTTTCTCCCACTATTTTTGCGCCGCATTCTTCCAGTATTTCAGCTAAAAGACCAATTGCATCGCAGAAATTTTCAGGATACCCTTTCTGATCTCCCAAACCAAAAATGGCAAAGGTTTTCTTTGAAAGATCCATTTCTTCCAGATCCGGAATAAACTCATCCCAGTAATTGGGCAACTCCCCATCAAACCAGGTAGGTGCACTTAAAATAAAGTGATCGTATTTTTCGAATGTATCTTTTGACAATTCTTCTGCATTCACCGCTTCAATCTCTTCTTTTCCGAAAGCTTCAATTATCTTTTCGGCAGCTTTTTTCGATTTTTGCGTGTGAAAACTGTATATAATCGCTGTTTTACTCATGATTCAAAGATTTTAGTATTCAATTAATTCTTTTGCAGCGTTGTAAATTCTCTGCATATCGGGCAGCACTGCACGCTCGAGGATGCGGTTGAAACCAACCGGAGTATAAGTCGAACCTACGCGTTTAACAGGAGCATCGAGGTGTTCAAATGCTTTCTCGTTCAGAATAGCGCTTAACTCGCCACCAAATCCTCCAAATACTTTGTCTTCGTGAACAACCAGCACCTTGTTGGTCTTTTTCACTGAATTAAGAATGGCTTCTTCGTCCAGCGGAACCAGTGAACGCAAGTCGATTACTTCCACATTTGCCAGGCCTTCTTCCGCCAGCTTCTTGGCAGCATCCAGGCTTAAATGGGTGGTATTTCCGTAAGTAATAATGGTCAGGTCAGTTCCTTCTCTTCTAACACGTGCCTTTCCAAACGGAACTTCAAAATCATCCGGAACAACCGTTGCAGCTTTTGGATCCTGGTACAAGGCCTTGGGCTCCATAAACATGGTTAAACCTTTTGAGCGCAGAGATGTACGCAACAAACCTGCTGCATCATCGGCAAACGAAGGATATACGATACGGACTCCGGGAATCGCTGCCAACGAACCTTCGATGTTTTGAGAGTGATACATTCCACCGCCGATATAACCTCCGGAAGCTAAGCGAATGGTGATGTTAGGCGAAAATTTTCCGTTCGATCGCCAGTAATCGTGGCTGGTATCAACGTATTGCTCCATGGCTGGCCAGAAATAATCGGCAAACTCGGCACCTTCCACTACCACACGGATTTTTTCGTCGTAACGCGACATCCCGTTGGCGGTTCCCAGAATGAAGTCTTCAGCAATCGGACCGTTAAACACACGTTTTTCACCAAATTCCTGCTGCATTCCTTTTGACACGTTGAAAATACCGCCCTTGTCTTTGTTGGCCATGTCCTGTCCCCAAATAAAGGTATCCGGATTTTCTCTGAATTCAGCTTTCAAAGTTTCATTTAATGCTGTGATGAATTTTTTCTTTTCACCTTCTGCATTGTGCAAACCTTCGGGATATTTTTCTGAAACCACAGGTTCAGCAAAAACAAAATCGTGAATAGATGCAGGATCCGGATCCGGAGCTGCCATAGCGGCTTTGTGAGCTGCTTTGATCACTGCTTTCGTTTCGGCTTCGATGGCTTGTAATTCTTCTTCGGTAAACCGATCGTAACGCAACAACAGTCTTCTGAATTTTGCCAGCGGATCGTATTCTATAACATAGTTCCTTTCTGCGTCAGACCGATAGAGAAGATGATCATCTGAATTTGAATGAGAGCCCATTCGCACGCAGTTGGCCTGCAAAATTACTGGTTTACCCTCTTCAATGGCATAACGCTTGGCTTCCGTCATTGCGTTCATTGAATCGAACACATCCTTACCGTTACAGTGGATGATTCTTGTATTTTTGAAACCAATAAAGTTATTGGCTACTTTTCGTTGTGCTGTTTGGTCTTTCTTTGGTACAGAAATTCCATATCCGTTATCCTGAAAAACGAACACAACCGGTAGTTCCTCTTTATCGGCCCCTGTGATGGCTTCGTAAACATACCCTTCGCTCACCGAAGATTCCCCCTGGCTACTGATGGAAACCACCTTTTCTCCGTAATATTTAATGGCACGGGCAACACCCACCGCATGAAGGGTGTGATTACCTGTGGCCGACGAAACACTGTGGATGTTCCATTCAGGCTTGGCAAGGTGATTCGACATGTGGCGCCCACCACTCGACGGATCGGTAGCCTTCGAAATACCATTCAGGATTATTTCTTCTGCTGTCATTCCACATGATAATGCGGTTAGCATATCGCGGTAATACGGAAAGACATGATCTTTATTCTTCTCAAAATTTTGCCCGATAGCCAACTGTATACCATCATGTCCGGCATAAGGCGCGTGGTACGACCACCCTATCGCCTGTTTCAGGTAATTCGGGGCTTTTTCGTCGATTGCGCGACCAACGGTAAGTAAACGGTACCATTTCTCCAGCGTTTCCTTGGGAGTGTTTTTAATCGTATAAAGTTTTGGTACTTTTAAATTGCTCATAATCAAATTAAATTGCGCGGTTTGTATCAAAGTTTTCTAAAATGTCAGCAATGCGGCGCAGGAATGCTCCACCCAAAGCACCATCAATAATACGGTGATCGTATGACAACGACAGGAACATTTTGTGACGAATTGCAATTACATCGCCGGTTGGTGTTTCCAAAACGGCCGGTTTTTTCTCGATAATACCTGTTGCCAGAATTGCTACCTGGGGCTGGTTAATAATTGGCGTTCCGATAATATTTCCAAACGAACCAAAATTTGTGATCGTAAAAGTTCCTCCCTGAATATCAGAAGGATCGAGTTTGTTGGTACGTGCAGCGGTAGCCAAGCGGTTCAACTCTTTTGTTATACCAATCAGGTTACGTTGCTCGGTATTTTTGATTACCGGCACAATCAGGTTGCCATCGGGTTTTGCCACCGCAATGCCAACGTTTATATCTTTTTTAAGAATGATCCGGTCTCCGTCAACTGAAGAGTTGACCATCGGGAATTCAGCTAATGCCATAGCCACGGCTTCAGTAAATACGGGCATAAAAGTGATCTTTTCGCCATATTTTTGCTGGAAAGCATCTTTGTTTTTGTTTCTCCAAAACACCAGTTCAGTAACATCTGCTTCAACAATCGATGTTACGTGAGGAGAAACCTGTTTCGACATCACCATGTGATCAGCAATGAGCTTCCGGATACGATCCATTTCAATTACCTGGTCGCCTGCACCAACAGAAACCGGTGCCGGAGCTTTGCGTTCAACTGCAGTAGCTGCCTTTGGCGCTGAAACCTGAACTGATGGAGCAGCAGGAGCAGCTTTAATTTCCGGTTCCGCACCTTTATTTTCGAGGTAGGCCAGAATATCTTTTTTCTGAACACGCCCGCTTGCCCCGGATCCTTCAATCGATTCCAGTTCTTCAAGCGAAACGTTTTCCTGTTTAGCAATTGTTTTTACCAACGGCGAATAAAAACGGTTGGATAGTTTGCGGCTGTCGTCAACCGAACTTTCTTTTACATCAGCCTGATTTTCTGCTTTCTCAGCTTTTACTTCAGCTACAGAAGCTTCTTCTGCCGACTCTTCCACTTCGCCATCTAAACTAACCACTGCCAGTACTTCCCCAACAGCCACAAGACTGTCTTCGGGATATAAGATCTTTGTAATAACTCCGTCAACCGGAGAGGGAATTTCAGAGTCCACTTTATCGGTGGCCACTTCAAATAACATGTCATCTTCTTCAATTGTATCTCCCTCTTTTACAAACCATTTGGTGATTGTTCCTTCCTGGATACTTTCACCTAACTTGGGCATTACGATGTTAAAACTTGCCATACTATTAGATTCTTTAATTATATTATTTTGCTATTTGCAGTTTCTATAACGAAATTAAAATTGAAATGTTCACATTGCAATTTCATTTCGCAGCAAAAATATAACTAATAGAAAGCTCCCCCTAAAAGAGAGCAATAAAAAACACTAAATAGTATTTATCTCTTATAGATTTTATTGAAGAAGTTAACTGCGACCGCAGCTATCTCTTTTGAATATAAGTGAATTGAAAGTATAATTGGTCCAATACAAATGTACACAAGCGTAATTACATTTGTAATCCACCGACTAAATCATTTACATTCTGAATGTTATGACGATCCATATACTCTTCCAACTCCTTGATAATTTGAACAGCAAGCAAAGGATCTTTGAAAACTGCGGTACCAATTTGTACAACCGAAGCACCTGCCAGCATAAACTCAATAGCATCGGCAGCATTCATAATACCTCCCATTCCAATTACAGGAATTTTTACGGCATTGGCTACCTGCCATACCATCCGAAGCGCAATTGGCTTGATCGCCGGCCCCGATAAACCACCGGTTATGGTCGAAAGCTTAGGTTTGCGGGTTTCCGCATCAATCGCCATCCCCAGAAAGGTGTTTACCAACGATACTGCATCAGCTCCCTGGCGCTCAACAGCCTTTGCAATTTCGCTAATGTCTGTGACGTTCGGCGATAATTTAACGATCAGGGTTTTATCGTACACCTTGCGAACTTCACGGGTTACCATCTCCGCTCCCGGGCAACTTACCCCAAAAGCCATCCCTCCTTCTTTAACATTCGGACAGGAAATGTTTAATTCGATACCACGAATCTTGTCCAGCTCGTTAACTCTCTCGGTCAAAGCAATATAATCTTCAACAGTTGAACCGTTAACATTAATAATTAACTGCGTATCGTAATCCTTGATTTCCGGATAAATATTTTCGATAAAATAGTCGATCCCTTTATTCTGAAGCCCCACAGCGTTTAGCATTCCCGCAGGAGTTTCGGCCATCCTGGGGTATGCATTCCCATCCCGGTTTTTAAGCGTGCTTCCTTTCAGAAAAAATCCCCCAACAATTGACGGATCAAAAAAATCGGCCATTTCACGCGCAAAACCACAGGTACCTGATGCCAGGGTTATCGGATTTTTAAACTCCAGATCGTGTATTTTAACCTTTAAATCTACCATTTCAAATCTTTAATATTAAACACCGGTCCATCTGTACATACACATAAGTTACCTTTTTGAGTCGGTTCAATACAGCACAGGCAAACTCCAAAGCCGCAAGCCATAAGATTTTCAAGCGAAACTTCACAAAAAACATCTTCAGCTTTTGCCACTTTAGCAATGGCACGCATCATTCCGTCAGGTCCGCAGGCATATATTTTGTCATATTTACGCAGACCGCTGGTAAAAACCGAATGCTGAGTTACAAAGCCTTTCTCGCCCTTCGAACCATCTTCTGTAGCATAATGAAGTTGTGCATATTTAGAGTAGTGTTCCACATCAATATGATCCTCTTTTGTACGCGCGCCAAGTAATACATCAACCTGCGTTTTATCTAAACCAGCTTCTTTAGCCAGGAATAACATAGGAGCTACACCGCTTCCGCCACCAATCAATAATACTTTATCGGTTGAAGACGGATAAGTGAAACTTTTCCCCAAAGGATAGACTAAACTAACCTGGTTTCCGGGTTCAATTTCAGTGAGTTTTTTCGATCCTCGTCCAAGTATTTTAACGATCATTGAAAGTGTATTTTCTTTTTGATCGACTTCAAATATTGAAAAGGGGCGACGCAAAAATATTTCTTTTGAATCGTTAATTTCGACATTAACGAATTGCCCGGGAAATATGGGCGGCAGAGTAGAATCACTCTTTACTTTTATCAGAAAATTGGTAGCATTCAGAGGTTTATTTTCGACTACCACAAAATTAGCTACGAATTTTTTTGTCATGCGCTTCATTTTGCGGGCAAAGATAATAGATTATTCTGCTTGGATAAATAAAAAAGACCGTCGGAAACGGCCTTATATCGAAATTTATAATTAGATAAAAAATAAAGGGTCTTGTTTTATACGATACAAATGTAACCATTATTTTTACATCTGCAAATTATTTTCATTTTTTTCAACAATAAAACACACATTCCTATAAAAACCAGAAAGGCCACTATTACTAGTGGCCCAAGCGACTTCTGGATTTATCAACTAAAAATTGGGTTTGTAAAAATTATATCGTGTCTATCATCTTGTCTTTGTTCTTCGTTGTAATTTGATTACGCAACAAATGTAAATACTTAAATTTACATATGCAAACTTTCTGTTGTTTATTTTTGTGAATTTTCAAGTAATTTTTCAATTGTCCGCTTTTTGTGTTTGTTTACATTTGTGCATCAAGAATAAATGCTGGGGATATTGGATGCTCCAGTCAATCAAAGAATAACATTAGACTAATTGTGTAGTATTAATTGCGTTGATATATAAATATATATAGTATATACAAAAAAAACAGAAAGACCAATGGAATATTAGTCTTTCTGTTCTCCTTCCTTTACCCTTGAAATAAGTAAAGGCAATAAAATTTGACTTACAAAAGTTCTCTACAACAACAACTAGTTACAAATGTATGTATTTGATTTTACATTTCCAACAACTATAATTTTAAGTATTCAACGAAATGAAAACCAAAAACATTAGGAGTAAAAAACATCTATCTGTTTTTATGCGTAGTGAAAGTACCATCTTTGTATATCAGTATCACTTTTTCAATGGCATCTGAAGAGAAGACAGACTTTACAACAGGATCTGATTTAACCTTGGTTATTTGTTCCTGGATCATAGGTTCTTCAACCGGCTCTTTCTTTACTTCATGAGGTTTCTCCTCTTCTGCAGCAGGTTTTGCGTCTTTAGCACTATTCTCGATCATTTCCCCGGCACCTGTCAATAGCCATCGGGCATCCAGGTCAGGAAATACGGTAAGCATCTTTTCAATGAAAGCCGCGCCCGGCTTATTTCTGCCATTAAGTATATGAGAGATGTTGGAACGCTGTACATCTAACATCAATGCCAGTTCTCCCGCATTAATGCTTTTGTAATCCATATACTCTTTGATTCGATCTTTCATTTTTTCATAATTAGATTAACACTTGGCAATCCAATTAAGTTGTGCGTCCAGTTAATCATCGCTTTAATATCTACAAATGTAACACTATTTTTCACTTCACCAATTAATCGCACAATAAAAATGATACATAATTACGACAAATATCCAAGCACCAACAAACAATACACCTCATATAAAAACCGCAAATAACTAGTATATAGGCATATATATATCTGTCGTGCAAGTGATTTTTATTCTTTTTTATTTATATGTAATCACTATAGAAGTAAAGAACTTTAATTAATGTTCTTAATGTACTGATATAAAGAACTATAAAACAATTGATGTTAGTATGTGTGAAAGATTTTATGTACTGTTTAATCGATAACAGATATTATACAATTGTATTTTATATCTGTGAATCATCACACCTGTCTCCTATTTTTATATATGAATAATGTAAACCATGTATTAAAAAACGACATCACATAAGTAATGCCCCTAAATACATATGTATATTATAGCTATTTACACTTTTATTCTGTTACAAAGTCTATGAATTACAAAAGTAATTGAAGCCTAGTCTAGCATTGCTGTTCAGAAAACCGAATGCTGTCTAAAAATTTCTTATTGTTTGGCCTGGCATCTCTCTTATGGATAAAACAGCATTGGAATACTCTCAACGGAATTCATTCAGTATTTATGCGCAGCATTAAAAAACGGCTTCTCGCCTGCGTCCGGTTCAAATTATATTTAACGAAAGACTTATGTTTATGATCAATGGGGCGTGATTTCAAAAATATTCAATTCTCAGGGACTTAAAAACTGTAATTTTTAAAGATAATCAACAATAAATGTGAACATTACGAATGAACTTAACTCGTTGTATTTTGAAACCAGAAAATTCAAACGGTCACTTTTTCGCCATATTTTCAAAAAATGTTACAGAGATGAGAAGTCAACCGATAAAAGCAACGCAACGTTCGTATGTTTAATCTCGGGTAAGTAAGAAACACGACCTCCAATTTGTACCGGAGCATAAAACCGAAGGAAATTTACGTCACCCAACAATTCTACCCCGCAGGAAGAAATGTTTTGAGAAAAGGATCCGGTCACCTGGCCGTTCGAATAATAATTGCGAATCATATAAGCGTAATCGAAAAATACCGAAGCTGTGATTCTTTTTATATAGCTCAGACCACCGATGCTTAAATCGGGATAAAGCAAGGGAAATTTATAATCGATATTGCCGACCACCATTTCTCTGGTTGAAATTCGTCTCCAGCCACGGGGAAACCGAATATCGTCAGAGTAACTAAAATGATCGCCGTTGATGCGTTTCTGTCCGCCTCCGTATAACCTCAATCCGTGATTCGCTTTTAGTCCCGGTAAATACATAATTCCTTCTCCACTTAATAAACTCCCTAAATCGTTGTCGCCAAGAGGAGAATGAATATAGCTTCCGTCCAGGATAAGACCAAAGTCGGGCAAAACATCCTGATAACTGCTTTTGCGGATCTGATGATAATACATCCGGTAAGTGAACGATTTATAGGTACCCCCCGGAAATGCATCGGGAGCGTTTACACCTGTTTTGTAATTTGTATAGTCGAAACCTAATTCGGGCTGCAACAAGCGGTAGTAGATTCCACGGGTTAAATTTACCGGAAACTGAATGGTGGTACTTAAATTATTCTCTGTCCAATCATAACTTTTAACTGTTGTATCTCTCGAAACAACCTGCCCATTTCTAGTGTATTCCGTAATCTGACTGTATTGAGACGAGCGTTTACCCTGACTAAGTTCAACATCGATTACCGGATACCATCCTTTGTAAATAAAATGCGCATACAAATCTCCGTTGTTTTCCCCGGTATTCCACCTGTATCCCAAAACTGTTTCAGCCGTACCCAGCTTATTTTGAGACATTACGCTTACCCCCGACTGAAATTCGTAACTGTAGGGATCGACAAAAACCGGAGCCCAACTGTGGAATTTGAAAAGATGTGCCGCCTTGCTGTAATTTTCAGAAGCATATCGCGCCGTGTCGTCGCTGGCACTGAGATCAGGTATTCCCATCTCCTGACCGGCCAGCGCACCGGCTAAAGGATACTCTTCTTTTTCCACCTGTTTTATTTGCTGAGGCTGCAAATCCAAAGGTTTTATAAGGCGGTAACCGTCGGCGGTATAGTCGCTCAGCAATATTTCCCCGGTAGAACTAATGGCGGGGTAAGCAGCGCCAAAGCGCGGCTCGAAAAGTTGTTCCACCTTGCTGGTTGCGAGATCGAACGAGTAAAGTGCATCTTTTCCTGAGTATCCACAAATAAAATAAAGTTGATTGTTTCGGATCCGAAGTTGCTTGATTTCACCCAGGTCCTGATCCAGAAGAATACTGAATTTTTTCTTTTCAAGATCAATCTTTGCCAAACGTTTACCATGATTGGTTAGCAAAACAACAATCGCTTCATTATCATTTAACCACTGCGGCGACAAAAAATAGTTGTTCTCCGGTGTCTGATAACGGCTCATCATTTTACCCGATACCAAATCATAAACAGTGAGATAATAATTACTCGAGAAATCAGCTTCAACCACCAATATTTTATCGTGTGCAAATGAAAGTACGGGAGCAAAAGCTTTGTATTCGGTTTTTAGACTCCTTTTTTGCTTTGTCTTTATATTGAAGAGCTGAATGACTGAACGCCCGCTGTGTGACCAGCGAAGGTCTGGAATTTGTTCCGACCATACTATCCATTCTCCCGCATAACTCACCGATTCATCAAATATAGTCCCGGGACGATGAAGCACCTCTTCGCGGCCCGGCATATCGATCTTAACAAAGGCGGCAATGTCATCGAAACTGGTTTTGTAAGAAACCATTTCTCGGTCGTTTAGCCAATGGTTGTATTGATAATTGCTGTATTTTTCCGACGGTTTCGAAATTTTCAAACTTGCCAGTTCCTTATACAAAGCATCTTCTGCTTTCCACACCCGGGCCAAACTGTCAAACACCGACTGATACAGTTCCACCTTGTTCAATCCGGTTTCCGACCGAAGGGCTGAATTAAACGGCGTAAGTGAAAATGGTTTGTCTCCCACACGCTGCAACACTTTTTCCCACAATTCAGAACCATAGCGCTCGCGTGCATTTCCCACCAAATAATAGCCCAGATTATAATGATTGGGAACATATTCTTTGTACGATCCCAGGTAAGCTTTGTCGTACGAATCGATTCCGTTTTTCACGGCCAAAGCACGGTGCTCCATCAGAAAAGAAGGCAGTCGTCCCCGACCATACGAACTGAGCGCCGTTTCGGTAACTACCGCATCGCCTTCAATAAACCACCAGGGCAAATAAGCGCCAAAAACCAGGGCTGTTCCCTGTTCACCCAACAGCAGTTTGATGATCTTTGGCAATTCTGAATTGATCTTGTCGATCTGGACAACATGCCGGAATTCGTGAACCGCTAATTGCTCCAACCAGTCGAGCGGAAAAATTGCCTGATGTGGCGTGGTGTAAAACTCGGAGCGTTTGGGCGCATAAGCCACCAAACCATTCGAATTTACGGTTTGCGTGTGCAAAATCACCGATATTTTTTTCGGCCGGTACTTCAGCGAATAACTGGCATAAGCATAAACTTTCTCCAATTTTTGCCCCAGGAGCTGTGCCTGACTTTCATAATAAACAGGATAAATAAGCTGAAAATTTTCGGTATTGATCTGCCGCCATTTTATCGAAGAAGGATCCTGTCCGGTTTGAAAATATTGCGCCTTCGCTACAGATACCGTTAGTAAAAACAGAAATAGGAGTAGTTTTTTCATGCTTGCGTAAATTGACACCCAAAATACTCAAAGCAATTCAAAAAAAAACAAAAGCCCGGAAAAATCCGGGCCTTTTGCTTGCTTTTGTTTTTTGTTTTAAATCTATTGCTCGTTAACACCGAGTATCGGAATTGGATTATCATCTTCAGACTGGTTTAGCACCGACTGATAAAATGTAGCGAAAGCTGAATGCCTCCACATCCGTGCAAAAATGATCCCCACAAAGAATACAATCAAACCACCGATGGCAATAAAGAACGACAGAATCAACATTCCAAATATCTCCCATCCGTGACCACGACTCATCTGCCAGCTTTTTTCGATCGCTTTCATTGCTTCCAAATTTTTATCCATAACCAGATAGGGTACGAATATCAGTCTGCACAATACAATAATCCCGGGAACGATGAGCATTATGGTTCCTACGGCCACCAGGGCTAACACAATGAGGTTGGCCAGTATAATATTCAGGTAGTTTTTGCGAAACCCTTCAAACAATGTTTTTATTTCTGCTTCTTCGCCACGCATTGCATGTAGAAACATCAAATCGCGGCCGTATTTAATCACGGGTAGAAATAAGAAAGCGTAGGCCAAACCAAACAGGGCCGCCGGCAATAAAATCAAGCCGGTAAAAAGCGAACTGTGATCATTGAATTTTAATCCTGCCGAAGGGCCGTTTAGCAGTCCCATAATGATGACTGCCACAAACAGTATCAGAAAAGATTTTCCAAACATGGTGCGCCATCCGTAGCTAAAACTTCCACCAATTGATGGAACCTGGTTGTAATAATATTCGTTTTCCATTTTTTTAGATTTTAAATTGTTTCTGAACGTTGTTTTTTGTTTTTGCTGAATCAAAGCTACGGCATCTGCCAAAAATTTCCTTCCTACTAAAGTTGGATTTCCTAAATTCACTACTTTCGTAGTTAGCTGTAAATACAGGTAGTTCGTAAAATTGCACAACACTACTTTAGTTCCAGAACCATGTGGCTCGAAAATCTTGTTTACATTATCGCATTTATCATATCCGGTGGAATGACGGCACTGGGAATTCTTACTGCCATCCAGTTGTACCAGGCAGAAAAGAAGCCCGTAATGGCCATGCTGCTTTATCACCAGATCTTTCTTTTTTCATTTTTGATTTACAGTGTATGGGGAAACGCGGCCCTGCATCTTTTGCTCAACGACCTGCAACTTAGCACCGAGCTTAGCTCCAAACTGGCGTTTTTCTTTCCAATGATTGGAATTCCGTTTATGGTGGTGAGCTGGTTTATGTTATTGAAATTTTCAATCCTGGAAAACGGTCATACCATCAAACCGCTGTTTGCCTTTCTCTTTTTCCCGGTTTTAGCCCTGTTGGTTTTCCTGATTGATTTTTTAATCTACACCGGAATTATTGTGATGCCTCCCAATGCTACCCTCTTTGTTATTCGAATTTTGATCGCCCTGAATTTGCTGATACATCTCCTTTTTATGCTACCCTT
Source organism: Maribellus sp. YY47 (assembly GCF_023111095.1). GTDB lineage: Bacteria > Bacteroidota > Bacteroidia > Bacteroidales > Prolixibacteraceae > Draconibacterium. Next base: position 34,909 of record NZ_JALGYW010000028.1, read on the forward strand.
TTTTATTTCATCAAAACAAAAGCATCTCAGCACGAAATCAGGATTTGGGAAAAATCAAGCCCTTTTCTACCTGATGACAGTCATCGTCTATTCGGCAGCAATGAGCTTTTTCAACCTTTTCGACTATATCTCGGAAGGCATTGCTATTGTATTGCTTTTTGCCTCCGGAATTTTTATTCCGGTAACCATCAGGTTAAACCAGAAACCGGCTTCTTCTGAAATAAATATGGATTTTGAAGCTTTTTGCGCCAATTATGAAATATCCAGACGGGAAGCAGAAATCATACTCGAAATTTGCAAAGGCCACAGCAACAAGATGATTGCAGACCGGCTTTTTATTACGCTGCAAACCGTGAAAGACCACAACCACCGCATTTTTACCAAAACCGGAGTAAAAAGCCGGGTGCAACTGGCCAACCTGGTTCGCGAAAAAACCGGAAATTAAGTTCGTTAATCCACTTCTTCTTTTAAGGCAATCAAAACCGTTGTTGAAGCTTCGAATTAAATATAGAAAACGAACTTTCGGCAATCAAAATCTCATGGCTGTTCCACCTCAGTTTTACTCGTCAAAAAACAGATCTTCTTTAAGCTTTTCGATGCGATCTAAGGCATACGAAATGTTCTTTCCGGCTTCACCCGCTTCTTTAATGTAGATGTTGTAGTAGTTCATTGCCAACGTTTTATTGGAGTTAAACTCTTCATAGGTCGTGGCAATTTCGAATAATACTTCCACTTTCCCGGGATTCAGTTCCAGGGCTTTATTCAGTGCATCGATCGATTCTTTAAACATGCGTTGTTGCCCAAAAATTTGCCCCAGGTGATGATACATTTCGGCAACATAATCGGGGGTAGAAGCATCGATTGCCCATTGCATCAACTTCCCGGCCTGTTCAAAATCTTTCATTTTTTTGTAGCACAAACTTTGGTAGTAGATGACCAATGCATCGTTCGGATTGACTTGATTCAGTTTATTGAAAATTTCAAGCGCTTTATCCTCAAAACCGGCAAAATAGGTGGCAATCCCATAGTTCATTTCAACATCGTACGGCACCTGCTCTTCCACTTCTTTATACTTCTCAAATGCGATCATTGCCGGGCCATAGCGTTTGGTGGCATAAAAAAACATCGCTTTTTCGAGCAGCAAATCCGGATCGGCAGGGAACTGAGCCAGCCCTCTTTCGATGACGGCCATTATCCGGTTGCCATCTTTTCCGGTACTGTAGCAATTAATCAGATTTAGATACGAAGTGTAGTCACGTGGATTGGCGAAGAGCACCTTTTCGTACAAATGAATTGCTTCTTCTCGCCTTGCTGCTTTAAATGCACAATATGCCAGTTGCTTGTTCCAGAACACATTGGAAGAGTCGCGCGCATAAATCGAAGAAAAAACATCGTAGGCATTTTTATGGTCTTTCAGGTTGATATAAACACGGCCCAGTTTTCCGGCCAGCACCAGGTCATTCGGAGCCAGACTCACTGCTTTTTTATAAAATGAAACCGCATCCTGGTTATTTCCCAAAATCGCAAAACTCTCGGCAGTTTCTCCCAGCATTGTTACGTTCTCCGGTTCGTACATCAGTCCTTCAGAAAACGCAGCTACAGCCTGCTGGTAATCTTGTAAATTCTGAAAAACAACTCCTTTCTTCAGGTACAATTCGGCAGATGGTGATTTTTCCAGTTGCTTATTGATTTCAGCAAGCGCCCGGGGGTAATTTTTACTGATAATCAACTGATCGATTGAATGCTGAGCTTCAGATAGAAACGGAAGCATCAGTAAGCTTAGCAAAAGACATTTAAACGGGTGTGTCATGAGTGTTTATTTTTAAGTTGATGATAAAAGCCTGAACTTCATATTGCTACTTTAGTTTCTGTAAGTCTTATTTTTAAGCATGAAGGCCGAAGAAAACCGAAATTTACTTCGGACTCCATGCTTCAGTATTCCGGTCAACAAGCAATTAATTCATCCATTTTCAAAAGGATGATAACCGAAATGTTTCCTATGCTTTGTGGTTAAATTCCATCCAAATTTCCACTTCACCTATGTGAATGAACTGTATTTTTAAGCCTTTTTTATTGCAACACAAAATTGATGGGAACCGTGTAACTTACATTTACCGGTTCGCCCCGTTGTATTCCTGGCTTCCACTGAGGCAAAGTATTCACCACCCGCAAAGCCTCCTTATCAAGCACGGGATCAACCCCTCGGGCAATACGGGCATTCTTTACAAAGCCATCTTTCCCGACTACAAAGGTCACATACACCTTTCCCTGAATTCCGTTTTCCTGCGCGAGTACCGGGTACTTCACCGAATTTGCAATGTATTTACGCAAACCATTTTCTCCTCCGGGAAAAACCGGCATATCTTCAACGATCAGAAAAACCTGGTCCAGTTCTTCATTTCTGGCATAAATTGAATTTGGCGCTTCTTCACTCCACATATAAGTATTTCCCAAACTGTCTTTTGATACCCGAATGTTACCGGCCGACAGAATATCTTCCACTTTTTTAATATCCACATCATCGCCCAATAGCTTAATTTTTCCGTCTTCCACCGAAATTTGCAAAGAAGCGGCCTTTTCAGCTGCCGACTCCACTTCGATCGTTTCCTTATTCTCGCAGGCAAAAACAGTTACCAATGCGACAATACTAATTGCACCGGCCAGGTATTTTATGTTAGCCAGTTTTGATGATTTTATTCCTGATATCATTTTTATACGTTTTTTAATTAATGATGAATTGAAATGATTAGCAACTTCAGGTTGCAGGCCCAGTACCTGGTTCAGCAGCAACTGTTTGTAACGGCCGGCATTAACACCTGAACTCAAGACAGCGCGATCGGCGAGAAATTCATGGTTTTCGCGAATCACCTTTTTTAAAATCCACATAAATGGATTGAACCACTGCAGAACCGTCAGCACCTCCAGAATAAGAACATCAAAGGTATGTCCCTGGCGTATGTGTTCCATTTCGTGCGCCAGCACTTCTTTGTAATCGTTGTCCTCTCTTCGGTGCGGATTAATAAATACATAATTGAGGAAAGAAAACGGACTCATTTCCTTTTCCAGCAGCACAAATTTAATCCTGCCACTTGCCTGAACCGGATTTCTTCGAATCAGCGCGAAAACCTGTGCCAATTTCAATCCTAAACGGAGGGTAAAAAACAGCAGTCCCAGCAGATAGCCAAAAATGATCAATCGGCTCGAACTAATTGTATTTACTACTGTTCCGGAAAAATCCTGTCCATAAATAGTTACTGCCTCCAACAAATTTTTGTACGGGGTAACGGTAACTTCGGCCAGCAGAATGGGCTGGCCTTCGTAAACCCGAAAATGCAGGAAGGGCAGCAGCACTGAAAAAGCCACCGAAACCAGCAGGAAAAAACGGTTGAGTCGAAAGAAAGTTTCCTTCCTCAAAAACAGAATGTAAATAAGCGAGAGTAACGCAAGGCTCACTCCCGACTCCACCAGAAAGTTAACTGCGCTGTTCATTTTCGTCAGTATTTTCGGTTTCAAGATCACGTTTCACATCTTCCATTAACTCGTCCAGCTCCGAAATACTCATGTTGTCTTCGCGGGCAAAAAACGAAACCATTTCCTGAAAAGAGCCACTAAAGTAGTTGCGCATAAAATTTTTCATAAAGGTCCGCGTATATTCCTTTCGGCTTACCAAAGGAAAATATTCATGAGTTTTTCCGTAGGCATAGTGCCCCACAAAGCCTTTTTTCTCCAAAATCCGAATAATGGTTGACACCGTATTATAGGCAGGCTTGGGATCTTCCATCATTTCTACTATGTCTTTTACAAATGCTTTTTCAAGCTTCCATAAAAATTGCATCACCTGTTCTTCAGCTTTTGTTAGCTCTTTCATACCCTAAAATTTTGTACATCTTTCTCTATCAAAAACTATACCTAAGACGTTAGTCTTGTAACTATTTTTTTAGTTATAGTAAATAAATTTTTTTAGCTCAATGCAAAACTAATAGGAAGAGTGTACTTTACATTTACAGGTTTTCCTTCTACTTTCCCGGGAGTCCACTTTTTTAAAAGCTTAACCACCCGAAGAGATTCATTATCCAAGTCGGTGTCAACGCTCCGCGATATTTTTGCCTGGGTTACTGTGCCTGTTTTATCTATGATAAACTCGACATACACTTTTCCCTGAATACCTTTTTCCTGGGCTTTCACCGGATACTTGACATTGTCGCTAATAAATTTGAACAAAGCTTCCTCTCCTCCGGGATAAACCGGTTGTTCATCTACTTCCGTAAAAACCTTATCCTTGTTTTTATCGGTTTTTTGTGCCTGGACAGCAAACGTTGCCACAAAGCACATTAGAATAAAAAATAAACTTGTTTTCATACCATTACGATTTAATTAAACACTCTATATCTCCTACTATTTAAAGTTGAAAATTGCTCATTAAAGGTTCTTAACCATTCCCTATTAATCAAACAATATTGTTTTACATTCGCTTTAACAAACATATAACTAATTTCTTAGTTTTCAAACTAAAAAATTAGTTATGTGGTATTTCTTTCTTAAAACAGAATCGTATATTACTATCTATTAATCCATTAGTAATTAAAACTAATTCTGCAACTGGAAATTAATGATAGCGGTGTAGTATACTTTGACCTTTTTACCTCCTTGCATGGCAGGTTTAAACCTGGGCAAACTCTGAATAACACGTATGGCTTCTGCATCAAGAGAAGTATCCACTGAACGTCCAACGGTTACATTGATGGCATCTCCGTTTTGATCAACCACAAAGTTGATATAAACTTTTCCCTGTACCCCGTTTTCCTGGGCAATAATGGGGTATTTTACGTGATCACTGATGTATTTGTACAGCGAGCGTTCGCCTCCGGGGAATTCAGCAGGTATTTCCACAGAATTGACAAATATCTTTTCTTCCTCCTCTTCCGGAGGATTTGTGGCCACCACCGGCAAATCAAGAACCAGCGGATCTTCGGGTTCCGCAAAATCGAAGTTCGGATCGATAACCTCAACGCCGTCTTTTACGATGTTAATAATTTCGATGGTTTTGGGTTGTTCAGGTTCCGGAAGTTGCTCTTTGGGCTCTTTTACAATGGGAGCAATTTCATCTTCTATTACATAAACAGGAGTTCCGCCGGCTAGAGTGGCTTTTCGTGGCTGAGTGGTCCATTCGAAGGCTGTGAAAACCAGGCCGAGTGCTGCGACCAATCCGATTAAGAAGAATGTGCTTCTTTTTCCTTCCAAATCTGCTTTCAATGATTTTTTTCGTTTCATGACTCTTAAAAATTTGGTTTAACAATACTTTTACCGCTCAGTTTGTTATACCATTCTTTCAAATCAATTGAACATCAACAGATAATGAATTAACATAAATCTGTATGTTGAAATGACTGATTCACGAAAAAAACAACTTGAATTGAACCGATGATCTCCTGACTTTTTCCTCTCCGCAGGTTCTTTTCATTAAACACTTTTTAACAATAACTATGCCGAGATATAAGAAGTGTTCTTAGTGTTCGAACCCATGCAAAATCTGCTGGCCAGCAATTAAATCAAATTTCAATTATAAAGCTGTCTTTATCGTCAAGCAGTGGAAAGCTTTTTCTGAATTTGTGAAGATCGCTGTAAGAAATTTCAAAAGTTTGCACACTCTCCTCTTCGGGCATAAAATCGGCAAAGCCTTTAGGCGAAACACAAGCCGAATTACCTTTGTAACTTAATCCGGCACCATCGGAACCCGAGCGGTTAATCCCGACGCAGTAACATTGGTTTTCGATAGCACGTGCAACTAACAGGTTCTTCCACACATGATGGCGGGGAGACGGCCAGTTGGCCATGTAAATCAACACATCGTAATCTTCGGCATTCCGCGCCCACACCGGGAAACGCAGATCGTAGCAAATCAGCGGGCAAAACTTCCATCCTTTGTACTCAATTATGGTTTTCGAGCGTCCGGCTTCGTAATAAAGGTGCTCCTTCCCCATGGTATATAAATGCCGTTTATCGTAGCTCTTCACTTCCCCATCGGGAAAAACCCATACGGCCCGGTTATAAATAAGTCCGTTTTCTTCAACAATCAAACTGCCCACCACCGATGCATCTTTTTCCTTCGCGATATTTTTCATCCAACTTATTGTCGGCCCATTCATTGGTTCTTTATGTTTTTCAGGATTCATTGAAAAACCGGTTGTGAACATTTCAGGGAGAACGATCAAATCGGGTTGAATTACATCTCCGATCAAACGGGAATATTTTTCCAGGTTCGCAGTTATATTTTCCCAAATGATATCAGGCTGAATGATCGTGATTTTTAGATTTTCCATGGTAGTTATATAATGCTTTTCGTTCTTTATTAATAAAACCATACCGGATTATGCTTCAATAAAACAACGCTATAAAACTATTCTGAAGACAAATTCCGGGTTAGCTGTTCAACTGGTATAAAAGTAGAACATAATAACCAGAGTTTCGTTGCTTGTTAAACTTATTCTCTGCAACTGGTGTCCGCGTAATAAAATGCAAATCCAAAAAACAAAATAACGGCGTAAACGGTGCCCAGGCGCTTTTACCATTTATAGAAAGTAACACGCGAAAAACAAACTCATGCTTTATATGCGAATCATCACAGGTAAAATTGCAGTAACATCCCCGCCCGGCCCATCTTTTTCAATGAACAGGTATTTCTTCTTGTTTTCAGGTAAACCCCAACAAAACTCATAATTCACAAACGCTGTACTTTTTATCTTCACTCCTATTAATTAAGAAACGAAACCGCGCGGCATAGTGCAAGAATAGAAACATAATGACCATAAAAATGGATTACGGCGACATCATCAGCGAGATATTTGAAGCGGTTAAAAACGGAGAAAACACAGGCGAAGTGGCACAGTACATACCGGAGTTATCGGGGGTCGATCCGGAAAAATTCGGCGTTTATCTGACCACTCTTTACGGCAAAGGCTTTGGGACCGGCGACTGTGAAACCCGTTTTTCCATCCAAAGTATTTCAAAGGTTTTGTCACTGAGCCTTGCCTACGGTATTTTGGGCGATAAAATCTGGGAACGCGTCGGCGTTGAACCGTCGGGAACGCCATTCAATTCGCTCATTCAGCTGGAAACCGACAACGGCATTCCGCGTAACCCGTTGATCAACGGAGGTGCGCTCGTAATATGCGACATGCTCATAAGCGAACTCAAAGATGCTCCTGTTGATTTTCTGGCCTTCGTCCGTAAACTGAGTAAAAACTCCGGTCTGGAGTATTCTGCCGGAATTGCCCGCTCTGAAAAGTCAGTGGGTTACCGGAATATTGCGCTTTGCAACTTTATCAAATCGTATGGCAACATTCGGAACGAACCTGACGAAGTGCTCGATTTCTACTTTAACATGTGTTCGCTCGAAATGAACTGCCGCGAACTGACCCAAACCTTCATGTACCTGGTAGATACCCATCATGTGATCAGCAACAGCGCTACTTTGTTAAATATGAGCCAGACCAAACGCTTAAATGCCCTGATGCAAACCTGCGGCTTTTATGACGAATCGGGTGAATTCTCGTTTAAGGTGGGATTACCCGGGAAAAGTGGTGTTGGAGGCGGCATTGTGGCCATTCATCCCGAAAAATACTGTATTGCCGTGTGGAGCCCGAAACTCAACCTCAAAGGAAATTCGTACCGTGGCATGAAGTTTCTGGAATTATTCACCACCCGCACCGAATTATCGATATTTTAAACCAGCGAGACCTCTGTCCCAACAAGTCGAAGCAATGTTTCCTGTTTGTTATTTGTCATTCATCAAATTAGGAATAGTTTGTAATTATAACAACATTTTCAGAGTAAACCTGTTTTTAGCAGAGTAATAGGATGTAGATTTAAACGTTGAATCATTTGAATCGCATACCGAAAAGAATTACCTGTAAATGAGAGCAAGTATATTTTTATTAATTCCACTGTTTCTTTTTATGTTGCTGGTAGATTTTTACACCTTCCGCGGCATAAATCCACTGATCGCCCGAATCAGATTTTCGGTAATCAGAAAAGCCTTTAGAATTTTATTCTGGGGCATTTCGCTGATCGTTTTCGCAGGTTTTTGCCTTTTTATGTTTGGAATAAAACACGTAAAACAATCAGATGCCTACATATACGTGGGCTACCTGGTGGCTGGTTTTGCGTTGTTCTACATACCCAAGTTTGTATTTATACTTTTCGTCCTGCTTAAGGACATTCAAAGAGTGACAATGGGAACCATCCAATGGTTCAGAGGGAGAAAGAAAAAGAGTGTACCACAGTTAAACGCGACGAAAAAAATGGAGAGATCCGAATTTTTGTACCAAATGGGCCTGTTTATAGCGGCCATTCCGTTTGCCTCCATTCTGTACGGAGTGACAAAGGGGAAATTCAATTTCAGGGTGATGCGCGAAAGGATCAGTTTTGACAATCTTCCGGCATCGTTTAAGGGTTTAAAAATCGTTCATATTTCCGACATGCACCTGGGAAGTTTTAACCGAAAGTTCGACCAGGTGTCCAAAGCAGTGGAACTGATAAACGAGCAGGAACCCGACCTGATTTTGTTTACCGGCGACCTGGTAAATAACTTTGCGGAAGAAACCGAAGATTGGGCACCGGTTTTATCAAAAATGCAAGCCAGAATAGGGAAATATTCGATTTTGGGAAATCACGATTACGGCGATTATTCGGAATGGAAGTCGCCTGCAGAAAAAGAGAAAAACCTGGATGCCATCAAAAGGTTTCATAAAAAAATGGGCTTTCGTTTACTACTGAACGAGTCAGAAAACATTCGGATCGACGATGAAGAAATTGCATTGATCGGTGTCGAAAACTGGGGCAAACCTCCGTTTCCGCAACATGGTGATCTGAAAAAAGCGACAACAGGAATTGATGCGAATCGATTTAAATTACTGATGAGTCACGATCCTTCGCACTGGGATGCCGAGGTTTTGGACAAAACCAATATCGATCTAACTTTTTCGGGACATACACACGGCATGCAGTTTGGAATTGAACGTGCCGGGATAAAATGGAGTCCGGTTCAATACAAATATCCTCGCTGGGGAGGCTTGTACAATGAACGCAAACAATACCTATACGTAAACAGAGGTTTTGGCTACATTGGTTTTCCTGGAAGAATTGGGATGCCACCTGAAATTACGGTGATTGAGTTGGTTTAAACGGACTTGTTTTATATCATAAAAAGAAATACTTTTGGTATATACAATTCATCAGAAATGAAAACAGTTTCACTCAAAATAGACGACTCAATTTTTGGAGATACTGAAGAAATACTCCGGGAAATTAAAAAGCCAAGAAACCGTTACATCAACGAAGCATTGGAATTTTATAATAAGATTCAAAAACGCCGATTGATTGAAGAGAAATTAAGAAAAGAATCAAAACTTGTGAAAGACGATTCAATGTCTGTTTTGAAGGATTTTGAAGAGATTGAAGATGTCGATTAGTCAATACGAAATATGGATTGCTGATTTAAGTCCACAAATTGGAACAGAACCCGGGAAAACGAGGCCGGTTTTAATTGTTCAAACCAATCTGCTAAATAAAATTCCGCATCCATCAACAATTATCTGCCCGATCACCACTAATGTTCACAAAAAATCGGAAATACTTAGAATCCATTTGGAAACAGGTCAGTCAGGCTTGCATGAAGATTGTGATGTAATGATGGACCAAATCAGAGCAATTGATAACAAACGATTGATAAAAAGATTAGGTAAATTGCCCGATAATCTTATTGACACCGTTAAAGAAAATCTGTCAATTGTATTGGATTTGTAAGCCATCCTTGATAAAATTCAGTGAGTATCAACTCACGTTATTTTAAAACAAAAAACCGCTCTCCAAACGAAGAACGGTTTTCCTATTTTATAAAAATCTATTAAAGCGCTTTAAAAAAGTCGTTTCCTTTGTCGTCAACAATAATAAATGCAGGGAAATTCTCTACTTTTATCTTACGAACAGCTTCCATACCCAGCTCAGGGAAATCAACCACTTCAACTGATTTAATACTGTTTTTTGCCAGAATAGCGGCTGGTCCTCCAATCGAACCAAGGTAGAAACCACCATGCTTTTTACAGGCGTCGGTTACAGCCTGCGAACGGTTTCCTTTGGCCAGCATAATCATCGAACCGCCGTGATCCTGGAATTCGTCCACATACGGATCCATACGGCCAGCTGTTGTCGGACCAAAGCTACCTGAAGCCATTCCTTTTGGTGTTTTGGCAGGTCCGGCATAATATACCGGGTGGTTTTTGAAATATTCCGGCATTGGTTTGCCTTCATCCAGCATTTTCTTGATTTGCGCATGCGCAATGTCGCGGGCAACAATCAAGGTACCGTTCAAATTCAAACGTGTTTTAATCGGATATTTTGTCAATTCTTTTAATACTTCTTCCATCGGACGATCGAGGTCGATATCCACTGCAGGCTGCATAGCCGGAGCTTTTGAAGGAAGGAAACGTGCCGGATTTTTCTCCAGCTGTTCCAGGAAGATTCCGTCTTCAGTAATTTTTGCCTTAATGTTTCGGTCGGCGCTACAGCTAACACCCAAACCAACCGGACAGGAAGCAGCGTGACGCGGCAAACGGATCACCTTCACATCGTGCACAAAATATTTTCCACCAAACTGAGCACCTACTCCACTTTCCTGGCAGATTTTAGTTACTTTTTCTTCCCACTCCAAATCACGGAAAGCTTGACCGCCTTCGTTTCCTTCGGTTGGCAAATGATCAAAATAACCTGCCGACGCTTTTTTCACAGCAGCCAGTGTAGCTTCGGCTGAAGTTCCACCGATAACCAATGCCAGGTGATACGGAGGACAGGCTGAAGTACCCAAATCCATAATTTTATCTTTTACAAATTTGGTCAGGTTTTCTTCGGTTAGTAACGATTTGGTTTGCTGGTACAAGTAAGTTTTATTACCCGAACCACCACCTTTGGTCAGAAACAGAAATTCATATTTATTTCCCTGCTCAGCATAAAGGTCGATCTGGGCTGGAAGGTTGGTGCCTGTATTTTTCTCGTCGAACATAGTAAACGGAACTACCTGCGAATAACGGAGGTTCCGCTCGTCGTAGGTTTCAAAAATTCCTTTTGACAAATATTCGGCATCGTTGGCGCCGGTGTATACATCCTCGCCTTTTTTCCCTATTACAATCGCTGTTCCCGTGTCCTGACAGGTTGGAAGTTCACCTTCGGCCGAAACAGCCTGGTTCATTAACATGGTGTGTGCCACAAAGCGGTCGTTGTCGGTTGCTTCCGGATCTTCCAGAATTTTAGCCAGCTTTTCCAAATGGGCAGCACGCAGGAAAAAAGAAACATCGGTAAAAGCTTCTTTCGCGAGTACTTCCAACGCTTTTGGCTCTACTTTCAGAATTTTTCGGCCATCTATTTCAACGGTAGATACGTAATCCTTTGTAATTAAACGGTATTCCGTATCGTCTTTTAAAATGGGAAATGGTTTTTGATATTTAAAATCTGCCATAGCAAAATCGGTTTAAAATGAAATTTATTCAAAGATAAAACTATTCATCGGTTTGTCTTTCTTTTGAGCTTTTGTAAACAATAAATTTAAAGTAGTGGGACGCTAATTTGGGGGCAGCAGTTACTGGAGAAAGAACTGAGATACTCTGGCATGTGGTTTTTACCATTGGAGGTTTTACCTGTTATTGTTGACGATTTTTGGACAACTTTTCGGGAAAAACGTACCGAAAAGCAGGTAGAGGCTAACAAGAAGCCATTGAATCCTTTTCAGAATATTTTTAAAAACCCGGGAAGATGTGATTATGATGAATAAATACACTATCAATTTCTTTGTACTTATTCTCGCCTGAGTTTTTAATTCATTTTGATTAGATTTGGGAAAACTTAAACCAATTCAAAATGAAACATTTGAAACACCTGGTCATTCTGGCCTTTCTTTTCACCTTTCTTGATGCCAGCAGTGAAGTAAAACTGCCTCGGATTTTTAGTTCGAACATGGTACTGCAACAAGGAATTGAGATTCCTGTTTGGGGCTGGGCCGACAAAGGAGAACGAGTAATTATTAGCTTCAACAATAGCACTGTTCGCACGAAGACAGACAAAGATGGGAAATGGAGTGTTAAACTGCCGATACAGGAATACGGCGGTCCATACACATTGACTGTGAAAGGTAAAAACACCATCACATTTGATAATGTAATGATTGGTGAAGTTTGGGTTTGCTCCGGGCAATCGAACATGGAATGGATGCTAAGAAACACCAACAATGCCGAACAGGAAATCAGAACAGCCACGAATTCAGCTATCCGGCTTTTTACCGTTCCAAAACGGGTTGAACAGTTCCCCGTGGATGATCTGGAAGGCGGAGAATGGTTGGAATGCTCGCCTGAAACAGTGCCCGATTTCTCGGCAGTGGGTTATTTATTTGGCCGCGAGCTCAGTGAAAAACTAAATGTACCGATTGGTCTGATTCACACTTCGTGGGGAGGAACCGTTGCAGAAACCTGGACCAGCGAAGAAACCATTAAAAATGATCCTGACCTCAGCAAACCATTGGCTGAATTGCAGCAATTGGACCTGAGCAACTACCGGGAACAAAAAATAGCGTCGATCAAGAAAATTCTGGGAGGCGAATTTCCGGAAAAAGATATGGGCATGCAAAACGGGAAAGCGGTTTGGGCAGCTGCCGATTTCAACGACAATGATTGGAAAACCATAAAAACACCCGGTTTGTGGGAAGGAGAAGGTTATCCGGATATTGACGGAATTGGCTGGTACAGAACCGAAGTAAACCTCACAAACGATCAAATCAAGAGTGACCTGACTTTGCATTTGGGTAAGATCGATGACTCGGACCTTACTTTTGTAAATGGCGTACAAGTTGGAACCACCCACCAATACAACGAAGACCGGATTTACACTGTTAAAAAGGAAAACCTAAAAGCGGGTCGCAATGTAATAGCGGTTCGCGTTGAAGATACCGGCGGCGGTGGCGGCATTTTTGGAGATGCAAAAGATGTATACCTGACCGACGGCGTAAATGCCATTGATCTCGCTGGAGATTGGAAATTTAAATTATCTAAAGTGTTGGTTGGAAATTACAACATTGGCCCCAACTCCTATCCTACCTTGCTGTATAATGGCATGATAAAGGCTCTGATCCCCTATGCGATCAAAGGTGCAATCTGGTACCAGGGAGAATCGAATGCCGGCCGTGCGCTTCAATACCGAAGAGTATTTAAAAACCTGATTACTGATTGGAGGACACACTGGGGCGAAGGCGATTTTCCTTTCCTTTTTGTTTCGCTGGCCAATTTCACAGCGCCGGTAGATGTTCCATCTGAAAGCGAGTGGGCTGAACTTCGCGAAGCACAAACGATGACACTTCAACTTCCGAACACAGGCATGGCAATGGCAATCGACATTGGTGAAGCCGGCGACATTCATCCACGCAACAAGCAGGATGTGGGCAAGCGACTGGCTTTAAACGCTTTTAAAATTGCGTACAATATGGATGTTGTAAACTCGGGTCCATTGTACAAATCGGTTGAGTTTAAAAATGGAAAAGCGATTGTGACTTTCACAGAAACCGGATCCGGCCTGATGGCAAAAGATAAATACGGCTATGTAAATGCATTCTCAATAGCAGGCGCCGACCGGAAATTTCACTGGGCGAAAGCAAAAATCGTTAGCAACAACCAGGTAGAAATCAGCTGTGAGTATGTAAAAAATCCGGTGGCGGTGCGTTTTGCCTGGGCAAATAATCCTGACGATCTGAATCTGTACAACAAAGAAGGCCTGCCGGCGATTCCATTCAGAACCGATGACTGGCCCGGAATTACGAAATAGATAAAATCGAAAATTTTTAAACCCCCATTCACAATTAATTTATCAATAAGAAGTTGATAATAGAACCGGATTTGTAGATTTGCGCCTATGAAGCAACTTTATTTTATGCTCTGGCTTCTTCTGACGGGTTTAACAACCTGGGGACAAAGCAATAATGCCACCTTAAAAGGCACCCTTAAAGATACAAAAGGCGTTCCTCTTGATATGGTTAACATTGTTATCAAAGAGTATCCTACCTTGGGGACGACCACCACCGCACGCGGAGAATTTTTGTTGCGCATTCCGGCTCAAAAACATTTAACCATCGTTTTTTCGTCGCTGGGTTACCAAACATTCCAGGATTCGGTGTTTGCCAAAGCCGAAGAAACAGTGATTAAGGAAATTGTGATGCCCGAACAAAACCTGGAACTGGCAGAGGTCATCGTAAAGGAACAACGCCGCAACGGGGGCAATCTAACCAGCATCGACCCGAGGATTATCAACATCATTCCGAATGCTTCAGGCGCTTTGGAAACCATGCTGAAAACGCTGCCCGGAGTATCGTCCAACAACGAACTTAGCTCGCAATACAGCGTTCGCGGAGGTAATTTTGATGAAAACCTGGTGTATGTCAACGATGTGGAAATATATCGTCCCTTCCTGGTGCGTTCCGGCCAACAGGAAGGCCTCAGTTTTATTAACAGCGATATGGTTTCAACGGTCGATTTCTCGGCGGGTGGATTCAATGCCAAATACGGCGATAAAATGTCGTCGGTACTCGATATAAAATACAGAAAGCCCAGCGATTTTAAAGGATCAGCAACGGCAAGTATGCTGGGGGCTTCGGCCCATTTCGAAGATGTAGCTTTTAACGGAAAATTATCGCACATTTCCGGAATCCGTTACAAAACGAATAAATACCTGCTAGGGAGCCTCGACGAAAAAGGTGAGTACGATCCCAACTTTCTCGATTTCCAAACTTACATCAGCTATCAGCTTTCAGAAAAAACAGATGTTTCATTCTTGGGAAACATCTCGCAAAACCACTACAATTTTATTCCACAAACCCGTCAGACAAGCTTTGGAACCTGGCAAAATCCTCTGAATACAAAAATTTATTTCAGCGGACAGGAAGAAGATGTTTTTAAAACCTACCTGGGTGCTGTTACTTTTAATTACCATCCATCGGTTAACCTGAACCTCAAGCTCATTGCATCTGCTTATCATGCAAAAGAAGAAGAGACCTATGATATTTTGGGGCAATATTACCTGAACCAGCTGGAACGCAACATGGCTTCAGGAGAATTTGGCGACAGCATTTTAAACCTTGGGATCGGCGCATTCCTTAACCATGCCCGGAATTACCTGAATGCGACCGTTTATAGTTTCTCGCACAAAGGAGCTTTTAACTCTGAAAAACACCTGGTGAACTGGGGCATTAAATATCAGCACGAAAAAATTGAAGACAAGCTGAACGAATGGATTTACCGCGATTCAACCGGATATTCCATCCCTTATTCTGATTCAGAGGTACTTTTATACTACTCGCTCAATGCAAAAAGCAACCTGAATTCCAACCGCTTTACGGGCTACATTCAGGATACCTGGAGCGTTCCGGTAAAAAGTGGCGATTTGTACCTGACTGGAGGAGTTCGCTTTAATTACTGGGATTTCAACGATGAATTGCTGATCAGTCCGCGAATGACGCTGAGTTATTACCCCGAATGGGAAAAGAAAATGTCGTTTCGGTTATCAGCCGGGATGTATCACCAGTCGCCGTTTTTCAAAGAACTAAAAAACAGCGACGGAAGCATCAACTACAACTCGACAGCACAAAAATCGTTTCAAATTGTTGGCGGAAGCGACCTGATTTTTACGGCTTGGGACCGACCGTTTCGGTTTACCACCGAGGCGTATTACAAATACATGAATCATCTGATTCCCTATCAGGTCGACAACGTGCGCATCCGCTATCTGGGCGAGCAGGAAGCTACGGGTTATGCAACCGGGCTCGACATGAAAGTGAACGGCGAATTTGTCAGCGGATTGCAATCGTGGGCAAGTCTTTCCTTCCTGCAAACACAGGAAGACATTAAAGATGATGGACACGGAATGATTCCCCGACCAACTGACCAATGGATGAATTTTAGTCTTTTCTTCCAGGATTATCTTCCCGGTAATCCGAGCTACCGCATGCAGTTATCGGGTTTTTATGGCGCCCGTCTTCCCACCGGTCCTCCCAATGGCGCGCGTTACCAGGATGTATTCAGAATGCCTTCGTACCGGCGTATCGACCTAGGTTTTTCGAAAGTATTTATCAGCGCTGCCAGCCCAAGTAAATCTCCGTTTTTCAAACACATTACCGACATGTGGTTGAGCTTGGAAGTGTTTAACGTGCTCGATATCAACAATACAATTTCCTATTTCTGGGTGTCGAGCATTTACGGCGACCAGTTTGCAGTACCCAACTACCTGACGGGCAGAAAACTCAACTTAAAACTGACGGTAAAATTCTAGTGTCTGAGAAATTAATGTAAAAAACGTCGTTCGCTAAATTCGATTATTTCGGCAATTCAATAATAATTAATAGGTTGCAGAATAAATTTCAACCTACTAATTGTGTATGCGATAAAATCAGAAACTTCTACATCTATTCCGGGCTTAACAAAGCTCCCTCTTTTTCAGGTTGATGCTTTTGCTGACCAGGTTTTTTCCGGTAACCCGGCGGCGGTTGTTCCTCTTAAAACTTGGCTTCCCGACGACATACTGCAAAAAATTGCATTGGAGAATAATCTTTCTGAAACAGCTTTCTTTTGCGAAAACAATGACGGTTTTAAAATACGCTGGTTTACACCTTTGGCCGAGGTCGATCTCTGCGGACATGCAACACTTGCATCGGCCCACGTTCTTTGTAATCACCTGGGTTATGACAAAAAGGAAATTGTTTTTGAATCACGAAGCGGAATTTTGCGGGTAAACTCCAGCGACAATATGATTTTACTCGATTTCCCTGCTTCACCCATAGACGAAATTACAATGCCTGCAGCGTTGAAAGGAGCTTTTAATATCCATCCAAAATCATGTGTAAAAGGGCGCAACGATCTGATGTTGATTTTTGAAGACGAAAGTGAGGTTCTGAGATTACAACCCGATTTCGAATGGCTGGTAAAAGCCCAAACCCGCGGAATAATCTGTACTTCGCTATCAGAAAAGTTCGATTTCGTTTCCCGTTTTTTTGCACCTTCCGTCGGAATAAATGAAGACCCCGTTACCGGTTCGGCTCACACCATGCTTATTCCGTATTGGTCAAAACAACTCGGGAAGGCCGAAATGGTAGCCAAACAGGTATCAAAAAGAGGAGGTATTTTGTATTGCCGCCACTTAAACGAGCGGGTTGAAATCGGAGGAAAAGCCATAACCTATTTACAGGGCGAAATAACTATCCAGCTTTAATATTGTAGGCCATTAATGCATCTCCGTGCCGTACGTACAAAATACCGTTGTGAATCACCAAATGTGCCCAATGCTCGTTGGTACCCATTGGAACGCTAAAGCGACTGATAATTTCAAAACTTTCAGGACGAGCTTCAGCCAGAGCCACTTCACCATCGCGTTCAGCATAGCAATAAAAGCGATTATCGGCATAAATAACTGATCCGCCGCCCAGTTCTTTATTTTGAACCAAGGTTTCTCCGGTATTCCAGCTGATCACTTGCCAGTCTTTTTTCAGATAAGACGAGCCATACAAACAGGTGTCGAGTTGAATCAAACCTCCCATCAGGTTGATGAATTTATTGTTTCGCCAAACTTCTGATATACTTTTGCCATCTTCCGACAATTGCATCTGTACCATGCCCGAATTCTTTTCGCGCCCTGCTGTTACCACTAAAATTTTTCCATCAGCATACAAAGGTGTGTTTGCATGAATTTTGTTCTGCTGAATCTGCTCCACGCGCCAGTATTTTTCACCGGTTTCTGCATCAATTCCCATCACCGAGTTTGAAGTCATCGCAATAACGAGTTTATGCCCGTTATGATTGATTAAAATCGGTGAGTTATAAGTAGCTATTTCTCCTTCGCCGGGGCAACTCCAGATCAATTCTCCGGTAAAACGGTTCAAGGCCACCACGTTGTTTTCTTTTCCTCCCGGCACACAAATCAGCTGATCACCGTCGATCAAAACCGACTCCGAATAACCAAATTGAATAACAGAATCTACTCCAAAATCCAGGATAAAATCTTTAGACCAAATTTCTTCACCGCCTTCCGTGTTAAGGCAGTAAACCGCGCCCATTCCACTTTCAATGTAAATCCGGTCGTCTACCACCACAGGAGCCGATCTTGTTCCATGAAAATTCAGACTAAAATCCTTTCCGTATTCTTTTTCATAGAGCTTATTTCCCTGCTCATCAAAAACGAATAAAGTACCCATTGAAGCGATCGTATCTTTCATTCCCGTCACAAAAACACGATGATCGAGAACAGCAGGAGAACTGTGTCCATATCCCAATCCCTCAAACGACCACAGCAATTCCGGCCCCTTCTCCGGCCATTTCTGCAACAATCCTTTTTCAGGATAGATTCCGTTGCGGTCAGGGCCACGCCAATCGGAGATTTTGGTTGGTTTCCGGCACGAAGCCATCAGCAATAAAATAAGGAATAGCGGTATAAATAAATGTTTCATTTTTGGTTTTTGTCAGGATTGTCAAATTTATAATTATCAAAGGATTTGTATCTTCGCAGCGGTCAGAAATTACACTCTGCACCCGATAAAATTCCATTCAATAAATATTATTTTGATGAACGATCCGTTTGGCGCAGCAATAAAAGAGTATTTCGAGCAGGGGAAAGCCCCTGATATAGCGGTAAATTCGAACTACACCGAAGACGAAAGCATCCCCGTGGCCTACTTTTTCAGGAATGAAAATGAGATGCCCGAACTCGAAAAAAAGGCGCTGCAATTGTGTCGCGGAAGTATTCTGGATGTGGGGGCTGCTGCCGGTTGTCATGCCCTGATGCTTCAAAACAACCAAAAAGATGTAACCGCACTCGAACAATCGGAACTGGCCGTGGAAGTTATGCAGGCGCGCGGGATTCAAAAAACCATCACCGCTGACATTTACAGGTACGAAGGCGCCAAATTTGATACCATTTTGTTGTTGATGAACGGCGCAGGAATTGGCGGCACTGTAAACGGCTTAAAAAGGCTGCTTTTTCATTTAAAGACCCTTCTGAACGAAGGCGGACAAATTCTGATTGATTCTTCTGACATAAAATATCTTTTTGAAGAAGAAGATGGCTCGATGTGGATTGACCTTTCAAACGATGGCTATTATGGAGAAATGGAATATGAAGTATCGTTCAGGGATCATCATTCGGAATTCGATTGGTTGTTTATCGATTTCAAACTGCTGCAAAAAACGGCAATGCAAACGGGTTATTCCTGCGAACAGATGTTTACAGGCGAACACTTCGATTATTTGGCCAAACTGGAGATTTATAAATGATTTGACACTATTGTTTTTTTTGTTTTCTGATCCCTTAACTTACATTTCGTAGAAAAAAACAGGTCGTTCGCAGAAAAACGAAGCAGATTGACCGATATCATTTCTGTCTTTAGTGTCGTTTACATAATTTGCAGAGAATTCGAAAACAGAAACCGATAATGAAACGAGCATGTAAACTATTTACAACTGAGAATGTGATTAAACTACCTGCGAGTTACATACTATAGCTTTCTAAACAAACAATTTCAGTAGTATGAAAACAATCATTCTGATCTCCTCTATTTTTTATATCCTCGGATTAAAAATCTCCAACAAGTTCGATTTCGTAAAAAGAAGTACTCCTGCAGAGAAGATTATTATTCACAAAGCCAAACCTGTGGCACCTGAAAAAACAATTGATTTTAAGGAGGCTGAAACAGAAAAATCAGCTAAAGATACTGTTGCCGGAAGCGGCACTTCTGATACTATACTGGAAAAAGAATAACTTTTCAAATCACAGATAAATATTTCATTGTTTACAATGAATCGTTTAAGGGGATGTTTCATCCTCTTTTTTTCTGAAAATCAATTTTTAAAGAATATCCAACAAAATCCGGCAAATTGGATCCGGGGAATTTCACGTTGAATATTCTGCATTAAAAATTAAAAACAATTCCCCGATAGGAGTAAAATTTTTACGTTCATTTTTGTTGGTGATTCCTTAGAATCGTGATTGTTTTATTACTTTAGATAGCGTAAAAAAGTCAACCGATGAATTGCAAAATCACCTCTAACGATATCCGGATTTCAAATTGGGATCAGCTTGTTAACGAAGTATATCACGATTCGTGGAAGCCGGGAATGGGACGATTCAGAAGCGATTATGCATTCAGGGGGCTATCGGATTGCCAGTATCAACTGGAAAACAGTTTTCTGCGAAACTGCGGATTTCGTCCGGAATTGGAATATCACATTCTGCGCAACTTTCGGAAATACGCCCGCACAGAAGACAACCATCAAACCAGCACGCAACTGCGGGCCCTGGTACTGGCCCAACATCACGGTTTATCAACCCGGCTTTTAGACTGGACCTATTCGCCTTTTGTGGCCATGCACTTTGCAACCGCCAACACCGAAAAATTTGATATCGACGGAGTGATCTGGCAGGTCGATTTTGTTAAAGTGAACGAGCAAATTCCTGCTCCATTAAAAAAGCTGCTCGATGTTGAAAAATGCAATGTTTTTACAGTCGAGTTGCTGGAATCGGAGGCGCCATCGGTACAAAAGCTGGATGAAATATTAGGTGGCGGTCATGTTTTGTTTTTTGAACCACCTTCGCTCGACGACCGGATTGTAAACCAGTTTGCCCTGTTCTCGATCATGACAAGTCCAACCGCCATTCTGGACGATTGGCTGATAAAACATCCCGAAGTTTACCGGCGTATTATCATTCCGGCCGAATTAAAGTGGGAAATTCGCGACAAACTCGATCAGGCCAACATTACAGAACGGGTTCTTTTCCCCGGGCTTGACGGCTTGGCTCGCTGGCTGAAACGCCATTATCAACCAAAAATCCCTTAATTTGTTATCTTCATACAGTCAGAACTTTACCACGAGAGATAAAAGTACCGGCTAACATTATGAAATCTAAAACTTAACTCTATGGCAGGCTTAAACATTCATCGCAGAAAATTTATCGGAGCCCTTGGTTTGGGCACGGCTCATTTGCTTTTTTCAAATCCGCTTTATGCCGAAGCTACCCGTTTTTCCAGTCTCGATCCGTTTCAAAAAGTAAGCCTTGGAAAATCAGGGATAAAAACCACCCTACTGGGATTAGGCACCGGTGTTCATGCCACCAACCGCACCAGTTTTCTTACCCGGCAGGATAAAGCCAAAAGTCTGGAGTTATTGCATCATGCCTACGAAAAAGGAATTCGTTATTTCGATTTAGCCGATACTTACGGAACGCATCAAATGCTGGCAGAGGCGATGCAAAAAATGGATCGCAGCGAACTCACGCTTACCACAAAAATATGGGAACGCAGCGGCGGAATTCCCGAAAATGAGCGTCCACCGGCGGATGTTGTAGTAGACCGCTTCCGAAAAGAGCTAAACACCGATTACATCGATTTGGTGCAGTTGCACTGTATGGTTGACGATGACTGGACCGACAGCATGA
Source organism: Maribellus sp. YY47 (assembly GCF_023111095.1). Classification (GTDB taxonomy): domain Bacteria; phylum Bacteroidota; class Bacteroidia; order Bacteroidales; family Prolixibacteraceae; genus Draconibacterium. Next base: position 56,410 of record NZ_JALGYW010000028.1, read on the forward strand.
AAGCTCAAATGGATGTTTTGGAAAACCTGAAGGCCAAAGGCATAATTCGTGCCCACGGTGTTTCGGTTCATTCGCTTTCGGCAATGAAAGCAGCGCTCGAAAGTTCGTGGGTAGATGTGATTCATGTTCGGATCAATCCTTATGGAATTGCGATGGACAAACCCGATCCACAGGAAGTGGTTGAGGTCATACATCAACTTCATCAATCGGGAAAAGGAGTTATCGGCATGAAGCTAATTGGCGATGGCAAACTGCGCGACGACAGCGAAAAAATCGATAATGCACTTGCCTTTGTTCTTGGGCTTGGCAGCGTAGATATGATGATTGTCGGTTTTGAAGAAAAGGAACAAATCGACAACTATGTAGGTCGCATGGAAAGGGCCTTGTCAAAACTTAACCGATCATAAATCGTTATTGTGCCTAACTAAAGACAACAATAAAAAACCTCCATTTTAATTGGGCGAAGACTTAAATTATAACAAAGCAACCGTGCACTTCTCGCGGTTGCTTTGCAAACAGGCTTCCAGTATGCGGATAACGCCAGCAACCTCTTTGGGTTTTACGGCCAAATCTGCCTTATTTCGGATAGCCTCAAAAACATTATCGTAAAAAAGGTTATAATTTCCGGGGACGGTTTCCACCAGCATTTCAATTTCTTCGCCGTTTTCTTCGTAAATCAGGGTTCCCCATTCTTCGGGTGGCTCTGCCCCCCAATCCTGGCCTGTTGGCAAATGCCCGGCCTTTAATAATTCTTCCTGCGGATCGATCCCCCATTTGTAAAAAGTCCCCAACTCACCGTGAATCGTATACCTTGGCCCCGGATCCTTCACCAGGTAAGAGCATTTCAGCAAAGCAGCAAAACCATCGTATTCGAGCCGAATATCGTAATAATCGTAAACCACTCCCCCTTTTCTGACGATTCTTAAATGCGCCGTCACCGCTTTGGGCATCCCAAACAACACGACTGCCTGATCAACCATGTGCGCACCGAGGTTATAAAGAACGCCCACATACTCGTCTCCTTCTTCTTTCCAGGTGTTGGGCGCCACATACGTCCGGTAACGGTCAAAATGCGATTCAAATTCCACCAGCCTGCCAAATTTTGCCTCCTTCACCACCTGTTGCACTGTCCTGAAATCAGCATCCCATCTTCGGTTCTGAAAAACGGTGAGCATCAGTTTATTCTTTTCAGCCAGAGTTATCAATTTTTCTGCTTCTTCAGATCGCAAAGTCATCGGTTTCTCTACTACCACGTGTTTACCGGCTTCCAGCGCAGCTTTGGCCATGCTGTAGTGAAGATGGTCCGGAGTATTCACCACAACCAGTTCCACTTCGGGATGATTGAGTAATTCAGCGTAACTGCGAACAATGGATGCTCCCGGAAATAATTTTTTGGAAAGCGTTTTTGTTCGCTCTTGTATACAAATCACTTCAAAGCCCGGATTCACTTTCAGTAATGGTCCGTGAAATACCTGTCCTGACATTCCGTAGGACGCTAAAGCAGTTTTTACAGCTGATTTCATAAATCGGTAGTTTGATCGATTAAAATAGATGCATTGGCGGCCAATTTACATTTACAAGCCCTTATTCGGACGACTTAAAAGTAGCGATTTTACCTGATTCTCCCGAAACTTGTTAAAGAACATCTCTGAATTCAGGTATTCTAAAACATATTGTGTGTATTTCCCGAATATTTGATCGTAAATTAGATATGGATAAACCAGTTGCTTAACTTATGCAAAAAATGGAGAATTTCTTCAACAGTTATTTACAGAACTATCGACATATGAATTTAGAAACAGGGGATTTCCCCGGCCCCTTTATTACCATCTCCCGCCAGGCAGGATGTTCCGCCAAGCGAATCGCCATCAAATTATCGAAAATTTTAACCGGATACAGTTATATGTCCGATACCAAAACCGATGCCGATTGGAAATGGGTCGACAAGACCATGTTCTCGCAAGTAGTAGACGAAATGATTGGCGAGGTGGTGGAAGGTGGATTTGATAACGAAACCGGCGATGCAGTAAAATTCTTAAAAACCGTTGATCAAGCATTTTCTGACGAAACGATTTACGATATCTCTGACGAAAACCTGATCCGGACCTTAAAAGGAATCATATGCCGGCTGGCTTGCCAGGGGAGAACCATAATTGTAGGAAGATCTGCAGGAGTCATCCTCAAAAACGTTCCCAACAAATTAAATATCAGGCTGGAAGCCCCAACCGACTGGCGCATCAACCGAATTATGCAAATTAAGGATGTGACGCGCGCAGAAGCCGAGAAATTTATTGTTGAAATGGATGAAAAAAGAGATTCATTCATCGAAAAAGTAATTGGACGAAAAGCGGAAAACGATGATTTCGACGTTATTTTCAATTACGCCTCACTCGAAGATGACCTGATCGTGGATTCTATTGTCAACATTTTGAGAAACAAACACATTGTTGCTCATTTCAACGAATACTGATCAGCATAACTGAAGATTAAGGAAAAGATATAAGCTAAAATCCAGATTATACTTATATTTGAAACACATTAAAACAGAGAACAATTCCCATATTGTGGGAGTAATTAATACTTAAATTTCACCTTACAGAGACCTTTCTCCGGAAAGGTCTTTTTAAAAATCCAAATTTTTTATAAAAAAAGACTTGCAGGTATAGTGTAAATCTGATAAATAGTACTTTTATTTGCATATAGAATTTAATACGTTCTTCACTCATTTTTCACTTCGTGATTTTCTGTCTTAATTTCTAACGTTCTTCATAATTCATTGATTTAAAATGGTGTTAAAAGCACCTGTGTTTTACAATTTATACATTACTTTATTTTTCTATTTTTTTATGAATTTATTTGTTGCAAGGTTAAACTCATCTACTACAGATGAAGACCTACTGAAACTCTTCTCTGCTCACGGAGAAGTATCCTCTGCCAAAGTTATCATTGACAGAGAGACTGGGAACTCGAAAGGTTTTGGTTTTGTTGAAATGCCAAACGATGAAGAAGCAAATGCAGCTATTGCTGCTCTGAACGAATCAGAATTAGACGGAAAAAACATTGTTGTAAAAGAGGCCAATCCTCAACAGGAACGCCCCAGAAGAGACTTTAACCGCGGTGGCGGTGGCGGTTTCAACCGTGGCGGTGGTTTTAACCGTGGCGGCGGTGGCGGTGATCGCCGTGGTGGCGGTGGCGGCTTTAGAAGCGACGATCGCCGTGGCAGCGGAGACCGTAAATTCGGTGATCGCAGAGGTGGCGGAGACCGCAGAGGCGGCAGTGATCGCCGTGGCGGTGGCTATGGCCAGGGCTACGACGAGCAATGGTAGGCAATTGAAGCTGATAGAATAAAAAAGGTGTTTGGACTTCCAAACACCTTTTTATTTTATTATAATGTCTCGTCCTGAAATAGCGTTACACAAAAAGTAGCGTTATGAAAGAAATCAATCATTCACAGTACGTTAAGCGTACACAGAAGGACTATTCGATGTCCTTTAAATTGCAAGTTGTCACTGAGAT
>NZ_JALGYW010000029.1 GCF_023111095.1 Maribellus sp. YY47
ATCCTTAGCATATCTCTACTCGACAAAACTCCTATAAAAGAAGTACTTACGAAATACGATTACAAAAATGTCAAAGAACTAAAAAATAAACAATTAATAATCAGCGGGTTTTAAGTGCCCGCTTATGGTTCTAACTCTAAAAAATGAATCATGAAAAAAATTGCGTTACTTGTATTAGGGCTATCCTTTCTGATGATGGGATGTACCAAAGAAGACATGTATGAAAACGAAGCTGATGCTGTTTTAAAATCGGCGGAAACCAAATCCTACCAGGCTAAATTCACTGAAGACGGATACATGACACCCCTGTTTTGCAACGGAGAAATGGTAGATTATGTATCCGGAAATATTCGTTCGCACTGGCGTGTACATTACAAAGACGGGGTACGCGAATGGATCATTATCAATTTTAGCGGCACGTTAACCAGCACCAACGGAGAGGTGCTAACCATTCGCGAAACCGATAAAATAGATTTCGAAGAAGGTATGGATCCTGTCTATTTGATTCGGTGGAATATTATGGGACAAGACGGCAGTCATTACATCGGATCGGGTTATGTCGACAGGACCACCTGGGACGTAGTACCCGAAATGACGGTTTGTCCACCGGAAAACCAGAAACAATAATTTGCGTATGAAGAAAGGAGGTTCAGCCTCCTTTTACTTTTTATACACCATCCGATGAAAACAGAAGAACTAAAACGGCTGCAGGCTCCGCTTAAAAAAAAGTACGCCGACGATCCCGAATCGGCCATTATTACTTTGCATGCTACGGGTAAGCTGGGCGAAGGAATTTCGTGTAAAGTAGACATCGGTCGGGCACTTACCCAGGCAGGTCTGCATCCGGCAACGGGTGGCGACGGAACCATGCTTTGTTCGGGCGATCTGCTGCTCGAAGCACTGGTAGCCTGTGCCGGAGTTACACTAAATGCTGTAGCAACTTCCATCGGAGTCACCATCAAAGAAGGGAAAGTAAGGGCGGAAGGTGACCTCGATTTTAAAGGGACTTTAGGAGTTTCGAAGGAAGTTCCGGTGGGTTTTAAAAACATTCGTTTGTATTTTGAGCTCGATTGCGATGCCGACGATGAAAAGAAACAAACCCTTCTGAAACTCACCGAACGTTATTGCGTTGTTTTTCAAACCCTTGTATCAGCCACTCCGGTAAGTACCAATATTCACGCATTAAAACAATAACAGACAGAAACTCCCAACAAACGAATCAAAACCTACTGCCCGGCTTCTGCAAAAGGTATCTACTTTTTTATACCTTTAAACCACTCAAAATCAAAACAGTAAATGACCAGTAAGCGCCTTTATTACATCGACAACCTCCGGATTTTCCTGATCAGTCTGGTGGTTCTTCATCATCTTGCCATTACCTACGGAGCCCCTGGTGGATGGTATTACAACGAAGCAGAAGCCGGACTTCCGGAGATCATACCCTTGTCGATGTTTGTGGCTTCGAACCAGGCCTTTTTTATGGGGATGTTCTTCTTTATCTCTGCATTTTTCCTGGTTCCGTCGCTCCAACGCAAAGGCACCGGGCGTTTTGTTTCCGACAGGCTGATCCGCCTGGGAATTCCGACCGTGCTTTTCTTTTTTATTTTGAATCCCCTGACCAACTTTATTGCCAACCACTATATCCGCAAGCAGGAGCCCGGCCTACTCGAACATATTTTTTCGGGGCGTACCTTTGGTTTCGGCCCCATGTGGTTTGTGGAAGCGTTGTTGATCTTCACGGCCTTTTATCTTCTAATCAGAATGACTCCCCTAAAAATCCGTATCCCTTTTCCCGGAACAAAAAAAATCCTATCCGCAGCTCTTTTAATCGGAATGGCGCAGTTTATCATCCGTATTTGGCTGCCCGTTGGCTGGAGCTGGAGTTTTACAAACTTTCAGTTTCCGTTCTTTGTGCAGTACATTGTTCTGTTTGCTATTGGAACCATAGCCTGGCAAAACAACTGGTTGGAACATTTTAACCGAAAAATGGGAATACAGTGGTTCCTTTTTGCACAAGCGCTTATTTTTATTGGCTTTCCGGCGGTATTTTTAGGGGGCAAAGCAATAAGCTCCGGACTTGATCCTTTTATGGGAGGCCTTACCTATCAATCCTTTTCGTATGCTTTGTGGGAACAATTGGTGGGTTTTTCGTTGATCATGGGTTTACTCGGAATTTTTAAAGACCGGTTTAACGCTCAGCCAAAATTCGCCCGGCACTTATCCGAAAGCGCTTACGGTGTATTTGTTTTTCATGCCCCTCTGATTGTTGCTTTAAGCGCTGTTTTTCTGCCACTTTCCATTCCGCCCTACCTTAAATTTCTGGTTCTGGCACCTTTGGCTTTGCTGCTCACTTTTCTTACCGCCTGGCTGGTCAAGCAACTTCCGGTATTCAAAAAGATATTTTAAACTAAGCACACTCCCCAGCGATTTCATATTGGTTGAAAATTGCATCTCACAGAAAATCTACATCTTTACCGGAAAGTAAAAAGAGAAGATGTCAGATAAATTCAGGCGAATTATTCGCACTGTAGTTCCCGATCCATTTATTGCCGGAATCCTGTTGATGATTTTGCTGGCCCGTTTTTTCCCAGGTGTTGGAGCAGAAGGCAGCACTATTGAATTACGGGTGCTGATTAAATACGGCATTACCCTGCTTTTCTTTTTCTACGGACTGAAACTCGATCCGGCACGATTAAAACATGACCTTGGAAACTGGCGACTTCATGTTGTTATTCAGGCTATCACTTTTCTTGTGTTTCCGTTTTTACTGCTTTTATTCTACCCGCTTTTCAGGGGAAGCGACCAGAAAATTTTATGGCTGGCTGTTTTCTTTCTGGCAGCTTTACCCAGCACCGTTTCTTCATCGGTGGTGATGGTTTCCATAGCCGGGGGAAATATTCCGGCAGCCATTTTTAATGCCAGCATTTCAGGAGTGATCGGCATCATTCTTACACCTGCCTGGATGGGGCTTTTCCTCGATCAGCAAGCCGGTTCATTTTCATTCGGTCCTGTAATTCGCGATCTAACGTTGCAAGTGCTGGTACCGGTAATAGTAGGACTTATTCTGCATCGTTCCTGGGGGGACTGGGCCAACCGCAACCGGAAACGCATCAGTTGGTTTGACAAATCAGTGATTCTTACCATTGTTTACCGCAGTTTCAGCGAATCGTTTACCAACGGCATTTTCACTAGTATTCCGGTGCATTCACTCCTTATTTTGTCTGCAGGTGTCATCGCCCTTTTCTTTATCGTTTTTGAAGGAACCAAATACCTTACCCGCAAACTGCATCTCAACCGCGAAGACCGGATCACCGTTCTTTTTTGTGGTTCGAAGAAATCGCTGGTTCACGGTTCGGTGATGGTAGGAGTTCTCTTTGCAGGAAGTACTTTGGGCAGTCTGTTCCTGGTTCCGGTGATGATCTATCATGCTTTTCAGCTGTTTTACATCAGTGTTGTGGCCGGAAAGTATGGCCGCGAAATTCAACATTAACAGCCACATTTCCACTGCTTTCCTCCTTTTGAGTTTTCCGCTGCAAATGATATCTTTACAAGAGTCATTTATAATCAGAACCAATGAAACGCAAATGAATTTTCTTCATTCTAAATTCAAAAACAAGAATGATTAAAATTTATGTGAGTTCCTGAATGTCTTCAAATTTTTTGAACATTCAGAAATCAAAAAATTTTATACAGATGAAACGAAGACATTTTCTGCAAACCGCAGGTACTGCTGCAACTGCCGTTAGCTTATCAGGACTTTCAGCTTTTACTTCCCCTGCAAGTGTCAAAAATCCGCTGCCGCGCTGGAAAGGATTTAATCTGCTCGATTATTTTGCTCCCGCCCTGAATGGTGGAGGACGACCACAAACCACCGAAGAACAATTTAAATGGATGGCCGACTGGGGTTTTGATTTTGTGCGTCTTCCGATGGCTTATCCCCGATATATTGATTTCGATCAGCAACGAAATATTACACCCGACGATGTGCTCAAAATCAACGAAAAGGAAGTTGATAAAATTGAAGCACTGGTTGACAAGGCCAACAAACACGGACTTCATATTAGCCTGAACCTGCACCGGGCACCGGGCTTTTGTGTGAATGCCGGGTTTAACGAACCGTACAATCTCTGGCAGGACAAAGAGGCGCAGGAAGCCTTTTATTTCCATTGGGGAATGTGGGCCAAACGTTTTGCATCCAAAACTCCCGACCAGATCAGTTTCGACCTGGTAAACGAGCCCTGCACCCGCGAAGATATGAACGATCAGTTTTCAAAACGGGGAGCCATCCCGGGGGCTTTGTACCGCGAAGTGGCTCAAAAAGCCCTGAACACTATCCGGCAATACAACCCGAAACACCGTGTAATGGCCGACGGAAATAACGTGGGCAGCGATGTGATCCCCGAGTTGTTTGATCTGGAAATCGGACAAAGTTGCCGCGGTTATTTTCCTCATTATATCTCGCATTACCGCGCACCGTGGGTATTCAAAAATCCGGATGACGCGCCAAAACCCGTTTGGCCGGGAACCATTGACGGAAAGTATTTCGACCGCAGCAGTATCGAGAAATTCTATGCGCCCTGGATTGAAGCTGTGCAAAAAGGAGTGGGTGTGCACTGTGGCGAATGTGGTTGCTGGCAGGAAACCCCGCACGATGTTTTCCTGGCCTGGTTTAACGATGTGCTGGATGTGCTGACCCAGCATGGAATCGGATATGCACTTTGGGAATTTAACGGAACTTTCGGCTTACTGAATTCCGGAAGAAAGGATGTGGATTACGAAGACTGGTACGGCCAGAAACTCGACCGTGGCCTGCTGAATTTACTCATGAAATATTAATTCTTCCCATAGAAATTCTGCTTACAATGAACGTTTGTAGTTATTGGCGTGTTTTCTATCTTTAACAAAAGAAAGAACAATGCAGACAGAAAATCTAACGGCACTTATTCAGGCCATTCCGAAAGCCGAATTACACGTACATATTGAAGGGACTTTTGAACCCGAATTGATTTTTGCTTTGGCAGAACGAAACAGTATTCCGTTAAAATACGCGGGCGTTGAAGCGCTTCGTAAAGCTTACGAGTTTAAAAACCTGCAAGAGTTTCTCAATATTTATTACCAGGGAGCAAACGTATTGTTGCAGGAACAGGATTTTTATGATCTGACCATGGCTTACCTGAGTCGTTGCCGCGAAGAAAACATTGTGCATACCGAAGTGTTTTTTGATCCGCAAACCCATACACATCGCGGAGTTGCGTTGGATACAGTGGTTAACGGGATTCAGAAAGCATTGAATGATGCACGCGAACAATGGGGAATTACCAGCCTGTTGATTCCAAATTTCCTGCGTCATCTGAGTGAAGAAGATGCGATTTCCACTTTCAGGGAATGTCTGCCGTTTCGCGAATATTTTGCCGGATTTGGCCTTGATTCTTCCGAGTTAGGTCACCCGCCCATCAAATTTGAGCGGGTTTTTGAAATGGTTCGTAAAGAAGGCTTTCGTGTGGTAGTACATGCCGGCGAAGAAGGCCCCGCACAAAATATTTGGGACAGCCTGAACTTACTGCATGCCGAACGTATCGATCACGGTGTGCGTTCCATCGACGATCCGGAGTTGCTGAAGGAACTCGCCAAACGTCAGACTCCGTTGACGGTTTGTCCGCTTTCCAATTTAAAACTAAAAGTGGTGGACAATTTGAAGGATCATCCCCTAAAAAAAATGCTCGATGCGGGTATTATGGCAACTGTAAATTCTGACGATCCGGCTTATTTTGGTGGCTATCTGAACCAGAATTTCCGGAAAACGGCTGAAGCACTGAAGCTATCAAAAGAAGAAATACTAAAGCTTGCCAAAAACAGTTTTAAAGCCAGCTTCCTCAGCGAACATGAAAAAGAGCGATGGATCGCTGAACTCGCTGCTTTTTGAGCAAACTTCGTTAAAACGAAACAATAACACCGATGGTGGGAAGCACCGTTCCCGATTTGTTTTCAATCACATTTAGCTGATAGCGGGTACCGTTGTCGGTCAGCAGAAAATTACCACTGGCATCGGTTGCCCGCACCACAATATCGTTGGTTTTGGCCTGAAAATTATACAGATTCTGAATGTCGATGTAAAACTTGGTCGTGATCTTTTCTCCGTAAATAGCCTTATCTACCCGCACATCCAGCTGATGAAAAGCAGGCTGACGCTCGCTGTTAAGACGCGAAAAATCGTAGTAAGGGCCGCCACTCAGGTTCCAGGCTTCCACCAGCGACGACTTGTCCAAATCCCACGGAGTGTAAGGCAAAGCTCCCACATACCGCCAGCGGGCTCCAAGGCTCCAGCCTTTTTTCAGGTCTTTGGTAGTGGTCAAAACGAGCAAATGCTGGCTGTCCCAGCTCGAAGGAATATATTGTTGGCTGCCGTTTTTAAACTCGCTGCGCACCAGCGTGTAAGAAAGGTTGAAATTAAAGCCCTCACTCGAATTAATGCGTGCCTGAAATTCCGCCCCGTAAGCTCTTCCTTCAGAGCTTGAAACCACTTCCTCATCACCAATCACACCATAATCGGCTCCCTTATTCGCCAGGCTGATCTGGTCTTTCACCGAAAACGGATAGTCGGCATAGCTTTTCCAAAATGCTTCAGCCGAAAGCTGAACCGTTGATTTGGGTCGAAATTCAAGCCCTCCAATCAAATGATCCACTGAAATATATTTCAGCTTGTTTTGCTTGTTCACCAGCACATCGTCCTGTTTGAAACCCAGCGAAGTGTACGACGGCAACTGGTAATAGCGCCCCGTGTTAAAATTAAGACTCCATTGCGGGCTCAGTTTGTACGAAGCCGAAAACCGAGGAGAGATCTGTTCCAGCAGGTTGTTCATGCTGGCCGAGTAATTGTTGGCGTCGGTACGTACACCCAGCGAGAGCGCCAACCGTTCGTCAAAAACATTTTTACTAAGCTGAAAAAAGAGCGAATATTTTAGCAACGAAAGATCGGCGTCGTAATTTACCTGTTGCAATTCTCCTTCGTAAAAACGCCCTGAAACTGTGTTGTTCAGATAATTGACCACGTCAAGCCCTGCACCAAAGTTCAGCTTAAACCCGTCGATGCGGGAAGTGTTCTCGAGCCTGATCTTATTCTCTACTTCCTGCGATTCATAATCCAAAATCCGGTTATCCACGGTACTTTTGTCATTATCCAGGTACTTATCCGACAGGTTTTTCAACTGACTGCGGCTTACCACAAAAGTCTGATAGCTATTGTCGCGGTAATGCTTGTAAACAGCTCCCACAGTGTAGCTCCACTGGCGGTTCTCGGGCAGCTGGCTCAAAATGTATTGCTGTTCCTCATCCGGGTTTTCGATATCCAGATTCAGCTTATTCACATCGTAGGCCCCCAGCCCGATCAGCGTAAGTTCATTTTTTTGATCGAAACGGGTACGCACCTTAAACTGCATATCCGTGAAATTGGGCAGAAACGGCAGTTCCAAAGCGCTGAACAACAATTGCAGATACGAACGGCGCACCGAAAAAACATAGTTGGTTTTCTCGCCCAGCGGCCCGTCAAGGGTAGCAGCCACTTCCGAAGCACCGAGCGTTCCGTGAAACTGCATCTTCTCTTCGTTGCCGTCGATTTGCCTGAACTCCAGCACTCCACTTAAAGCATTGCCACGATTGGCAGGGAAAGCACCTGAGTAATAATTCACTTCCCGGATAAAATCGGCATTCAAAATACCCACCGGGCCCCCCGAAGCACCCTGTGTGGAGAAATGATTGATGTTGGGAATTTCCACATCGTCGAGAAAAAAGCGGCTTTCTGAAGGCCCGCCCCCCCGGATGATCACATCGTTGCGGTAAGCCGGCGTGGACTGAACTCCGGGAAAAGATTGAATAATACGCGAAACATCGCGGTTGGCACCCGGGCTTTTCTCTATCTCTCCCACCCCGATCGTCCGCATCGACAAGGGGCTTTCCATCGTCACCCGAAAAGGAGAAGCTTTAACCGTTACCTCATCAATGTTCTCGCGGCTTTTTTCCATCTTAATTTCGATGTAAGCATTACCGGCCTGCCGAACTTCCGTTTCAGATGAAATCACTTTCCGGTATCCCACAAACGACGCCTCTACCCGAATAAATCCGGACTCAAGACCTTTCAAAACAAAATGACCTTCGGTATCGGTAACCGTCCCAATACCCGTTCCGGCCACCACCACATTTACAAACGGAAGCGGTTCGTTACTGGTGGCATCTACCACTTTACCACTTAAACTTGCTTTTTGCGCCCAGGAGCATACAGGAAAAATAAGCAGGTATATAAAAACATGAATGATTCTCATTTGTTCTGTTCAATTTTTATTGCAAAATACTAAACAATGTCAAATCTCAAAAGTTGAGAGTTACTTCCCTTTTTATACCTTAGCAAAGCAAAATCAAAAATTTATGCGTGTAGTTATTCAGAAAGTAAAAGAAGCCTCCGTTACTGTTGAAGGAGAAAAGATTTCGGCAATAGAGACAGGACTGCTGGTCCTGGTGGGTATCGAAAGCGAAGATACAGAGGAAGATATATCGTACCTGGTAAAAAAGATAGCTCAGCTTCGCGTTTTTGATGATGAGAACGGGGTGATGAATTTATCAGTACAGGATGTGGGGGGCGATGTAATTGTTGTCAGCCAGTTTACGCTTCAGGCCAGCACCAAAAAAGGAAACCGGCCCTCGTACATTCGTGCGGCGCGGCCCGAGTTTTCCATCCCGATGTACGAGAAATTTGTGGCTTCGATGGAAGAAGCGCTGGGTAAAAAAGTTGGCACCGGTAAGTTTGGCGCCATGATGGAGGTAGCCCTGGTGAACGACGGTCCGGTAACCATTATCATTGATTCAAAACAAAAGGATTTTTAATTTTTCAGGAAATGAATTCGCAAAACATAAGCATAAAAGAAGCCCAGCAACAAGTAGATGAATGGATCAAAACCATTGGAGTACGCTATTTTAGCGAGCTGACTAACATGGCTATACTTACCGAAGAAGTGGGCGAACTGGCGCGCATTATGGCGCGAAAATATGGCGATCAGTCGTTTAAAAAGTCGGATGAAGAATACAAGCTGGCCGACGAAATGGCGGATGTTCTGTGGGTGTTGATTTGCCTGGCCAATCAAACCGGTGTTGACTTAAGTGAGGCATTTATCAAAAATATCGGGAAAAAAACAACAAGGGACAAAGACCGTCATCAAAACAATGAAAAACTGAAATAAACGCGAAAATCTGGGATTTTGATCAGTTCAGAACTTTATTCCATCCAATGAAATGAATTTGCAAGTTCCGGAAACTACCTGGTTCCAATCTCTAAAAACCGCCAATATTAAGCAGCTTTAAAACATTTGCTGTGAGTAGACTTCGGTGACTATTATCGTGTTTTAATCCCGGAAAATTTCCTTACTTTGGCTATGCAACAAAAGTTGCATTCATTCCGAATTAACAAGACTTAAAATAATAAAATGGAAAATATCGATTGGAATAATCTTGGTTTCGGCTACCGAAAAACAGATTACAACATAAGATGCACCTATAAAGATGGCGCCTGGGGTGATCTGGAAGTTAGCGACAGTGAATATTTTACAATGCACATGGCTGCCTCTGCCATTCATTACGGGCAGGAAGCGTTTGAAGGCCTGAAAGCATTCAGAGGAAAAGACGGCAAAATCCGTGTTTTCAGAATGGATGAAAATGCCAAACGTATGCAGGATTCGGCCAACGGAACCTTGATGGCCCGCTTTCCGCAGGAAAAATTCATGGAAGCCGTAACCAAAGCGGTAAAACTTAATGAGAGGTTTGTTCCTCCTTACGAGTCGGGAGCTTCGCTGTACATTCGCCCGGTGCTGTTTGGCACAGGAGCCGAAATTGGTGTAAAACCGGCCCGCGAGTACATGTTCATCCTGTTTGTGACTCCGGTTGGTCCGTATTTTAAAGGCGGTTTCCAAACCACTCCTTTCGTGATTATGCGCGAATTCGACCGCTCTGCTCCGCTTGGAATGGGAAAATTTAAAGTGGGCGGAAACTATGCAGCCAGTCTTATTGCCGGACAAAAAGCACACGAGTTGGGCTATTCCAATATTTTCTATCTCGATGCAAAAGAGAAAAAATACATCGATGAATGTGGTGCAGCCAATTTCTTTGGGGTAAAAAATAACACCTACATTACACCCAAGTCAGAATCTATTTTACCATCCATCACCAACAAGAGTTTGATGGTTTTGGCCGAAGAAATGGGAATGAAAGTAGAATGCCGCCACGTTCCGGTGGAAGAGCTTGCTACGTTTGAAGAAGCCGGTGCCTGCGGAACAGCAGCTGTTATCAGCCCGATCCAGCGGATTGACGACTACGATACAAAAGAATCGTACGTTTTCTCGAAAGACGGAAAACCAGGCCCCATCAGTGAAAAACTGTACAATAAGTTACGTGCTATTCAGTATGGCGATGAGCCGGATAACCACGGCTGGGTAACTGTTATTGACTAATAAGGATACTTCGCCTCATTCAGGTGGTGAGAGAAAAAAAATCAAACTATCAGATATTTAGAGCCATTTCTTTTTTAGGAATGGCTCTTTTATTTTCATGAAGTTGTTGCAGATTACCTGATCATTGAGCCCCCAATATCCCTTTTTCAAAACAGATACTAGCGTTTCATACCTGTTTGATAATGTTTTATGAACTCCTGGTATTCTTCTTCAAAAGTAGTTCGCCGGTGATGTTCCGGTTGATTTAAAATATATCTGCAAACCCTGTCTACATCTGATTTAGAAACCGAAAAAGCTGAAGCTGATTGCTGCCATGCAAATTTTCCTTTTATCAATTGGTTTGAATTAATAAATCGCTCAGAACTATTGGCAACTACCAAAACCAATTCCAATTCAGAAATGGAAGGAGAGCGGGAAACAAGCATATGAACATGCTCTGGATTTGCATAGATCGCATATAATTTTGATGAATTGTTAGAAACAATACCCGTTATGTATTTTTCAATTCTTTCCCGGATTTCTTCCCTGATAACTGGCATTCGCTGATAAGTAGTAAGGACAAAATGAGTGTAAAGGTTGTTATATTCAATCTTCATGTCTGATAAGGTTAATAAGGTTTATTTCAAAATAATTTTCTTAGCTACCAAGCTCAATATCATAAAAATAAGGTTTTACACATTCTAATCAAGCTTGCAGAAATACCTCCATTTTAAAACACATTCAAAATGGAGCAGAAATAAACCTTATTCTTTGCTTACCAAGCTTAGTAGACAATTAAATTATACAAAAACCAAAACCTTATTACCTTATTTTTCAGGGATAAATACTAAGTTGGACGTGTTAAATAGAAACAAAAGTATTTTCCCCTGTAACTTCCTGTTCACTCGCCCGTCATATGCAAATGAACAGTGTTTGAAAACGAATGACCGTAAACGAATATAACCAGGCTGTTGATGAATATTCGGACCGTTTGTACCGGTTCGTCCTTAAAAGCATTAGGGACACGCACAAGGCAGAGGACATTGTGCAGGACAGCTATGAAAAGCTGTGGAAAAACGTGGAAAATGTTAATGCCGACAAAGTAAAGGCTTATTTATTCACCACCGCTTACCACACCATGATTGACCGGATACGAAAAGAAAAACATTCGGTTTACGCCGACGACCTTATTCTTCCGGAACAGGGACAGGAAAACAATTATACCGACTTGTCGGAAATATTACGGGAAGCAGTAGATAAATTGCCCGAAGTACAGCGAATAGTAGTGCTGCTGCGCGATTATGAAGGATACAATTACAAAGAAATTGGTGAGCTTACTCACTTAAGCGAAGCACAGGTAAAAGTGTATATTTACCGTGCCCGGGTATTTCTGAAAAAATACATCGGAAGCATTGAGGCGGTTGCATAAGAAGAAAAAAAGTTGAACATGAAGATCACAAGACAAAATTACGAGGCATATTTCATCGATTACCTGGAAGGTAAGCTCGATGAACAGCTGGTGGATGTCTTTATCGACTTTCTGCAACAAAATCCCGATCTGAAAGAGGAACTTGAACTTTTCAGTGCGGTAAGTGCCGTACCCGAATCGCATACATTCAATAAAAAGAAAAAGCTTTATCACGAAAAATACGACCTCGAAAGCGAGTTCAACCAGGCGGCAGTTGCCAAACTGGAAGGTGACCTTTCGCAACAGGAAACCGAAGACTTTGAAAGGTATATTTTAGCTCATCCTGAAAAACAGGAAGATGTTGATCTTTTTGAAAAAACCCTGCTAAAAGCTGATGTGAACATCGTGTTCGAAAAGAAAAATAAGCTTTACAAACGTACTGTAGGAAAGACAATTATGCTTTGGGCTTCCCGGATATCTGCTATGTTTATAGTAGGATTGGTGATTTTTAGTGTGATGACAAAAAATGACAAAGATCCCGAATCAATTCATCAGCTTGCCCAGATTGAAGAACCCAAAAACCCGAATACAGATGCTCAGCAGAAAATCGTTTTCACGCAAGAGCCAGCCGCTGAAAATAAAAAAGTAACAGAAGTAACGGAAAAGTCTGTTCCTCAAAAAACAGAAACAAAGAATAGTACCAAAACTCAGGAAGTTATTCAAAAAAATATTCAGGCAGAAAAACCTGTAACACAAAGGATTCGCATTGAAATACCAAAAGAAATACAATCGCTTACAGCATCGCTCGATGTTCAGCCTGCCGCCGAAACACTGGAAACGATGTACATTTCAATTCCTGAAACTCCGCAATCCAACGTTGAAGAACGCCTGCTGGCAGATGTAGTACTCGAAAAAACCGGGCTCGACAACCTCTCCATCAATAAGATTAAAAAAGCCGGATTAAAACTGGTTTCGGGCTTTACCAAAGACAATCTTACCTACAAAACCGATGATGAAGGCGAAATAACCGAGATCAACTACGATTCTCGTTTACTGGCGTTTACCATTCCTAACAATCCGAAAGAAAAAGCCGACGGTAAATAACTGGGTATTTTTCGGGCCTTTTTTTATTCTGCTGTAACTTTTCCATTAAGCAGCCCGTCACAGCATCAGAAACAAAAAATAGAAAAAGATGAAACGATTAATGACCTTATTTTTGTGCGGTGCTCTAGCCACCAACCTTTTTGCACAAGAAGATACCACCCAGGTAAAAGTTCTGAAAAAAAACGTGGTTACCGTAGTTGAAGACGGAAGAGGGACCAAAGTTAAAGTTGGAGAAAACAAAGGCGTTGAAGTAATTACCGACGACTGGGGCGATACCACCCGCATCAGGATCGGACGGCGGACTTTTGACGTGGTGGAAGACTGGCACGGGACCCATGTAAACGTAAGCAAAGAACCCAAAAGAAAAAACTGGGCCGGGAGTTTTAATCCGCACTGGGCGGGGGTTGAAGTAGCCATGAACCTGTTTAGCAGCACCGATTACTCGATGTATAACGGCAACGAATTTTTCGACCTCATTCCCGGAAAATCACTCACCTGGAACATCAATTTCGCCGAGTGGGCCTTCAAAAATGAGCAAAACAACTTCGCCTTTGTAACCGGACTTGGACTTAGTTTTTCGGATTACCGCTTTGATCGCCGCATTACGATCGAAAAAGATCCAAGCAGCGGAATCATTGTTCCGGTTTCGCTCGACGAACTGGAGAATTTCAACAAATCGAAACTGACAATGACTTACCTGACTGCTCCTTTGATGCTCGAAGGAAAAACACCGCTCCGGATGGGAGGATCGCATCTTTACCTGGCTGGTGGTATAATTGGCGGCCTACACATTGGTTCGCACACCAAAATTAAATACGACGGGAACAAAGATAAAGCCAGGGGCAACTTTAACCTTTCGCAGTTTAAATTTGATCTTACCGGAAGAATCGGATTCGGCGATTTCTGCGTATTTGTTAATTACGGACTTACTCCGTTGTTTAAAGACGGCAAAGGCCCTGAACTTAATCCGATGATGATCGGAATCTCGTTCCCCAATATCTAAACAAAATTTCAAACCATGAATGATATTACTCCCCGGTCGTTTTACCGGGGATTTTTTATGGCATTAACTTCTATTTCAACTAATTTTAGAGGGTAAACAGATAAGATGGAGTTTTTCAATTACTTTCCGCTGACGGGATTTCTGCTGATGCTCATTTTTGTGGTAGGCAGAATTTATCTCCTGAAGCAAAAGCAAATTCAGGTAATATCATCTTCTCAAAAGAACCGTTCATCAAAAGTGCTCTATCCTGTTTTTGCATTTATTTTTCTAATTTGGATTTTCGAGCTGATCCGACCAGCTTTTCAGGTTTCGTTCTCCCTTCTTCCAACATCTGTTACGACGCTGCTTTTCAATTTTTCAATATTAAAAAAGATTGGCATTATTCTAATTTTCGGTGCACTGATTCTTTGGATGATAACGCTGGTTCATTTCAAAACTTCGCTGCGAATGGGCCTGGATGAAAACAACTGCGGAAAACTGATCACAAGCGGAGTATTTTCGTTTTCTCGTAATCCCTTTTTCTTTTCGCTTGACCTCTATTTTCTTGGAGTGGCGTCGATGCTATCTTCTGTTTTTAACATCGTATTTTCGCTGGCAGCTATTATTGGCATTCACTTTTTTATTCTGAAAGAAGAACGATTTCTGCTTGAAAACTACGGGGAAGAATACCTAAACTATCAGCAAAAAACGGGAAGGTATTTTTGAAATTCTGAGCTTAACTACTGCTCGGTCGAAATAAAAAAATTGTTCTCTTTTCCCAGCCGGTAATCAAAACGCCCATACGATATTTTAGTGGTATTACCAATCGAATCTGTTACAGAAAACCCAAAAGTACCGGAAAAAATGGCGCTACTCAATGAATCGTTCAGTTCAACATTTCGGATATAGAGTTGGCCAATTCCCTTATGTTTATATGCTTCCTGATAATTTGATTCACGAATGTAAAATGCCTTATTTGTTACTCCATCAAGTGCAATTTTTTGTCCTTCCAAATGGCTTATATCCTCAAATCCATCCACTTCCGATTCATGAAGAGAAAATTCAATACTTGAATGCCCGTTTTCGGCACTTCCGTAAAAGCATATAACCAGGCTATCTTTTTCAGGCCATACATTCACCAAGGGAGCGTATGAATACCCATACAAACTCCACGTTAACTGTGATTCCCATACTTTGTTGCCGACAAAGGCACCCGCAACATTGTTGCCGCTCTCAGTGTATTTTGGAAGCCGTGGATCGATTGGATCAGGAACAAATATACCGTTGCAGGCGAACAGCCCAATCGCCAGACCTGCCATCCATAGCTTATTTACCAAACGCAATTTTTTCATTCCTCAATTTGATTTTAATGCCTGCCGAAAAGCAAACGTTGTAGATGTCATTTATATCTCTGTCAAAATTTCCCATTTCATCAATTACCACATAATCCAGCATATACCTCAGACCATAAGTAGCCCTGGAATAAAAACTAATTCTTGAGTTATCGAAAACACTTATTCCCAACACCAGTCCCGTATCGAAATGCCTGTATGTTTTCATTCCCTGCTTGATACTCGTTGACATCAACTGGCTTAGTTCAATCCCGCACTGAATCGAAAAAAAAGGGTATGGCTCATAATTAACTAAAATAGGTAATGCCATGTAATTAAAACGGAAAGTATAATCCTCGGCGAAGCTTTGCTGATAACCCTTTTGTGAGAAAATCAGTTCGTTCGTAATGGATAATTTTTCGAGGCTTTTTATCGGATAATACTGAACACTTACCCCAAAATGATAAGCTGTAAGCCCTTCTTTATTTTCCAATGAAACATCGTTTCGTACATCGCTAAAATTAACGCCCCCGATTACTGCAATTTGTGCCTCGGCTTTCAATGCAAAAACAAAGAACAACCAACACAACGCGAACAGCTTAAAAAACAGCGTTGGAGATTTACAGGAGACAATTTTGGGAATTTTCATAATTCAGGTTATTGGTTTATTAGCAGATGATAAATACAATCCGATGGTTGCGTTGATTGATAAAACAATTACAATAATTGAAAATAGAGTTTTTTGTCACCAGCTATCTTTTACAAATTAAACCTGATAACAAGAAATCGTGTCTTGCCCTGAAATAAGGTGCAAATCAGACAATAACTTGACCGATCCCAATATCAATGAATGGGTTCATCAAAACACCTTTTCCCCACCAATCCAGGTACTTTCCACTTTCGCTTTCAGTACTTCTTCGGGCGTGGCTGTCATTAAATCGGTATCAAGTACCACAAAGTCTGCATATTTACCGGGTTCGAGGCTGCCTTTTTCTTTTTCTTCAAACGATGCTTTTGCGGCCCAGATGGTCATAGAACGCAGCGTTTGTTCGCGTGTCAAGCCTTCGTTCATGGGCCAGCCGCCTTCTGGCCAGCCATTATGATCGGTACGAAAAACCGAGGAATAAAAGGTAAACAGCGGCTCAATGTTCTCCACCGGAAAATCTGTTCCGTTGGGCAACCAGCCGTTTTGCTGAAGTAAAATCTGGTAAGCATAAGCGCCTTTGATCCGCTCCGGGCCCAAACGATCTTCCGCCCAGGACATATCAGAAGTACAATGCGTTGCCTGAATGGAGGGAACAATCGAATACTCTCCAAACTTTTGAAAATCCTCCGGATTAACAATCTGCGAATGCTCGATACGCCAGCGTCGGTCGTTCTTCCCTTTCAGAAACTTAGCATAAGTATCCAAAATCAAACGGTTACCGCCGTCGCCAATGGCATGGGTCGCCACTACAAAATTGTTATCGTACGCCAGCTGACAAATGCTGTCGTAATACTCCTGAGATTCTATCTGAAGACCACGATTACCGGGGTTATCCGAATAATCGGCTAAAAGCAGAGCTCCACGCGAACCCAGCGCGCCATCGGCATAAATTTTTATCGTGTTCACCAATAAACGGTCGGTTTGGTAAGCGCCTTTCTTTACAAAATATTCAAAGTTTTCCTGTGTTGGATCCAACATCGCGTTGATCCTCATTTTCAGGATCCCTTCCTTTTGCATTTCGTCCATCAGTAAAATGGCACTTTTACCTAAACCACAATCGGTTACAGAGGTCAATCCTGCCGCGAAACAATTTTTTTGAGCCGCCAGTAATCCTTTTTCATGTTGTTCCGGACTTATTTGGGGAACAAGGCTATAAACCAGGCTCATGGCATTATCAATCAAAATTCCGCCGGGCTTGCCATTCTTCAGCAATACTTCTCCCCCATTTACTTTCGACGATGAAGTTACACCAGCCATTTCCAAGGCTTTGGAGTTGCACCAGCCCGCATGCCCGTCAACCCGAACCAGGTAAACCGGAGTATCTGGAAACAATTCATCCAATTTTGTCTTATCCGGAAATTCTTTTACCTGCCAGTCGTTTTGATCCCAACTACGGCCCAGAATCCATTCTCCGCCAAATTTTTCGTGATGTGCTTTTATCACTTCATAAATTTCCTCCGGACTTTTGGTGCCGCGCAAGTCGGCATATTGCATCAGGTCAACACCGTATCCGTTGAAATGACAATGTGCATCATTAAATCCCGGATATACAAATTTGCCTTTTAAGTCGAGTGTTTTTTGCCCTTCGTATTTTGATAGTATCTCTTTGGAAGTCCCGGTGGCCAACACTTTCCCCTGATTTACAGCAAGGGCTTCTATAATCCTAAAATCATTATCGATTGTGTAAATCGTTGCATTGGTTAAAACCAAATCCACTTTTTCCCGGGTTGTACAGCCGATCATAAAAAACAGTATTACTAAAACCAAAAACAGCTTCTTCATCACCTAAGCTTTGAATTTTGCCAAATGTATGGATTAAAGTGCTATTCTAAAACATATACAAGTTACTGTTCAGCTGAATTTTATTTATAACTTTGCCGGCTGACAGAAAAGGCACAAACAAATGTTTACATTCGGAATATTTACAACCCACTTCCCCTATTTGGCTTTCCTGTTTTTTTATGCCTATTTTCTACTGTTTGGAGTTAAAGAAGCCAGTAACGGCAACATTCGTGTTACTGAAAATTCTCAACAGGTTGAATTTAATCTGAATACACAGCATGAAACTTACGTTTCCGACCTTGTTTATCACTTTGAAAATCAATATACAAAACAGGAAGAGACTACACTTCCGAAGATATTTCAACAACCTCACCGGAAAGGCCGGTTAAAAAGCACGCATTTCAAGCAGGATTCAAATCCAAACCTTTTTTTTTGTCGCCCCCCTCCGGTATTAGCATGAAAAACAAATGCCCTAATAATAACCTGTTCCCTATTTTCAAAGGAACGAGATACATCAACAAATTGAAACCATGAGAAAAACAGTAATGCTTTTAGCGGCGATGCTGCCATTTATTTCAGCGATTAAAGCACAAACAAATACATCACAGGATTCGATCAAACATTACCATTTGGAGGACATCGAAATAAAATCGCCCAAATACAACCGGAACATATTTGAGATTCCGGCAGCCGCGACAATGGTGCCCGAACGTTTGATTGAAAACAATAAAATTCAGAACCTGACCGATATTTCGGCGGTGGTTCCCAACTTTTTTATGCCCGATTATGGTTCGAAACTTACCTCTCCGGTTTATATCCGGGGTGTGGGTAACCGAATCAATACACCATCGGTGGGACTTTATGTCGACGGGATTCCCTACTTTGAAAAATCAGCTTTCAATTTTGATTTTTTTGATGTGGAACGTATCGAAGTACTGCGCGGACCGCAGGGAACCTTGTACGGAAGAAATGCCATGGGTGGCTTGATCAACGTGATCACCAATCAACCCGGCAATAAAAGACGCACAAGCGTTTCCGCCGATTATGGAAAGTTCAATCAAAAGAATGTGCAAGTTTCACACAACCAGCCAATCACCGAAAAACTGTCGGTTTTGGGTAACTTCAATGTGCGCGACAACGAAGGCTTTTTCACCAACCAATTTAACAATACAAAAGTGGATGCACTTGAAAGTTATTCAGGTCGGTTAAAACTGGCATACAATCCGTTAAAAAATTTCCATATCAACGGTAACATTCAGTACGAAGACAGCAAGCAAATCGGCTATCCGTATGCTGTGTTTAACGATTCAACCAACCGGGCGGGAGCGATTAATTACGACCATGAGAGCTTGTATAACCGAAAAATGCTGTCGACAGGGATTAACCTGAGTTATCAGGCCGAAAAATTTCTGTTTACCGCTACAACAAGTTATCAGTCGGTCAAAGATTTTCAGGATATCGATCAGGACTTTACTCCGGAGTCGTTGTTTTTTGTAATACAAAATCAAAAACAACACATGTATTCTCAGGAATACAACATGCAATCGTGTGAACAAAATCTGTATAACTGGATGTTTGGTATATTTTCGTTTAGCCAGTATCAGGATAAGTCGGTTACGGTAGAATATGGCGAAGACGGCCTCGCAAAATACCGGCTTCCCTATAACGAATATCGTTATACCAAGACCTACGGCAATAATAATTCAGGTCTTGCTTTTTTCCACCAATCAACTTTCGATTTAGGTGGGCTTTCATTTACTGTGGGATTACGCGCCGATTTTGAAAAAGCCATGCTGAGTTATTTCTACGACAAATTTCCAAACGGAGAACTTAAACCGGTTGAAACCTTTGCCAGTGAAATGGATTTCTTTGAAATTCTTCCGCGTTTTGCGCTAAAATACAGCATTTCAGAATATTTTGTTCCTTATGCAACTGTTGCCAAAGGGTATAATTCGGGAGGTTTTAATTCCACATTTGAACGTGAAGAAGATCGCTCTTTCAAACCCGAAGAATCGTGGAATTACGAGGCCGGTATCAAGGCAAAATGGCTGGAACAACGCGTATATGCCAACCTGGCTTTCTTTTATATCGACTGGACCAACCAGCAGATATACCAAACCGTGCCCAGCGGAACAGGCTCGATGCTGACCAACGCCGGAAAATCGGAAAGCAAAGGTGTTGAATTTGAACTCAAGGCACTGCCGGCAAAAAATCTTGAAACCTGGTTCAGTTTCGGTTACAACGATGCTAAATTTACCGATTACGTTAAAGACGAAAACGAAGACTACAGCGGAAATTATATTCCTTATGTTCCCCGTTTCTCATTTAATGCGGGTGCAAATTACACACTTGAACTCGACAATTCGTGGCTCGACCGTGTTCGTTTTCACGTTACCTACAATGGTTTTGGAAAGCATTACTGGAAAGAAACCAACGAAGCTTATCAGGATTACTACGGATTACTGAACCACCGCATCACCTTCGAAAAAAACAATGTGACACTGGCATTCTGGGGTAAAAATATTTTAGACGCTAATTACAATTCTTTCTATTTTCAGGCTTTGGGAAATTCCTATGCACAAATCGGGAAACCGGCAACCATGGGATTCAACCTGAAAATTGCATTCTAGCCGGCCGATGAATAAAAATGAACTGAACAAATACGGCACGCTGCTGAGTCTCTACCTGGCACAGTCGATCCCGATGAGTTTTTTCTCGACGGTGATCCCTGTGATCATGCGCATGGAAAACTATTCGCTGGAGTCGATCGGTTATATCCAGCTGATAAAACTTCCATGGATTTTAAAACTGCTTTGGGCCCCGTTGGTGGATTTCACCAGCAAAACCAAAGCGCAATACCGGCGTTGGATTTTAGCTTCCGAAGTGTTTTATGCAATGGTGATTGTGAGCATCGGCTCGCTAAACCTGGCCACCGATTTTATAGCCATTGTGGTGCTGATGGTGATTGCATTTACCGCTTCGGCAACACAGGATATTGCCACCGACGCTTTTGCCATTCTTGTACTGAAAAAGGAGGAACGCAGCCTGGGAAACAGCATGCAATCGGCCGGAAGCTTTATAGGAACCATGGTGGGAAGCGGCGTACTGCTGATTATCTACCACTACTGGGGCTGGAAAATGCTGCTACACTCGCTTGGCGCTTTTGTGTTGCTGGCACTTATACCGGTTACCCTCTACAAAGTGCGAAAAGACCTCGAGACCAAAGGTCCTTCCAAAAAGGTTTCACCTTTCGATTTTGCCTACTTCTTTAAACAAAAGAAAATAGGCGGCCACGTATTACTGCTGTTCCTGTTTTATTCAGGAATTATCGGAATACTAACCATGGTAAAACCTTACTTTGTTGACCTGGGTTACGATGTAAAGAAAATTGGCGTTATTTCGGGCATTTTCGGAACGGCCTGCGGTGTGGCCATGACCATTCCTGCCGGAATGTTTCTCCGCCGCCGGGGAATTGTGCGATCAGTCTGGTATTTTCCGGTCATGAACCTGATCGTGGCGCTTTACTTTTTTGGTTTAACTTTTACCAACCATCATTTGTTACTGATGTATATCGGAGTTGCATTGCTTTGGGGAACTTATGCAATGGCGTCGGTATTTGTTTATACCATGAGTATGCAGGTGGTACGCAAGGGGCGTGAAGGAACCGACTTCACCATCCAAATCGTTATCACCCATCTTAGTAGTTTGGTAATTGCAATAATGAGCGGAAAAATAGCGGATGCAATCGGCTATCGCGGATTATTTGGCATTGAGATTGCATTGTGTGTGATCCTTTTGCTGCTTTTACCGTTTATATTCAATGTATCGTTCTACGAGCGCGAAGAGGAATAGCGCCGTAAACAAATTTTATTTTTAAATTTCAGATTATGCAGATCGATCAAAGACTTATTCAAAAATACAATACACCGGTACCAAGGTACACCAGTTACCCGCCGGCCAACTTTTTCACACCCGATTTTACCGCCGATGACTACATCCGGATACTGGAACGTTCGAATACCGAAAATCCACAGAATATTTCGATTTATATTCACATTCCGTTCTGTCCGAAAATATGTTATTACTGTGGCTGTAATACCCATTTAACAAAGGATCAGGATAAAATGCGGCGCTATGTCGATGCCGTAAAGAAAGAAATCCTGATGGTAAAAAATTACCTCGATCCGAACCGAAAAGTTTCGCAGGTACACTGGGGAGGCGGAACACCCAATTCGTTGCCCGTGGGAATGATTGATGAAATCATGCAGGTTATTCACGACAATTTCACTTTTATCGACAAAGCGGAAATTGCGATGGAATGCCATCCCGCCATGCTCGACGAAGCGTTTATTGAACGGCTGGTGGCCATGAAATTCAACCGGTTCAGTCTGGGAATTCAGGATTTTGATCAAAAAGTGCTGGACAATGTTAACCGCGACGGCTCGATTATTCCGGTAGAAGAACTGGTGGCTATGATCCGGAAACACCCCAACACAGGTATTAACCTCGATTTTATCTATGGACTACCTTATCAGGATGTGGATTCGTTTGCCAAAACCATCGAAAGAGCTATTGAAATCTCGCCCGATCGTTTGGTAACGTTTTCGTATGCACATGTTCCGTGGGTACGCAAGGCACAAAAAATACTTGAAGCCAAAGGCCTTCCATCGGCAACTAAAAAGCTCGACATGTTCGAAAAAGGCTATCAACTGCTTACCCAAAATGGTTATGCAGCCATCGGACTGGATCACTACGCCAAACCCGACGATGAACTGGCCATTGCATTCAACAGCAAAAAACTACACCGTAATTTCCAGGGTTACTGTACCCGCGAAACTACGGGCCAGGTATATGCTTTCGGAGCCACCGGAATCAGCCAGCTCGAAAGCGCTTATGCACAGAATATAAAAGACACCAACACTTATGTTGATCAGATCAACCAGGGAAAATTCACCGTTGAAAAAGGGTATGAACTCAGTCAGCGGGAAAAAATAATCCGCCATGTGATCAACGAAGTGATGTGTAATTACTATATTTCATGGAAAGATGCAGAACAGGTTTTTGGCATCGGCGTAGATGAAATCAAAAAGGCAATCAGCTATGAGGAAGAATCATTGGGAGCATTTGCTGAAGAAGGATTGCTGGTTTTTAACACCGATGAAATTACGGTGCTTGACCGCGGAAAGTTTTTTGTAAGAAACATTGCCGCCAACCTCGATCCCATCTTAAAAAATGCGACACAAAAATTCTCAAGAGCCCTGTAACGTGAATAAAGAAGATGTTAAAATTGCCATTATCGGCGCCGGATTAACCGGATTAACCACCGCTTTTTACCTCAAAAAGAACGGTGTAAAATTTCATGTTTTTGAAAAAGATAATCGCCCCGGAGGAGTGATCCGAACCAACCAAGAGGATGGTTTTATATTTGAATCGGGTCCGAACACCGGTGCATTGGGGCAACCCGAAGCTGCCGAACTTTTTGAAGACCTGAAAGACGATTGCACACTTGAAGTCGCCAACGAGGCAGCAAAAGCACGCTGGATCTGGCTAAACGGAAAATGGGAAGCCATTCCTTCGGGTTTGATCGGCGGTATTGCCACTCCCCTGTTTACCTTTGGCGACAAGCTTCGCATATTGGGTGAGCCTTTCCGAAAACCCGGCACCAATCCCGATGAAACCGTTGCCGAAATGGTCCGCCGACGCATGGGGAAAAGCTTCCTCAGAAATGCTGTCGATCCGTTTTTATCGGGTGTTTATGCCGGCGATCCGGAAAAACTGATCACCCGTTTTGCACTGCCCAAACTTTACAACCTTGAACATAAGTACGGCAGTTTTATTGGCGGCACCATCAAAAAAGCCAAAGAGCCCAAAACCGAAAGAGAGAAGAAAGCCACAAAAGCTGTTTTTTCGGCAGAAGGTGGCCTCGAAAACCTGGTGAAAGCCCTTGTAAAAAATATTGGCGACGAGAACATCAGCCTCAGTTGCAAAAACCTTGAAGTAAAAAAACTGGATGACAACAATTCCTACCAACTGGGTGAAGAAACGTTTACCCATGTAATTTCTACGGTTGGCGCGTATGGATTACAACACCTGTTTCCTTTTCTTCCGGCTGAAAAAGTAGGCGAAATCAACCAGATGAAATATGCGAAAGTAACGCAGGTTTCACTGGGATTCAAAAACTGGAAAGGCTTACCGATCAAATCGTTTGGAGGACTGGTACCATCGGCTGAAAAGCGACAGGTACTGGGTATCTTGTTCCTGTCCTCGTTTTTGAAATACCGTGCTCCCGAGGGCGGTGCCATGCTGTCGGTGTTTATGGGTGGCATCCGAAAACCCGAGTTGTTTGAATTGAACGACGAAGAACTTTTGAAAATCGTTGAACAGGAAGTCACTGAAATGATGGGACTTCAAACCTTCGATCCAGATATATGCCGCATTTTCCGTTACGAACATGCTATTCCGCAATACAGTTTTGAAAGCGAACAGAAACTGGCTGCCATTTCAGCGCTCGAAAAAGAATTCCCGGGTGTGATTTTGGCCGGAAACATTCGCGACGGAATTGGAATGGCCGACCGTATTAAACAAGGCCGCATTATTGCTGATCATTTCTCAACCATTTGATATGAATAAGTCGAACACAGCTGTTTTACTGGTCAATATAGGTAGTCCGGATGCTCCAACCAAGCCGGCAGTACGTCGTTATCTTACTCAATTTCTGAATGATAAACGAGTAATTGATATTCCGTGGCTGGCACGAAAAATACTTGTGAATCTGATCATTATCCCCTTCAGGGTAAAAAAATCGACTCAACTTTACCTGCGGCTATGGACCAAAAAAGGTTCACCTCTTATTTATCTTTCAAAAGAACTGCAGGAAAAATTACAGCATAAACTGGGCGAAAAAGCCGATGTTTTTGTGGGGATGCGGTACGGAAATCCCGGTTATAAGCAGGCGCTTCTTCAAATTCAGAAAGAAGGATATAAAAAGCTGATCGTTTTGCCGCTTTTCCCGCAACATGCACTTTCTACAACCGAGACTGCCTTTGTAGCGGTTGAAGAGTATGTGAAAAAGAAAAAAATTGATGTTGAAATTATCCGTATCGGGCAATTCTTCCGAAATCCGGGATTTATCAAAGCTTTTGCCGAGCAGGCCGAAAAATACGATCCGAAAAGTTACGATTTTGTACTTTTCTCGTACCACGGGCTACCCAACCGTCAGGATGAAAAGAGCCAACCCGACGACCAGCCGGCCGGAGAAGTTTATGCCTACAGCCGCGCCTGTTGCGAAACAACCCAGTTAATTGCCAAGGAAATGGGTTTGAAAGACGATGAGTACACCATTGGATTTCAATCGCGGCTTTCGAAAAACTGGCTGACTCCGTTTTCGGATGATGTGCTCGACCGCAAACTAAAGGAAGGTAAAAAGAAAATTCTGGTACTGGCACCGGCTTTTGTAACCGATTGCCTGGAAACCATTGTTGAGATCGACCACGATTACAACCGCGAATTCAGGCAGAAAGGCGGAGAAAGAGTAAAACTGGTCGAAAGTTTAAACACCGAGGATCGCTGGGTGGATACCTTGTGTGAACTGATTGAAGAAAAACTCAATTAAGGGATGAGTGATTTCCTGAACATTCTTCCGTCAGATTTATATCCCGAAGAGCTTTGGATACGTGTTTTGTTAACCTGTCTTGTTACTTTTGTGGTTAATCTTCCGTTTGGATATATGCGTGGAAAGTTCAGGAAACTCTCCTTCTGGTGGTTTTTCTTTATTCACCTCCCGGTTCCACTGATCATTCTTATCCGGAAATTCTTTGGCCTGTCGCTAACCTGGGGTTTGGCTCCGTTTCTGATCGGAAGTTTCTTTCTGGGGCAATTCGTCGGACGAAAAATTTACGCCAAATATCCGCTGAAAAGTTCAAAAAAACCGGATTAAAAACCGAAACGGCTATTTCACTACCACCGTTTTTACATTGGTAAATTCTTTTATTCCCTGCGACGAAAGTTCTCGGCCAAAACCACTGGTTTTTATTCCGCCAAAAGGTAAGCGCGGATCAGACTTCACAAAATCGTTTACAAAACAGGCCCCCGCTTCCAAACGCATTTCAGCGATGTTTTCGCCTTTTGAAGTGTTGGCGGTGAAAATGGCTGCCCCCAATCCAAATTCGGTGTCATTTGCCACTTTAATCGCCTCCTGAAGGTCTTTTACTTTTATTACTGCAGCCACCGGTCCAAAAAGCTCTTCTTCGTAGGCCGGCATTCCGGGTTTTACATTTTCCAGAATTGTGGGTGGATAGAAAGCCCCTTTTATACGCGGAATTTCTCCCCCGATGATCACTTCAGCGCCTTTTTCGACCGAAGCTACTACCTGCTGATGCAATTCATCGCGCAGATCGGTTCTTGCCAAAGGACCAATGGTTGTATCTTCATCAAAAGGATCGCCAAACACGGCAGCGCTCATTTCGTGGGTAAACAACTCCAGAAAATGGGCATACACTTTTTCTTCCACGATAAAACGCTTGGCGCCGATACAACTTTGTCCGGCATTTATCAGCCTTCCGGAAGCACATTTTTTTGCGGCACGTTCCATATCGGCGTCTTCCATAATAATGTAGGGATCACTCCCTCCCAGCTCCAGCACACATTTTTTGAGTTCCGATCCGGCTATGGCAGCCACGCTTTTTCCGGCAGGCGTACTCCCGGTTAAACTCACTGCTTTTATTGCTTTATGACGGATAACTTTCTCAACCTTCTTACTGTCAATCAACAGAGAGCGAAAAACGTTCTCAGGGAATCCGGCTTCACGAAACAGGTCTTCGATGGCAATTGCACAACCCGGCACGTTACTGGCATGTTTCAATACCGCTGTGTTGCCGGCCATCAGTGAGGGTACCGCAAAACGAAATACCTGCCAAAACGGAAAATTCCAGGGCATAATTCCAAAAATCGTCCCCAGGGGATGATACGAAACATATGATCTGGAAGCCTCTGTCCGAATGGGCTCGTTTTCCAGAAAGCTTTCGGCATTTGCCGCATAATAATCACAAACCCAGGCACACTTTTCAATCTCGGCAATTCCTTCACGTTTTACCTTCCCCATTTCAAGCGCCATCAGAAAAGCCAGTTCGTCCTTTTTCGACTTTAATAATCCCGACAAATTCTGCATCAACTGGCCCCGAAACATAAAAGAGGTGCTCTTCCAGTGCTGCCAGCTTTTATCTACGGCATTGATTATTTTCTCTGTTCCTTCGTTGGTGTGCGCTTCGTATGATTTAACCACTTCTCCCGTGGTTGGGTTGATCGATTGTAACATGGCTAAAATTTGTGTTGTAACTTTTAAAAGTACAAAATATGGTCAAAAAACAGGACTGCTGCACCCATTTATTTGACATAGTCTTTCCCAAGAATGACCCGCATAGTAGTTCCGTTCAAAAAATATTCGTAATACGAACCTTCTTCCTCCTTATCGTCGCGAATAATTCTTCCTTTTTTGTTCTTTTTCAAATCATACATTCGGTTTACAACGCCAACCACTTCTCCCTTCTGGTTGACAATGGGCGCCCCAACGAAATTGCTGTAAAAAATATAGTCTTCCACTTTCAGCCGAATATCCGGCTCCGAATATTTTTCATTCATTGGCGTTTCAACGATTCCGCTAACCATCTTCAGATTATGGTCGTTGTCATATCCCACTACAAACAGGCTGTCTTTATTTCGAATACGGTTAACATTGGGTTCAAGGGGAATGATGTTCTCATTTTTCTCTTTTATTGAAAAGGAAAGAAAGGGAGCCGAATACAAAAAAATGAACGATTTCTTTTCGATTCGCTGTTTCATAAACAGGCTATCAAGCAATACAAATTGAGAAGGGTCGTCGGAAACAAACATTTTCCACGATTTCAGTTCCGTGCGGAAAGAATCAACCGGAATAATGTCTCCCCAACTGTAAGTGGTACCGGTAAGATCGCGCGCGGTAATGGCAATTACATCCTTGTGGTAATTGATCAGAAAACCCGAGCCCCAGGTCAGATCGTTGTACTTTTTGAAACTGGCCTCGTTGTGCAAAACAATCTTTTTCCAGGGCATGTACAGCAGAGGATCGCCAATGTATTGACCGTTAACATTTCCAACGGCAAGCAGAAAAAGAAATATCGTCTGAAATATCGTTTTCATCGCTTAAAATTCTATGAGATTAAAGGTGAAAATTAATCACTGATTTGCAAAAAACAGTTCCATAAAAAAAAGCGGCTGTTGGGCCGCTTCTTCGGTATTTTTAGTCTACAATCCTGATTTCGATTTCCATCTCCATGGCCTTTCGGTACACAGCCGTTACCCCACAATACTTCTCTTCCGACAACTTCACCGCTTTTTCCAGTTTTTCCAGAGGTAAATCCTTTCCTTTAAACTGGTAAACCACTTTCATTTTGGAGTAATGTTTAGGATGTTCATCGGTAACATCGGCTTCAACAATTACATTGAAAGCTTCCACATCCACTTTCATTTTTTTCAGAATCATGATTACGTCAACACCGGTACAACCCGCTAAAGCCGTAAGCATCAATTTCTTCGGACGCGGTCCCAGATCGCTCCCACCAGCTTCCTCGGTGGCATCCACTATCACTTTGTGCCCGTCCATGTCGGCTTCGAAAGCGAGCTTGTCCGTCCACGCCATATCGACAATATGCTTCATAACATCCTAATTTTAAAATACTTTTAAGTTACTTTTGCAACAAATATACAACATAGAGTTATGTATATAAATAGTTTTTAGGATAAAGCAGATAATTGTATTTTTATCCCCTATTAGAATGAGCCGTAAAATAATTTATTTTAAGAACCTGAAATGAGAAGCGCAATTAAAAGGCCGTCAGAAGCAGAATCGGATTTGAGTGGATTTCAGTTGTTTAAAAAACTGACAGAAGATGAGTTCAATCGTTTAAACTTCGAAAAAACGTGTTCGATTTACAAAAAAGGAACCATCATTTACCGCGAAGGAAGCAGGCTAACCGGATTTTTCTGTGTTACCCGCGGAATCATCAAAATCTATAAAACCGGTATCGACGGAAAGGAACAGATCATTCGTTTTGCCAAAAAAGGTGAAATCATTGCGTATCGTTCGTTGCTGAGCCAGGAACTGGCCTGTACAACGGCAAAAGTAATCGACGAAGCAGCGCTTTGTCACATTCCTTATCAAACTTTGTTGTACCTGATCCAAAGCAACTGGCAGTTTTCGCATCACATGTTACAGATTGCCTGCCGCGAATTGCGCGAAGCCAACGATTACATTACCGATATTGCGCAGAAAACCGTACGTGAGCGTTTAGCTGAAGTACTCTTGCTCCTGAAGGAAAATTTTGACCTCGACAATCAAAATACGCTTCAAATTTCGCTTACCCGCGAGGAGCTGGCCAATATGGTA
The DNA here is from genome assembly GCF_023111095.1 of Maribellus sp. YY47. Classification (GTDB taxonomy): domain Bacteria; phylum Bacteroidota; class Bacteroidia; order Bacteroidales; family Prolixibacteraceae; genus Draconibacterium. Next base: position 29,202 of record NZ_JALGYW010000029.1, read on the forward strand.
GGAACGGCAACTGAATCGGTAATCAGGCTGCTATCAGAATTCAAAAGCGATAAAATTATCGAGCTGCAGGGCCGAAAGATCAAGTTTCTTGATATCGCCTCGCTTACAAGAGTGGCTAATCTTTAAAAACGATACCTACAGAAACCGGCCGCAAGCCGGTTTTTTGTTACCCGTAAACTTAACTTCAAACTAACCAATAATGGAATTTCAAACGCTTGAAAATCTAACGATTAATGAATTAACTAAGCTGTTCAACCGTGCTTTCGAAGAGTATTTTGTACCAATAAATCTTACTCCTGAGATACTCTCAGAGAAAATGATGTCGGAAGATGTTTTGCCTGATCATTCGATGGGAATGTTTACCGGCGGAAGACCGGTAGGCTTTATGCTGCATGCCATCCGTAAAGTAAATAACCAAACAGTTGCATACAACGCAGCCACGGGTGTTTTGAAAGCATTCAGAGGGCAAAAAGCTACTTTAAAAATGTACGAACAGCTTATTCCTTTACTTCGGGATAAAAAGGTTGCTGAAATTGAGCTGGAAGTCATCAGCGAAAATATTCCCGCCATAAAATCATACACGGCAGCGGGTTTTAAAAAGGTAGCCACCCTGGAATGTTTTAAAGGAAAACCCATTTCAGCCTTAATCAATCACGATGTTGAAATTCGTGAGATCGTTCGTCCCGATTTCAGCACATTGGATACTTTCAGGACTTGGGAGCCTTCCTGGCAAAATGCTTCGGCTACCCTCCAAAAACTCGACAGCGTTACGGTTTACGGTGCCTATTTACAAGGCGAACTGGCAGGTTTTCTGGCAGGAAATTTACCAAAAGCCAGAATTTTGCAATTTGCAGTGGCTCCAAAGTTCAGACGACAGAAAATAGGAAGCACTTTATTCCGTTATTTTTATGATAAAACCGGAAACGAAATCAACACCAACAATATTGACGATCCAGGCAGGGAAACGCAGGTATTTCTTGAAAAAATCGGTATGAAACACTTCCTTTCCCAATACAAAATGAAACTGAATTTAAACGCATTATACCATGAGATTTCTGGGAATAAAAATGGATAAACGCACCTTTATCCGGTGGAAAATTTATATCGATCGTGCGCGGATGTACATCAATTACACCAGCTTTTTAATGATCGCTTTTATGTTTTTGAATGATTTAAAAGACGAGACGATTCGCACTTTTCTGGATGAAAACAAATGGATAACGTACCCGGTAATGATGGTCGCTTTTGTTGTTTTCTCCCTGATTCTGGGAAGAATTGATACCAAACTGGGATTACGAAAAGAGGAAATGCGCAATGCTGCCGTTGAAAACCCGGTAACCATGGAGATGCTGGAAAACCTGAGGGAAATAAAGGCAAAACTAAACGAACGCTAACGATTAGCGAACAATCCAGTCTTCGGGATTCATTTTCTGGCTTTCGTGCCAGATCTGAAACTTGAGGATCGTTTTATTGTCGTCGTTATAATCGGTGAAAACCGTTCCGATCACTTGCTTGGTCGTTACTTTATCGCCTTTTTTAACCACTACTTCACGTAAATTCGAGTAAACCGAAAGATAACTCCCGTGCCGGATAATAACGGCTGTATTTCCGCCTGAAATGCCAAATACGCGGGTTACTTCGCCGTTAAAAACCGCCCGTACTTTAGAACCGGCTTCGGTGGCAATATTTACACCGTTGTTTCGCACCTGTACATTGGTAAGCACCGGGTGCTGATGAATCCCAAAGTGTTCCACAATTATTCCTCTTTCAACCGGCCAGGGCAGGCGCAGTTTGTTTTGTTCGAAGTTATCGCCTATCAGTTTCTGCTCGGGCGTGAGCGCAAAACCGGAGACTCCTGCATCCCTTCCTTTTTTTGCTTCTTCTTCGATAATACGCTGAATCTCGCGTTCGAGCTGTTCTTCTATTTTGCGTTGTTCTTGCAGCCGCTTTTCCAGGCTTCGCTTCTGATCTTTTAGTTGTTGCAGTTCCTGGTTTTGCTGGCCCTGTTCTTTCGAAAGTTGTTGGCGTTCCTGTTGTGTCTGCCCCACCAGTTGCTGTTTTGCCGCTTTTCGTTCTTCCAGTTTTTTAATGCTTTCGTTGAGCACTTCCTGAACAGAACTGATCGTTTCCACCTGGTTCTGACGATAGTCAGAATAACGGCGGGTATAGAGCAGCCGACGGTAAGCCTGATTAAAATTATCAGCCGATAACATAAACAAAAGCACATCTCCGCTATGTCGGTTTTTATAGGCCAGCCTGATCATCTCTGCATACTCGTCCTTTAGCTTTTTAAGGTCGTCGCCCAGCAAATCGATGGAAATAATGTTATTGGAAATAAACTCGTCGTATAAGCGAATTTCTCCGTTAATGGCCGCTATCAGATTGTTCCGCTGACGTATTTTACTGTTGAGCAGATTTAATTTTGTGAGTGAAGATTTCTCGTTTTTTTGGGCCTCCTGAAGTAAACGCGTTGTATATTCTATTTCTTTGGCAGCATTTTCCTTTTGCTTTTGCAGCTCAGAAATAGATTGCGAAAAGCCAAGGAAGGGAACCAGAAAAATAAAGCATGTGAATACGAAATACCTCATTCCAAAATCGTTTTCACGAATGTAAATGAATCGAGCTTAATTTACACGGATTTCCTCGTATTTTTCAGGAATCTTGATGCTAAAGGAAGTAATCTCTTCAGTAGAAAAACCACTCATTTTTAACTTCACAGTAATTTCTTCCACCTCCGACTGAAAACTCATATCAATCGCTCCCGGATACTCTTTTCCATCCACATCCGTAAATTCATCAAACGTCATACGTACATTTCGATTGTTTGTTTTGTCGAAAATTTCAAGTTTACGGAGCGAATAATGCATCGGATCAAAAAACATCCGTTGCAGAATGAGCGCTTCCACATCGAGTCGTTTTAAGCGCCGGTCGAGTTTCTGCGGCTTCTTATTTTCCATTTTGAAAATTTTCCGGTTCTTCTCCGACTGAAGGACGTACATGCCTGAATCCACAAAGGAATCAAAGGTTTTATAATCATCACGCGGATCGTCGCGATACGAGAAAACATTGTTGGAAATGATGTTTTGAATGGTGGCAAAATTGATGTCCATATTCAAAAAATCGCTGATAAACGAATAGTCGTCCATAAAATAATTGTGATCGATGTAATTCACATATTTCACACTGTCGGGGGTAAGCAACACCCTTCCAACCGGAATATTGAGTTTACTGATCGCAATCAATATTTGCTCGTTTTTTTGAGCTTTCAGATTAATGCGAAACGACGATTTATTTTCAGAACTGGAATACTGACAGTTGATGCGTTTAATTGTAAGGTATTCAAAATCAAAAGCATTGTCTTCAATATTCTTCAAAAGTTTATTGGTGCTCATCGGTTTAACAGCGGTGCGTTTGATTTCGCGCGGCGCTTTACAGCCACTCACCCAAATCAAAAGCAGAACAAATCCTAAAACCGGAAATCGAAACAAGGAACCCTTTTGCATTTTCTATTCTTCAAAATATTTCTGTTCCTTTATTTTTCGCAGCAACACTTCAGAATCTCCCCCGAAGTTTTTGGCTTTTTCCCAATACGATTGGGCTTCGTCCAGTTTTTTCAGCATAAAAAGGATATCGCCATAATGTTCGAGCAAAGTCGGATTATCTTCTCCCCCGTTTTTCAGGGCCGATTCCATGTAAAACTTAGCCAGTGTATATTCACCTTTTTTGAACAAAACCCAGGCGTGCGTATCGAGATAAGTCGAATTATCGGGGAAACGCTCAACTACCTTGCCGCTCATGCGTTCTGCCTTGTCAAGTTCTCTCCCTTCAACCGACAAATAATACGCGTAGTTATTCAGCAACAGGTAATTCTCCGGATCGAGTTCCAATGCTTTATCAAACAACCTGTACGCCTCGTCTTTTTTGTTGAGTTTGTAAAGTGCATCTCCTTTTAACATCTGAAAATTGGCTTTCAACTGCGGATTCTGAATTACAAAATCAATTCCTTCGTCGGTTATTGAAATCGTCTCATCGTATTTTTCGAGCTGAATACAAGCAATGGCGTGGAAAAAATATCCCTGGGGCTGATTAGGAAACAACTCCATGATCTCTTTGGTGTGCCCGTACAGGCTGTTCCAGTCTTGTAAATCGTTGTCGATAAACATTACCCGTTCCCAAAGCATATAATCGTTTCGCTCAATATCGAGCGATTTTAACAGTTCAACCCTGGCTTCCGGCAGTTTTTCCTTTTTCAGCAAACTCTCGGCATAAATGGTATGTACAAGCGCATCGTCGCCATTTTTATCGAGCAGAATTCCAATCAGTTCGTTTTGTTGTTCTTCCGAAAGTTTGGTCTCGCTGTTATCATTGGTCAGCATCATAAACAGCTGAAGCTTGGTCTGCACTTCCACGGCTTCACTTTCAAATCCTTTTTTGGTTTCGGCAAACGATTTCAGGGCATCCCCTTTTTCGAGGTAATAATTGGCCAGCGAGAAATGTACAAAACCATTTTGAGGATCCATCTCCTCGATTTTTTTGTAGTATTTCAATGCATTTTCATCGTCGCCCTGACTGTGGTATAAATCGGCCAGTAAACCGTAATATTTGGCTTCGTCGGGATTGTAGTCAATTAGTTTTTGAATTTCAGCAAAGGCCTGATCAATTTTGCCCTGCGAAACAAAAATCTGTTGTTTGGCCACCGAAATCTGTTCGTTTACCCCGGTTTCCTTTTCCATTTTATTGTAAGCAGCAACCGCCTCGTCGTAGCGTTGTGCACTGGCCAGCAAAGCCGCATTCATATAAACGTACTCCAGATTTTCGGGTTCTTTTTTTACCAATTCGGCATACAAATCGGCTGCTTCCGAAAACTTCCGCGTTTGCTGATAAACCTGCGCCAGCAAAAGTTTGTACCATTTGTTGCCGGGATTCAGCGAAATCGCTTTCTCGAGCAACAAAGAAGAACTGGTAAAGTCGTTGTTAACCGCATGAATATTGGCCAATTCGAACATGGCTGCCGACGAATTCGGATCAATTTCCAAACAGCTCGACAACAATTGAATGGCTTTCTGCGGATTTCCAAACATTTTTTGTTTCAACGCCTCCACAAAAAGGTATTCAAATTGCTTCTGCTTTTCTTCCGCCAAATCATCAACGGGTTTATTTACGGCCGCTTTGACTACCTCCTGCTCTGTAACCTTTTTGGGTCCTGAACAGGAAATAAAAGATGCCATCAGCAAGGCAGCCCCTAATCCTTGTACTATTCTTTTTTTCATTCTAATTTTTCCCGGTATGACCAAAGCCACCGGCTCCTCTTTCTGTTTCCTCCAACACTTCCACCAAATCCCATTCCACGGTTTCGTGGCTGGCAATTACCATCTGGCAAATTCTTTCTCCGTTCTCAATAACAAAATCTTCCTGCGACAAGTTGATCAGAATGACGCCTATTTCACCGCGATAATCCGCATCGATGGTTCCGGGAGTGTTTAGCACCGTTATTCCCTTTTTTAAAGCCAGCCCGCTGCGTGGGCGAACCTGTGCCTCGTAACCCACCGGAAGTTCAATGAACAAACCTGTTGGGACCAAAGCCCTTTGCAAAGGTTTTAAGGTTACCGGTACATCGAGATTTGCGCGTAAATCCATTCCGGCAGAAAGTTTTGTACTGTAAGCCGGCAGCTCATTCTTCGATTTATTGACAATTTTTACTTGCATGCAATCTGATTTTCAAAAGAACGGCAAAGATAGGGAAATAATGCCATCCGCCTTTTGTTTTAACAATATTTTTGAAATCGAATTTGAATTCAACTGATTGGTTGACAATCAAATAATCATCAGGTCGGTCATAATCTCGTCCGAAACAAAGAGTCCTTTACGCGGCAAAGTGATGGTTTCGTTTTTTACCGTTACCAAATCAGCCTGAATATATTTTCCCAGCTGCTTCAGAAGATAATTTTTCACATCGGCGCCAAAAAGCTCATTTACAGCCTTTAACGACACGCCCCATTTGGTTCGTATGCGGGTTAAAATATATTCGTTGTAGCGGTCTTTTTCGGTTAATATTTCCTCTTCGGAATAGGCCAGATTATTCTCAATGGCTTTGATGTACGATTCAACATGTGAAGTATTCCACCGCCGCGAAAGCTGATCGAACGAATGCGCTGATGGCCCCAAACCCAGGTATTTTTTTCCCTGCCAGTACGAAGTATTGTGTTGCGAATACAGTTCGTTACGAGCAAAATTTGATATTTCGTACTGTTCGAATCCGGCGGAAGCTGCCCTGTCGATCAATATTTCGAATTGTTTTACACTTTCGGTTTCCGAGAGTTCCTTTAAAGTGCCTTTTTTTAGCCAGGTGTAAAAAGCTGTGCCTTCGTGATAAGTTAGATGGTAAGCCGAAAGATGCTGCACGGGTAATTGAAAAACCTGATCCAGACTGTCTTTCCATTCTTCTTCTGTTAAACCCGGTAATCCGTATATAAGATCGACACTGATATTATCAAAACCTACTCTTGCTGCATTTTGAATGGCTTCGATGGCCTGGCCGGCATCGTGGCGACGATTCATTTTTTGCAGGTGCCGGTTTTGCAGGGCCTGAATACCTAGACTCAAGCGATTAATACCGGCTTTTTTTATGGCCAAAAGATATTCTGTTGTCAAATCATCGGGATTGGCTTCGAAGGTAATTTCAGCCGCTTCACGAATATCGAAATGCTGATTTAAATGCGTCAGAATATCGGCCAGTTCGCTGGCTTCAAGTACCGAAGGTGTTCCTCCTCCGAAATAAATGGTTTCCACCACCTCGTTTTGAAGGTAGTTTTTACGTAACTTTGCCTCCGCTTTCAGGCCAACCAAAAACTTTGGTTTTAATGTTGTATTTACGGTTTTATAAAAATCGCAATAGTAACATTTTTGCCTGCAAAAAGGAATATGAATATAAATTCCCGCCATGTTAAAATTTAATGACTATTGGAGACTTACGATCTGGTTCTTAATGATGTGTTATCTGCTTTTTATACCGGCCAGCCAACTTCCGACAGAACCGTTTTTAAAGATCCCTCATTTTGATAAAATTGTCCATTTTTCCCTGTTTTTTATGCTCTGTCTTTTGCTCTTCAGACCGGTAAAAAAACTTACGCCCAACTATTATTTTTGGGCGCCGTTTGTGAGTATATTTCTGGCCATAACACTCGAATCCGTCCAGCATAAAATTTCTGCCAGTCGTCAATCCGATATTTTCGATTTATGGGCAAATTTAGCCGGTCTGTCAACAGCGACCCTTGTATTTCGGTTGCTGATTTCAGGAAAAAAGCTGGAAAAACTGATCTAAAGTTTAACCAGGTCTTCGTATTTATCAATGTCTTCCCCGATCTTTTCGAGCGTTGTTTCCTTGTAAAAATTACGAATTTGTGTTCTAAGCACCTCGTATTGTGCATGTACCGGACACAAAGGTTTTGATGGATCGTGCGTTTTACAGGGTTCCAGACTAATCAGACAGTTGGTGAAAAACTCTTCGCCATCCACTTTGGTAACGATTTCCCACAACGATATTTGTGAAGCATCTCTTGCCAGCGAAAAACCACCGTTGGGCCCTTTAGTGGAAACCAGCAACTTTTGTTTTACCAGGTTTTGGAGAATTTTTCCCAAAAATGGTGAGGATAAACCAAGATCTTCTGAAATTTTCTTGATACCGATTCGTTTGTCTTCGGTCGAAAATTTTCCAAGATAAATGAGGGCTCTGAGAGCATATTTACAAGTATTCGATAACATAATTAAGACATTTTGTTAATTATCCATTGTTTGCTAAATGAGTTTTGGGCCACGCGTGGAAATTTCTTCCGGTTGCCCAAAATATCGGGTTGCAACTTCAACAATCCGTTTTTAAGCGAACCGTTGACGATGTCTAAGTTTTTACGTTTTTTGAAGGCCCATTGGTAAGCTTTCATTCCCATATTCCAGCCCAGCGATCCGTGCTTCTGATCGACACTGGCTTTCCGGTTGAGCAAAAGTAAATCGTGCAAAGGAATCTTTACCGGGCAAACCTGTGTACAAGCTCCGCAAATGGTACAGGCAAAGCTAAGGTGATCAAATTTGAAGCCTTTCATTAGTGGTGTTATCACCGAACCAACAGGCCCGCTGTAAGTGGTATTATAGGTATATCCTCCTACATTTTTATAGATGGGGCAAGCATTTAAACAGGCGCCGCACCGTAAACATTTTAAGGCTTTAAAATGCTCTTTTCCTTCGGCAATTTTGGTTCGGTTATTATCCAGTAAAACCACAACCATTTTATCGGGTCCGTTGGCTTCGTTGCTTCTTTTAGGCCCCGTAAACAACGAGTTATAAACGGTTACCTGTTGACCAGTACCGAGGGTTGAAAGCAGTGGAAAAAACAAAGGCAAATCGTTGATCGAGGGTATGATCTTTTCGATTCCGGTGATTACAATATGTACTTTCGGAAAAGACACTGACATCATTCCGTTTCCTTCGTTTTCGGTAAGCGCCACCCCGCCAACATCGGCCACCAAAAAGTTTGAACCCGTTACTCCTATTTCGGCGCTGGTAAACTTTTTACGCAAAACACCCCGCACAAATCTGGTCAGCTCTTCGGGTGTTGAATGTTCGGGTGTATTAAATTTTTTATGAAAAAGCTCCGCCACATCTTCTTTCGATTTGTGCATGGCGGGTGTTAAAATATGATAAGGTTTTTCGCCGGCTACCTGAACAATAAACTCTCCAAGATCGGTTTCAACCGGCTGGTAACCGGCGTGTTCCAGATTTTCATTCAGTTCAATCTCTTCCGAGATCATCGACTTACTCTTCACTAGAACATGTGCGTTTACGCTCTGCAGAACCTTTTTTATTTCTTCAACGGCTTCCGTTCCGTTGCGGGCCCACAACACTTCAATTCCGTTATTTCGGGCATTTTTTTCAAATGTTTCGAGCTGGGTGGCAAGGTCGGCCACAACTTTATCCTTGACGTACGAAACACGCTGTTTCGCCAGTTCAAGGTTGGTATAACGAAGCTTGCCTTTGGCCACTGCTTCATCATATTTCGAAATATTGAAATTTAAGGTTCGTCGATGCTGTTGGTTATAAGCTATTTTAGAATCCTGAAGAAATATGTTTTTGAATTCCGTCATTCATTAACAAATAGGAATCTGATCGACTCTTCGCGCGTGTCTTCCTCCCTCGAAATCAGTATTCAAAAAAGTTTTTACAATGGCAATTGCTTCTTCGTCGCTGACAAAACGACCCGGAATGGCACAAACATTTGCATTATTATGCTGACGCGCCAGAGCAGCAATTTCAGTATTCCAGCAAACAGCAGAACGAACACCCTGGTGTTTATTGGCAGCTATGCTAATTCCCTGACCTGTTCCGCAAAATGTAATACCTGTTTCGTACTCGCCTTTTTCAATGGCTTCACCGATTAAATGTGCATAAACCGGGTAGTCGACACTTTCTTCGGTATACGATCCAAAATCTTTATACTGAATGTTGTTTTCCTGCAGGTATTTTATAATCACCTGTTTTTTCAGAAAGCCTGCGTGATCGCTAGCCAATGCAATAACTTTTCCTTCGATATTCATAATCTGACAAAATTAATACTTTTTCATATTTATCTCATCCATTCTTTATAATTATGAAAAAGATGTCTTTCTTCTAAATAAGCATCTGTTTGACACTGATAAACAATGCCTTACAAACTAATTTTATTTACTTTTTCCTCGTTTGAACAGTTTTTGGAGGTCACTTTTTTCGTGTTTAAAAACAGTTGCAAGAAAAAGAAGCATAAAAACGGTGTTTACTCCGTATTCAATAACTGCATTTAGTGTTGCTGTAAAATAAGATGCGGCAAAAAACACAAGCGCAAATAAAACATAAGTTCCAATCCGCTTTAAATCGTAAGGAACGAAGTAATGTTTTTGTCCGATTACAAAGGATACAACCATCATCACCAGAAAACAAACGAAAACCGCAATGGCCGATCCCATATAACCCATAAGAGGTATCAGTAAAATATTTAAGAGCAATGTAATAGCTGAACCTACCAACGCCATATAGGCTCCATAGCGTGTTTTATCGGTGAGTTTGTACCAAAGCGAAAGCGTAAAATAAACTCCGAAAAACAGATTCGCCAGTAATACCAAGGGAACCACTTTTAATCCTTCGTGATATTTGGGATCGATGATCATTTTTACCACATCGAGGTAAAGCATCATTCCCAAAAAAATGATTAATCCGAAAATCACAAAATACTTCATGACCACTGCATACACACGGGGATCGTCTTTTGATCCGCCACGCGCAAAAAAGAAGGGTTCGAAAGCATAACGAAAAGCCTGAATAAACATATTCATTAGCACCGCCAGTTTATAGTTGGCGCCATAAATTCCCAGTTGAAACATCGGATCCTGATCCTGCGGCAATAAAAAAGGCAGCAAAACCTTATCAATGTTTTGATTGATCATACCGGTTAATCCTACAATCAAAATAGGAAAACCGTAACTCAACATTTGCTTCAGCAGCTTCCTGTCAAAATGAAAAGAAATACGGAAGATTTCGGGAAGAAGGAAGAACAATACAATTACAGATGCCAGCAGGTTTGAAATAAACACATACCCAACGCCGATTTCTTTTGAATACACCAGGTTAACTATTGAATCCGGATTGTTTTCCACCAGTTTTGGACAAAGCGAAATAAAGAACAGGTTAAAACCAATGTTAAAACCGATAAAAATGAACTTAAGCATCGCAAATTTTATCGGCCGGTTGTTCAGGCGTAAACGAGCAAAAGGAATGGCCGTAAACGCATCAATTCCCAAAATAATGGCAAACCAAAGGATGTATTCCGGATGATCGGGATAACGAAGCCATCCGGCTATTTCGTTTCTAAAAGCCGAGGCCAGCAATACAAAAGAAAGTGTGGTAAAAAACAGCGAAATAATGGAAGTGGAATAAACCGTTTCGGGTTTTTCGCTTCGCGATGCATACCTGAAATAGGAGGTTTCCATCCCAAAAGTAAGCAACACCAGAAAAAAGGCCACATACGCATACATGTTGGTAACAACCCCGTATTCTTCGGGCAAAAACATAAAAGAATAATAGGGGACAAGCCACCAGTTCAGAAAACGCCCCACTATACTGCTAACGCCATAGATTGCTGTATCGCCGGCTAATTTTTTAAAAGGATTCAATTGTGTATTATTTTTCAGCAAAGATAAAATACATTTGACAGCAAACATTTAATAGTTTTTATCTTTGATTTTTAATTTATTCGAAAGCGCATGAGACAAAAGCTTTTTCCAGTTTTGCTGATGATTACAATGTTTGTAACCATATTTTCCTGTTCAAGCAAATCAGATAAAAGACCGCGTAAACCGGTAAGCAGCATTGCTGTTCAACCCGAAAGACAACAGTACGTTTGGGGAGAAAAGGTTTCGGTAGGCGTATCGACCAAGCTTCGCGATGGTGAATTGAAATCGGTTAAGCTGTATTTTGAAAATAATTTGATTGAAGAAAGCAAAGAACTTGATTTTACGGCGAAAAGTGTTGAATTAAAGACACTTGGAAACGTGAATTTAAATGTTCATACTGAAAAAACAGATGAATTAGAAAATACACGTTCAAAAACCATCACGGTTCTATCCGATGTTAAACCTGCCCAGTTTTCGTACCAGGTGCTGAATAATTACCCACATTTAACAACTTCTTACACCCAGGGCCTGGAATACTACAACGGTTATCTTTATGAAGGAACCGGTGAAAGAGGTCATTCCAAACTGATGAAGATAGACATAACAACCGGTAAGCCGCTTCAGGTTTTCGAAATGGAGGATAAGTATTTTGGAGAGGGAATTACCATTTTGAACAACAAAATTTATCAGCTCACTTACAAAGCACAAAAAGGTTTTGTTTACGATCTGGAAACACTGGCAGTTATCGACAGTTTTACTTATACTTCCCAGGAAGGTTGGGGACTTACCAACGACGGAGAAAACCTGATAATGAGCGACGGAACACATGTTCTTACCTGGCTTAATCCCGAAGATTTTTCGGTAGTGAAAAAACTTCAGGTTGCCGACGACCGCGTGTTAATGAACAATTTAAACGAACTGGAATATGTGAACGGCTTTATTTACGCCAACATTTATACTTCCAATTACCTTGTAAAGATTGATGTTTCGACTGGTAAAGTGCTCGAAGAAATAAACATGGCCGGGATTATTGATCTTTACCACAAACAAGGCGAGCGTATCGACTATCTGAACGGAATTGCGTACGATGCCGAAAACGACCGCATGTTTGTTACCGGAAAATTGTATTCCCGTTTATTCCAGGTAAAATTTATTTCAAAATAAAGTAGGGGAGTCTCCGTATTTTATTTTTCCTAAATGTTTGTAGGCCAAATCTGTAACTTCTCTTCCCCGGGGAGTACGTTTAATAAATCCTTCTTTAATTAAAAAGGGTTCGTAAACTTCTTCTATGGTGCCTGCATCTTCGCCAACTGCAGTGGCAATAGTTGTAATACCCACCGGACCACCTTTAAATTTGTCGATAATGGAGGCCAAAATACGGTTATCCATTTCATCCAAACCATGTTTGTCGATGTTCATGGCCGTTAAAGCATGACGCGTAATATCAATTTCGATATTACCGTTTCCTTTTACCTGGGCAAAATCGCGTACTCTGCGAAGTAATGAATTCACAATACGAGGTGTTCCACGGCTTCTTAAAGCAATTTCGCGGGCAGCATCTTCGGTTATATTTACATTCAGAATACCGGCCGAACGTTTAACGATAAGCGTCAATACATCTGCATCGTAGTACTCCAGGTGCGATTTAATGCCAAAACGGGCGCGCAGGGGAGACGTTAACAATCCAGACCGGGTTGTGGCTCCAATAAGCGTAAAAGGGCTTAATTCGAGCTGTACGGACCTTGCACTGGGTCCTTTGTCGATCATAATATCGATTCGAAAATCTTCCATGGCCGAATACAGGTATTCTTCCACAATGGGCGACAAGCGGTGAATTTCGTCGATAAACAACACATCGCAATCATCGAGGTTGGTTAATAAACCTGCTAAATCGCCGGGTTTATCCAGCACCGGTCCCGATGTAATTTTAAAACCAACTCCCAGTTCGTTGGCAATTATATTTGATAAGGTGGTTTTACCCAATCCGGGCGGACCGTGTAATAAAACATGATCTAGGGCCTCACCCCTCATTTTAGCGGCTTTTACAAATATTTCGAGGTTTTCAACAATTTGTTTCTGACCTCTGAAATCACTGAACTCAAGTGGGCGTAATTTTTTATCCAGCTCCCTCTCCGTCTCCGCGTATGAACCTCCTCTTATGTCCAGATTTTCTTCCATTATTAACAATTAAGCTAAAAAGTGCATTACTTTTTCCAATAGTTGCTCGGCAGTGAAAGGTTTCGACAGGTATTCATTCATGCCGGCGTCAAAGCATTTTTCACGATCGTTATCCAGTGTATTTGCAGTTATGGCAATTATAGGTACTTGATTTTCAATACCTTGTTCAAGTTCGTATTTTCTTATTTCGCCGGTTATTTCATAACCGTTCATCCCGGGTAACATCAAATCCATTAATATTAAGCGGTAACTGTTGTTTTTAACCGCTTCAATGGCATCGTGCCCGTTTGTGACTGCCGTAACCGTGAAATTGTATTTCTTTAGATTAAAAGTAACTATTTTCTGATTCAGCACATTGTCCTCAACTAATAGAATGTCCAAGCTTACCGTATTAATATATTTATATTCAAAACAAATATAAAAACTAATACTGGTTATTATAACCTGTTGATTGGTGTTAATTAGTATTTCTTAGTTTTTATGAAGAACGTTTTCACTGCGTTTTTAAGTAGTTTTAAACATCGCTGGTAAACAATAAAACGCTATAAAATAACCCTGTTCTATTTTTTATAAACAATTGTTAATAGCGCAACACAGAAGGAAAGGAACGATATTAACCGGTGTAAACAGTGTTGAAATATTGAACCTAAAATTTTACGCTTCTAACAATTCTATTTCAAACTCGTTTTTATATGTAGAAAATTGCGGATAAACCAAATATTAATTGAAAAGATTATTTTTGTTTTTTAAGCAAAAAGCCCACAGTTTGTTAACAATTCAGCTATTTTGCAAAGGCCTGAAAAATAATTCAATGACGAAAAGTTTCGACATACTTGTTCATAAACTAAATACTTTTAAACTTAAGTACCATTCGTACCAGGTTATAAAAGGATTAGTGCTAAGTGCAGTTGTTTTGATTGTGTTATTAACCGCTTTTTCTCTGATTGAATATTTTGGGTACTTGTCGACTGATGCCAGGAAAACGCTGTTTTATGGTTTTATTGTTTTTAGTGTTTTGCTTCTGGTAGGTTTTGTTGGAATTCCTCTGCTTCGGCTATTACATATTTTCAAACCACTTAATTTAAAGAGGACGACACTGTTAATTCAGAATCATTTTTCTGAAATACAAGATAAATTATTGAATATCATTGAATTATCAAATTATCAAGATAATAATGTTTCTGCTGATATTTTAATGGCCAGTATCGATCAGAAGATTGATGAATTAAAGGTTTTTAACTTTAATGAAGCTGTTAGTTTCAGAACTATTCGATTAATAGCTGTTTATCTCATGATTAGTGCAGCAGCTACTTTGGGATTGTTTATTATCAATAGAAATATTTTTACCGAATCGGCGCATAGGATTATTCATTACAACGAAACCTTTGTTAAACCCGCACCTTTTACTTTTTATCTTCAAAATAAAGAGTTGAAAGCGAAAAAGGGAGATCCTTTTATTATTAAGGCAACTGCCGAAGGAAACGAAATTCCTCAGATTGCTTACATTAATATTGACGGGAATAACTACCTGATGAAATCGAGTGGGGAAGGAGCGTTCGAATTTGAAATGGCTTCGGTTATTAACCCGGTTAAGTTTTATTTTTCTGATTTGAAATACAAGTCTCAGTCTTATCAACTGCAATTATTACCCAAACCGGGTATTAACGGTTTTAAAACTGAAATAGATCCACCCGCTTACACTGCATTGAAAAGCCAGGTTTTTGATAATATTGGCGATTTGCAGGTACCCAACGGAGCTCGTATAAAATGGATTTTTAACGGAATCGATGTTGATTCGTTATATATTGTTGTAAACGATTCTGTTCGGATAAACGCTAAAAATACGGATGAAGGATTTACCATTGAAAAGAGTTTTTATCAATCTTCGTCGTATAATGTTTTAATACAAAACAAAGTAACCGAACCAGAGCTTGCACTTTCCTATTCCGTTGATGTAATTCCCGATCTCTATCCAGAAATTGATGTGGTTCAGTTGCAGGATTCAACACATATTACACGGTATTTTTATAAGGGAATGATAGGAGACGATTATGGTTTTTCTTCACTCAAATTTCACTATAATATCGATAATGCCGATTCCAGTATCACTATTCCCGTGGTAAAGAATTTAAGCGATCAGGAGTTTTATTTTAGTTACGATTTTAATGACTTACCCAACAAGGAAGGATTGATATCTTATTATTTTTCGGTAAGCGACAATGATGCGATCAATCGTTATAAAACAACTACATCGAAAAGTTTTACCTTTCATTTTCCTACTCAAGAGGAAATTCAAGAGTTCGATACAGAACAGTTCAAGGCGCTTGAAAATATTTTGGATCAGAGTCAGATGTTGGCCAATGAAATTCAGCAGGATCTTAAAAATCTTCAGTTTAAAAACATGGATGCTTCGGTATCGGATTGGGATAAGTCGCAGATGGTCAACGATATCGTTCAAAAGCAAAATCAACTTGAAAAGTTATACGATCAGGTAAAACAAAGCAACGAGAATTTAAATAACTATTTAAACTCGTTTGATAAACCAGATAATGATATTCTCGAAAAACAAAAACAGATTGAAGAACTTCTGGATGAAGTGTTTACGGATGAGCTAAAAAAGCTGATGGAAGAGTTTAATAAACTCGCTGAGGAGTTTGACAGTAAGAAATTGAATCAGCTGAGTAAAAACATGAATATGACATTCGACGATCTTCAAAAGCAATTAGACCGCAACCTGGAAATGCTTAAAAAGATGAAGATCGAGCAAAAACTCCAGGATGTGATTGATACAATAGAAGAGATGGCCGGCGAAGAGGAACAGTTAGCTGATCAGGTTTTGGAGGAAAAGAACTTCGAAGAAGCGAAAGAGGAAGTTGAAAGGCATGATCAAGAAATGGAAAATCTTAGAAAGCAAATAAAGGATGCTTTAGAGATGAATAAGGAGCTTGAAAAGCCAATGATGTTTGATGAGTTCGATGAAGATTTTAAAAATGTGGATGAAAGCATAGAAGAAAGCAAAGAAAATCTGCAACAGAAAAACAAAAGGAAATCTGGTTCCAGTATAAAGGAGACGTCGGAGAAAATGAAGAATATGGCTTTTGGTATGCAGCAAATGCTGGATATGAACGGTCAGCAGCAGAATATGGAAAATATTCAGAATTTAAGGCAGATTCTAAGTAACCTGATTTACATTAGTTTCAACCAGGAAGATATTTTAAATGGTCTTAACGGAGTCGATACAAAGGATCCGCAATTGGTTAAGTTTAACCAAAGCCAGAAACGGATAAAGGATCAAAGTATCATTGTAAGAGATTCTTTGTATGCACTGGCAATGAGGACCCCTCAAATTACCAGCACTGTAAACAATGAATTGGTTTCGCTCGAGATTAATCTCGATAAAGCGTCGTCTGAAATGGAAGAAGCACTTTTTCCGCAGGCCAGAGGTAGTCAGCAGTTTGTAATTACAGCAGCCAATAACCTTGCTTTATTACTGAACGAAGTGTTGGAACAAATCGAAAAGCAGCAAGCCAGCGCTCAGCCCGGAGATCAGCAATGCGAAAATCCCGGCGGTAGTGGTAGCGGAATGCAAGATTTAAAAGAGTCTTCTGAAAGTTTAAAAAAGCAGTTAGAGAACATGATTCAGCAAATGAAGAACGGTAGTAGTCAAGGGATGAGTCAACAACTTGGAGAGAGTTTAATGCAACACGAAATGATGCAGCAGATGATTCGGGAGATGATGAATAACGGTAGTGTTGGAAGCGGTGCAAAAAACATGCTGCAGCAGATCGATCAAATGCTCGAACAAAACCGTAAGGAATTGATGAGTAGAAATATAAACGCTGAAACAATTAAACGTCAGAATCTGATCACAACGCGATTGCTCGAAGCTGAAAAAGCTGAGATGGAAAGAGAGTATGAAGAGAAGCGTGAGTCGGAGAGTGCCGATGATTTTTACAGTAACCCCGTTAAATTTTTTGAGTATAAAGAAAAAGAAAACTACTCAATTGAATATTTAAACAAGAATTCTCATAAATTGAACCACTTTTATAACAGTAAATACAAGCAGTATTTGAATAATATCAAAACCAACCAGTGATAGAACCGTCCCGTTACATATTGGTTATCAATTCTTCGCAAAACGAACTAACGAAAGCAGAAGCTTTTTTAAAAGATATTTTCGTAGCACATAAGCTACCTGATATTTGTTTTAATAAGGCTTATTTATGTCTTTCGGAAGCCGTAGTGAATTCAATTGTACACGGGAATAAAAATGTATTGCACAAAGAAATAAAAGTGAAAGTCGATTGTTTAACACACAGTCTTGTTGTTAGTGTAACCGACGAAGGAGAAGGTTTTGATTTTATAAATTTGCCTGATCCAACACATAGAAAGAATTTAAAAAAGGAATCAGGTAGAGGCATTCATATCATTAAATCTTTGTCTGATTCCGTCGAATATAATCATATTGGAAACAGCCTCCAATTTAAAATTCAATGTAAATGAATTCGGTAGAATTTTACTTCGAAGACATTGATCCCATTTCAATTCACGAAAATATTTTAAATTTGCAGCTTAATTCTTTGATTAAAAAAGAGTTAAAGGAAATGGGTGATATTTCGGTCATTTTTTGTTCTGATGAATACTTATTGGAAATGAACAAAGAGTACCTGAATCACGATTATTATACGGATATAATAACATTCGATTATGTCGAAGGTGATGTTATTTCCGGAGATCTTTTCATCAGTATTGACAGGGTACGGGAAAACGCTCAGCAATTCAATTCTACGCTCTTAAAAGAGCTTTACAGAGTTGTTTTCCATGGCACTTTACACTTGGTTGGGTATAAGGATAAAACAGACGATGAAAAGGTTTTAATGCGAAGTAAAGAAGATTTCTATCTGGGTGAAGTTGATTTTAAGGGGTTGGATATATGATACCAAAATATGATGTGATTGTGGTAGGAGGTGGGCATGCCGGATGCGAGGCTGCAGCCGCTGCTGCTAATTTAGGCTCAAAAACCTTACTGATTACAATGGATATGACCAAATACGGTCAGATGTCCTGTAATCCGGCAATGGGAGGTATAGCAAAGGGGCAAATTGTTCGGGAAATTGATGCTTTAGGCGGTTATTCAGGAATTATAGCGGATAAAACTACTATTCAGTTTAGAATGCTCAACCGTTCGAAAGGTCCTGCTATGTGGAGTCCTCGTGCGCAAAACGACCGTTTCCGGTTTACCGAAGAATGGCGTAATGTGCTGGAAAACATTGATAATCTGGATCTTTGGCAAGACGCTGTGGTCGGTTTATTGATTGATAATAAGCAAGTTAAAGGGGTTAGAACAAAAATTGGAATAGAATTTCAGTCGAATACAGTAATTCTTACCAATGGTACTTTTCTTAACGGTTTAATGCATATCGGTGCATCTAAAATGCAAGGTGGACGGATTGGCGAGTCGGCTTCTTACAACATAACAGAACAGTTGTTTGATAACGGGTTTAAAACCGGCCGTTTAAAAACAGGAACACCCGTTAGAATTGATGGCAGAACTATTGATTTTAGTCGATTAACAGAGCAAAAGGGAGATGAAGGTCATTTCAAGTTTTCATACTTACCTGAAGCAAAATCGACGTTAAAACAGCGTTCTTGTTGGATCACTTATACCAGTCCTGAAGTTCATGGCGAATTGGAAAAAGGTTTTGAATTTTCTCCTATGTTCGATGGAACCATTCAAGGTGCCGGACCTCGTTATTGTCCAAGCATAGAATCTAAGCTTATTACGTTTGCTGAAAAGCAACAACATCAGTTGTTTCTTGAACCTGAAGGCGAGAATACCATAGAATATTACCTTAATGGTTTTTCTTCATCGCTTCCCTGGGATGTGCAATTAAACGCATTAAATAAAATACCCGGATTGGAAAACGCGAAAATATTCAGGCCAGGATACGCGATTGAATACGATTATTTCGATCCCACTCAATTGCATCACACACTGGAAACTAAACTGGTTGGAAATCTTTATTTTGCCGGGCAAATTAACGGAACAACTGGTTATGAAGAGGCTGGAGCCCAAGGTATTATGGCCGGAATTAATTCCCATTTAAAAGCGCAAGGTGCTAAAAAAGAGTTCATTTTGAATAGAGATGAAGCTTATATTGGGGTATTAATTGACGATTTGGTGACAAAGGGAGTGGATGAACCTTATCGTATGTTTACCAGCCGGGCTGAATATCGTATTTTGTTACGACAGGATAATGCTGATATTCGTTTAACACCTCGTTCTTTTGAATTAGGTTTGGCAAAAGAGGAACGTATTCATTTATTGGAGGAGAAATACGACTGGATAAACCAGATTATAACGTTTACAAAAGATTTTTCTGTTAAACCAAGATTTGTAAACGAGTTTCTTTCAAGAAGCGGTACTTCTGAACTCAAACAAGGAGTAAAGTTGTATGATATTATTTTACGTCCTCAGATTTCGATATTTGATTTAATTGAAGTGATCACTCCATTTGAAGCGTTTCTCAAAGATTTACCGGAATCGCGTAAATATGAAATTATTGAGGGTGCTGAGATTGCAATCAAATACGAAGGTTATATAAATCGTGAAAAACAGCTAGCCGAAAAGTTTGTTAAGCTGGATAATATAATAATTGAAGATAAATTTAATTATAGTGAATTAAAATCACTATCAACCGAAGCCCGCCAAAAACTCGAAAAAATACGACCTAAAACAATTGGACAGGCGAAAAGGATATCTGGTGTTTCACCCGCTGATATCAATGTTCTTTTGGTAATGATGGGTCGATAACGTTTCACGTGGAACAATAATATTTAAAATGGATTTAAAAAAAGAAATTAGAGAGATTGCTGATTATCCAAAAGAGGGGATAAGTTTCAAAGATATTACAACACTTTTTTTGAATCGGGATGCCATGCGGTATGTTACCGATTCTATTTGTGATCGATTTAAAGATAAAGGAATAACAAAGGTTGTTGGTCTGGAAGCGCGGGGATTTGTGTTTGGAGGTGCTCTGGCGAATCAGTTAAATGCAGGTTTTGTTCCGGTTCGTAAGCGAGGAAAACTGCCTTTTGATATTTTACAGGAGACGTATGATTTGGAATATGGCAGTGATGTGGTAGAAATGCATGCAGATGCATTAACAAGTGACGATGTAATTTTAATTCATGACGATTTGTTGGCCACAGGAGGAACAGCAGTAGCTGCGCTTAAACTTGCTCAAAAATGTGGGGTGAAGCAAATTTTTTTCAGTTTTATTTGTGATTTGGAGTTTATTGAAACCCCAAATAAACAACTTTTGCGCGATTACGAAACACAGGTTTTGGTTAAATATAATTAGTATTTGAAATATAAAGCTAAAAATAGTGATCTGGACCATCTGAAAGAGTTGTTGGTTGTCTTGCCGCATCAGCCCGGAATTTATCAGTTTTTTGATGCTTCCGGGATTATTATTTATATAGGTAAGGCAAAGGATTTAAAAAAGCGGGTTTCTTCTTACTTTTCAAAGCAACACGAGCATCGAAAAACAGCTATGCTCGTGCGGAATATTGCAGATATAAGGCATATGGTTGTGGAGAGCGAGCAGGATGCTTTGTTGTTGGAAAATAATCTTATCAAGAAATATCAGCCCCGTTATAATATCCGGTTAAAAGACGATAAGAGTTATCCGTGGATATGTGTGAAAAACGAACCTTTCCCAAGGGTTTTTAAAACTCGGAATTTAGTTCGTGACGGATCCCGATATTTTGGGCCGTACACGTCCTTTTATACCGTTCAAACCTTGCTTGATTTGTTTAAATCGGAATATAAATTAAGAACGTGTAATTATAATTTAAGCAAGGAAAATATAGCTGCAGGTAAGTTTAAGGTTTGTCTGGAATATCATATTGGTAATTGTCTTGGTCCTTGTGAAGGATATGTTTCTGAGGATAGTTATCAGCAGGGGATAATGGACATAAAGGATATATTGCAAGGAAACGTATCTGGAGTTATCAAGCATTTGGAGTTGTTAATGGCTGATATGTCTTCTGAATTGAAGTTTGAAGAGGCAATTAAGATCAAGGGAAAGTACGATTCATTAAAGCGTTATCAGAGTCGGTCGACAGTGGTTTCTCCTGTTATTACGGATGTGGATGTGTTTTCGATTGATGAGAATGAGACGCATGCTTTTATTAATTATCTTAAAATTATCCGTGGTGCCATTATTCAAACGTTTACTTTGGAAATAAAAAAAGGTCTTGAAGAAAGTACAAAAGAGCTTTTAATGGCCGGCATCGTTGATATTCGACAGAAAATATTTAGTAATGCCCGCGAGATTTTAGTACCTTTTAAACTCGATCAGGTACTTCAAAATGTCGAATTTAAAGTACCGCAGAGAGGGGATAAAAAGCAATTATTGGATCTGTCTATTCGAAATGCAAAGTATTTCAGACTTGAAAAGGAGAAGCAAGTTGTATTGAAAAATCCGCAAGTGAAAACCGATCGGATCTTAAATGCTATTAAAAAGGACCTTCAATTACAAGAGTTGCCCGAGTTGATTGAATGTTTCGATAATAGCAATTTGCAGGGTACACATCCTGTTGCTGCCTGCGTGGTATTTAAAAATGCAAAACCCTTAAAGCGCGAATACCGCCATTTTAATATTAAAACTGTTGAAGGTCCGAATGATTTCGCTTCAATGGAGGAGGTGGTTTATCGGCGCTACAAACGGTTATTGGATGAAGAAAAGCCGTTACCTCAGTTGATTGTTATTGATGGAGGGAAAGGGCAACTTTCTTCTGCTGTAAATGCCCTGGATCGGCTTAATCTTCGAGGTAAAATTTCAATTATTGGGATAGCAAAACGTCTGGAAGAAATTTATTTTCCCGGAGATTCTATACCTGTTTACATTAGTAAAAATTCCGAAACATTAAAAGTTATTCAGCAGTTACGCGACGAAGCCCATCGCTTTGGAATTACTTTTCATCGGAATAAGCGTTCTAAAAGTTTTATTGGATCTGAATTGAACGGAATTGAAGGGATAGGAGAGAAGACTGCAGAGAAATTGCTAAAGGAATTTAAGTCTGTTAAAAACATCCAAAATCAGACAGAAGAGCAGATCGCCGAAGTAATTGGTAAGGCAAAAGCTAAAATTGTGACTACCTATTTTAGTAGCAAAGATGGAGGTAAATAATCGTGTGCTTCTTGGAATGAGCGGTGGTATTGATAGTTCAGTGGCTGCTGTTATTTTAAAGGAAAAAGGATTTGAGGTTGTTGGTATTAGTTTTCAGTTTAGCGGTTCGGATAAACAATGTGATGAAAGTTTTCGCGATGCTCGTGAATTAGCTGCTAAGCTTAAGATACCTCACATTGTAGTTGATCTTAGAGATGAGTTTAAAAATACAATCATAAAATATTTTATTGAGGAATATCTTCAGGGCCGAACACCATTTCCGTGTGCGTATTGTAATCCTCGTTTGAAATTTCATTACCTCGAAAAATATGCGAATGAGCATAACTGTTATTACATTTCAACCGGGCATTATGTGAAAACAGGAATTCATAAAGGTGAAAAATATTTGTTTGCCGGGGACGACCCGGATAAAGATCAGACTTTTTTTCTGTGGGGACTAAAACGAGAAGTTGTTGACCGTTTACTTTTTCCTTTAGGTGAAAGTATAAAAACAGAGATTAGAAACTTAGCCAGCGAAAAAGGATTTAAAAGTTTATCGGAGAAAAAAGATAGTTTAGGAATCTGTTTTATTGAAGGAAATAACTACAGAAAATTTTTGGAAGAAAACGGAATTCAATCTACTCCCGGTAATTTTATTTATCATAATAATGAAATTATTGGGCGGCACAAAGGAATTAGCAATTATACCATCGGACAACGACGGGGATTAGGCTTAAATCTCAATTTTCCCGTTTTTGTGGCAGAAATTCGTCTAGATACTAACGAAATTGTGTTGGCGAAATACGAAGATTTGTACCGTAATAAAATCTTTCTGAGTAACTATTATTTTATTGATAAAGAGATTTTTAACGAGAGTGTAGATCTAACGGTTAAAGTACGATACAGGCTTCAGGAAACGCCCTGTAGATTGCATATTTTAGACGAGGCTAGGGCAGAGGTCGAATTATTACAACCTGAAGCCATGATTTCACCCGGACAAACAGCTGTATTTTATGATGGCGACAGATTAGTAGGCGGAGGTTTCATTGAATCGGCCGAATAGATTTTATCTATTAAAATTAAAAAGCAGGTCGATACTTTTCATCGCCTTCCAAAAGGCCCAGATAACTGATAAATCTCGATGGAGCAATTTCACCATTATCCACTGCCTGCTTAACGGCACAACCCGGTTCGTGGGTGTGAGAACAATTGTTGTACTGGCAATTTTCTGAGGTCTTAAATATTTCGACAAAATAATGCGAAATTTCCCACGGTTCCATCTCCAGCATACCAAAGGCTTTAATTCCCGGAGTATCGATGATATAGCCGCCAAAATCGAGTTTAAACAGCTCTGAATACGTAGTGGTGTGTTTACCGGTTTTATGCAGATCAGAAATTTCTTTTGTTTTAAGGTTTAAACCGGGCTGTATTTGATTGATCAAAGTTGATTTTCCAACTCCACTGTGCCCGTTTACTACGTTGGTTTTATTTTTGAGTGCATTTTTGAGTTCATCAACGCCATCTCCGTTATTAGCCGAAGTGCCCAGGCATTTGTAGCCAATGCTCTCGTAGATCGCCATCAAATCCTTCATTTTTTGGGTTTGTTCGGCATTGTACCTGTCGGTTTTATTAAACACCAGCATAACCGGAATTCGGTAGGCTTCAGCCGATGCGAGGTAACGGTCGATAAAAGTGGTGGTGGTAACCGGGTAGTCGATGGTTACGATCAGAATTGCCTGGTCGATATTGGCAGCAATAATGTGTGCCTGCTTCGATAGGTTGATCGAACGGCGGATGATGTAATTCTTTCGCTCCGCAATGGCGCTTATAAGGCCTATTTTAGCGTCTTTTTCGTTGGCAGATACGGTTTGAAGGGAAAAACTCACGCGATCGCCTACAGTGACAGGATTCGTGTTTTTAATGCCTTTTATCCGGAAGTTGCCTTTTATTTTGCATTCAAAGGTATTTCCTTCTTCATCCTCTACTGTGTACCAGCTTCCTGTTGATTTTATGACCAGTCCTTGTTTCAAAATATTTCTTTTGCTGCAAAGGTAGTCGAAATACTAATTCCCCGAAACTCAAACAAAAAGGGGAATCATGTTTGACTCCCCTTAACGTGTATTCTTTTATACTTGTTTTTCACGTGAAACAACTATTCCCAGTCGAGAATAATCTTGCCGCAGTCGCCACTTTCCATAATATCAAAAGCTTTCTGGAAATCGTCTGCCTTGAAACGGTGTGTAATAATAGGCGAAATATCAAGACCAGAAGTCAGCATCATTTCCATATGATACCAGGTTTCGTACATTTCGCGACCGTAAATACCTTTTAAGGTTAATCCTTTGAAAATTAAGCGGCTCCAGTTGATTTGAGTGCTTTGTGGAAGCAGGCCCAAAAGGCTGATCTTTCCGCCGTTGTACATGTGGTTAACCATGTCGTTAAAGGCTATTGGTGATCCTGAGCACTCCAAACCAATGTCGAAACCACTTACCATATTGTGTGTGGCCATTGCTTCTTTTATACTTTCTTTTGTTGGATCAATCACCCGGGTAGCGCCCATTTTTCGCGCCAGATCGCGGCGATATTTACTTAGATCGGTTCCGATAACGTTACGGGCTCCTGCAAATTTACAGATCGCTACAGCCATTGCTCCGATTGGACCACCGATACCCGTAATCAGCACGTCTTCTCCCAACAGAGGGAAGGACAAAGCAGTGTGTGTCGCATTTCCCAGCGGGTCCATAATGGCCATCATTTCGTCCGAAATTCGATCGTCGATGTGAAGCACATTTTTAGCCGGAACAGCGATATATTCAGCAAAACCACCATCGCGTTGAACGCCAATGCCAACAGTATTGTCGCAAATATGCTGACGACCGCGGCGGCAGTTACGACAGAAACCACAGGAAATATGGCCTTCTACTGTTACGCGTTCTCCAACTTTTACACGATCTACTTCCGAACCAACTTCCACTACTGTTCCCATGTATTCGTGCCCGATAATCACCGGAGTTTTAATGGTTTGCTGCGCCCATTCATCCCATTTGTAAATGTGTAAATCGGTTCCGCAAACAGCTGCTTTTTTCACTTTCAACAATATATCATTGGGTCCTGGTTTTGGAATTGGTACTTCTTCCATCCATAAACCTCTTTCCGGTTTACTTTTAACAATTGCCTTCATAATTTATTAAGTGATGATATTACTTTTCTAAATCAAAAAATAAAACTTTGCTAATTATTTAAAAAGTTGATACTTCAAATTTAATTTATGACCGAAAGTTAACACAAATAGAGAGTTAATACTCTGATTAAATTCAGCTAATTAATATTAATTTTTGCAAGGCGCTTTTGCGACATAAATTTTACCGGGTACCACGAGGCAAGAAAACCAATTGAGAGCACCGCCACAAATGCCAGGATAACATCGCTTACCATTATGTACACCGGATAAGCAGAAATGACGAAAGAACCATTGGCTCCGGGAAGCTTTAGCAAACCAAATTCAATTTGCAGCCAGCAAACAAAAATTCCCAGTAATGTTCCGATTAATCCACCGGCAAAAGAAATAATCCATCCCTCGTACAGGAAAATGCGGTTGATATTTTGAGTGGTCATTCCCATGCTCTGTAAAATAGTAATATCTTCTTTTTTATCGATATAAAGCATGGTAAGGTTGCCAATCATATTACCCGAGGCGAGCAGTAAAATAAAGA
Source organism: Maribellus sp. YY47 (assembly GCF_023111095.1). GTDB lineage: Bacteria > Bacteroidota > Bacteroidia > Bacteroidales > Prolixibacteraceae > Draconibacterium. Next base: position 55,461 of record NZ_JALGYW010000029.1, read on the forward strand.
TAAGAATAAAGTACACGGCCCATTTCTCCGACTTCATGGTTTTGAATACCAGGTCGTGTTGTTGTTCCTTGTTTTTCACGTGGAACTTGTCGCCTAAAATCGCCTCAATCTTATTCTGAACTTCTTTTACTGATGCAGAATCGTCAATATCCAATTCGATAGCTGACACCTTATTGCCGCTTTCAAAAAGCTCTTTAGCATAGCTGTCCGACACCAAAATATATTGTGCGTCGATCTCTTCCAAAACCGAAAAAATACCTGCGGGATACAAGTATCCGTGATTAACGGATCGCGAAGGATTTAAGGAAAACTGCCGGCCTTTTTTAGGAACATAAATATCGATAGGGTCAAGAAATGAAACACCTACGTTCAGGTAATTTGCCACTCCTCTTCCAACAATTGCGTAATCTATACCCTGTTTTTCAAAGTAATAGGAGCCGTCAGTAAGAAGTTTTTCGATATTGGTATAGCAGTTGTAATTGGCCGGAACTCCTTTAACCGTTGCCGGATATTGCTGTTTTCCGTATTTCAGCATGGCCACCTCTTCAATTACCTCGGCATAAGAAACCACACCGGGAACATCCTTAATTTTTTGGGCATCTATTTCTGAAGGATCAAACATTTTTCCTTCGGTTGGTGTGATTTTGAGATCGGGATCAAAATCGCTGTAAAAAACGCCAATCAACTGCGTGAAGCCGTTCATCACCGAAACAATAATAATGATAGCCATGGCCCCAACCACAATTCCTGCCATGGAAATCCCAGATATTATGTTAATAATATTTTGTTTCTTTTTTGAAACCAGGTATCTCTTGGCAATAAAAAAAGGTAAGTTCAAGGTAGTATCTCTTGGTAACGAATTGAAATGATTACGTTTTTAACAAGTTATCGATGTTTTCAATGTAATCGAGGCTATCGTCGATATAGAATTCAAGATCAGGAATTACACGCAGGCTTTTTCCTACTTTCCTGCCCAATTCACCTCTTAACTGTTTACTTATTAGTCGTATTTCTTCCAGTATTTCGTTGGCAAATTCCGAGGGGAAAACACTCAGATACACCCGTGCAATGCCCAGGTCTTTTGTAACCCTTACAACCGTTACACTGATTAATTTACCTACGAATTTTGTTTTGTTTACTTTTAGTAAAATATCGGCCATTTCGCGATGGACGAGTTTAGAAATTTTATTTTGACGCGTGCTGAATTGTTCCATGATGTTCTGTTAATGCGTCAAAATTAATGAAAATGAATGAATACCGTTCGTCTTTGTGCGAGTGTATTCAAAGAACGCACTCTCTTTTGAACGATAGCCCGATAAAATCGTTAATTTTAACTGCAAAATAAAACTTCTGTTATGACATATGTGGCAAATGAAAGTCGTTACGATACGATGAAATACAATCGATGTGGAAAGTGGGGGCTTAAATTACCGGCAGTTTCGCTGGGATTATGGCACAACTTCGGAGGCATCGATGTTTATGAAAACGGCAGGGCAATGTTGCACCGGGCATTCGACCTGGGAATAACACATTTCGACCTCGCCAATAACTACGGACCACCTCCCGGATCGGCAGAAGAAAATTTCGGAAGGATACTGAAACAGGATTTCCCGGCTTATCGCGACGAACTGATTATTTCAACAAAGGCTGGTTATTTGATGTGGCCCGGACCTTATGGCGAATGGGGAAGTCGCAAATATGTATTATCGAGCCTCGATCAGAGTTTGAAGCGGATGGGACTAGAGTACGTCGATATTTTTTATTCGCATCGTCCTGATCCTGATACGCCGCTGGAGGAAACCATGATGGCGCTTGATCAGGCAGTGCGGTCGGGAAAAGCACTGTATGTTGGCATTTCAAACTATCCGGCCGATATGGCCAAAGAAGCTTCACGCATTTTAAAGGAGCTGGGCACACCTTGCCTGATTCATCAACCTAAATATTCGATGTTTGAACGTTGGGTGGAAGACGAATTACTGGATGTATTGGAGCACGAAGGAATTGGATGTATCCCTTTTTCTCCATTGGCGCAAGGACTTTTAACCGACAAGTATTTGAATGGAATACCGGAAGGGTCCAGGGCTACCCGCGAAGTATTTTTAAAGAAGGAACACGTAGATTCTGGCTACAATAAAATTGTGAACTTGAACCAAATTGCATTGGAACGGGGACAGACTTTGGCGCAAATGGCACTGGCGTGGGTTTTACGAGACAAACGCGTTACATCGGTGTTAGTGGGAGCCAGTTCGGTAAAACAGATCGAAAACAACGTAGAAACGCTGAATAAGCTTTCGTTCTTCGACGAGGAATTGGTCGAAATTGAACGTATTTTGAAAGGATAATTAATTTGGATTGAAATTGAAACTTCTATAAAACAAGAAAAGCTTGCCAAACGGCAAGCTTTTCTGTTGTGTATTGTACCCAACTTACATTCCGAGTAATTTCTCTACGGCCCAAAACAGGCCGAAGATAATTGCCACTCCGGCAATTGCGCCAGCTGCCAAAGTGAATAGCATTTTCACGGGCAACATTTTCTTCTCATTTTCAGTGTCGGTATTAATGACAATCTGATTCTGATTTGTTTGAGTTTTCATCTGTTCTCTATTTGATATCCGGGAAATTAAAAAATAGATATTTCAAGTTTGTTTTCTTTCTGTAAGTAAATCCCGGATGGTTAAAATCATGCTTTATTGTCAATTAAAGACTAATAAGTATTTTGCAAAAATAGGATATTTACTTGAAACATACCAGGTGACAAGTGTTAATTTATGATTTGTTAAGCTCTTGTTAACGTGTGAGTTGCGAAATACTCATAAATAATAATAATAATATAAAATAATTTATACTTAATTATAATTATTCAGCAAAAACAAAAAAAAGGAGCCTGTTTATGACTCCTTTTTCTTGCTATTATCGTGTCTCGTCCTGAAATAGCGTTACACAAAAAGTAGCGTTATGAAAGAAATCAATCATTCACAGTACGTTAAGCGTACACAGAAGGACTATTCGATGTCCTTTAAATTGCAAGTTGTCACTGAGATA
>NZ_JALGYW010000003.1:0-4216 GCF_023111095.1 Maribellus sp. YY47
ATTCCGCATTAATACAAAACTTCAACTCTCCTCTCACCTGTTCCTAATCTTTCATTCCCTCAGTGAACGCTCGCTCTTAAAGCGGCTGCAAAAATATACAGGCTTTTGGATAATACAAACTTTTCAACTCGCTTTTTCGCGATAATTTTACTCTTTATCTCTATTCTTCTGAATATCAGCATTCAGTTAAAATGACAAATCGGAATTTAATTTACGAGACACTGCAATTAATGTTTCAAGCGATATAATATTTATAGTATAGTCACAGATTCAAATAGAGAAAACACGTCGCTTAAATGCTTGCCGGGTTACCATATAATATATACAGGACTGCATCAAGCATACAAGATGTTTCTGGCGGAATAAATTATCCAGGGTAAATAGTGAGATCCCAAGCCCCGACTGAAGCCAGGACCGGAAAAACTTTGATCCAGCTCCATTTCTATCGGTCGACCGCTTGGGAGTGGTGAGGCAATGATTCTGATTTCAAAAGAATCAAGCAGATAAATATATACAAATAGACACTAAGCTACTTTACAAAAAATTTCCCCTAAAGAAGTTAAATATACTGTAACCAATATCAACCTTCTGACCAGAAATACAACTCACCTCACAAATACCCCGTTCCCCACATTTAAAAAATCCTTTATCCTTACCTATTATATAGTAGTCATATTTCATTCGAGAAGCCTGGGCGGAAGTGTTACCCCAATAACTGCAACCTGAATTCTGCATCATCATCAATCGGGTATATTTAAATCGTGAATTTGCTATTCCTTATTATACTGTAGATACCGGGGCCACAAAGTCTCACTTTTCAGCGAAGCACTCAGACTGCCCCTCTCCTTTTCAATCCACCCTTTTTGGCACGAACACAAATAACCAACGACAAAACAGACTGATCAGATAATTATGTCAACTAAAATCAAAAAATAATTGCCTTTTTTCATCATAATAAAAAACGAAAATGAAACTTATCAATACCTATAACTAGGTAATCTCAATATTCATAACATCATGAAATTATAATTTAATAGTATCTGATCATAAAAATACTTTGGGGTGTTTAATTTTCCAGTACGGGAGTTTTGTCCCAATTTGAAAACACTTCAAGGATCACACGAAAACAATTAATCACTCACTATCAATACATTAAGCCAAATGGCACAGCAATTGCATTATGACAAGCAAACGTACTAAACATTTGAAATATTGAATATGGAAGCGACGCGAATCAATTTGAAATTTGGATTTTATGTTATTTAGTCATAATTTGCATAAGCAATAATTGATTCTGAAATTTAAAGTTAGATAAAAAATAAGGGGTTATTTACATCTTTCCGAAAATTTCATATCAACATAAGTTTATAAGCAATTACGGCAAATGACTGATCAACTATTCGTTGGAATGGATTGATTTGGCGCCGAATACCTTACTGTGTGGTTTTGTAACTATTAACACAACAAATGATATGAAAACAACTCTACCCAAGCGAAATTTAACACGAACCCGAATATTGGGAATGGTGTTTAAAAGTTCCTTAAGCAACTTTTTGTTCTTACTCTTGCTTCTGCTAGCGTCTGTGCCATTACAATCAAAGGCACAATCCTACTTCGAATTACTTGAAAGTAATCTTTGCCAACCTGCTGATCCAACGGTAAATTGTACCGCAAATTCAGCAGATGTGGTTGGGGCATACATTGCCCTTGAAGACGGAACAAAAATTACCGATGACAATATTCCTAGTGGAAACCATAACGCTTATGTTTTTCTTAATGTCGTAAAAATTGGAAATAAGTATGACTTATATGCCCAGTTCGACCTAGTTATTTATAATGCCACAACTGGACAAAAAACATCAGACTTTATTCAGGCTTTTGCAGGAGGAACTATACAAACAGGTGATTATCGGATATATCAAGAAATACCTAACTACATCGTAAATGGAGAAATAAATAGTTTAGTGGGTATCGAAAATATGATCGTTGGCTGGGATAATACCGACAATAATACACCTACATGTTTAACAGGAAATTACTCTGCTTGTAATGCTCAAATACCAGACATTATTGCACAAGGTCCATTCATCGTAGTACCTCAGTCTGATGAAATAAATTGCAATGGAGAAACTACCTCTGTAGAATTCATTGTAAGTGGAGGTAAAGCTCCTTACAGTATTACTTTTAATGGCGAAACTAAAAATACAACTTCTACTGTCGTTTTTGAAAATGTAAGTGCTGGTAGCCTATATTATGAGGCCAGTGATTCTGATGGCCATTTTGACGATGGGACTTTAGTTATAACAGAACCGATGGCTATAGAGGCAAATCCGACAGTTACAACTCCGATTGACTGTTCAGGTGAAACTGCAACAATTGCTCTAAATGGTAGCGGAGGAACCTCTCCTTTAACATATACATTAACTTCAGATGGAAGGTCAAATGAAACTGGTATTTTTTCAGACGTCCCTGCTGGGGCTGGACAGATTTACACCATAACTGATGCTAATGATTGTTATTTCGAAGGAACTTTTGATGTAACGCCTGGTGATGGAGAGGCTCCAACCGGAACGGCTCCAGATGGTACAACAGGAATTAATGCCTGCTATATAGATGAATTTACTCCACCTGTTGGTACTCCAGTTTTTGATGCAATTGCGGTTGCATCAAATTACTCTGACCCAGGAGGTGTTACTGCTGAATTAACAAATACCTCCGTAACAGGCACCAACTGCTCCTGGGAGGTGATATACACGTTTAGAGTCTTTGATAATTGTTCTAATGAGTTAATTAATCAACAGATTGTACACAGTGGTTCTGACCAGGATCCGGCAACCGGTATTACTCCTTCAGGAGTTGCCAATATTAATGCTTGTGCCAGCGAAACTGAAATTGACGGACTGTACCCGACTGCCAATGATGAAGCTGCAATTGAAGCTGCTTACTCTGACGACTGTGGAACAGTAACGGCAGCATTCGTAAGCCAAACATTAACAGGCGGACAGTGCAACTGGACACTTGTCAGAACTTATAATATTTTTGACGGTTGCGCAGCTAACGACTTTACGGTTGAAATGACCTACTCTGGTTCTGACCAGGATCCGGCAATCGGTATTACTCCTTCAGGAGTTGCCAATATTAATGCTTGTGCCAACGAAACTGAAATTGACGGACTATACCCAACTGCCGATGATGAAGCTGCAATTGAAGCCGCTTACTCTGACGACTGTGGAACAGTAACGGCAGCATTCGTAAGCCAAACATTAACAGGCGGACAGTGCAACTGGACACTCGTTCGAACTTATAATATTTCTGACGGTTGCGCAGCTAACGACTTTACGGTTGAAATGACCTACTCTGGTTCTGACCAGGATCCGGCAACCGGTATTACTCCTTCAGGAGTTGCCAATATTAATGCTTGTGCCAACGAAACTGAAATTGACGGGCTGTACCCGACTGAAGATGATGAAGCTGCAATTGAAACCGCTTACTCTGACGACTGTGGAACAGTAACTGCATCATTCGTAAGCCAAATATTAACAGGCGGACAGTGCAACTGGACACTTGTTAGAACTTATAATATTTCTGACGGTTGTTCTGCTAACGACTTTACGGTTGAAATGACCTACTCCGGTTCTGACCAGGATCCGGCAACCGGTATTACTGCTTCAGGAGTTGCCAATATTAATGCTTGTGCCAACGAAACTGAAATTGACGGACTGTACCCAACTGCCGATGATGAAGCTGCAATTGAAGCCGCTTACTCTGACGACTGTGGAACAGTAACGGCAGCATTCGTAAGCCAAACATTAACAGGCGGACAGTGCAACTGGACACTCGTTCGAACTTATAATATTTCTGACGGTTGCGCAGCTAACGACTTTACGGTTGAAATGACCTACTCTGGTTCTGACCAGGATCCGGCAACCGGTATTACTCCTTCAGGAGTTGCCAATATTAATGCTTGTGCCAACGAAACTGAAATTGACGAACTGTACCCGACTGAAGATGATGAAGCTGCAATTGAAGCTGCTTACTCTGACGACTGTGGAACAGTAACTGCATCATTCGTAAGCCAAACATTAACTGGCGGACAGTGCAACTGGACACTCGTTCGAACTTATAATATTTCTGACGGTTGCGCAGCTAACGACTTTACGGTTGAAATGACCTACTCTGGTTCTGACCAGGATCCGGCAACCGGTATTACTCCTTC
>NZ_JALGYW010000003.1:4313-7350 GCF_023111095.1 Maribellus sp. YY47
CGGTTGCGCAGCTAACGACTTTACGGTTGAAATGACCTACTCTGGTTCTGACCAGGATCCGGCAACCGGTATTACTCCTTCAGGAGTTGCCAATATTAATGCTTGTGCCAACGAAACTGAAATTGACGGACTGTACCCGACTGCCGATGATGAAGCTGCAATTGAAGCCGCTTACTCTGACGACTGTGGAACAGTAACGGCAGCATTCGTAAGCCAAACATTAACAGGCGGACAGTGCAACTGGACACTCGTTCGAACTTATAATATTTCTGACGGTTGCGCAGCTAACGACTTTACGGTTGAAATGACCTACTCCGGTTCTGACCAAACTGCTCCACAAATATTAGGTTCTATTGAAGAAACCAATTTAGAAGGATGTGACGCATCTGATGCCCCGGTAGCCGTTACAACGGTAGCAGGCCTTGAACAACTTGGTCTTTCAATTTCTGACAACTGTGCTGCAGACAATGACTTGATAGTAACCTATGAAGATGTTGTTACCGGTTCTTGTCCAATCGTAATTACACGCACTTATACAATAAAAGATGCTTGTGAGAATTCAAACACAGTTGAACAAATTATTAATATTGATGACAATACTGCACCAACTTTCACTGTTCCAAAGGATACAACAATATACGCAGACAGTAATTGCTATACTGACACAACCGCATTAAGTACAGGAGTTGTTAGCGACTTAGCTGACAACTGTGATGACAGTCCTTCTCTAGTCCACGAAGACCTGCCTTGCTTCGGAACTGAAGACCCAACCAACCTGAGTGCCAATGCAGAAGGGAACACCTTTGAGTTCGAAATCAGAGGACTGGATGGATACAAAGAAAGTGACATTGCAAACCTGAATATTGCTTTTGAAGCTAACCAGGGAGTAGGCCGGGCAGAATTCTGGCTGGTTTCTCCATCAGGAAAAGCTCTGAAAATTGTTGGTGACTACTGCATGACTTGTAACGAAACCGGTGTATTTGACATCAACTTTTCCGACAATGCAAGTGAAACATGGAGTAATGCTACACCTCAACATACAGGATATTTTAAACCTACAGGAGCAGAGTCTGTCATAAATGCAATTCCTGGGATGGTGGCCATAAATAGCTTTGCTGAATTTGGCGATGACCCAATGAACGGAACCTGGAAGATTTGGGGAAGAAAATACTCAGTTGAGAATGAACAGGGAGGTGACGGAGTTGTAAGGTTCAACAGCGTTTGTTTAACACCTGCACTTGATGCTTGTCCGAACAACAAGATTTTCGTAAGACACTGGACTGCTACTGATGCTTGTGGAAACGTATTTTCTGACCAACAAGTAATTCAGGTACTCGATACTATAAGGCCGAAGTTAACGGTTCCTACAGCCGATCTGGAACTGGGATGCAATCCAGAAATACTACCTACAGTAGCATCTGTTGAAGCTGCATCATCTGCTACCGACAACTGCACTGCAGAACCTGAAATTTCGGTAGAAGCAGGGGCTATTACCGGCGAATGCATGAAAACACAGATCTTTACTGTTACTGCAGACGACGAGTGTGGAAATTCGATTAAAAAGACTGTCACCTACACGTGGACAGAAGATACTGAAGCTCCGGTGATCAGCACTCTTGCAGAAAGCGCAGAACTTGGTTGTAATCCGGAAGTAGTAGCTCCCGTGTTCACAGGATTTGACAACTGCGAAGGTGGATTTGAACCGATCGTTACAACTGAAGGCTCTACCAACATTGGTTGCAGCTATTCTCAAACATGGACTGCTAACTATACCGATGCTTGCGGGAATCCTGCGGCTCCGGTTAGCATTACCTATACCTGGACTGAAGATACAGAAGCTCCAGTAATCAGCACTCTTGCTGAAAGCGCAGAACTTGGTTGTAATCCGGAAGTAGTAGCTCCTGTTTTCACAGGATCTGACAACTGCGAAGGTGAGTTCGAACCGAACGTTACAACTGAAGGTTCTACCAACATCGGTTGCAGCTATACTCAAACATGGACTGCTAACTATACCGATGCTTGCGGTAATCCCGCTGCTCCGGTTAGCATTACTTATACCTGGACTGAAGATACAGAAGCTCCTGTAATCAGCACCCTTGCTGAAAACAGTGACCTGGGAGGTAATCCGGAGGTAGTAGCTCCTGTCTTCACAGGATCAGACAACTGCGAAGGTGAGTTCGAACCGATCGTTACTACTGACGGTCCTACCAGTATCGGTTGCAACTATTCACAAACATGGATAGCTAACTATACTGATGCTTGCGGTAACCCCGCTGCTCCGGTAAGTATTACTTACACTTGGCAAGTAGATAATGGAGTTCCGATCATAGAAACCACAGCTGAGAATGCAGACTTGGGTTGCAACCCGGAAGTAGTAGCTCCTGTATTTACCTACACTGATAACTGTGAAGGCGAAGTATTACCTTTACCGACAGACAGCGTATCTACTACAGGACCGTCTAATGTTGGATGTGCTTATTCACAAACATGGACAGCAAGCTATACCGATGCCCTCGGAAATAAAGCTGAAGATGTTGTTATTACCTACACCTGGACTGAAGATACTGAAGCTCCGGTGATCAGCACCCTGGCTGAAAATACTGACCTGGGTTGTAATCCGGAAGTAGTAGCTCCTGTTTTCACAGGATCAGACAACTGCGAAGGTGAGTTCGAACCGAACGTTACAACTGAAGGTTCTACCAACATCGGTTGCAGCTATACTCAAACATGGACTGCCAACTATACCGACGCTTGCGGTAATCCTGCTGCTCCGGTTAGCATTACCTATACATGGACAGAAGATACTGAAGCTCCGGTAATCAGCACTCTCGCTGAAAATACTGACCTGGGTTGTAATCCGGAAGTAGTAGCTCCTGTTTTCACAGGATCAGACAACTGCGAAGGTGAATTCGAACCGAACGTTACAACTGAAGGTTCTACCAACATCGGTTGCAGCTATACTCAAACATGGACTGCTAACTATACCGATGCTTGCGGTAACCCTGCGGCTCCGGTTAGCATTACCTATACATGGACT
>NZ_JALGYW010000003.1:7445-323745 GCF_023111095.1 Maribellus sp. YY47
TGAAAGCGCAGAACTGGGTTGTAATCCGGAAGTAGTAGCTCCTGTTTTCACAGGATCAGACAACTGCGAAGGTGAATTCGAACCGAACGTTACAACTGAAGGTTCTACCAACATCGGTTGCAGCTATTCTCAAACATGGACTGCGAACTATACCGATGCTTGCGATAATCCTGCTGCTCCGGTTAGCATTACTTACACCTGGACCCAGGACACTGAAGATCCGATCGTAGTTTGCAAGGATACCACCATCCAGTTAGACGAAAATGGTATGGCCAGTATCACGGCTGAATATATAAACGGAGGTTCTACTGACAACTGTGGTATCGACACCATATACGTTAGCCAATACGATTTCACCTGCGACAACGTGGGACCAAATGACGTAATCTTGACCGTAGTCGATAATTGTGGCAACACTTCCTCTTGCACCGCAACTGTAACTGTTGAATCTGGTGCAGCCAACTGTGTAAATATCGAAGCTAAGCCTGATGTTCTGGAAATAGTAGTTTGCAAAGGAAGAGAGGTTGCTGGCAGTATGAATATTCTTGCCAATGATAATTTACTCGATGGAAACATTAATCTTTCTGTTGAAAATCTTCCACAAGGGGTTCAACTTGATATGACCACTGGTGATCTCACCTATTATAGTGAAACCATCACTGAAAGTATTATCGAGTTTACCTATACTATCTGTCACAACGTTTATACAAACGACTGCTCTGAAGCACTTGTTACTATCAATGTGCTAATTGACACTGACTGTGACAGCATTCCGGATGTAACTGACATTGACGACGATGACGACGGTATCCTTGACATTCACGAAAATCAAAATGCGTTGAATCAGGAAACATTGGATTCGGATGGCGACGGAATACCTGACAGATTAGATATCGACTCAGATAACGACGGAATTCCGGATAATATCGAATGGCAACAAACTACTGCAGAAGGTATTCAATACGCTGAAAATGGTGGAGTTGATGCAGGTTATGATTATTATCCTCCACTTGGAACGGACTCAAACCAAGATGGTTGGGATGACCAATACGATGACTTGGGAGTTTATTATACTCCTGTTGACATGGATATGGACGGAATACCGGACTACCTGGATGATGACTCTGATGGAGATGGTATCGCAGACTACATTGAAGGTTGGGATCTCACACCTCATGATACAATTGCAGACGTTGATTTTGCAGGAACTGACATAGACGGCGACGGTTTGGATGATGCATACGATTCTTACAACACCATCACTGAATGGTTGCATGGACTAAACGCCATTGGCTCAAATGCTCCGCTACAGGATTCTGACAGTATTATTGGGGTACGTGACTGGAGAGATGATTATGCTCCGGTACCTCCGCAACCACCAATAGCTGCAAGTATCATATTCATACCAAATGGATTCTCTCCGAATACGGACGGCTTTAACGACTATTTCCAGATTGTAATGAAAGATGAATTTGGTACGATCCACGATATATTTGGGGAAACCTATCCCGATGCGAAGATTGAGATCTTCAACCGCTGGGGAAATAAAGTATTCGGTAAATCGAATTATGGAAACTATGCGAAATGGAATGACCAGGATGCATGGTGGGATGGGACTTCAACAAACGATCTTCAGGTTGGTAAAGACAAGCTACCAACAGCAACGTACTTCTACATTCTATACCTTGGTGATGGGAACGACCCAATTACAGGATCAATATTCCTAAATAATTAATGGTAATGATTAATCTAATGTTGAATTCAAAAAAGGAAAAAACGATGAAAACGAAATTAAATATTATCAAAGCTTTAGGGATCCTGGCAATTGTGTTTACCGCGTTTACATCAAACGCCCAGCAGGACCCGATGTTCACCCAGTACATGTTCAATACGCAAACCATAAACCCTGCTTATGCAGGGACATGGGAATCGGTAGGATTTATGGCCCTCGGCCGTCACCAATGGACAGGCTGGGACGGAGCTCCTGAAACTTATACTTTCTCTCTTCAGGCACCGTTAAGAAACGAACGAGTGGCCTTAGGATTGAACGTAATAAATGATAAAGTAGGATTGGAAAAACGCTTCTATATGTTTGCCGACTATTCTTACCTTCTTCCGATTAGTGAGAAAACAAGTCTGCGTTTAGGATTAAAAGGAGGTTTTACCAACTATTCGAACAACCTGCAGGAATACGATATTATCAATCCGAATGACCCAAATTTTGTGGGCGAAGTGAAAAATGCTTTTAAACCCAACTTCGGGATTGGAGCATTCCTTTACAGCAAAAGGGCATATGTTGGTATATCCATTCCGAAACTGGTAAGCACCGACTTCGAAAACGACATGGAAAGTTTTTCAGTAGAAGGAGAATTAAGGCACTATTTCGTGATTGCCGGTGCCGTTTTCGATATGGGTGAAAACGTTAAGTTCAAACCTACCATGTTCACCAAAGCTTCGTTTACTTCTGAAACCGGAGCTCCCCTTCAATTGGATTTCTCAGGAAACTTCCTGATTAAAGAAAAACTGTGGCTGGGAGCCATGTACCGGACAGGATCGTCTTACGGCTTTATTGCGCAGTGGATATTCGATAAAAAGTTGAGGGTTGGTTATGCCATCGACTTTGCCACGAACAACATCAGACACCACAACAACGGAACACACGAGATTATGGTGTCGTACGAACTTAGATTCAAAAAAGAAGAAGTGGTTTCGCCACGATACTTCTAAAAGAAATAATGTTGTGTTTTTTAGAGCCCGAGTTCCAGCTTTCCTTGCTGGTTCTTGGGTTTTTTCTTTTGGTGCTCTTCAACAATAGCGTCTATTTCGGGCAAACAACGCCCACATGATGTTCCGGCACGAGTAAACTTCTGAATATGTGAAGTTGTTTCAGCTCCCTTTGCTAATACCGATTTTATTTCACTCTCTTCAATCAAATTACAAATGCAAACCAGTTTCCGTGCCATTATCTGTCGTGCTTAAAATGTTACTACAATACTTGTTTTGTCTCGGGAGCACCTAATTCACACATTAAAATACTCAGCCTGGTACTTAAGCCCATATTTCGGTTAATAACAGAAATTACTTCCCACAGTCCGACCATGGCGCCTTTTGCACCATGGCTTTTACATCGTCTGTAATATCCACTAAATCATTATCGTGGTTGTTTTATTCAGGTGGCTTTCTGCTTCAACCTAATATTTTGTTTTCAGCAAATACTTTTACCTTTCGGTAAACTTCAATTACAGTATCGTTTTTGGGAAGCGTACTGTATATTTTTTCCATAAAACGCTTTTTCATCATGAGCTCAAAAGAAACCTTAAAGTTAATATCAAATACCCAGGAAAGCTGCATAATTTTGATATCAATCTGGTTAGCAACATCGGCCTTTTCTACGAGTTTGCCGGAAAGAATCTGTCGGGCAACGTCGGCCGAAACCGGTCCTCCTTTTGGCATTTCCCACGTGAGGGTATGATTGGGAACAGCTTTTGGATTGGTGTAATAATCGGTAATAACCTGAAGAATATCCAGTTTATCGGCATCGCGAAGAATGCGGCCATACAGAAGTTCTTTTTCAGCCGACTCTTTGGACAGTTCTCTTTTATTATGATATTCTATGGCCAGCAAAATTCGGCTCTTCTCCCCTTCCGGGCATCCGTCCAGCCATCCGTTTTCGTTCACAATTTGTAACGAATAATCAGCGTGATCAACCGATTGGTTATCATTAAAGGTATTAAACTCAGCCAATTGTTTGAATCTGCCTACATCGTGAAAAATTCCGCACAAAAAAGCCCGCTGTTGTTCTTCCTCTGTCATGTCCAGACTTTGCGCAATTTCAGCACACAAGCGTGCCACGCGCAACGAATGCTCATATTTTATCTGAAAGTTATTGCGTTGCTCTTCCGATAATCCTGAAAATGAATCGAAATAACCTTGAAAATTCCTTTGTGCAAGCTCTGTTCCCTTCTCCATAAATCCAACTTTTGAACGGGCAAAGGTAATGATATCGCCTCTCGGCCTTTACTACCCGGTCAATATTTTATCAACATTTAACAGAGAATGACCGGAATCGTCAATCGATCAAAAAGAATATTATCGCGTATAATTTTTCTGTTTCATTGGGGAATTTTGTTATTTTTGCGCCACGAATCGGTCCCCTAGTTCAATGGATAGAATTTCAGATTCCGGTTCTGACGATATGGGTTCGAGTCCCGTGGGGATCACGTTACGGGACAAATTCAAAATTGATGAGTTTGTCCCGTTTTTATTTCCTCCTATTTTATTGTCTATCAGCAAAATATACTTCAGTGCTTCATTTATTCTTGTGGTTCGAAATTGAATACCGTCAAATGTCAATTTTTCGGGGAAGACCGAACCAATGATTTTTCTTTTCTGGGTAATGCTGCCATTCTCGTATAATGAATCAAGGTTGGAAATACTGCTAATCGCCTTGTCCCATAAGGGTTCTATGTTTTCAAAATCACTTATGGAGCCAGTTAATTTCGCTTCAAGTCTGGTAATTCGCGTTTCAATTTCAGATTTCATTATGCGATAGTCTTCGGCCTCAATATCGCCGCATAAAAGCAATTCCCTTGCTTTGGAAAGGCGTTTATTTTCTTCCTGTAACTGTAGCTTTATTTGTTGGATATCTCCCTTTTGTGCTTTCGTTTTTTCGTTATAACGGTTTACGATAACTTCTTTATACAATTTCAACTTAGGGATTGGGCGTACATATTCGCCTATTTTATCAACAATTTTTTTGTTTAGATCAGTTGCACTGTGCCTGAAATCACAACCTCCCGTACAATGATAATAGTGATAATATTTCGTCCGTCCTTTTGATGCACTCCCCGATAACAGCCGTCCGCACTGTGGACAGATGAGAAAACCCCTTAATGGCAAATTATCATCGACAAGTATTTTTGTCCGCTGAACCTTTTTGCGTCCGTCAAGTACGTCCTGTACCTTGTAAAACAAAGTTTCGGTAATTAAAGGCTCGTGCTGACCGGTTACAAAGTAACTTTCTTCATCCTTGTATTTTGGAATAAATATCTTTCCACAATAAAGTGGGTTTCTAATCGCCAACCAGAATGCGTTTTTACTGCATTTCACCCCTTTAGCTTTGGCCATTTTCCATACCTGTTCTGTATTAAACTGGCCACGGGCTAGTTCTTCAAATACCCATTTCATGATTTTTCCGGTAATCTCTTTCGGGGCTATATACTTTTTCCCGGTTTCAGAAACTTTATTCGCATACCCTATTGGAGCCGTCCCCATCCATCTTCCTTCTTTTTTTGCACGCCGCATTCCATGAAACACATTTAGTGCCCTGCGGTCATTCTCCACTTCGGGAGCAGCCAAATAAAAAGCAAGCATCATTTTATTTTCCGGAATGGATAAGTCCAACGGCTGTTCTACTGCTTGCGGTTCAACACCCAGACTGCGCAGCGTACTGATCATTTGATAGGCATCGCCTGCATTTCTGCTAAACCTATCCCACTTCGTAAAAAGAATTAAATCCGATTGTCCACGGCGTTTTCGCAATTCACCCAATAACTTTGTCCAGGCCGGACGCTTGAATGTTTTTGCTGAATGGTCCTCAAAAACGACTTTGCGGACTTCGATATTGTTTATTTCGCAATACTTGGTCAGCCGTTCTTCCTGGTCACGCTGGGAGTAGCCTTTATCGGCTTGTTCATCGGTGCTGACACGAATATATAAATCGGCAATTCTCATGGCTTGTTATTCTTGTTCCTGTAAATTTAAAAAATTATCCCGGTGTATCCAGAAATTGTTCTACAACAATCTCTGCCATTCCGTACATGAAATCAAGTATAACTTCTGCCTGTTCTATGGTAACATCAATCCCATCTTCCTTCAAAAGTTTAACTGCCCGTTCAGGTGAAATTTTATGTCCGCCTTCACAATCCATTGCGTTTCTCCTGGTATCCGGTCATCAATTTTTGTCCATTATTATTCATGGTCCATTTGCCTTTCCCATAAAAATATGGCACGTCAACTAACGATTTGTGTGCCAATCATGTGATGACATTTTATGTCTTGATAATGGCAGCTTTTGGCGCAAAAACAATTTTTTCAAATTGCAATTACATTGTGAAATCGCCGGATATTTACAGTTTAGTTTTTACTGTACTTCTCTCCTGAAATTTCTTCCCCTTAAGCGGTGTATCTGGTGCCCCTGAGCGACCGTGTTCAGGAGCGAAAGTATTTCCGTGTTCTTTACGCCGACGCAAATTCAAGCCTGACGGTTTTGCGAAAAATCTTCCTCTTTCTTTTCTGACGAGTGTATTTCCCGCAAAAAATCTGACATCGGCTAAACACTACTTTCCCATGCCCCTGAAACACGGTCACTCCTCACCGGCTCCGATACGGCATAAAAAAAAAGTCAGAAATTATGAGAAGCACAGTAAAAAACAGGAAACAACGATCCACCTACCTTCCAACCAACATAAAACTGGTTGTGAAAATCGCTCTGATAGTATTGGGTTTCTATGTTTGGGGAACTGAATTTATCTGGGTGCTGTTGAGTTTATACCTCGGTTGGGCAGTTATCAAACAACTGGCGTCCTGCCTTGTCTCTCTTATCGTTCTCATAATCATTCTGGCTTTGCTGGTTTCATTAATCTTTTAAAAGGAAAAACAATGGCAAAGTATTATTCACTATTCGGAAAAGCTACCACCGATACCGAAGTACAGGTGGTGAAAGAAAATCAGGTTGTTATCGGGTATGGTTATGCAATGAGTGAATCCCGGTATGTGGTTTATAAGGTTGAACACATCAACAACCGGGGTTTTATGTATCATCTAATCAATACCGACACCAAAGCTATGGACAGGACCGACATAATAAACCCGTTATCCAAAAAATTCGGCATTGGCAGGTACTACGATGATGTAAAACCGGAGTTTATAGATGCTTTTGAGGTGGCCATACTCCTTCAGGAAGCACAGGCGAAAGCCAAAACAGAGGAGGACGAAGCCGAAAAAGAGCGGATAAGGATTGACGAAGTAAAAGCAGTCGGTCGCAAACGTTTCACTGAGATATTTCCGGAAGATGCACAGGCAGTTATTGTGGCACGGTTGAAACAGGACGAAAGCGACAGCATGACCGACTACTTTGCAAGCAGCACACAGCGCACCGTCATTTTAGGGTTTTCCACACACAAAAGGGACATCTTTTCGGAGATGCGCAAACATGCC
Source organism: Maribellus sp. YY47 (assembly GCF_023111095.1). Classification (GTDB taxonomy): domain Bacteria; phylum Bacteroidota; class Bacteroidia; order Bacteroidales; family Prolixibacteraceae; genus Draconibacterium. The sequence goes on from NZ_JALGYW010000003.1 coordinate 14,664, forward strand.
CCCAATTTTGAAGAAACGGCTTACCTCTCGGAATTCAATCAGGATTACGAACACCGGGAAAAATACAGCATGGGCGCAGGTTACTATCTGGGAGAAAGCAAATATCACGGGTGGATAATTGAAAAAGTGCCTGTATATGACCGCTCCAAAACGATTGAGGAATTCGCATACACCGCAGGGAATGAAGATAACATTCGCATAAATAAGCCGGGTGGAACACCGACTGATACCCCCAAGTTGGAAGATAAAGCCAATTGTACTATGGTGGAATATTCAGCCAAAGCGGTCGCTGTTTTCGGAAATACCAAGCCAATCAAAGACGAACTCAAAGCGATGGGCGGACGGTTTAACAACCGATTGACTTTTAAGGGAGAAAAAATAGCAGGCTGGATATTTCCCAAATCAAAAGAACAGCGTTTAGCCTGCTATTTCGGACTGGATTAAAATATTTAATGAGTAAGAAAAATTCTCGTTTAAATCGCAAAGGATACATAAATGAAAAAAACAATAAGAGATATTACAGGAGCAAGCATTGAGGTAACGGATTTAGACAAGGCTATTGAGCAATGTGAGCTTTGCAAGGATAGTCCGTACAAAATGCCATCGGGACAAACGGTTGGAGAAAACTACAGGCATATGTTATCCCAACTTGAGAAAATGAAACAGATAAAATGAAGAGGCAGGCGGCATTTACCGCCTGTTACTTTTTCCATGAGCCGATAACCATAGCGGGAGAAAAAGTAACAAAAAGCCCTTTAATGACGGTTTCTCCCCTCTAATTTTCGGGCGAAGATACAGGTAAATCACCGACAAGCTGCAAGGTCAATGCCCTGTGGGTTTTACAAACAATCTCCACACCTGCGGGTAGTATTCTTTGCAAAAACCTTGCGCGAAGTCTCTGATTACCTGTGGTGGTGAAAGCAAAAAATTAGTGTTGAACCATTAAAATTTTTGCATTATGAAAGTTAATTATTTCTCCATTCCGGAAATTACAGTGTCGTATAAAGACAACGTAAAAGCTTCAGAACGTTTTGTTGTTAAATGTTCAGAAGATGCTTCGCAGATATTTGCCGAGGCGCATAAAGGTTGTATGGAACACCACGAGGAAGTGAACGTATTGTTCCTGAACCGTGCCAACCGGGTAATTGGAATAAGCTGTATCAGCAAAGGCGGGCTCGACGGTACTGTGGTTGATATACGGATTATCCTGCAAACAGCTTTAAAAGCGAACTGCTCATCGGTAATGCTTTCTCACAATCATCCGAGTGGCAGCAGGAAACCCAGCCAGGCGGATATTGCAATTACACAAAAATTGAAAGAAGGTTGCAAAGCCGTTGGCCTGTTACTTTTAGACCACCTGATTATAACCGGCGAAGGTTACATGAGCTTCGCCGATGAAGGGCTTTTATAGCCCTTTTTTGGTCGAATACATAATGTATTTTTACTTGTTTTTAAGCTCAGTTCTTTGTTATAGGCTTTAATTTTGATTTCTTTTATATAATTCTTTTAAAATATCAATACCTCTTTCAGCATGTAATAAACATATTTTATCTGCAATATCTTTGAATCCTAATTGGTATAGCTTTTCAGTGAGTTTGGTGATTGTACCGCGAGATATATCGTATTCAACATGATTTTCAAAAAGGGAAACAAGTAGATTGCCTACCATTTCGGGTTGAGCATCCACATGCTTTTGTAAACTTTCAATAAAGGAGTACCTGTCTGATGAATTTAAAACATCTGAAATCAATAATTGTAATTTATAAACTTCTTCATCGATATTATCCATAGAATTAAACCATTTGGATATGCCTGAAAGTAAGGCGACATTTCGCTCCGTTTCATTTTTCTCTAATTCGGTAGTAACTATTTTAATATATAGCGGTACAACTTTTCGCTTTTCCTTTTCTATTAATGTTCTCTTCGGACTCCAAAACTTATAAATTAGGGATGATTGATGTTGTTCAATTTTTGATTGAATTAGCTTATTAACTAATATGTCATCAATCGGAATAATGTCTTCAACCAAAGCAACCACTACATGGTGCACTAAGTTATTAATTGCACCTCTTTCCTCTTGGCTAAAATCATAGTCAAGAGCTTTTTCATATATACCTTTTTCATTTAAAAGTTTGAATTCGTTCAAATAGAAGCGTGGATTATAAAAGAAATAGCCACATGCTGTTGCATTAAATTTTGGGATATTGTCTTTATTAAAAAAAATAGAGACATTAGCATTCACCCAATCTGGGTGTGCAATATTTATATATGGTAGAAAACGACCAAAAGAAAAGTAAAGTAAATCTTCACTAACGTTATTTGTTAATAAAGCACCAACCACTTCTTCTAATTCATTATGTAACTTTTCCTTATCCTCATTATCTCTACTAAATTTTAATAAATACTGAAAAATTGCATTGTACAATACCCCTTTTGAGTTATTTAGTGCTTTCATTGAAAGTTCATCAAAGTCAAATGGTATTTTCTCATCTTTTATCAGAATCATTATTAAAAGAGATTTTATCCTTTGAAGATTATTATCGCCTAATGATTTATGGTCTTTACTTAAACTATAATCAACTAATCTAAGAAACTCTGTTATGTAAAGATTAGGGAAATTCTCGTGCTCGGTTGTATTGTTAATTTCCCAGAATCTTTCTTCTTTAAAAATGTTTTCTGTAACCTGTAACACACACTCTAAATCGAAAACTTTTTCATCTTCAGCTTCTCTTAAACCACGCATCCATGAATACTGGAATTGGTAAGATGATTTTATAATAAGCTCAGCACTACAGTATTTTTCAGGATTATTTCTAATATCAGAGACGATTATTTCGGATAATCCTTCAATTGAAGGCCCACTAAAACTTTTTGGTTCATTACGGTATTTTTCGAAATATCCTATTGTTTCAGCTAGTGAAAAACCATCTATTTGTTCTTGAGTTAACGGTGATTCGTATCCCACTATAGCTTCACCATGCCATACATCGAACCCAGGATGGCTTAGTTCAGAATCATTAATTGAATGATATTCTTCAAATTGGGATTTAATTCTTTTGTCTTTATTACTCAGAATTGATGACAACCACTCTTTCTTTTGATAAGCAACAATTTTCTTAGAGAGTTCTTCATCTGCTCTAGGCGACACATAATATTCTTTCTCCTCAATCCACTTTAATATTTTTCCTATTTGGTCTTCATTAAATTCATCTGTATGATTTTTCAACAGCTCATACAATTCATGTTTGTACTGCCCTTCAAACGAACCAATCAGTGGATTTTGCTTCCAATTCCAAAATAAGTCTCCTAGTATATCATATCTATTATTTATAGTATGAATAGCAACACGGTTAAATACTGGTATTTTGCTCTCGAGGAGTTTGTTAACTTTTTCAAGAATCTCTTCATTGGAAATTTTATGTAAACAATCACGTAGTAAAAATGTAACCTGTGAGGTATATCTTTCGGGGAATAAATTTTGTGTATGTTCTTCTATGGTTGGAGTTGAAATATTGTCGAAAACATATTCATATTTAGCTGTTATTTCTTTAATTTTTTCAGTAACCAACTCATATATTTCAGTTGGGCAAATACTTAAAAAATCGTCCTTCCTATTAGCTAATAATTGTCCAAACCAATATTCGTCCATTAAAGAAACCACTTTATCATTTCCAAAACCATTAGTTTCAACATAACTTAGTATGATATCTAAGAGCCTCATAATAAAAATAGTATGTTTCTCTCTGATGAAACGGTCCATAAATATTTTATCTAGGTCCGATGAGATTAATGAGTTTCCCCAACTTGAAACCAATGCTTCTTTTATTAAATTAAAATGTTTTTCGTCGATATTTTCAGATGGTAATAATCCTATTAGTTGACACAATGAATGGTCTGTTCTGAAATTTACTATTCGCTCTTCACCAATGCAGTATGTATTTATGTCATCTATTATATCAAGCAAAATAAGCGTTGTTTCTTTATCAGGTTGTTTTAAGTTGTCTTCTGCCACCTTTAGTAAAAACTCAAAAATAGTCCAATATGGTACTGTAAAATATCCTGGATTTTCTTCAGATTCCTGTGGCAATGGATTTTTATCACCAGAGAAATAACCTTCGTCATATAATGGTTTAAGCCATGTTCTATTTGTTAGATTTTTAAAAAAATATACATACCTCGCGTCAAGTGTAAGTACATTATTTAAAGTCCCTAACACTCCCTTTTTTGTCGTATTATTTTCCGGAAAATCAGTGTTAAGATAAATATCTAATAATGAACTAATAGAATAATAGTTACCTACAAGTCTTTCTAAGATAACCGTAAAATCATTCCACAGATTTGTAAATGCTTCTTTTTCTTTTGGTTCTCTCCATGCACCGTGTCTATGAGCGTATTTGTGAAATTTGTTAGCAACATCAAACCATTTTTTTATGAATTCCTCTTCTTTCTCAATACCCAACGCCTTTATTATTGCGGTAATCGTATCTTTATGAGTTGTTTTTCTTGTCGGTTTGGCACAAGTTGGACAAACTTGAATATCTTCTTTCTTTAATATTAGTACGTCTCTTAAACCACCTTCAATTTCTCTGGCAATATGTGCCAACAAGTATGCTTTAGCCTCATATTCTGAGTCTGCAACTCTTATTCCTGTTGCGTAGAAAGCAGCAATCTCATTTCCTATCGTTTTTAGTCCTTTATATATTTCAGCTTGTTTGTTATTCATGGGTTTTATTATTGCCTATAGCTAGGTTATTTTGAAAAGCCTTCTCATAAAACGGTATATAATTTTTATTATAAAGTTTTTCTATTTCTTATTTCGCGATATTTTGGGTTGTTTAGCCATTAGTTATGGTTTTATGTGTTTAAAATTAAATATAAAACCGATTAAATCTTCTGTTTTTCACCACTTTGTTTAATAGAAACCTCAAAGGTTTTACCGGTGAGCTACGAACTACCTCTTCAGCGAAAAATGTGAACTATATTTTACACACTCATAAAAATGTAAAACTGCCCTGAAAGAGTAGCGCTTTCTTGCCGAAACAAAAAAGAGATGATTGAATTACCAGGAACCCAAATCACCTCTTCGTTTTAATTTGTTTAGAATCTATTCGTCAGTGTTTTTATTCTGAAAACTAAATGTTTTCTGCACCACCTGACCAAAATTGTCCTGAATATAAACATCTATTGTTTGCTGGTCGGAACAGTGTGAGGTATAATACAACCGAAACTCTGTTTTTTCGAGCGGGTACAAATCGTTTGGCAGAAATACCGTACCGTCGTCCATTTTTAATTCACCTTCCCCGTCGGGCTGGAACATACGGATAAAAAACTCCGCATTTTTATATTCACCTTCCCTGGATAAAGTACAGCGAATTTCAGCGGTTTCGCCTTTCCGAAGGCTTTCCTGTACCGGCATGGTAACCAAATCAAAACTATACGCCTGAAATACTTCCAGCATGTCATCGCAGGCACTGACCAGCAGCGCCATTGCTGCCAGTCCTGTCACTATCATAAGTGTTCTTTTTAATTTTCTCATTAGAATATTTTTAAAGGAATACAAATTTGCCTTTCAGCGTGTTATTCATAAGTATCACAGCATTCTCGATACCGTAAGCCACCAGCATCGACCCGTTCCGGGGCTGCATGCCCTTTGTCCCGTCAGGCCGAAAAAATCGGGTTCTTTCATACAGGAATTTTACAGCCGTTGCATGGCCAAGCACCACATCGTGAAACCATTTAGCCTCAATCTTGGAAAATACTAATGCAATGCCATTGTTATGCTCTGCCATCTTTTCAAGAAATCTTTTTGCCAGAGGATTGGAGTAAGGAGGGTTCAGCCATACCCTGCCATTCCAAGGGTGTTTCAGCCCGTCTTCTTCCAAAGTATAAATATGCTTTGCTGATTGGTTTATCCGGTAAGCTTCCACAGAGGTAGCCGGGTCCAAATCAAAATCACCCAGCGAGCGAATAATCTCCGCTGGTGTGTACCATTCATCGTTCTCTTTCATAAGGCTAATTGATTATGAATTTCAATCCTATCCCGAACTGAGTATGAAAATGCCCGGTTGTTGTTCCCTGGAGTATCCGCTCCCGGCCAGTTAAAAGCAACACAATCCGGTCGGTTATGTAGCTCTCCATTTCCAACGTAATTGCCCCTCCATAAAGAAACCCGTCCTCATTTTGCAACATGGCCCCGTCGTTAAGTAATTTTTCTCCCCGGTTTACGGTTTCATATCCTGCCAGTGCCGATGCACCAATAAAGAAGAAAACCGCTTTTCCCCGGCTTGACAGAAAATTGTAGTAAAACCCACCTTCTCCTGTAAACTGTTCCACCGGGATACGCCCGTTTTCAAAACAGTAATTTATTCTTAGATACTCCGCCCCAAAAACCCATTTGTTTGCGTTTTTACTATAAGTCGTTATAGCTGCACCAAAATAATAACCTGATTCATTGCTGTTATCTTTTGAATAAATTCCGTCAACCATTCCACCGGTTATCTGCAAACCCTGCATCCCAGGCAGGGCACGCTGGGCGTGTGCCTTGTCACTCAGGACAAAGCACAACGCCACTGATAAAAAAATTACTGCCGCTCTCATTATTTCACTTTCAATTCGTTAATTACTTTGGCGCGAACCAGATCTGCATTCTCCACAAAAAAAGACTGGTGCCGACCGCCCTGCTTTTCGTGCAATTCCACCAGCAGATGTTTATCGTCGGGTATAGTAAATTTTGGAAGCGTAAAAACCGTGCGTTCAGTGGTTTTACCTCCAACTTCCAGAACATTGTTGTAAGCGCGGAGGGGATATATGACCTGCTCCTGAATAGCGGTGCGCTTGGCGACCTTTTTATCCACAATTTTAAAAGTGATATAATCCACTGAAAAAGGCACATGTGAAGCGTTCTTCAGTTGTGTATGGAAGTATAATAACCCATTGTGGGCATACAATCCTTTGAGTGTGTATTGTATCCCAAAACGTTTGGAACCGATGTGTTTGATTTCCCGTTTATCGTTTTTGTAAACCGATTTCATAATCAGCCTGACCAGCAACGGCGATTCCTGCCCCAGTTCCTTCAGGTAAATATCCAGCGAGTTATTGGGTCGGTTAACTGCTTCACCGTCGTGAATAAAATCGGCCATTTCTACGGACAACTTCCCCGGCTCATCGGCATATTTTACGTTGAATGTGTAATAAGCCCCATCTTCGGTAATCACAGCAAGGTTGCTTTCTTGTGAAAAGTCCCGAACCGCAGCTTTTACGCGCAGTACATTCTCTGCGCCGTCGGCTTTGCCAGCCAGTAAATCCGATGAACCTAAATCCACATACCGGATAGTCGACGGGAAAATAATATGTACTGTTTTGTTAAAGGTTACTTCCAGTGCATAAGGCGGAATCATCCGGTCGAAAGTCAGCGGACGTGTCAGTCCGTTGTAATAATCCCCGGTTGTGGGTTTTTCCTGTGCGTTAACCGCAAATAGCATTGCTGCAAAAGCAAGCATCAAAATAATTTTCTTCATACTCTGATTGTTTTAATTGAACTTGTTTGTTTTGGATATTTTAGTGGTGAAAAATCTTGTTTACTGCACGGATGGGAGCAGTAATACCCGGTGCCCGGATTTAAGGGTAACCCTTACTGCCCGCATCTTTTTACCAGCGTATTGCGATGCACCCTGGACGACACTTCGTCCCAAATCTGCCAGCAGTTGCGAACCGGCATCGTCGGTAATGGTAATACTGCTCCCCATTGATGTGCCCATGTTGGCAGCGACTTCTTTTACGGCATTGAGTTCTTCCGAACCCGGCACCGAAATTCCCGGATTACCGTCCATATCGAAAACCTCCATTTTAACCGGAATGATGTTCCCGGCAAACTGGATATTGCTTATCGAGATGTTCATCCGTTCTCCTGAAATCCGGGCAGAACCGGACACAAGCGTATTTTCCGGGACCAGTATTTTTCCGGCATGTATTGGCTCCAGGATGCGTACCTGAACTTCCTGCCCGTTGGTAACGGTAACCGTTTTATCAACGCAGGCACTAATAGTGTTCTTTGTCGATTCTGTCTCCTCCCCGGCAACCGTATGAAAACCCAGGTTGCGGGGTTTTGCATATTCTCTCATAAATACAGAATCAGGTACGGGAGCAGCGAGAAGCGAAACCACTTTGGTGGACACCTGCGATACCGGAATAGATGCAGTTTCCTTTTCTGTTTCCGAAGCATTTCGTACAGGTGCAGCTACCGTTTCTGTCGCGGCTTTATCCGCAGGCATGTACCTGGCAGCAATCTCATAGGATTTTTCTACCAGGGCAAGTTGCTGCTCTGCTTCGTTTTTTTCCTGAAGCTGTCGCTCCAGTTCCCCGATGCGTTCTTCCAGCGCCGCTTGTTCCTGACCATTTGCTTCGGGTTCAGGCTCTTTATAGAAATTCCCCAATTGCCGGTTGATGTCCTGGTACTGACTGGCTGATGAGCGGAACGCGCTGGTCCAGCTGGTTTCCGAACTGTTTTTTATACGTGAAGATTCAGGAGTGTTTTCAGTAAGTTTAGGGGCTTCAGGAGTTTCAATTTTTCCAGATGATACCTTTTCTTCCGGTGTTTCATCGCCTAACATAAAAGCAAAATCCTGTAAGGAACGCATCTTTTCCTGTTCCTTTGCCCTCATTGCTTCCTGCCGGTAGGCATCCCGCTTATCGGTGATAATCCAGCTTTTCTTTGGTGTGGGAAGGTTGGTATTAAAAACATCCCCGGTCTCTTCCGTTTTGTCGCCTGACGGTGCAAAAATGAACCACATACTGACAGCAAACAGCAGGAAGAAAAGGGGAAAAATCACCATTTTCTTCCTTTTTTGTAACTGCTGGGGCGAGAGCTGTTTTTTTTCTTTCGCCGCAAGCTTTTCCCCGTTGTTATTCTCTTTTTCTTTCATAATAAATTTCATTTGATGGTTTTAAACTATCCACTTTGTTCCGTCTGTCCCTTAATTCCAGTTGCAGGCCTTCGATATGCTTGAAGTTCAACTTCTCTTTTTCATCATGTCCGAAATTGAACAGGGACGAAAATGTGATGTAAAGCGATAGCCCTGCAAAAAGGAAAAGAAGGGTAAGTATTACGGTAAGCCTTTTACCGGGAGGAATCCTCCCGCACCACAGCCGGAGACGGTTTTCCAACTGTTTTCCAATGACAGTGATTCTTTTCCGTTTTTTTCCCATAACACTTTACCGGTCCAAAACCCGGATGTCTTTGTTTTCAAGGATTTCGAATTTCTCAATGGTAAACCCGTGAGGGTTATTATCACTCCTGACCGAGTTAATCAGGTTGCAGCGGGTAACAAGCGAGCGTTCGGTTATATTGCTCGACCGGATAATCCTTTGCCGGGCGTAGGTAACAGCCGTGTAGGGATAACTTACGAAGTTGCACGACACGCTGTCCACCTGTATTACCTGCTGGATATTCCCCGCGACCACCCGGTTGAAATACCCTTTTTCCTGCATGTCCTGATAATAGTTATAGGCACTCCTGTCGGCAAGAAACAGTGCGCGGGTGATATTGGTTTCAATAGCTTCCCGGTCGGGCGAAAGAGTAAAGAACAGCTCATGAAAGCGGGTCACATGGTCACGCGCCTCCACCGGCCGGTTCTGGTCCATGTCCTGGGAGAGCGCAAGCATAAGCGATTTCCCTTGGTCAAGCACATATATTTTCTGTCGCTGCGCTTCCGCATAACTGAAAGCATTCCATACCGAATAAACGGTTATCCCGGCACAGAGACAAAGAAATACCAGTGCGAAAAACCGGATTTGACGGAATGATGTCTCTATATTTTTCAAACTTTTAAACTCCATAATTCTTTTGTTTTTTTGAGTGTTATGATTATCGCCCGACGAGACGGCCGCCTATATTCCCGGCAGCGCCACCGGCCATACCTGCGGCATAGCTTCCTGCTTTCCCTGCGGTTTTATTAATGGCGTGGTTGGCGCTACCCATGCCGCCCGACTGGATAATCCAGTTAGCCACAGTCGGAACTGTAAAGTATCCAATGATACCAATGAGCATAAATACAATGTAAATCCCGTTTGAACCGTCAGGGATATAATTGGGGTCTTCCAGCAGTTTGATATCTGCTTCCAGCATTAGTACCTGAATTCGCGCCAGTACCGCTGAAAAAAGGTCGGAAACCGGTAGCCACAGGTAAACGCTGATGTAGCGGGCAAGCCACTGGGTAAGCGTTGCCTGAAACCCGTCGTAAACGGAAAAGGCAAACGCAACAGGCCCCAAAATGGACAACACCACCAAAAAAAAAGTCCGTAAAGTGTCAATTATCAATGCCGCTGCATTAAACAGCAGTTCCAGTAAATCCCTTACCACCTGACGTAACCACATTTTAATGTCGTACCAGAACCTCTCGCTCCACATCCCGATGATTTCAGGGGTGTCCCAGATTCCAAGGTCTTTCAGTTTCTGGTCGTAGGCTTCGTCATCCACCAGCCATGCTTTCCCTTCCCGCATACGTGCTTCGTATTCCAGTTCTTCTTTTTGTAGCTGGTAAGCTTCCATATCAAAGGTCTGGGTTTCTAAAATACTATGCGTCCCCCTGACAATCGGGCTCATCACTGCATTGATAGTCCCCAAAACAATAGTAGGGAAAAAGAGGATGCACAAACCGATAGCAAAAGGACGGAGCAATGGGAACACGTCGATGGGTTCAGCCCTTGCCAATGCCTGCCATACCCGGTATGCCACATAAAACAAAGCTCCCAATCCGGCCAGTCCTTTCGCTACGCCAATCATGTCACCGCAGAGAGGTATCATATCTTCATAAAGGTTCCTTAGAACCTGGTGCAGGTTTTCAAAATCCATAGTTTACGTATTTTACCTGTTACCAGTATCTATCCGAAGGGCTGCCATAAAGCGCCAACACCCTGTCAGTATCGGCTTTTGCTTTGCCCCGGATAAACGAAACGGAGATGCTTTTCTGCGTATAATACCTCGTCAGGTTGCGGTAACCCAGCATCCGGTTATAAATCTGGTCAATCATATCCATGCGCTCCTTATCCGACATGGAAAGCCCGTTACTGCTGGTGACAATATTCTTCAGTTCCGTGATTAATGCACCTCCTTCCTCCATTAACCGGGCATAACCAGCCGAGATAGCAGCCAGCTCGTCCACCGTAAAATTGGGGTCGGCAACCATCTTATTAAAACCCGTGATATAGATATCGCTGATTTCGCTAATCATTTCAATGGTAAGCTTCACCTTGCGGGCATCTTTAATCAGGTTGTTTACTGATTTTAGGGCATCGTAATATTGTTTACCCTGCTCATAAATTTTCACGGTTTCCTGTACATTCTTTACCATATTCGTCAAAGTGGACGAAGACTTTACCACCTGCTGAATATTTTGTACCAGATTGGACGGGTCAATCACCGCCCATTGCGCTTTAGCCTGAAAAGACAAGCTGATCAGGGCTATGCACACGATTAAAACTATTCGTTTCATATTTTTTGCTTTTATTGATTGATACTTTGGGTTGAAGGGCGGGATTAGTTCCTCAAAGATTCTAATCCTCAACCCTGTAGTATTTTCCGTAAGCGGAAAGTTGCAGTACGTCATTGTCGGTATTGTAGGACAGGCTCATCACTCCGTAAAGGTTGACATACCGGATACCCTGATGTTTTTTGACAGGACACCGGAACATTTCTCCGGCATTGAAGGCAAACTCCATAAAGAAGCAGCCATTTTTCTTATCACTGTTTCTGTATATCCGGATATCCGGCGCACCTTCCCGGCTTTTCCATCGCCCGGTTAGTTCCTCCAGGGCAAATTCAGTTTTTGTTCCCAATGGATTGCTCCCGGTAGTTTCTGAATACATGGGTTGCGTGTTATTGCTGTTTGCTTTCAGCAAGTTGTTTAATGGCCAGCTCAATGTCGCCATTCAGTTTTCCCGCGAGCTGCATCACTTCCATTTTTTCCGATTCTTCGGTAGTGTAGGTCAGGTATTCTGAAACCGACACTTCTGTGGCATAAACCGCACTTTGAACACCTCCCAATCCTATCCAGACCTCTTTGTAACGACGGCTTGGTGCATTACTCATGTTAATGGAAAGAATCTGCGATTTTTCCTTTTCTGTCAGTCCCAGCAAAGCCTGTATCTGGTCGAACTTGTTCATGTATTTGCGCTGGTCGAGCAGTATCTTGCAATCCGAATTATTGATAATACTTTCCTTGACCACCGGGCTGGAAATAATGTCGTCTACTTCCTGCGTAACGACAATGGCTTCGCCAAAATACTTACGGACGGTTTTGTACATATATCGCAGGTATTCAGCCATATTAGCCGAAGCAATTGCCTTCCATGCCTCTTCCACTATCAATTGTTTCCTGACCCCTTTCAGACGGCGCATTTTGTTGACAAAAGCCTCCATAATGATGATGGTCACCACGGGAAAAAGCTCGCGGTTTTCTTTAATGGCATCAATCTCAAATACGATAAAGCGTTTGGATAGCAGGTCGATATTCTTATCCGAGTTCAACAGGAAATCAAACCTTCCGCCCCGGTAATATTGCCTCAGGGTAGTCAGCATATTGTCGATATTAAAATCATCCCTGCCTACCTTGATTTCCCTTTCTTCCAGTTCACGGCGGTAGTCATCGCGCATATACTCATAGAAAGTATTAAAGCAGGGTGTGATATCTTGGTTTTCCTGAATGCGGCGGATATAAGCCGATACCGCACTACCCAGCTCACCGCTTTCGGTTTTGGACACTTTATCATCTTCGCTTTTCCACAGCGTAAGCAGCAGAGTTTTGATGCTGTCTTTCTTTTCCACGTCGAACACATAATCGTCGGTGAAAAATGGATTGAATGAAATCGGGCTTTCTTCGGTATAGGTGAAATAAACGCCGTCCTCTCCCTTGGTTTTCCGGTGAATCATTTCGCACAGTCCCTGATAGCTATTACCGGTATCCACAAGCACAACATGGGTTCCCTGCTCATAATACTGCCTCACAAGATGGTTCATAAAGAACGACTTTCCGCTTCCACTTGGCCCCAGTACGAATTTATTCCGGTTGGTGATAATCCCTTTTTTCATCGGTAAATCAGAAATATCCAGATGGATAGGTTTCCCATTTACGCGATCACACATCTTAATCCCAAAAGGCGATGGCGACGAGCGGTAATTGGTTTCTTCAGTAAAGAAGCAAAGTGCCTGCTCGATAAAAGTGTAAAAGCTTTCTTCCGAAGGAAAATCGCCTGTATTACCCGGAATAGCCGCCCAGTAAAGGGTGGCTGCATCCACGGTATTGTGACGGGGCTTGCACTCCATTAATGCCAACTGCGAACCAACTTCGTTACGAATATGCTTTAGTTCCTGCTCATCCTCACTCCACGCCATCACGTTAAAATGCGCCCGGATAGAAGTCAGCCCGTGAGAGTGGGCTTCATTCAGGTAAAGGTCAATCCATTCCTTGTTAATGGCATTGCCCCGGCTGTACCGTGATAGCGACTGCATATTTCTTGCACTCTTTTCAAACTTCCGCAGGTTTTCTGCGCTGTCATCCAAGAACAAATACTGGTTAAATATATGGTCACAGGACAAGAGCAATCCCACGGGGGCGGCAAACGACAAAAGGCAGTCGCTCCGGTCGGTGGACAGTTTTTCGTAACGCATGTCCGTCCCGACCTTTCCGGGTAAATCTTCCACATCGGACAAGGTATGCAGACAAACGTGTTTATCGCCAATCCGCAGGCTGTCCGCTCCCAGTTCTATGTCTTCCAGACAGGTCGTGTTATCGAGTGAAAGTGAAAAGTATTTCTCTATTAACCCGGCATTTTCCGGTGTTCCGACAATTTCATCGGTCTTAAGCCGGATAAAGCTAATAAAACCGCTGTCGTTGATAATCCGCTCAAACTGTCCTACAGCTTCCAGAAACCTGACTGTGCTTTCTTTATTGACCTCTTTGGGGATGATATTGCCCCGGCAGAGAGATGAAAAGTTGCTTTGCATCCGCATCCGCTCTTTGGTCGTTTTGGTCAGGAAAAGGAAGCATTCATGGTTAAGGTACGGACGTTCATTAAAATGACGTTCGTAACTGCGGGAGAGGAAACTCATTTCTCCGTTTTCTGATTTAGGTTGGTAAGTTTCCCGGACAAACCAATCCTGTTTATGTACTACACTATAATCGGGAAGCACTTTGACCGCTTTGGCCCAGGCAGAATGAATGGCTTCGTATTCGGGCGAAGTTACCGTAAACAGTTCCGGCAGGCTTACACGGAAAACTACCGTTACATCAGCATCCTTACTGATAATACAATCATGTTCCACACTCAACAGTGGGAATTTACCTTCAATAGTTGTTGCTTTCATTGTATTCCTCATGCTGCATTCTCCTTTCTTATTTTTTGGAAAAGGCTACGGGGAACTTTCCGGTTAATCAGGTAACGGGGATGCTGTTTTTTGGCCATGAGCTTCATCAGTCCGGATTCCCCGTAACGGTTGTTCAGGTTGAAAGTCAGCCAGACAAGCACCGAAGCGGCAATTACACCGAAAGCGATGCAAACCCACTGGCTGACCCCTGCCATGTACAGGATGATAAACACCACGAACACGGCAAGCAGCCCGGCAGCGAAAATAAACAGGTACTGCGATTTCAGACCGCGAAATTCCACGCTTTTGCCAATTCCTTTGTTGATATTGTACTCCATAAAAATTTTCGGGAAATCAATTAAAGGAAGAAGGAACGCAGAATGGTAGCAGCAACAATTAGAAAAATACATGCCCCGAACCAGCTTGCAGCAGTTTTACTGGTGTCCGGGTCTCCCGAGCTGAACTTGTTGTAAACTTTGATTCCGCCGATAAGTCCTACCACTGCGCCAATGGCATAAATCAGTTTGGTTCCGGGATCAAAATACGAAGTAACCATATTGGTAGCTTCTGTAATCCCGGCGGTGCCATCGCCCTGTGCAAATGCGGTTGAAATAGCAGCCATTAAGAAAGCTGCCTGCATCAAAATCTTCTTTTTTGTCATATTGGTTTCTTTGTTTATGGTGCGGGAACTATTTAAGCCCCGCACCGGGTAAATAAAATATTTGTTGTTTTGGATATTTTAGTGGTCGTATGAAATGAGTCTTCCTATCCGTAATCGTGTTTTTTCATTCGTTCATTTTTAATGCGTTATACATAATTTCTGACATCAAACCCTTTGGGAACAGAGGTCGCAGAAGGCTTATTTTCTCCTGACTCTCCGGCTTTCCGCTGATGGAAAGCTTTCAGGTACGAATTAATTAATCCGCCGACCCTGTCTTCCCTCTCGGGTTCACCTGAAACCATTGCTTCAAACATATCGGTATGTTTCAGGTGCAGAAGAACTCGTCCTGTTTCTTCTTTTTTCTCCTCTGTGATAATCGGATTGTGTACCACGGTGCGGTAGGCTTCGCCCATTTGTTCAAAACTGATTCCCTCGGCCAGTGAACGGCCTGAAACCTGTAAGGCTTCGTATTCTTCCTCTTCATCCCCCGTTTCCGGTTCTTCCGGTATCGGGCAGTCAATGTCGAGTGGCGGGTTGGCTTCGCCGGGAGGAACTTCGCCGAAAACTTCATCCAGTTCGCTCACTGGAATTATCCGGGAATGTTCTTTTGGTACATCTGACGGGACAAATATATTTTCTTTCCGCTTATCTTTTTCGTTGTCCGGTTCTGTGGCCGTTTGTGGCACAGGGATGCGTTCCTTGAGGACAAACTGGCTTTTACCTACAATGTCACCTTTGTTCTTTTTTCGGTCCTGTTCCAGGAGCATTGCCTCGCTGTTTTCTTTCCGAAAACGCCGGTTTTCCGAAATGAAGAAGTACATCGTCCAGAGCGCATAAAGTATGGCAAAAGTAACTAGCAGTGCCAACACGGTATTGGATGTAATCGTTATCATCTGCTGCTGAAATTTGAATCGTTTCACTGGTTTCAAAAAATATCAGTATTCTTTTTCTTGTACAGTTTGGTAATGTCCTCCTGGAACATGGCAAAGTGATGTTCCAGCACATTGTCCAGGTAGCTGAACAGCGACAGTTCGTTTTCTCCGATTACCCGGACTATTTTCAGGATGCGGTCATGATACTCTTTGCGGATATAAACCACTTTCCCATTACGTGTTTTGATTTCTGCTTCTTTGAAAAAGAAAGCCCCGTAGTTTATCTCGTTGCGAGGGTTACTTTCTGCATTTCGTTTGTCTGATGGTTGCTTTGCTGCAGTTCGATTTTTACTGAATAGTTTCATTTTTCCAAGTCTTTTATAATGTTTATCCCTTTATGTTTTTCGTTATACAAACGGGTTATCTCTCCGCCAAAAGTTTCAAAGTGATGGACCAGTATGTTGTCGATGTACCCGGAGAGCGATACCGCGTTGTCTCCAATTACACGGCATATCGTCTGAATCGTATCATGAAAATCCCGGCGGATATAAACCATTTTGCCTGTTCGGGCAGTAATTGAAGATTCTCTGACAAAAAGCGTCTCATAATCATGTTCTTTGCTTCGTCTGCGCCGGATTTCATCTTTAGGTGGTTCCGTTTTCTGAGCAGGCGGCTCTCCGGGACTTTCATTATTTTCCCTCACCAGTGATTCATGATCCACCGGTACGTCCTGCAGGAAAGAAGCGATAATTGCTTTTTCATTTATATCCTCTTTTTTGATTGTTTTTGCCATTGCATTATATTTTGATGATTTCCAAAATTTCTTCAATAAGGGTATCGAGGTTGCTTCCTTTCAGCAATGCTTTACCGGCCGGGAACATGGTCGAACGGAACAGGGCTTTATGAGAAGAGGGAAGCTCACGGCGAAAACGTTTGCTGTCAGGCAGAAAGGTTTTCAGCAGGGGAAGGTGAAGTTCTGCAATAACCTGTTCATAGACTTCGTATAATTCCGTTTTTTCCCGTCCGTCCACTAAATTCCATATAAGATATAAGCCTTTAACCCTGGATTTTCCGGTGGTGATGATGTTGTCATTCAGACGGGACGCAAAACGTAAGGTGCTTTCAAGTACCACCCTGTCGGCGCTGATGGGTGAAAAAATATAATCCATCAGAGACAGGGTATAAATTACCCCTTCCTTATTGACTGTTCCCGGTAAATCAAAAAAGATAATGTCATATTTCCCTTTAGCCATTAACGCTTCGGCAGTTTCCGGGGCTTTTTCGGGAAGGCTCTTTACCACCGGGTACATTTTCTTTTGCAGCCGTGTGAACTGTTCATATGCCAGTGACTTGTAGTAATCATCCTCCGTAGCCATTTTTAAATCGCGCTTGCGCATTTCAGCCATGCTGTATTGCGGATAATCACAATCCACTACTGCCACATCGTAACCTTTCACGTAGTGCAGGTATGAAGCTGCCAGTACGGTCAGGGTTGTTTTTCCGGCCCCTCCTTTTTGAGTGGAGAAGGCAATGCATAAATTTTTCTTTTTCATTTTTAATCATTTAATAAGTTATACATACAGTTGATTATACATCTGATTTGCCAACTGATTGGGTGGATAACCGGCCACAAAAACATCCGTTAGTACGTGTAGCTGTTTGGGTTCCTGAATGATTGGCCGTTTTAACGTATGAATGCTTGAATGACTGGCTGGCTACATGTCGAATCATACACCTGATTATTTTATCAATCATCCAGCTATACAGTGTTATGTCCGGTCTTTTGGAAAGCCATTCATTCGGCTTTCTGTTCATTATATCTTTCAGCCATTTTATCCTACCATCAATCAGTTGCATAATCAGTCATATTTTAAAAACCTCATGCAAATAAAAGCCAATAAAATTCTGATTAAACGGGCCTTGCAGCAGGTGGCATCTTGTGGCATTGGAATGGCATCTTTTGGCGTAGATACATGTTGTACAGTCAGTTACAATGACCGCTAACTTTGCCTCCGGTTCGATACCGGTAACAGGTCAGACTGCTATCCATCATTTTTGCAGCCCGTCAATTTATCTGTCCGGATGGCGGACAGATTTTATTTGCAATGTGGCAAATAGCAAGCTGTGTTTTGAGTTACTCATTTCATTTCACGTAACCCAAAACCGCTTGCCCGCAAGGGGAGAAAAGCAGGCTCCGAAGTCGCTGCTTTTTGATAAGGACAGTAACAATGACTGTGTTATGGTACCGGATCTTTGAAACACTGAAATATCCGACAGATGAAACAGAAAAATACAAATCACCGAAGGCGAAAAGGGGGACGCCCTGCTAAAAGCGACCCCGTAACAGAGTGCGTTATGGTACGCTTTAATGCCCGTGAATATGCCCGTTTTCTGACATTATTTGAACAATCGGGGGTAAAAGCAAAAGCTGTTTTTATCAAAGCGAGGGTATTCGGCCAGCCGTTCCGCGTGGTGAAAACCGACCGGGCGGTACTTGAATACGTGGCAAAGCTGACCACTTTTTATGCCCAGTTTCGGGGAGTAGGAACCAATTACAACCAGGTGGTAAAAGAACTGCACAGCAATTTTTCGCATAAAAAAGCACTGGCATTGCTCTTTAAACTGGAAAAACTGACCACCGAATTAGCTGTAACCGGGCAACAAATTATCGCCCTGTCGAAAGAATTTGAAGAAAGATATTTACAGAAATAGCCTTGTATGATTGCCAAAATAACCACCGGAAAAGACATTTACGGTGCTCTTGCCTACAACCAGGAGAAGGTAAACGAAGGGTTGGGAAAGGTGCTCGCATCGAATATTATCCCCGAACCGGAGGATGGCCGCTTTAGTGTGGCTACGTGTACCGAAGCCTTTAACCGTTGGTTGCCCTCGCATTACCGCACTGAAAAACCGGTCATTCATATATCGCTCAATCCGCACCCGGATGACAATTTGACGGATGAACAACTTGCAGACATTGGAAGCGAATATCTGCAGTTGATGGGGTACGGTGCTCAACCATACCTGATTTTCAAACATTCAGATATCGGTCGGGAACATATCCATATCGTTTCGTTACAGGTGGATAGTGAGGGTAAAAAAATCAATGACAGCAAACGCAATTTACGAAGTGTGGCTGCGACTGAAAAGCTGGAAAAGAAATACGGCCTGCACCGCGCCAAAGAGCAAAAACAATTGGAACAATGGCAGTTTAAGCCAGTGGATGCAGAGAAAGGTGATTTAAAAAAGCAAATCGGTTCAGTCATTAAACCGACAGTTGCAATGTACCGGTTCCAGACAATGGGAGAATACCGGGCCTTGTTATCCCTCTACAACATCGGTGTGGAAGAAGTACAGGGAACTCGAAGCGGAAAGCCTTATCGCGGATTGCTCTATTCCGCGCTGGATGTTGAAGGGAACAAAGCCGGAACACCTATCAAATCATCTGCTTTCGGGAAAACAGTCGGGGTCAGTGCGCTTGAAGAGCGGATGGAGAAATCCACCACCCTGATAAAAGAAAAGGGATACCGCGAACGCCTGCGCCCGTTGGTTGCAGGTGTAATGCAAGAAACCGGGAATGAAACGGAACTGCGTCAAAAGTTACAGGGAAAAGATATTGACTTATATCTCCGGCGAAACAATACAGGGCGGATTACCGGAGTAACTTTTATCGACCATCAAAGCCGTTGTGTACTGAACGGTTCCAGGCTGGGCAAAGAGTTTTCTGCCAATGTATTTAATGACCTGTTTAGAGAGTCCCCGGCAGTCGAAGGACACACAAAACAGGCGGGCGAAAAAGAACCGTTCACGCCTGCGGCTGAACCGTTCTCACAGGCTAACAGTCAAGCCGGGCATATTGAATCCGCAATCAGTAGCCTGTTCTCAATTTTCTCGCCGGAGCCGGAATCCTACTACGAAAACCAGCAACAGGTTCGCAAAAAACGGAAAAAGAAAAAACGGAGATATGGGAGACAGACATAAATGATATATTCCAATCGGATATTATTTTTGGTTTATTTTTTTGAGTATATTTGTACTATGAGTACAGTTACACCAATAAAAATAAACCAATTACTTCAGAAATTGCCTTCGGGGAGTCTGTTCTTTTCATCGTG
Source organism: Maribellus sp. YY47 (assembly GCF_023111095.1). Lineage (GTDB taxonomy): Bacteria > Bacteroidota > Bacteroidia > Bacteroidales > Prolixibacteraceae > Draconibacterium. The sequence goes on from NZ_JALGYW010000003.1 coordinate 34,671, forward strand.
GATGAGAGAGAACGGCATATCTTATGATTTGCAACGACGCTACCGCGATTCCGAATGGCTGACCTCTATAGGGGCAGGTGTGATGATCCGTACCGGTGATAGCCCAACCATATACGGGGCTTTATATTCATTGAACAAACAAACGGGCAAGCACTTTTATGTTGGTGGGTTATCAGCCCTGGAACTGGCTGGATACACACATTATGTCCCTATGGGGAGACCGGTTGTATATGTCGGCCATCCTAAAGACGAGTGGGTTCCGTCCTGGCTTAAAAAACATGACTGGGGTGTGGACTTATTACTTGTTACCTCGGAATATTTCGATACAGATACCGGCATAACCCCGATGATACAAGGTGCATTTGAAATACTGGTTTCCACCCCGGAACGCGCATTTATGGAATGCCTGAACCTTTCTCCACGGCAGTACAACCTCATGGACTTGTACTATGTGATGGAACAATTAACTGCACTTCGCCCCGGCACCATACAGGCCCTTCTGGAACAAATTACATCAGTAAAAATGAAACGTTTATTCCTGTTTATGGCAGAAAAAGCCGGTCATGCCTGGCTCAACGATCTGGACTTGCAGAAAATAGATACCGGGAGAGGTAAACGGGAAATTGTACCGAACGGTGTTTACGACAGCAAATACCAGATAGTAATACCCGAAGAACTGAAAAATTATGAATAACCTCTATAAAGAACAGGTCAGGCTTTTACTCCGCATATTACCTGTAATCTATCGCGAGGAAAATTTTGCGGTTCATGGTGGTACGGCCATAAACCTGTTTATCAAAGACCTTCCGCGTTATTCGGTGGATGTGGACTTAACTTATATTCCACTTGGTCCGCGGGACGAAAGCCTTACAGAAATCGATAAAAAGCTGGCTGCAATTAGTCAGCAACTGCAACGGGCAGTGCCGAATATAAATATCCGTCCGGTACCCAATAAGCTTTTATGCACATTGGGGCGGAGCACGGTAAAAATTGAAGTTAACGGGATTAAACGGGGCATTATCGGGCCCACAACTGAAATGCCATTATGCAATAAAGCGCAGGCAGAATTTGGGATGTACTGCAAAGCACAAATCGTACCTGTTGAACAGTTGTACGGTGGAAAAATTGCAGCAGCTCTCAGCCGCCAACACCCACGCGATTTGTTCGATTACAATTATATGGAACCTGATAAAATCGACAATTTGAAACGGGGTTTTATGTTCGCCCTGCTGGGAAGCGACAAACCGTTTATTGAATCCTTAGCTCCGCACGCGATAAACCAGCAGGAAGCCCTGGAAAACCAGTTTCGTGGCATGACTGACATTCCTTTTACTTATGAGAACTACGAAACAGCACGTAAACAGCTTATTGCTTTTGTCAACTCAATGCTGAGCGAAGAAGACAAAGCATTCCTCGTTAGTTTTGAAGAAGACGACACGCAATGGGAAAAATCAGCTTACTCAGATTTCAGGGATTTTCCTTCCGTGCAATGGAAACTGCTCAATGTTAACAAATTGAAAACTCAGAATCCAGCAAAGCACCGGCAGGAGGTGGATAGGTTGAAGGGGCATTTCGGGATGATATAATATTGCGACTATTTACTTTCTGTATCCGGAAAATCTTTCATGTCGATCTTCCATCAAACAAGTTGTATAATCACTGAAATGAATTAGGACATCGTTTCCGTCATCTTTTCCAGTTAAAACGCCTCTGATTGTAACATAAAAGATTTGTTCTGAGGAAATGTCTTTGATTGCTATTCGATTGTAATAAGGCAGGTCATTACTGATTCGGATTTCAAGAGAATTTAATTGTGGGTGCTCATGAAGTCCTAAAAGAACAGTTTCAGGCATTATCCATTCCCTGTTATTTTGGAGATGTTCCTCAAATCGTTTAGTTGCGACATCATTTCCTTCAATTTCAACCTGCAATAAGAATGTTCTTTCAGTTTTATTATGAAAATTGATAAAATCCAACCAGACAAAAAACGAATCATCAAGCATTCCCCAGTTAAATGCAAAATCAACTGTCAATCCCTGATTATAAAACCGTCCCATATGGTCATTGGCAATGATGGAAAGTGACCTAAACAACTCTGTAAATCCATCATCAAAGTTACCCCTGAAATCGGCATACACTTTTTCCTGTAAAAATATAGGGATAGGGCAGTCTTCTAACAATATTGGAATAACAACAACTTTTTTACTATTTATCTCTTTTATAAGTCCTGCATTTTGTTCTTTTCGGCACCATTCGCTCTGTACATAATGATTGGAAAGCACAACCAGTAAATAGGAAGAATCATCAAGACCATTTTGTATTTTGTCAATTAATGAATCTCCCGGTTTCATTTCCCATTTATCCAACCACACCCCAACTCGATTTTCGACTAGTTTTTTTGATAACCTTTCTACAAAAGCCTTGTCCTTCGAAGAATAACTAATAAATACACCCATAAATTCTTTTTCTATCAAAAGTAAGAAACAGCTTGAATATTTGCTTTGTCTTCAGAATGATAACAGACACAAACTATCATTACGACGCCATAAGCTGCCAGCCTTTTAAAATCAGGTTTTTCCATTATCTGGCTTTTTACTTTCGTTTTTCGAACATCTAAAAGCAAAGTAATATGCAACAGGAAGACGATTTAAGGGCACTGGCTAAGATCATGGACTTTATGCGTGCCCTGAGTATTCTATTTGTGACCATCAATATTTATTGGTTTTGTTACCAGTCGATGGTCGAATGGGGCATCAATATTGGTGTAGTTGATAAAATACTTCTGAATTTCAATCGTACTGCTAAATTATTTGGCAACATTCTTTACACAAAACTTTTCGCATTGGTGTTTCTGGCCTTATCCTGTCTCGGAACAAGAGGGGTAAAACAGGAAAAAATCACATGGAACAAAATTATCGTATTCCTTTTTGTTGGCTTTGTCCTTTTCTTCTTCAACTGGTGGTTGCTAGATTTGCCGATACTATTAGTTGCCAAAACAGGTTTCTATATTTTTACAATGACTACAGGTTATCTTTGCCTGCTGGCTGGCGGCGTATGGATGAGCCGTCTTTTGAAAAACAATATGATGGATGATGTCTTCAATACCGAAAACGAATCCTTTATGCAGGAAACACGCCTAATTGAAAATGAATATTCAGTGAATCTTCCAACCCGTTTCTATTATAAAAAGAAATGGAACAGTGGCTGGATTAACGTTGTAAATCCTTTTCGTGCTGGTATTGTATTGGGAACTCCCGGCTCCGGGAAAAGTTATGCGGTAATCAACCAGTTTATAAAGCAGCAAATAGAAAAAGGATATTCGCAATATATCTATGATTTTAAGTTTCCCGACCTCTCAACGATTGCCTATAACCACCTGCTGAAAAACCAACGTGGATACAAAAAAGTACCGACGTTTTATGTAATCAATTTCGACGACCCGGCACGCTCACACCGGTGCAACCCGATTAATCCTTCGTTTATGAGCGATATATCCGATGCCTATGAAAGTGCCTATACCATCATGCTAAACCTGAACCGGACATGGGTGCAAAAGCAAGGCGACTTTTTTGTAGAATCACCTATTATCCTGTTTGCAGCCATCATTTGGTATTTACGCATATACAAGGAAGGTCGGTATTGCACATTCCCCCATGCCATCGAGTTCCTGAACAAGCGGTATGAAGATATTTTCCCGATTCTGACTAGTTACCCCGAACTGGAAAATTATCTTTCTCCCTTTATGGATGCTTGGATGTCTGGGGCGCAGGACCAGTTACAAGGGCAAATCGCATCGGCTAAAATCCCGCTTTCGAGGATGATTTCACCGCAATTGTACTGGGTAATGTCTGGAGATGAATTTACGCTGGACATTAATAATCCCGATGACCCAAAAGTGTTGGTAGTGGGTAACAATCCCGACCGTCAAAATATTTACGGAGCAGCGTTGGGGCTATATAACAGCCGTATCGTAAAACTTATCAATAAAAAAGGTCAGTTAAAAAGCTCGGTTATCATCGATGAGTTGCCAACCATCTATTTCAAAGGACTGGATAACCTGATTGCAACCGCCCGTAGCAACAAGGTTGCGGTATTGCTCGGCTTTCAGGATTTCTCACAGTTGAAACGCGATTACGGCGATAAGGAAGCTGCTGTAGTCATGAATACGGTCGGAAATATTTTCTCCGGCCAGGTTGTGGGTGATACGGCTAAAAACCTGTCGGAACGTTTCGGGAAGGTTTTACAGAAACGCCAGTCCATGACCATCAACCGCAATGATAAATCAACTTCTATCAGTACCCAGTTGGACAGCCTTATCCCGGCCAGTAAAATTTCCACGCTTACCCAGGGCATGTTCGTTGGGGCGGTTGCCGACAATTTTGATGAACGCATCGAGCAAAAGATTTTTCATGCCGAAATTGTTGTTGATAGTGCGAAGATTGCCTCCGAAACTAGAGGCTACAAGCAGATTCCGGTAATCACTAATTTCGTGGACAAAAGCGGTGTTAACCGCATAAAGGAAATGATTCAGGACAATTACAACCGCATCAAAGAAGAAACAAAACAAATCGTCGTCGATGAACTGGAACGGATAAAAAATGACCCAGCACTTTCTTATTTGTTACCGAAAAAGGAATAGAAAAAACAATTCAGATTATTTTCCTTGTGATAATAACTTTTCATATAATTTTCTAATTGTATACCGTACTCCGCTCACAACATTTAAAACATTGAATTTATTTCTAAAAATATGCTTATATTGCTACTTTAATAGCAAAAGATACTTAAAAAGTGGCCAAAGAGAAGCGTGTTTATAATAGAATTAAAGCAGTATTAGCTGAACAGGGAAAAACAAACTTATGGCTGGCAGCGAAATTAGAAGTGAACAGGACGACCGTTTCAAAATGGTGTACAAACGAAGTTCAGCCTACAATGGAATCCCTTTTTCGAATTGCTAATGCCTTAAATGTTGATGCAAGGGAACTATTAGTTTCACCCAATAAAAAATTCTGAAATCAATTTAAAGCACACAGAAAATATATTATATATCAGGGAATTGGACGGAAACAAATAGATTATTTGATATGAATAAAGCACAAACAATCCAGGAACAACATACCGCAGGTGCACAATCAATAGGTTTTGATTATCAATTCTATTATTTTATGCTATTAGCACTTGACCTTAAAATGGGACAAAAAATTGGATTTGAGGTTAAAGACGATATTCATATCGATAAAGAAGACGAGACTACAATATTATTTCAAGCAAAACATAGTATCCTTAAAAGTTCGAGTGGTGCGATAAAAAATTTGACCACATTAGATTCTGATTTGTGGAAGACACTGAACATTTGGGCTGACTTAATAAAAGCTAATAAGAAAAATAAAAATTTCCTAAAAACACATTCATTTATACTGGTAACCAATAAGAATGAGAATAATAATGAGCTCATCAATTTAATAATTCAGCACAAAACGGACAAAAACATTGACGATGTAGTACAAAAGTTAAAAGAATTAGAAAGTAAAACAGAGGACGAAACATTAACAAAATATATTAAAAATGTACGTTCTATTGGAAAAACTGGGTTAAAACAATTCTTGCAGAAACTGACCATCGAAACCGGAGTTGACCATATTATAGAGAAAATAAAAAACAGATTAATTGAGTTATACAAAGACCCTCGTATAGCAGAAGCAATTTTTGACAGTTTATATTCAAACCTGCAAGCAACAAAATATTTAGATATTAAAGACAGTAATAAATTTGATATTTCATTTGATGATTTTAATAAAAAATTTGGCAGGTGTTTTAAAGTTGCTTCCGAGACAAAACCACTACCGAGAAGAAACTTTCCAATATTATTGCCAGAAGATTTAGAAAGCCAGATTTTTATAAAACAACTTCTTGATATTGGGGAAGTTCAAAGCGGTTCAGAAGACATTAGAAAATATACAACACTAATGTTGAAGTTTCTCAGGCATTTTACCTATTGGTCAGATGAAGAAAACTTTATTTTACTTACCGAAGCAGAAGAATTTAAACAAGAAAGCATTTCAAAATGGGCCAACAAGTTTAAATCCAAATACCGACAAATTGAAAATAAAATAAATTCAGGCTCTGATATCGTTGAATTTGAAGAGGATATAAAAAAATTGGCAATTAAACTGGTTGAATACGTGAGAGAGCAAAATTTATCTATACCGGGCTATTCTTCTCTTGGAATAGATTTTAGCAATGGGCACTATTATGCTTTATCAGATAATCTGGAAATTGGCTGGCACTATGATTGGGAAAATAAATATAAAAAGGGATGAAAGAAATATACTACACCTATAATAATGAGGCAATCGCCAGTTGCATCTTTTTATCAATACTGAATAATACTGATGAATTAGATATTGCTCGTTCCTGCTTAATCCTACCTTTTTTACTGGACGACAGAACCGTAAATTATTTAGATAGAAACAAGCATATTGAAACTGACTTGGTGCAAATTATAAAGGAACAGCCCCGTTTATTTGTTTCTTTTAATAAAAGGTATTTATCATTACTGCCCGTAACTATTAATTCGTTACTATTATTAAGTAAGAGCAATCAAATAAAAATTGACACTCAGATTTCGTCTATTGGAAATATTATTTTCGACAGACAAAATTTGGGGACAAGATTTCAAAAAATAGAAAAAATCACACCAAAGTTTTTGTCTGTAATAGAGAAATATTCAACATCTCAATTGTATAAAATGCTAAATATTCAACTATGAAATTCATACTGCACGAAATAAAGCTTTGGTTCAAAGATGAAAATGCAGAACCTAAAAGTTATTTTTTCTTAGCGAATAAAATAAATGTTGTTACTGGTGATTCAACTACTGGAAAAACCAGCTTTTGGAATATAATAGATTATTGCCTCCTATCAGGAAAAGTAACTATTGCAAATACAATTATTGAAAAAGTACTGTGGTTTGGCATTCGTTTTACAATAAACGACAAAGAAATATCAATAGTCAGAAAAACACCGATTAATGGGGCTGTTTCTTCTGAAGTATATTTCAATATAGGAGCTTTACCGGACAAGCCTGAAAGCAACATAACGGTGTCAGAGATAAAGTCAAAGCTTGACGAAGAATACGGAATAACGGATGCTCTCAGATTTCCTTATGGAAAAGAATCAGACAAATCAACGTTTAACCTCTCATACAGGCATTTCTTACTCTTTAATTCGTTAACACAAACTATTATAGATGCACCTGAGACCTATTTTGACACTACATTTTATGGTAAAGATGAATACGATGAAGCTTTGGGGCATATTTTCGATTTAGTTATTGGAGTCAATGATTTGAAAAATATCAAAGCCAAAGAAAAATTGAAAGAAATAGAAGCAGAGCTAAAGAAAATACAAAATCAGGAAACAAAGAACCAGAGAAAAACTAAAAATTTTGAACTGGGTATTTTAAGGCTAATTGAAAAATGCAAAAAATACAACTTCATCGACTATTCAGAATATTTTGAAAATGTGAATGAGGAAATATCAATAATTCAGGACGTTATTGCTAATATCAGGAAAGTTGCAAAAAATGCGCAATTATTTAATGAGATAGATAATTTATATAAAAGAAAAAATGAGGTACAGGCTCAAATTAATGCTATCAATCAATACCAAAAAGAATTTGACCTATACAAAAAGAACTTGGATAAATCGGCTGATAGCCTGCAACCAATCGAGTTTTTGAATCAAAAACTGTCAGACCAATTAATCGATTCATACGAAACAAAAATGTTTATGGAATCTCTGGAAAGTTCTTTAAAAAATATTAAGGAAAACCTTTCCCAAAAAATTACAAAACCGTTAAAAGTATCAGGAGATATTAAAGAACTAAGGGGGCAATTACAGGACATCGATAAAAGGATTTCCCAATTGAATGAAATTAAAAAGAACTATCTGGCAGAAGGTGAAAAATTTATTGCTTTAGGCGAAATAAAACATGAATTTGAGCAAATACAAAAAGAAAAATTAATTACCCCCATAGATACAATAAAGCTAAATAAATTAAACGAAGAAAAGAGTCGTTTAGCCAGTGTTCCGGCGGAAACAGAACAGATAAAATACACAATGAAAACATTGTTGAATGAAAGCATTCAACGCAACTATAGTCAACTAAAATCGCTAACAGCATATGATGATTACAGGACTGTTTTCGATGATTCTAAAATGATTTTAAAATTATATCCCCCTTCAGACCAGCTTCAATTTCCATTGGAAAATGTTGGAAGTGCTTCAAATTACATGTTTATGCACCTATGTGTTTATTTAGGGCTGCATGAACACGTAATTAAAATTCAGGAAAATCATATTCCGAAGTTTTTATTTATCGACCAACCCAGTACTCCATATTATGAAGGTAAAAATGATGACAAGATAAAATTGCTTGATGCGTTCACTCTGTTAAATTCATTTGTCGATTATATTTTGATACAGAAAAAACAACACTTTCAAATTTTCATGGTTGAACATGCCTCAAAGGAATATTGGGAAGAAAATGACTTGTCATATTTTCACACTGTTGACGAATTTATTGATGGAAAAGGTTTAATTCCAAGTGAAGTTTATAACAAATAATGTATGATGAATGCTATTGTCGGTAAAATGGACAAATTAATAATCCATTTTGTAGGAAATAAAAATAATGGAGATGGAGTACGGTTTTCCGATGAATTAACTGATTACGGAAATACAGAAGAATACGTCAAAATATTGATAGGCAATAGCTTTAAATCTGAGGAATTGTTTCAGTTCTATTTTAGTCCGGATTTAGAGCTTAATCCTATTTATCAATTCATTAAATCTGTTTTTCAGGATAAGGAAGCATTTATCGGACAATCCCAGAATGTAGCACGCTATCTATACGATAAAAGCACCCATCCTCAAATAAAACCGGGAGAACTTTGCATAGCATATTTTAAGGATTGTCAACTCAATGATAAAACGGTTGATTGTATCGGGATATTTAAGTCTGAAAATAAAGAAACAGTTCTAAAAATAGATACAATAAAAAACGGGTATGGGTTATCAGGTGTAAAAGGAATCAACATCAATAAATTAGATAAAGGATGTTTAATATTTAATACCGATAAAGAAAACGGCTATACTGTTTCCGTTGTCGATAATACCAATAAAGGTTATGAAGCACAATATTGGAAAGATGATTTTTTAGGCGTTCGACCAGTAAATAACGGTTATCATCAGACAAATCAATTTTTAGGAATTACTAAGCAATTTGTTACTAAACAAATTGCGGACGATTTTGAAGTCTCAAAAGCCGACCAGATTGATATATTGAACCGTTCTGTTAACTATTTTAAAACGCATGAAAAGTTTGATAAATCGGATTTTGAGAATGAAGTCTTTCAGGATGAAAGCGTAATTGATTCTTTCAGAAACTTTAACAACTCATACCGCGAGGAAAATAAAGTTGAACTATCCGATAACTTTGAAATTTCATCTCAGGCAGTAAAAAAACAGGCTCGGGTATTTAAAAGCGTTTTAAAACTTGATAAAAATTTTCATATTTATATTCATGGTAACCGCAACTTAATAGAGCAAGGGGTTGATGAAAATGGGCGAAAGTACTACAAGATTTATTACCAAGAGGAGAGTTAACAACGCGTTACAAAGGCTATTTGTTAAAGATAACACAGCATCAATGATATTATCTGTTTCAGTAGCAGAACTTCTATTTGTTGTTATCTGAATCATACAAACTTCCCAGAAACGCCACAAACCACCAACACAGTTCCTCAAGCTGCCACCATCCGCACATCCCTTTACTTGTCATGCAGTTACGCATAAATTCGTCCATGCATCAATAGTGGTGCAACAACTAAAACATTCGTAAGATGGACGAAAAAATCAGTAACGACGACAAAAAAGTATTACTCGTCAAAGATGTAAATGATGGCAAAGTAAAAGCCGTCACCGGGATGGATGAGAAAGGCAACATCCAAACAGAGGAACCTTCAGCAAAAAATCAAAACAGCCTTTTTGCCGTGAATACGAACGAGCCCATGCTGGAGGCGTTTTTCAAAAAGATGGTCGAACAGGCGCAGCAACCCACACACACGGGATTTTTCCTGATGACAGAAAAAATGCTGGATAAACTTGTCAAAATCGACCTCGACCCTCACGAACTGGAACTACACCGTATAAATCCGGTAGAGTATCTTGAAAAGGTACAGAAACAGAACGCGCAACAAACACAGGGTGGCGGTGATGAAACTTCCCAGGGCACTTTCCAGCCGATGGATGTCAGTAAAATAGACCGGCAGGAACTTCAAAAATACGGGATCAACGCTGCCGATTTGGAACCTCATCTCAAAGCTATGTCCTACTGTCACAAATCACCGCAAATGATTCCTCTAAACCCTGAACTGGAACCGGGTATCCGAGTTCCTACCAAAGGACGTGTATCGTTGGAAGAGCAAACCGATGGCTCGCTCAAAATCATACCGCATTACTGGCAGGAAAAGCCTAACCTGGATGCCCCTTTTCACGGTGTCCTTCTTAATGAACAGGATAAGGAAAACCTGCGGCAATCATTAAATGCTGGGCGGGTGATTGAACTGGAACCTTCGCCCGGACAGAAAACTCCGGCTTTTGTTTCGCTCGACCGGCTTACCAACAAACTCGAAGCCCTACCCGTGGAGAACATCTCCATTCCCAATAAAATAAAGGGGGCAGACCTTTCTGAAGACCAGCAACTCAGGCTTGGAGCAGGAGAAAAAGTGCTGATAGAGAAAATGGTTTCCCGAACAGACCGATTTTTTGACGGATATATCCAAATCAATGCGTCGGACAAAAAGTTTGATTTTTCGTATGAAGGGCTCGACCGTAACCGCTATTCACAAGAGAATAAAGTCCGCCGCCAGCAAAAAGAAAATGCACCGGAAGGGGAATCAGAAAAACAAAAGCAACTCTTCATCCCCAAAAAATTGCTTGGCGTTGAGTTGACTGAAAAACAGCAGGAATTCCTTAAAGCAGGCCAGGCCACTTACATCAGGGGAATGCTGAAAGATGATAAGGGGGAACCATTCAACGCGTGGGTAAAACCTAATCCTGAAAAAATGAAATTCGATTTTTTCAAATGGAATCCAGACAAGGCTAAAAAGCAGGGCGCAGAAGTGAAACCTGCTGAAGAAAGCAAAACTCAGGTAGCTGTCAACAACGATGGCAAAACCAATGAAGCGACCAAAAATGTAAAAGAGCCATTAAAACAGGGACAGCAAAAACCCACCGAAAGCCAGTTTAAGCAAGAAGCACGCAAGCCTGCTGCAAAGAAAAGCGGGATTAAAATCTGAGTTCTGTTTTAAACAGTTCCGGCTGAAATCACTGAAGACAAGTTCAACCGGGAATAGTTATATTTACCACTGAATATACCGCTGCTTTCTTCAATAGGCATAACTTTTCTTTGTTTATTGTTTGTCGGTGACGGATATTTTAGTGGTGCGCTCCGGGTGGGAACCCGGGGCGTTTTTGCCTGATAACCTCTCCCTTTTTCAACCACTAAATATCCGTTATCATGAGAAACAAAAAAAATAAAACCGGACAGGAATTGTCCTATTACGGGTTTTCCCTCCTTTCTTACCTCAAAGAAAATTACCCCCACCGTACCGGAGATACCACTTTTATAGAGGAACGTGCTGATGCCGGAGCAAAAACGTACTGCAATGCTGTTAAAAACGGGCAGACACATATAGAGGCCGAAGAACTGGCTTCAATTGCACTTTTCCAGGGCCTGCATTTTTCTGCTTATAACACCCTTGTTCACATTCTTTGGAACGAGTTTTCAGCAGAAATACCAGAGGAAAGGGCAAAAGAGATTGCCCTTCAAATCTTACCTCTATGCAGTGAAGTTCTGGATAAATATACCCTTACCGATGATTTTGAAAGCACTTCGCAATACGATGAATTATATACTGAACTGACGGGGACCGTCGAAATACTGCTCGAAGATGGCTTACAATAAAAAGTTACACCTGCGGGCAAATATCGATGCGATAAAAACGGCATTTATCCTTGAACGGGAGAACAGGCTTGCAGCAGCCGGAGAAAAAGAAATACTCGCCCGCTATTCCGGTTTCGGTGCCATTAAGGAAATACTCGAACCCCTTCCGGCTAACGGCTCAGTCAATCCCTTGATAAATGAATTGCATGATGTTTTACGTGAAAATACCCGTGATGAAAAAGAATACAAACGCTGTTTCGACGGTCTGAAAGATTCTATACTTACAGCATTTTACACACCACCCGAAGTAGTAAATGCGCTGGTAGGGGCGCTTATTGACAACGGAATCAAATCATCCCGTCTGCTTGACCCGAGTGCCGGAACAGGTGTATTTGCCCAGGCTTTTAAACAGCTTTCTCCCGACATGGAAGTAACCTGTTTTGAGAAAGACCCGATTACCGGAATGATACTCAAACACCTTCATCCTGAAGACAAAGTAAGGGTGCAGGGTTTTGAAAACATTGAAAAGAAATATGCAGGTTACTATGACATCGCGACAAGCAATATCCCTTTCGGTGATGTAGCAGTGTTCGACCCGGCTTTCTTCTCCGACAGCGACCCGGCAAGAAAGCTAGCCTCACGTTCCATCCACAATTACTTTTTTCTGAAATCAGTGGATATGGTACATCCGGGAGGCCTGGTAGCTTTCATAACCTCACAGGGAGTACTGAATACCCCGGCAAACCGTCCTGTGCGGGAATTTCTGATGTCCCGTTGCGAGCCCGTTTCCGTTATCCGGCTCCCAAACAACCTGTTTAGCGAATATGCGGGAACTGAGGTTGGCAGTGACCTGATAGTCCTTCAAAAACGGGAACAAAAAGACCAGTCTGTTTCCAATCCCGAGAAACAAGCATTTATCGAATCACGCACCTTGTCCAATGGTATAACGGTTAACAACAGCTTTAAAACCTTTGACAGGGTGGTTCATACCGATGCCAAAGCCGATACCGATCCTTACGGCAAACCGGCAATGGTGTTTACCCACAAAGGAGGGATTGAAGGAATTGCCAAAGACCTGCGGAAAATGCTGAAAGAAGATTTCTGCCGACATTTGGATTTGCAGCGTTATCAATCCCATGCACAGGACACACCGGAACACCAGACAGCTGTCACCGTAGAAATCAAACCGGCGCTTGAATCAGATTCCAATGACCTCGATCCCTTTTGGCAAGCTATTGAGGATAATTGGTTCCCCAACGATAATCAAACCGGAGCAGTTAAACCTACAATAGAAAATAAACCCGACCCCAAAAAACAACAACCGATATATTCGGGACAGGGTACGCTTTTCGATATGGACGATAGGGCCATTCAGAAAAAGCCTGCAACGGAGACGAAATCACGGCAGGCTGTTACACAGAAGCCGTTAATCAATTTGTACGATTTATTTGGCCTTTCAGAAGAAGAGAGAAAAGGGCAGAAACATTCTAACCGGAGAAGGAACCAGCAGCCCCCAAGACAGGAACAACAGGAAGCTCCTTTTATGGAATGGCGGGAGCGGTTGCATTATGAAGGAATGCAAAAGAGAAGGCAGCAGGAAAAAGAATCCTTTAAAAACAGGAAAGTACATCCTGTAAACGTTACAGGAAAAGAAGAACAGCCTGGGGACTTAAAACAGAAGCAGGAGCATCTCGAACGTGAGGAAGCGATGAAACCAGTACCGTTCAAAGGCGAATTGTTACCTCATTACCGGGAAGATTCACTGGTATCTGATGAGACCAACCGTATTGGGCATTTAAGAAATATCGAAGGCTTGCAGCCGATGTTCTATCCGTTGGACATAAGTACCGTTCAAAAGCAAAAAGTATCTCTATACATAGAAATACGGGACACATATCACCATCTGTACCGCAACGAAGCCGAACGGCTGGAAGCCAATCCTGCCCTGCGTGAAATGCTGAACCACCTGTATGATGATTTTTCACGCCGGTTCGGGCTGCTTAACGACAAGAAAAACCTTGACCTGATTAAAATGGATGCACGGGGGACGGAAATTTTATCACTGGAACGCTACATTGACGGGAAAGCGGTAAAAGCCGATATTTTCAACCGTCCGGTGGCGTTCAATCCAAATGAGCTCACTTCGGTTGATACCCCTCACGAGGCGCTAGCAGCCTCACTAAACAAATATGCCGGAATAGACCTGGGTTATATGGCATCGCTTACCGGAAACACGGTGGATAGCTTGAAGGAAGAACTGAAAGGAACGGTCTATTTCAATCCAATGACCGAAGTGTACGAGGTGGCGGATAAATTTATCTCGGGCAATGTTATTTCCAAAGCAGAAGAAGCAGAACGTTTTTTGGAACATAATCCCGGACACCATGAGGCTGAAGAATCGTTACGTGCCCTACGGGAAGCCATTCCCAAACCCATTGCCTTCGACGACCTTGATTTTAATTTTGGTGAACGCTGGATTCCGACAGGTATTTATAACAAATATGCTTCGCACCTTTTTGATACAGAAGTCAACATCCATTACGCCTCCAGCCGTGATGAGTTTAGTGTTCAATCCTACAATTCGAATGTTAAGATTACAGACCAGTATGCCGTAAAATCACAAAACCGTACCTACAACGGGCTCGCCCTGATGAAGCACGCCTTGCAGAATACTTCGCCAAACATTACCAAAACAATCTTAGTGGATGGTGAAGAAGCAAAAGTTCGTGACGGGGAAGCCATTCAACTTGCCAACACCCGTATCGATGAAATGCGAAACGGTTTCTCCCACTGGCTCCGGGAACAGTCGCCGGAGTTCAAAGACCGGCTGGCTGGTTTGTATAACCGCACTTTCAATTGTTTTGTCCGCCCGGCCTATGACGGCTCACACCAGAGTTTTCCGGGACTTGACCTGAAAGGGTTGGGCATTGACAGCCTTTACCGTAGCCAGAAAGATGCTATATGGATGGACAAACTCAACGGAGGAGGTATTTGCGACCACGAAGTCGGTGGCGGAAAAACACTCATCATGTGTTGCGGGGCGTATGAAAAGAAACGCCTTGGGCTGGTCAACAAACCGATGATTACAGGTTTGAAAGCCAATATCCATGAAATTGCCAAAACATTCTGTACGGCCTATCCCAATGCCCGTGTCCTGTATCCGGGCAAGGAGGACTTTACGCCCAAGAACCGGCAGCGGATTTTCAACGAGATTAAGAACAACAACTGGGACGCTGTAATCCTGACACATGAACAGTTTGGTATGATTCCCCAGTCACCGGAGGTACAGCGCGATATCTTACAGGCAGAACTCGACAGTGTGGAAGAAAACCTTGAAGTACTCAAACGTCAGGGTAAAGAAGTTTCGCGTGCCATGCTGAAAGGCTGTGTGAAGCGCAAATTAAACCTGGAAGCTAAGCTCAAACAGATTACTTTCAACATTGAAAACCGGAAGGACGATGCGGTTGATTTTCGTCTGATGGGGATAGATCATTTGTATGTGGATGAATCGCATAAGTTCAAGAACCTGACCTTCAATACACGGCACGACAGGGTGGCCGGACTGGGCAATCCTGAGGGAAGCCAACGGGCATTGAATATGCTCTTTGCACTTCGTACCATCCAGGAGCGTAACGACAGGGACTTAGGAGCAACCTTTCTTTCCGGTACCACCATCTCCAATTCTTTAACTGAACTGTATCTGTTGTTTAAATACCTCCGTCCGAAGGAACTGGAGCGGCAGAACATTAAAACATTCGATGCATGGGCAGCCATTTTTGCCAAGAAAAGTATCGATTACGAATTTTCGGTAACCAATGAAATCGTTCAAAAAGAACGTTTCCGTTATTTCATTAAAGTACCTGAACTGGCGCAGTTCTATGCAGAGATTACCGATTACCGGACGGCTGCCGATATTGGTATCGACCGCCCGAAAAAGAATGAAATCCTGTACAATATCCCGCCAACACCAGACCAGGTTGATTTTATCAACCGCATGGTTCAGTTTGCAAAAACCGGTGATGCAACATTGTTGTACCGTGCCCCCCTGAATGAACGGGAAGAAAAGGCAAAAATGCTGATTGCAACTGATTATGCGCGAAAAATGTCGCTGGATATGCGCATGGTCGATTCCCGTTTTGACGACCATATCGACAATAAAGCAAGCCACTGCGCCCGTATGATTAACGGCTATTACAGGAAATACAACGGACATAAAGGGACACAGTTTGTGTTTAGTGACCTGGGAACCTATAAACCGGGAGAATGGAACGCCTACAGCGAAATTAAACGTAAACTGGTGGAAAACCACAACATTCCGGCACATGAAATCCGTTTTATACAGGAAGCAAAAACAGAAAAAGCCCGGAAGATGATGATAGCCGATATGAACAACGGGAGGATCAGGGTGATGTTTGGCTCCACAGAAATGCTGGGAACAGGTGTAAACGCCCAAAAACGTGCTGTGGCTGTTCATCATCTGGACTGCCCGTGGCGTCCGTCAGATTTGGAACAGCGCGATGGACGGGCGGTACGGAGGGGCAATGAGATAGCCAAAACGGTTGCCGGGAACCAGGTGGATGTTATTCTTTATGCCGTGGAAAAATCGCTGGATGCCTATAAGTTTGGCCTGCTGCATAATAAACAGCTTTTTATCCGCCAGTTAAAAAATAACAATCTGGGGTGCCGTACCATTGACGAAGGGGCAATGGACGAAAAAAACGGAATGAACTTTTCTGAATATGTGGCCATTTTATCGGGTAATACGGAACTGCTGGAAAAAGCAAGGCTGGAAAAGAAGATAGCCGCACTGGAAAGTGAACGCCAGGCATTTGTCAGGGGAAAGTCATCGAGCCGGTACAAGCTGGAAAACATTACACAAACAGTTGAAAGAAATAAAGGACTTATTGAGCGAATTTCCAGAGATATAGAAAACTTTAAATCCCAAGTTCAAACCAACGAAAACGGTTCCTACCATAATCCGGTAAAATTGAATGGCGTTACCGGCATCGATTTCAAGGTAATAGGCAAAAAGCTGAATGAAATTGCCAACACAGCTAAAACACATGGCGCACATGAGCCAATTGGAAGCTTGTATGGCTTCACACTTTATGTGAAAAGTGAAAACACCAATAAAGACGGACTTGATTTCATACAAAACCGCTTCTCTGTTCGTGGGGAGGGAGAAATATATTATCATTACAACAACGGGCAGATGGCCGTTGACCCAAAGTTGGCTTCCCAGAACTTTCTGCATGCTTTAGTGGAAAATATGCCACGGCTGTTAGAGCGGTACAAAAGAGATAACGAAAAACTGTCTAAAGATATTCCTATACTCAAAGAAGTGGAGGAAAGTACCTGGAGAAGGGAACCAGAATTGGTTGAGTTAAAATCGGAACTGGCAAAGCTGGAACAGAAAATCCAGCAGTCGTTGAAATCGACATGTGAAATGGAAGAGCAGGTCTCTGTTCAGGGGAATGAAACTACAAATAAAAAAATACTCCGAACCATTGAGCAAAATCTGAAAGCACCAACTAAGATACCGGAACATTTACAGAAAATCGCTGAAGCTTCAAACGGAAAAGTTATTATTGCTGGTATTGGTTATTCGGCAAAACAGGATAATCCCATTGTTTCTAGAAGTTTGAAAATATAGTTTACAACAAAAAGAGCCGGTACTTTATAATTGATACCGGCACTTTTCTTTTAACTCTCATCCCGCACCGTTTAACAACGAAGCGGGTAAAGCAAAAACACACAACTCATTTTTTATCTTTTCGTTTACGCCGTGTATGAAAACGACTGAAATGAGTTTCAATGAATTTCATGACATCGGATTCTTTGTAGAAAGTCTTATGGTATATCATTTGATATGGAAGTTCTCCTAAGGAACGGTAGCGTTGCAATGTTCGTTTGCTAACATTGAGCATCTGACATACATCGTAATTATCAAGTAATTTTTCTCCATCAAATAAAGGAACTTCCTCCCCGGAATCGTCCAGCTTGTCAACAACTTCATCCAGTCTTGACAAAACACGCTGCATCCAGCTCTCAAAATATTCCTTATCTATAAACATTACAGTAACTCATTGAATTACTGTAAAATTAGGGACTATCCTTCCCGCTGATAAGGAAGTCGGTATCACTTTCTTGTAAGAAATTTATTATTCATTAGTAATCAGTAGATTGAAATGAATATTTCAATTAGAAATCCACAAATTAATTAGAGAGATACTCCCTATTTATTCGTTATTTTTTCTTCCCATACGCTTTAACAGCGAGTCTTTCAAGAGATCCAGAAATGGTGTCGGATTATTTCGAATCTTCATGGAATCGAATGTCCGCGATAGATTTTTATCCAGCTGAATATTGAATACATTTTGAATATAATCGGACAGCTGAGTAAGGGGGACATTCCCAAAAGTATTGTTACTGTCCCATGAATAAAGCTGCTCCATTAGTTCCGTTTTTGTACCGTTCCAGGTTAGTTTAGTGGGAGGAAATCCTGTTGGAAGAGACACTCCATCATGGTTTAATTCTTCTATTTTTTGCATCAAATAAGTCAGGAGCACATCATTTGATAATATCTTTGCTAC
Source organism: Maribellus sp. YY47 (assembly GCF_023111095.1). GTDB lineage: Bacteria > Bacteroidota > Bacteroidia > Bacteroidales > Prolixibacteraceae > Draconibacterium. The sequence continues at coordinate 53,274 of NZ_JALGYW010000003.1, forward strand.
TTTAAAATCGTAATTCGTGGAAAAATTCGGGTCTAGTTCATAGTAGAACGTTTCTAGATATTGTTCCGTATCCATCTTTCTTCGCAAGAAATATAAAGAATCTAAATGGCTGGCACCAGAACGATAATATCTGATAAAATCCAAGCGTTTATTGTTATATTTATTTATCTCGTCTAGTTCTCCGTTCAAATATTCCTTTTGTTTATCCGATCCTGCGGGACGATTCATCTCAATATTGTAAAGCTTCCTATAATAAATCAGCCGGTAACAGAATTTAGGTTTAATTTCTTTGAAGAATATTATCTCTTCTTCTTCATTTTTAAATTCGTAAGAAGCAATAAATGATTTCAACTGATTGAATGCGTCTGCAAGTACGTGAGAGGCCTCTATCGATTTTTTCAGAATATTACTTTCTGATGATTCAATTTTATCGACTAATTCATCTGTTTCTTTCCGTAGTTTGGTTGTATATTTTATCATCATAATAATACTTTCAAATTTAGAAACTCATTTCTGCGCGGAAAAAAATGCCATTTTTATAGGCAAAATCGGCATTGCGGTAAGTACCACCTAACTGGCGCACGTATTCTACCCGCAAAACTTTGAAAAGGTTGGTTGCCCCAAAGCCAACTTCAGCATATGGTGTATTCTTTTCATTATGAAAGAAGTCGGGGAGGTCGAACACTCCATGGTAAGACTTTGTCAGATCTCCGTAATGGGCTTTCAATGACACCACCTCTCGTAATTTCAATTTTCGTATCAACGGGATTTTATTGAACAGCACCCCTCCTCCGTTCAGATGCGTATGCAGGTTGGTGTAAACATTGTGTGCAAACGAAGCGTGATGCAACAGGTTAAAACGAAATTTAGCATAGCCAAGCGACATTGACCCTACCGGTAAATCCAGCTGATCAAAGGGGGCATCACCAAACAAATAGCCCCCGTTGAGCATGTAATTAACGAACATCTGTCCCAACAAAAGCCGCCCCTGAATTGAGGAGTGAAAGCGGGCATAAAATCCTTGGCTCCCTTCCATTCCAGGTACCGATAAACGTCCAAAGTCAGCTCCGATATCAATCACCGGAATTGGATCTACGTAGTAAATCCGATCAAAGAAATACTTATCGTAGTGCTGGCCAAAAGCAAAGCGGGCATCCACCAAAACACCATAATTGGTGTACTTTTCGTAAGGCAATCCATTTTTGGTAAACGACACATAGGGTGTGTTATAATTCCAATTGATATAGGGCGAAGCCTCCAGGTGAAAATCATTCGGACTGTTATACTCAATACGTGCTTCCAGGTACTTCTCTTCCTTCAGATACGGATTTTTCTCCTTGGTGGTAAGAACCGCTATAATATTACTGTTCCCTTTATTATTGGGATTATGCTTGATAAACCGAAGAAAGCGATCCTGCGATATTAGGTTATAATCGTTGTAATAGCGAAACCGCAACACAAGTTTATCGGTTTTACCGGGTTGCATATCGAAGTTGGCACCAAATTTAAATTCCTGGTTCTTTGTCCCATAACCAATAAATCCACCAATGGAGTAACGATTAAACATATGCTCGCTGGTACGAAATGGAATAGAGAAGCGGTTCCCCTCAATCTTGTTGGTTGAGTAAATGTCGAAGATCGGACCAAGATCAATCTTGCCCATATTATAAAAACCGGTTAAAGCTACGCCACCAATTTTATCGACATTTTTAATAATTGGTGCCTGTTTCAATCGATCCACCCGTTGATAGGTTTCGTCGTCCAACGAATTGATTGCAAATTCGGGCTGCGACTTCCAATCCCGCGTTTTCACCGCGTTTAAACGCTGCGATGTGGAATAACTTGTCGTTTTATTGATAAGCCAGTTGCCGCTGTTTACGTTTTCCAGTCGTCGAGAACTATAGGTTGTCGAATCATTATTCGATATCAGCGACATATTAATATCCACTTGCTGCGAACCGAGAAAGTAATTTCCGTCCTGATCAACCTGGTAGCTGGCACTTCCCCGAAATCCATTAATAAAGTTCAGATTAGCTTTACCCGAAATGAAGGCATCTATTTCCGAGAGTGCGTAATTTTTCGCATCAACGGTAAAGCTGCCCGAGAATAGCGGATTTCGCGGGTTCTTCGGGGCGTAGGTCATATGATAGTATTTCTGCTCGTCCTGATAAATGGTATCGTTGAAATAGATATCGTAAAACAGTAATGCCGTTCGGCTTAAAGGTGACACATATCCCCGGTCCATAATGACAATGTGTTCGTCGTAAAAATCCATCGTGACAGCCACATTTTTAAGAATAAAGCTTTCAATAAACGACTCTGAACGCGGAAAAATACCATCTTTCTTTTCAAAAACCACCTCAGAGGAATCACCTTTCACATCCTCGGCTGATTCTTTGAGGTAGATGGGCGAAAAGCGCATATCCTGCCCTTCAAGACTTACCGTCACATCCGATATATTGTTGAAAAAACGGCTCACTTTCGCAGTGGTATCCACGGCTACGTACACAGTCGTATTTTCCAGCTTTTTATAGGCCGGTATATTTTCCAGCTTTTCTCTGTTTTCCTTTTTGTGTTTCTGTATAAGGTTAAAAACCACTTTGGCAAAAGGGATATCCGACTTAACGGTAACCTCATCGATTTTCTGAACGACCATTTTTAGTTCAACTGTGAATTGCTCGTTTTTACCATTCAGCGCTATTTCCTTTTGTTGATACCCAACCGAAGATATCGCCAGGGTGTCTCCCTGTGTTTTTTTCAAAATGAAATGACCTTCTGCATTCGACTGAGTTCCCTGCATAGTACCTTTAATCCAGATATTGGCAAAAGGAATGGCTTCTTTCGTATCCACATCCTGCACAATTCCGGTAATCTCCTGCGCAGTACCCAACCAACTTACCACAAGTAAAAGCACGGCAGTTGTAAATATCCTTCTCAACATTTTGGTTAGTTTAAAGACTGCCTTTTTTCACTCTGAATTAACCAGTACAGTCCTTTTACTCCAATCCGAATGTCGTTAAGCCGAAGCAATACAAAAATCTTTTCGATGTAGGCAAATACTCCCCAACCTACTGCGAGGTAGTACATCCAGGTATAAAAGCCAAAAACGAAGAGTACAAAAAAGAATATACTTTGAATGTATCCGGCCGAAACAGCCGAGTATAAATGCAATCCCGGTATTTTACCAAAACGGTAAAATGAAATAATGTAACTTAATACAAAAACCGTCAGGAACAAATACAAGATCCATGCATGCGGTTCAATTTCTGTCCATTTGAACAGAAATAATCCCAGCAATGCCATGGCATATGTACATATATCTGCCAGATTGTCAAGCGCTGCGCCAAAATTGGTTTGAAGTTTAAAGAAACGCGCTATATTTCCATCCAGCACATCACTCACCAGGCTAATGCACAAGAAAATAACGTAGTATTTTTCCTGTCCGGTAAGTGCAAAATAAAATATCAGGGGAAATGCCAAAAGCCTGTAAAGGCTAATAAAATTGGGCACGTTTATTATTTTTTCTCCTCTTACTGTAATCTGTTTCATCTTTCTGAATGCTTTTATTATTTATTCACGCTTTTAAAAAAATCAGAATTATTAGTTATAGTTCAGGCCGCTTCATATTTCTTACTTTTCTTTTTCGCTAAATTGTTTTCAATATAATATCTTAGCATTTCAGAAATAGATTTTTCATCGGGGCCAGTTTCAGGATTCTTCAATAGTTCATCCCGTCGAACAGTTTCAAAGTGAATGTTAGTTGAAGTATAGCTTTCGGTGAATGACATCCCAACAGAAACCAATCTTTCAATTTGATTCATGTCTTTCCACTCCAGTCCTTTCATAGGAATTAGATGCAATGGTAAAATTTGATTAAGCGTTTCAATAATATGGCTGTTTTGAATTGATCTGTTCGATACGAAATTCATTATTCTAGGAACACTATTTTTTTCAACGACCCGTGTTAAATGTTGTGTTACTGTGTCAACAGGGATTAAATTTTGAGTGGAATCAGCATCAACACGCACTCTTACTATTTCATTCGGGAAACGGGTTGCCAGGCTAGAAATCCTTTTAGCGAAATCGAAAATACCATAATCTGTTCTTGTTATGCCTGTTTCATGGTTTCCAACTACCTGAGATAATCTGATAATATGCGCATTTAATCCGTTTTTTTCAATATTTCCTTTTATAATATTCTCGGCAAATCGTTTCGATTGTTCGTAATAGTTTCTAAAAGCCGATATGTCTTCATTTTGGTAAAACTGTTCTTTGAATACTCCCTCTAGCCTGCCACATGAATAAGCCGTTCCAATGTAAAAAAATCGGGAACTCGTTGTTGCATATTTTGAAAAAACTTTTATTGAATTTTCAACTCCTTCTATATTGGTAGAAAAAATTTCATCCATTGATTTTTCATCATATTTTAAGCTGGCTGCGAAATGAAAATAATCTATATTACTACTGAAAATGCTTTTCAGTATATTTTTATCCATAGAATAATCGTCATCGCATAACGAATAATTATATACCTCAAGATTGTTCGTATTAATATTTTCTCCATCATTCATAATTGCTAAAGCATTATTCATCCTTTCTTCTGCATCTTGCTTATTCGCACGTACTAATGCAATTACGTGATAGTGTTGTTTTAGGAGATTGCGGACAAAATTTGATGCTACATATCCATTGGCTCCATTAATAATTACTGTTTTCATATTTTTGTGTTTTTTCAATCATTACTTTTTGTTTAAATAGTTATCTATTTCTTTATAGAAATAATACCAGTATCATTGCAGCGCTTAATGGTATGCTCAAATTATCAGAACCGCGCCAACTTACCAATTCAGCAACCATAGTTATTAGAGAAAGAAGCATAGCCAGCCAAAATGTTTTTAAATCGAATACTCCCCTGTGAAAATAGAGGGCTATTATGCTGATCACAAAACTTGAGAGAAGGAATGAACCACTTCCGAGCCAGGTTTTTTTAAACTTTCTCCCGAATATTTTGATTCTTCCATTATAGGTTTTAATATTAATGCCCAGAATGGCAGCCATGGGGTCGCAGACAGCTAATATGAGCATGGGGAGTATATAGATAAATTTATTTTCTTGCAAATCGGCAAAAAGGAAAGTGGCGTATATTGCAATTGGCAATAAATAACTTCCTGCCGATTTTCGTTCAATATCATGTATCGATTCAAGTAGCTTACTGTGTTGGGTAATAAATAACACAATTGCAAATAAAATCGCTAGTAACAGAACATACCAATGCGAAGGAAAAATATAAGGAAACGGTACCGTTGCCAAAACAGAAGAGAAGTGAGCAAATTTTCGCGTCACTTCTCCTGCTGGGCTAAGTCGACGATACGTTAATTCGTTAAATATCAACAAGAAACTAATCCCGACTAAATAGATCAATGATAATACAAGTAAATTTTTCATTTGTAATGTCTTTTTAATTTGTCATGAATTGAAAGTAAAGGGTAACCAGCAGCGAATGATCAGCTCAGTAGTTAGTACGATAAAACAGAAATTTTACGGATCCATAAATTCAATCACCTACACTGTTTTGATATTAGTTTTAATTCAACAGTTCCCATGAAGTGTCTCATTTCTGCAAAATGTAATATGCCGTCTTTGTAGAAATACTTATTGGTTTTCCTGCCTTTTTTATCTTTAATAATGTATTCGTGCTCATTTATTTGGCTTATATATTCTATTTCTGCGTTTCTCTCTTTAAATATTCTGTTGATTTCTTTGGGTTCATTAAAATAAATCAGGCTTCCACTGTAGGTTATTGAATCATTAACAGTAGTTGTATCTCCATCACTAATAATCAGATATGAGCCACTTTGAAGTTTCAGTCTGGTATCTGAGTTGAGTTTTCCATTCTTAAAAGTTTTAATTTGAGAACTTTCCAGGATGCCCCGGTTATATATAGCATTCTGAACATATTGAATTCTATATGAGAAAAGAAGTTTTACTTTTATATCTGAAACAGATTCTATTTCAAGAATTCCATTTTCGTTTTTCTGAGTAATAGAAAACTCTCCAACCTTGCCACCAAACATCTCAATATCGTATTTGGATCTTATTTCTCGGGATTCAGCATAAACAGAAGAAAAAAAGCAAATGATATGCAATAAACTTATAACGAATCTATTTCCAATTATTTCCTGTTTTATGTTCATACGATACAGTAATAGTCTTATTCATCTCACGTGTAATTATATATAAACAAAAGATATCAAAGTACTTTGTTTGTTCCCAAATGATTAATAGATAGTCATGAGTTTACTATTTTCTTTATCTCTGCAGAAGTTATTTTGTCTTCCCTCACAAGCCATCCTAAGGCAATTAACACATCCTGCTCCTTCATCGATAAACTTTCTTCAGCCTCTGCAACTGAACTTAATCGGTTTTCATCCAGAAACTGCATATTTTCAAATCATTTATTTTTATTTCCATCATGATTATGTTGATTTGTTTTGTATAAGCCTTGTCCATCTCTGGTTATTTATGATAGGTTGAAGCTGTTTCTGTTGGGGTAATGAGGCAGCAGAAGCTATTCTCCCAAATCAAAAAGAACCTGATAGTTAGTAGAATTTAAAAAGTCCCTCATTGGTTCAGCATAATACCCCTGAGTAAATCACATTCCATAACAGATATTTCTCAATTGATTTTAAACTATTCATCATATCTATCATCTACTATCATTATCTTATAATTATTCTCATGTCCAATAAAATAGATTTTATCCTCACGGGCTAACCATCCAAGTGCCATTAAAATATCCTGCCTTTGCATTGATAATTGTTTTTCTATCTCAAAAACAGAACTAATCTGACTTTCATCCAGAAAGCTCCGGATCTTTCTCGCGTTATTTTCAATTTGCGTTTTAATCATTACCTTCAGATTTTTATTATCAAAACTCTGAACCCATAAACAATAAACTGCAGAACTTTAGCGAATTAGCCTTGCCGGTTAAAAAGGGAATTTTAAATTTCCTGATAACCGGTCAAGGCTTCGCTCCTGTTTGTCGACTGAACTGGTCAACTGTTATTACTAATTGGGTTCCATTTTGACTAATTAGTTTTTAATTATTTTAATATATAGAAACTACAAAATCTCATTCCAATTCCCAGAAATATATTTCGGTATAATTGCTCTGATTTGATTCCACATACAGCAATATTTGCTTTTCACTGAAACATATTTTCTTAAGCGAATTCCCATCACTCCACCATAAACATCTAATTAAAGCCAGCATTTTCTTCAATGTCTAACATCATCAAAGATCTCATGGGAAAGAGTATCGACTCAATAAAACTAGTTTTTAAGAAAGCTGAAATGGCCTCATCTATTGTTCTCTCTTCAACTTAAATTGCTGAAAAGTATCTCTGTTTGATTTAATATTTCAGCTTTCACAATATCATTTTTTACCCGAGCCATAAGAATCTGATTTTCTTGAACTAGCGTAATTGAACTGTCACCAATAACTCATGCTTAATTACTAAAAACCTTTGCGGCATATCGATTGTAGCTAACTCATCTCCCAGTAACCTGCAAATAATTGGTAATAGATACCTTGTATTGATTTTTCGCCTCTATTAGTTTGTCCTCTGTTTCAGCCTTCAGTGCTCTTGCCTCCAATAAGTCTGACAATTGGATTAAACCATTGTTATAACTATCCTGATTTACCTTGAGATTTTCGGTCGTTTGTTCCAATGTTTCTTCAATCAACTCGACCTTGTCGTTGGCTTCCTTTAGGTCTGTCCATCCTTTTTCCATTTGCAGGTTAAGTAATCCAGAGGCATCCTCCATTACATTTTGTGTCATTGTTTCTCTGAATTTCATTTCTTTTAATTTATGCTTGCCTCCCCACCAGTCTGAGATAGGAACAGATACAGAAGCATATACCATGCCGTTGAAATTCCCATCGATATTATTTTCAAACTGGTCAAGATAATATCCTGTCACACCAACACCGATAGAGGGTAGGTAATCGCCCCTTTTCATCTTTGTTTCCAGTTTTGAAGCGGCGACTGACTTCTCTAAAAGTTTGTATTCGGCGCGTTTTGTAAGAACTTCCGCGTTAGGTACAAAATATGTTTCAGGAAGCGAATAATCATCTAGATTACCTTCTAAAACAATATCTGAACTATAGTTTATTCCGATGGTTTGACAGAGTCGCATCAGGGCAAGTTTTTTCCCATTTTGTAACTGGGTATTGTTTACCTGCAATTCACTCTGCTTAATTGTTACTTTCAGTAAGTCGTTTTTAATAACCAGTCCGTTCTTATATGCATTATACACCTGAACATAAAGCGTATCCAAAAAACGGATATAGCTGTCAAGTGTCTTTTGTTTTTCCTGAAGGGTAATTACTTGCCAATACTCTTTTTCAGTTTTCAGTAAAATGTCGTTCTCCGACAACTTTTGTTGTTTTTCCTTGACTTCAATATTGAGTTCACTAAGATTATTTCCCGTCCTGATTCGACCACCGGCATATACAGGTTGCTTCACATCCACATAACCAACTGCCATTTGGTTAAGCAGCCCCAAACTAACATCAGGCATATATGCAAACTGTGTGGCTGTGGCAAGGTTAGCAGGGTTGCCGTCATACACGGGCAGATTACCGCCTTGCATGTAGGTCTCCAGAAGAGGGTCAATTGCCTGCATTCCCATGGCAGAGGCGCTCATGCTTGGAAAATATTTGGTGAAGGCATTTTTTTTAATTTCCCTGGCAGCCTCCAGTTCCAAAGTACTATTTTTTACATTAGCATTATTTTGCAACGCCAACGATTTACTTTTTTCCAACGTAAGTTGCGTCTGGGCATATCCATGAAAAGAAACACCCAGCATGTACATTACAACTATAATAATTTTTTGCATTATCTTCTTTTTTATTTTTTACTTCGCAGCTTCGGGATTTTGATGTTTATCCGCATTCCTGTATGCCAATGCATATAGAAGCGGGAGCATGATTAAAATAAATAGCATGGATATCAACGTGCCGAAACAGATAACCGTTCCCATCGGAGCCCAAAGCGGACTTTTACTAATAATCATCGGGATAACTCCCATGGAGGCAGCAAGCGAGGTAAGCAAAATAGGCCGCATTCGCCTTTCACCGGCCTTCAGGCAAGCCTCCATCACAGGCATGTTATGCTTATGTCGAAGTTCCTGTATGTAATCGTACATAATGATCCCATTCCTGACAATAATGCCAATCAAACTCACCAAGCCAAGTACTGAAGTTATACTAAATTCCATATCCATAATCCACAAACCTACAGCCGCCCCTAAGAAACTGAAGGTAGTCGACGCAAATACTAATGTTGCCAAACCAACACTCTTAAAATGAAATACCAGTATAAAGTAGATCATTATCACGGCAATGAGCAATCCGTTAATTATCTCAGGTAAGGTCTCTTCTGTATCTTCTTTTACCCCGCCGTAAGAAATTTGAATGTGCTTGCTGGTGATTTCGTTGGAAAGGTTATCAACCAATTTTTCAACTTTCTTTTGTACCGGCTCCACTCGCTCTCCTCTTTTCAAATCGATATAGACTGATAGCGTACGAACACCATTTCGGCGAACAATCTGTCCCTCGTTCCAGTCTGTAGTAACCTTAGCTACCTGCCTCAAAGGTACTGCGGGAGAAAACAGGCCGGATACATATTCGTTTTCAATATCCGAGGCAAACGGATCCTTATTTTCCCATTTCGATTTAAGTACAACCGGAACTTTGTCATCGTTTTCCCAAACCGTAGTTATGGGCAACCCGCCAAATCGTGCAGCCAGACCAATTCCCAAAAGCCCTTCACTAATCCCCAATCGGTTTGACTCGACCGGATCCAAGGTTACGCGAACATCTGGAAGAATTTCTTCATAGTTCGTATATATTCGGAGTGGTTCATCCAAAGTAGAAGCTACCTCCTTAACTTGCTCCGCCGCCTTTTTTAGGTCACCAATATTATCGCCGCTTAACCGGACTTCAATATCCGCGTCAACGCCACTTTGATAATCCAACTGTTTGAATTTCACAAAAGCATCCGGATAGTGGTGCGCATATTTTGTTGCATATTCATCAAGTATTTCGATGGTTGCCTCGTTCGAGACAGTATTTACAATGAACTGCGCAAAGTTAGAACCACCGATCTTTGGCGCATAGGTAGTTTGAAAACGAGGTGAGCCGCTCCCCATAAAAATAGTTACCGATTTTACACGCCCATCTTTTTTCAATATACTGCTCATATCGTTCGCCACTGCTGCTGTTTCGTCCAATGAACTCCCCTGCGGAAGAAATATTTCCACAGCAAACTGGTTTCGTTCGGCAACAGGCATTAGTTTTAGCGGAAGTTTGAGAAATAGAGTAACCCCTGCAACAACTGACAAAATGCCGATAATAAACGTCAATTTAGAATGCTGGAATACTTTAGTCAACACTTTATTATAAAATGACTGTACATAATCCAGAAACGATCTTTTGCGGGGAACATTTTTGTCTTGATCAGCATGCAAACCCTTCTTAATTACGACATATTGCAAAAAAGGTACAAACAATACAGCTACTGCCAATGAAATGCCCAGTGTGATAAGTATCGTCCAGGGAAATGCTTTTAAGAAATCGTAGAATTGCCCGGTAAATGTAGCAAGGAAAGGGAAGAAGGTAATGCTGATCGCCAAAGTTGCAGATAGGATTGCTTTGAAATATTCCCCAGCACTTTTAGTTGCAGCCTCCTGTCGTGGCATTCCTTCATCTAGCTTTTCAAGATAACTATCCACAATAACGATAGAGTTATCAACAATCATTCCCAACACTACAATTAACGCCGCCAGGGTAACAGTGTTCAATTCGATACCAAAGCCAAACATGATTGTTAACGATATAAAAATGGTAATGGGTATAGTTGATGCAGCAACCCCGGCGACTCGGAACGGCAACAGTGCCATTACAACCAAAACAACTGCTAAAATTGCAATTCCGAGCTCTTTCAAAAAAGCTTTAATTGAGTCATCAACTACTCGTGGCTGGTCGGCAATTCGGAAAACCTTCACATCATCAGGCAAAGATTTTTCAAATTCTTTCATAATAACTTCAACATCCTTCCCATATTGAACAATGTTGTATCCCTCCCTCATTTCTGTCGAAAGTATTAAACACTTTTTCCCGTTACTAATCGTGTAATTTGATGCTTTGGGGTATTCGCGAACCACTTTGGCCACATCTTTCAAACGAATGTGATTACCCTGCGGATCGGAGTATACTATTAATTCTTCCAGGTCCCTCTCTGTGTCAAAAGGCCGGGAAACGTGAATGGGAATCAACATTTGCTCATTGTCGACTTTGCCGGAAACACCGACCATTCCCTTACTCAACAAAGTCTGATACAAGTTAAACACGTTTATGCCATAACTGGCAACTTTTTCTTTATCAATGTAAATACTCAGTTGTTCATTCTGTAAACCGTAGCGGCGGAGGTTGGATACCGACTCCACGGTGCGAAGCTTATCTTCCAACGCTTCAAGATAATCTTTCAACTGCCAGTATGTCTTTGTGTCGGACTCCAGTGCAATTAGCAATGCTGAGGTATCGCCGAAGTCATCATTGGCAATCAAAGCCACCACGCCCAGTGGTAATTGTGGCTTAAAAGTAGACAGTCCATGCTTGATTTTTGACCAGACTTCATCCTTATTATTCACGTCATCATTCAGTTCTACAAATATGTAGACAATGCCATCCCTAGATTGAGAGTAAGTTCCTGATTTCTTTACTTCTTTATACGTAAAAAGGAAATTTTCGAGTGGCTTTGCGAGTTGTTCTTCCACTTCCGAAGAAGTTGCTCCCGGATATACCCCCACTACAATACCTTCGCGAATGGTAAACACGGGAAATTCCTGTTTGGGCATCTTATACAATGCAAAAATGCCGCAAAGTATCAGCGAACTGATGAGTAGCAGCACAATCCTGTTATACTGCATAGCCATTGCTATGAGTCCTTTATTTTCTTTCATCTTGGAAACTGTTTTAATTATTGACCAAGACTTCTGTTCCTTCACTGATGTTCTGATAGCCGGAAACAATCAGCTCGTCACCCGTTTCCAATCCACCTATTATCTGTACGCCATTCTCAAATAACTTACCCAAGGTTACTTCCCGGTAAATAGCTTTGTTTTGTTTGTCTCTCAACCAGACGAACCGATTGCCGGAGTAGTCTACCTGTATCGACTTTATCGGTATTATTATTTTGACATTCTCATTTTCCCCAGTATCTTGGAGATAGACACGACAAACCATACCGGGCATAATTCTGGCATGAGGGTTGTCCACCTTTGCCTTTATGTCATAGGTGTGCGAAATAGGGTTGGCAAGTACTCCTTTTTCAACTATTCGTCCCTCAAAGGTCTCATTGCCTAGAGCCGAAATCTGTATATGGCAAATCGTTCCGGTTTTGATTGCAGAGATTTCCCCCTCCGGAATTGCCGTTTTGATTTTTACGGTATTGACGTTTACCAAATTTAGAACCGGCGTGCCAGGCATGACGTTGGCCCCTGGCTCCAAATAGCGCTTACCAATAACCCCGTCTTGAGAAGCATACATATAGCAATCCTGCAAATTCTTCCTGGCAATAGCCTCACTTGCCTGTGCCTGTTCCAATTGCGTTTTTATATCTACAAATTGTATTTCCGGTAAGCTTTTATTATCATACATAGCAGACATACGATTATAAGCATCTTCAGCTTGTCTTAATTTAGCCAAAGACAACTCATGTGCATTCATAAGTGAGGTGGTATTTAACACGGCCAATAATTGGCCTTTTAAGACACCTTGCCCTTCATATACATTTAATTGCTCGATAGTTCCGTGAACAAGGAAACTCAGATCGAACGTATTTTCGCCCTCTACTGTCCCAATATATTCCTGCGGGTATAGATTACTATCTTGTCTAATCACTTTTGTTTTAACACGAATCTTTTTGTCTTTACTTTCTACTTTAGAGTGAGAACAAGCAGAAACGACCAATATGAAGGATAAAATGCTTGAATGTTTTACCAATGTGAATAATAGTTTCATCATCTTCTTATACTGTTTAATTTATGACTGGACAAATTTCGGGGTAAAAGTTTATGTAATAGGAATTAATTAGTCCACAAGAATGGTCAAAAAGTCCCTTTTTTTATACATTTGTCATAGAACAGAAAACTAGTTAGATGCAAAACGATATTCAGAGTAAGGTTGGAGTTAATGATATCGCCAAACAGAAGCATGAAAAAATAATAGATGCAACAAGTGGATTCATTTCTTCAAAAGAAGAGATGGACATTGGCGAACTTTTAATCAATTACCAGTTCCCTAACATAATAGAAGAAATCGCTTTTGTATTTTGTTTAGAGGGAAATGCCAAAATCAAAATAAACCTCATCGATTATGAGGTGCACAAAGACTCGGTTACAATCCTTGGGCATAATAATATTGTTCAGATTCTGGACCATAGTGACGACTTCAGGATCAGCTTTCTTTTCTTTACGTTTGATTTCTTCTCCAGCATAAGACTGCCGACACAATTAGGAGACATTGCAAAGACCATAGAAACACAACCATGCCTATACCCAAGCAAACCCGATTTTGAAAAACTTCTTGCGACTCAGCAACTCATCAATCTTCAATACGGATCCAGTGATTCCTACAGGGACGAAATCGTCAGAAATTTATTATATGCGCTGGTATATCAGCTTTTACAGCAATATGTTGTCAATGCTAACAAGGGTCAGCAAAAGGCATTCAGTCGGAAACAAGATATTTATATGAAATTCATGACGTTGCTATTTGAGAAATACAAAATTGAACGAAGCGTTCAGTTTTATGCGGATCAGTTACACCTCACTCGAAAGTATTTTTCCAGGGTAGTTCTTGAAGTTAGCAATAAAAAGCCTTCAGAATGGATAGAAGAGATGGTCGTCATGACAGCCAAGGCTCTGTTAAAAGGTTCAGATATGACCGCTGCCCAAATTGCTGATGACTTGAATTTTAGCAGTTCCTCTTTTTTTGGTGCTTATTTTAAAAAACGAGTTAATTTGTCTCCACTACAATACCGAGAGTTATAATTTTTATTCATTCTCACTTTCCCTCCCATCCTATTCGACACTGTTTCGGTTATATATATATTGATAGTCGCAGTGCCCTAACCCCTGAGTACTCATAGTTAATGAGTTTCTATTTCTACAATATAGTCCTTGATTCGACTATATAAGTTTCTATTCTAAAAAGTGCCTTTTTGAACATATTTGAAGTTGTTTTGACAATTTAATGACAAAAATAACCCCTTATATTTGCTGTTAACAATCTAATCTATTAATAAACAGAAAAATAACAAATATGTGGGAACAATTTTGTAAATAAATTCTATCAGAATTGGGGTACAGATTGCTTGATTAAGAAAACTTTCAAGATTGATTTAAATGCATGTAAGTAATACTGGGTCGTCAATCGAAATGAGTATTAATTTTTAGTGTGGCATTTTATAATACAGATCATAAATGTTCAGAAAACATTAAGGATACTCGCAAAATTTCGTATCAGACTAAAAAAGCTAAAAAACGGAAGATATGAAGAATACAATAAAAATAATCCTTATAGTCGTTGCTTGTCTATCGGTTAAAGTTGCCTCTGCTCAATTTCGTATTGGAATTACAGGAGGTGTTGGCGGAGCGACTCAGTCTGCTATTGGAAATGTTTACGATAATGATGACGTGCTAATAGGTTTTAACACAGGACTATTTGCAAGGAATTATTTTGCTGAAAACTTCTCATTAAAGACAAGTCTATTATATGCAGCAAAAGGCAGAACTTTTAATATTAAACAAAATGGTGAATTTTCCGAGCAAAAGAATAAGCTAAGCTACTTGGTGATTCCTTTTGAAGTAGAACATTATATACCGTTGGAAAAAGACAAGCTATTCGTTGGAGCGGGACCATATACAGGTATATTATTATATGCCAATCAGAAACTGAATGGCATCCGAACTAAGATAAATGACGAAATAGATGATTTCGATTTTGGATTAACTTTCGAAATGGGTTATAGTACAATAATATTTTCAAAAACAGAATTACAATTATCAATCAGCTATGATATGGGTTTGAGTAAAATTGCTGATTATGATAATGATTTCCGAAATAAGAGTTTGGTTTTTAATGTTGGTATTTTGTTATAAGCCATTTTTTGATGATTTACAGTAAAAGCTAATTATGAAATATACAGATAATAGGAATGATAAAACCTAAGGTTGTAAAAATGCTTTCGAGTATGGAAACTTTTTAATCAAGATGAAATTAATTCAGTCTTTGGAATAAGAAGATCATTGATTTTAATGTAAGGATGGAATGTTTTGATCGCATTTGATTGAGGATTGAGACGTATATAAATACCCCAATATTTAAATAGCATACAGTAGTGTTTGGAATCGGGATAAGAGTGACCCCCTGTTATAAAATCATCATTGGAATGGATACAGGGGGTATTTTTGAACGTAGATTCTGCAAAATTAAACGGCTTGGTTATAAAATAATCGAACCATTCTAATTATTTGTACGGCAATTTACACGATGTAGCACAGATATTTTTAAAAAATAACTCTCTAGGCAATGCAAGAACATAGTAGGATTACGATTAGAGTAAGAGGTTTAAAAAGAACGATTCGGGTGTCACCGAAAATACTTTTTGTGTTAGTAATTATTATAGGTCTAAACATGTTTCCTATACAAACTTATGCTAGAAAAACAGACGAGAGTCGACCCAAAATTGCTTTAGTTTTAAGTGGCGGAGGAGCGAAAGGTTTTGCTCATATTGGAGTTTTGAAGGTTTTAGAAGAAGAAGGTATTCCTATAGATATTATTGTTGGGACAAGCATGGGAAGTTTGATTGGAGGAATTTACGCATTAGGTTATAACGCTGACGAGATTGAGAAACTGGTAAAAGCTCAAAACTGGGAACAGTTACTTTCTGATAAAGTTGAAAGACAAAAGCTATCGTTCAATGAACAACAGTTAAAACAAAGGTATTTGTTTAGTCTTTCGTTTTCCGATATAAAATCGGTGGGCTTACCACAGGGAATAATAAGAGGACAAAATGTAATGAACTTATTTTGTGGACTATCCGGTAATTTCGATCCAGATACTGATTTTAGCAAATTGCCTATTTCATATGCTTGTGTTGCAGCAGATATGGAAACAGGTGAAGAGGTAATAATGAAGAATGGATTTCTCCCTACCGCATTATTTGCAAGTATGGCCATCCCCGGAGTATTTCAACCTATAAGTCGTGATGGATTACTTTTGGTTGATGGAGGTATTGTAAACAATTTTCCGACGGATGTGGCTAAGGAAATGGGAGCTGACATCATTATTGGCGTTGATCTTCGAGGAGACTTTAAATCTCAGGATCAGCTTAATTCAATTGATGAAATAGCCAGTCAAATTATTGGGTTCATGGGCAAGGAAAAGAATGCAGTGAATAAAAGCTTATGTGATATTTCTATTCGACCAAATATAACTGGGTACTCTGTTGGAAGCTTCTCAGGAGATGCGGCTGATACATTAATTTTAAGAGGAGAAGAAGCTACGAGAAACGTTATAGAGCAAATTCACACTTTAAAAAAGGAATATAATCTAAAACCCCGAGAATACAATAGGCAGTTTGTAGTTATAAGCAAATGGTTGGTTTCAGAAGTAAAGTTCCATAGCGATTGCTTTCTTAACGAGACTTTTCTAATGGATAAGCTTAATATGGATATTCCAGGAGACTATTCTTACGAGCAAATAAAAGATGCAATCGACCATCTGTATGGTTATGGCGGCTTTGAACTCATTTATTTCTATTTGACAGATAGTGAAAACGGTAAAATTTTGCACTTAAATATTAATCCACAAAAAGAATTTGTGCAGCGTATCGGTTTTAAGGTGAATACTAATGATGCTGCAGCAATCCAACTTAATTTTACTAGGAAGAATTTTGAAAAACCCTTTGACTATCTGTCAGCTAGTATTGAATTGTCTGCAAATCCTGGGGGAAATATTGTAGCGGAAACGAATCGAGGTGATTTTCCCAGGCTGGGAATTGAATTGAAAGGAAAATATCAAGAATATAGTATTTACGAAGAAGGAAAGAAGCTGTATAGTGCGGATTTCTTTTATACGGCACTCGATTGTTATATCTACAAATCGTTTTTGAATACGCTTAATCTTGGAGTCGGTATTCAGGAAGAGTATTTTGATGGTGATGTATTTTCAAGGAATAGCAGTTCTTTAATCTCCTCTATTGAAACCAATGAATTAATAACTGCGACTTACGCGTATTTTACTTTTGATGATTGGGATGATTTTTATTTTCCCAGCAAGGGTACTCGCCTAGATGTGCGGGTTTCGGCATATACAAAAACTAAAAATTTTAGTCGAATGCATCCTGCTTTACTGTTTAAGTTAAATAAAATTATTCCGCTTAAGCAAAATGTGGCTGTCCTTTTTGATTACTATAGTCGAATGCACCTAACCGAAGATTTTCCTCTTTTGAAAACCACGTTTGTAGGAGGTGAATCTTATTCGCAATATTTTGATTATCATCTACCTTTTGTTGGTCTTCCACCTGTGACTGTTGGCGATCGTTATGTAAATATTGCATTGTTGGGTGTTCGCACAAGGATAAACAAAAACCAGTATGTTTCACTGCTATATAATATGATGGCACAGGGTGAAGATATTAATAGCTTAGATGACTTTGAAACTACAGGAGGAGGAGGCATAAAATATTCTATAAAAACAGTAATAGGGCCTATTGATATAGAAGTTGGATACGCACAAAAATATGAGAAGCCAACATTTTCAGCAAATGTTGGACTTTGGTTTTGAAAGTCTAAAAACCTGACATTATGTTTAAGTCAAAAATCAAAATATTAAGAGATTCATCTGGTGTTGTTTTACTTAAAAACAATTTCGCGAAAAAGAACATTTTAGTTGAATCACCCATTATAATCCTCTCATTAATCAATGTTGCGATATTACTTTTTCACTTTATCGACATACTTAACACGCCGATTCCGCTTAATAGTGAAGAAACACAGTACTGGCTCTGGTCGAAACATCTCGATTGGTCTTACTATTCAAAACCGCCTCTTATTGCGTGGATGAATTATTTGTCGACAATGGTGCTCGGAGATACAGTTATCGGTATCAGGATTAATTCTCTGATAGTAGGATTTATATTACCGTTTATCAATTATCTGCTGGCAAAGCATTTGTTTAAGGATAAAAGAATAGCTTTCTGGTCAACAATAGTTCTCTTTGTATTGCCTCACTACAACTACATATATAAAGTTTTTACTACAGATGCCCTTCTTTTGTTGTTTTGGTCAGCCAATATGCTGTTTTGTCTATATGCGTTTCAACGGAACAAATTAAAATACTGGATATTTTCAGGGATTACCTTAGGATTAGGAATTATCAGTAAATATGTGATGATACTATGGATTCCTATTTGGTTGTTGATTGCGAGATCGCAAAAAAAGAACTTGCTGAAAATGCGAGAGTTTTATATTACACTGGTTATCGCTTCTTTAATTTGTTTACCTGTTTTATTATGGAATGTATCTCAGGATTTTGTAGGAGCTAAACATATATTTGGCCTGGCAGGTGCCTATAAATCGCATGGGAACTGGCAACGTTCCATCGAACGGATTTTCGAATTTTTAGGTGGACAGTTGCTCTGTGTATCCCCCTTTTTCCTCCCTGCATTGGCTAAATTATACAGGAGCTGGAAAAATAAGGAACTTGGCAAACACCACAATGCGGTTACATATTTATTGTTGCCGTTGCTATTTGTTTGGGGATTTTTCTTGATTCTTTCTATTCAAAAAAATGAAATTAACTGGACATTCTTTGCCTTCTCTTCATTACCAATTTTAATCGCTTACTCAATCGTTAATTATTTTAATACAAAACAAGGCATGTTTTATATCGGAATTACCTCCTTATTAGTTTTTCTGGTTATGCAACCTAAAATTTTTGATAAAATGGGCTTAACAGCATTGTATTCCCCTTCTATTGATATGTATAGCAAACAGGCTGGACTAGACAAGCTTGGCGAAAGTGTAACCAACATACTAAATAAAACGGATTCAGCCCCAATTTTTATTTTCAGCGATAGTTACCAGATGGCATCCTCTTTGGCTTTTTATGTTAATGGAAATCCCCAAACATACTGTGTAAATGTGGGACGGAGAATGAATCAGTTTGATCTCTGGCCCGGAATAGAACAGTTTGAAAATAAAGGGTATGATGCTATATATGTAACTAAAAAGCCACTTCCAGCAGCAATAGTTAATTCTGCCGATAGTATCCGGTTAATTAAAACTCAGGAACGAATTTACAGGAGTGTGGATGTGGGCAGAAAGATTAACATCTATTACCTGAAGCATTTTAATGCTATTGCCGAAATAGATCCGAAGCAGTTTTAGAATGACTGATTATTGCTGTCAGCATTTCTTTCTTGCTATGAAAGAAAATAGTTAACGCGAATTTTGTTCACAAAGTCATGAAAATATAATAGAACAATGTATAAACAGGATATTAAAATTAATTCAGACCTCATATGGAATCTGCTATCAGATGTAAATGCTTTAAGTATTGAGGAAATAGAAGAGCTTACCGGCTATAACGAAAAGTTCATTTACATGGCGCTGGGATGGCTATTAAAAGAAAACAAGATACTTCTTACAGAAAAACATGGTATTCTGTATGTTGAATCATTGAAAAGTGACTACTCTGAAATGTATTTTTAAATGAGATACTTAATGACATCAGTTTAATATTTGTGGGGAAGGACAGAGAGAAGCCTTTACCGGTTTTCAGGAAATTTTGGATTTTCTGTTTAACCGGTAAGGCTAATGTCCTACTGCTCTAAAATATTTTTATAATTTTTAAACTAAAAGCCATGATGACATTGCTAATACGAAATATTACAGATTTAAAATACCATATAGGAATGCGACTAGAAAACATAAATCAATCCAGGCGAATACATCATACTCCGGAAGTAATCGTAGCGGTTTTGGATTTACTACATGATAAATACTTTACTAAAAAAGAGTTGTGCAGGATGGTGAGCCAATTTGCTCGCAAAGATAAGGACTACTTACAAATTGATGAAAATGCTGGTTGGAGCATGGTATTTTTTTAATGTCGAAGCATGGAAGCATAAAGAGCCTAAATTATCACTAAAGCATAGTAAATCAGGGTATAAAGACAGAAAAACAGAAAAACAACAAAATTTTGATTAGTTATGAAAAGTTTAGTTCAAAATCTCATTCCCGAAGTGATCAATCAGGCAATCTCAAATAAAACAGTTAGAAAACTGGCTGTTCGACAACTGGACAAAAAAATCCACGATTCAATCTTAGAAGACAATTCTCTTCTTTTTGAAGAAGAGAAACTGGATCGCTATTATTTTGTTAGCAACGTGGTTAAACAGGTCAGTAATTGTATTGACAAAGGTTATATTAGTAAGAATGTAGCCCGCAGAATGCTTAAGGTATTTATGAGCGATTCGTTTAAAGTTAACAGGGAAGCTCACCTGACCGATGTAAAATGTGAATATAAGGAAAAATATAACGAATATCCGCCCAAGTTCCTGGTACTCTCCCCGGAAAAAGCCTGCAATCTTGAATGTGTAGGGTGTTATGCTTCCTGTACGCCTGGAAAGGGAACCCATCTTGATTTTACGTTGACACAACGAATCGTTCGGGAAGCACACGACATACTTGGAAGCCGATTTATTACTATCAGTGGTGGCGAACCCCTTATGTACAGCAGTCAGGGAAAAACTATACTGGATATTTTTGAGGAATTCAGCGATATGTTTTTCCTGATGTACACCAACGGTACATTAATCAATAAGCAAATTGCGTCCAGGCTCGCCGAATTAGGTAATGTGGTACCCTTAATTTCGGTAGAAGGTTATGAAAAAGAAACGGATGAACGACGGGGAAAAGGAGTGCATAAAAAAATTAGAGAGGCTATGTCCAATCTTCGTGAGGTTGGAGTGCCCTTTGGAATTTCGGTAACAGCTACAACTAAAAATTACGAAATCCTCCTTACTGATGATTTCTACAAATACTATTTTGATGAAATGGGGGCTACTCATATGTGGCAGTTTCAGCTGATGCCCATCGGTAAGGGGAAAGATGTGATGGAACTGATGATAACTCCGCAACAACGGGTTGAATTTTATAAAAAGGGGGAATATGTAACACGGGAATTACGGTATCCAATGGCAGATTTCTGGAACTCGTCTTCGCTTTGTACCGGATGTATTGCCTATGGTAGATGGAATGGATATTTCTATATTGATTTCGACGGGAAAGTGGCACCTTGTGTGTTTGTTCCGTATTACGTAGATAAAATACAGGATATTTACGACAATGGTGGAAATCTGGCTGATGCCATTCAATCTCAATTCTTCAAGAATGGAAGAAATTGGCAAAGAGAGAGAGGATTCGACCAGAAAGAACACAAGGGCGACTATCTGATGATACCTTGTTCCATCCGCGACAATTATGCAAATTTTAGAAAAAATATCCTCACCCCTGAAGCAAAAGGGATAGATCGGGAAGCTAAGGAATCTCTACACGACAAAGAATACAAGAAGATCATGATCGATTATGGGCAGGAGCTCGATGAACTGACTAAGAAAATCTATGATAGAAAATACCGGAAATCTCTGGCCATGCATACCACGAAATAACACAATTGCTGGATAAGTCAGGCCATTAGATAAACCCGGAATATGTGTTATCATTTTAAGAAGAGTAAAGCGTATTCCGGCATTAAACATGGAGCAGTTAAATTTTCACGGCGAATAAATTCTATCCAATTTGGGTTTAGGGTAACCGGCAGACTGTCTTGTTCATTTTTAGTACACTTGTGTACAACGTTTATTAAAGGCTGAATCCAATTTGTATTTACTCGCCTAACATTTCAATACTATAGTGACGAACATAAAGGAAAGCTATGAAAAGAACAACAAAAAGGGATAGGAAAACTATAGAAACATCATATATCGTGCAGGATTATAGATTAATAGATATACCCGAAGATTTAATTGAGGTTATGAATACTTTCCTGAAAACGGAGAATCTGTACATGGCAGCAACAAGAGTAATCCGAACAAGGCTTGAAAATCTAAACGATGATTTTACGTATAATAGGCAACATAATCCAATTCATCAGATACGAACAAGAGTTAAATCTCCCCTAAGCATTATAGAAAAATTAGTTAGAAGAGGATATGAACCCACCATTCGTTCAGCAAGACTCTATCTTACTGATATTGCTGGCGTACGTGTTATCTGTTCGTATATCGAGGATATCTATCTTATAGCCAGCCTACTTACGTCTGACGAGGATATAAAAGTTGTCCGCATATCGGACTATATTAAAGAACCCAAATCGAATGGCTATCGCAGTTATCATTTAATTGTGGCGATTCCTGTTTTTCTTTCAACAGGGATAGAATATGTGAATGTTGAGATTCAGCTTAGAACCATCGCGATGGATTTTTGGGCGTCTTTGGAACACCATTTGAATTATAAACAGGTTAGCAGGAAAAACCAAAAAATTGCGCAAGAATTAAAAGATTGCGCCCAAATTATTGCCGAGACTGATTTGCGGATGCAACGCCTCTATAATCAGTCGAAATTTGAAGAATGAACAAGGATACATGTGAAATATTTAACTTATGATAAAATCAATCAGGCTATAAAACAGATAAAATAAGAAAGATGAATATTCGGAATAAAGAGAGAACAGGAAATCTCATAAGCATCCAGGACTCGCTGGTTAAAGTCCGCTTTAAAGATGATGTGATTATGGGAGAAACGGCCGAAATTTCGGTGGAAGGTAAACTTCTGCAAGGCGAAGTACTGCAGATTAGCCCCGACTTTAAAAATCCGGGCTGCGGCATCGCCGAGATGCAGGTTTTTGAGGACTTAACCGGTGCGAGAATTGGCGATTCAGTCGAATTTAAAGGCACTCCTTTGTCGGTATTGGTTGGCCCGGGTTTGCTCACCAGTATTTGGGACGGGCTGCAAAATCCACTCTACAAACTTAGTGAACAGGATCCGTACCTGCGACCGGGTATGCATGCTCCGGCGCTGGACGAAACAAAGCTGTGGGATTTCACCCCCGCCGTTTCGGTGGGCGATGTGCTCAAAGGTGGCGATACGATTGGCTCGGTTCCCGAAGGACATTTCGAGCATAAAATATTGGTACCGTTCGGAATTAAAAAATGTACCGTCAACGAAATAATCGGTCAAAAATCAGTCAATATCACTGAAGTGGTGGCGATTGTGACCGATGAGAATAATCAAAAACAGGAATTGAAACTGGCTTTCCGCCATCCGGTGAAGCAGCCGATTCCATTTAAAGAGCGTTCTATCCCACGAAAAACCATCTCGACAGGTGTGCGGGTAATCGACCTGTTAGCGCCGGTTAGTTACGGGGGTACTGTGGGAAACCCGGGACCGTTCGGAGCCGGAAAAACAGTGATGCAACACACGCTGTGTAAATACGCTATTGCCGATGTGATTATCATGGCAGCTTGTGGTGAACGTGCCGGTGAAGCCGTGGAAGTATTCAAAGATTTTGCCGAGCTGGAAGATCCATCAACTGGCGAATCGCTGATGAACCGGATGTGTATTTTCGGAAATACCAGTTCCATGCCTGTAGCTGCGCGTGAGGCCAGTGTGTTTATTGCGCTGACTGTTGGCGAATACTACCGCTACCAGGGCTACAACGTCATTCTGTTGGCCGACTCTACGTCGAGATGGGCGCAGGCGCTCCGCGAGCGTAGCGGACGGCAGGGCGATATTCCAGGCCCCGAAGCCTTCCCAATGGATATTCCGGACCAAATTAAAGGGATGTATCAACGTGCCGGTGCCGACAGTGGCTCGGGTGGTTCATTGACTTTTATCGGAACCGTGTCGCCGGCAGGTGGTAACTTCCAGGAGCCGGTAACACAGGCAACCATGGATGCAACCGGTGGTTTCTGGGGCTTGTCCCAGGATCGTGCCGATGCGAAAAAATACCCGGCCATTGATCCATTGGCTTACACGACTTCGGTTTACGATAGCTTCATTCCGTGGAAAGACCGGGAACAAATCCTGTCGACCCTGCACGAGGCCAATGGTATCGATCAAACAATCAGCACCATCGGGTTGAAAAAAGTGCCGATTGAGAAGTACATCCTGTTTCAAAAAGGACAAACCATCGACTTCTGTGTCTTGCAGCAAAATGCTTTCCACGATCTGGATGCCTGTACGCGTCCGGAACGTTTGAATGTGATTAACGAAGCGGTTCAAAAGCTGATTAACAGTGAAATTGCCATTCCTGATCCGAATATGGACGACGATGAACTGAAGGAAGTGATCCGTGCGAAATTTGATGAGCTTCGGCAATGGTGGCGCGATTGGAACATGAGCGCCGAAACCGAAGAGCAAATCGCTGCGCTACCAAGCCATATTGACCAATTTGTATTTGAAGGAGAACCTGTTTTATGATTAAAAAAGAGATAAACAGAATCAGCGAAGTCGGGAAAGCACTGATCTCGGTAGAAGGGAATCCAGGCGTAGCGCTTAACCACGTGGTCGAGTTGCTCGACACTGATACCAACCAAAGTCTTTCGTTCGCGAAAGCTATTAACATTAGCGAAAATTCAACACGCTTCCAGGTATTTAACGGTACCGGGGGCCTTTCAACAAAAACCAAGCTTCGCATGCACGAAGTGCCGCTCACGGCTGGTTTTTCATACAACATGCTGGGCCGTACCTTCGACGGTATTGGCCAGGTAGCCGACAATGGTCCGGAAGTTATTTTCGAAAAACAACTGGAAACCAGTTTGGATACCCTGAACCCAACCGTACGTTTGGTGCCTAAGCAACCGCTTTGGACGGGGATTCCGATGATCGACGTGTTTAATACGCTGGTGAAGTCGCAGAAGATTCCAATTTTCGCTTCGCCAACAGAGCCGTACAACCGCTTGTTGTCGCAAATTGCGATGGGAGCACAGGCCGACGTGATCATCTTTGCCGGTATTGGGTTGAAATTCGACGAGTACCACTACTTCAAAGATCAGTTGTCGCAATCGGGAAATATCGACAAAACCATCATGTTTGTTCACCTGGCGGGTGAGTCGCAGATTAAAGGTTTGACGTTGCCGGATGTAGCCCTGAGTGTGGCCCGCGAATTTGCCGACCAGGGAAAAGATGCGCTGGTGCTGTTGACCGACATGACCAACTGGTCGAACATTCTGCGGAATGTGGCCAACTACCAGGATATGATTCCATCGCTGCAAGGTTACCCGGGGTCGCTTTACTCCGAACTGGCTCGTCGTTACGAGGTGGCTGCCGATATTGAGGGCGCCGGTTCCATTACCATTATTGGGGCTACCACGCTCGAGTCGCTGGAAGATCCTGTGCCGGATAACACCGGTTATATTACCGAAGGACAGTTCTTCCTGGAAAACGGAAAACTGAAGCTGGCTCGTTCGCTGTCGCGCTTGAAGCAACAGGTGAATGGCAATACCCGTAGTGACCACCGTCCGATTATGACCGCCATGGCCTCTTTGCTGGCCGATGCAGAGAAAGCGTATGAAGCCGCCGAAGTAGGTGCCGCCAACGATGCCTTCTCGCAAAAGTTGCTCGCTTATCGCAGTGATTTTATTGCGAACATGGAAGAGCCCTTTGGAGACCCACTTGAATTGGATGCCGCTTTAGACCGGTGTTGGGAAATTCTGAAAAGACATTTCGAACCAACCGAAACCGGGTTGAGTAAAAAGTTGATCGAGGAGTATTGGGACAATCAAAACTAAAAACAAAGAGTTATGAATAATCATAAAGAAAACCTGGAGAATATTGTTTCGAAGCTGAAGCAGGACGGTATTCAGGCCGGCGAAGCTGAAAAGCAACGCATTATAGAAGACGCTAAAAAGCAAGCTGAAGTTCTTCTGGCGGAGGCCCGCAAACAAGCGAAAGATATTATTGACGAGGCCAAAGCAAAAACGGAGCAGTTGGGAAACAACGCCCGCACCGCTCTGGCACAGGCTTCGCGCGATATCACCGAAGCCACAAAAGTGGCGATCATCAAACATCTGCAGTCGGTGTTTGGCGAGCAAGGTAAAAATCTGTTCACACAGAAAGAATACATGGAGGTATTGCTAAAAACGACTCTGGAGAGTATTTCCGGTCAGAAAAAAGTAACTGTACCTGAGCCTATTATGAAGGATATGCAGGAATTCCTGATCAGTGAGTCGCTGAACAAGGAAGTAGAGCTGAAACCGTTGGCAGGATCGCATCCCACCATCATTATTGAACCAACCGGGAATAACGGGCTGCAGTTTGTACTGAGCTCGGATGATGTGGAGAAAGGCCTGTTCTCGCTGGTTAACAAGGATCTTGTAAAACGAATTACTCAAACCACGGAGAATTAGCCTATGTCGAATATGGTATACCTACTTTGCAGTTTACCATCATTGAATTTCGCACAGGTGCCACCCATTTCGTTTGACGAGTTCTACCAGGATTCAGAGAAACAGCTGTCGAAGAAAGATTTTGGCATGCTGGAAACGGTAGATCTCCGGAAAATGGACTCTGATGAACACGGTAAATTGAAACACTTTGCCCGCCTTTATGCTGATTTGCTCGGCGACATGACGGAACTGAGAACGGCCAAAACGGAGAAACGTCCGGTGCGGCTGGCTCATTTGCCCAAATCGCTGGCCGACGGGAATCCGCTGGAACGCGAAAAGCAAATCATGCGCTGGCAATGGGATAGACTGGATGATCTGGAAGCAGGGAACACATTTTCCCTGGTGAATGTACTCGTTTACAAACTGAAACTGCAGATTCTGCATCGTCTTCAGTCGATGGAGACGGAAAGCGGGAAACAAGTTTTTGAATCGGTGATAAACGATGCCAAAAGGAAAGGTTAAAAAATGGCAGGAATAAAAATTAAATACACCAAAACCGAGCGGGCAAAGCAAAAGAAGATTCTGAAGGTTTCGCAACGGATGCTGCCGCTTTTCGAAGCGATGGAGAAATCGTTGATGTCGACGATTAATACCATTGCTGAGCGGATTGACGACATTCGGCAAACCATCGAGAAGAACCGGGAAGCTTCCAAATCCTGGCTCGCTGTGATGGGCGACTCCTGGGGATCGCTGGCGGAGTTTATTTCGGTGAATGAAGTGATCACGAAGCCTGTGGATGTAGCGGGTGTTCGGGTGCAACAGTTCGAGCGTGTCGATTTCAATATCGTGGAACCCTCGGCCAACACGCCGCTTTGGGTCGACGACGCCATTGAGCTGGTAGCCGAGCAGCTGCAACTGGAGGCCGAAATTAAATGCTTGCTGGATCAGATTGAGCTGCTCGAGGAAGAACTGCTCGATGTTCGTGCCCGGGTGAAACTGTTTGAAAACCGGCGCATTCCGAACGCGAAAATCGCGATCCGAAAAATCGGGCAAAAACTGCAGGATGATGATCGCCTGACGATCGCGACCGCCAAAGTTGTAAAAACAGATAAACAAATGGAGGTGGCGTATGATTACTAAAATGAAAAAACTGTTGCTCTTTATGGCAGGCCCGGATGGAGAGGTGGATGCCAATCTTTCTGTTTTAGGGCAACTGGGGGTGCTGCATGTCACACCGTTTCAAACGCCCAAAGATAGTTCTATTGAGCGCGTTGATGCCCGGATTGGGCAGCTGAGAAAAGCAATTTCAATTCTGGATAAGGATGACGATCAACAATCGGCCTCGGCTGATTTTGTGGATTACCGAACCATCGACCGGGGCGAAATTGTGCTGATGGACAAGGTTCTCGAACTGGATAAAAAATGTGCTCAACTTGAAAAACGCAAGGCCGAACTAAATGCAGCCTTGGCGAGTTACGCCAATTGGGGGCAGGTTTCGGCCGGCGACATCGACGAACTTCGTCAAGCCGGGGTATTTGTGAAACTCTACCTGCTTAGCGAACAGGAATTAAAAAATATCAACAAACGCGATGATATTCATATTGTTGGCAAAATAAACAATTTGACGCAGGCAGTGCTGGTATCTACCGACAGCGATAACCGGTTAAATTGTACGGAAGTCTCGCTGCCGCAGGCGGAATTGCATGAACTACGGTCGGACTTGGCAAAAGCGATAGACGGGCACCGGGAATGCGAAAACCAGTTAACGCAACTTTGCGCCCAAAAAAGCTTGTTGCAGGAAGCGCTCGATGAACGCATCCGGCGCCTTAACGTTCGAAATATTCAATATAGTGGCGTTTCGATCGACAAGCAGCTACGTTGCTGGAAAGGTTTTATCCCTGAAGATGCCGTTGAAAAGCTTATCAAGGAAGCCGAAAAGAATAGCTGGGGCTACATTATTGAAGAGCCCTCAGCCGAGGAAACAGATGAAGTGCCAACGCTTCTGCGCACATCACGATGGGTTGAACGTATCCGCCCGGTGATGAATTTCATGGGGCTTGTACCGGGTTACAAAGAGCTGGATGTGTCGCTGGTGTTTATGATTTTCTTCACCTTTTTCACCGGGATTCTTGTTGGCGATGCCGGCTACGGGCTTATCTTCCTGGTAATTACCTTTTTTGTACATCGAAAAACGGGCTTTGCCAGGAAAACCGAATTCCAGTTAATGTACACACTTTCAGCATCCATTCTTTTTTGGGGAATCCTTACCGGAACCTATTTTGGCGCTGAATCGATCGCCAACATTTCGTTCCTGAATAAATTGAAGGTTGAAAAACTGGCCAGCTTTGGGGGCGATAATGTATTTGTGCAGAAATTTATGTTCCTGGTTGGCGCCATTCATCTAACCATTGGGCATTTGCAAGTGGCCTGGCGATATAGTAACAGTGTGAAAGCCATGGGCCAGCAGGGCTGGGTTGCCATTATCTGGGGCTTATATCTGGTTGTCAATCAAATGCTCCTGGGCATTGCAGCCCCGGGAATAATGAGTTGGCTGTTTATTGGCGGCATCTTGCTCGTTGGCTTATTTTCGAACCCGGGAGCCAGCTTTTTGAAAGGCATGCTCTCCTCGCTGGGAAATTTGCCGCTGAGTATCATCAACGGATTCTCCGATATTATCTCTTATATCCGGCTCTATGCCGTCGGTCTTTCCACCGTTTTAATGGCTTCCAGCTTCAATCAGATGGCTATCGGCGACGGCATTACCACGCTGGTTTCCGGAATTGGTGCCGCTTTGATCCTGTTTTTGGGACACGGCTTGAACATGGTTTTGGCTGCCATGGCGGTTTTGGTCCATGGGGTGCGCCTAAATATGCTTGAATATGCAGGGCACGCGGGAGTCGAATTTTCAGGAAATGAATACAAACCCTTCAAACTAACAAAACAATAAACAGTAAAATTGATTAAACAACAATGGCTTCAAACAACAACTTCAACGGCTAAAACAGGCACGTTACCGCTTTACGAAGTCGTAAAGCACCGATTTGTAAGCAATCTTTTTAACCGGGAAACAACTCAAAAATAGCGAAAATAAAATGGCTATTAATTTTCAAGAGCGTTCAAGTGTTTCACAAAAGACAACAAATTATGGCAAAAAATAATCAAACAGTTCAAGGTTCCCGTCCCAACATTTCAATATTAGAAAATAAAGTGCGGACCGGAATGGATGTTCAATCCCTGAAGACCCACATTGCTGAAATTTTATTCTACCAGCAGGGGCGAAAAATAGAAGATGCCTCGCTGAATGACGTTTATCTGGCTGTTGCGTTAGCCATCCGCGACCGGCTTAAGCTGCGGGAGCTGATCACCATGGAATCGGTATTGATGAAAGGTGATGCCCGCCTGGTAAGCTACCTGTCGGCCGAATTTTTGATGGGACCGCAACTGGGCGCCAACCTGATTGACCTGGATATTTACGACCAAACGAAACAGGCCGTCACCGAGCTGGGCTTCGATTTTGATAAAGTGATTAGCCAGGAAGTGGAGCCCGGGCTGGGCAACGGCGGATTAGGCCGGCTGGCCGCTTGCTATATCGATTCGATGGCCTCCCTTGGCATACCGGCCATTGGCTATGGAATCCGTTACGAGTTTGGTATTTTCGACCAGGAAATTAGCGATGGCTGGCAGGTTGAAAAAACAGACAAATGGTTGCGTAAAGGCAACCCCTGGGCGATCGAGCGGCCCGAGCTTTCGGTAAATGTCAACTTTGGCGGCCACACCGAACCATACACCGATGACGAAGGCCGGACATGTTACCGCTGGATTCCCGACTATGAGGTCAAAGGAATTCCTTGCGACACCCCCGAAATGGGATACAAAGTATCATCCTGTAACTTTCTACGCTTGTGGAAATCTGAGGCTGTTGAATCATTCGATTTTTCGTCATTCAACCGGGGCGACTATTATAAAGCGGTGGAAAACAATGTGAAGTCTGAGAATATCAGCAAGGTTTTATATCCGAATGATGAAATGATCGACGGGAAAAAGTTGCGCCTGAAACAGCAATATTTCTTCGTGTCGTGCTCGCTTCAGGATATGATGCGGATGCACCTGCGCTATGGCGGCAAACCGGAAACATTTGATCAACGCTTTGCCATACAGCTCAACGATACGCATCCGAGTATTGCCGTGGCCGAGCTTATGCGGCGGCTGCTGGATGAATATAAACTGGACTGGGATACGGCCTGGAGTACCACCCGTAAAACCTTTAGCTACACCAATCATACGCTTCTGCCCGAAGCGCTCGAAAAATGGTCGGTTGGGCTTATGCAATATTTAGTGCCCCGCATACTGGAAATCATCTACGAAATCAACTTCCACTTTCTTCAGGAAGTCGGACGGCAGTTCCCGAACGATACGGAAAAACTGTCGAGGCTGTCTCTCATTGAGGAGTCGGGCGAAAAATATGTTCGCATGGCCAACCTGGCCTGTGTGGGCAGCTACGCCATCAACGGGGTGGCCGCCTTGCATACCGAACTTTTGAAAAAGCTGGTCCTGCCCGACTGGGTCGATATGTACCCCGCACGATTTTTCAATGTTACCAACGGGGTTACCCCGCGCCGGTTTATGGTTTTAAGTAATCCGGGCTTAAGCCAGCTCATCACCGAAACTATTGGTGACCAATGGCCCGGAAAACTCGACGAACTACGCAAACTGGAGACTTTTGCCGGCGATGCAGCATTCCGCGAACAGTTCCGAAAGGTAAAACTGGAAAACAAAAAACAGCTGTCAGCCCTCATACTAGAACGCACCGGCATCCTAACCGATCCGTCCTCCCTGTTCGATGTGCAGGTTAAACGCATACACGAATACAAGCGCCAGCACCTGAATATATTGCACATCCTTACCCTGTATTTGCGCATTAAGGCCAATCCGGCTATCGATATGGTTCCCCGCACCTTTGTGTTTGGCGGTAAAGCCGCGCCCGGGTACTACATGGCCAAGCTTATCATCAAGTTAATTAATGCGGTAGGCGAATTGGTGAATAACGATCCGGATGTAAACGGCAGGCTCAAGGTGGTTTTCTTTCCAAACTTCAATGTGGCCAATGCCCAAAATATTTATCCCGCCGCCGACCTTTCTGAGCAAATTTCGACAGCAGGAATGGAGGCCAGCGGAACAGGCAACATGAAATTTGCCATGAATGGCGCCCTGACGATCGGCACGCTTGACGGCGCCAATATTGAAATAAGAAACGAAGTGGGCGAAGATAATTTCTTCCTGTTTGGTCTCACCGCCGATCAGGTGGAAGAAACCAAACGCAACGGGTATAGTCCTTACTTTATCTACTCGCACAATGAAGAGTTGGGCAAAGTCATCGACTTTATTTATTCCGGGCAATTGTCGCATGGCGATACCAACTTGTTCCGCCCCCTTGTCGATAATCTGCTGTGGAACGATCCTTATCTGCTGCTGGCTGACTACCCGCTGTATGTGGCTTGTCAGGAAATCGTATCTCAAACCTGGAGAAATACTTCCGTGTGGGATGAAAAAGCGATCCTGAACGTGGCGCGGATGGGGAAATTCTCTAGCGACCGTTCCATTAGCGACTATTGCGAGAAAATATGGAAACTGAAGCGATGAGCCAATAACAGTACAGCATGCAATTTCGTGTCAACCATCGGCAAAAAGCATTGGTTTGTTCCTGTGCAAAGGGACCATCACGAAACCGGGTATGTTTTTGAAATACAATGAATTTGAAAATGAATAATAAAAAGATTTAAAGCGTTTAAAAATGACATTAACTACAATTTTAGCAACAACAGTTACAGGCTTTGGCGGACATGCCATCGCCTTAGGTATGGCAGGAGTCGGTTCTGCCATCGGAACAGGAATCGCCGGAATGGGAGCTTTAGGGCTTTGGAAACAGTCGTTGAAAGAGAAAAAGAAGCTTCCGTCGTTGGCGCTGGCCATGGTTGGTATGCCGTTAAGCCAGGTTATTTACGGGATGATTTTTATGAACTCGTTAAAAGGGGCTGAACTGAACCCGGACAGTTATCTGAACCAAATGATTTTCGCCCTTTTTGTTGGGGTTGCCATAGCTGCCTCGGCGATCATGCAGGGAAAAGTTGGTGCAGCTGCCTGTTCAAACTTAGCGGTAGATGACAAACAAGGAGCAGGTATGTACATTGCAGCCATGGGCGTTATCGAAACCGTTGCGCTGCTTACCATGGTGTTCGGCATGGGGGCTACTCCGGGCGCATAACCCCGGATGGAGAGTCTCAAAACATATTAAGGAGTTCATCGTTCATTTTTTTCGATTGTCATAAGAAACATCGAAATAATAGTAACGGCGATGCTCAGAGTCCGATTTTGTATAAAACGATATTTGCATAACATGTATTCACAACTAACTCATAAAACAAAAGGATATGTGCGAGGAAGATATCAAGAATAGCGCAGATGTAATTTGCTTGACACTTTCGACCAATGGATTAATGACTTTTGGGAAACTTGAAGAATTTACAGGTTACAATGAAAAGCAAGTTTTCAAGGCCCTGAGGTGGCTGATGAATAACGAAAAAATAGGATTTATTGAAAAGAACGGGTTGATATATGTTGAAGCCAGATAAATGATTTTTACAACAAGTGCCTGTTAGTAGGGCGTGTAATTTTGAAAAGTTCAGGGAAGAACCTAGATAAACGCCAATATCGGTTAATTCAGTAAGCTTCGTACTTACTGCTTTAACCGGTAAGGCCAATCTTTTGCAAGAGAAGGAAGGACAATGAGAAAGAGAAACTACATAATTTCACTTTTTTTGGTTTCAATTTATTCGGTGAGCAATTTGCATGCACAGGATAAGGAAGTAGAGGAACTTTGGAAAAATCAAATCGATACCGGAAGAGTTGTTTTTACAAAGTCGATGTACCTGGAGATTAACGAGCAGCAGGTATTGGATTTATTGGACCGGCAACCCAGTTTTGGTATGTACAAGGATAATTACTTTACCACTGGGGTTCCGACCAATAAAAAGATAGACCAATATTCGGCTGATGCCAAGTTTCAGATCAGTATCCGTCAGCGGTTAACCAAAACCGTACTGCCGTTTAATTCTCTTTTAATGCTGACTTATACTCAAAAGTCGTTCTGGGATATTTATCAGGATTCTTATCCGTTTGCCGATAACAACTATAATCCGGGACTGGCTCTGGCAAAACCTATAGTTGTCAATAACAAATTGGGAGGTATTGGGATATTAGCCTTTGAACATGAATCTAACGGTATAGGAGACAGCTTGAAATCCCGCAGTTGGAACTATTTTGTGTTTACAGGCACCTATTTCTATAATATGTATTTTACTGTTCAGGCAAAAGTGTGGGCTGGGGGGGTTAGTGACGATAATCCGGACTTACTGGCCTATCGGGGCTATGGACTGGTAGCAGTTAACTATCGTAGCAAGAGTGACCGCTTGTGGATTTCAGCCATCGTCAATCCGTTAAATAATCTTACCAGCTTTAATACGCAGCTAGAACTCAATTTTAAAATCGCTCCTAAATTCAATCAGTACCTATTTGTGCAATGGTATAACGGATATGGAGAAAGACTCTTGGAGTACAATCAGTATACCTCTATGATAAGAATAGGTATCTGTATAAAACCACCATTGCGGAACATCTATTAGCAAAAGCCATTTAAAGCGTGAGCCATTACCGAAAAATCATACCCAAAGAACAAGATTAAAATTGTTTTGATTGATCCACTTAATCCAGACGGAACGATTCATCAGCAAATGACTGATCTTGTAAGCTCGGTTAATAACAATTTAGGAAACAAGGTGGCTATTAAAAAACATTTTAATATAAATGAAGGTAGTGTACCTAAAGACAGTTTAAAAGATTGTCTAGCTTATTTCATCGAATCCAACATCTCCCAGTAACTTTAATTCTGTTATTAAATGGTTCGAATTTTGTACCGTAGGGGTCACGTTAAGAAATCAAAAGCCTCGTAATTATAGATATTGCGGGGCTTTTTTGTGTTCGAACTAAAACGAAACACTTCTCAACAAAAAAACACCAATCAACAATAAAACAGCTATGTACAAAACACGAGTCCCGTCGGGAATTTTGAATGATATAATACCTTATTGTAACTATTGACCAAAATATTTCAATAACAATCCATCTTAATCTGATTGCGATTCTGATAGTGGCTCAGGTCTTTTTTCAGATAGGTATTGCAAATGTTTTTTAGTTCCTGCATTACTTCACGCTGCATAGCAATCGATCCGCAAATCATTACACACCCTCCCCTGCTTAAAACATCGGCAATTTTGCCTCCGTCTTTTTTAATCAGATGTTGTACATATATTTTTTCCGCTTGCACACGGGAGTACGCAGGAGTAAACTGATGAAGCCTTTTCTGAAAGAGTGCTTCGTTGATGTAGGTTTTGTAAAGCTCAAGAGATTTTGGTGTTCTACCGCCCCAGTATAGGTAGATTTTTCTTCGGGAAGTGTTGGTTGCCGTCATTCCCAAAAAAGGCCCGATGCCCGTTCCTGTGGCAATAAGTACAACATCCTTTTTATTTTTGGGAAGATGAAAATGCCGGTTTTGGGCTATCCCGGCAGATAGTATTTTCCCTTTTTCCAGTTGTCCCAGCATATTTGAACAAATCCCGTTAGGATGTTTTTTTACGCTTATGGCCAGTGTGTTGTTCGCTAAGTTTCCGATAGAATATAACCGCTCGCATCCGTCTTCAGCGGAAATAACCGACAAGAGGTCACCTGAAACGACACTTGTTCCATTCGTATTTTTTAGTGTGAGTAAAAAAGTATCTTCTTTTTCAATATCAACCCGGTCCAACACTTCAAAATCAGAAATATGACTTTTAGTAAGGGCCATTTTGGGTTTCTCAAGCTGAAGGTTTAGTCCCGTCGCCTGCGCCCAGGTATTGGCCCAATTCGAAAAAGCTTCAAAAGACTGGTTGTTTACCGTGTGAACTTCTCCCTGGCTTTCGGCATTTGGAAGTTCCTTTAACCGCTCGGAAACCGCGTAGGCAAACTGGCAATAATTTGGATATGCAGTAGAACCAAATCCGACAACCGAATAGGAAAATAGCTGAAGTTGACGATGTTTTGTTATCAGTTCCTGAAACCGGTTGGCGCTGGCAGGCGATTCTCCCTGTCCGTAGGTGGCAGTAAAAATCATGAGTTGTTCCATCTTCCTAAACCGGCCATAATCATTCATCAGCCCTAAATAACTTTTTATACCCAGTTTTTGCAGCTGGCAATGAAATTCCCGGGCATATTGCAGGGTGCTAGCTCCCTCGGTACCCACCAAAATAATATGAGTGCATTCATTTGGGGAGTATTTATTTTGGATACGAATCCGTGGTCTTCTAAAATAAATAACAAAGCCCGTAAGCATTAAAAAAAGAATGGCCAAGCTTCCGGCTGCCAAAATTACACTCCAAACAATACTTCCTTCGCCGGTATGTAATACCGTTGCCCAGGATGAGGCAAGAGTTACTAAAGGATATTCTTTTTCTGTAATAATATCCCCATTAAACTGATTCAACAAAACTTCCCTGTTTTTCAGGCGAATGGTGTAGTAATCTTCCGCAAATTCTGAAAAAGGATATTCCAATTCCCGCAATTCTCCCAACCTGGTATTATTGAGGAATTCAAAGTTGTGTAGAGGTATTTTCGGTTCGTCTGTTAATGAATCGTAATCCACTTCGTGGACAATCTGTTTTTCAGGAATCAGGCCAAAACGCAGCAGCGACAGATATACTCCAGTTAATGACAACACAATAATGGGCAATAAAGTAATGCGGGAGTACGCTACGTGGTTGAACTGCGAAAAGTTTTCGCGAACCACAGGCGCAAAAAAATATTTAAAGCCGCCCTGCCGTTTAGCAATCAGTACAACACCCGATACCGCAATTAAAAATAGCAATAAAGAAACAAGGCCAATAAGAAAACGCCCCGGTGTTTTAAGAAACAACGAACGGTGCAAATTGGTGCTGAACTGAAAAACCGGCGCTTTTTCAATCAGTGCCGCTAACTTCTCGCCGGTAAAAGGATTCACATAAAACTGCTCGTTTTTTCCGTTAACAATTGCAGAGACACTAACAAATCCGTCGCGGTTGTTTGATACCGAAAGAATTTCGTCGTATCTCGCGTTCAAATTTGTTAATGTCTCGCTTAACCGAAGTTCGTTTGCATGCTTAATGCTGTAGGGGCGCACCTTGTTCGATATAGGCTCAACAGCCAAAATCGCCCCCGTAACCGATGCGACCAACAAGAACAAGGAGGAAACTACTGCAAGAATTAAATGGCTGTAACGCCATATCGAAAGAACCATGTTTTACTAATTGGGTATCATTCGGATATACCGGACATATCCTTTTCCGTCAACTTTATTACTGATAGTGGCTGAGTTCAGCTCAAGCTCTGCATCAACAGAGTAGTATTTCTGATTTTCGACAGCAGATTCGAAACGTATTTTATAGCCTTTGTCAATTTGTGAAGAATCAAACACCAGCGAAATAATGTTTCTTTCCCCATTTCCAACTGTTGCGCCGGTAAGCGCATCAATGTCCTCTTTTTTACCATGGCTGAAAGCCCACCAGTTTTTTAAATCCGGAAACCATTCGGGGTCATTTCCCTGCACATACAGGGTTTTTACATAATTACCGCTGGCATCCATCAAAGAAACAGCCACATAGGCTTTTTCTCCTGAATAGTTGGCCATTTGTATCATACACTTGTAGGACACGGTTGAAGGTGTTTGCACAAAAGAAGAGGTGCAAAAAAGAACCAGGATAAGGCCAAAAATTGAAGCTGTCCGTTTTATTATTCTGTTCATTGGGCTTTATTTTAGAAAGTCTAAATTCACGTTGTTTTGGATTAAAAGTTCATTCTCCTGCGCCAAGTCGTAAGCGGTTTCACCAAATTCAGTAGTTGATTTGATGTCGGCGCCGTTGGCAATCAGAAATTTAAGGGCTTCCGCATTGCTCGATTTCATGGCAGTGTAGTGCAAAACAGTATTTCCCTGCTTGTCTTTTGCGTTGATATCGGCCCCAAAATCCAGAACTTTTTTAAGCAGTTCCAAATTGTTTTTGGCAATGGCCAAATGCCAGATGGTGCTATTGTCGGGCTGTTTTGTCTTGAAATTAAAACCAGCCGCAAGCAATGCTTTTACCTTCTCATCAAAATCGCGGGGATTGCCACGTGTGTCAAAAAGATAATAAGCCAGGTTATTTCCCTTTTTATCCAGAATATTCGTTTGGGCGCCTTCTGATATCAGGTAATTTACCACATTTCCGTTGTTGTTCTGAATAGCAAGAGTTAATGCTGAGTGTCCTTCGTTATTGGTATGGTTGATGTTCTCTGTTTTTTCGGCCAAATATTTTACAACCTCCTGTTTGTTGCGCGATGCGGCATTTAAAAGAGGCGTATTCCCTTCTTTGTCAACCGAATTTGGATTTACCCCTTTATCGATAAAATACTGGAAAATTGCCAAATCGTTGGTAGAGCGCGAAAGATTGTGCAGCGGCGTTACTCCATCGTTTGAAGTAATATTCGGCTCAAGTCCTAATCCTTCCAAATATTGAAAAACCTCCAAACTATTGCTGCTGCCTCTTCCTCCTCTGCTGGCAAAAAGAACGGCATTTTCGTTGGTGTTGGTGTTTTTCTTGGTAGAAACCCCTCTGGCGGCCAAAGCTTTCAGTACTTCAATATTTCCTCCCTGGGCTGCAATATTAAATATGCCGTTGCCATGGTCGTCAGTAGCATTTAAACTAAGCCCTTTGCTGATGAAATAATCAATTAACCCGAGGTTTTTTACCCTTGGGGCAGCTGCTAAAAGCACATTACGGCCATCGTGGTCTTTCTCATTCTTTAAGTCGGCTCCGTTTTCAATAAAGAAATCGTAAATTTTTGTGTTATCCTGCCCCGATGCAGCAGTAAACTGGGTTAACGAATTTCCGTGAGAATCTCTTAAATCGGTTCTGGCGCCTTTTTTTACCAAAAGCTTTACAACTTCAAGGTTTCCCCGCGACGCTGCCCAAAAGATATAGGTTCTTGAATCGTGTGTACGTTTGTTCACATCGTTTCCTTTTTCAATAAGATAATCGATGGTGGCTGCCGGGTTTTCGCTAAAAATAGCAAAGGTAACGGCATCGTACCCGGCCCCGTTGGATTCTGTTATGGAATGCCCTTCGGCAATTCTGGCGTCAATTTCCTCAAGGCTGGGGTGTGAAGCCCAATATTGCCTGTCCAGAAACGGATTTTCACTGTTTTCCGGTTGTGCCATACTTGTTACAGAAACGAGTGCGGCAACCACAAAGAGAAAGATAAATTTTATGGTCTGTGTTTTCATTTTTAATTCTGTTGAATTTCCTGAATAAAATCTTCTTACAGTAGTAAACTCTGTGAGAGAAAATTTCCCACAGAGTTTACTTCATATCATCATTTTTCAAAGGGTTAGAATGTCCCTATGAAATGACTTCCTGCCACGTTCACCAATTCGGCGCCTTTGGTAACTTTTCCGGTTTCGGTATCAATTACATAGATATTTCCGTTTTCGCCCACAGGAGCCTGGGTTACATAGATTTCTGTTCCATCAACGGCAAAACCCTGGTATTGGAACAAATAAAAATCGGGGTCATACGGAATTTCGTCAATACGCACTGCAGTTTTGGCTTCCAGGTCCACCAAAGCAAAAAAGCCCTGAGCTCCTGCTGCTCCTTCTTCAGAACCGGCATGGCGGTATGCTAAAACGGCTTTCCCGTTTGCTGCAGGCCTCCAGGCCAAAACGTAAGCACCTTCTACACCTAAAGCATCGTCCAGGTTAAAGTCATAGGAATTGTCGTATTCGTTGTCCGCATCAATTTTAAGGATGTGTGAACCTTCCGGATCGTCCTGGTTGGCCTGATAAACACTACCGTTATAAAGAAAAGCATTGATGCTGCGGTAACCGTTAGTGTTACCATGTCCTGCG
This sequence comes from Maribellus sp. YY47, assembly GCF_023111095.1. GTDB lineage: Bacteria > Bacteroidota > Bacteroidia > Bacteroidales > Prolixibacteraceae > Draconibacterium. The sequence goes on from NZ_JALGYW010000003.1 coordinate 92,799, forward strand.
GTTGAAGTGATTACATAAGGGTTCAACAACGATGGATAATCCAGGATGATGGTCTTTGAACCCAGGATTTCATAGCCTTTGTCGCTTTCTGCAGTTGCTGGATTTACCTTGCTTAAACGGGCCCCGATATACAATTTATCGCCGGCAGCGTTCAACACGGGCATATCGATTCTGGAAATATAATAACCTTTGGCTTCTTCCTCTTCGCTTAAAGCAATGCTGTGCTCCTGAAATTCTTTAATTTGTGAATTCACCAAATCTAAGGTTAGTACCCCCATGGTAGCTTCGGTACGAATATAGTTGTTGTTTTCATCAAACTCGTGTTCTGTAGAAACATATACCGCGGCGCCTGTTTTGTCTCCGTCAAATAGTTTAATCCATCTGGGAGCAGCTCCTACGTAGGGAGCAATACTGATTTCGGTACCTGTTTTCGTGAAGGTTTGTCCACCTTCTACGGTATATTTGGTATAGTTACCGCCTGTATCCCCGGCATAACTTATATTAAAGATTGTTTTACCGTCTTCAGAAGCCTGCAAGCGGGCTGTTCTGTTTGAAGGAACGATAAAACCATTATCAAAAGGAGCGATAGACACTGTCGGGTCTTTTGCTTTTTCGCTGTCAATTGCATAAATTAATGTTCCCCCGTTTCCATCTCCGGGATCTTCACCCATTCTGGCTGCAGCCACGGTAATCCATCGTGTTTCTGCCGGTTCAGGCGGTAAAATTATATCATCGTCATCGCTACTACTGCAAGAGGCCAGTAGTCCGGCAATCATAAACACGGAGGATAAAATTCGAATATTTAAGAAGTTACTTTTCATGTTATAAAATATTTAAGTAATTAAAATGTATTTATTCTGTAATTCAATTTCAGGTAAACGGCCCGCCCTGCTTTTTGTACCGATAAATTGTCGTAAACCGGTTTATCGAATATATTTTTGACATCAAAGCTCATGGTAAACGTGTTGCCGGGGAAGGTATAACTCAGCCCGATATCCTGTGTTAATTGTTCGGGCACTTTAAAAAAGTCGTCGCCTACGGTGTTCGACCCCTGCGGAACCAGGTATGAAAACTCCTCTGTAAAATACATGGTATAGAAGAGGTTCATTCTCGCATTTTTTTGTATCAAATCTTTGAAAGAATACCTCAGGCTACCATTCATGGTGAAAAATGGCGTGTTGGGAACATCAATTTGCACGCCTCTGTTTTCGATGGTTAAGTCGAAGCGCGAGATGTTAAAATTAAGGCCGAGGTTGTTGTTGTAGGAATAATCCAACTGCGCATCCACGCCTTTTGACGTGCCACTTCCCTGGTTCACATACAGAATGAGTTCGTCATTAATATTAAGCGATGTTTCAATGGGCAGGCCAATCCTATCTTTAATATTTCGTGTGAAAAAGTTGGTTGAAACACTAAAATTGTGCTTTCTGAAAGTAAAAGTTCCCAGCCGAAAGCCAAGGTTGTAGTTGTTGCTTTGTTCCGGGTTAATGCTTGAGTTGGCAACTACGTTATCCCCGTCGTTACCGAACACTTCGGTTTCATTCGGAAGCCGTATCGCTTTTTCTGCCGATGTTAACAGCGTAAGGTTTGAAAAAGGGGCAAACGACAAAGCAAAACCATATCCGTTGTGTTCCTTATTGCTGCTTACCACTTCATTTATTATTTTATTGTTTCCATCAGTATCCGTTTCAATGGCCGGGTCAACACTAATTGTTTTTTGCTGGTAGTGTTTTCCAAATACACTGGTTTTTAGCCTATTGTCAAAAGCATTAAATTCATACGTCAAAGAATAGATGTTTTTACGCAGATCTCTTGTTCCACTAAATGTATTCTCCAGTACCGATCTCATTTCATCACTATCTTCCCTGTCTACTCTGCTGAAAACGTGGTTCAGCAAAATCCGGTGATTATTGTTGATGGCGTATGATAAACCCGTACGAACAGACGATACGTTCCTGTTAATTTTAGACAGTGTAGGGCCTCCTTCCTGTTGCGAGCCCCAGGAATACTTGTACTCATTACCTCTGAAATCAACCGCTCTCTGTCCATTCCAGCTATATGCCCAGGCCAGGGTATCTGTTACGGCACGGTTACGATTTCCGAACAAGCCGTGCACATCCATTTCCAGTCCTTTCATAAAAAGATCTGTTTTTTTATAGGTGAGGCTGGCCAGCAAGGCATCCGATTCCATAAACCTGTCCTTGTAGGGGGTAATGGTCATAAAAGCACCGTGCTGAATTTCTTTGTAATCGTCAGATCCTGTTACGCCAATAAAAAACTGATCGGCCCATTTTACATCGGTAAAACCAATTTGTGCCATGCCGCCGGAAGATCTGTAAGCATCGTTAAACCTTCGGGCGGTAATGGGTGTTTGCACTCCGCCAATGCCGGTAACCACAACACTTCTGCCCGAAACCTTATAGTCGTTATCAGAATAATTATGAAAAAAGGAGGTTTTAAAAGTAAGTCCTGATTTATCAGAGCGATAGGTACCGTTTACACTTGCCTGAAAAGTGTTGAAAGACCCGTAGGAAACAGAAGCATTAAAATTGTTTTTTGCCTCTTTATGAAGCTGAATATTAATGGCGCCTCCCAGCGCGTCGTCTGCCAGATGCCCGGGTACCACTCCTTTGTACACTTCAATTTGCTTAATCATCGACGGGGGAATACTGTTTAAGTTGAATGAAGATCCGTAGGTTGAAATGGGAATGCCGTCGATAAAAATACGAACAGCGCTTCCGGATAACCCGTTCAATGAATATTCAACGCTTGATCCCAGTCCCCCGCTCTGACGAATTTTAACACCCACAGTAGTGTTTAATAACTCGTTTGCCTGTATGCTGCGCAGGCTCGCTTCTTTTGTTTTCACAGCATTTACGGCAAACCCCTGTGTTTCAAGCTCCGTTTTTTTTGTTTTCCCTTTTACTGTTACTTCATTCAGGTTTTCGGTGTTTTCTTTTAAAACAATATCAAGTTTTACCCTGTTATTGGCGGGGTTTGTTTTAATGGTTTTCGAAGTTTTGGCATACCCAACAAACGAAACAGAAATTGTATGTTCGCCAAAGGGAGCGCTAATTTCAAACTTTCCTTGTTCGTCGGTTAGTGTTCCAAGTTTTGTTCCGTTTATTACTACCGAAGCAAATACCAACGGACTACCATCTTCTGCTACAATTTTGCCAAAAACCGAACTGTTTTTCGTGTTCTGGCCGTATGCCGATACTACAGCCAAAAAGAATAAGATCAGGGAATATTTGCCCATTCAAAATATTTTTAATATTATATTAATTAAGATTAAGTCTAAGAGACTGGGGATAGAAATACCTTCTTTTCAACGATGGTTTAGGAATGATTACTATTCATTTTTAATCCGGTTAACCTTGAAGTTTCGCATTGGTATCATTCGTGTTCCGCCAGGTTTCATTGTAGTTGTCGTCTTTCTTTTTTGGGTACATATTTTTATGAACATTTACTGTCCTCCAGGTTTTTTGCTTTGGTTTTTAAGCAACAGCTTCTTTTATTATTGTTTTCTGAAGGCAAAAATAGATCTTCACTTACTGAGGACTATCCCCATAAATGGGGATTTTCATTTTCCGGCATAGTTACTTCGCAAAGGATTTTTCGCTCATTCAACCCCGAAATCAATTAACTTCTAAACACTCGTTGAGCAAATTTTAATACGATTGACTTTTATATTATTGATATTTCTGTTGAACATGACCTTTCTTATGTATTGAATTTCAGCTCAAACTGTAATTCCGGAAGGCTGCTGATTTTGAATGGGTCACATAGCTGAAAAAACAAGTCTCTATGCGCTGTCAATATGATTCATCAGTACAATAACTATCCTGATAACTGGCAATTGGGGTCAATTTCTTTCCTAATCACACTGGCTTATAAAACTGAAAGGTCTCCCAAAAGCGTTAACTTCAACTATTAAATGATTCGAAGTTTTGTACAGTGGACAGCTAAAAAGGCCACAAATCCAGCGGCTTTTCGTATTACCGGAAACGAATTGGGCAGCGAAAATGCAAAAACCCCGGATCGATCAAACGATAACCCGAAAAATAAGCTTAAATTGCCGCATCTGACGGATACGCATATGGCAGAAATGAATAATATTTTTCAAAAGATTGGCACTACGCAAACGCTTAGTCAAAAGATTGAGCGAAACATTGAACGTGCCATCAGGGAGAAGAAACTACCTGTAGGTTCGAAATTACCTTCGGAACGTGAACTTTGCGAGATGTTTGCCGTAAGCCGTACAGCCTTACGCGAAGCGCTTCGCCGGCTGAGCGCCCGCGGATTGATCGAGATCCGTAAAGGAAGCGGCATGATCGTTAAAAAGATCAACATGAAAGATGCGATCGACTCGCTGAATCTTTATTACGACCTGAAGTTTGATATGGATCTGATTACCCAGATCATTGAACTGCGTTTGGCGTTTGAACCGGAAATTGCCCGAATGGCTGCTGTGAACCGTACCGAAGACGATCTGAAAAATCTGACCACAAACCTGACCGAATTTGCGGCCTGTGATCCCGACAACACCCAGTTGGAATCTGACCTGGATAACAAATTCCATTTAACCGTGGCGCGTGCTACCGGCAATCCTTTTGTAATTGTTACGATGGAACCCGTGCACAATTTGTTGCCACGTATGCGTAATTATATTTATGCCAACGTTGAAGGTGAAAAGGAAATCACTTTGGGTTACCACAAAGAAATTGTGAATGCCATTCGCGAAAAAGATGCCGACCGTGCCTACGAAAAGATGCAGGCCCACATCGGACGTAACATGCAGGTATACAATAAATTTCTTAAAAATTCAAATACGTAAGCCTTACTTACTTCTTGTAATTTTCCAGGACTTTGTTCACCGAACCGTGAACGAGCAGTAAGCGTCTTGACATTTCTTCATCGAAGCCGAGTTCTTCCATGATCATTCGCGTGCCCCGTTGAACCAGCTTCTGGTTGGTAAGCTGCATGTTTACCATCCGGTTGCCTTTTACCCTGCCCAATTTAATCATCAAAGTGGTAGTGATCATGTTGAGAATTAGTTTTTGCGACGTTCCCGATTTCATTCGCGTACTCCCCGACACGAACTCGGGTCCCACAATGGCTTCAATGGCAATATCCACATTTTGAGCCAATTCACTCTCCGGATTATTGGTAATACATCCGGTGAGAATCCCATGTGCTCTGGCCTGGCGCACCACGCCAACAACATAAGGCGTTCTGCCCGACGCAGCAATCCCAACTACGGTATCCAATTCATTGATATCAAATGCCTGAAGTTCCTGCCAGCCCAGTTCAACATTGTCTTCAGCGGCTTCCACCGCTTTTCGGATGGCCTGGTCTCCACCGGCTATCAAACCAATTACCACGTCGTAACCAACGCCATAAGTAGGCGGAATTTCAGAAGCATCCAAAATACCCAAACGCCCGCTGGTACCGGCGCCTACATAAAAAAGCCGTCCTCCTTTTTTTATCCGTTCAACCGTTTTCAACACCAACTCTTCAATCTGCGGAATGGTTTTATAAACGGCAGGCAATACCTTTTTATCTTCTTCATGAATTCCTTCCAACAGCTCCCTGACAGACATTTGGTCAAGGTCATTATATAACGATTCCGACTCGGTTATGCTTTGATTGGTCATTTCTGTAAAATTATTTTTTGGGATTAGTATGGTAATCGTGTAAATGCTCAATTGGTTTTTGCAGAATTACGGTAGCCTGAAATCCGTATTCCCTGGCCGTGCTTTCAATGATTGCCCTGAAATTCCAGGCAATCGATCCTGAAAAACCGATAGGGTATTGTGTCGCATCCGGAATTTGTAATACATTTCGATCCACAAACTCACAAAAGCTAGCTTTCACCAAATCTTCACAGTATTTCTCTGAAATATTTTCGGAAACAAATGGTGCAAATCCGGCCAAATATTTATTGGGGCGTTCGGTACGGTAAACTTTGTCCAACACCTCTGCCTGCGTTACTTTATATTTTTGTTGAAAGCGTTCCTTCAGGTCCTCCGGCATTACATTTTTAAAATAATCGCCCAGCAACTTTTTACCTAATGCCGAACCACTGCACTCATCCCCCAGAATAAATCCAAGTGGAGGAACTCCATATTCGATATTCTCGCCATTATATAAACTGGCATTCGATCCGGTGCCTAAAATACAGGCGATTCCTTTCGAATGTTGGAACAAGGCTCTTGCAGCTGCCAGCAAATCACTGTTTGTTTCAACTTTCGCATCAGGATATAAAGGAGCCAGCGCGGCTTTTATTACATCGCCACGTTCGGCATTGATGACACCCGCGCCATAAAAAAACACTTTGTCAACTTCAGGTACTTTTGAAAACAATGTGCCTTTAAGTTCCTGATAAATATCGTCGCTCGATCTAAAAAACGGATTTAATCCTTTGGTTTGAATCAACAAGGAATTACCTTCAGCATCGGTATACAACCAATCTGTTTTTGTAGATCCGCTATCAGCAATTAAAATTGTCATACCACAAATATAATATTTTCACTGCACAAGATGTAACATGTATTACAAATATTGTTTTTCTCTTTTCTAAAAGTTAATTTTGAGGAGCCTAATAACATCTATTTTATGAAAATATCGATCATTTCCTTCGTAATTCTGAGTTTCTTTTGCAGCTTTTTTCAAGCTAACGCTGAAAATACGATCCGCATCAACCAACTGGGATATCTCCCCGAAGCAGCTAAAACAGCCGTATTCCTCAGTGATGAAAAAGAGAACATTCAAACCTTCAAGATCTATCATGCATTGTCCAACGAGGTGGTCTTTGAAGGGAAAGCAATCGCCGCTAACGCTGAGCTATGGGGAAAACAAACCGCTTACCAACTTGACTTCTCCGATTTCAAAAAAACGGGAGGTTATTACATTGTAGCGGGTTCCACACAATCACCGTCGTTCAGGATCGCCAACGACATTTACAGAGGAACAGCAGACTATATATTAAATTATATGCGCCAGCAACGGTGTGGCTTTAATCCCTTTTTCAACGATTCATGCCATGTACACGACGGAGTTATTGTTGACCATCCAACGCGAAGCGGTGAACAAATTGATGTAACAGGAGGCTGGCACGATGCTTCTGATTATCTTCAATACGTCACCACATCGGCAAATGCCACTTACCAAATGCTTTTCGCCTACCGGCAGAATCCAGGCGTTTTTGGTGATTTCTACAATTCCAACGGCTTACCCGGCAAAAACGGAATCCCTGACATTCTTGACGAAGCACGCTGGGGGTTGGAGTGGCTCGTAAAAATGAATCCGGCAAAAAATGAAATGTACAACCAGATAGCCGACGACCGTGACCACCGGGGATATCGCCTTCCGACCAAAGACACCGTTTCGTACGGACTGGGAAAGGCCCGCCCGGTTTATTTCGTAACAGGGAAACCACAGGGGCTTGGAAAACACAAGAACCGCAGTACCGGGGTAGCCTCCACTGCCGCTAAATATGCTTCGGCTTTTGCTTTAGGTTCTGAACTTTTCAAAAACATTGATTCCGGTTTTGCAGAAAAATTAGACACCAAAGCCACCGATGCCTGGGAATTTGCCATGTCAGATCCGGGAGAATGCCAAACCGCCTGTGTTGTTTCGCCCTATTTTTATGAAGAAGGAAACTACATCGACGACATGGAGCTGGCTGCTGCCTCGCTTTACAACCAATCGGGAGATAAAACCTTCCGCCGGCAGGCAGATTACTGGGGCGAACTGGAACCGGTAACCCCATGGATGGAGTTGCACAGAGCCCGGCATTATCAGTATTACCCCTTTGTCAACCTGGGACATTATCTGCTGGCCCAATCCGAAGATTCGGCTGTTGCAAAAAAATACCAGGCTTTAATGAAACAGGGACTGGAGGATATCAAACGGTACGCCGGCAATGATCCTTTTCAGATGGGGATTCCGTTCGTGTGGTGCTCCAATAATTTTGTTGTGGCAGCAGCCACGCAGGCACGCCTTTACCGCCAACTAACCGGCGACAGGTCGTTCGAAAAAATGGAAGCGGCGCTTATCGACTGGCTTTGGGGCTGTAATCCGTGGGGCACGAGTATGATCTGTGGCTTCCCCGAAGGAGGCGATAATCCGCAGAATCCCCATTCATCCATCACCGTGCTAATGCACCAAACAACTACCGGCGGCTTAGTTGACGGACCAGTATATCGCTACATATTCGAAAATCTGCGGGGAATAGAACTGACCCAAGAAGACGTGTATGCCAATTACCAAAAGGGTAAAGCCGTTTATCACGACGACATCGGAGACTATTCAACCAATGAACCTACAATGGATGGAACCGCCAGTTTGAGTTTTCTGCTTTCATCGCTGGAAAAGGATGGCCAAAACCAGGAATCGCTATCGAATGGCGTGAAAGACAGTGAAGGGGCCATCATACAAATGAATACAAATCAGCCGAATGTATACCTCATCTTTTCGGCGCACGATTACAACGACGGAGGCGAAATCATCGCCAAAACATTGGATAGGCACAAGGTAAAAGCCTCGTTTTTTTTCACCGGAACTTTTTATGAAAATCCAGCCAACCGGAAGCTGATTCAAAAATTAATCAACGACGGCCATTACCTGGGCGCACATTCCGATAAACATTTACTGTATGCCGACTGGACCAAACGCGATTCGCTTTTGGTTAGCCGCAACGAATTTGAATCGGACTTAAAGGCCAACTACAGCAAAATGAAAGACGCGGGAATAGAGATAACTTCAGCCAACTACTTTTTACCGCCTTACGAGTGGCATAACCAAAGTATTACCGATTGGTCGGCACAACTGGGCTTGTCGCTTGTAAATTTTACCCCGGGAATCAGAACCAATGCCGATTATACTACACCAGATATGAAGAATTACAAATCATCGGAGTGGATCCTGAACGATCTGAAAGAAAAAGAAAATACCCATCCGGGAAAACTAAACGGAAGCCTGATTCTGGTTCATCTCGGAACCAGCGAGAAACGTACCGATAAGTTATACAACCGCCTCGATGACCTCATCAATTTTCTGGAAAACAAAGGATACCAACTCAAGCGATTGTAATTCATGAGTGAAAACACATCATCAAAACCTCATCGCTTGGTTGATCTCGGCATAAAAAACCTGATGAGCATTTTTTTGATCATTATTTAATTTTATTTCGTTGAAAGTAAACCGAATTTATATATTTGTAACATGTCATACAAATCAAACCAATATAACAAACTGAGCCTTCTTTTAATCGTGGTGCTTGCAACGATTATCTGTTCTTGTTCTTCGCGGGTTGACGAGATTTCATTTGAACAATACCTGAATGATGGAAATTTCACCCAGCTTCAGACAAAGATCGATTCGCTAAAAAAATCGGGATCACCTCAGTGGACCAATTTTGAGCTGGATTCTTTAGAGTTATTAATCCACGCCATCCGCCGTGATTTTTCGCGAAGCGAACAGGAAATTAAAAAGCAACTCCAGATTGACTTCCCGTTGGCTACCGATTCAGACATCATCAACTGGGAAAAATCGGGCCAACTTGAAATGCGTGTAATCGACGGAGAAAAGCGTTACTTCAGAAATGCAGTACCCAACTTACAGCGTTTACTTACGTTCGATGAGTTGAAAGCCCAAAAGGATACCCTATTTACTGTCGAGCCAAATTCGCTCACTGCTTTTCGTCTGGCGCATACGAAACAGGTTATCGAAGCCTGTAACGAAAATACCAACACGGTTCTTCCGCAACGCGTTACGTTTGCCTACACCCTTACTGTAAGACCCAATGCTGTACCTGATGGAGAAACGGTTCGTTGCTGGTTGCCTGCACCACGCGAAGGAAATCCGCGGCAAATTAATTTTCAACTGTTGGAATCCAATCCTGAAGCCTGCACGCTGGCTCCAAACAACTACCTGCAACGTACTTTTTACATGGAGAAAAAAGCGGTAAAAGATGAGCCAACGGAATTTTCGGTTAAATTTTCGATGGAAACCCGGGCACAGTATTTCGATCTGAAACCCGAAAATATTCAGCCTTACGACACTACAAGTGAAGTTTATAGGAATAATACGGCCGAACGCCCACCGCATATTGTTTTCTCACCTGAGATGGTCGGGCTCGCCGGGCAAATCGTTGGCAATGAAACCAATCCACTAAAAAAGGCAGAGGCGATTTATACCTGGATCAGCAATTCCATTCCCTGGGCAAGTGCATTGGAATACGGAACTATTCCGAACATTCCGCACTATGTGTTAAGCAACCGTCATGGCGATTGCGGAATGCATACCCTCCTTTTTATGACTTTGGCCCGATCACAGGGTATTCCGGTAAAATGGCAAAGCGGTTTTATGCTTCATCCCGGGTTCGAGAATTTGCACGACTGGGCCGAAGTATATTACGAAGGAATTGGTTGGGTGCCGCTCGATCAGTCGTTTAAACTGCAGCCAACAGACGACCCACAAGTTCACAATTTTTATTTTCATGGAATCGATGCCTATCGCCTGATAGTCAACGACGATTACGGAAGAAAACTATATCCGGAGAAAAAACATCCGCGCAGCGAACCTTATGATTTTCAACGCGGCGAAATGGAATGGAACGGAGGAAACCTATATTTTGACCAATGGAGTTGGGACATGGATGTTACTTATCAATAAATTATTCACTTAAGTTTTACATCTTTACGAACGCTTCTGAAAACTGATTTTGAAATGAGTACATTGCTGATTGCTATCATTATTTTGTCGTTTTTTGCAGTATTAATGGGTGTGTCGTGGTTTACTTCGCGAAACGCCGACAGTGAAACTTTTTTTACCGGCAACCGTCGCTCTCCGTGGTACCTCGTGGCGTTCGGGATGATCGGATCGACCATTTCGGGTGTTACCTTTATTTCGGTACCCGGCGAGGTGGGCACTTCGGCCTGGACTTACCTCCAATTCCTTCTCGGAAACTTTGTGGGTTACTGGGTGATTGCACTCGTACTTATTCCGCTTTACTACCGGTTGAACCTGGTTTCCATTTACACCTATCTCGATCAGCGCTTTGGGCTGCGTTCTTACAAAACAGGAGCTTTCTTTTTCCTGGTTTCTCAAACCATCGGAGCTTCATTCAGATTATACCTTGCAGCCGGAGTTTTACAAATCGCCTTTTTTAATGATTTTGGAATCCCGTTTTGGCTCACCGTTTTGATTACTCTTTTCCTGATCTGGATTTACACCTATCGTGCGGGAATTAAAACCGTGGTTTGGACCGATTCTCTGCAAACGTTTTTTATTCTGGGAGCTGTCGGTATTACCATTTGGGTGATTTTAAACCAACTCGATTTAAACTTTGCCGACATGGTTACGGTGATTGACCATCATCCGTTTAGCCGCATTTTTGACTGGGACTGGAAATCAAAAACAAATTTCTTTAAACAATTTATGGCAGGTGTCGGAATTGTACTGACCATGAACGGACTGGATCAGAACATGATGCAGAAGAACCTGACCTGTAAAACAAGAAAAGATGCACAAAAGAATATTTTCTGGTTTAGTTTTGCCTTTATTATTGCCAACATTTTCTTCCTTTCGCTGGGAGTGATGCTGTATTACTACGCAGCGCTAAAAGGCGTGGACCTGCCTTCGCGCACCGATGATCTTTTCCCGCTGCTTGCTATTAAATATTTCGGACCATTTGCAGGAGCTTTGTTTCTGTTGGGAATTTTATCAGCTGCATACTCCAGCGCCGATTCAGCATTAACTGCACTAACAACATCTTTCTGCATCGATTTTCTGAACCTCGATCCGGCGGCGCCCAAAAGCAAAAGAACCCGCATGCTGGTGCATGTAGGTTTTTCATTGCTGATGTTTCTGGTAATTGTTGTATTCCGAATTATCAATAACGAAAGCGTAGTTTCGGCTGTTTTCAGAGTGGCCGGTTATACTTATGGCCCACTGCTGGGCTTGTTTGCATTCGGTATTCTTACCAAGCGACTGGTAAAAGACCGCTTTGTTCCGTTAGTTGGACTCATGTCGCCGGTACTGACCTACATTATTAATGCGTATTCAGAAGTGTTGTTTGGCGGCTACAAATTTGGGTTCGAACTTTTGCTTCTGAATGGAATGATCATGTTCACCGGCCTGTTAATTCTGTCGCATAAAAAAACGGACAGTAATTAAAATGTTTTCGGATCGTAAATAGTACCCAGCAAAACCTTTTTACGAGCGCCGGTAACCTGAGGAAGATTTCCCGGTAAATTTTTGACCCTGCGCATGGCCAGCCAGGCAAAGGCAATGGCTTCAACTTGTTGTGGAGGCATTCCGATATCATCTGTACCTGCAACCCGGACATTAGATAAATGGGTCTCCAGTCTTTTCATCAGATATGTATTAAAAGCGCCACCTCCGCAAACATACATGGCCTCAGTTTCGGGTGCATATTTCTGAACCGCTTCTGCAACACTCACAGCGGTTAGTTCCAACAAAGTCGCCTGTACATCTTCGTTTTTGAACTCCTTTGTAGTATTGAGATGCTTTTTTATCCATTCCGGATGAAACAATTCACGCCCCGTACTTTTCGGGGCCGGCAAGCTAAAATAATTATCGCCAAGCATTTCATCCAACAAAGCAGGAATTACTTTTCCGGAAGCAGCCCAGTCTCCGTTACGGTCGAACTTTTCACCTTTTACCCGTTGAATCCATGAATCCATCAGGCAGTTGGCCGGACCGGTATCAAAGCCAAGAACTTTTTCATCATCATCGGCAAGAATCGTAATATTCGCAATTCCCCCAAGGTTAAGAATCACACGCTTTTCCTGTTCACTATGGAAAAAAGCCTGATGAAAGGCAGGAACCAACGGCGCCCCCTGCCCGCCAAAAGCCATATCCATCCGCCGAAAATCGGCCACTGTAGGTATTCCTGTTTTTGATGCGAGTAAATTACCATCGCCCAGTTGCATGGTAAAGGGATATCGGGAAACCGGAGCATGAAACATCGTTTGTCCGTGACAGCCAATGGCTGCAATCCTCTCCTTTTCTATTCCTGCTTTCCGGATAAGTTGCTGTACTGCTTCCGCATAACACAAAGCAAGCCGATGATCAATCTCCCCTATCTTCTCAATATTTGTGTGGTATCCATTTATTAATCCTGTCAAATCTGCTTTGAGGTCCTCAGGGAAATCCATAGAATTCATCTGAACGCTATTAATTTGTTCCTTACCAAAGTCAACTACAACGGCATCAACACCATCCATGCTTGTCCCCGACATGATTCCAATATATAACTCCATTTGCTGTGTTTAATTCCAGTTTTTTTTGTAAATATCTCCCAAATTTGTAATACATCTTACTTTTTATTCTGTACAACATATGATTCTCCTCTAAAACAAAACCTATCATACAAATTCATATTGATTTTTTATTGGCTATATTTCGATAACTAATCTATAATTACAACCATAAATAGATCATCCTGCATATATTTTATCTGTTTTAATGTAATTATGAAAAGAATATTAAAAAGAAACATTATCAACTAAAGATGTCATACATCTTACAAAAATACTTTATATTTGGAAGTGTGCTTTTTACATTGAAACTGACAAATTCGATTATAACCGAGAATCACAGAGAAAACTTAAAAACGAATGAAAACAGCGAATCGATACCTGGCACTTGATGTTCTTCGCGGACTTACGATTGTCGCCATGATTACGGTGAATAACCCGGGCAGTTGGTCGCATATCTATGCACCGTTTAAACATTCTGCCTGGCACGGATGCACCCCCACCGACCTTGTATTTCCGTTTTTTCTGTTTGTTGTTGGTGTTTCCATGTTTTTCTCGTTTTCAAAATACGGAAATGTTTTGAATCGTGAATCATTTATTCGGCTGGCAAAACGAACGATTTTGATTTTTGCCATTGGTCTTTTCCTGAATTCTTTTCCTCAATGGGCTAAGGATTTTTCAAAATTACGGATACTTGGCGTGCTTCAGCGCATTGCTATTGTATATGGTATTGCTTCGCTGATTGTTTTATCGGTAAGAAAAACATGGTTACCGTACATCTCTGCTGCTATACTATTATTATACTGGGGTATTCTCGCCTATTTTGGTTCCGACGATCCCTACAGCCTGAACGGAAATGCCACCGTCGCTTTCGACCGGATGATACTGGGAGAAAACCATATGTACAAAGGATTTGGAATTCCGTTCGAACCGGAAGGTTTATTGAGTACAATTCCTGCCATTGTTACTGCTTTGCTCGGTTACATGGCCGGCGCGATGATCAAAGAAATGGAAAAACAAAAAATTCCCCAAAGACTTTTAGTTGGGGGGATTGCCGCCATCGCCGCCGGATTTATATGGGGGCTGTTTTTTCCCATCAACAAACCTTTGTGGACCAGTTCATACGTATTATACAGCGCAGGCTGGGCCTCGGTTGTATTAGCTGCTTTAATCTGGATAATCGATATTAAATTGTATAAAAAGTGGACCTCGTTTTTTGTCGTGTTTGGGATGAATCCACTTTTCATATTTGCCTTATCCGGTTTATGGGCAATCACGATCTCGCGTATTATCCGATTCCACAACGGTGAAGGAGAAATGACCAATGGTTACAGTTGGCTTTACCACCATATATTTGAACCGATCGCGGGTCCGCTAAATGGGTCCCTTCTTTTCGCAGTGGCACACGTATGCCTGTTTTGGCTGATTGGCTGGATTTTATACCGCAAAAAAATATTTATAAAAGTTTAAAATTTAATTCATCCCTTTTCGATCTCATTAAACGAATTATTGTAATGACAAGTAGTATGAAACGAGCATGTAAAATATTTACACCTAAGAGGATAATTAAAATTCATGCGAGTTCCATACGATGCCTTATAAATAAACAATTTTAATCGTATGAAAAAAGCGTTCCTCTTTCTATTTATATTTTTGGCTTCGTGGGGAAAATCTATGGCTCAGTTCAGGATGGATGAGTTCATTCAAAATCCCTGGGTTGACTCTGTATTTCAGTCTTTAACCCCCGATCAACGTATTGCCCAGCTGGTTTGGGTCAACACAGCAGCCAACAACGATCTTGCCGGTCAGCTGAAAGTGACCGAGCTGATCAAAAAGTATAACCTCGGAGGAGTAATTTTCTTTACCGGCGACCCCGAAAAACAGGTCGATCTTACCAACATTTACCAGGCTGCTGCTCAAACACCGCTATTTGTGGCTATGGATGCAGAATGGGGCGTTGGCATGCGACTACCGGGAGTCATTTCCTTTCCATATAATATGATGATGGGAGCTTCATACAATCCTGAGCTGATTAAACAAACCACCCGCGAAATGGCCCTTCAAATGAAACGATTGGGGGTTCAGGTAAGCCTCGGGCCAGTGGTCGACATTAACACGCAGCCATTAAATCCGATCATTGGGATGCGTTCGTTTGGCGAATCCCCGGAGTGGGTTACCCAATGCGGACTGGCCTACATGCAGGGCTTACAGGAAAATAATATATTGGCAGTTGCCAAACATTTTCCGGGACATGGTGACACACAAACGGATTCGCATCACACTTTGCCGATTGTCCCCTATTCAATCGAACGACTTGAATCTGTTGAACTTTATCCCTTTAAGAAACTAACTGAAAAAGGAATTGCCGGAGTAATGAGCGCGCACCTCAATGTCCCGGAGCTGGACGACCAGGAAGGTATTCCTTCCAGTCTTTCGTCAAAAATACTTAACGGGATATTGCGCGACAAATGGAATTACGACGGGCTAATCATAACCGATGCCATGAACATGGCCGGCGCCAAATCGTTTGGCGAACCGGGAGAAATTGAAGCTTTGGCCTTAAAAGCCGGTAACGATGTGGTTGAATTTCCCAAAGACGTGGAAAAAGCCATTGCCGGAATCAAGAATGCCGTGGAATCCGGATTCCTTTCACAGAACGAGATCGATATCAAATGTAAAAAAGTTCTTGCGGCAAAATATTGGGCGGGCTTGAATCAAATTAAGCCGCTTTCGCGTACTAACCTCAAACAGGACCTGAATAATCCTCAGGCAGAACTTGTAAAACGAAAAATGATAGAAGCCTCTCTAACATTACTTGAGAACAAAAACGAATTAATCCCTCTTCAAAGACTGGATACCTTGAAAGTGGCTTGTCTGGCTGTTGGTCGCACTGAAACAACACCTTTTCAGTCGATGCTTTCAAAATATACACCAACCGATAACTTCTTCCTTCCGGAACAATTTACGGCTGATGAACTTAATGAAATCAAAATAAAACTCAAGGACTACAACCTTGTAGTAACCGGCCTTCATTTGTACGAAAGTAAAACAAGGCATTCGATGCAGGTAGGCAACATGCAGAAAGTCAGACCTCAGAGGCCCTATGGTTTAACCCATGAGACCGAGAATTTATTGGATTACCTGGCAAAAGAGAACAGATCAATAGTAGTGTTTTTCTCTAGTCCGTACGCATTGGCTGAAGTGAACAATTTTACACCATCTGCGGGTTTGATCATGGCTTATCAAAACGATTCGCTGGTGCAGGAACTATCGGCTCAGCTCATCTGCGGCGGAGTGGGCGCATCCGGAAAATTACCTGTGAGTATTGGCAATTACTATAAAATTGGCGACGGGCTAAAAATCGATGGAAATGTTCGTATGAAATACACCATTCCGGAAGAAGTGGGGATGAACGGTCAGCGTTTGAATCAAAAGATTGATTCAATTGTGTCGGATGCCATCCATCAAAAAGCCACACCCGGATGCAGTGTTCTGGCTGCAAAAGACGGGAAAATTATATTCAGAAAAACCTATGGCTACCATACGTACGATCAACGAATTCCGGTCTCGGAAGACGATTTATACGACCTGGCATCGGTCACCAAAGTTTCCGGTGCTTTGGCTGCTGTCCTTAAATTGACCGACGAAGGAAAAATTAATCTTGATAACAAATTTTCAGCAAACTGGCCCGACTGGAAAAAGGGATTGTTTCATCCCTCAGACAAAGAAGAAATAGGCTGGCGCGAAATTTTGGCCCATCAGTCTGGATTGATTCCTTACCTCAATTACTGGACAGAAACCGTAAAAGACGGAAAATTGGAAGACCGTTGGTATTCTGTTCAAAAAACAGATGATTACCCGTTGGAAGTAGCGCCCGGGCTTTTCCTCAAGAATAAATTCAAAAACAGAATATACAAAGACATCCGGAAATCAAAATTAAATCCTCCCGGAAAATATGTGTACAGCGGGCTTTCCTTCCTGCTCATTCCACAAATCACCGAGAATCTTTCCGGACAGTCGTACACTGAGTTTCTGGACAATAATTTCTACCGCTCTCTCGGAGCATCCAAAATCACCTACAATCCGCTCAACAAATTTTCCAAAGACCAGATTGTTCCTACCGAATATGATTCCTACTACCGGAAGCGGCAAATTCAGGGAACGGTACACGACGAAGCGGCGGCTGTTTTTGGCGGTGTTGCAGGCAATGCCGGACTTTTTGCCAATGCCAACGATCTGGCTAAGCTGATTCAGATGTACATGCAAATGGGATCTTACGGCGGGATGCAATACCTGAGCAGGGAAACCATGGAAGAATTTACGCGTGTTCAGTTCCCCGACAACAACAACCGAAGGGGACTGGGCTTTGATAAACCTCTACTGAATAACAACGAAATAAGCCCGGCACAAAGTTATCCGTGTCCGGGGGCGAGCCCCGAAAGTTTCGGGCATTCCGGTTTTACCGGAACATTTGTTTGGGCCGATCCCTCTCACAACCTCATTTACATCTTCCTGAGTAATCGTGTTTATCCAACGCGTGAAAGCAATATGCTTGGGAAACTAAATGTTCGCACCAACATTCTACAGGTGTTTTATGATGAAATAGGAAAGAGAACGCCACTGCATTAAAAACTTTAATATGCAATTAATAATTGTATACAAATAGAAATACGTCTACAAACAGGAGATGTAGCTCGACTTGTACACTCAGTAAACTAAAGTATTATGAATTCAAACGTAAAATTAGATTAATTTTCTAAACCTCATCTATTATGAAAAAAGGCTTATTACTTATTTTCTTTCTGTGCTTGGGCTTAAACATGGTTTTTGCACAGGAACGTCAAGTTTCCGGCACTATCCGGGAAAAGTCGACAAATGAACCGTTGCCGGGGGTATCAGTACTTGAAAAAGGAACCACTAATGGAACGGTTACCGACATTGATGGTAAGTTCACTATTACTGTCAAAGCCAATGCTACTTTATTGGTCAGTTTCATCGGAATGGAGTCTCAGGAGGTTGTTGTAGGCAGTTCATCTAACTACAATATCTTATTAGAATCGACTTCTGCGGAATTGAATGAGGTAGTTGTAGTTGGTTACGGAACCCAGAAAAAGACTAACTTAACAGGAGCTGTTGCTTCTGTTGATACGAAAGAACTGGAAGCCCGTCCAATTCCGGACGTTGGTCGTGGACTGCAAGGTTTGACACCCGGGTTGAACGTTGTTGTTCCCAGTGGTGAAATCGGATCAGATCCCATTCTGAAAATTCGTGGACAGTTGGCTTCGATCGAAGGAGGAAGTGCACCTCTGATTTTGATGGACAACGTGGAAATTCCGTCAATACAGCTGGTTAACCCTGACGATATTGCATCTATCTCTATTTTAAAAGATGCAGCTTCTGCTTCAATTTACGGCGCAAAAGGTGCTTTCGGGGTAATCCTTATCACCACTAAAAAAGGTGCTTCTACTGAAAGCGTAAATGTTTCCTACTCCGCCAACCTCTCTTTCCAGAACATCTCCAAAAAAATTGAAATGGGAGGAGTTGACGCTTTGGAATATTCTATTCTGGCTGCTGAAAGAGTCGGTTCCACTTCAATCGGTGCATTCTGGAAAGTTACTCGTGATAGCTATGAAAAAGCTGTCCAATGGGAAGAGCAATATGGCGACGTGGTAAAACCAAATGATCCGATGGTTTACGGACGTGACTGGTACGTTGATGCCAACAATTTCAAACTGGGTTTGCGTACTTATGATCCGTACGAATACATGATCAAAGAATGGACTCCAACACATCAACACAACCTGTCAGTTAGCGGAAAATCAGGAAAGACAGATTATAACATCGGTTTTGGATATCTGGATCAGACTGGTATGATGAAAACAGCAAAAGAAGACGATTTCAGACGCTACAATGGTTCAATCAGAGTTGGAACAGAAGTGAACAGCTGGTTGAGAGTTCATGCCGGATCCATCTTTTCAAAAAGGATAAAAAGATATCCGTACGCAACATCATCAACAACTGCCGACCCTTGGTTGTATTTGTACCGTTGGGCACCAATTTATCCGTTAACGACTGAAGATGGTGATCCTGTACGAAGCCCCGTTTCTGAAACTTCCCAGGCAAACACAGCTTCTCAGGAAACCAACTATACCAGTATGAACGGTGGATTCGTGATTACTCCGGTTGAAGACTGGGATATCAACTTTGATTATACCTATGCCAATCAGGAATATATGAATAAAAGACCAGGGACACGCTATACCGCGCGTAACAGCTGGGGTGCAGCTTTACCAAAATACGATGAGAACGGGGATAGAATTTACGTTAACAGTGCAGGAGAACAGGTATCTTCAACAGCGGCGGGAGCAATGGAGGCATATCAGCTTGACTTGCTAACCTATACCGGGGTAGGATCAAACCCCGACCATATTTATCGTATTGCTCAGAACAAAAAATGGTCTACAATCAACCTAAACACTACTTATGCGCTTACTCTCGATGAGATTCATAAGTTTAATTTCATGGCAGGGATGAACAGGGTAACCTACGATTTGGCAGAAAATGAATCAACTAAGACTACGTTGATTGACTACAGTAACCCTCAATTTGATTTGGCTACTGGAGTTCAAACATCCGGAGGCGACGAATACTGGGAATCTCAACTCGGCTTTTTTGGTCGTGTAAACTACAGCCTGAAAGAAAAATACCTTTTGGAAGCCAACATTCGTTACGACGGAACATCAAAATTTCCATCAGACCTTCAATGGCGCTGGTTCCCATCGTTCTCTGCAGGATGGAGAGTTAGTGAAGAAGAATGGATGCAAAACTTGCAACCCGTACTCGGCTCTTTAAAAATAAGAGGTTCATGGGGTACAATCGGAGACCAGACCGTTGATAACTCGCTATATGTTCCAACCATGAGCGGAGCATACAATAACTGGATCATCGGAGGGGCAAAACCTTATCAATTTGGAACTCCTGCATCGGTAGCAGCTTCTATCACCTGGCAGGATATTACCACCCTTGACTTAGGATTCGACGCCCGTTTTGTAGACAATAAACTGGGACTTACATTCGACTGGTACCAACGTGATACTGAAAACATGATCGTTCCACAGGAAGGATTACCCACTACATATGGAACTTTAGCACCTAAAGGAAACTTTGGTTCGTTGCGCACCAACGGTTATGAAGTTCAACTGGATTTCAACCACCGCTTCAGAAATGGTATCGGAATTAACATAGTGGCTACATTGGCCGACGCAAAAACAAAAATTACCAAATATGGAACTACTCAAATTGTTAGCGAAAACTATGTTGGTAAAATATATGGTGATATCTGGGGCTACGAAACCGATCGCTTGTACCAAAAAGAGGATTTTGTATATGAAAACGGAGAGTTGGTAAAAACAACTTCGCCCGAAGGACGGGAAATTTATAAGCTTTCTGATCCCAAAGCCGCAACTCAGGGATACCTGCAGTCAGGCAATTTCACATTTGGCCCCGGCGATGTAAAATTCAAAGATCTGGATGGAAATGGGGTTATTAATGACGGAAAAAGATCATTGGATGACCATGGTGATTTAAAAATAATCGGGAACAGCACCCCTCGCTACGAATATAGTTTTAGAGTTGGATCGGATTATAAAGGTTTTGATCTATCTGTATTTATTCAGGGTGTTGGAAAACGAGATGTTTGGGGTAGTGGATTCCTGGCAATTCCAGGTTTTCAAGCCTCTGATGGTGCAATGCCGGAAGCAATGGCCAGCGATTTCTGGAAGGAAGACCGTACCGACGCTTTCTACCCCCGTCCATATAACCTGGCAGGAAGCAATACAACCCTCAATATGGTACCTCAATCAAGATATTTGCTTGATATGTCTTACCTGAGAATCAAGAATATCACATTTGGCTATACCCTTCCAACAGAACTCGTTAAAAAAGCCAGCTTAAGCAGCTTACGGGTTTATGTATCGCTTGAGAACTTCTTTACGTTTGATCATTTGCGCGACCTGCCAATCGATCCCGAAGAAATTGCCGGTTACTCCATGTGGAACAGCAGTAACTATAATTTAAGCCGCACAGGGGTTGGAACTCCTACCTTCAAAAGTGCTTCAATCGGCCTACAGTTAAATTTCTAAAATCGACACAATCATGAAAAAGTATAATTTAATTTTAATGACCTTGGTCCTGCTTGTATTTATTGGCTGCGACGATTTTCTGGACAGGCCATCGCTGACCGAGATGAACGACGAGAACTACTGGACTTCAGAAAATAACCTACGCCTGTTCTCTCATGGTTTTTACGAAAATTATTTTGTCGGATATAATTCAGCCTGGGGAACTGCTTATGCTCCCCTACGCGGATATTATTTCTCTGACGATTTTACCTCAAGAGGAAAACAAAGTGGTTTCGAAACTCAAGCACCAGCTACAAGAGCAAGTACCAGCACAACTCCCTATATGGAAACAACCTATGCTGGTCCGAGCTGGAATTTTTCCTGGGTTAGAAAGTCAAACCTGTATCTCGACCGTATAGATGGAATGAATGGAAGTGTTCTGGATGAAGAGTCTTACAATCACTGGAGCGCAGTTGCTCGTTTCTTCAGAGGATACGAATACAGTCGTTTGGTTAGTGTTTTCGGAGACGTTCCTTATTACGGCAGGGTAATTGAAGACTCAGAACTGGATACATTGTACAAAGACAGGGACGATCGTACCATGGTGATGGACAAGGTATACGAAGACTTTGAATACGTATTGGAGAATATGAGAACTTCGGACGGCAATGCGCAGTACCTCAACCGTTACATCGCTGCGGGTTTTATTTCTCGTTTCATGTTATTTGAAGGAACCTGGCAAAAATATCACCTGAATAACACCACAAAAGCCAACAAATACCTGCAACAAGCAGTGAAAGCTGCCAATATTGTAATGAGCTCCGGTAAATACTCTTTTACCAGTGATTTCCGCTCTCTTTTCGGATCTCAGGACTTGGCAAGCAACAAAGAAGTGATTATGTACCGGCACTACGATGGAGCCCTTGGAGTTACACACCATGTTGCTTCTTATTCAAACTTAACTGAAGGCCAGGCTACTGCTCCGAACCTTTCGCTGGCAAAAGCCTTTATTTGCATCGACGGGAAGCCATATAAACTTTCAACCGTTACAGATGCTGATAAATTAGACATTCAAAATATGGTTGCCACCCGCGACCCGCGTTTTGAAGCTACTTTCTGGGATGCTCCAATGAAAGAGTCTGCTACTTTGCTGTATGCAGACAAATTTATAGACAGATTTGGTCCGACCCTTTATGGATCAAGCTACCCTGCGATGTATGGATCGAATACAAATACCAATGACGCTCCTGTTATGCGTTTGGCAGAAGTCGTTCTCAACTGGATTGAGGCCAAGGCAGAAATGGCGACCATGGGTGGGACTGCGATAACACAGGCCGACCTCGATGCTTCCATTAATGCCATTCGCCAACGTCCGCTCGATGCTGTTGCCACTGAAAAAGGTATCACTCCAACAGATCCATTAATGATCAATGCTATTCCTGACGACCCTGATCGCGACACCGACGTACCTGCATTGATATGGGAAATCAGACGTGAACGCAGAATGGAATTTGTGTTTGAACACACCCGTTTGCTTGATATTAAGCGTTGGAATAAAATAGACTACATGAAAGCATCGGAAAACCCGGATATCTTGCGTGGTCTTTGGATTGATTTCCCAACCGAATTCCCTGCCTGGTTGGTCGAAGAAAAAGAGGGTGTACTAAAAGTGGAAAATGAAAACGGAACAATTGTAACCTACAATGGCACCAACGGTGCTGAAATGGTGGGTTATTATGTTCCGGAAAGTATTGCAGAACGTGATAACTTTACCGAGCGCGTTTATCTGGCCCCAATTGGAAATGCTCAAATTAATGAATACCTGGATAAAGGATATACATTAACTCAATCTCCGGATTGGAACTAATTAAAAACGTTAGATTATAATCCATAAAAGAGAGGCTGCTGGTATAGCATGGCAGCCTCTCTTAATTTTAATCCAATATTTTTCGCTTTTCAACAATACAAATAAATTTGACATATGAAACTGAGTTTAACTTTCTGTTCATTACTTCTGGCTTATATTTTAACAAGCGGATGCAGCAGTTCAACTGAACGTTCAGAACCAAAATTAAAAGTTGGTGCTGAACGCTCTGAGATTTATCTTCCGATGCTTGCAGGGAAAAAAGTCGGGTTGGTAGTCAATCAAAGTTCAATGGTTGATTCAGTTCACTTAATCAATTTTCTGGTTAGTAAAGGCGTTGATGTAAGAGGTATTTACGCCCCTGAACATGGATATAAAGGCAATGTTGAAAGAGGCGAACATGTTGATGGAACAACCGATCCTGAAACCGGAATTCCGGTATACTCTTTATACGGGAAGAACCATAAACCTTCGCCTGAAATACTCAAGGATATTGACGTGATGGTTTTTGATATGCAGGATGTTGGTGTTCGATTCTTTACTTATATCTATACAATGACCAGGGTAATGGAAGCTTCTGCCGAAAATGGCATAAAAGTTCTGGTTCTCGATCGTCCTAACCCTATTGGTTATTACGTCGATGGACCAATGCTAAAGCCAGGATTTGAAAGCGGCATAGGCTTATATCCCATTCCGGTAGTGCACGGCTTAACCGTTGGTGAGTTTGCAATGATGGTGAATGGCGAACGCTGGTTAAAGGATAGTATTCAATGCGATCTTGAAGTTATTAAAATTGAAAACTATACGCATGAAACCAAGTACCAGCTGCCTGTCTTCCCGTCGCCAAACCTGGCAGAAATGAAATCGATTTATCTTTATCCGTCTATTTGTTTGTTCGAAGGTGCCGATGTGAACGAAGGTCGCGGAACCTACAAACCTTTTCAACAGTTTGGGGCGCCGTATTATACGCCACAGGATTTTTCCTATGTTCCAAAGTCAATACCGGTACTTGCACTTCATCCAAAATTCGAAGGTGAAACCTGTTACGGTTACGACTTATCAGGAATGTCGTTAAAAGAACTTCAGGACATCAAACAGCTCGAAATAAAATACGTAATCGATTTCTACAATAAATGCGACGACAAAGAGAATTTCTTCACCTCGTTTTTTGATAAACTTGCGGGAACTGACCAGTTACGTTTACAAATCATCGAAGGAAAAACAGAAGAACAAATCAGGGCCAGTTGGCAGAAAGATCTGGACAAGTATAAACTAATGCGTAAAAATTATCTTTTATACGATGAAAGGAGCATAGCCACGCAAACACAATAGATACGAATAATTTATCCATGCGAGTTCCATGGGCATCAAGGCACAAAATTAAGACTTACACTATAGTTGTTTGAATTACAAAATATTAGCTAAAATATATTCAAGTGAAATTTAGATTCTTATTCCTCATTGGTATTTATTGCTTTTCGGGGCTACATGCACAAACCGACAGTGTTCAAACAAACAATAATAACCTTGTTCTGAAAGGTACAAGCATTGGAGATTTGCCCTACCTTAAATATGGCCCCGGGGCTGACCGTCTGGGCGGGGCAAAGATGACTTATCTGGATACTGCGGTTGTTTTACAGGTTATTGATAGTCTTGGTGATGACTATATTGTACAACTATCAAAAAATCATAAAGCGCTTATACCAAAAGAAAATGTTCAACTTTCGGGGATGGAATCCAAACCTTCGTACTACCTTACATCTTCCTGGAATGTTGGTGGAGACGATAAAAATGACGTTGTAGCGATACGACTGGACGAAAGGCTCCCCTACAAAAGTATCCAGATGATTAATCCCTCGCGGATAGTTGTAGATATTTACGGCGCAACCAACAACTCGAACTGGATAACGCAACACCAAACCGCAACTGAAATAAAAAATGTGTTTTACGAACAGATAGAAGACGATGTTTTCCGCGTTATTATCGAACTAAAACATCAACAAATCTGGGGATATTCGATCGCCTATAAAGATAAATCCTTACGAATTTCGATAAAGCGCCAACCGGTTCGCCTTGCATTAAAAAACATGAAAATTGCGATAGATGCCGGGCATGGTGGCTCAAGCACCGGTGCGGTTGGAATAAAAACCGGTATTAAAGAAAAAGATTGTAACCTCCAGGTAGCCAAAGAACTTGAAAACTATTTGAAACGCCGCGGAACAGATGTTTTTATGACCCGGGATAAAGATGAAGATATAAGCATGACGGATCGAACATTAATGTTACGGGAAGAAAATCCGGATCTCTTAATCAGCATTCATCACAATGCCTCTTCCAATCCAACGATAAGCGGGGCAAGCACCTACTACCGTTATATCGGATTTAGGCCACTTACAGTAACCATTTTGAACAGAATGCTTGAGCTCGGGCTAAATGACTTCGGCAATATTGGCAGTTTTAACTTTTCGTTGAACGGCCCTACGGAATTTCCCAATTGCCTGGTTGAAGTGGCTTTTATGAGCAACGAGGCGGATGAAGAACGAATAAGCGATCCACATTTTCAAAAGAAAGCTGCGAAAAAAATTCGTAAAGGAATAATCGACTGGCTAAAAGAAAACCGGTAAACCAATGAAACACGATCATAAACATTTCTATTTTATTCAATCGATGAGAAAAATTGCAATCCTCTTCCTCCTGTGTTTTCAAATAGGAATACTTTCAGCACAAACATTTCGTTTTGCGCATGTTACCGATACTCATGTGGGAGGAAGCACCGGTGCCGAAGACCTGACAATCACCGTGAACGATATCAATGCGCAGGACGACATCGACTTTGTAATTCTTTCGGGAGACATTACGGAATTCGGTTCTGATGAAGAGCTAAACGAAGCGAAATCAATCATTTCAAAACTCAATAAACCATGGTACATTGTGCCGGGGAATCACGATTCCAAATGGTCGGAAAGCGGGAACAACAGTTTTGTCCGCATTTTCGGGTGCGAAGAATTTACCTTCGAAGCCGGCGGCTATCTGTTTATCGGAACTGCCAGCGGCCCCAACATGCGAATGGCTCCGGGCCTGGTTCCGCACGAACAAATCGTTTACCTCGACTCGGTTCTAAACAACATGAAAGATCCCGATCAGCCGATCATTTTTGTGAATCATTACCCGCTCGACAATTCACTATCCAATTGGTACAAAATCATCGATCTGCTTAAGACCCGCAACATTCAGGCTGACCTTTTGGGACATGGGCACAGTAACAAGGTATTTGATTTTGAAGGAATCCCCGGAGTAATGGGACGTTCCAATCTGCGGGCAAAAAAAGAAATTGGCGGGTACAACCTTGTTACCATTCAACAGGACACCATGTTTTATGCAGAACGAACTCCGGGCATAAAAACCAACGAAGTTTGGTGCAAAATACCTCTGGTTAATCACCATTTTGCTACTGACCAAACAGAATACCCTCGTCCGGATTATTCGATAAATGACAAATATCCCGACGTTTCTAAAGTTTGGGAGGTTCAGGATGTTAGCGATATCGGAACCGGACTTACTGCCGAAGGGAATATCGCGGTTTACGGGAATGCTGCCGGAGCCATTGTCGCTCTCGACAAGAACACGGGCAAAACCATTTGGCAATTCCAGACTGCAGGAAAAATCTATTCAACACCGGCGATTACAAAAAACAAAGTAGTTTGCGCTTCTACCGACAATAATATTTACTGTGTTGACCTGAAAAGCGGTAAAAAACGTTGGAGTTTCGCCACCGGGAAATCAATCGTAGCTTCACCAGCAATCGATAAAAATTCGTTTTTTATCGGATCATCTGAAGGAATCTTCCGTTCCCTTAACCTGAAAACAGGCAAACTTAACTGGGAATTCAATGAAGTAAACAACTTTGTGGAAAGTAAACCGCTGGTTTATGAAGGCAAAGTTTATTTCGGATCGTGGGGTAACACTTTTTATGCGTTGGATGCCAAAACAGGAAAGCTGAAGTGGAAGCGTGAAAAATACAGCAACCGGATGTTGTCGCCTGCCGCGGTTTGGCCGGTGGCTGCCAACGGAAAAATATTTATTGTAGCGCCCGATCAGCGCATGACCGCACTGGATGCCCAAACCGGAAAGGAAATCTGGGATTCAAAAGAATATTCCTGCCGCGAATCGATTGGTATTTCAAAAGACGGTGAACTGGTGTACATCAAGAACATGCACGAAGGAAATGTGGATGCCTTTTATACTTCGGCTGATGAACAAAAACTGGCGTGGGAATGCAAAGCCGAACTGGGCTATGAAATTGCCCCCTCTCCGATTACCGAGGCCGGAAATTTCGTGTTTGTGCCAACCACTGAAGGAATTGTGTGTGCGGTTGACAAAACAACACACGAAGTGGCCTGGAAATACAAAGCATCAAATGCGCTGGTAAATTACATTCTTCCGATCGAAAATAACCAGGTGTTGGTTTCGCTGCTGGATGGAAAAATCGTGTGTTTAAAATATTGATCTGATAATTAAATAATTTTGGTATTGATCCAAACGAAAAAAAGATGAATCACAAGTTTTCAAAAAAATGCAATTTCTTAAGCCTGGCGTCTTTTATTGCATGGCTAAGCCTGATTGTTTTTTCCTGCCAATCTCCGCAGCAAAAAGAATCATTTGATACCTTAGTGAACGAAACATCCACCCAATTTGCACCAGACAAGCGAGTGGCGGTTTTAAATCTTGAAATTGAAACGCCGAAACAGGGAACAGTTATTCTGAAAGGAGAAACAAACCTGCAGGAAGCGCACACATTTTTGCTTGATAAACTTGCTTCGATGAATGTTTCGGTGACCGACTCAATCCGGCTGCTTCCCGATGCCAAACTGGGAGATAAAACCTGGGGCCTGGTCACGCTTTCGGTCATTCCGATGCGCAAAAACCATGCATATTCAGCTGAGATGGTTTCGCAAACCATTATGGGAACACCCATAAAATTGCTGGATAAAAAAGGTGGCTGGTACCTGGTTCAAACTCCCGATCAATACATTGGCTGGGTATACAGTAGCGGAATTGTTGCATTGACCGAATCAGAATTGAATGCATGGAAATCCTCCAACCGGTATATTTTTATTTCCATGAACGGATCAGCAGTGGAAGCTCCGCAAAACGATGCAACAGTGGTTTCAGACCTTGTCCTTGGGAATATCTTTGAAGCAGAACAAACTGCCAACGGTTTTCTGAAAATAACGCTTCCGGACGGGCGTAAAGGCTTTGTTCGCTCTGCTGATTGTATGGATTTTGACCTATGGAAAACCAGAATACCGGAAGCGAACAATATCATCGAAACAGCTAAGAAAATGTTGGGAAGTCCTTACCTGTGGGGAGGAACTTCCACCAAAGGAATTGACTGTTCCGGCTTTACCAAAACAGCTTACTTCTCGCAAGGGGTTATGCTGGCGCGCGATGCGTCGCAGCAGGCACTTTATGGCGAACAGCTCAACGTGAGCAACTTTCAGTTTCAACCGGGCGATTTATTGTTTTTTGGCCGAAGCAAGGACCGAATCACGCACGTGGGATTGTACATCGGCGACGATCACTTTATTCACTCATCGGGACGCGTTCGAATCAACAGCTTCAATCCGAATGATGAAGATTACGAGGAGGGACGAAAAAAGAGCCTGGTGGCAGCATGCCGCGTTCTGAATTCATTAAATACCGGGCACATTATCCCGATAAAAGATCACCCCTGGTACAATTAGATTATTCATAAAGAAAACCGAGCTAAAACTTTAATTTTATCATGGAACAATCGAGAAGGACATTTATTCGTTCAGCCGGTTTATTATCGGTTGCCGGAATGACAGGAGTTAATACATTTGCAGCAATGAGCAAAAATCAGTCAAAAGCAATAAAAAGTGGGTTGAAACTTCGGTTTAAACCTTACGATCTGCAACTGAAACACACTTTCACGCTTGCCGGAAGTTCGCGTACCACCACAGCGGTGATGTTAACTGAAATTGAGTACGACGGTATTGTTGGTTACGGAGAAGCTTCGATGCCGCCCTATTTGGGTGAAAGCCATGCAACGGCTACAAAATTTCTGAGTTCACTCGATTTAAGCCAGTTTAACGATCCTTTCCGTTTGGATGAAATACTCGAATACGTCGATCAGAAAGCCGAAGGCAACTGCGCTGCCAAGGCTTCGGTAGACATTGCGTTGCACGACCTGCTCGGGAAAATTATGGGCCAACCGTGGTACAAAATCTGGGGTTTTAATGCTGAAGACACACCAAATACTTCGTTCACCATTGGAATTGATACCGATGAAGTGATTCGCCAGAAAGTAAAAGAAGCCGCAGGTTTTAAAATCCTGAAAGTAAAACTTGGACGTGACAACGACAAACAGATGATCGAAACCATTCGCTCGGTGACCGATGTGCCGATGTGTGTGGATGTAAACCAGGGCTGGACCGACAAAAAACACGCGCTGGAAATGACGCAGTGGCTGAAAGAAAAAGGGATCGAATTTGTGGAGCAACCCATGCCCAAAACCGCCATCGACGATATTGCCTGGCTAACGCAACACAGTCCGCTGCCGATTATTGCTGACGAAGCTTTGCAACGTTTACCCGATGTAAAAAAAGCCCACGGAATTTATTCCGGGATCAATATTAAACTGATGAAATGCACAGGTATGCGCGAGGCTCATAAAATGATTACCCTGGCCCGCGCACTCGACATGAAAGTAATGATCGGTTGTATGACCGAGACGTCGTGCGCAGTTTCTGCCGCGGCACAACTCGCTCCAAAAGTAGACTGGGCCGATCTTGACGGTAATCTGCTCATCAGTAACGACGTATTTAGCGGCGTTCAGGTGGTTGATGGAAAAATCACCTTGATCGACCAGCCCGGAATTGGTATCACACCAATTTCCTAAAAGCCTCAATTTTTAGTTGAAATAATTACCAAAGTGAAACAACCTGTTTAAAACGCAGTTTGTTTCACTTTTTCTTTTTTAAGCGCTCGCAGGTAAACAAAAAACGCAGCCAAACTAATTACTGAGATGGACATTCCAACCGAATAGGAGATTTCTTTTGAAAGCGAAAATCCTTCCGGAGCAAACATCAGGTAAGTCGTAATTACTGCGGTCATGAAAACGGCAGGGATCAAGGTCATCCAGTAGAATTTCTGTTCTTTTGCCAGATAAACGGTTATGGTCCAAAGCACCACTGTTGCCAGCGTTTGGTTCGACCATGCAAAATACCGCCAGATAATACTGAAATCGATTTGAGTCAGCAAAAAGCCGATTAGAAATAAGGGAATACTGATCAGCAAGCGATTCCCGATCGATTTCTGTTTAAGATTCAGGAAGTCGGCAACAATCAAACGCGCACTTCTGAACGCTGTATCTCCCGAGGTGATAGGAGCTGCCACTACGCCTAACAAAGCCAGCACTCCACCCAAAGTACCGAGCAGCGAATTGGATATTTCGTTCACCACAAAAGCAGCATTACCGTTATTGGCATTCATAACATCGTTGAGCTCCCTGATTCCTCCAAAGAAACTCATACCAATGGCAGCCCAGATTAAGGCAACAACTCCCTCGGTGATCATTGCCCCGTAAAAAACCCTTCTTCCGTATTTTTCGTTGGTAAGACATCGAGCCATCAATGGCGACTGGGTTGCATGAAATCCGGAGATCGCACCACAGGCTATGGTTATGAACAACATTGGGAAAATCGGAAATTTATCCGATTCCGAATGAAAATTGGTAATACTCGCCAGGTTCAATTCCGGAATATGATAGCCTTTCACAAAAAGTGCAATGATTAATCCCAGCGCCATAAATACAAGGGCAAAACCAAAGATCGGGTAAAGCCGGCCAATAATCTTATCGATAGGTAACATCGTGGCCAGCAAGTAATACACAAATACCACCCACACCCAGAATGTCATGGAAAGCACACCGGGAGTTAACCCTGCCAGGATTTTTGCCGGCCCCATAATAAATACAGCGCCTACAATAATCATCAGAATCACGGTAAATCCGCGCATGAATTGTTTCGCTCCTGTTCCCAGATAAATTCCGACAATCTCGGTAATACTCAATCCCCGGTGTTTGATCGACAACATTCCTGAGAAATAATCGTGCACAGCTCCGGCAAATACCGATCCCAACACAATCCAAAGGAAGGCAACCGGTCCCCACATGGCGCCTGCAATGGCTCCGAAAATGGGCCCCAAACCTGCAATATTCAGAAACTGGATCAGGAAGATACGCCACCACGGAAGCGGAAGGTAATCCACCCCGTCTTTCATCGAATAAGCAGGAGTTTCCCTGGCCGGATCAATGCCGCCTATTCTTTCGACAATTCGGGAATATAAAATGTATCCAAGGATTAAAATTATCAGAGAAACAGAAAATGTAATCATAGTAGTTTTAGCTTATCAATCCGCAAATTCAGCGTTCTTCATCAACAGAATCAGACTAAAAACTGCAGCTCCTATACATGTAACACGAGCGTCAAGTCCGTCGGATTAGGTATCAGATATTCGTTTAAATTGCGATTCGAAAAATAATAAAAAATCTGTGGCGCCTGATTCAAACGCTATGTAATTAAAGCCAATTAACCTGAATTGATAAAAAAGCTGTCGGAAATACACCGACAGCCTTTCTTCTATAATTCGTTTTACTTTTTCGTCTCCCGGTTTTCGAGCCGGTATTCATCGCGTTCTTTGCTTTCGCGGATCATGTCTTCCTTGTTGTCCATTTCCGGCGATTCTTCCAAAGCTTTCCAGTCGAAATTCTCATCAAACGGATCGAGCGCTTTTTGTGGCACAAAAAAGCGCGAATCCACCGGAAGCGCATTGTACGGAGTAAAGTCGGGTGTTTCGGTAAAGAACTCAGCCAGATCGTTGGCGCCCGCATCGTACTGATTCAGGTAGGGTAAATCCAGAATATTCCAGAAAGTTTTAAAGATGCTTCCAAAGCTGTAATGCACATGGCTCACATGATCGCGTTTTACCCAGGGCGATACCAGCATTAAAACACTCCGGTGAGCATCCACATGATCCACGCCATTTTGCGCGTCATCTTCGGTAATTACGATCAGCATATTTTCCCAATACGGTGTGTGCGATAAAAACTCAACAATCCGACCCACTGCCAGATCGTTGTCGGCCATGTAACTTTCGCGGAACGGATACCCGGCATCGGGACGCTCCCCTGCTCCATGATCGTTCGGAATAATTACCGTGATCAACGAAGGCATTGTATCCTGTCCGTTCATCCATTTCTCGTTAAATTCTTTTTGAAACTGATCGATTCTGAATTGATCGGGAATAGCAGTGTTGTATGTTGGGTAGCGTTTCGAAGTGCGTTCCCAGATGGGTTGTGGTAACGGATAATTGATGTAATGTCTGATTCCTTCGTATTTGTATTTCTGCTCGTAAAGCCCGGGCTCAAACATAATGCTAAAGCCAAAATTGTAGAAGTCGATATCGTTCCGTTCCAGGTGATCCCACATCGAGCCGGCTTCGTTGTAATCCTCCGGATAAATGGCGCCGGCAGCGCCGTTCATGGCATAAACACCGGGAGCTTTTGAATCGAACTTAAAGCTGCGGTTTCCGCCATAGCTGGCTGCAGTGCAGGTTTCGGTCCATTCGTTTGGATAGGTATTCACCAGCCAGCGGTGTCCGTCGGCCGAAACATCCGAGTCGACATAGAAATTATCTGAAATTGCAAAATCGCTGGCTAATTTCAGATGATTCACCATCACGTCCGCATTCTCAACCTCCGCACTTTTATCGCGGTTATGAAAAGAAACACCTTTGCCGTAACGCGCCAAAGTGGGATCTCCTTTTCCCTTTTCAACCTGTCCGAAAATTTCATCGTAGGTTCGGTTTTCTTTCGAGATAAAAACGATATGTTTTATCGGGCTTTCTTTTTCTCCCGGATACAACGGAACCGGGTTATTTTTTCGCCACGCAAATTTTTCGGAAGACGCTTTTTCAAAGTCAAAATTGTTTGCAACAACTTGTTCGGTCATTGACTTTAACTCTTCATCGTTGGGAATATCAAGCACCTGCACTGTACCTTTCATCAGCGAACCAATGTAACTTCCTTCGGGACCACGTTGAAAATCGGCTCCCCCGTTCGGACCGCTTCCGAATCCTTTGGCATTGGTAACAATCAGTTTTTTGCCGTCGTTACTCACTTTCAATTTTGCCGGGAACCATCCGGTGGGAATATAACCTGCCACTTTCAGCCTTTTGACATCAATTACGGCTACTGCATTGATTCCGGAACAGGCCACAAAAAGCTTTTGCTGATCGGGCGACAATACCAGTCCAAAGGGAATTACCCCCCTGAATTGTTTCATTCGCGGATCGGGCTTCAGGTAAATAGTGCTGACAACCGTATCTTTTTCCATCGAAATCACCGAAATATTGTCGTTGGTCCCGTTGGTCACAAACACATAATCGTCGGTTGCCACCAGCGAATTGGGACTTGCGCCGCCTACTGCCGGAATATCTTCAACCATCGCTCCTACCAAATGGCCTGTTTTCGTTTTGGCTGTTACCTCAGCTTGTTCAGGATTCTCAAGACTGACCGTAAAAACCGAAAAAGCTTCGGGCGAATTCATCTCTCCCAGACCCGGGATTTCCATGCTGTCCACTGTGGTTCCTTTTATCATCTCTTCGCTTCCATAGCCAAAAGCCGGATATTTTATGGCTTTCTCAATGGCATTTTCTCCGGTAATCCCTTTGATCATGCGGTATTGAAACATCCCCACATTGGCGACATACACTTTCTTTTCATCGGGAGAAAGACAAATGCCAAACGGATACCGGCCTACCGGAACATTTTGCTCCAGCTCACCCGTTTCTGTATCCAGAATTACCATTCTGAAACCGATCTGATCGACTGCATACAATTTTTTGCCATCGCTGGAAAGCACCAGGTCGCCAATGTATCCGTGCGAGTAATCAACCGAATCGTTCACAAAAGAACAATTGAATTCTCCTTTTTTATCGCCCGTTTTCAGATCGAAAATAAATACTTTGTTTTCCTGTCCGCCGGCAACATACACTACGCTGTTATCTTTCGAAACCGCCAGCCCCATAAAAACAGAGGCCAGTACTCCCCGGTCGGTGGCCGGTCCGGGCGGAATTTGCTGAACCTCGGGATTTTCCGACAAAACATCCCGGATAATCGTGATCGACAAAGGACTGATTCCTGAGTTGGCTGTTACCACGGTATTTCCATCGGGACTTAAGGTCAGTCCAAACGGATGCGGCGCCACTACAATACTTTTGCCTGTCGGCGTCAGGATTCTTCCGTTTGGAATTACAGTTTCTCCCTGTTGATTGATTTCCACAAAACGACTTCCTGCAGGTGAAATTGCCACCCAGGGATCGAAATTTTTTTCATTCTTGCATGAAAACACGATCAAAGCAAGAACACACAAAAGAAACAGATTTTTCATACAGTTTAGTTATCTCATTTAGTATCTGAATATTTCAAAAACGAATGAATTAAGCTCTTTTGATTCGCAGCTAATCAAGCCAATAATATCACTTCACAATTTAGAATAATAAAGGTATAAGTTAAATGGACGTATAAAATTATTCGCGGGGCACTTTTTATCCGGAAGCTATAAAAAAAGACGATGTACTTTAAAAGCCATCGTCTTCGGTATAATAAAATTATGTTTTTCTGAAAACTTCTATTTGAAGATCAGAATTCAAATCGTTAACGGTAGTAGTCCACGTACCACTTTACAAACTGGCCAATACCCTTTTCGAGCGGTGTATCGGGCGCGTAGCCAAAGTCGTTCTCCAGGTCGCTAACATCGGCAAAAGTCTTGTACACATCGCCGGGTTGCATCTCCACGTATTCTTTAGCAGCTTCCTTCCCCAACGCCGTTTCAATGGTCCCGATAAAATCCACCAGTTTCACCGGAGTCGAGTTTCCAATGTTGTATACTTTATAGGGAGTTTTTGGCTTTGAATTCAGAATTTTAATGATCCCATCCACAATATCGTCGATGTAGGTAAAATCGCGGTAGAGTTCCCCCTGGTTAAATACCTTTATGGGTTTCCCATCCAGAATATTTTTTGTGAATGAAAAATAGGCCATATCAGGTCTTCCCCACGGTCCATACACCGTAAAAAAGCGCAATCCGGTGGTTGCAAAACCGTACAAGTGACTGTAAGTATGCGCCATCAGCTCGTTGCTTTTTTTGGTAGCAGCGTAAAGACTGACAGGATTATCCACCGCATCGGTAGTTGAAAGCGGCATTTTGGAACTGTTGCCGTAAACACTCGAAGAACTGGCATACACCAGATGCTGAATGTTATGGTGCCGACAAGCTTCCAGTATATTGGCAAAACCAACAATGTTGCTATCGATATAAGCCTGCGGATTTTCAATGCTGTAACGCACTCCAGCCTGAGCAGCCAGATTACAAACCAGGTCAAACTTTTCGGTTTCAAAAAGCCGGTTAAGCTGCTCGCGGTCCTCCAGCTTCATTCGAACAAACGAATAATTGGGATACCTTGAACTGGCGACCTTTTTATTCCAGGCAGCTGCTTCATCAGAAACACCGGCTTCAGCCAACCGTGCGAATTTCAGGTCTGGAGAGTAGTAATCGTTGATATTATCGATTCCCACCACTTCTACATCCTGTCTCACCAGTTGATTAACCAGATGAAATCCAATAAATCCTGCAGTACCTGTTACCAGTATCTTCATTTTCTATTTTAATGAATAGGGAAAACTTTATTATTGGCCAGGTAATCGAGGATCGCGTCGAGGTTATTCTCGTTTTCTTCGGGTTTGAATACCAGTTTTGCATTTTGCGGAACTTCGTATTCCAGGTCAACACCCGGCAGGTTTTCAACCTCACCGTTTTCTGCTTTCACATACAGCTCCGGTTTATTTTCTTTACAGAATTCGAGCGAAGCATCCATGTAAAACAGGTGGAAACGATCTTTGCCAATCACCTCGGCAACCTGCTCGCGCAGCGATTCATTACGCGAAATAAACGAACAGATGGTGATCACGCCCTGGTCGTTCAGCATTTTACAAATGTGTGCCACCCTGCGCAAATGCTCAGCTCTGTCTGCCGGAGAATAATCCAGCTCGCGACTCAATCCTGAACGCAGCGAACTTCCATCGATCAATACCGCCGATGCGCCTTCATCAAACAGTTTACGTTCGAGACTGAAAGCCAGCTCGTTTTTGCCCGATCCGTGCAAGCCTGTGATCCAGATGGTTTCACCTTTCTGGTTAAGTTTCTGCTGGCGTTCGTCTGATTTGATCAGCGATTTTCCGGCTGC
This sequence comes from Maribellus sp. YY47, assembly GCF_023111095.1. GTDB lineage: Bacteria > Bacteroidota > Bacteroidia > Bacteroidales > Prolixibacteraceae > Draconibacterium. Next base: position 129,401 of record NZ_JALGYW010000003.1, read on the forward strand.
GATCCGCTCCTTGTCCGTATCGGTGATACGCGAAGGCAAGTTCTTGCTGCTCAGTTTGTCGATGATCATCCCCACCGCGCAGGTATTGTGAGTAACCGGGTCGATCAGAATAAACGAACCGGTTTGTTTGTTCTTTTTATAAGGATCGAAGAAAAGCGGCTTGGTAGTGGTAATAACCACCCGGCCAATTTCATTCAGCTTAAATTTCTCGATGTTCGATTTTTCAAGCGTATTTACATCCACTTTGTAACGGATATCGTCGATACGCGCTTTCGTGGTGTTGTTGGCGTGTTTGATGTAAAACTGTGTGGAAAGGTTCATGTCTTTCTCGTCCATCCAAACCAGCATCGCCTCGAACTGACGTTCCACTCGCGGAAGGTTATCGGGATGAACCAACATGTCTCCCCGCGAAATATCGATCTCGTGTTCCAAAGTAACCGTCACCGACTGCGGAGGGAAAGCATAATCCAACTCTCCGTCGTAGGTGATGATTGATTTTACCTTCGACTTTTTCAACGACGGTAACACCATCACTTCGTCACCTTTTTTGATGATACCTGAAGCTACCGAAGTGGAGAATCCACGGAATTTAGTGTCGGGACGCAACACATACTGAACAGGATAACGCAAATCGTCAAAGTTCCGGTCGGAACTTACATGCACGTTTTCCAGGAACTCCAGCAAACTTGGACCATGATACCAGGGCATTTTATCAGATGTTTCCACCACATTATCGCCTTTTAAGGCAGACAATGGAATGAAATTTACATCCGGCACATCAAGCTGCGTAACAAAAGCAGCATATTCATTTTTAATTTCTTCAAAACGTTTCTGGCTGAAATCCACCAGGTCCATTTTATTGATAGCCACCACTACGTGCTTAATTCCGAGCAGATTAGCCAGGTAAGTATGCCGTCTGGTTTGGGTAATCACCCCATGACGCGCATCAATCAAAATAATAGCCAGGTTTGCCGTTGATCCCCCGGTGATCATGTTACGGGTGTACTGCTCGTGTCCGGGCGTATCGGCAATAATAAACTTACGTTTGGCGGTCGAAAAGTAACGGTAAGCCACATCGATGGTGATTCCCTGCTCGCGTTCGGCTTTCAAGCCATCGAGTAAAAGGGCATAGTCGATGTCTTCTCCGGCATGCCCCACACGTTTACTGTCGCGTTCAAGCGCTGCCAGCTGATCTTCGTACAACATTTTACTGTCGAACATCAAACGGCCTATCAGGGTCGATTTACCATCGTCCACCGAACCGGCAGTCAATAAGCGCAGTAAGTCTTTCTTTTGGTCCTGATCCAGGAATTCCTGTATGTTTAATTTATCTGTTGTCATCTTTTTTTGATACTTGATGTTTGATACCTGATCCCCGATACTTCATGGCTCGGGAATCAAACGTCCAAAACCGGGATTCTAGAAATATCCCTCTCTTTTCTTTTGCTCCATCGAGGCTTCCTGGTCAAAGTCGATCACACGTGTGGTACGTTCCGACACGGTCACGGTCATCATTTCTTCAACGATCTTTTCGATGGTATCCGCATCAGAATCGATGGCTCCGGTTAAAGGATAACAGCCCAGGGTACGGAAACGAACTTTGCGCATTTTGGCTTTATCACGAAGTTCCTGAGGCATGCGTTCGTCATCTACCATGATCAGACTTCCGTCCATTTCAACAATCGGACGTTCTTTTGCATAATAGAGCGGAACAATTGGGATATTCTCTAAACGAATGTACTGCCAGATGTCTAGTTCAGTCCAGTTCGAAATAGGAAATACACGAATGGACTCACCTTTGTGAACTTTCGCATTGTAGATGTTCCAAAGCTCGGGACGCTGGTTTTTGGGGTCCCACTGGTGATACCGGTCGCGGAAAGAAAAGATACGTTCTTTTGCTCTCGATTTTTCTTCATCGCGGCGTGCACCACCAAATGCAGCATCAAATTTGTATTTGTTCAGGCCTTGCAAAAGGGCCTGTGTTTTCATGATATCGGTGTGCACTTTACTTCCGTGCGTAAAAGGTCCCACACCACTTTCGAATCCTTCCTGATTGTAATGAACGATCAGATCCCAGTTGTTCTCTTTGGCGTAATTGTCGCGAAACTCAATCATTTCTTTGAACTTCCACTTGGAATCGATGTGCATCAGCGGAAAGGGAACTTTGCCCGGATAAAAGGCTTTTTCTGCGAGACGAACCATCACCGAAGAGTCTTTTCCAATGGAATATAACATTACGGGATTTTCGAATTCGGCAGCAACTTCGCGAATAATATGAATGGCTTCAGCTTCCAGTTCACGAAGGTTGGTCAACGAATATTCATTCATGTCAATAATCTTATTTCAGCAGCTACCAAGGCATACCACGAAGATGGAATGGTTATGTAGCTGTTCGTTTTTTTTGCTATAAACTTTCAATAGTGTGGCAAAGATAGAATTTTATTCCGTTCACCGATTTGTAGCTTCGAGGAACCCAAAAATAAAGGACTAAAAACTCCAGAAATAAGGAATTAATAACATTGAAAGCAGGAAAGCAATCATGTTAAGCGGAAGGCCAATTTTAACATAATCGATGAACTTATAGTTTCCAATCGCCTGTACAATAAGGTTTGTCTGATAACCGACAGGAGTAGAAAAGCTGGCTGAAGCTGCAATGGCAATGGCAACAAAAAAAGGTTTTGGATCGATCCCCATTTGTTGTGCCGCCGACAATGCAATCGGAAAGACCAGAGCAGCGGCGGCATTGTTGGTTATAATTTCGGTAAAAATAGTGGTGATAATGTACAGGGCTGCCAGCACCCCCACCGGGCCAAAGCTTTTGGAAAATTCGATGGTGGTGCGCGCAATTCCTTCTGCAGCTCCGGAACTTTGCATCGCTTTGCTAATGGTAAAGGCACAGGCGATGGTGATCAACACATCCCAACTGATGGCCTTTGTGTATTTTTGGTGGGGCATAATTTTCATCCAAACCAGTAATACGGCAGCTATCGAAGCAAAATAGAACATATCGGGTTCAATCCTGCCCGGTTTTTGCAAAAAATCGCCAAACGTAGTTCCCAATATCATCAGCAAAAGGATGATAAAAGCTAACCACTTTTTCCAGAAAGACCCCGTAGTTCTGTAATCCCGGATATAGGATGTAAGATAAAAGATCTTTGATTCGCCCCAGTTCTGTGCAAATTTTTCGGTGGTAAGCAACACCAGATTATCCCCGGCTTTCAGCTTTAGGTTATCCATATTCGAGGTGATACGTTCCCCATTTCGATGTATGGCCAAAACTACAGCCTGGTAATGCTCATAGAAATTAAATTCGTGGATCGTTTTCCCAACTGCAGGAAAACGCGGAGCAATAACCGCCTCGTATTGCTTTAACTTATCTTTTGAGATTCCCTTTAACAGATCTATTCCACTTAACTTGATACTATCGCTGCCAAGAATGTAGGTTAGACGATCGGATTTACCGGCCACCAAAAGCTTATCGTTGGCTTCCAGCTCAAACGTTCCTTTGCGGGCCTCAATCACCTTTCCCCCACGATTTATGCACTGAATAAAAAGTCCCTTCAGCTCTTTGATTCGCCCGTTTTTAATCTCCTGCCCGACAAGACTGCTGTTTTCAGTAACAATCACATCGTAATAGTAATCTTTGTATTCCGTCGAACTTTTGGAGTTGAAAACAATTTTTTCACCCGGCAGAAGCAGATTCCCAAAGAGTATGATATAAATGGTACCTGCTACCGTAATAAAACCACCCACTTTAGCCAACTCAAACATACTGAAACCTTCATAGCCATTTTCGAGAATCAATCCGTGCACCACAAGATTGGTCGATGTGCCGATTAAGGTGCACATCCCTCCAAAAATTGTAGCGTACGATAGCGGAATCAGAAATTTCTTCGAAGATAGATTCAGGTTCTCCGACCATTTTTTGATAATGGGAGCAAAAATGATCACCACAGGAGTGTTGTTCAAAAAGCCTGACATAATGGAAACCGGCACCATAATCTGTGGAATCATCGACACCATCTTTCGTCTTTTTCGCGGGAGATAGGTTTGAGCCACCCGGTTTAAAACGCCGGATTGTCGAACGCCCTCACTAACCAGGAAAAGTACCCCAACAGTGAGCATCCCTTTATTGGAGAATCCAGCCAGCATTTCTTCGCTTGAGATAATGCCGGTGGCCAGCAAAATGGTAGACGCGGAAAATAAAATCAGCCCGGGGCGCATTAGTTCTTTCGCCAGGGCAACGATCGTGAGTACCACGACCGCAATAACAATATATCCTTCTGTACTAACCAAGCTAAATTGAAATATATACCGGCTCCTTCAACGAAAGTTTACTTTTAGAATGACTCAAAACTACAATTAAATTTTTTCCCTTCAAATCTTTGATTTTTTCTTCATATCGGCCGGCACACTAATTTTAAATATTCAAAAAACTAAAAATCAGTGGTTTATTTCTAAAAAAGAGCTAAATTTCCGTGAGACAAAAAGAACGAAGCATCAAAAAAAATCAAAAAAGTTGAAGATGCGTTTGTGTGGAAAAAAATAAATACTACTTTTGCACCCGCCTTTGAGAAACAAAGGAACATACAAAGGATGACTCAGTAGCTCAGCAGGTAGAGCACATCCCTTTTAAGGATGGGGTCCTGGGTTCGAGCCCCAGCTGAGTCACCAAACAAAAGCTCTGAAGAAATTCGGAGCTTTTTTGTTTTTATCAGCCAATCGAAAAATAAAGCATAAGTTTTGCATGAAATAATTTACTGTGAAAAAATAAATACTACCTTTGCACCCGCCTTTGAAAAACAAAGGAACATACAAAGGATGACTCAGTAGCTCAGCAGGTAGAGCACATCCCTTTTAAGGATGGGGTCCTGGGTTCGAGCCCCAGCTGAGTCACCAAACAAAAAGCAGTTCTAACGAACTGCTTTTTTCGTTTATAGCATCCGTCGAACATCTGGACAAAGTACTATTGAGGAAATGTTCTATGAAACTGCAAAAAGCTGAAAAGCAAATCTAAATTACCAATCCAGTAACCTTTTTTCCCCTTCCAATGATTGGATATCGGATATTTCCTGCGAAACTTCAATTACGCCTTTGTATTGTCCCGCCTGATCTCTCACCGCAAAATAGCGAATAAGAATAAATTCGCCTTTCATTTTTATCCAGAAAGAAGCCTGATCTTTTTCACCGGAGCGGAAAGATTCAACAATTCTCTCTACCACATGAACACTTTCAGGCGGATGGCAGTTTTTTACCTCACGCCCGATGATGGCTGTGGTGCGCGGAAAAATCCTTTTGGGAGGAGTCGAAAAATACTGCACTTTATTGTTTTCATCCACGTAAGTAATGTCAACCGGCAGGTGGTTAAAAATTAAGCTGATTTGTTCGACACTTAAAACACCGGTTCCCAGGTTGATAAAACCATCGCCCCTGCTTACTTCCTCTTTCCCTGCTGTTGCGTGGGAGGGGTGAATATAGGGGTAACCCATTTCAAAGCCCAGTCGATTCATCGACTGCAGTTCTTCGTCGCTGATGGTAGAGAGAATAGCCGGAAACAGTATGTGTTCTTCCCTGAATTTGATGGCCAGCATGTTGAAGTAGATATCCCCCACACAGCGGTTAAATTGCCGGGCATCCACCTGTCCGCTTTCCAGTTGTTGTGTAACTGTTTTCAGATTTTTGCGGATGTCGTCGTGAATCGACCACATAATTTGCAGACAGCGGTAATCGGGCCAGGTTTTCTCAATTACCGGAAACAAAACATTTTCCTTGATGGTGTAGTGCTTTACAAATACTTCGAGCTTCCTGAAGTGTTGGAGTAATTCTGCCCTCAAAGTCTTATCCCGAGTATCTTTGGCGAAGGCCTTAAAAACGGGCCGTATCTGATCCAGAACCTGCACCATATGGCGGTTGTTTTGTTCCAGAACATCCAAAAATGAACCGGCGGGTGGCTCTATCCGCAGATAATTTTCAATCGGGATGTGAAAAATATTCAAAACCTTGTTGGCAAGCATTTTCAGTTTGTCAACCGGAATTTCTTCCTGAACAAGAAAATCGAACAGCGCAATAAAATCGGAGGGAACAACGGTTGGAATAAAGCTTTTGTTGGCCATCACAAAAGAATGTGCATTTCCTGTTTCGAGAATCATTTTTGAAACTTCCCGTAATTTCGCCAGTCTTTTTTCGTTGGTTGTTGTGAATTCTGACATAATCGTAATCAACTCAATTACTCTGTTCCTCAAATTTTATAATTTGTACCGGGCAGTTTTCTGCCGCTTCTTTGATTTCCTGTTCGTATAAATCGTAGTCGGGCCAGGGCACTACAATCATTTTATCAAACACCTTGAAAACCCTCGGGGCAAATGCCTGGCAAATTTTGCAGGCTATGCACTGGTTCACACTATCGTCTCTCCAAACTCGTTTAATTCCCACTCAAACATTCCTTTAAAATAGCCTCCACATGAATTTTTGTGGTATTCAGAAACGGCATTCCCAAATAAGCTTCTTCCCTGAACATAAGCGGAAATTCGGTGCACCCCAGGATAACTGCTTCAATTTCGTGCTCCTTTTTCATGTTGCCAACAATTTCGAGAAAGTCGTTTTTGGTTTCTTCTTTAAAAATTCCCAGTTCAATTTCGTTGAATACTTTCTGATTGATGTACTCGATTTGTTCCGGGCCGGGCACCACTATATCCATATTATAGTTGAAAAACACTTTACGGTAGAAATCGTTTTGCATGGTGAATTTGGTGCCGATCAGTCCGCACTTTTTTACCGACAGTGATTGAGCTTTCTTTGCGCAGGCTTCTACGATACTAATGAGCGGGACACTTACTCTTTGTTGAATTTCATCGAATAAAAGGTGTGGAGTGTTGGCGCTTAAGGCAGCAAAATCAACTCCTGCTTTTCCAAGGCTGTTAACGCCGAGAACCAGGTAGTCAATGGCCTCATCGTATTTCTTCTGTCCCAAAAGCCCCACCAGTTTCCACATGTCCACACTGTAAATCACAATTTCGGGATAAACAGCATTTCCGGTCTGATTCTTCAGATTGAAATGGTGGATGATTTCCTTGTAGTAATCGATGGTTGCTTCGGGTCCCAGGCCCCCGATTATTCCAATTGTTTTCAAAACGGTTATTTTTTGGGTTTAAGTAATCGAGCGTTTTAGAACAGCTTCGCCTTTTTTAATTTTTTCAGAGAGAGATTGAATGGTTTCTTTTCGAACAATGTCGTAAAAGCTGTCGCGAACCACTTTGTACTGCTCGTGCAGTGGGCATGGATTTTCGTTGTTGCACGATTTCAGCCCAAATCCGCAGCGGTGGAAACAGCCGTCGCCTTCCATTACATGAATGATCTTATATAGCGAAAGTTCGGTTTGTTCGTCGTTGAAAAAGAAGCCTCCGCCTCGTCCTTTTGCCGAGTCGAGCAACTGATGCCGGGTAAGGGTTTGCAGAATTTTGGCCGAAAATGCCTCGGGCGCTTCAATCTCGCGTGCAATTTCAACTACTCCGGGTCGCTTTCCTTCCCAGTTTTTAAGCTGAACATAAACCAGTGCCCGTATGGCATATTCGGTACTTTTTGCTAACATGTCTTTAGTTTTTGGAAATAATTTCTTTTTCCAAAGCTAATGCTTTCAAAAATAAAATGTTGTTTTCCAAATGAATATGTCGGTGCAGATCCTGCTCGAAGTCGCTTAGCGTCTGATAAGTAATGCGATAGGTGTTGCATCCGTCGGGCGGGCAGGTATAGTCAGAAGTTAGGTCCGCTATTTCAAAAAAGCGCTCGCCCTCGGCCTGGTGTTCCTGCAACATTACTTCTATCGGGCCGTTAACGCCTCCAAATTCGTTCGCAATGCTAGTGTCGCCGTTTTTATATTGAACCATTTTCTGGATGTACGGGAAAAGTACCAACTCCTCTTTTTGCATGTGCATGGTCAGGTTGCCGGCTGCTGTGCTAAACAAGTCTTTTACTTTGAAAAGCTCCGGATGATTTTCGCCGTGTACATCGCAAAGTTTTTGAAGCTTTTGCTGAAGAAAGGGAATATTCTGGCTTACATACGAATGATGACGTGCCACAATATAATCACTTAGCTGATCGAGACCTAAACTGTCGATGTATTTTGAATCGGGATCATCCGTAAGAAAAACCGTTTCCAGCTCTTCAAGTAAAACCTCCTGCGAAACATTTGCCTTTGAACAGGCATCTTTAACACTGATGGCTCCGCCACAACAAAAATCAATTTTGTGCTGATCAAAAATCCGGGCTGTTTTGTAGTTTCCTTTTACAATTTCGCCCACTGAAGTATTCAAATTAATTTCCATAATTCTATTTTTTGTCAAAGGTATAATTTTTTTTATAAAAGGACAGCAGGGTCCTTTTATGATTTTATTTTATATTTGCTCCCAGAAACAATAAAAATCAATCTTATGAATTCAAAGAAACTTTGGATCGGTTTTATCCTGGTTATGGTTATTTCGTTTGGAATACTTGGATACTATGGCCGGGAAATTTATCGCGAAGCACCTCCCATTCCTGAAAAAGTGGTCACCGAAGATGGCACGGTGGTATTTACTGCTGCAGATATCAAGGATGGCCAAAATGTTTGGCAATCGATGGGAGGGCAGGAAGTCGGAACTGTTTGGGGGCACGGCGCCTACAAAGCTCCCGACTGGACCGCCGACTGGCTGCACCGCGAGGCTGTTTTTATTCTGAATAAGTGGTCGTTGGACGATTTTTCAAAAAGGTACGACGACCTGCCGGATGAAAACCAGGCCCAGTTGCAAAAACGTTTGCAAAACGAATTACGAAAAAATACTTACGACACGCAGTCGAAGAACACGATCATTTCGGAGGTGCGCGCAGAAGCTATCCAAAGCAACAGTGCGCATTATGGCGGTTTGTTTATGAACGATCCGGAGCTTGCACATTTACGTGAAGCCTACAGCATTCCGGCCAACACAATAAAAGACCCGGAAAGAATGCGGAAAATGAACGCCTTTTTCTTTTGGGCTTCGTGGGCAACAGTAACCGAGCGGCCCGGCATGGAAATCACCTTCACCAATAACTGGCCGCCCGAAAAACTGGTGGGCAACGAACCAACGGGGGCGCTGCTTCTGTGGACTGGCTTTAGTGTGATTATTTTGCTGTTTGGCATTGGCCTGCTTGGCTGGTATTACGCCACCAACCGCGAGGAGGAAGAGGACCATGTTGTACCCAAGGTGAATCCTTTATCGGGGACCCAACTCACCCCTTCAATGAAAGCGACCTTAAAATATTTCTGGGTAGTAACAGCCCTTATTTTGGTGCAGATATTAATGGGGGTTATTACGGCACACTACGGAGTGGAAGGGCTCGGTTTTTACGGGCTGCCACTGGCGGATGTATTACCGTACTCCATTTCCCGCACCTGGCACATTCAGTTAGCCATTTTCTGGATCGCCACTTCGTGGCTGGCTACCGGCTTGTTTATTGCTCCCGCAATCTCGGGGAAAGAACCAAAATTTCAACGCTTCGGAGTTAACTTCTTGTTTATTGCATTGCTGATTATTGTTGTGGGCTCGCTGGCCGGACAATGGATGGGAGTAATGCAGAAACTGGGCCTGATCGAAAACTTCTGGTTTGGGCATCAGGGATACGAATATGTTGACCTCGGACGATTCTGGCAAATATTCCTGTTTATCGGACTGGTTTTGTGGTTGTTGTTGATGGGACGAGCGATCTGGCCGGCCATAAAGGCAAAAAACGAGAACCGTCATTTGCTGACGATGTTCCTGATTGCTTCAGTAGCCATTGCAGCTTTTTATGCCGCCGGTTTAATGTGGGGTCGGCAAACGCACCTGGCCATTGCCGAGTACTGGCGCTGGTGGGTGGTGCACCTTTGGGTGGAAGGCTTCTTCGAGGTGTTTGCTACCGTGGCCATTGCTTTCCTGTTTGTTCGGATGCAGTTGATTCAGGCAAAAATAGCCACTTCCAGTGTGTTGTTCTCGACCATTATTTTCCTTTCCGGAGGAATTTTAGGGACTTTTCATCACTTGTATTTTACAGGAACTCCAACCGCGGTGCTCGCTCTTGGGGCAACGTTTAGTGCGCTCGAAGTAGTGCCGCTGGTACTAATGGGTTTTGAGGCCTACCATAACATACGAATGAGCAGGGCGAAGGAATGGGTTTCAGCCTACAAATGGCCGATTTACTTTTTCGTTTCGGTGGCTTTCTGGAACTTTTTGGGCGCCGGTATCTTTGGTTTCCTTATCAATCCGCCCATTGCACTTTACTACATGCAGGGGCTGAATACAACACCGGTTCACGGACATACAGCCTTGTTTGGGGTCTACGGAATGCTGGGGATCGGGCTTATGCTCTTTGTTTTGCGTGATATGGATTTGAATGTAACGTGGAAAGAAAAAAATATACGCCTTTCATTTTGGATGCTGAATGTTGGACTACTGTTAATGGTTGTTTTAAGCGTGCTTCCTGTTGGCTTGGCTCAAACCGTTGCCAGTGTGAAACACGGATTGTGGTACGCCCGTTCGGCCGAATTTCTGGAAACGCCAACGCTGGAAACAGTTCGTTGGTTACGGGTAATCGGTGATACAATATTTGCGGTGGGCGCATTGTATCTTGGCTGGTTTGTATTTGGGCTGAAAACAGGATGGTCTGTAAAAAGAAAATAAATAAATAGCGGGGATATCTTCCCGCTTTTTTTAAAGATTTATCCGGTTCTGGGCACGCTTATAAATTATAACCCGATGTATTTCTATCCATTACATCGGGTTGTTATTCAAACCCCTGTATATCCTCATGTAGTTTTTTGCTATTTGTCCCATCCTTCTGCTCTGTTTACTCTTTCAGTTTTCCTGGTCTGCTCTTCTCAATAATCCTGTGCATTTGCATCTTCCCAACCTATTGAAACTACGCATATCCACCTAACATCTGGACAAAGTAGGATCAGGGATTAAATTGTGATTAGCTTATCAGCAAGAATGTTTCCGGCCAACGCTGAACATTATCCTGATCTACTTTATGCGAACCATATCCTCAGATAACATAAACTATTTTATAGAATTCCAGTTTTCTTGGAACTGAAAGGTTTTGCTTAGCTTTTTTCCGAATATCTTCTATACTGCGAATAAAAAATCCGTGTGAGTTATTGCTATAGTCACTAAACTTTTGAATCGGGATATTATCAATAAGACAGGTCATGGTTGACGATTTGAACCTATTTTACAAAATAAGGGGACGTTGTCAGCACACACAACCCCCATAAATTGGGATATTATTCGTTTCAATTTTATCGCCAATAAACTAGCCGAAATTCCAGAATACCCAACGTCCAAAAACCTTACCTTTACCAAAAAACCAAATGGTACTCAAGATAGCCCTGTTGCTCTCGATGCTGATTCAGCTGGGAGCAGCCATTACAGCCGTCAGTCTCATTCGGCGTACGCGTTTTAATATCTCGTGGATCCTTATTTCTGCAGGATTCGTATTGATGGCTTTGCGCCGACTGTTTGAATTTTCATCTCTTTTCTGGGAAACACAGTTGATCACAAAAGTTGAATTCAGCAGCTGGATCGGAGTTATGATCTCCATCCTTATGCTGGCCGGTGTAATTTTTATCCGTCAGATTTTCAATTTACAGGACCGGATCGAACTGCTTCGAAAAGAGAATGAATCGCGCTTACTAAAAGCTGTGATCCAGGGAGAAGAGCAAGCTCGACGATCGATTGCACGTGATCTGCACGACGGATTGGGCCCCGTTCTTTCATCCATAAAAATGACGGTGAGCGCAATTGATTCGGACAAAATGGACCAATCGAATCAGAAAATGATTGAACTCACCTGCAAAGCAACCGACGAAGCCATTGTTGCCCTAAAGGAAATATCGAACCACCTGAGCCCTCATCTTTTAAAAAATTATGGATTGACAAAGTCGCTGGAAACCATCAGCAGTCAAATGCTTGCCAACTCTACCATCGCTTTTAACCTGAGTGGCAATATTGAAGCAAAACGTTTCCGCTACGATATCGAGATTGGCTTGTTTCGGGTAATTTCCGAACTTCTGAACAACAGCCTAAAACACGCCGCCCCTGATAAAATCTCACTGAATATAACTGAAACCGGAGATCTTTTAAAAATGACTTATTCCGACAACGGAGTGGGTTTCGAAATGAACAATCAACCCAACTCACTGAAAGGCAAAGGTATGGGATTCGAGAATATCCGTTCGCGCATAAAATCGATGAATGGTGTTTACTACCTCGATTCGGAACCGGGAAAAGGAATGAACATGACGATTCAAATTCCCCTGAAATGAAAAAGATAAACATTTATGTGATTGACGACCATTCGCTGTTTCGCGAAGGATTAAAGTTTTTGCTTTCGCAGCTCGATTTTGTCGATGAAATTTATGAAGCCGAAAATGGATTGGATTTCCTGAAAGGCATAAAAGAAAAGAATGTTGACGTGGCGCTTCTGGACATTGAAATGCCCGGAATGAACGGCACCGAAGCCGCTAAAAAAGCACTCGAAATTCATCCCGGAATAAAAATCATTGCAGTATCGATGTATTCCGACGAAAGCTATTATGCCACCATGATTGAAGCGGGAGCAAACGGATTTCTTCTGAAAAATTCCAATTTCACGGAAGTGAAAAAGGCCATTACCGATGTATTGGAAGGAAGGAACTATTTTTCGATGGAGATCCTTCAGTCGATCGTAAACCGCATGAATGACAGATCTGCCGGGAAAACCGACTACGAACTCACCGAACGTGAAACGGAAGTACTAAGCCTGATTTGTAAAGGTTGCTCCAACCAGGAAATTGCCGATATTTTATCGATCAGCAAAAGAACCGTTGACAAACACCGGGAGAATTTGCTCTTGAAAACGCAATCAAAAAATACAGCGAACCTTGTTGTTTTTGCAATTAAAAACGGCTATTACAGCATCTGATTTCTTTCCGCACAACATCTCTTTTCAAAACACAAACCGCAAGCAAAAACAGCTTATGCTCCTGGTTGCGGTTCTTTATTATCGATTTAGAAACTCATTTCAGTCCGGAAGAATATACCGTTTTTGTCGGTGAAATGGGCATTGCGGTATGTACCGCCCAAATGTCTTACGTATTCCACGCGAAGCACTTTAAACACATTGGTTACCCCGAATCCGATTTCGGCATACGGCGCGTTTTTGCTGTTGTCGTAAAAACCAGGCAAATCAAAAATCGGGTTGTACGCTTTGGTCAGGCTTCCGTAATGGGCCTTTATCGAAACAATTTCACGCAATTTAAACGACCGGATTACCGGTATCTTGTTCAAAATAAAACCGCCACCATTTAAATGTGCATGAAAGTTGGTGTACGCATTGTGGGCAAACGACGCATGATGCAAGAGGTTAAACCGGTACTTGGCAAATCCGAGCGACATGGAACCCACCGGTTGATCAAGCAAATCGTAAGGGGCATCGCCAAACAAATAACCGCCGTTCAGCATATAATTGACAAAAAGCTGCCCCAGCAACACGCGCCCTGAAATCGATCCGTGGAAATGCGAATAATAACCCAGATCGCTTTTGTTTACGCCGGGAATGGTGGTTGTTCCCACATCCCAACCTAAGTTAATAACCGGCACCGGGGTGATGTAATAAACACGCTCGAAGAAATACTTGTCGTAGTGCTGGCGAAATGCAAGACGCAAATCAAACAACACACCATAGTTATTATACTTCGGATACGAAATTCCATCCCTGACAAACTGAACAAAAGGCGTATTTCGGTTCCAAAGCACATAAGGCGAGGCTTCCAGATGCACATCTTTTTCACCGTTATAATCCACACGGAATTCTACATATTTTTCCTCTTTCAGATAGGGATTTTTTTCGCGAGTAGTAAAAGATGCAATAAAGTTGGCATTTCCTTTATTGTTGGGATTATTCTTTATGAACCGCAAAAACTTATCCTGCGAAATCAGGTTGTAATCGTTGTAATACCTGAAGCGCAACAAAAACTTATCGGTAGTGCCGGGTTGGTAGATTAAGTTTCCACCGTACTTAAACTCTTTACTCATGGAACCGTATCCGAGGAAACCGCCCACCGAAAAGCGCTTAAACATTTGCTCGCTGGTTCGCAGGGGCACTGTCAGTCGTGTTCCCTCAATGCGGTTGGTGGTGTAAATATCAAACACCGGCCCCACATCGAGTTTTCCCGCGTTATAGTAGCTGGAAAGCGCCATTCCTCCCACTTTATCAATCCCCTTTACCACTTTCTGCTCTTTGAGCTTATTTACGGTAAAATAGGTTTCTTCGCCCAAATGATCGACTGAAAACTCGGGCTGATTTTTCCATTCGCCCGGTTTTATTTCACCTAAGCGTTCGGCATTCGAATACTGTGTGGTTTTATTGATCAGCCAGTTTCCACTGGCAATCTGGTCCATTCGCCGCGAGCTGTACGAGGTAGAATCCTTGTTCAGCCTGATCGAAAGATTGATTCCAATGTTCTGTGCATCGTAAAAATATTGTCCGTCGGGTAATGTTTTGTAGTTTACTGTACCTCTGAAACCGTTAACAAAATTCAGGTTGGCTTTACCCGAAATAAAGGCTTCAATACTCTTTAGGGCAAATGTTTCGCTATCGACCAAAAAGCTACCCGAAAACAAGGGATTCAGCGGGTTCTTTGGGGTGTAGGTCATATGATAGTAGGTGTGATCACCTTCGTAAACGCTGTCGTTAAAAAAGATGTTGTAGTACATCCAGGCCGTGCTGGCAATCGGCGAAATAAAACCACGATCGAGGATGCGAATCTGCTCCTTGTAGAAATCCAGATCCACCACAACGTTGTTCAGAATCAGACTTTCGATGGCAGGATTTAAACGCGGGAATATTCCATCTTTTTTCGTGTAAACCACACTCATCGAATCGGGCGAAACAAGCTCCGCTTCCTCCAACAGATAAATCGGAGAGAAACGGAGATTTTGTCCTTCCATTTCCATGGTCACCTCTTCCATGTTATCAAAAAAGCGATTGATTTTAGCCGTGGTATCTACCGCAATGTAAACGGTAGTGTTTTCCAGCTGTTTGTAATCGCGAACCTGATGCAGCTTGTCGTGGTTATCCTTTTTGTGTTTTTGTATCAGGTTGAAAACAACTTTGGCAAAAGGAATATCCGACTTAACGGTAACCTCTTCGATTTTCTGAACTACTTTTTTTAATTCAACCGTGAATTGCTCGTTTTTACCGTTAAGTACTATTTCCTTTTGCTGGTAGCCAACCGAAGATATCGCCAGAGTGTCTCCCTGTGTCTTTTTCAGGATGAAACGCCCCTCCGCATTTGACTGGGTCCCCTGCATGGTTCCTTTTATCCAGATATTGGCAAACGGAATGGCTTCTTTTGTATCCACATCCTGCACAATTCCGGAAATCTCCTGAGCGGCACCCCACCAACTTACCACAAGCAAAAGCGTGGCAGTTGTAAATATCCTTCTCAACATTTTGGTTAGTTTAAAGACTGCCTTTTTTCACTCTGAATTAACCAGTACAGTCCTTTTACTCCAATCCGAATGTCGTTAAGCCGAAGCAATACAAAAATCTTTTCGATGTAGGCAAATACTCCCCAACCTACTGCGAGGTAGTACATCCAGGTATAAAAGCCAAAAACGAAGAGTACAAAAAAGAATATACTTTGAATGTATCCGGCCGAAACAGCCGAGTATAAATGCAATCCCGGTATTTTACCAAAACGGTAAAATGAAATAATGTAACTTAATACAAAAACCGTCAGGAACAAATACAAGATCCACGCATGCGGTTCAATTTCTGTCCATTTGAACAGAAATAATCCCAGCAATGCCATGGCATATGTACATATATCTGCCAGATTGTCAAGCGCTGCGCCAAAATTGGTTTGAAGTTTAAAGAAACGCGCTATATTTCCATCCAGCACATCACTCACCAGGCTAATGCACAAGAAAATAACGTAGTATTTTTCCTGTCCGGTAAGTGCAAAATAAAATATCAGGGGAAATGCCAAAAGCCTGTAAAGGCTAATAAAATTGGGCACGTTTATTATTTTTTCCCCTCTTACTGTAATCTGTTTCATTTGTAAAAATTGTTAATTCCCGGCCTAAACCGGGTGTTTTAGCGTGATTGATTCAATCCTCCGGCAATATAATTGCCCGTTCCGATAGAATCAATCACGCCTTATCTGATTCTGCTTTTCATTCTCTGTTAACTGGCAATCCGCGCCTTTTTATCGGATGCCTTATCCAAAAAATATTCCAACATTTTCCGAATCGATTCCTCGCTGGCTTCATTTGCTTCCAACTGCATCACTTCATCCAGTTTGGTGGTATCAAAATTCATGTTTGTATCGGTGTAACTGGCCGTAAAAGACATCCCGATAGAAATGATCCTTTCATAGGAATCCATTTCCGAAACTTCCAGCTCAGGTAGAGACAACAGTGAAATCGGGACCAACTCGCTCAAACAGCTTAATATAAAACCATTCCGAATTCCCTGCTTAGCTACCACATTCATAATTACGGGGATCTCCGAAATTTTAACAACCTGCATCAGGTAGCTTACTACAGTATCAATCGGAATCAGGTTCTGTGTGGTTTCGGGATTTACCTTTACACGCACTTTGCGGTACGGATGCCGGTTGGCCATGCTCTGAATACGGCGCGCAAAGTCGAAAATGCCATAATCGGTTTTGGTTACTCCCGTTTTGTTGTTCCCAACTACTTGCGATAAACGTAAAATATGTCCATTCAGTCCCTCCTCTTCAATTTGTTTTCTGATCAGATTTTCGGCAAAACGTTTCGACTGCTCGTAATAATTGCGGAACATGGAGATATCGGCATTATCGTAGAATTTCTCTTCAAATTTTCCTTCCATTATTCCGCTCGAATACGCTGTACTGATAAAGAAAAAGCGCGATTTCTTTGATGCAAATTTTGAGAATACCCGCATTGAATTCTGAACACCGTCGAGGTTTGTCTGAAAAATCTCATCTTTTGCTTTGAAATCGTACTTCAAACTTGCTGCAAAATGAAAATAATCCACATCGCTGCCAAAGATCTCGTTTAGCTGCTCTTCAGCAATTGAAAAATTTTCGTCGACCAGCGAGTAATCGTATACTTTAAGTTTGTCAGATTTAAATTCCTTCCCATCATTTAGATCGGAAAGCATATTGATCATTCTCTCCTGCGCCGGGATTTTTCCCGCTCGCACGAGGGCAATGATCTTGAAATCCTCCAAAAGTAGCTCGTTAATAAAATTGGCCGCTACATAGCCATTTGCTCCGTTAATGACAATCGTTTTCATGTTTCTTGTTTTCTCTTGAGAATATCTACTACCGTATATCTATTTTTTCCAAATTATCCGATTAAAGAAATAATACCAATATCAACACCGCACTAAGTGGAATGGTTAGGTTATCAGATCCGCGCCAGCTAACGAGTTCGCCGGTTGTGGTTGCCACAGCAACCGAAAGCGCCAATAAAAATGTTTTCAGATCAAACACATGTCTGTGAAAATACAGTGCGATCAAGCTGATTACAAAGCTGGTCACCAGAAAACTCCCCGATCCCAACCATGTTTTGTTCAATTTGTGCCCAAATAATACTATGCGACCATTATAGTTTTTAATATTGATCCCTAGTATAGCCGCAATTGGGTCGCAAATGGCCAGAATCAGCATGGGCAAAATGTAAATGAACTTATTGTCAAGCAAGTTTGCTATTAAAAAGGTAACATAAATTGAGAGGGGAAGCAAGTAACTGCCTATAGATTTTCGCTCGATATCGTGAATTGATTTTAGTTGTTTACTGTACTGGGTAACAAAAAGCGCTAAAAAGAACAGCGAGGCCAGTACCAAAATGTACCAGTGCGACGGAAAAATGTAGGGGAAAGGCACCACGGCCAATGTAGCTACAAAATGAGCAAACTTACGTGTGAATTCGCCTTTCAGGTTGAGCCTTCTGTAATTTAACTCATTAAAAGCCAGCAACAACACAATCCCGACGAGGTAAACAACCGATAAAACAATAATATTTCCCATATCTTTTATAGTTCCTGTCAAAAATTAAAAACCAGAATATATAATGCCACCCAAGCTCCGCCGGCAATCAGGCTGTCGAACCGATCGAGCAGTCCACCGTGCCCCGGAATTAGGCGACTAAAATCTTTTACAGTAAATTTTCTTTTGTAAAATGAAGCCGACAAATCGCCGGCAAAAGCAAATGCAATCACACCAATAGCTAAAACAAGTGCATCCAATGTTTCTCCTGCGTACAAATCTTTCAGCAAATAACTACTCGCCAGGGCTACCGAAGCACCGCCAACCAGTCCACCGACTGTTTTTTTAGGGCTTATTTCGGGGAACAGTTTTTTCCGCCCCCACAACTGACCGATAATCTGACTAAAACTATCGAAGATGGAAAGCACCAGGAAGGCAAATAAAATCAAGCCTTTCTCCAATCCGCCAAAAGCAATGAATCCTGCAGATAGAATAGCAAAAATCAGCAACGATATTGCAAAGAATTCTTTCTTCTGAAAACCACTGTTTCTAAATAATTTCAGCAGTTCGAAAAGTCCGCCAACGGTAATAACTATTGTCAGGAGATGAAAAATGGACGAATTGATGGTGATACTAAAAAACAAGGCGTTAATGATCAGAAAGTAAACACCAAATTTGGTATAACTCTCTTTTGCAACCGCCGGATCTTTCTTTCGGTTAATAAAATAGAATCCGATCCCACCCAGCAGGAAGTAAATAAGGATAATATAGTAAATAGCCTGAATCATCTTCTATACATAAATTTATTTTTTCAACCCTGCGATCATCAATACGCCAATCAGCACCATTACTGCTGCGTATATGTATCTCGCTTTATTTTCTGATTTATCCGTTTTCATTTTTGACAAAAGATTGGGTCCCAGTAAAGAACCAATCACTGAACCACCGGTAAGAAACATTACCAAAGTAAAATCGATCTGTCCGACCAGGAAATGAGCCCCAATAGCAAAAACCGTGTTGGCAAGAATAACCAGCAAAGAGGTTCCGATTACTAATTTCAAAGGAATTTCCATCGAGAAAAGTCCGGCGATTACCGGCGCTGTTCCGCTCGTTCCGAATGTTCCGGTTATAATGCCGGCAAACAATCCGAAAAACGATCCTTTGGCTTTCTTTTTCAAATCGAGGTGCTGCCCCTCTTCCTGCTTCTGTCCGTTCGATCCATCCTTCCTAACAGTGCCATAGGCAATATGGACGGCAATCAAAACCGAGTATACTCCAAAGCTGATCCTCAGCTGATCTGGACTAACCAGGCTGGTAATTCCGGCGCCAATAAAAGCCCCGATAATTCCGGCAACGGCAAACATAAAGCCTGTTCTGAAATCGATGTTCGACTTCCGCGAATGCCCGACCGTTCCGACTATAGCAATTGGCAGGGTTGCCACCAACGAGGTAATGACGGCCGTCTGCATCGGAACACCGATTAAAATGGAGAGCACCGGAAGAAAAATAAAACCTCCGCCGCCGCCCAGCATGGTCCCGAACAACCCCACTATAAAGCCGATTATCGGCAACAGGTAATAAACAGGTTCTATGTCAGAATATACAATCATTCGTACCAATGTCTATATTACTCGTTTTAAATAAATCGTTGCCAAAGGATGTTTTAATTCTGCCTGTTGCAAAATTCCATCCTTGTAACTGTACTCGTGTGCTTTCTTGTTTTTCTCGTCGGTAATTAAGTAGGAATGGTCTGCTATCTTTTCAATTTTCTGAACCTCGCCACTCCTTTCTTTAAATATCTTTGAAATTCCTTTGGGTTCGTTAAAGTACAGCAGGCTACCACTAAAGGTGATGTTTTCGTTCACCACGGTCGAATCACCGTCTTTCACCAACACATAGGCGTTCCCTTCCCGCTCGAGCCTGGTATCTGAATTTATTTTTCCGTTCTTCAAGGTCTGCACATGAAAATTGGCCAGACTTCCTTGTTTGTATGCACTATTCTGGATAAATTTTACCCGGTACGGAACAATTAGTTTTACTTCCACATCAGTTACGGCTTGTATGTCTATATTTCCGTTTTTTTCTTTTTGAGTTACCGAGAACTCCCCGATATTCATCCCAAATACCCATATATTATACCGGGCACTTTGTTCCTCCTGTGCGAATGATGAATTAATCCATAAAATGACAAATAAAAGGCCAGCCAAATATTTCATATAATAATCCTAGTGCAACTTGTTGTACTTATTTTCAAAACTTCAAAAGTACAATTAAGAGAAATGTACCTAACATTTTCCGCTAAGGGGAATCTGCTTACCTTTTACTTCTTCAATCATTTTACTGATTTTTCTTTTGCTTCCCTGCGTGTAAATATTTCCCATATCAAGTCGATTGTTCTTTACTCCCTTTGTCTAATCTCTCTTCTCAAATCACCCGACAGATCCGGTATCTTCACAAAAATAACTACCAGGCTCATCTGGTGAACTTTGCTGTTTTACCTTCCTGCTTCAAAAATACAATTTATTATCCAATTCAACATAAAGTACTTTTTTTAGCAATATGATATCCAACACATTACACACCAGCCACTAAAACAAAAAATCTAAAATAAACCAATCTGACATAAAAACGCGGATTTCAGAAAGCCAGTAATGAGCCAACAGCACTTTTCTTTTTCTATCGCGTCTTACATTTTCTGCCGCGGTTAATTGTTTTCATGACTTTAAATTGCTGCTCATTCGGCAAGGCACAAAGATCCATATTCTGAAATGGTCTAAGAATAGACTATGTTCGGGAAAGCATGTCTGAATTACGGATTAAATCGATGAAAAACTGCTGCTATATTCGGTGGGACTACTATTGGTTAAGCGCTTAAAAAACTTACTAAAGGCAAACTGATCGGAAAAATTCAACTGATCGGAAACCACTGCAACTTTCACATTATCATTTACTAGCAACACTTTTGCTTCGCAAACCAACGCCATATTGATTAGCTCCCGACCGGTAAACCCGGTTACTTTTTTCAGGTTCTCCGATAAATGTTTTGATGTCACCCCTAAACGCTCGGCGTAAAAATTAAGATTATGTTGTTCGCGGAAATGAACATGCAACAAACGAATAAATTCCACGGTCAACTTTTCGCGTCTCGATTCGTTCGGATTCTTCAACGGCATGTTCTCGTTGATCTGCTTGGCCATCATATAAGAAACCGCCACCAACAAGGTGTGCAACAAATCGATCGTAAAAGGAAACTGACTTTGATGCTGCCTTTTTTCCATAATCCGGACAATTTCCCAAACTTCTTCAAATTCATTTTCGGGAAAGGAGATCTGCAAAATGGGCGATGTTGCAAAGTACTGAATCATATCAAGCTTACTAAACCGCATAGGCACCCTGTTCTGAAAATCGTTATCGATCACCACCATCAACAATTCCGCATCTTCAGAAATCTCTAAAAACTCAAATACTACCAGCCGGTTCAGGAGCATCACGCTGTTACTTTGCACAACGTATTCACGAAAACGGTACCGAACTGTTAACATGCCTTGTTTTACCGCCAACAGCGCACTGTACGAAGGCACAAATGGCTGATTCATCACAAAGGTTTTTCTTATTTCCCTCGTTTTCAGAATCTCAACATCCGTATTTTCTTTCTTTTTTCTCATTCGAATTGTGAGGGCAAAAATGGGAAAACCATTTACGTTCTCCAAATAGACAACTGCAATTTAACGGAGCAACAACCATGCATGCCCTACAAAATCATTTAAATTTTCCAGAAAGCGTTATCGATTAGAATAAAGAAAAATTGGCAGGCCTGTAAGCCGGGTTCTGTCAATCCCGATTACTCGGGAAAGCTTTATCATTTATCTAGCCCAGGTATCACTACCTGGGTCCTGCAGCCTACCCCTCCCGGTTCCTTTGTGCGTTAGGAACAAAACGGGCCGTTCTGCTGTACCGCAACAGCGGCAAACAACCGGGATATACATGGCTTTGCAACCCGTGAGACATACGGCTGGCGATGTTGCCACCACCACCGGTGCGCTTTTACCGCACCTTTTCACCCGTACCCTGCTGCAGACACGCCACTGCAAGGTGGTTATTTTCTGTTATGTTGCTATCCCCTTTCAAAGATCTTCCCGCTAAGAAGCACGGTGCCCTGTGTTGCCCGGACTTTCCTCCCTCCCGAAAACTCGGGAGAGCGATAAAGCGGCCTGCCGCTGCAAAAGTAATCAATATGTTTTTCATCTGGCGTATATTTTCGTAAATTGATTTTTACCTTGCCGTTCTGATCAAACCGTTTACATTGAAAACCGGAACTGCTGTTTAAACCAAAAGTCAAATCCAAAGAACCATTCCTTATGAATGTATCAAAATCGGAAAAACAGGAACTCCTCCAAAAATTAAACGAGTTACTAAAAAAGCAATCAGATTTCCAGCAGGAAATAAATGAGCTGCAACGGCACATTATCCGTTTACAAGTTGAAGAACCGAAACCTGTTACCCAAGAAACCCGGGAGTTCACGCCCCAGCAACCCACCGCTGTTCAAAAACCGGAAATACCAAAAGAGCAACCTCGACACGCAGAGCATTTCATAAAAAAGGAAAGTAAAAAAGCTTCAAGCTTCTGGGGGAAAAGTGGCATTACCACCGAATTTGAGCAGTTTATTGGGACTAACCTCATTAACAAAATAGGAATGATCGTAGTTATCATCGGAGTGGGGATCGGTGCGAAATATGCTATCGACAACAACCTGATTTCTCCTTTAATGCGCATCGCCCTTGGCTACCTCGTTGGGGGAATCCTGGCTTTTTTTGCCGTTCGCTTAAAAGAAAAATATTTCAATTTCAGTGCAGTTCTTTTTAGCGGCGGAATGGCCATTTTTTACTTTATCAGTTATGCCGCCTACACCTACTACAACCTCTTCCCGTATGTAGTAGCTTTTCTGCTTATGGTTTTGTTTACCGTCTTCACCGTGGCACTTGCCCTGTATTACGACCGCCAGGTGATCGCACACTTTGGTCTGGCCGGCGCTTACATTGTGCCCTTTATTCTACACAGCCCTGTTTCGAGTGCGCTTGTTCTGTTCACTTACATGGCAATTATTAACCTGGGGATACTCTTCATTTCCACGAAGAAACAATGGAAGCCGCTCAACTACATTGCCTTTCTCGCTACCTGGGGTATTTTTATTTCATGGTTTGCCTCAAAAGATTACGGTCATCAAATCGGCACGGCACTTACCTTTGCCTCACTTTTTTTCGTCATCTTTTACCTGGTACTTTTATCCTACAAACTCATTTTGAAGGAAAAATTTGCCATCGACGATATCATTTTTCTTATACTGAATGCAGGAATGTACTTTACCATTGGCATGATTGCGCTCGATATGAACGATCTTAGCCAGACATACGGAGGACTTTTCACGTTCATCAATGCCATTGTACACGGGAGCACGGCTTATCTTGTTTACCGCTCGGAAAAGAAAGAACTTTTTTACTGGACCATCGGACTGGTCATTTTACTGGTTACCATCGCTATCGGCATTCAGTTTGAATCTCACCTTATAACCATGCTTTGGGCAGCAGAAGCAGCTTTCCTGTTTTGGTTGGGGCGCAGTAAGAAAATTCAATTGTTCGATTATATTTCGGCATCGCTGATGCTCCTGACTTTTTTTGCACTTACGGTGAACTGGTTTTCGGTGTCCTACAATTTCTATCCGGACTCGATCTCAGAAGTATTCACCCCACTCCTCAATCTCACATTTTTGGCTTCGCTGATCGTTACCGGATCATATGCATTTGTTTACTACATCAACAACAAATGGTCGCCGGAAGAAGGTAAGATGAAAAGCTGGCTCGAAGTGTTTAACATCCTGTTCGGAGGGCTGTTTCTCCTCACTATTTTCCTCTCTTTTTATAATCAAATCGATCTCTACTGGAACAACCGGCAAATCTACACCACCTATGAGATGAGCTACGACGGAACCTGGGTAAAGACATACGAAAATCTCAACAACGACATTTCCACTTTTAAGACGATCTGGATGATGAATTATACCATATTGTTCTTTTCAGCCCTGGCATCTATCAATTTTAAACGCATTAAAAACATGCTCCTGAACGGATTCATTCTGGTGATGGGCTTTTTAGTTATCCTGATATTTCTGTCTGGCGGATTAAATGCGCTGGGATCGCTTCGCGACAGCTACCTGGCAACCGATCTGGCCGACAATTACCATGTCACGACCTATTACCTGCTGATCAGATACGTGGCTTATTTGTTCCTGGCTTTGCTCTTTTATTCGATCTATAAGTTTTCACTCTTACAAATTAACCAGGAATGCATTGTGAATGCATTCGAGGTATTTCTGAGTATCACCCTGATCGTAATTTGTAGTAGCGAACTAATCCATTGGCTAAACTTGTCCGATTCTGTCAATGTATATAACTACAGTCTCAGCATTTTGTGGGGCATCCTCTCCTTTTTGCTGATTGTTTACGGAATATGGAAAAAGAAGAAACACCTGCGGCTCACATCGATTATTTTATTTGGCGGAACCATCGTCAAACTGTTTGTTTACGATCTTTCCAATCTGGCAACCATTCCAAAAACCATTGTGTTTGTCTTAGTCGGAGCCCTGCTGCTAGTGGTTTCTTTTCTTTACAACAAGTACCGCAAAATTATTTTCTGAAGAAGCAAAACATCATTTCCTGGCTACATTCACAGAAATGAAATGTCTTAACTCTCAGATAACTACTCTCTTCGGTTTTTGTCGGGACGGTTCCTTCTTCTCCCTATGCTATTTTTTAAAACATAATTGAGTCTGAAATAAAAAATAGAGAATAAGGAATAACGAATAAAAAAGTGTTGAAAAGGAATAATTTGAGCCAATATTTCCTGATTTTTATTCCTTATTTCATGTTTCTTATTTAAAACCGTTTCTGTTTTTTTCAAATTCCAATGAAAAAAAGATGTCTACAGCGCAGCTGCAAACAGGAAAGGATAAGTGGAGGGAATAAATTGCGACCGAAACTAATTTTCAGCGTTATTGCATCACCTTCTCAGAATTACCATAGTTGCTCCATAGCCATATTCCTTAAACGAAGCATCCTGGAAGTAATACTTTTTGAATTTGCGGTTTAGGACGTTGGCCACTTCCTGTTTCAAAACGCCCTGTCCCACTCCGTGAATAAATACAATCCGCTTTACGTGATCGCGAATGGCATTGTTCATTTCCGATTCCACTTTTTCAAGCTGAATTTCCAGAATTTCGCGGTTGCTCAAACCTTCCGGCTGATCCAGCAATTCGTTGATATGCAGATCAAAAACTACCTCATCAGAAGGTTTCTTTTTCTGAATTTTTACAGGAGTTTCAACCTCTGATTTTTCTTTTACCAACTGCTTGAATTCAGCTTCGGTAATCGCATCCAGATTATCGGTTAACGGATTGGCGGTAATTTTTAAAACCATTGCAGGCCGTTTAAAATAAGAGCTTTGCTGAAAGGTAGAAGCCTTGTAAAACCTTACCGGATTTACTTTAAAACGTTTGATTACCGGCTGAAACCACTCATTTCCCGTGTCTTTGAAACGCAGTATCTGAAATCCAAAATCCGGCAGGCTGCTTAAATCTTCCTGCGTCAGCGAATCGATCTTTAGCCTTGAATTTGATTTCAGGTTTCCGGTTTCCACCGTTTTTACATCACTTTCGGTTAAATACGAATAGGTAAACAGAATTTTGAAGTTGCTGTCGTTAATCAGAAAAACCTCTATTTCTCCCGACAACGGATTTTTGGCATCCTTCGGAACAAAGCAAAAATAAAAATCTGGTGCATCTTTCCCGTTGATCACTTCGCCTTCCGGCTCGATGTATTCCGGCTCAACAACTTTTGTCTCAACAACAGGAGCAGCTTGCGAAACAGTGCCTTTGGCATTTAGCTCAGGTGCATTTACATTTACCAGTTGCGAAATGGGGTACGGTACCTCAAAACCATCGTCGCCCTCCACATTCACCATACTCTTGCTGATAAAACCGGTTACAACACCGCCACCTACGTCGTTCAGGAATTTTACTCTGTCTCCTACTTTAATCATGTTACATCGTTTTGTGCAAAGGTAAACTTTCTCTCAGCACTTTTGCGTTTTTGGTTTTCAAAGTAAGAACAGCACTACCAAAGAAAATATTACTTTTGCACCGCAAATAATTTTTGGTTTGACTTCATACAAAGACATAAAAATCAGTGATTTCACTTATGATCTGCCCGATGAACGGATTGCAAAATACCCGTTAAAGGAGCGCGACAAGTCGAAATTACTTACCTGGAAAGATGGCAAAACAGGAGAAGATATCTTTGAAAACTGCATCTCCTATCTTCCTGACAATGCACAACTTGTATTTAACAACACCCGTGTTATTCACGCCCGTTTATTCTTTTTCAAGGAAACCGGGGCCAAAATTGAGATCTTCTGCCTGGAGCCGGTTGAACCCGGTGATCACCAGCTCGCTTTTCAGCAAACCGAAGAAGTAACCTGGAAATGCATGGTGGGAAATTCAAAAAAATGGAAAGAAGGATTTCTAACACATACGTTTGAACTGGAAGGCAAAACAATCAACCTGACTGCCGCAAAAATTGCACAGGAGGAAAACACTTTTCACATTCGGTTTATCTGGAACGGCGGCGTTCATTTTTCAGAGATCATTGAGCACATCGGGCAATTGCCGATTCCGCCTTATTTGAACCGCGAAACGGAAGATTCGGACGAAGAAACCTATCAAACCGTTTATGCCAAAATCGATGGTTCGGTGGCTGCACCAACTGCCGGACTGCACTTTACCGAAAATGTTTTTGAGAACCTCCGCAAAAAGAATATCCAAACCCGTGAAGTGACCCTTCATGTGGGAGCCGGTACTTTTCAGCCTGTAAAATCGGAAACCATCGACGGGCACACCATGCACCACGAACAGGTTGAAATTCCGATCGAAATTCTGAGAGCTTTTCTGGAGGACACAAGCAACATCATTGCGGTGGGAACCACATCGGTGCGCTCAGTTGAAAGTTTATACTGGATTGGATTGCAGCTCGAAGAAAAGCGCTTCGATCCCTTTCGTCCCGAGGTAAAACAATGGGAACCTTACGAAAATAAAGCCAGCATCAGCGTTGAAAAAGCACTGCAAAACATCATCTATTTTCTGGCAGAAAACAACGAAAAAGCCATTCGTTTTTCCACCCAGATCATTATTCTGCCGGGTTACAACTTTAAATTGATCAGCGGCATGTTTACCAATTTTCACCAACCACAAAGTACGCTGCTTTTACTGATCAGTGCATTTTTAGGTGATGACTGGAAAAAGGTATACAAATACGCACTGGCGAATAATTTTCGTTTCCTGAGTTACGGAGACAGTAATTTGTACCTGAAACACAAATAAATAAACACAAGCCAACCTCTTTATTAAGTTTAGGTTTTGGTTTTACCTTCGACTAAAATTCATTGAAAACATTCAGAAATAATTAGTTAGGTTTGCAAGCCCTTTTTGTGGGGTATAATGGAAAAATGGATTAGAATATGATTACAGTATCGAATTTAAGTATTCAATTTGGAAAGCGAGTGTTGTTTCAGGATGTTAACCTGAAGTTCACACCCGGAAACTGCTACGGAGTTATTGGCGCCAATGGTGCGGGAAAGTCAACTTTTCTGAAAGCCATTTCAGGAGACATAGATGCCACCTCCGGTTCAGTTACTCTGGGATCAGGAGAGCGGCTTTCGGTGTTACGCCAGGATCACTTCGCATTTGATGATTTTACTGTGCTCGATACTGTTATGAAAGGGCACTCCGAGTTGTGGGACCTGATGCAGGAAAAAAACGAGCTCTACAACAAACCTGATTTTTCGGAAGAAGACGGCATTAAAGCGGCCGAAATGGAAGAAAAATTTGGCGACATGGGTGGATGGAACGCAGAAAACGATGCCGCGACCCTGCTCAGCAACCTGGGGATAAAAGAAGAATTTCATTACACCCTGATGAAAGACATGAGCGGTAATCAGAAAGTGAGAGTGCTGCTGGCACAAGCGCTTTTTGGTAATCCCGACAACCTCTTGCTCGATGAGCCGACCAACGACCTCGACCTTGAAACCGTTGTTTGGTTGGAAAACTACCTGTCGAATTACGAAAACACCGTTTTGGTAGTTTCCCACGACCGACATTTCCTTGATGCCATCAGTACCCACACCATCGATATCGACTTCGGAGCCATAAAACTGTTTGCCGGAAACTATACGTTCTGGTACGAAAGTAGCCAGCTTGCCCTAAGGCAACAGGCGGCTCAAAACAAGAAAGCCGAGGAGAAGAAAAAAGAATTACAGGAATTTATTGCACGATTCAGTGCCAACGTGGCCAAGTCGAAACAAACGACCAGCCGTAAAAAAATGCTGGAAAAACTTAATGTGGATGAAATTCAACCTTCAACCCGTAAGTATCCCGGTATTATTTTCAGACCCGAGCGCGAAGCCGGCGACCGTATTCTGGATGTTGAAAACCTGAGCGCAAGTGTTGACGGAACTACCTTGTTTAAAGATGTTACTTTCTCTACTCAGAAAAATGAAAAAATCATTTTCCTTTCGCGCGACCACCGTGCAATGACTGCCCTTTTTGAGATCATCAACGGACATCGTAATGCCGATTCAGGAACATTCCAGTGGGGACAAACCATTACTACTGCTTATTTGCCTATCGATAACTCAGAGTTTTTCCAGGGCGACATGACCCTGTTCGACTGGCTGTGTCAGTTTACCAACGATACCACTGAGATTTACATTCGCGGATACCTTGGAAAGATGCTGTTTTCGGGAGAAGAAATTTACAAGAAAGTAAGTGTACTGTCGGGAGGCGAAAAAATGCGTTGCATGATCGCCAAAATGATGTTACTCGATGCCAACGCATTGATACTGGATACACCGACCAACCACCTCGACCTCGAATCGATCCAGGCCTTCAACAACAACCTGGTTAAATTCCCGGGGAATATTTTCATGTCGTCGCACGACCACACTTTTATTTCATCGGTTTGCGACCGCGTGATCGAACTTACACCCAACGGAATCATCGACAAGCTGATGAATTACGACGATTACATCACCGACGAAAAGATCAGGGATCAACGTGCTAAAATGTACAACACTTAATGGACGGCAGGCAACGTAAAAATATCCAGCCAGGAATGCTGGTCGAAATAGTTTTAAAAAAAGACCAGCGCACCGGGGAATTGACCGAAGGATTTGTAAAACGAATTCTTACCAAATCTCCGAATCATCCACATGGCATTAAAGTGATGCTGGATGACGGACAAGTGGGACGCGTTAAAAATATTATAGAAGAGAGCTAAGAGCTATCAGCTTCGAGCCACGAGTCAGGTAATAATAAATGATGATTCTCCGTCGACCTGTGCTTTCGGTCAAGGAACAAACTCTGAACTTCGAACGAAGAGTCATCGGTCATTAGTCATCAGAGAATTAAACTGGAAACTGTGACTGGAAACTTGCTTCTAAAAATCTGAAAGCATTCAATACGCTCATTTCGCTGAACGTACGAGCTATTCTCTGTCCGGAAAAAAGGATGGCATCCGTCTGAGTCGATTCAGAAACGGATGCCATCCTTTTTTTTATACAGACAAACTGAAGTACCAGCTGTCAGCTAAAAGTCATCGGTCATTAGCCTCCGAAAAATAAACTGAAAACTGTGACTGATAAATTGCTTCTAAAAATCCGAAAAGCATTCAATACGCTCATTTCGCTGAACCCTGAACTCTGAACGTACGAGCTATTCCCGGTTGCCATAAAAACGATCCAAAATAGAACCGTCGTTTGCTTCTTTCGATAGTGATTCGATCGTATTTTTCGGAACATCGTACACATCCAGCACAATTAGTCCGTCGAGGCAATTGTTGAATTTCGGATCTACATTAAAACCGATGATCTTGGCATTCAGTTTAATGTATTTTTTGAGCAAAACTGGTAAGCCCGAATTCAGCTCATCCACATCGCCAATGGTTTTGTCGAGCCGGTCGATGCTGTCCATGTTTTCCATCAGCAGGTTAAGATCGGTATTGTCGCTCGTGAAAGTATAGCTGTTTCGGGAGCGGACATATTTTGCCAGTTGCCAGTTCAAATGATTTCGCAGAATATAACGAACAATCATATCTTTCGAAACCTTTGAATAGTTATTGCTGATACTCACCGGTCCGATCAGATAACGATACTCCGGATTTTTCAGCAGGAAGTACAAAATTCCCTTCCACAGCAAAAACAGCGGCATTGGTTTTCGCTGGTATTCCTTGATTACAAACGAACGCCCGAGTTCTAGACTTTCTTCCAAAACCGGCTTCAGTTTGTCATCGAGGCGAAACAATGTTTGCAGGTAAAATCCCCGCTTCCCGTACTGCTCCATTATATCTCTTCCCTGCCCGATACGATAAGCGCCAACAATTCGTTCTTCTTCTTCGTCCCAGATAAACATTTGATTGTAGTACAAATCAAACTCATCGATATCGATGCTGAGATTCGTTCCCTCCCCCACTTCGCGAAACGTAATCTCGCGCAGGCGTCCAATCTCGTTCAGAATATTCGGGATCAACTTCGTAGGGACACAGTACGAAATATAGTTTTTAAGTTTAAACAGGGTATATTCCGATTTGATCGACTGAATCTCTTTCATGATCACGTCTCTTGGAACCGGATCGATAATCGGCTGCGGTTTTACCTCGGGTTTTAGCGAGTAATTAAAAAAGCGCCGCACTTCAATATCCGACTCCATACTGTAGGTTTTTGCACGAAGGAAACGGCCAAACTGGTAAATGTCGCGAAAATGATTCTGTTCGGTTACCGAAATCGCGCTTCCGATCCTCACCTTAATGTTCTTGTGCCGTTTGCTCAGCAATTCAGAAGAAAGCCTTGCATGTTTCAACGACGGGTGAATTTTTGCAACAAAATGAAGAAAGCGGCTATTGGTGCCCTGGAACAAAACCGGTACTACCGGAACCTGCGCCTCCTTTATAAACTTAACCACCGGAATCTGCCAAACGGTATCGGTTACTCCGGCAAACGAATCTTTCACGCTGGCATCAATCGCCGGAAACAAACACAACACCCCGTTATTTTTCAAATGGGTATCCGCTTCTTGCCAACCGGCCATATTTTCCTCTTTCCTTTCAAAAGGATTTTCAGATAAAAAATACTCCGAAACCGGTTCAATCTTTTTCAACAGGAAACTCGACAACACTTTTACATCGCTCCGCACCATCGAAAGATACTTGATCAGCAGCAAGCCATCGAATCCTCCCAGCGGGTGATTGGCCACAACTACCAGCGGGCCTTCTTTCGGAATCTTTTTCAATTCATTTTCATCAAAGACCATGTTAATTTCCAACGTTTTTATCAACTCGTCAATAAAACCAACTCCTTGCTTTTGTGCAATTTGACGGTACATTTTATTGAGTTTGTTAAAACGAAGAATATACATGAGAAATTTAGCGAAATAATCTCCGCTGGCCAGAATGGCAGGACGATCACTAAACAGATCTTTCGGATTTTGTAAGTCCATTTTTTGTTGCTAACGGTATAAAAACCACAAGTAGTTCACTTACAAAAATAGGATGTTTTTTGATTTTTCATTTTGGATACCTGTTTTTTTACCGCGGCAACACTGCCTTTTCATCATTCATCAGATAAACAACACGATAGTACAATCGAGTGCTTTTTTTTGATCATATTTGCCCTCGATTTGTTATAAGTGGAGAAAAACAAGAAACATTGGAAAATAAAACAGATACAAGCCTTTGGCTTCCCACATCGAAAAAAGAAGTACAGCAGCTGGGATGGAATGGAATTGATGTGATCCTTTTTACGGGCGATGCCTACATCGATCATCCGTCGTTTGGCGCCGCCGTTATTGGAAGAGTTTTGGAGCACGAAGGATTGCGTGTGGCCATTGTACCGCAACCCAACTGGAAAGACGATCTGCGCGATTTCAAAAAGCTGGGACGACCCAACCTGTTTTTTGCAGTTACCGCCGGAAACATGGATTCGATGGTCAACCACTATACTGCGGGAAAGCGCAAACGCTCGAGCGATGCTTATACGCCCGGAGGAAGATCGGGACAGCGCCCCGACTATGCCTCGATAACCTATTGCAATATTCTGAAGAAACTTTACCCTGATGTTCCGATTATACTGGGAGGGATTGAAGCTTCGCTGCGACGCGTTACGCATTACGACTACTGGTCGGATAAACTGATGCCTTCGATTTTGGAGGACACTAAAGCCGATCTTTTGTTCTACGGGATGGGGGAAAAAACAATCGTGGAATTTGCCAAACTGGTAAAACGAGGTATTCCGGTAGAAAGTCTTACATCGATTCCGCAAACCGCCTTTATGGTCGGGGCCGATGAAGCCTACGCCACAAAAAAAGGCTGGGATGAACTGGAACTGGCTTCTCATGAAACCTGTCTGGCCGATAAGAAAGAGTATGCACGAAACTTCATGCACATCGAGGAAGAGTCGAATAAAATGGAAGCCAAAAAGCTCGTTCAGCGTGTGGGCAAACGAAAAGTAATCGTTAATCCGCCATGGCCAACCTTTAAGGAAAGTGAAATCGACCGGGTCTACGACCTGCCTTATACCCGCCTTCCTCATCCGCGTTACCACAACAAGGAAACCATTCCGGCCTACGAAATGATCCGTCATTCGATTAACATTCACCGGGGTTGTTTCGGGGGATGTACCTTTTGTACCATTTCGGCCCACCAGGGGAAATTTATTGCCAGCCGTTCCGAAAAATCCATCCTGAAAGAAGTGGAAAAGGTAACGCAAATGCCCGATTTCAAAGGTTACATATCCGATTTGGGCGGCCCCTCAGCCAACATGTACAAAATGAAAGGCATTCACGAAGAAATTTGCAAAAAGTGTAAACGCCCCTCGTGTATTTTTCCTTCGATTTGTAAAAATCTGGATACCAATCACCAACCAATGCTCGATTTGTACGCAAAGGTGCGTCAGCATCCTAAAGTCAAGAAAGCTTTTGTGGGCAGTGGCATCCGTTACGATATGATCCTCGAAAAAACCAACAACGAGGAATGGAACAAAGCCAACCGCGAATATTTGCGCGAGGTGATCAAACACCATGTTTCGGGACGTTTAAAAGTAGCGCCTGAACATTCTTCGGATGAAGTGCTGAAATTTATGCGAAAACCGTCATTCAAATTGTTTGAGGAACTCAACGAGGAGTTCAAACGCATCAATAAAGAAGAAAATTTAAACCAGCAGTTGATTCCGTATTTTATTTCGAGCCACCCCGGCAGTAAATCGGAAGACATGGCTAATCTGGCCATTCAGACAAAAAATATGGATTTCAGGCTGGAGCAGGTGCAGGATTTTACGCCCACGCCGATGACACTGGCCACCGTCGTTTATTATTCGGGCTACCACCCCTATACCATGGAAGAAATTTACACGGCCAAAAACAGTGACGCCAAGGAAAAACAACGCCAGTTCTTTTTCTGGTACAAAAAAGAATTCAAAAACAAGATCATTAACGACTTAAAAGCTAAAGGGCGTGAGGATCTTGTAAAAAAACTGTTCAAAAAATAACACACTTTAAAACACAAAAAAATGATCCGAAAAAAACTTTTACCGCTGTTACTGATTTTGTTGACAAGCTGTGCCGAATTGACCCAACTGGCCCAGCAAACCCTCGATGCAAACGCTCCGCTAACTCAAAATGAAATAGTAGCCGGACTAAAAGAAGCCCTGGTTACCGGCACCAATAAATCGGCTCAGTTGCTGGGGAAAACCGACGGCTACTACAAAGACGAGCTGGTAAAAATCATGCTTCCCCCCGAAGCCAATGTAATTGTCGACAACCTGAACAAAATTCCGGGAGGAGATAAACTGGTGGAAGACGTTCTGCTGACCATTAACCGCGCTGCGGAAGATGCAGCCAAAGAAGCCGCTCCCATTTTTGTGAACAGCATTAAAAGCATGACCATTTCTGATGCCGTGGGCATTTTAAAAGGACAAGACAATGCCGCTACGCAATACCTCCACAAAACGACTTACGACCAGCTTTTTGCACTTTACCAACCCAAAATTAAAAGTTCGGTAGAAAAAGAATTGGTGGGCGGACTTTCCACAAAAGAAAGTTGGGATAGCCTGACCAGAAAATGGAACACCCTTGCCAACAGTGTAGCCGGTAAAATTGCCGGATTAAAACCGGTTAACACCGAGTTGGAAGACTACCTGACCACAAAAGCACTCGACGGCCTTTTCCTAAAAATTGCAGGAGAAGAAAAACTGATTCGGGAAGATCCGGCGGCACGGGTTACCAGCCTGTTGAAACGCGTGTTCGGTTCGGTTGATGCATAAACGATCGTTTCTTTTTATTTTGTTCGACATATTTAATTGAGTTTTACATGAATAATTCTTAAATTAAATATGCCTTTCGCAGTGAAGGTTCAAAAAAGCAAAGGCTGGTATAAACTTAAAACATAAACGCCATGCGACTCGAATTTTGCAAAGTGGAAGAAGCCAACGGCTTGTTAAATCAGCTTATTGAACATCATCCCCATGCTATTTTCCTGACCGATCATGATTTCAGGGTGAAGTATTACAACAAATCGTTCCAGGTACTTACCGAAAGTAGCAAGGGCGACATTCTTGATCATGAATTTTGTGAGATTATGGGATGCACGCAGCGTGAAAAAATGCTGGACAGGAAAGAAGATCTGTGCAGTCATTGCCAGTTACGCGATCTGCTTTCGGGCTCCAACCTTTCGGAAGTGGAACTGATTCGCGATTTTGTAATTAAAAACCAGGTAAAAACCAAGCATCTGCACATCGATGCACATCGGGTGGTGATGGACGGACACAAATACCGCCTGATGGTGATTGACGACCGGACAGTAAAAAACAAGATTGACTGAAGTATATCTCCGGATCAAAACTCCGGAATTTTTGAATCTTCAAATCATACCTTTCCCCTAAATTTGATAGCTTTACAGGCGTTTCGAAATAGCTTCGAATAAATAACCTGATACAACAAATCTTATGATTAAGAAAATTGCACTGCTGACTATTCCAGTAATTACCTTGTTTTCCTGCCAACCTACGCAATCGCCACCAGAAAAAGAAAATACACCCGCACCCGACCTTGCAAAATACGTCAACCCGATGGTCGGCACCAAAAATATGGGACATACCTATCCCGGTGTTACCACGCCATTTGGCGGCGTGCAGCTCAGTCCTGACACGAATGAGGAACCTTATTCAATCGACGGCCAGTACAATGGAGAAGCTTACCGCTATTGCTCGGGCTATCAATACGACGATAATACAATTTTTGGATTCAGCCATACACATTTTAGCGGCGTCGGTCATTCCGATCTGGGCGATTTTCTGGTGATGCCGACCACCGGTCAGCTGAACCTCGAGCCCGGAAAAGCCGTTGAACCGGGAAGTGGTTATCACTCGCAATTTTCGCACGACACTGAAACTGCCGAGCCGGGTTATTACAAGGTTTACCTCGACGATTATAATATTGAAGCAGAATTAACCGCCAGCGACCGCGTGGGATTTCATCAATATACTTTTGAAAAACCGGGTGATGCACACATTCTGCTCGATCTTGTGTACAACATCTACAATTATCCCGAGAAAAATGTGTGGACCTTTATCCGCGTTGAAAATGATTCGCTGGTAACCGGATTCAGGCAAACAAAAGGCTGGGCCCGCAACCGCAAAGTTTATTTTGCCATGGCTTTCTCAAAGCCTTTTGAAAGTTACGGGCACAAAAAATACGATCCGGCCAGCTACAACGGATTTTACCGCCGCTTTAAAGAGGATGAAAACTTCCCCGAAATGGCCGGCAGAAATATTCGTGCCTACTTCAATTTCGATGCAAAACAGGATGAAAAAATCAAGATAAAATTTGCGCTTTCATCTGTAAGCACTGAAGGTGCCCTGAAAAATATGGCTGCCGAAATACCCGGATGGAATTTTGAAGCAGTAAAAACGGAAGCACGCCAAAAGTGGAATGAAGAATTGGCAAAAGTGAAAGTGGAGACTTCTACTGAGGAAGAAATGTATTCCTTTTACACCGCGCTTTACCACTCGAAACTCAGCCCGATTATTTACGAAGATGTGGACGGACAATACCTCGGCCTCGATCAGAATATCCATGAAAGCAATGGTTTTACCAACTACACCATCTTCTCGCTCTGGGATACTTACCGGGCGCTGCATCCGCTGTTTAACATCCTCGATCCGCAACGTAACAGCGACATGGTAAAATCGATGCTGGCCCACCAGGAACAAAGTGTTCATCACATGCTCCCGATCTGGAGCCATTATGCCAACGAAAACTGGTGTATGATCGGCTACCATTCGGTTTCGGTAATTGCCGATGCTTTTGCCAAAGGAACCACCGACGCCGATCTCGAAAAAGCGCTCGATGCCTGCATCAGCACTTCAAAAGTGGCGTACTTTAATGGAATTGGTGAGTACATGGAGGAAGGTTATGTTTCTGAAGAAGGTAGTCCGTATTCGGTTTCACTTACGCTCGAGTATGCCTACAACGACTGGTGCATTGCACAGCTTGCCAAAAAACTCGGAAAAACCGATGTTTATGACGAATACATAAAACGTTCGGAATCGTACAGAAATGTATATGACAGCCAGATCGGTTTTATGCGGCCCAAACACCGCGACGGAAGCTGGCGAGAAGAATTTGACCCAATGGACACCGAAGGCCAGGGTTTTATTGAAGGCAATGCGTGGAACTACGGTTTATATGTTCCGCAAGAGATTGACACCATGGTGGCAATGATGGGCGGGAAAGACAAATTTGCAGCTCAACTTGATGAGCTTTTTACTACCGAGGTAGCCGATAAATACATTGAAAAGAACGAAGACATTACCCGCGATGGAATGATCGGAAATTATGTACACGGTAACGAGCCCGGACATCACATTCCGTATTTGTACAACTGGACCAACCAGCCCTGGAAAACACAGGAGCGGGTACGGATGATCCTGGATACCATGTACAAAAACAAGGAGGACGGACTTTGCGGAAACGACGATGCCGGACAAATGAGTGCCTGGTACATCTTTAGTTCGCTGGGCTTTTATCCAGTACTTCCAGGTTCAGACGAATACGCTTTGGGAAGCCCCATGGTTAAATCGGCAACACTCAAGCTTGACAACGGAAAGATTCTAAAAATTGAAGCCATAAATCAAAGCCCGGGAAATGTATATGTTGAAAAAGTAGAGTTGAATGGTCAGCTTTTAAACTCCCTTTCGATCAAACATAGCGATATTGTGAATGGAGGCGACTTGAAGTTTTACATGAGCGACAAACCAAAGATCTAAAAGATACTTAACATACTTTAAAAGCGGCTTCACCTAAAAATGGAGCCGTTTTTTTCTGAAAGTCAACTTTTAAAAATATCCAATTCTCAATTTTGAATGTAAAATATCCAACAAAATCCGGAAAATTGGAATTTGGGAATTCTACATTGGATGTTCTGGATAAGAGTAACCATCTTCACTTTCATTCCTGTTGGTGATTCCCCGGAATCATGATTTTTTTATGACGTGTACAACCTCCCCTGCCAGGTATTTCGCTCAGCAAGGCGTTTTTCAACTTTGGCTACAAATTCAAAGTTTTTAAGCCCCCACTTGGGTGCGATCAGCATGTCGGGCGGCGCCTGGCTGATAAAGCGCTCTACAATAATTTTCGGATTCAGCAACTCGAGGTAATCCACCACCAGTTCGATGTATTCTTCTGCAGTGTAAAGCTTAAACTGTCCGGGGTTTTCGTTGTATTGCCGTTCCAGAATAGTACCGCGATGAATTTGAAGCTGATGTAACTTCAGGTTTTTTACCGGCAATTCTGAGACGGTTCGCGCCTGATCAAGCAGTTCATCGCGGCTTTCGCCCGGAAGTCCCAGAATCATGTGTGCACAGTTGTTAATTCCCCGCTTGGCGGTTTCTTCCAGCGCCCATACCGATTCAGAAAAACTATGTCCACGATTGATGCTTTCCAAAGTACGGTCGAGATGCGATTCCAGTCCAAGCTCAACCATTACGTATACTTTCCTGCTCAATTCGGCCAAATAATCCAGCAACTCAGGATAAACCGCATCGGGCCGGGTTGAAATGACCAGACCCACAATTTTCGGGTGCTCCAGCGCCTCTTCATACAAACGTTTTAAATCGTCGAGTGGCGCATAAGTGTTAGTGTAGGCCTGGAAATAGGCCAAAAACTTCATGGCCTCGTATTTCTGTGCAAAGAAATCGATTCCTTTCTGCACCTGGCTGCTTACGCTGTTTTCCAGATTGCAATAGGTAGGCTTAAAGGTTTTGTTGTTGCAATACGTGCATCCGCCCAACCCTTTTGAGCCATCACGATTGGGACAGGTAAATCCGGCATCGATCGATACCTTCTGCACCCGCTCCGAAAAAAGCATTCTGAAATATGTAGGAAAATCGTTGTACCGGCGCCCGTGCCCCCAACTATAAACTGTTTCACCCATTGGCAGTTGATTGATGCCGCAAAAGTAGATAAAATTTGGGAGGAGCCTCCACAAGAGAAAAACTTATCAACAGCTCTTGAAAACTTTAAACCATTCTTCTCCCAATTCCGTTTTGTTTCAAAATTCTTATGCCTATTTTTATTTTAAGTTAATTGAAGGATTATGTTTTCAGAAAAGGATAAACAACAGATCAGGCAACGTGGGAGTGAATTACATACCGTTCTGACACAAATCGAAAATTTCAAAAAAGGCTTTCCCTTTCTTCCTATCAGGGAAGCAGCTTCTGTCGGCAACGGCATCATACAGCTGACTCCGGAAAACCTGGCAAAACGAATCGAATTATACGACGAGAAAGTAGCCAAAGGTATCAAACCCTTAAAATTTGTACCTGCGTCGGGAGCTGCCAGCCGCATGTTCAAAGCGCTTTTCGAAGGTTTGGAAGCGTTTGAAACAGCATCGGAAGAAGAAGTAACAGCCAACAACAAAGACGTAAAGCAATACCTCGAAGAACTGGATAAATTTGCTTTTGCCGATGAATTAAAAGAAGCGATTGAAGCTGACGGAGCAGCATTAAACGCCAAAACAAAAGTGGAGTACCTGCTCTCGGACAAGGGGCTTGATTACGGATCAAAACCCAAAGGGCTGCTGAAATTTCACTCGTACGAATCAGGAGCCAGAACACCGTTTGAAGAACATTTGGTGGAAGGTGCAAAATATGCCTGCGATGCAACAGGCAAGGTAAAAATACATTTTACGGTTTCGCCCGAACATCAGGAAGGATTTGAAACACTGCTGAACAATGTAAAAGAAAAGTACGAAGAAGAACTCGGAGTAAGGTTTGACATTAGTTTCAGTCAGCAAAAACCGGCTACCGATACCATTGCCGTTGATTTAAAAAACGAACCGTTCCTGAATCCGGATGGCAGTTTACTTTTCCGGCCGGCGGGACACGGAGCGCTGATCGAAAACCTGAACGATCTCGACGCAGATGTCATTTTCATCAAAAACATCGACAATGTGGTGCCCGACCGCTTAAAACAGGCAACGATCGACTACAAAAAAGCGCTGGCAGGTGTACTGTTAAAACATCAGCAAAAACTGTTTATCTACCAAAAAGAGCTAAACGAAAAACACCCGGTAGCCTTACAAAGTGGCTTCCTGGCAGAAGTCGCCAATTTTTTGGAGAACACGCTGAACACCAAGCCGGAGACCAATCATTACTACACCGAAAAAGACGAGTTATACCATTACCTGAAAGAAAAACTAAATCGTCCGTTGCGCGTGTGCGGAATGGTACGCAACCAAGGTGAACCCGGAGGAGGGCCATTCTGGGCCATGAACCCCGACGGAACCGTTTCGCTGCAGGTGGTGGAGAGTTCGCAGATCGATCCCGATAGTGTACAGCAACAAAGCATTGCCAAAAATGCCACACACTTTAATCCGGTTGATTTGGTTTGTGCGGTTAAAGATTACAAAGGCGAAAAGTACGATCTCAGAAACTATACTGATCCGGAAACCGGTTTTATTTCAAAAAAATCGAAAGACGGAAAAGAACTGAAAGCGCAAGAGCTTCCGGGACTTTGGAACGGCGCCATGAGCAATTGGAACACGCTGTTTGTTGAAGTACCGATTGAAACATTTAACCCCGTAAAAACAGTGAACGATTTGTTGCGCGAACAACATCTTTAATACTGTTTTTGTGTTTACGGCTTAATTATTAATTTCGCGAACTCATTTGGAGCAATGAACGAGGAAAGAGATAATTACAGGGAAGAGGATATGAGCGAAGCTGTTCAGCAGTTTAAAAGCTCACTTATTTCCGGAAGAAAAAAATATTTTGATGTTGCTGAATTCGAAGGAATTGCAGAGGTTCTAATGGAAGAAGGTGACCTCAATTCATCAGAAATAGCGATACAGCAAGGCATTCAGATCCATCCGAATGCCATTCCGCTTCAGCTAAAATATGCACAAATACTGATTAGCAAAGGAAAATACAACCTGGCTCACCAGTACCTCGACTTTGCAGAACGGGTCGAAACCCAAAATCCGGACGTTCACCTGTTGAAAGGATCAGCGTGGTTGATCACCGGCAATGAAATCAGGGCTCAGAAATCGTTCAAAAAAGCCGTAAAATTTGCTGATGGCGAAGAAGATGAGATTTTGTATCACATTGGATCGGCTTATGTTCAGATCGGCGAAATGAAAAAAGCGGTTTCTTATTTTGAAGAAGCGCTGGAATACAATCCAAACAACGAAATGGTTTTGTACGACCTTGCTTTTTTCTGTGATCAGATGGGCGATTACGACCGCAGTATTGAATTCTACAATCGTTTTATCGATAACGATACCTACAATTACACGGCCTGGTTTAACCTTGGGATTGTGTTCAATAAAGCCGACATGCACGATAAGGCAATCGAAGCTTATGAGTATGCTCTGGCGATCAACGAGAGTTTCAACATGGCACTTTTCAATATCGGAAATGCACTGGCCAACGCCAATCGCTTTGAAGAGGCCATTGAAAAATACCACGAATACCTTGAGCTGGAGCCCGATAACGACGATGCCTATTGCTATATTGGCGAATGCTGGCTGAACCTCGACAATAGTCAGAAATCGGAGTATTATTACCAGAAAGCCGTGAATATGAACCCCGAAAACGATACTGCGTGGTTTGGGATCGGGTTGATTATGTGGATCGAGCAAAAGTTTGACGAAGCTATCGTCTTTATTCGGAAAGCCATCAAACTCGATAAAGACAACTCAGAATACTGGCTCACGCTGGGCAAGGTTTACACCGACGCAAAAAAAGTTCCGGAAGCCGTGAAAGCCTTTAAACAAGGGGCAAAGATCGATTCGGAAAATTCTGAGATCTGGTTAACATGGGCCGAACTTTACCGGAAAGAGGGCGAAAAAGAACAGTCGATCGAGGTAATTAAGAAAGCCATCGCAAAAAACGACGACTCCATGCTGAAATACCGGTTGGTAGCCTTATTGCTCGAAGATAAAAACCAAAAAGAAGCTTTTTCCTGGTTAAAGGTTGCCATGAAGCAGGATTTTGGCAACATCAACTATCTCTTCGACATTTATCCGAAATCGTTAAAAAGCAAACGACTGAAAAAAGTAGTCGACGAATTCAGAAAGGGAGAAAAATAGCCGCTTCCCCTTTCCATATACCCTATATTTTGTATTTTGGCACCTCATTTAAATTGTGCATTGAATACGGATTATTCATTGTTGAATAGTGAAATACCAATGTTCAATTTCCAATAATCATGTTTTAAAATGAACAGAACAGCAAAAGATTACTTCCTTTTAGTGCTCAAGGGAATGGGCATGGGCGCAGCAGATGTGGTACCGGGTGTTTCGGGCGGAACCATTGCTTTTATTTCCGGAATTTACGAAGAATTGATCAACTCGATAAAATCAATCAACCTGAAAGCAGTG
This sequence comes from Maribellus sp. YY47, assembly GCF_023111095.1. Classification (GTDB taxonomy): domain Bacteria; phylum Bacteroidota; class Bacteroidia; order Bacteroidales; family Prolixibacteraceae; genus Draconibacterium. The sequence continues at coordinate 171,441 of NZ_JALGYW010000003.1, forward strand.
AAACTGTTTTTTACCGGCAAGTTCGCCGAATTCTGGAAAGCCATAAACGGCACCTTCCTTTTGAGTGTGGTTGCCGGAATCGGGATCAGCGTTTTTTCGCTGGCAAAAGGGCTCGAGTTTTTACTCACCCACTACCCGATTTTGGTGTGGTCGTTCTTTTTTGGATTGATTGTAGCTTCTGCCATTTATGTAGCCCGCTCGATTAAAACGTGGAATGCCGGAACCATTATTTCAGGGTTGATCGGGATTGCAATTGCCTATGCCATTACCGTTATCAGCCCGGCCGAAGCCAACACCGCTTACTGGTTTGTTTTTATCTCGGGAATGATCGCTATTTGCGCCATGATCCTCCCTGGAATTTCAGGTAGCTTTATCCTGGTACTACTCGGCATGTACAAATTTATTTTGGGGGCGGTTGGCGATATGAACATTGCCGTGATCTTTACGTTTCTGGTAGGTGCAGCCATCGGCATTATCTCGTTCTCCAACGTTCTTTCATGGCTACTCAAAAAATACCACAACCTGACAATTGCGATGCTGGCAGGTTTTATGGTGGGTTCGCTGAACAAGGTTTGGCCGTGGAAAGAAGTGACAGAAACCATTATCGACCGTCATGGAGAACTAAAACCGATTGCTGAAAGAAATATCCTTCCGGGAACCTACGAACAGATTACCGGGCACGAAGCATGGATGCTGGGAGCCTTTGCACTGGTGATCGTTGGTTTTGTGCTGATATTTGTAGTGGAAGGAATCGGAAAAAAACTTTCGAAGTAAGCAGTTGCAGTTTTCAGTTTGACAGTTTTGATCCTGAAAAATATTAATAACCAATATTCAATGCTCAATCAATGAATATCCAACATTCAGATCAAACTCGTTTTTTATGTTGGACATTGATAAATGAATATTCTGAATTGGAAATTAAAAAGTAAGAACATGAAGAAATACGGATTACTAGGATACCCACTTACCCATTCATTTTCAAAACGTTTTTTTACAGAAAAGTTTGAAACCGAAAAGATCGATTCTACTTACGATAATTTTGAGATCGACAGCATTACCAAATTTCCGGAAGTGGTAAAAAACAATCCGGAAGTGATTGGTTTCAATGTAACCATTCCCTACAAGGAACAGGTAATTCCCTATCTCGATGATTTGAACGACGCAGCCCGCGAAATTGGCGCCGTTAACACCATCAAAGTAACAAGAAGCGGCGATTCGGTGCACCTGAAAGGCTTTAATACCGACACGTACGGATTCGAATCTTCATTATCGCCCTTGCTGAAAGAACACCATAAAAAAGCGCTGATCCTGGGCACTGGTGGAGCTTCCAAAGCTTTAAAATATGTGCTGAATAAACTGGGTATAGAATATATTTCCGCCTCTATCGAGGAATTGAAAGAAAATGAAATCCGTTACGATGACATCGACGAAAGAATGATGCAGGAACGTTTACTCATCATTAACGCCACTCCGCTGGGCACCTACCCGAAAGTGGATACTTTCCCCAGCATTCCTTACGAATTCATCACCGATAAACACCTTCTTTTCGACCTGGTTTATAATCCGGAAGTAACGCAGTTTATGGCCAAAGGAAAGGAAAAAGGCGCGACGGTGAAAAACGGGTACGATATGTTACTCGGGCAGGCCCGCCGTTCATACCAAATCTGGAACACGGAAGATTAGTGTGCAGTCACAGTATACAGTCACAGTGTGTAAAAACTAAATTTTCAAAAAGCTCGCGGCTCATAGCTCATAGCACGTAGCTCAAAAAAATGGAAAAGAAAAAGATATTATTTGTTTGCCTTGGGAATATTTGCCGGTCGCCCAGTGCCGAGGCAGTTTTCAATGGCCTTATCAAACGCGAAGGTTTGACTGCTGAATTCGAAGTGGATTCGGCCGGTACCTCGGGCTGGCATGCAGGTGAGCCTGCCGACCAAAGAATGCAGTCGCATGCCATAAAACGCGGTTTTAACCTAACCAGCCTTAGCCGCAAGTTTGATCCACGAACCGATTTCGACTATTTCGATATGATTATTGGAATGGACGACAGCAACGTGGAAAACCTGAAACGAATGGCCAATGGGACTGCCGACCTGAGTAAAATCTACAAAATGACAGACTTTAGCAAAGCCTTTGATTACGACGAAGTACCCGATCCGTATTACGGTGGCGCCGATGGTTTTGAGCTGGTTTTGGATTTACTGGAAGATTCTTGCGAAGGATTGCTGGCACACATAAAAAAGAATGAGATCTAGGCATAAAGCTTAGATCTCATTGTCTATAGGCTGTCAATTAAAATATTCTAGCTATTCGAAATGGTAGAGAAAATTTACCAAAGCATCGTAAGCCGGCTTTTTTTCTCCTTCAATGTCCACCACTATTTGCACCTGGATACGGGCAATTCCCCTTAGGTTTTTAATATCGTTTAGCGAAACTGTCGCCCGAATGCGATCATTCACCTTCACAGGCGCCTGAAAACGAAGACTCTCGATGCCGTAATTCACAATCATTTTTACGTTACGAACATCCACTACATTATACCACAAATACGTTAACATCGACAACGACAGATAACCGTGTGCAATGGTACTTCCAAATGGTGATTCTTTGGCTGCACGTTCCGGATCAGTATGAATCCACTGGTGATCCATGGTAGCATCTGCAAATTTATCGATTTGCTCCTGTGTAATCTGAACATAGTCTGATACCCCGATCACCTGACCGAGGAGGGCTTCAAATTCTTCGTAGTTGTTGATGATTCTTTTTGCCATATCTGTAATTTGAGCTGCCAATTTAAATTTTTTTAAAAGCGTAAGAAAAGATTTACCTCACGAATCCACACATTTTAAAATCACGCCCTCTCATTTTATAGAATATTTTTACTCCATGTTCTAATTTTAAACATAAACCCAATTATTCTGTTAATTTTCTAATCTTTGCGCTTCATAAAATTATATGAGAAATATTATAAAAAGCACCACATTTCTGGCGATTCTGGCGTGCTGGCTTTGGTCAACAGCTTTTGTCGGTGTTAAAATCGGGCTTACCTATCATACTCCGCTACAGTTTGCCGGCGTACGTTTTTTTATCTCCGGAATACTCATCTTTCTGTATTTCGGCAAACCTGCAAGGTATTTCGCGGAATTGAAAGCAAACCTGAAATTCATTCTCAAGCTTTCGCTGGTGCAAACCTTTATTCAGTATTCGCTTTTTTACAGCGGTCTGAACCTGGTCCCCAGTTCACTTGCTGCCATGATAATTGGCTCGCAACCCATGTTCATTGCACTGGTTGCACACTTTTCGTTTCATAACGATAAAATGACGCCTTTGAAAACAGGCAGTATTTTGATAGGAGTAGCAGGGATTGCAGTGATTACACTTGGCCGATCGGGCGTGGAAATGAAAGGAAGTCTTGAATACCTGGGAATTGCCTTGCTGCTGGTCAACAACATGGTAGCGGGCTATTCCAACGTCATGGTTGCCAAACATTCACAGGGCATATCGCCGGCCGTAATAAGCTCCACTTCATTAATGATTGGCGGAGTACTGTTGTCGGTTGTTTCGGTGCCGGTGGAAGGCATTCATTTAGGACCGTTTCCACCCGAATACTGGTATGCACTGGCCTGGCTTAGTTTTTTATCGGCTGCCGCTTTTACCATCTGGAATTCGCTTTTAAAACGACCGGGCGTAAAAGTATCCCTTCTTAATGTCTGGAAATTCCTTATTCCTGTTTCGGGCGCGACACTCAGTTGGATAATCATGAAAAACGAAAATCCGGATACCCTTTCATTAACCGGAATGGCCATTATCGCCTTATCGTTGTTGTCGCTTAACTATGCCAACCGACGGGCACAAAAACAAAAAGCCGGCTCCTGACGAAACCGGCTTCCACGTTGTATACAATATCTTTATTCCTCCAGCATCAGCAATTCCACTGTTCTGAAATCAGTGGGTCCACTTTCAGCCTGAAGTGAAATTGTTCCCTTGGTGATGATAAGATCGCCACTATCCGGAATCAGTTTTTGCGCGTATTGATCTTTGGGATCGTATTGTGGTTTTTCGTATGAAAGCACTTCCTGTCCGTCAATTAAATGCCGTATTACATCGCCTCCGTGCACTTCCACTTCAACCGTAACCCACTGGTCGCCATGAAAAGTTTTGGAGTCCGAACTCATGCAATGTTGCTCGGTAAGAATTCCATCCATTACAATATTGGTTCCCGGTGTACAAACATTCAGTGTGGGGCGATCATCCGTTCCGTTTCCCCCCAGCAATTGCACTTCAATAGAAGTTGGAAAATCCTGATCCAGCTCCATCGATTCGGCGCTTTGTCCGTGAAGCATCAAACCATTATTGCGATAAGCCCAACCGGGGCCTCCTTTTACCTGATCGCCAACAAAACGATATTCAACCCTGAGCTTATAGTGCGAAAACTCGCCTTTGTAAAAAATATGACCAAACTTGCCATTCCACTCGTCCCAGTTATCATACGAAACGCGAAGTAATCCGTCTTCAACCCGGAAAGTATTGTTGTAATTTACACCCAGTTCTTCACCTTTAAACTTGATATCCCAGTCGTTCAGATCTTTCCCGTTAAACAACTGTATCCATTTTTCAGCCGATTTTGTCTCTTCAACCTTCTGCACTTTCGGCTTCGAGGTGCAAGCAGCAAGCACAACTGCCAATGCCACCACTGATAAAACTCCCAATTTTTTTATTGAATTCATTTTCGCTTGATTTTGTTAGATTACTTATTGAGTAAAGGTATAAGATTTTTAAAAATACCGAAATTAACTATTTGGTTAAATTATTTGGTCAATATAAATATTTAATCTAATTTTGACCAATTGGTTAAATTAAACAGTTAAACAAATTTCGCAATGAACGACCTTAAAAAAGACAATACCGAAGAAAAAATTCTGATTGCCGCTCAAAATGTATTCATCGAAAAAGGAATGGATGGAGCCCGAATGCAGGCCATTGCCGACGAAGCCGGAATCAACAAGGCCTTACTTCACTACTATTTCAGGACAAAAGAAAAACTATTTAATGCGATTTTCATAAAAGTATTCTCGCAAATTTTCCCGAACCTGATGACAATGGTTCTTTCTGACTTACCGCTGGAAGAAAAACTTGGCGCTTTTGTTGAAACCTACATCGATATGCTGCAAAAAAATCCGTTTCTACCCACTTTTATTTTAAAGGAAATGAACCGGAATCCCGATTTCCTGGCAAGTGTAATCAAAGGTAGCGGAGTAAATCCGCAGGAAATATCCAATATGTTCAAAAAGGAAATGGAGGCCGGAAAAATCAAGCGGATGGATCCAAGGGAAGTTCTTATAAACATTATCGCGCTGAGCATTTTCCCGATTGCTGCAGGGCCACTCATCTCCGTTATGTTTTTTGAAAATGATAAAACCGCTTACAACGAATTCATTGAAAAGCGGAAAAAAACAATCACCGAGTTTGTATTAGATTCAATTTTATTAAAATGAAGAAGCTGATCATCTTATTATTCTTACCCGTACAATTTGCTTTTGCACAGAATGAGGTTTCGCTGAACGATTGCTACGGCTGGGCCCGCGAGAATTACCCGAATCTGAAGCAGGCAGAAATATGGACGGAAATTACTTCGCTTAAGAAGGAGAATAACAAAACCAACTACCTGCCAACCGTAACGCTGAACGGTCAGGCCACTTATCAATCGGATGTGCCCCACATTGGCATTTCGCTGCCCAATGTATCAATACCAACAGTAGCGAAAGACCAGTACAAAGCCTATGCTGAAGTAAAGCAAAGTATCTGGGATGGTGGAATTACACAAGCAAACGCTGAGTTGGTAGATGCAATTCTGCAAAGTAATCTTAGCCAGGTGGAAGTGGAGGTGTACCAACTAAATGAGCAGGTTTCGCAAGCATTTTTTACTGCGCTTGCGGTTGAAAAGCAAAAAGAAGTGCTGGCCCAACAAAAGAAAGTGTTGCAGGAAAAACTAAAAAAGGTTGAATCGGGTGTCAGAAACCAGGTGATTGAAAAATCGGCTGCTCTGCAACTGGAAGCAGAAATCCTGAACCTTGATCAAAATGATTTACAGTTGGATGCAGCAAAAAAAACGGCTATCCGAATGTTATCCGTTTTAACCGGAAAAACCATCCCCGATGACTCAAAACTTTTGCACAACTCTGCCCCGGTTGAATTTAACGGAGAACTAACGCGGCCCGAACTGGCGCTTTTTATGGCTCAAAAAAACCAATTGGATAAACAGTCGGATTTTCTTTCCAAAACCCGGAATCCAAAACTTTTCGGATTTGGACAGGCAGGTTACGGACGCCCCGGATTAAATATGCTGAACGATAAATTTGACTCCTACTACATGGTCGGTGTTGGTATGTCGTGGAACGTCTTCGACTGGAAGAAAACCAATCGCGAAAAACAGATGCTCGTGTTGCAATCCGACAGGATCGCTCTCCAGGAAGAAACATTTAATCAAAATATTCAGTTGCTGATTGTTCTGCAGAATGAACAGATTAACAAGCTGGAAAAATTGATGGAGACCGATTCAAAAATTGTAGCACTACGTACTGAAATTGCACAAACATCCGCCTCAAAGCTGGAAAACGAAACAATTACAATATCAGATTATATCCAGGATGTGCAGGCCGAAACCATTGCCAAACTGAATCGGGAACTTCATCAAATTCAGCTGAACGAAGCCAAAGAGAAGTATCAACTTATTCTGGGAAAAAACCTTTGGTAAGCAGTCGCAGTTTTCAGTCACAGTTCTCTATTGCAGTTTTCAGGAATAATAAAAAACAAAATAAATCAGGATAATATGAAACGAAATTTATTAATGATATTGATTTCAGTCGTGCTCTTCGGTTGCAGCAGCAACGACGAGAAATCGGACGCTTTCGGCAATTTTGAAGCCGATCCGGTAATTGTTTCTTCCGAATCATCAGGTAAAATTCTACAGTTAAATATTGAAAAAGGTCAGAAGATCGACAAGGATTTTATTTCGGCTGTGATCGATACTGTTCAGGTTCATTTAAAGCTCCAGCAGCTGGAGGCACAGAAAGCAGCTGTGGTCGCCAAACGTCAAACGATTCAGTCGCAGATCGGTGTTTATGAAGAACAGATTAAAACCCTGAAATTAAATGAGGAGCGCGTGGCAAAAATGGTAAAAGACCAGGCAGCCACACAAAAACAACTGGATGATATTAGCGGCCAGATCAGTGTTATTCAGAAGCAGATTGAAAGTACCAAAACGCAGTTTGTTTCGGTGAACAAAGAACTGGAAGTATTGGAAACCCAAAAGGTAACTACTGAAGATTTGCGGGACAGGTGTACTGTTAAATCGCCTGTGAGCGGAACAATCCTGGAAACATATGTGGAGCAGGGAGAACTGGCTACCCCCGGGAAACCCCTGTTCAAAATTGCTGACCTGGATGTTTTGACACTAAAAGTTTATGTAAGCGGGGCACAACTCCCAAATGTCAAAATCGGCCAGAAAGTAAATGTTCTGATTGACAAATTGGCAACTGAAAATCAAACACTTTCAGGACAAATTACCTGGATTTCTTCGGAAGCAGAATTCACGCCCAAAATCATTCAAACAAAAGAAGAACGGGTAAAACTGGTTTACGCGGTAAAAGTGGAAGTGAAAAACGACGGAACATTAAAAATTGGAATGCCGGGAGAAGTGAGTTGGCAAGCCCCTCCCAACCTCCCCAAAAGGGAGGAGTAATTCTAGAAAGCGCAGATAATTATTCAATGAAAAATGAACAGATAAAAGTTTCAAATTCCCCTCCTTTGGAGGGGTTAGGGGAGGCTATGATAGAAATAAAAAACATATCAAAATCCTACAACGACATCCAGGCACTGAAGGAGATTTCACTTACCGTTGAAAAAGGCGAACTGTTTGGGTTAATTGGTCCTGACGGCGCCGGAAAAACAACCCTCATGCGCATTTTGATGACGCTGCTTCTGCCCGATTCTGGAGAAGCAAAAATGGACAATCTGGATGTAGTGAAAAACTTCAAAAAGATAAGACATATTGTAGGTTATATGCCGGGACGTTTTTCTCTGTACCAGGACCTGAGTGTTGAAGAAAACCTCAACTTTTTTGCAACCGTATTTGGGACGACAATTGAAGAAAACTACGACCTCATCCGCGATATTTATTATCAGATTGAGCCTTTTAAAACCAGACGGGCCGGTAAACTTTCGGGCGGAATGAAACAAAAACTAGCCTTATCCTGCGCACTCATTCACAAACCCAAAATTCTGATACTGGACGAACCAACAACGGGGGTGGATGCGGTTTCGAGAAAGGAATTCTGGGAAATGCTGAAATCGTTGCAGCAAAAGGGAATTACCATTTTGGTTTCAACACCGTACATGGACGAAGCTTCGCTTTGCGATCGCGTTGCACTGATTCAAAAAGGAGTTATGCTAGATGTGGATTCACCCTCCCGCATTACCGAAAAATTCCCGCGAAAAATCATCCAGGTACATTCCGAAGAAATGTTCCGGCTGATTCAGGATTTAAGGTCATTTCCCAAAGCGGAATCAGTATTTGCATTCGGGCAGTTTGTGCATTTTACAGGCATCGATGACGAGGTGGAAATAACGGAACTGGATAAATTCCTGACCAACCGGAAACACACCAATATTATTGTGGAAGAGATACATCCCGGAATTGAAGATGTGTTTATGAGTATGAGCCTCCCCTGCCCCCTCCCAAAGAGGGGAACTGAAAAACGACTCTTAAGAAAAGAAGTAAAATACAATGCACGACAAACAACAAAATAACGATCTTGCCCCCTTTGGGGGAAATCCCGGAAGGGAAAGGGGGCCAATAATAACAGTCAGGAATCTGGTGAAGAAATTCGGATCGTTTATAGCAAACGACAACCTCACTTTTGATGTGTACAAAGGGGAGATTTTCGGATTCCTGGGAGCAAACGGCGCCGGAAAGACAACAGCCATTAGGATTTTGTGCGGCCTTTCAGCACCTACTTCAGGCGAAGTAAAAATTGCAGGTTACGACATTTATAACGAGACAGAAAAAATCAAAAAGAATATCGGCTACATGAGCCAGAAATTCTCGTTATACGAGGACCTGACCGTTTCTGAAAACATACGATTGTATGCCGGCATTTATGGAATTCCGCTAAAAAAGGCAAAAGAAAAAGAAGCAGAACTTCTTGAAAAACTGGAAATGAGTGACGCCCGAAAAAAACTAATTGCCGGACTACCACTCGGCTGGAAACAAAAGCTCGCATTTTCGGTAGCCATTTTCCATGAACCGAAAATCGTATTTCTCGACGAGCCCACCGGTGGAGTGGATCCGGTTACGCGAAGAAAATTCTGGGATCTGATTTACGAGGCTTCAAATAACGGAATTACAGTGTTTGTAACCACTCATTACATGGACGAAGCAGAATATTGCAACCGGGTTTCCATTATGGATGCCGGAAAAATTGAAGCGCTTGATACCCCCAAAATGCTAAAGGAAAGGTACAGTGCAAAGAATATGGATGAGGTGTTTTTAAAAATAGCAAGATAGCTGTGAGCTGCAAGCCTCTAGCTGCGAGCCTCAAGAAAAAAAGCTTGAAGCCAGAAGCTAAAAACTAAAAATATGAAACAACTAAAGTCATTTATACAAAAGGAATTTTACCACATTTTTCGTGATCCGCGAACGATCATGGTACTTTTCTTTATTCCCATTGCACAGCTTTTGATTTTTGGTACCGTTATCAAAAACGAAATACAGGATGTGCACATCGCCATTTACGATCAGGCGAAAGATGAAACCACCCTGAAAATTACCAACAAGATTCTCTCTTCGGGCTATTTTATTCTCGACAAGAACCTTGAAAACATCAACGATATAGAGTCGATATTCAGAAAAGGGAAAGTAAAAGAGGTAATTGTTTTCGAAAGCAATTTTGGTGATAAACTCATAAAAGAAGGCAAAGCGAACTTGCAACTGATTGCCGACGCATCGGATCCGAACATGGCCCGACTGGCCATTTCCTACACTTCCGGAATTATAAATGACTATGTAAAAAAAATGCACCCAAATCTTCAGATGCCCCTGCAAATCGAGCCGGAAATTCGCATGTATTTCAACGAAGAAATGAAAAGCGCTTATATGTTTGTTCCGGGAGTAATGGCACTGATCCTGATGCTGATTTCTGCCATGATGACCTCTATTTCCATTACCCGTGAAAAAGAACTGGGCACCATGGAAATTTTACTTATATCTCCCTTGCGCCCAAGTCAGATCATCGTCGGGAAAGTACTTCCCTATTTATTGTTGTCGGTTGCCAATGCTTTTGTAATTGTGCTGATCGGACATTTTGTATTTGGAGTTCCGGTACTTGGAAGCTTTGTTCTTTTGATGCTCGAAACCATTCTCTTTATAACAATGGCGCTTTGTCTGGGCATCTTTATCTCGACAGTTGCCAAAAGCCAGATGGCAGCCATGTTTATCTCAATGATTGTACTGATGCTACCCACCATTCTTCTTTCCGGTTTTATTTACCCGATTGAGAATATGCCAAAAGTACTGCAGGTTGTCAGCCATATTATGCCGGCAAGGTATTTCATTTCAATTGTTCGTGCCATCATGTTAAAAGGTACGGGACTTCTGTTTGTATGGAAAGAAACAGCGGTTCTAATCGGAATGACCTTATTTTTTATTGCACTAAGTGTGAATAAGTTTAAGATTAGACTAGAGTAGAATAGCTAAAAGAATTAAGCTACAAGCTGCAAGTAAACATGAATAATGAACCTTAAAACAAAATAGGATGAAAGACTTTAAAAATCTCAAAATTTGGCAAAAAGGAATCAATCTCGTAGTTGATATTTACCAGACATCTCAAAATTTCCCAACAGAAGAATTATACGGTCTGACATCTCAGATGAAACGTTCAGCTGTATCAATACCATCAAATATTGCAGAAGGTTCCGGAAGAAATTCAGACAAAGATTTTAGCAGATTTCTTGATATTTCCTTGGGATCATCATTTGAGCTTGAAACACAAATCATCATTGCGCACAAGCTATCATTCATTAACGACGAGAAATTTAAAGAACTGACTGATGATATTCAGGAAGAACAAAAAATGATTACAGGTTTACAAAAAAGTATAAAATAGGCTTGTAGCTTGAAGCTAATAACTTGAAGCTTTAATTATGAAAACAATTAAATACATATTACAAAAAGAATTCAGGCAGATTTTCCGTAACCGCACCATGCTGCCGATGATTTTTGGAGTGCCTTTGTTACAAATGCTGGTGCTGGTTTTTGCAGCCACCTTCGACATGAAAAAAATCGACATGGTCGTGGTTGACAAAGATCTCTCGGAAACCTCACGCGAACTAATTGCCAAATTCGATGGCATTCCCTTTTATCATCTTGAAACAGCTGTTCCGGATGCGACGTTTGGAGAAGAAATGCTGCTCACTGACGATGCTGATGTAGTATTGGTCATCCCTCCCAACATGGAGAAAGACCTGGTACGTGACGATAAAGCGCAAATTCAGCTGCTGGTAAATGCCATCGATGGAAATACCGCGCAACTCATATTTTCATATTCATCCCAAATTATCGGAAACTTCAATAAAAATCTGATTGCGGAATGGAAAGGATTGCCAAAATTCACTCCACCAACTGAAGTCACTATAACAGAAAACTACTGGTACAACTCCGAGCTTGATTACAAATGGTACATGGCGCCGGGGATTCTAGCCATTCTGGTTACCATTATCGGAATGTTTATGTCGGGCATGAACCTGGTGCGCGAAAAAGAAATTGGCACTATCGAACAACTTAATGTAACACCAGTAAAGAAATACCAGTTTATCATCGGAAAGTTGGTGCCATTTTGGGTAATCGCCCTTTTCGATCTTGCCTTCGGATTATTCATTGCCTGGCTGGTTTTTGATCTGCCGATTGTCGGAAGTCTATGGCTTTTGTTTGGGCTGGCCAGCGTATACCTCATCAGTGTACTCGGACTTGGTTTATTTATCTCCACTGTTACCGACACTCAGCAACAGGTCATGTTTATCAGCTTTTTCTTTATGATGATATTTATTTTGATGGGTGGAATTTTCACACCGGTAGAAAGCATGCCACATTGGGCTCAAATGCTCGACCGGGCAAACCCCATTTACTACTTCATGCGGATTATGCGGCATGTGGTGTTGAAAGGCTCCGGATTTTTCGATTTGCTCCAGGAATTTGTTTCATTACTCATTTTGGGAACTACTTTCCTAAGCCTGGCTATCTGGAGATACCGGAAGACTTCCTGACAAAGTAGATATTTAGGATATAAATCAAAAGTTAAAAGATCACTTCTTCTAAATCGACTTAACAAAACGAACATATAATCAAAATACGGATCTTATTCCTAAGGATATTATTTCTATCTTTGCACCATCTAAAAATTTTGGATGTTTAAAATTAATTCGGATCTGGTGAAGTAAATAACTCCGGGTAATAATCAGGAGTTATCACTTATTTTATCCGGGCATATTCTTGCCCCGGACTATTTTCATTTTATATATTTTCTAACAAACACGAAGCAATAATAAAATTAAGAAAATAGAATGCTTCGGGTACCAATTAATTTTAAATACCATGAGTAACGAAATTAAATCAATTCACGAGTTTGACTTAAATATCATCTGCGAATATTACGCCACTGTGGAAAGACAGGGTCCGGGTAGTCCGGAAATTACCTTAAAAGCTTTGAGTTTCATAGAAGGGCTTACACCTGAATCGCGTATCGTCGACATAGGCTGTGGAACAGGCGGACAAACGATGACACTAGCTAAAAACACCTCAGGACAAATCACAGGAGTTGACTTATTTCCCCTGTTCATTCAGCTTTTTAACGAGAACGCACAAAAAAACAACGTTCACGACAGAGTGAAAGGTGTAGTGGGTTCAATGGACAATCTTTCTTTTCAGAACGAGGAGTTAGACCTTATTTGGGCTGAAGGATCGATTTACAACATTGGCTTTGAAAGGGGAATTAACGAATGGCGCAAATTTCTCAAACCAGGTGGTTACATCGCAGTATCGGAAGGAACGTGGTTTACCGACCACCGTCCGCAGGAAATCGAAGATTTCTGGATGGATGCTTATCCTGAAATTGACACTATCCCGCAAAAAGTAATGCAAATGCAGAAAGCCGGATACATTCCTGTTGCAACCTTTATTTTACCCGAAAACTGTTGGACGGATCATTTCTTTGCACCGCAAGTTGAAGCTCAGAAGAATTTTCTGAAAAAACACGCCGGAAGTAAACCTGTAGAAGAGTTTATTGCTAACCAGCGGCACGAAACCGTGTTATATAATAAATACAAAGCGTTTTACGGTTATGTTTTTTATATCGGCAGGAAGATCTAAACCACTGAATTCCTGATTTTCACAAATAAAATTGTGTCGAACTCCTGCCTTTCCGGATGAAACAAACCGGCAAGGAAGAACAGGAGTTCGTCCATCGATTTTAGTCCTTACTGTCCGTTTAAACTTTCCGTTTCTCCCCAACAAAAAACAAATTATAGAAAGCCACTCTACTTCTTGAGAAATCATTCGTATTTTGGGCTTTCTAAACAACTTTATATGGAAACCAGCAAAAAGATTTACATTTTTCTGATTCTTGTCATCGCAGTGATTGTGTGTATTTATGCCCAATCGATCATCATCCCGTTTGTGCTTGCCATTTTGTTCTGGTTCCTGATTCGGGTGATCAAAAAGCTACTTTCACGAGTAAGATTTATTGGCCGCCTGCCAAGATGGATCCTCACGCTTTTTTCATCGCTGGTATTGATCGGCTTTTTGGTTCTCACGGTTACCATGATTTCAAGCAATATCTCCGAATTATCAAAAACGCTTCCGCAATACGAAGCCAACGTAAAACAAATCACCGCAACTATCAACCAGACGTTTAATATTGACCTGGTTTCGTTACTTGGCGATTTCTCGAAAGACATAAAATTCGGAACCATGTTATCGTCGTTGCTTTCAACGCTGACATCGCTGTTTGGCAACGCATTTACGGTGTTGCTTTACCTCCTCTTTTTGTTGCTCGAAGAGCCCATTTTCCCAAAAAAGTTGAGGGCCATGTATCCCGACGAAAAAAGGTACCAACACATGAACGAACTGGTGAATAAAATAGATCATTCGATTGGAAATTACATCGCACTGAAAACACTTACCAGTATCATGACCGGTGTGATGAGTTACGTCGCACTTCTGCTTATCGGTGTAGATGCACCGCTCTTTTGGGCTTTCCTGATTTTTGTACTGAATTTTATCCCCACCATCGGTTCGCTGATCGCGACAGCTTTCCCTACACTTTTTGCGGTTTTGCAATTTGGAGAATTGGGTCCCGGCTTGTGGGTTTTGGCCGTGGTTGGTGTCATCCAGATGGTAATCGGAAACGTGGTGGAACCTCGCCTGATGGGTAATTCATTAAACATCAGTCCGCTGGTGGTTTTCCTTACACTGGCCATTTGGGGCATGATCTGGGGAATTTCGGGGATGTTGCTCAGTGTTCCGATAACTGTAATCTTAATCATCATTATGTCTGAATTTCCGGGAACAAAGCCCTTCGCCATTTTACTCAGTCAGAACGGAACGGCAAACGACACACAATAGAATTTCCTACTTCAAACAATCAAATCAAACTAGTTGGCTTTCAGTTCCGTTGGTTTGATTATCGGATAAAAACAGCAAACTCAGTTATCTGAATCATCCTGTTTTTTGCCCATTTTATTGTACCTTCAACTGATTTTTAACAGAACGAAAAAACGCATTCATGAAAACATTGTCACAATTAGAACCGCAACCGCTGTTCAATTATTTCGAAGCGATTTGCCAGGTGCCGCGGCCGTCAAAAAAAGAAGAAAAAATCAGGCAATTCCTGCTCGACTTTGCCTCGAAAAACGGGTTGGAAAGTAAAACCGATACTATTGGCAACGTGCTGATTTTGAAACCGGCGACTCCCGGAAGAGAAAAAACACCAACGGTAATTCTGCAAACTCATATGGACATGGTTTGCGAAAAAAACTCTGACAAGGTTTTCGACTTCGATAACGATGCCATTGAACCCATGGTAGTAGATGGATGGGTAAAAGCCAACGGTACCACATTGGGTGCCGATTGCGGCATTGGAATAGCCGCTCAGTTGGCGGTGCTGACTTCCACCGACATTCAACACGGCCCGATTGAGTGCCTGATCACGGTTGACGAGGAAACCGGTTTATCCGGTGCCTTTGCGCTGCAACCGGGCTTTTTGAGTGGCGATATTTTACTCAACCTGGATTCGGAAGACGAAGGCGAACTTTTTATCGGTTGCGCCGGTGGTGTCGACACCCTGGCTGTTTTCAGTTACCAGCCGGAAAAAGTCCCCACAGGTTCGGTAGCTTTAAAAATCTCCGTTTCCGGACTACTCGGAGGACATTCGGGAGATGACATTCATAAAAACCGCGGGAATGCCAATAAAATTCTAAATCGCTTTTTGTGGAAGTTCTCCAATGCGTTTAACGCCCGGCTTTCCGATTTTAATGGAGGAAACCTGCGGAACGCCATTGCCCGTGAGGCTTTCGGAATTGTAACCATTCCTGCAGGTCAGCAAAAAGATGTGCTTGCAGCTTTTGAAAATCTTTCTTCAGCTATTAAAAATGAATTTGAATTTGCGGAAAGCAAGCTTCAGATCAAATGCGAAGATGTTAGTATTCCAGAAAGCGTGATTGACAGCCAAACACAATCGAACCTGCTGAATGCGATTTATGCCTGTCCGCACGGCGTGCTGGAAATGAGCTCGCGCATGGACGGAATGGTGGAAACATCAACCAATCTGGCCTCTGTAAAATTTCAGGAAAACCATCAAATTGTAGTGACGACCAGCCAGCGCAGTGAACTGGAAAGCCGGAAATACTATGCCGCAGAGACCATCGAAGCGGTTTTCAAACTGGCAGGCGCAACGGTTAGTCATTCCGATGGTTATCCGGGCTGGGCTCCCAACCCGAATTCTGAAGTGTTAAAGATTACCGTGGATTCCTACAAAAAACTATTCGGCACCGATCCCATCGTGCGCTCGATCCATGCCGGTTTGGAATGTGGTTTATTCCTCGAAAAATACCCGCATCTCGACATGGTTTCGTTTGGCCCCACCATTCGCGGAGCCCATTCGCCCGACGAACGGCTGGACATTGAAACCACTGGCAAATTCTGGAAACACCTGGTGGATGTATTGGGAAACATTCAATGATTTGCCTGAAATAAAACCGAATTTCATAATGCGCTTAGCGGCTTAAAGCCGCCAGGCGCTTATTCCATATATTGAAAAACCTTATTTACCAACTCCCAACCACTTCAATAATCTAAAATTCAAACCCTTTTATGGTAGGTCGGGCAAGTTTTCCGCTTAATTCCAAAACGATTACATCGTCTTCTCGCGGAACATCTTTGCCCACATACTGTTCAAAAGTCTTCAGCATCTCTTCCAATTCGGGCGCCAGGTTTTTTACTTTTACGGTTGCCTCTTTTATCGCAGAATTGGCCGGATTTAACGGATCCATATCCACATCGGCAAAAACATCCGCGTCCAGTAAGGAGCTTTTTATTTGAGTATTTGTTATGCTTAGTTTTTTATCGTTTAATCGATAATTGACATCCAGCTTTTCAATATCAAAATTATTGAAGGATATTTTCGACCGGGATGCACCCTTATTTTCCTTTCCTCCACTATTGTGTACACTTAAGTTTACAACCTCCAGTTTCATTTCACCTTCCGGAAAACCTTTATTCGCGAATAAAACCGTTGAATTTGTGTCGAACCGCAGTTTATCCATGCTAAATTTCCCCTTATTCCCATTTTTATCTTCCCATTCAAAATCTTTTGGATGCAAAATCAAGCTGGCCTCCATTTTAGTTCTTTCGGGCATAAAATCCGACATGCCTTTCCCATCAAATTTAAAAGTCGCGTTTCCCGTGTAGGAAAGAACCGGCGATTTAATCGAAAATTCCTTAATATCCAGTTCTCCCGAATCGGCCATATAAACAATTGTATAACTTCCCTTATCAATCTCAGTAAACTGATTCAGCAATTCGGAAACCGCGGGCTGCTTGTATAAATCACCGGGCATATGAGCTTTTAATCCCGAAAATGAAAGTTGCAGTTCTTGATTTTGATCAGGAAAACGTTCTGCCAGATTTTGAAAATCAGCTTTTGTCAGATGCCCGTTAAAATCGATTGTGATGTCATCAAGCATGGCCAGTAAAACGGAATCATTTCTCAGAATTTCAGGCTGAACCAGGGTTAATCCAAATGAATTGATCTCTTTAAATTCGGTACTATCCAGCATACTAAGTGCCTCACCATACGGAATATCAATGGCTATAGTTTTGCATCGAAACATATTTTCTCTATTCAGGTCAGAAACTGAAACATCGATCATTTTCACCTTTGAAAACAGTGGATTTACTTTCACTTTAGCATAACTGACTGATACCGGAGCTTCGCTTTGCGAAATTTTAGCCTTTAGTTGTGTATCAATCTCTTTGGCTATTTTGTTCCCGTAAATTCCGTTAGCGACAAAAACGACAACAATCAGAATAATGACAACGGGCAGAATGATTTTCTTTTTCATAAGTTAATCTTGGTTTTTGAGTGTTTTTTGAGTTTATGTTAAAACTATAACAGGCAATTTACAGAATAAAATAATACTGATCATAATAAACATTCATTTGCCAGCACATACACTAAAACTACCAATCCATGCATTTTTAGTACCTCCAAACGAGAATTCATTACACCGAAAGGACGGTCAAAAGTAGAAAATCGTAACCCACAAACTACCGGTTTTTAACAAAGTTGCTTATTTTTAAAGTACAATACGATGATTTGCATGATATAAACCAGAAACAAATGAAACGAGCATGTTAAACAACTACATCTTAGAGAATTATTAAAAATACACACGAGTCCCGTCCGTCAGCTGACGGGCCGTTGAAAACAAACAATTTTAATAGTATGAAATGAGCATGATAATGAGATTCACACCAAACTACATGATTAAATCTCATGCGAATTCCATCTGTTACCGTGTAAAGATTAAAAATTTAAACAGATGAAAAAACCAGGAATCTTTCGGACGCCCCTCATTCTTTCAATAATTTTCATGACAATCATTGGAGTGTCGTGCCGGATGGAAGATACTTTTCCGGACGGGACAGTGATTCCCGCCTGGTTGGCCGATACAACGAAAACCGATCCCATTGGCCTGGGAAGAAGATATTACATCAGCGACGCCGGCGCCATTGGTGACGATTTCACCATGAACACCAAAATCATTCAGCAACTCATCGACAGTGTTTCGTCGAGTGGAGGTGGAGTAATTGTGTTCACTCCGGGAGTCTACAAAAGCGGGGCGCTGTTTTTCAAGCCCAATACGCATTTGCGTTTGGAGATAGGCGCTGTGCTCAAGGGTTCTGACAATATTGAAGATTACCCCATACAAGCATCGCGGATGGAAGGCCAAAACCTGGATTACTACCCGGCACTGGTAAATGCATACAAAGTTCCGGGCTTCACGATTACCGGAGCAGGGACGATCGACGGAAACGGGAAAAAATACTGGGAAGCTTTTTGGCAACGCCGACAGGAAAATCCTCAATGCACCAACCTCGAAGTTTCGCGGCCACGACTGGTTTTTATCCGCGAATGTGATGATGTGAGAATTGAAGATGTACATTTGGTAAACTCAGGGTTCTGGACGGCACATCTTTACCAGTGCAATCGCGTTAAAATACTCGGCGCTTATATTTTTGCACCACGCGAGCCCATTCCTGCACCAAGTTCAGATGCCATCGATCTGGATGTTTGCTCCGATGTGTTGATCAACGGCTGTTACATGTCGGTAAACGACGATGCCATTGCGCTAAAAGGCGGGAAAGGACCGTGGGCCGATAAAGATCCCAACAACGGACCCAATACAAACATTTTGATTCAAAACAACACCTTTGGATTTTGCCATTCAGCGCTTACCTGCGGAAGTGAATCGATTCACAACCGGAACATTATCATGCGCGACTGCAAAGTGGAGGACGTTGCACGTTTAATTCATTTAAAAATGAGGCCGGACACGCCACAGTTGTACGAATACATTACGCTGGAACGGATCACGGGAAGTGGTGACAATTGCATCTACATTCGACCGTGGACTCAGTTTTACGATTTGAAGGACCGCAAAACACCACCACCATCGGTTTCCGAAAATATCACCTTCAAATACATTACTATGAAGGTTAAAAGCTTTACCAAAATCGGGATGACCGAAAACGACCACCTCAAAAATTTTACTTTTGAAAACATGACAATCGACGCAGAAGATCCTCAGATAGAAACCTCGGTTTTTGAAGGACTGAAAATGAAAAATGTAGTGGTAAACGGGGAGCTTGTGAAAGCCAAATAATCTTAATCCGGTTTATTGAAATAAAGCGAATGCAAGATACATTTTGACTTTCCAGAGTTATTTCCCGGAACCATCCGGATTTGCAAGGTATGCTTTCTGTTTTTCAAGCCGGATTCCAGCGTGAAATACCAAAGTTTGTTTTCAGAAGTCCTTTCGCTCTTCAAATCGAGTCGTTCCCAATCGGCCTCATCCACACTAAACTCCATTGCACCTTCACTCCGTTCTGAAACCGAAATGCCCACAGCATTTCCGCTGAATTGAAATTTAACGATTTTACCGGGATACTCCCCCACCAAAACAGCTCCTGCTATACCATTGCCGGTTACTGATGGGGAATTCTCAATAAAAGTCCATCCCTTAATAGCTTTGGGAGGTTGCGGCGCTACAAAAACGGGATCAGAAAAAACAGTAACATCCACTTTTCCCTGATCTTGTGCTGATGCATGAAAGAGACAAAACAACGTCAATATTGCAAAAACAAGCTTCTTCATACCATAATTTTATTATTTCCACTCCGTCAGGGCACGCACATCTCCCCTTCCCGGTGAAGGATACTCCATCATGATTTCGCCAACATAAAAGAAACCGAGTATTTTCTGTCCCGACTGAATGTCGAGTACCTCATCAAACAACTCCATAAAACCGGGTGTTGCCCAAAATGCGCCCAGACCTTTTTCGGTAGCCGTTAACCACATGTTTTGAACCGCAATCGATACTGCCGCAACTTCTTCCCACTCGGGTAATCGCTTAGAAGGATCAAATTGAACGATAATAGCAATAGCAACCGGCACTTTCTGCAGGTTTCCCACAAACTTGGCAATTTTATCTTCTGCAACCGGGTAACCTTCCCCATGTTTTGCTTCCAGAATCCGGTGGCAATCTTCCGCCATTTTTTGCTTCGACTCCCCTGTGTAAACTTTAAAACGCCAGGGTTCTGTTTTCTTG
The DNA here is from genome assembly GCF_023111095.1 of Maribellus sp. YY47. Lineage (GTDB taxonomy): Bacteria > Bacteroidota > Bacteroidia > Bacteroidales > Prolixibacteraceae > Draconibacterium. The sequence goes on from NZ_JALGYW010000003.1 coordinate 191,880, forward strand.
TGGTTAGGCGCCCACGAAGCATTCTCCAGCAGCTCTTCAATGACTTCCTTTGAGATCTCTTTTTTCATCAGCATCCCGGGAGGTGTAGCCCTTCGTGCCTTTATAATTTCAGAAATAGATTTGTAATTCATAATAAAGTTAGTTGAAAACAGAAAAACACAGTACCCGTGAAAAAGTTGTATAAAAAAGACAAAACATCACCCGGTCAGGACCTTTCTTTGCCCAACTATTTCCTTGTTCAACTAACTGAATGAATATTACCCGAATGAAACCTTAAGCTGGCTTGTCTGAGCCCTTCTTTTCCTCGATTTCTTTAGCGTATCCCAGAATTTTAAACATATCCTGCGCCGATTGCTCATTCCGGTAAACAAAGTCGATAATGTTTCCTTTCTCGTCGCGATCGATAATTACGTGCTTCGGAGAAGGAATCAGACAGTGTTTAATACCGCCGTAACCGCTAATGGCATCCTGATAAGCTCCCGTGTGGAAGAAACCAACGTAAAGCGGTTCTTTGTCGTTATCGGAATACGAAGGCAGCAAAACCTCCTGGTTAAAGTCTTCAGAGTTGTAGTAATCGGAGTGATCACAACTGATACCGCCAATGTTTGCCCGCTTGTATTCGTTGTTCCATTTATTGATGGGCAGAAGGATAAACTTCTCGAAAATCGACCAAGCATCCGGGATGGTGTTCATCAAACTGTTGTTAATGATGTACCAGCTTTCTGTATCGTTTTGTTGTTTTTGCTCCAGCACCTCAAAAATAATCGCACCGCTTTCGCCCACAGTATATTTCCCGAATTCGGTAAAAATATCAGGCTCCGGAAGATTTTCGTTCTCACAGGCGGTTTTGATGTTCGACACAATCTCCTTGATCATGTACTCGTAATCGTACTCAAAGCCAAGGTGGTTACGAATAGGAAAACCTCCGCCCAGGTTGAACGAATCGAGGGTATCGCACTGCTTTCTCAGGTCGATGTACAACTTCAGCGCTTTCTGGAATTCACCCCAGTAATAAAGGCTGTCTTTGATTCCCGAATCAACAAAAAAGTGAAGCATCTTTAATTCGATGTTCTTCTTTCCTTTAATGCTTTCATTGAAAAAATCGAGAATTTGGGTATTACGAATTCCCAAACGTGAGGTATAGTAGGCCGACTGCGATTCTTCGTTGATCGCCATTCGGATACCGATTTTTACTTTTTCACCGTTAGCCAGTCTTTCAATACGGCTTAACTCGTTGATACTGTCGAGTACGATGATGTTGTTTTTAAAACCCAGCTTTTGCAGCGAAAGAATTTTCGTCAGGTATTCCTCGGTTTTATAGCCGTTATGAACGATGATACGGTTCTTGTCGATTTTCTTTTCGTGAAAAAGGTACAGAATCAGATCGATGTCGTACGAAGAGGAAGTTTCGAGGTTTACGTTATGTTTCAAAGCCTCGGCAACCACGTGCGAAAAGTGGTTACATTTGGTACAGTAACAATAAAAATACCGCCCCTTGTAGTTGCTCTTCTTTATGGCTTTATTAAAAAGGTTACGCGCCTTTTTGATTTGATCGCCAATTTTAGGCAGGTATATGAACCTAAACGGCGTTCCGTATTTTTTAATCAGATACTTTAAAGAGATGCCGTGAAACGTCAGGTAATTGTCTCTTAAATCAAAGCCTTCCTGCGGAAAGTAGTAGCTTTGTTCAATCAAATCAAAATAGCTATTCTTCATTCTACGTAACCATAAAGAGTTTATTCGTTTTTATTTTGACCGCAAATTAAATCATTTTTTTCCGAGAAATATTATGTGAATTCTTAAAAATTGAAAACTGTAGATTACAATCGGAAAACACGGCCTCACACAAAGATAAAAACCTGATGTTCAGCACAAAATAAAAACAACCAAAACTTCACATTTCATATTTCAATAAATCGCAGCCTCTTCATTCCCGGTTCAACTTCAGCTACATTTTAATTCCATGTCTAATTTATGCTATTCATTCAAAAACAGATGAATTTGGCATTAAAAAAAATATTTAATTTGCCCCCTGTTGGAATAAATCGTGAGGATCATTCCGGCATTCAACTAAAGTTCAGTATTTTTAAAGGAATTTTTAAAACAGGAAATTAAAATGAGTAAAGTATTAATAATCGGAGCCGGGGGTGTTGGCCGTGTTGTTGCCAGTAAATGCGCCGACAATCCGGAAGTTTTTTCAGAAATTTTGCTGGCCAGCCGTACTAAATCGAAATGCGATGTAATTGCAAAAGAAGTGGGGAAAGGCCGGATTCAAACTGCGCAACTCAATGCTGACAATGTAGCTGAAACAGTTGCCCTGATTAAATCTTTCAAACCGGAACTCGTTATTAACGTGGCGCTTCCTTACCAGGACCTGCCTATTATGGATGCTTGTCTGGAAACCGGCGTTAACTATCTTGATACCGCCAATTACGAACCCAAAGACGAAGCCAAATTTGAATACAGCTGGCAGTGGGCTTACCACGACCGCTTCAAGGAAAAAGGAATTATGGCAGTACTGGGTTGCGGTTTCGACCCGGGAGTAACCAGCATTTACACCGCTTATGCAGCCAAACATCATTTCGACGAAATGCATTATCTCGACATCGTTGACTGCAACGGCGGAGACCACGGTAAAGCATTTGCCACCAATTTCAATCCTGAAATCAATATCCGCGAGATTACGCAGAACGGCCGCTACTGGGAAAACGGCCAATGGGTGGAAACCAAACCATTTGAAATCAAGAAAGCCTTGAATTACCCGAATATCGGCGCACGTAATTCGTATGTTCTTTATCACGAAGAGCTGGAGTCGTTGACGAAAAATTTCCCGAGTTTGAAACGTGCCCGTTTCTGGATGACTTTTGGCGACGAATATTTAACTCATCTTCGCGTAATCCAAAACATTGGCATGTCGCGCATCGACCCTGTTAAATACAAAGGAGTTGACATTATTCCGCTGGAATTCCTGAAAGAAGTACTTCCAAACCCGGGCGATCTGGGCGATAACTACACCGGCGAAACTTCGATTGGTTGCCGCATTAAAGGGATTAAAGACGGACAGGAAAAAACCTATTACGTTTGGAACAACTGCAGCCACCAAAAAGCTTACGAAGAAACCGGAACACAAGGCGTATCTTATACAACCGGAGTACCGGCCATGTTAGGCGCCATGATGGTGCTTACCGGAAAATGGAAAGGTGAAGGCGTATTTAACGTTGAAGATTTCGATCCGGATCCATTCATGGAACGCATCGGAGAATTCGGACTTCCGTGGCAGGAAGAAATAAACGGCGATCTGGAACTTTAATTAAGATAGAAGCTTCGAGCCCCGAGTCAAAAGCTTGGGGCTTTTTTCTCTCCATTCTGAACAAATATACTTTTGCCTTTTTACTTTACACTTTTAAATTGAAACATTGAACTACCAAGAAATTCCTTCCCCGGCTTTTGTGCTGGACGAAAAATTACTGAGGAAAAACCTCGAACTCATTAACCGGGTGCAAAACGAAGCCGGGATTGAAATTATCCTTGCATTTAAAGGTTTTGCCATGTGGAGTGCATTCCCTCTGGTCAGAGAATACCTGAAAGGCGCCACTGCCAGTTCGCTCAACGAAGCACGGCTTTGTTTTGAGGAAATGCAGACACGGGCGCATACCTATTCGCCGGTGTATCTCGAAAAAGAGTTTGACGAGTTGATGGACTACAGCAGCCACATTGTTTTTAACTCCTTCAGGCAATTTGAAAAATACTATACCAAAACCACTCAGGCCGACCACAAAATATCGTGTGGAATTCGTGTAAATCCGGAATTCTCGGATGTTGCCACCGATCTTTACAATCCAAGTGCAGCAGGCTCACGATTGGGAGTGGGCATCGAAAATATGCCCGAAGAACTGCCCGAAGGAATCGACGGAATTCACTTCCATGTGTTGTGCGAATCGGATTCGTTCAGTCTGGAAAGAGTGCTGAAAAAATTCGAAGCCAAGTTTGGCAAATACCTCCACCAACTGAAGTGGGTAAACATGGGCGGCGGCCATTTAATGACACGGAAGGGCTACGATCACGAACACCTGATCAAACTGATGAAAGCTTTCCGCGAAAAATACGATGTAAAAGTTATTCTGGAGCCGGGAAGTGCCATTGCCTGGGAAACCGGGGTGCTTGTTTCCACCATTCAGGACATTGTGGAACACAAGGGCGTAAAAACCGCCATCCTGGATGTTTCGTTTACCGCACACATGCCCGATACCCTGGAAATGCCTTACCGTCCAAAAATAATCGGCGCAAGCGAGCCTTCAGATGAAAGCAAATATCTTTACCGCTTAGGTGGTGGAAGTTGTCTGGCCGGAGACTTTATGGAAGCGTATGATTTTGGCCGCGAGCTAAAAATAGGCGAACAATTGGTGTTCCTTGATATGATTCATTACACCATGGTAAAAACCACGATGTTCAATGGGGTGAATCACCCGGCGATTGCTATTTGGACTGAAAACGATGAGTTGAAAATTGTTCGGAAATTTTCTTACCACGATTTTAAATCCCGGCTTTCGTAAAACCAATAAAACAATCAAACCAAAACCAATGAAAACCGCTTTTATAACCGGACTACTATTTGTTTTTAGTCTTCAGCTTTTGGCGCAAAAGGATACCAACGAACGTGCCCAATGGTTTACCGATGCCCGATTTGGAATGTTTATTCACTGGGGACTTTACAGTGCTGCGGAAGGTTACTGGAAAGGTGAAAAACTCCGTCACGCAAACGATTATGCTGAGTGGATTTATTACCGGAATCAGATCAACCGCGACGAATATGTGCAATTGCTCGATCGTTTCGACTGGGACAGCATTGATCCGGAAAAGTGGGTGATTCTGGCCAAAAATGCCGGGATGAAATACATTACCATCACGGCCAAACACCACGACGGATTTGCATTATGGGACAGCCAGGTGAGTGATTATGACCTGGGTGATCATACTTCTCCCAAACGTGATATCATTAAGCAAATGGCGGTAGCCTGTAAAAAACACGGCATTAAACTCGGACTTTATTATTCGCACTGGGTAGACTGGGAACATCCCGGAGGCTGGGATCACAGCAAAGAAATTTACAACATCAGTGCAGAAGAATACGACCGCTACTGGCAGGAAAAGGTAATACCGCAAATACGCGAATTGCTTACCAATTACGGTGAAATATCTCTGATCTGGTTCGACATGTGGATCAACCACTCGCAATCGATCGTTACCAAAGAGCAGCTCGTACAGCTAAAAACCATGATCCGCGAACTTCAACCCAATTGTTTGGTCAATTCCCGACTTGGGTTATCCATGGAAGAAGATCCCGACATTGATTTTAAAACACTCGGCGACAATCAACTGGGTGACAAGAAAGAAGACTTTCCGTGGCAATCGCCCGGCACCGTAGCACATTCGTGGGGTTTTCATTCTTCCGACACGCAATGGAAATCAACCTCATCGTTGCTAAAAGCACTGATTGGGAATGCCAGCCTCAACGGCAATTTCATGCTCAATATTGGTCCACGCGCCAACGGAGAAGTGCCCTTCGAAATTTCTCAACGCCTGCTCGAAATGGGCGAATGGCTAAAAGTGAACGGTGAAGCAGTTTATGGCACCCAGGCTTTTGATTTGAACAAAGAGCAGCACGATTGGGGAAAGATCACGTGTAAACAACAAGACGATGTATTCAAACTTTACCTGCACGTTTACAACTGGCCACTGAACAAAAAGCTTTATTTGACCGACGTAAGCGGAAATCCGGAGAATGCCTATCTTCTGGCCGATAAAAACAAAGCATCGCTGAGCTTCTCCCACAACAGTGTTTACACTGAAATTTCGTTACCCTACGACCAGCCCGATCCGTATGTTTCGGTGGTAGTGCTCGAATACAAACAGCGCCCTGCAACGGTAGACGGCATTGTCGCCAAAACCGTTGATGGCGGTTACTCCCTGCTTCCGGGAAATCAAAGTCCAAAACCGCAAAATGTTGAAATTGTAGCTCCATCGAAATACGAAACGATACCCGCACATGTGATGGTCTCCAAACCAGAAACCTTCAAATGGAAAATATTTGTGGATGAAGCGGGAGAAAAAAAAGTGGATGTTTCCTATAGTTTTCAGGGAAAAGACACAAAGGGAAAGATCTCTATTCTCGCATCCGAATCAACCCTTGAAGAAAACATACACCCCACCGGACTAACCGTAGGTGAACCAAACGAAAACTGGCATGTAGAATCTTACAAATCGCACCGGTTCGGCAGCATTCATTTTCCGGAACCGGGCCTTTATGAAATAGAAATGCAAGTAGAACCAGTCGCAAATGAACCGCTAAATTTCCAATGGATATGGATAAAATAAGTCCTTCGGAGAACAGACCAGTTATCAACAATTGTTAATATCTCCGGTTGATTCAAGGTGAATATAAACCATTGTAAATCACTTGCTTTTTTCGCTTTTCGTTGTAAATTTGAAATATCAGGTGAGCGATAAATGACCGCCGGAAATTGTGGAAAAGGCAAAAGTTTCTTAGCTGAATCCGGAGCCAATTCGAACCGACCTTCGGGACGGCACAATGGAAAGCCGAAGTTTGAACAAGATAATCTGGAATGTCAAAGTTCAGGCAATCATCTGAGAGAATTTCCAGAAGTTCTTTCAAGATTGGGTCTCCAGGCAGAATGCCAAAAAAACCTCGGTTTTTTCAATGCAGCACTGCTCAGTACAACCGGGAAACCGAAGTTTACTGATGAACCTGTACAAATCCGCAAGGAAGAAGACAGGAAGACACTGTAGACACTTCGTTCAGGAAGGTAAACGCGAATGCCGAATGAACTACCCAAAGGTTCAGCCGTAGAAAGCTAAACCGGGAGGTAAAGGGTCAGGGTTTGTTCGAAAGAACAAGCAGCGGCCAGTCGTAATAACCGTAGCCTGGCACCAACGACAACTTCGGTTGTCTGGAAGTGGATGGGAACTATTTGTCAAAGAATAGTTCCCATTTGTGTTTTTATACCCCTGCTAAAAATCGAAACCAAACATTCTTACTACATTTACTCCGATTAATAAACGAAGTATGATTCCATCGATAGAAAGACTTAAACATACCGATTCCGGCAACTTTTTCCTGATGGCCGGCCCATGTGCCATTGAAAGTGAAGAAATGGCAATGGAAATTGCAGAGAAAATAAAGACCATTACTGATAAACTTCAGATTCCCTATATTTTTAAAGGGTCGTACAGAAAAGCGAACCGGTCGCGCATCGACTCATTCTCGGGTATCGGGGATGAAAAAGCCCTGAAGATTCTTAAAAAAGTAGCTGACACTTTTGATATTCCGGTGGTAACCGATATTCACAGCGCAGAAGAAGCAGCCATGGCAGCTCAATATGTGGATGTGCTTCAAATTCCGGCATTTTTGTGCCGCCAGACTGATATTCTGGTAGCAGCGGCCCAAACCGGGAAAGTAGTAAACATAAAAAAAGGCCAGTTTCTTTCGGCGGCAGCCATGCAATTTGCGGTCAATAAGGTAATCGATAGCGGAAATACTAAAGTTGTCCTTACAGAACGGGGAACAACCTTTGGTTACCAGGACCTGGTGGTGGATTACCGCGGAATACCTGAAATGCAGGCTATGAATGTTCCGGTAGTGATGGACATTACGCATTCGCTGCAGCAACCCAATCAATCGAGCGGTGTTACCGGAGGCAAACCCGAATTAATAGAAACAGTGGCACGTGCAGCAATCGCCGTAGGTGTTGATGGCATTTTTATTGAAACACACCCGAATCCGGCTGTAGCAAAATCGGATGGCGCCAATATGCTGAGACTGGATTTACTCGAATCACTTCTGACCAGGTTAGTTGCCATCAGAAAAACGGTGAACGGTTTTAGATAAAAATCATTAAAACTTACTGTATGTTTGATCGAATCGCCAATGAATTGAACACCTTGCTCGTTGAATGGGAGAACAAACTAATTCTTCTGTCCGAAGAACAAGTTTCTGTACCCTGTAACGGACAAAGTCGAAACATCCGCCAGATCGTGGGACACATGGTCGATTCTGCCTCAAACAATACACACCGAATCGTTCATCTGCAATACAACGAAATACCGCTGATATTTCCGAATTATGCAACTCACGGAAACAACGACCGCTGGATATCGATTCAGAATTATGAAAATGAAAATTGGGAAAACCTCGTAAATCTCTGGAAATATTTGCACCTGCATATCATTTATGTCATTCAGCAGATCAATCCGGAGAAATTGCAGAATGAATGGGTGGCCGATAAAGATCAAAAAGTAAGCCTCCGGGATATGGTCGATGATTTTCCGAGACATTTCAGATTACATCTTTCAGAAATTGAAGAACTACTAAAACCTGATAAAAAATGAAAAACAGAAGATCTTTTTTGAAAAAAGCAGTAGCCGGAGCAACACTGGCCGGATTATTACCATTTGTAAAAACAGCCTCGGCCGGTGAAGTTAAAATAAGCGGTGCGCTTATCCACCACGTTTTTTTCTGGCTGAAAGAACCGAATAACGAAGCCCACAAAAAGCAATTGGTGGCTGCATTGCAGGAATTGCTAAAAGTAAAAACCATCAAAATGAGCCATATTGGTTTTCCGGCAGGCACTGAAAACCGTGATGTGGTAGATCATTCCTATTCCGTTTCGTACATGGTTATGTTCGACGACCAGGCCGGGCAAGACGCCTACCAGGTTGATCCTATCCATTTAAATTTTGTGGAAAAGAACCAGCATTTATGGAACAAAGTTGTGGTCTACGACTCGGTAGATAAACCGATCAAATAATTCCTTTCGCTTAGTGAAAGAATAGATAGGCCATTAAGATAGCCGCAACAATACCGACAAAATCCGCGAACAATCCGCAAACAACTGCGTAACGGGTGTTTTTGATTCCCACCGAACCAAAGTACACGGCCAGAATGTAAAAAGTGGTATCGGTGGCCCCCTGAACTGTACTTGCAACGCGCCCGACAAAAGAATCGGCTCCGTAAGTGGTCATGGCATCCACCATCATTCCACGTGCGCCGCTTCCGCTAAGTGGTTTCATTAGTGCAGTTGGAAGCGCTGCAGAAAAGTCGGTGTTCAGTCCCATTTTCTCAAAAGTCCACGAGAATCCGGAAACTACCCAATCCATTGCGCCCGATGCGCGAAAAACACCAATGGCAACCAAAATCGCCACGAGGTAGGGAATAATCTTCACTGCTGTTTTAAATCCGTCTTTGGCCCCGTCGATAAAAGCCTCATAAACATTTACCTTTTTAAACAGTGCCATCAGAATAAAAACAACGATCACCGAGAACAAAATAAAATTACTCGCAATGTTGGATATATTGGTTATCGCCTCCTGATCGAGCTTCGAAAAATACCAGATTATTCCGCCAATAATGGCGGTTAGTCCTCCCAGATAAGAAAGGATGACTTTGTCGAGCAGATTGATTTTTTGGTAAAACGCCACAGAAATCAAACCGGCAAGCGTTGAAAAATAAGTTGCCAGCAAAATCGGAATAAATATATCGGAAGGATTTACAGCCCCGAGCTGAGCCCGGTAGACCATAATACTGATAGGCAAAAGAGTAAGTCCCGAAGTATTAAGTACCAAAAACATAATCTGCGCGTTTGAAGCGGTACTTTTATGCGGATTGGTTTCCTGCATTTCCTTCATCGCCTGAAGCCCCATGGGCGTTGCCGCGTTATCGAGATTTAGCATATTCGCAGCAATGTTCATCATGATGGAACCGTGTGCCGGGTGTTCTTTCCCCAATTCCGGAAACAGCTTATTAAAAAAAGGCCCGATCAGCTTTGAAAACACATGTACAATTCCACCTTTCTCCCCTATTTTCATGATTCCCATCCAGAGCGTCAGCACGCCGGTTAATCCAAGTGAAATTTCGAACCCTGTCTTGGCCATATCAAAAGTGGCGGTCACCATTTCGGGGAAAACACCAGTATCTCCCATAAATATCAACTTGACCAAACCAATAACAAACGCAATTAAAAAGAAGAATATAAAGAGGTAGTTTAAAGCCATACGGTTTATTGTAAATTCTCTGACATTGTATGCGGATGAAGATAATTATCTATCCCGTCAATTCATCGTAAAAATAGAAATCTCTTGCTCATAAAACAAAGAATTCCATTCTCCCTTCTCTATTTACATGATTAACATTCCATGACAAGTTAAACCTTCAGCACGAAAATAATGCATTAAATCAATGAGTTTCAACTCCTGAAAAAACAGGATTGTTTTGCAGAGTCCTGGAATCTGGTTATAATTATAACAGAATCTAACTTAACTTTATGAAAACTGTCTATTACTGGCTGATTGCCGTTGTTATTACGCTCACAGCAATGGTTTACCAGCGCACTACGGGCCCAACTTATCCCCTACGGGACAAAATCAATATCAACAACAACGAATACAATTTACAACTTACGCGCAGTCACGGAGGAGAAAGCGACTGCAAAATTTCGTTACCGATAAACGACGCTGAGGTTACCGGAACAATGTTTTTTAAATTATATCCAACAAAAAACTCCTGGACTGAGCAAGAGCTGACTCGTGAAGGAGAACACCTTGTTGCCACTTTGCCCCACCTGCCGCCGGCCGGAAAATACGAGTACAAAATCACGCTAACCACAAATGATCAATCCTTTCCGCTAAACGGCGGAATGCCCGTTATAATTCGATTTAAAGGAGACGTTCCGGCCGGAATTCTTATTCCGCATATATTCCTGATGTTTTTTGCGATGCTGCTGGGCAACCTGGCCGGAATAATGGCAATATTTAGTCACAAACAGGTTAAGTTTTATACCACAGTTACCCTAATCGCATTATTTATCGGGGGACTGATTCTGGGCCCGTTGGTTCAATTATACGCTTTTTGTGAAGCATGGGCCGGAGTTCCTTTTGCCTGGGACCTTACCGACAACAAAACGCTGGTGGCTTTCTTATTCTGGCTCCTGGCCTTCGCCATGAATCGAAACAAAGTACGCCCCGGCTATACGGTGTTGGCAGCGCTGGTTATGTTGTTGGTTTACTCCATTCCGCACAGCATGTACGGCTCTGAGTTAGACCCTGAAACCGGAGAAATCATTCAGGGGTGGATTCAACTGATTGTTTTTTAAATAAAAAACCAGATATTTTAAAGGCCTTTAAACCGGTCTTTTTTATGCCACCCTCTGGATGTTTATTACCTTTGCGTTCCGCAAAAATTAATACCATGCAAAACAACATAACAGATCTAATCGCCGGGCAACTTCAGATTAAACAGGTTCAGGTAAGCAACACCATTGCCTTGCTGAACGAAGGGGCTACGGTTCCTTTTATTTCGCGTTACCGGAAAGAACGCACCGGCAGTCTCGATGAAGTGCAGGTGCTGCAGATTAAGGAGCTCAACGAAAAATTCAACGAACTGCAAAAGCGAAAAGAAACCATTCTGAAAACCATCGAAGAGCAGGAGCAACTGACACCTGAACTAAGGCAACGCATCGAAAACTGCTTTGATCCGGTGGAACTGGAAGATATCTACTTACCGTACAAACCCAAGCGCCGCACCAAAGCCACCATGGCGCGTGAAAAAGGGCTAGAACCGCTGGCAAAAATCCTGATGAAACAGATGGAACGCGATCCCGAATTCCGCGCCGGGCAGTTCCTGAACGAAGAAGTTACCAGCACCGAAGATGCACTTGCGGGTGCCCGCGACATTATTGCGGAATGGGTAAGCGAAAACGAACGCGCCCGTAACATTGTCCGCCGTGGTTTTGAACTGGGAGCAGTTATATCCTCCAAAGTGGTAAAAGGGAAAGAAGAGGAAGCTGCCAAATACCGCGATTATTTTGAGTGGAACGAACCGCTGAAGAAATGTCCTTCGCACCGCTTACTAGCCATGCGCCGTGGCGAAAACGAAGGTTTTTTGCGTGTAAGCGTGACGCCCGACGAAGACCGGGTATTGGAAAACCTCGAGCGCTTTTTTGTTAAAGGGAACAACCCGAGTTCGGAGCAGGTGGCATTGGCCGTAAAAGATTCGTGTAAGCGCCTGATTCAGCCATCGATTGAAACCGAATTTTCCAACCTTTCAAAAGAAAAGGCCGACGAAGAAGCAATAAAAGTCTTTACCGAAAACCTGAAACAATTGTTGCTCGCGCCGCCACTCGGACAAAAACGTACGCTTGCCATTGATCCCGGCTACCGCACCGGTTGTAAAGTAGTGTGTCTCGACGAACAAGGCAACCTGCTTCACAACGAAACCATCTACCCGCACAAGCCGCAGGAAGAAAAGAAAATGGCCGCCAAAAAGATCACATCGATGGTGGAGATTTACAAAATTGATGCAATTGCCATCGGAAACGGAACCGCCAGCCGCGAGACCGAGCACTTCATCAAAAACCTGCGCTACAACCGCGAGGTACGTGTTTATGTGGTCAGTGAAGACGGAGCCTCGGTTTATTCCGCTTCTACCGTGGCCCGGCAGGAATTTCCGCAATACGATGTTACGGTTCGCGGAGCCGTTTCGATTGGCCGCCGGTTGATGGATCCGCTGGCGGAGCTGGTTAAAATCGACCCGAAAAGCATTGGAGTGGGACAATACCAGCACGACGTGGATCAGAAAAAATTAAAGAGTAGTCTGGATTCGGTGGTAGAACTGAGTGTGAACTCGGTTGGTGTAAACCTGAACACCGCCAGCAAACACCTGCTTACCTACATTTCGGGATTGGGGCCGCAACTGGCTGAGAACATTGTGGAATACCGGAAAGAAAACGGGGCGTTTGAATCGCGGGATGCGTTAAAGAAAGTAGCCCGTATGGGGCCAAAAGCCTTCGAACAGGCTGCAGGCTTCCTGCGTATTCCCGATGCAAAAAATCCGCTGGATAACTCGGGCGTACACCCGGAATCGTACAAAATAGTCAAACAAATTGCCAAAGATCTGAAATGCGAACTCAGCAACCTGGTTCGTAACGAGGAACTGGTTTACAAAATCGACTGGCAGAAATATGTTACCGAAGAAGTGGGCCTCCCCACCCTCAACGATATTAAAAACGAACTGCTAAAACCCGGGCGAGACCCGCGAAAACCGATTAAAGTTTTTGAGTTTGCCGATGGAATTTTCTCGATCAACGATTTACATGTGGGCATGGTTTTACCGGGAATTGTCAACAACATCACTAAGTTTGGTGCCTTTGTCGACGTCGGCATTAAGGAATCGGGCCTGGTACATATTTCAGAGTTGGCCGACCGTTTTATTTCCGATCCCAACGAAGTTGTAAAACTCCACGAACATGTAAAAGTGCGGGTAAAAGAACTGGATATTCCACGAAAACGTATTCAGCTTTCAATGAAAGGGATGAATCAGGAGTAGAAGCAAAAAAACAGGTGCCATCAAAAAAAGATGACACCTCTTACTCACTCAACATTGGTGCGGGGGTTAAAAACTCCATTCCATGCAATTGTCAAACTTGAACAGTTTAATGATGTTACAGCCAGCAAAAAGGTTGCGTGAGGATTAAAGAAATTGATTTTCAATGAGGTAAAAATTCCGCACCACTAACGACAGTAGTCATTCAGCGATAAGCGGTCTGCAAAAAAAAGATGCCACCTTTTAAAAAGATGGCATCTTTTACTTTGCAACAGGAAATCGTTCACTTCTCAGAAACTTTCCAGCTGCTAATTATCCTGAATTTCGAAAAATATTCGGGTCCTATTCCTCGTCGTCTTCTTCCGCCAGACGCTCCTCGTTTTCAAACTCCTTTTCCAGAAATTCTTCGGCTGCGTCAATCAGTTCCGAGATAAGCTCTTCGTCTCCCGGCTCTCCATCGATCCAGTGTACCTGCTGATTGTTCCAGAAATCATCCAGGTCAGCTTCAACAATAAAACGCGGAGTTTCAGTATGAACCACAAAAATGGTATCGGGTGTTTCCAACGAGTTGTCGGCTAATAAAAACTTTGGTAACATGCTTAATTGCTTTTGAGTTTTACTTCGCTAATTTACAACTTTAAATAACGCATCTAACTAACCCTCATCAAAAAAAGTTTTGCGTAGAATTTGAGAATTAAAGCAAGAAATTGCACACTGTAAAAGTCAATATTCTCGTTCCGACTCGAACCTCGACACTGACATTAATCACCTTTTGGTAATAAATTGAAAAATAAAATCCTCTTTTTTTAGCAAATTGAATGAGATTATTAATTTTAACACCATATCCGAAACAAACCAAAAAAATCAGCTTATGGTCGACCGGCCTGATTACCGGCAAACGAAGGCAGACCAAATCAGCCCGCATTGGGTAAGCAGGTTTAACATTATGAAAAAACACAGACATTGATGCACAAATTAAATGACATTCTTTCGGTGATCGACAGCTATATCGGCGGATCGCAATGGTTCGTATTTTTCCTGTTGGGAACCGGTATTTTTTTCACCCTTTACCTGAAATTTCCTCAATTTCGTTACCTGAAACATTCGCTGCATATCGTTCGCGGAAAGTTCGACAAGGAAGGCGACCAGGGAGATACCTCCCACTTCCAGGCCTTAACCACTGCGCTTTCGGGAACGGTGGGTACCGGAAACATTGCGGGCGTGGCACTGGCCATTCACCTGGGCGGACCGGCGGCACTTTTCTGGATGCTGGTTACCGCAGCCGTGGGTATGACCACCAAATTTGTGGAAGTAACCCTTTCGCATAAATACCGCGAAGTAGCCGAAGACGGCTCCATTGCCGGGGGCCCCATGTACTACATGAAAAACCGCCTCAACATGAAATGGCTGGCCGCGATTTTTGCGGTCGCCACCGTTCTGTCGTCGTTTGGCACCGGAAGTCTTCCGCAAATCAACAGCATATCCAACTCGCTATTCGAAACCTTTGGCATCAACCACATGCTTACCGGCGGGATACTTGCTCTTTTACTTGGCTTTGTGATTATCGGGGGCATCAAACGTATTGCACAGGTCACTTCACGACTGGTACCCTTTATGGCCATCGTTTATTTTATCGGGGCCATTGCCGTCATTTTCTATAACTACGAAAACATTATCCCGTCGCTCGAAGCCATTTTCGGCGATGTATTTACCGGAACCGCTGCTGCCGGAGGTTTCCTTGGAGGAAGCATAGCTTTTGCCTTTAACCGGGGTGTAAACCGTGGTTTGTTTTCGAACGAAGCCGGACAGGGATCGGCGCCGATTGCCCATGCTGCAGCCCGCGCCCACGAACCCGTATCGGAAGGACTGGTAGCCCTGCTCGAACCGTTTATCGATACCATCATTATCTGTACGCTTACCGGACTGGTGCTGCTTTCGTCGGGAGTGTGGACCGAAAAACACGAAAACCAGTTTCAGGAGGCCGACCTGGTAATGCTCGACGGAACCTACTCGGAACAAAATCAGCAGGACGTTGATAAGCTGCACAATTACCTCGTGGGAGAAGCAGATCTGCCTTTATTTTCGGGAACTTTGACCGTTGAAAATGGGGTGATTGCCGACCAGCCCACCATGCTTCATGCCCGTTCGGTAGCCGAAGACGTAAAAGTTTGGGTGAACAACCAACTTTATTCCGGACCAATCGAATTCAACAGCGGTAAACTCGTCAATAACCAGCAATTCGTTCTAAAAGGGCAGTCGCTGTTACACAGTGCACCACTTACCACTGTCGCCTTTACCCGCAGCTGGTTTGGCGATTACGGAAAATACATTGTTTCGTTTGGCTTGCTGATGTTTGCCTTTTCCACCGCCATCAGCTGGTCGTATTACGGCGACCGCGCCATTACTTATCTCTTTGGCTCGGGCAAAGTAATTTACTACCATATTATTTATGTAATCGGATTTTTTCTCGCTTCATTCACCGACACCACCATTATCTGGACCCTCTCGGGAATCACCATCGCACTGATGACCATCCCGAACCTGTTTGGAATCCTGGCGCTGTCGAAAGAAATGAAAAACGAAGTAAAATCGTTCTGGAAAGAATACGCCGAGCGTTTCCCCGGAGAAAAAGTTCCAAAAGGGTAAGTTCGTTCAGAGTTCAGGGTTCAAAGTTTAGAGTTCAAGCTATGAGCTGAGAGCCACCAGCTTGTTGGCGATCAGCCATCGGTCAATGGTCATTAGTGCATTCGTGAGATTCATGTATGGGTTGAGTTACAAAGAACTGTACTATCCGTTTGAATTGAATACTGGATACTTGATGCTTGATGCTTGATGCTCGTAACTTCGGTCGTAATTCATTTTTCCTTTAACCACAGAGAACACGGAGAACACACAGAGTAAACTGAATTATGGATCAACCACTGAGACTGATCACTGCGACTGAAAACTGGTCACTGAACCCTGAACCCTGAACTCCGAACTCCGAACTCCGAACTTCTTTACCACGCGATGCAATCGCGCGGCAGCGCGGAACATTTCCGAACCCACTGTTTTTTAACATATTATTTCATATCAACACCATACTGATTGTTTGTATATTCAACATCAAAATAAAACAACTTAATCAACACCTCAATTATGCTAACCAGAAGTCCACGAACTAAACTTCTTAACTTTCTCATTCTTATATTACTCATTAGCAGTACCCCTTTAAACGGACAAACTAACTTTCGCCCGGGGTATTACATCACCTGGGATAATGATACAGTCTATGGCCTGATTGATTACCGTGGAGAAATCCGAAATTCAAGAATATGCGAATTCAGGGAAAATGAAAATGCAGAGATCATAAAACTGGAAGCGGATAAAATTCAATCTTACCGATTTATCGACGATAAGTTTTATGTATCCAAAACACTGCAGCTTCCCAACGAAGGTTCAAAACCGGTTTTTGTCGAATTCCTGGTAAGCGGGATTATAAATCTTTATTTCTACCGCGACGTGAATAACTACATGTACCTGGTTGAAAAAGACGGCAGAATTCATGAGTTAACAAAAAATGTAAAAGACAATAACGGTATAATAATTTCGAAACACATCGGGTTATTAAAAGCCATTTTTTCTGATTGTAACGAAATACAAAGTGAAATTAATAAAGTGGGACTCAATCATAAATCGTTAATTGATATTACCAACAAATACCACGATTGTGTATGTTCTGATACCGCATGTATTATTTACGAGAAATCTGCTCCTAAAGCCAAATTGAGAGTTGCACCGGTTATATCAGGAGGAATTGGGCAACTCCATTTTGACAAAGGGCTGTTCTCTAATTACGAATTTGATAAAAGCTATTTTCCTACCGCCGGGATGCTTTTTAGTATTTCCCTTCCCTACTGGAACCAAAAACTATCGTTTGACATTGAAACTGATTTTAGTAAACTAAAAAATCATGGAACCTATACCAAGGTTTCCAGCTTTCAAACCGAATACTATAATGCAGATATTAATTTCTGGGCCTTTCAGCCCTCCATTTCCTTGAAATACACTTTCTCGAAAAACGATATAAAACCAACCCTATCGGCCGGACTATGCATGAACTATATCTTTTCGACCAGTGAGGAGGTCTTCAAAAGAACGGTTAGCGATACTCCTGAAACTATATATGAATTGGAGGGAACACCTTTGGCTTCCAATATTTTTGGAATCGTAATACAGGCAGGATGCGACTACAAGATGTTCAATAATAAAACCCTTTTCACCAATTTACGGGTTTACCGAACGGTTTTCAAAGAAGCCGGTGTATCCACCTTGTTAAATACGGTTAGTTTGGGCGTGGGAATGTATTTGACCAACAACTAATTTTCGCAAGATAGTTTCAGGCACAGCGCCCCGGAAAAACATAAAAGCTTAGTCCCGGTCGTCAGCACCATGCACCGGCACCTGATACCCGAAGCTCTTGACTTCGGTCGTAATCAGTTTAACCACAGAGGACACAGAGAACACACAGAGTAAACTGAATTATGGATCAACCAATGCGACTGATCACTGCGACTGAAAACTGGTCACCGAACCCTGAACTTTGAACTCCGAACTTCTTTACCACGCGATGCAATCGCACGACAGCGCGGTGACTGAACACTGAGACTGATTACTGCGACTGAATACTGCGACTGAATACTGGTCACCGAACTCTGAACTCTAAACTCTGAACTCCCAATACCCGTAACTCGCAGCTTCGTTTTTTACCCCCATTTTTGTACCTTTCTCTAAAACTAAAATCCATGTGTCATGACCAAAATCGCTCATAGTGTTTTATTAAACACTCCTTTGGAAGAAGTTTTTGAATATGCCTCTGACTGGAAGAAATGGGAGGAATGGTTTGAAGGAGTATCTGACTTTCAATCAATAAGCGAAGT
Organism: Maribellus sp. YY47; assembly: GCF_023111095.1. GTDB lineage: Bacteria > Bacteroidota > Bacteroidia > Bacteroidales > Prolixibacteraceae > Draconibacterium. Next base: position 210,192 of record NZ_JALGYW010000003.1, read on the forward strand.
TGAAAAAGGGAAGGGTGCAAAATACAGGTATAAGGCAAAAATGATGATGTTTAAATACGAAATAGAGGCGGAGGTTTATGAATATACCGAAAATGTGGGCTTTAAAGTTGTTGGAATAAAAGGCCCACCCTATAAATCCTTTTGGAACTTTGAAGTAATCGACGGAAAAACGAAATTTACTTATGGACTTGAATATTCAATTTCAACTCCCATTATTGGCAACTATATGGATGCGTGGTTTTTAAAGCCGCAATGGAATAAAATAATACAGAACTCCCTTCAGAATCTTTCAAAAAAAATAGACCGGTAAAAGCTTCCTTCGCTGCCGAACGATGGTAGCGTGTGGCCTGTAGCTTTTTTCTTTACCACGCGATGTTAGCGCGTTTACACCGTAAAGTTAAAGTAGGCAATTTCTGCCAGTAAAATCACGGTAAATAAAATCAAAGCGGTAATCCAAAGTCGTTTGTTTTTCTTTACAAGTCCGATGAAAAATGCAATAAGGAAAACAAAGGGAACAAGGAACAAAACAATCGATATCAGGTTCATAATTTATTGGGATTAGTATGGTTAAACAATAAAAAAATACTTGCTACTTCATTACCACGCGATGCAATCGCGCGGGAGCGGGGTCTTAGTGTCCGACCGAAAACTGAGGTTGGGACGAGATTCGACTTGTCGAATCCGCACAAACCCAGCCATGCCTTATACCACGTGTTAGCCACTGCCATTTAGTTTATTTCATATAATTCTTTCAACAAATGAATGCTATCTAACAGAAAATCATCCACAGATTTAATCCATTCAATGTATTTATTGAAAATGTTGGAAGCATAGAATTCGTCTGAGTCATCCGAATAAATAAAGCTTAAATCAAAATATTTCTCAATGTCTTTAATAAATGAGGCGATTAAATGTTTGTTGAATAGGTATGCAATTTTTACATTTCCAGGGGTTAACGCTTCTCTTAAGAAGTCATTATACTCAACTGGATGTAATTCCGGTCTTGATTCTTTTTTTTGCCCTTTAAATTTATTCTCAAAGTCTTGATATAAATTTGATGTATGAACTTTAATATCATTTAGTATTGTGTCAAAATAGTCTAACACAAAATAGTTTACTTTTAGCTTTGGAATGTTATAATAATCACTGAGAAAATCCACTAATTTATCAGTCTCTCCAAACAATGTAGACTCTATGCAATAACCATCATGTTTAAATGTTGCTGAGGTTCCACCCAATTTGGCTTTCATAGAATCTTCAAATCCAGCCGAGGAAGTTAGAGTAGAAAAATCTTTATCAAAAATAACGAAGTACCTTTTATCCTTAAAAAGTTGACTTAGTAGTCTTTTGTTGTAGTCTAATTTGTTTATGATATAATCCTTACCGCGTAAATAGTAAAAAACAATTTCACATTTTGGTAAATTCTCAGGCTCAAATTCTAAATGTTTTTGAAGTAATGATTTGATATATTGAATATCATCATCACCTTCTACAAAACAAATTTTATCAGTATAGTTCAATTTGTCAAGGGCAATGATTATACCGCCAAGCTCCTTTTTAATCTTGTCAAAGTTTTCTATACTCAATTTCTGAATTCGTCCTTGGGTTTTAGCTTCTTGGTTTAAATAGAATAATTCTTTGGGTTTTAACTCGCTCACAAAATTGTCATTATGAGAAATTACGAAGATTTGTGTATTACTGATTTGTCTTAATTCTTGGAGTAATTTTTTTTGCAGTTTTGCATGAATGTGAGAATCTGGTTCGTCTATTAATAAAATGTTAATTGCATTTTCCAAATAATCAATTGTTGAAAATATCTCAGCAACCTGCAAAAAACCACTGCCTTGCAAATGAATATCTAAATTTCGATGAGCACTACTTACTTTTAAATTAATATATTCTTCTACATTAGATTTTGATTCATTTGAGCAAATAAACTTAATGTTATTCCCTAAAACTTTTGAAATTTGGGTTTCGAGATTTTTCCTCTTGTCCAATTTTTTTTGAATTATTTTGTTTCTAAGAACCTCTCCAGATTTACCCAAAGATATTTTCTTTAATACCTGTCCTTTATTCATAAACGGCTCTTTACTAAGAATATTAGACACAGGTTTTGTTTGATATATGAAAATTACTTCGTCAAGTTTAATTTGATTTGCTTTCAGGTAAACAGCAAACTTTTCAAACTCTTTGTGGTTTACTGTTTTAAATCTTAAATATGAATTATTAATGGATTTGGGTTTGCTAAGTTCAAAAGTCAATGAAAACTGATTAGTTCCTTTTGCAATTACTACAGTAATTCGAGCTTGATTTGGTGTGTCAAAAAATAAATCAGTATCATTTATCAATCTAATGAATGTTAAGTCACCAAAAGGTATGTAAGTATTGCCTCCGTCTGCTTTGTAGAAACCAGTTCTCTTTGAATTAATAATCCTTTTAAAACAACTTTCCCATATTAATAATGCCTCAAAAATTGTGCTTTTACCAATATTGTTTTCTCCGATAATTACATTGAATTTATCGTTGCAATCAAAAGCAAGTTCTTTGAACCCTTTGAAATTTTTCAGTTTGATTTCTTGTATATGCACTTTCTTAATTTATGGTTGTGGCTAACGGTCACTTGTATGTGGTCGGGCGGGATTTCTGGAAGAAATCGTGTCAGACCCGCAGGAGAGTGGGCGCAAGGTCTGACTTGTCAGACCGCTAAAACCCCCGCCTGCCATATACAATGTGTTAGCACCAGTTTTTTTTATTTTTTTCGTAAATCCTCAATCTCTTTAAAAATTACAAACGAGTATAAATTTTCTGTTGGAATTCGGTATGCTCCTTTAGCTTTCATGATTTTGGCTGCAATTGCGGTCATTGCCCATCCATCATATTCATCTCCATACCATTTAGGTTTAAATAACTGTCGGTATTGATTTTGAATTCCAAATTCTTTTATTTTTCCAATCTCACTTTTGACTTGAGGAAGTAAAGATTCGTTGTTCCAAGCCCAAAGCCATGTATTTGAAGTTGTCGAAATTGAACCAACTTCCTCATATTTTATTTTAATCTTGACTACTCCGCTATCTGAGAACTCAATGAATCCTGTTTCTTGATTATAATCCCATCGTGCGTAAGAGCCTAAATCATAAATGGTTTTACATGAGTCTTGTTGTGCGTTTAAATAATCATATGAGATTTCTATCAATTCTTTGAACGATTCATTAATCTCAGGTTTTATCAAATTGTTGTCTAAATCCTTTTTAGAGAAGCATGAAAATAGTCCCATTGAAATCAATATTATTAGAATTTTTATTTTACTCACCTTACATTTATTTTCTCGGTTAAGCCCATAATAACGCTGGACTTTTTACTGTCAAATCTTTAAAGTTTGGTTTATACCAGTCAACATTTGATTTTCCAATTAACTCGTCTCCATTTCTGTTAATCTCAATGAAATATAAATTTTCGCCAGTTTGAGATTTTCCATAAGAAAACCAATTCCAAATTATTTTGTCTGCGGAATTTATTGTCAACTTAGACTCAGATTCAGCAATGTCATTTGGGTTTACAATTGTCAAAGTTTCTTTTTCATCGAAAGTCAAAGTCAATGTATTTGTTGAATTGTCATAGGACACGAGTTCAAGTTGGTGGAAATTGTCATAAGGTCTGCCAAACCAATGTCCATAAAAACATAGTGAACCACCTTCTTTCAGTCCTTGTTTTTTATTGTAATTGTCTACAAACTCTGTTATTACCAATTTTTTCATCACCGTTTCTAGTTTTTTCTTGTCGGCATTTTTCTTGGAAATGAATCTTAATAAGATTATTCCAATAATTATTATTCCTATGATAATCGCAGTCTTCATTAAAATTGGTGCTAACGTACGTGTATATGTATTACATTTATTTTGCTATTAGCAATAATGTTTAGTTATATCTCCAACTTATTCATGCTCACAGCCATATCCGTTTTCAATTAATTATAAACGGATACAAGCACTTACAATCGGAAATTATCCTTTATTATTTTCTGGGGTGGCAATATCTATCGCTGCTGATCGTCCCGGGGTGTCACCACATTACAGGCTCTAATGTAGCAAAAGAATTTTAAACATAAGATAACTGCGCGGAGAAAAGAGCAGAGAGCAGGGAGCAGAGAGTTTAGAGTTCAGGGTTCAAAGTTTAGAGTATCGAGCTGCGAGCTGCGAGCTACGAGTAAAAAACAGCAGCACGGCAATACAGAACTGCAAGCTATTGCTAAATTGTAAAACTGGTAAATTGCAAAGAGTATGGAACTTTGAGCGACAAGGGATAAGCTGCAAGCTACGAGTATCGAGCTGCGAGCATCGGGCTGACAGGCTTTTGTGGCTATAATTTGAGAGAGGATGGTTTGGCTGCAGAATTCCAAACCACCCTCTCCCTGGCTTCAAACAACCTAACAGGCTGTTATTCTTTTATGCTTACTTATTTTGTCGAACCTTACTGATTGTTTATACTAACCAGTAAACGTTCTTTTGTTTACAGTTCCAGAAGAACCGGGTCGCCCAATCCGATGGATTTTAAGACCGGAAGCTGAGTTTCGGCATCGCCCACCACCACATAGTACATATGATCCGGATCGATTAAACGTTGCGCCAGCTCCTGATGCTTTTCGGGCGTTAACGATTTTATAAAGGCTTCCTCTCTTTTCACATAGTCGAAAGGCAGATCGTAAGCACTGATATTGACCAGCATGGAATGAAGTGCGTCAAGCGTTTCAAATTCGCGGGCGTTTGATTTAATCAATGCATCTTTGGTAAACTGCAGATCGTCATCTGAAATACCTTTTCTGTATTTTTCGATTTCGTCTTTAAATATCTGAACCGATTCTTCGGTAGCCGAAGTCCGCACACTTGAACTGGCTTCAAAGGTTCCGAAGTTCTTTCCTCCCGAGAAATAGGTTCTTGCCCCATAAGTGTAGCCTTTCTCTTCGCGCAGAATCAGGTTCACGATTCCGTTAAAACTTCCCCCGAGTTTATAATTCACGACGGTTGCCCGTTCAAAATCGTCTGACGACCGGGGAACGGCGTACTGCCCGATATTGATAACCGATTGTTTGGCACCGGGAACATCAACAAAATAAATGGCCGACTTTTCGGGTAGCTGAGGAGCATCGAGCCGGGGAATTTCCACATTAAATGGCTTCCAGTTGGCGACCAAACTTTCATTGAGTCCGGCCAAAACCCTGTCTTGTCCTATTTTTCCTACAACATGCATTTTCGCTACCGAAGGCGATATGGTTTTGTTGTAGAAATCTTTCAAATCGTCCATGGTAATTGATTCGAGCGACTCGATGGTTCCGCTTCCGGGAACCGACAATATATTTTCGTCGCCATAAATCAACTTGTCCAAAGCAAGGCTGGCCAAATAATTCGGATTTGCCTGGTTGCTTTTAATGTTGTTGATCATCCGCAGTTTTGTGAGTTCAAACTGTTCTTCGTCCCAACGCGGCTGCAACAGAATTTCTTCGACCAATGCCAGCGTTTTTTCGTAGTTTCGGGTCAAACAGTTGACTGACACCGTAAGGTTTTCAGTTCCGGCATAAACGTTAATACTGGCGCCCAGCAAATCAATTTCTTCTTCCAGTTCTTCGGGCGTTTTTGTTGCGGTGCCTTCGGTAAGCATACTGGCCAGAAAACTGGCAACGCCTGCTTTATCTTTTGATTCCAGTAAATGCCCTCCGTCGATAACCATCGAATACTGAATCAACGGAAGCTCATTTTGCTCGATTCCATAAACTTTTATTCCATTTGTCGTTTCACCGGTCCAAACTGCAGGAACCGTAATCTCCGGATCGGGACCTTTTGCGGGCTCAACCGAGCGGTCGAAACCGGCAGGTGTTTTTTCAATTATTTCCTCTTCTGCAATTGCCGACTGATCGACCTGTGTGGCGTTTAGTACATTTTCTTCCACAATACCGGCATCAACAGAATTCTCAGCAATCAGCTCAACCTGTCCTTTCGGCACAAAGCTGGTTGCCAGGTAAGGCTTATCTTTTATATAGGTTTCATACACCCGTTTAATGTCGTCGATGGTTACCGCTTTTATCTTCTCAATGTCCTGCTCGATATAACCGGGCGAGCCGGTAAATTCGTTGTACATCGCCAACTGGAACGACTTATACAATACCGAACTCATGCCGTTATAAAACTGAGTTTCAAGTCCGGCCTTGTGTTTTTCCAGATCCCTTTCCGTTATTCCTTCCTCTTCAAATCTTTTAAATGCTTCAAAAACGGCACTTTCTACCTCTGCCAGGCTTGTTCCGGCATTGGCATTTACCGACACGGTAAACTGTCCTGCAAGTTCCATCGAGTTGTTGTACACCCCGGCACGCGGAGCTAATTTCTTTTCTTTTACGATCACCTTGTAAAACGGCGATTTTTTCCCATCGCCCAGAACACGCGCCAGAAAATCGAGTGCATATGCATCGTCACAAAACTCCTCAACCGATGGCCAAATCATGGTTAACTGGGGCGTTTTCGCAAAATTATCTTCGTGATACAACTTTTTGGTTTCGGACAAACTTACCCGCTGAGGTTCCATGTCTTCCACTTTTTCGCCGCCCGGTATTTCGCCAAAATACTTCTCCAGCAAAGGTTTCACATCTGCCACTTCGAAATCGCCGGCCAGTACGATGGTCGTATTGTTTGGAACATAAAATTTTGAATGAAACGCTTTTACATCGTCAACCGTAGCATTAAACAAGTCTTCCATTTCCCCGATTACGGTCCAGCTGTAAGGATGTCCTTCCGGGTAAAGATTTTTAGCAATCAACCAACTGTTATATCCGTAAGGGCGGTTGTCGTACGATTGCCGTTTTTCGTTTTGAACCACGTTTTGCTGGTTGGCGAAAGCCGATTTTGTAACCGTATTCTCCAGATAGCCCATGCGGTCTGATTCCATCCACAAAACCATTTCCAGGGCATTGCGCGGAACCACCTCGTAATAAATGGTCTGATCGTTTCCGGTACCTCCGTTGAGCGTACCACCGGCAGACTGAATTTTTGAGAAGAATTCATCCTGCCCCACATTTTCTGACTGCTGAAACATCATGTGTTCAAAAAGATGGGCAAATCCGGTTTTCCCGGGCACTTCGCGGTTTGAACCAACATGATACATAATGGCAACGGCAATAATCGGATCAGACTTATCCTGATGCAGAATAACACTAAGGCCATTATCCAACTGATACTGTTCGTAAGGAACGGAGAGTTTTTCATCGCTTTTTTCCCGGGTTGAACAAGAGATCAAACTGAGAAAAACGATAATTAGGAGAAGATTAAGTTTTTTCATGATTAAAAGGGAGATTTTAGTTTTGAACGAAGTTAGCATAAAATACATTTGAAATAACTTTTATCCCCCAACAAATCAGCAAGATGAAAGAAATATTTATTGATCCCTCAAAATAACTGCGGACTAAAATCAGTTTAAAGCAAAGAGAATTACACACCAAGAGAGGCCGGTATCACACTCGACCTCTCTTTTTGTAAACCGCCTTTGATAGGGTAATAATGATTCAGCTACACCGTTAATTCCGGGATATGGTCGCGATGTTCCATCCATCGACGGTTGTATCTTGCGAAAAGCTTGCATTCATATGGCGGGCAATCACCTCAATTATTCCTGCGGAACAATTCAAAAATTCCCAAAATCACACTCCTGATTATCCTTATTTCAAATAATCGCTTATAAAATCGATTCGGGGCTGGTATATTGTTTTTTCCCACTGTTGCTGAAATTTCTTTTGTTCCAGCTGATGCCCGCGATAAGGTGTTACCAGCATGACCTTTTCACCTTTAGCCTGATTAAGTGCAGCATAGATTCCGGGGGGCGGACAAGTATAGTCTACCAAACCGATTTCCACTACCAATGTGGCTTTTGAACCCTTTAAAATATGAGCATCATCGAAATACGGATATGTTTCCAACATTTTCTCTTTGCTTTTTGAAAGAGCAAACGGATTGGGCCAACCTCCTTTTTCGCCGTTCAAGGTGCGGCCAAAATCGCACATTGCAGGAACAATTGCCACGGCAGCGCTCACCCGGTGATCCAATCCGGCAGCCGCCAGCGCCTGTCCCCCGCCCTGACTTTCTCCAATCACCAGAATTCGTTTTCCATCCCATTCGGGTTGGCTGCATAAAAAATCGAGCGTCCGCAAAAGACGAAGGTACATTCCTCTGAAATAATTCTCTTCGCGGTTTTCAGCTCCTATTTCCCGGTAGTTCTTTAACTCTCCTTCTTCCAACTGGTCGTAATATTCCTGCGGCTGCCCGTTAAGCATCCCATGTGCATTTAAGTCGAACGACAAAGCTCCTTTCCCCATTTGAGCATACTTAAGCGCAGTTTCGGCTCTTGCCAGACACCAGTGGCCTTTTACTCCGGCAGCATGTAAATTCAGCACAATGGGAAGAGATCCCGGAGCAGCATTTTCGGGTTTGGCAAAATATCCGCGCGCAGGTTTCGGGCCCACGCAATTGAGTTCTACATCCGAACATTCAAAACCATCAGCCTGCGTTTCTGCCTGAACACTTTTGATTTCCAACGGAAGGGCCCTCAATTCCTTCTTTTGCCGTTTCCAATACCGGTCAAAATCAGCCGGACGTTTCGTGCCGGGAGTATAGTCTTTTATATCGGCCACCAACCCGGTGGATACGACCTCACCGCCCGCTTTCACACTAATAACGATTGAAGCCGGCTCATCAAATTTCTCATCCAGCAAAACAAGTTCTTTGGCCGGAGTGGCGATCCATTTCCATTCCGCTTTGTTCGAAAAATTTTTATCGATTTTTACCTGGATTGAGTCGCCATCAACCTCACTGACCAGCAGCGTTACTTTTGCCTTTTCGCCTTTATCGTAAATGCCACTCTCGTTGCTTTGTTTCAGAATGATCGATTGGGCAAAACAAAAAGAAACCGCCAGCAAGGCAAAAACGGCAGTCAGAATCAGGTGTTTGATTTTATTCATCGGATACAATAGTTGGTTATTGGACGCCGAAAATACGCTAATTTCGCTACAAACTCTTTCCTTACGGTACACTTTTATAGCCAAACAAAAAGAGATGGCCCTTTCGAACCACCTCTTTTTACTCTCTTCTTTCTGTATTATTTATTTCAAATCAAATCGATCCAGGTTCATCACTTTATTCCAGGCAGCAACAAAGTCATTGACAAATTTTTCTTTTGAATCAGCACATGCGTACACTTCAGCCAAAGCGCGTAACTCGGAGTTCGATCCAAAAATAAGATCAACGCGGGTAGCGGTCCATTTAAGTTCTCCGGTTTTCCGGTCGCGGCCTTCAAACAAGTCGCCTTCTTTTGATAAAGGTTTCCAAACGGTTGACATATCCAGCAGATTTACAAAGAAATCGTTGGTAAGAACACCCGGATTTTTGGTAAATACTCCGTTCTGCGAATGATCGTAATTAGCATTCAGAGCGCGCATACCCCCAACCAGAACCGTTAGTTCCGGAGCAGTAAGCGTCAGAAGCTGAGCTTTATCGATCAGCATTTCTTCTGCCGAAATGGTATATTTCTTTTTCATATAATTTCTGAATCCGTCGGCAAGCGGCTCCAATACTTCAAATGACGCCACATCGGTTTGCTCCTGCAGTGCATCTCCTCGTCCGGGAGAAAACGGAACGGTAACATCAATACCCGCACTTTTGGCGGCTTGCTCCACTCCGGCACATCCTGCCAACACAATCAGGTCGGCCATCGAAACCTGTTTACTGCCCGACTGCGCATTAAATTCCTTTTGAATTCCTTCCAGCGTTTCCAATACTTTGGCCAGCTCTGCCGGATTATTCACTTCCCAGTCTTTCTGAGGTGCCAAACGAATGCGGGCTCCATTCGCACCTCCTCTTTTATCTGAACCCCGGAAAGTAGAAGCCGATGCCCAGGCAGTTGATACCAATTGTGAAACCGACAAACCTGAACTTAATATCTTTCCTTTCAAATCAGCAACATCCTGCTCATTTACCAGTTCGTGGGTAACAGCCGGAATCGGATCCTGCCAGATCAAATCTTCAGCCGGCACTTCGGGGCCTAAATAACGGGCACGGGGTCCCATATCGCGGTGTGTCAGCTTGAACCATGCCCGTGCAAAAGCATCTGCAAACTCATCCGGATTTTCGTAAAAACGACGGGAAATCTTTTCATACACCGGATCAACACGCAACGACAAGTCGGTCGTCAACATGGTCGGTTTGTGTTTTTTTGAACCATCGAAAGCATCCGGAATTACATCTCCTGCATCTTTGGCTACCCACTGATGAGCGCCAGCCGGACTTTTGGTTAATTCCCATTCGTATTTAAAAAGGTTTTCAAAGAAATAGTTGCTCCATTGCGTGGGTGTATTGGTCCAGGTAACTTCCAAACCACTGGTGATGGTATCTTTTCCTTTTCCGGTTCCAAAACTGCTTGTCCAGCCCAAACCCTGTTCTTCGATGGGTGCTGCTTCGGGTTCCGGGCCTACATGTGCAGCATCTCCCGCACCGTGGGTTTTTCCGAAAGTATGTCCTCCCGCAATTAATGCCACTGTTTCTTCATCGTTCATGGCCATCCGGGCAAAAGTTTCGCGAATATCTTTAGCCGCGGCCAGCGGATCCGGGTTGCCGTTCGGGCCTTCCGGATTCACATAAATCAAGCCCATTTGCACGGCTGCCAGTGGGTTTTCCAGGTCCCTTTCACCGGTATAGCGTTCGTCTTCAAGCCAGATCTTCTCACTCCCCCAGTAAACATCCATTTCGGGTTCCCAAACATCTTCGCGTCCCCCGGCAAATCCAAAGGTTTTAAATCCCATCGACTCCAGCGCCACGTTACCGGCCAGGATCATCAGATCGGCCCACGATATTTTTTTGCCATATTTTTGTTTAATCGGCCAAATCAACCTACGTGCTTTATCCAGACTCACGTTATCGGGCCAACTGTTAAGCGGCGCGAAACGCTGCTGACCGGCGCCTGCTCCTCCGCGACCATCGCCAGTACGGTAGGTTCCGGCACTGTGCCAGGCCATACGAATAAACAAAGGACCGTAATGCCCAAAATCGGCCGGCCACCAGTCCTGTGAATCAGTCATCAAAGCATGCAGATCTTTCTTTACAGCTTTCAGGTCAAGACTTTTAAACGCCTCGGCATAGTCAAAATCGTAGCCCATCGGATTAGACAAAGCTGAATGCTGACGAAGTACGTTTATTTTTAATTGATTGGGCCACCAGTCGCGGTTTGAAGTTCCGCCACCGGCACTGTGTTTTGCTGCGCCACCATGAAACGGGCACTTGCTTTCATTAGCTTCAGAAGATTCAGGATGATTGTAATTTTCCATTTTCGATGTTTTAAAATTTGTTTAATCTAAAGATAGAATAATCAATATTTATAGATTTCATACTATCATAATCACTGCTTATAATCTAATTTCAGGAGCGAAACATTTCAATTTACAAAAGATTTGTCTTTGATTCAAGTGATACACTTTTTCCAAACGACTTAGAGCGACACACCCCAAACACATACATATCTAATATTCAAACAATTAAAGTTAAACCATAAAAATCATTAAAACGCATCCCCTCCAATAGCGAAAATTTATTCCCGGGCATTTGATCAATTTAACCAGTAAGGGAAATAAATTCCGTTTTTCTGATTTTCAAACATTACCGGTTCCCGTTTGTTCTTCAGCTTAATATTGAACAAAACAACTTTCGATCATAACATCACCCAATGAATCACTCAAGAACAATTGCCGGCCTCCCTTCCAATGTCTGGATACTGACAGTTGCACAAGCTTTAATTTTATCGGTAAGTTCGCTGGTTGTATTTGTGGGCGGACTGGTTGGCTCCAAACTCGCACCATTAGAGAACCTGGCCACGCTTCCGGTGGCAAGTATTGTAGTGGGGACAGCCGTTGCCATTCCGCCGGTTACTTTACTGATGAATACCATCGGCCGCCGGCGATCATTCTTTATTATGGTTTCGTATTCAGTCGCTGTTGCTTTTCTGGCGGGCTATTCCATCCTCCTATCCAACTTTTACCTTTTCTGTTTCAGCACCTTTTTATTTGGCGGAACCTACTCCTGCGTCATGCAGTTTCGGTTTGCATCGATGGAAAGCGTTGACGAGGCGCTGATTCCCAAAGCAGCCTCCATGGTGTTGGTGGGTGGAATTGCGGCGGCTTTTCTGGGCCCCGAGATTGCAGTAATTGGGAAAGACCTGCTGGATGTTGAATTCGCCGGTTCATTTATCATGCTGAGTGGTTTGTTTGTAGTGGCGATGTTGTTTTTGCTCGGATTTAAAAATCCGGTGATGAGAGAGGAGAAATCTGAAAGTCCGCAACGCCCGTTGAAAGCCATCTTCCGGCAGCGTATTTTTTGGGTGGCTTTGCTGAGCGCCACTATTGGTTATGCGGTAATGAGTTTTATTATGACCGCCACACCGGTCCACATGCACGTAATGGAAGGCCATTCGCTCGCACACACCAAATGGGTGATTCAAAGTCATATTATCGCCATGTTTCTGCCCTCGCTGATTACAGCCTGGATCATCCGAAAACTGGGCATCCCCTTAATGATGCTGATTGGATTGGTGGCTTATCTGGCCTGCATTGTCGTTGCCTTTTCCGGGCACGATCTGATGAATTACTGGGTATCGCTGGTGCTGCTGGGCATTGGCTGGAACTTTTTATTTATTGGCGGTACTACGCTTTTGCCGCAATCCTATCGTGCCGGCGAGCGCTTCAAAGTACAGGCGGTAAACGATTTTGTGATTTTTGGAACACAGGCGGTTGCCTCGCTTTCTGCCGGGTGGTTTATTTTTGCTGTGGGCTGGCAGGTATTGCTGTTGCTCAACTTGCCTTTTATCTTTTTGCTGATGATCGTTATCCTGAAATGGAACAACAAAAAAAGTGTAAAATGATGGCTATTGACTAAACGCTGACAAACACATTAGCGAATGCTTCTATAAAATGAGCTTGTTAAAATCCCTGAGGGATTGCATGTCTGTAAAGACAGAATCGCCCGTTGCCGGTTCGACTCCGGCCGGAGTCGGATGTTCGTTTGGAACATTTTCCAGAGCTATAAATATTTGGCAGCGCTGCTGCTAAAACCAACCTTTTATCCAGGAATGGATATTGAGGTGCAGCGCACCGTTAGCATCCATCGTTTCGAAAAAAACAAGATAAAAGCAGGTAGGTGCAGCGCACCACCAACATTTGTAGTTGCAGGTAGCATAAGAAAAAGTGAAGGTGCAGAGCACCGTTCTGTTCTTGTTTATAGTGACACTAGGCATAGCCAAATAACAAAATCCCTGCGGGATTAAATGTTTGTAGAAAAAATGCATTTGTTCTATGTACGACTCCGGCCGGAGTCGGATGTTCGTTTGGCACATTTTCCAGCTACATACATTTGAATCCTCTGGATTCTTATTACCAAACGGTTTCGCAAAGCCAGGGACACTCCAATCGCCGATCGTTTCCTTGACATCAACAAGACCATATCAATGCTTTAGTTTCCGCAGTAAAAACGATACAAAAAAAACCGGGAGCGCCCCGGTTTTTGCTTTTATTCATTTCAACTTATTACCCATGAATCGCCCCTACCTTATCACGGAGGGAAACGGGTTGCTGCTGACGGATCACACTTAGGATTTCAGCTAAAATAGAAACCGATATTTCGGAAGCGCTTTCGGCACCGATATTGATCCCCGCCGGGCCATGGATCTGATCCAGAAATTCGGGTGGAATACCGGGCATATAGTCCAGCACCATCGAAAGCACCCGTTCGCGGCGGCTAACCGATCCAAGTAAACCAAGATAAGCCGGTTGCTTGTCCTTCAAAGCCATCAGGTATTGAACGTCTTTGTTAAAGCTGTGTGTCATCAACACAACGGCTGTTTGCCCGTCAATTCTGAGACGGTTGATTTCTTCGTAGGCAGGAGTAATCAGGGCACCTGCTCCGGGAAAATAGTCACAGGATTTCTGCTCATCGGGTGAAGCGACCACGGTTACCTCCCAACCCAATAATTTGGCAGCCTTGCTCAGTTCTACCGCATCGTGTTCGGCACCGAAAATATACAACTGAAACAAGGGCTCAAAAGTCTGTTTGAAAACCTGCAGATCATCTTTGGGTTCAAAAGAAGGACGAAGTGTATATTTCTTTCCGCCCAGGCTGATAACCGATCCCGCATTTTCGTATTCTCCTACTTCGGTATTAAAATACGATTCCATTTCAAAAGGCAATCTGCTTTCGAGTTGCTTTTCAAAATCGTGAAGCAGTTCATCGGAGATAAACACCGGTTCGATCAGCAGGGTAATAATTCCTTCGCAACCAATACGCAAACGGCCGTCGTAGGTCATGATTCTTGGCTTGCCGCTTCGGAATACATTGGCTGCCTGTCTCACGATCTCGTTCTCCACACAACCACCGCTTACGGCTCCCACCGTTTCACCGTCCTCATCGATGAGCATCCGCACTCCGGGCCGGCGGTACGAAGTGCCATCAAGCGCAACCACCGAAACAAAAACGGCTTTTTTCCCCATCTCTTGCCAGGTAGCGAGGGTATGGAAAAGAAGTTTCAGTTCGTGTGTCATTTTCTGGTCTTTAGTTAAAGTAGACTTTAAACTTCAAAGGTATTTTTGATAAACGGCTGATGATAATACCGTGTTCCAGTTGCCTTGTACAGCGCATTGGCCAGCGCTGCCATCACCGGCGGATAAGGCGGTTCGCCCAATCCTGTCGGATGTATGTCGTTTTCAACAAAAGCAACATCAATCTTCTTTGGGGCCTCCGCATGACGGATCAAACGGTAACCATCAAAATTACTTTGTTCGGGTTCACCATTATTAAATGTAAGCTCACCAAACATGGCGGTACCAATTCCGTCAACCACCGATCCTTCGGTCATGTTCACCGCGGCGTCGGGATTGACCACAATTCCGCAATCAACTGCATTATATACATGATCCACTTTGGGTTCTCCGTTCTCCATCACAATGTCGAGCACCTGTGCAACGTAACTTCTGTGACAGAAATAAGCCGACACTCCGCGGTGCTTTCCCTGGCTATCCGTATCCCATCCCGACTTTTCGCGCACCAATTCCAGCACTCCGGCATAACGGGCTGCATCGTAATCGTTGTTCTCGCCCACCGGGTTTTCCTGCGCACGTTTCAAGAGGTCGAGGCGGAACTGAATCGGATCCACTCCCATTTCTTCGGCCAGTTCATCGAGGAACGACTGCTCAGCTGCCGCATTAAAGTTGGACGCCGGAGCGCGCATTGCTCCCACGCTGATATTCGATTCGATCGCCCAGCTTTCGGCCAGGTAATTATCCAATGCCCCTGCCGGAAAACGGTTCGCGTGCAGCGCACTTTCCGGTATTCCTCCCATTTTTACATGGAAAGCCGTGAGTTTATTATCGCCATCCAATGCAGCACGGTAAATGGCGTGGTACATCGGACGGTAAATACCGGCAGTCATTTCATCTTCGCGCGAGTACATCAGTTTTACAGGTGCTTTCATTTTTTGCGAAATCAGCGCCACTTCCACCATAAAATGACCGTACAAACGCCGGCCAAAACCTCCTCCCATCCGGGTCATTTGCACCTCTACTTTTTCAAGCGGAAATCCCAGCCGGTCGGCAACTGTTTTTGCCATGTATTCGGGCGACTGAATGGGGCCTACCAATAATGCACTGTCCTCTTTTACATCGGCAAAAAAGTTCATGGGCTCCATCGGGCTGTGTGCAAGAAATGGTGCAGTATAAGTACGTTCAATTATTTTAGCTGCCTTTTTAAATGCTTCTTCCGGGTTACCATCCTTACGGACAACGCGGGCGCTTTTGGCAGCTTCGGCTATCATCTTTTTCTTATGCTCAGTGGTACTCTCCAATCCTCCGGGTACGGTTACATCCTGCGTATTTCCGCCCCACCCGGCTGCAGCGAATTTTTGTTCGGAAAAAGGTTCCCATTCCGCCGTCAGCATTACTTTGGCCGTCATCACTTCCCAGGTAGAATTCCCCACAATGGCCACCAGTTCGGTGAACGAAGAGGTATCGCACCATTGACGGGCATAATCGTCGTTGTACACTTTCAGCGCAAAAACATCTTTGATGCCGGGCATGGTTTTTACATCGCTTGCGTCAAACGATTTCAGCGTCATACCAAATGCCGGCGGATGAACGATCATGGCGGTCAACATACCGTCCACTTTGTAATCGAGGCCAAACAATGGTTTTCCGGTAACAATCCCAAGCCCGTCCACATTTTTCTGGGAATTTCCGATAATCCGAAAGTCTTTCAGGTCTTTTAGTTCCACTTCTTCCGGAACAGAAACCGCTGCGGCAGCCGAAGCAAATTCGCCATAACCGGCTTTTTTACCACTTCCTTTGTGATGAATAACCCCCACTTCGGTGGTTACTTCCTCTACCGGAACATTCCAGGCGTCAGCAGCTGCTTTCTTCAGCATGTAACAAGCAGAAGCCCCTGCCGTGCGGAGCGGTGTCCAGGTAGTTCGGATGGAATCGCTTCCTCCGGCCAATTGCCGCGTATATTTTTTGGTATTAAGCGGCGCCTGCTCAACGATTACATTTTTCCAGTCCACATCCAGTTCCTCTGCCACGATCATGGGCATCGAAGTTTTTACGTTCTGCCCGATTTCAGGGTTGGGCGACAGAATCGTCACCACACCGTTCTCACCGATTTTCAGGTACGCATTCACGTCAAACCACTCGTCGGGTATCACCAGACCTTTGGGCGTGTCGGAGGTGCAGGCCGAAGCCAGCCAGTTAAAACCGATCAGCAGTCCACCACCCGCTGCCAGCGAAGTTTTAAAAAAAGAACGTCGGTTGTATGTCGTTTTTACAAGTGTCATGTTTTGTGATTTTAGTTTAACCAGTTATCTCTGAAAAAACACTACGAATTGACCGCAGTTTTGATGGCCGCTTTAATCCGGGTATAGGTTCCGCACCGGCAAATGTTGCCGTTCATTGCCGTCTCAATTTCCTCGTCGCTTGGATTTGGATTTTCATTCAACAAAGCCACAGCCGACATAATCTGCCCCGACTGGCAATACCCGCACTGGGGCACGTCGTGTTCGAGCCAGGCTTTTTGTACCGGGTGATCACCATTTTCAGAAAGGCCTTCGATGGTGGTGATTTCCTTGTCGCCCACCGAATCGACAAACGTAATACAGGAACGCACCGCTTTCCCGTCGAGATGAATGGTACAGGCACCGCATTGTGCCATTCCGCAGCCAAACTTGGTCCCCATCAGGTTCAAATGATCCCGAAGCACCCAAAGCACGGGCGTAGAAGGATCAACATCGACCTGGTATTCTTTTTTGTTGATTTTAAGATTGAAAATTGCCATAGGATTGTTCTACTAGTTAAGTAATCAATGAATTATCAATATACTAAATAATTTGCATTCAGAAATAACACCTGTTGAAGAATAGCTAAAAGTTGTAAAGTAAAATGCTACCCGTTACCTCTGAAACGCCTAATTGCAAACAAATGTTCTGAACCTTGCTAAAAGTACCGAATGAAAAGCGTCAAAAGGTCTTTTCGCCACTATTTCAGAAGTAAACGACATGCATGAAAAGCCCGAATCATAGAAAAACGATAAACCGAGTTATTGAAAAGAGCCGGAATAAATTCGATAGGCTCAACTTTTTACCTGCAATTCCATCATCCAAAAAACTTTTTTACAACCTTTAGGTTTTTAATACTTCTTGTATACAAAACCTAAAAAGTCTCTTATGAAGAAATTGCTGATGTCTTTTGTTCTTGCTGCCGGCTTTTTATTTTCGGTGGCGCAGGAAAAACTTTCCTATTTTTTACCCGACGATGTTTCGTACAACGAGGCAATTCCGACACCGGAAGATTTTTTTCATCAGCAAATCGGAGAATGGCATCTTTCGCACGATCAGCTTCTTTCGTACGTAAAAGAAATCGCGCGGCTTTCTGACCGTGCAATTGTTTATGAATATGCCCGTTCGTACGAAAACCGTCCATTGTTTCACGTGGTATTTACATCGAAAGAGAACCAGCGAAATCTTGATCAGCTAAAAGAACGCCATTATCAATATTCCGAACCGGGCAGCCAAATCACAACAGAAGATGTTCCATTGGTGGTTAGCCTTACCTACAATATTCACGGCAACGAATCGAGCGGCGGAAATGCCTCGGTACTTACTGTTTATTACCTGACCGCAGCCGAAGGAGAAAAGATAGACGAGCTATTAAAAAATACGATTGTGATTGTGGATCCTTGTTTAAATCCCGATGGATTTACCCGGCACAGCGCCTGGGCCAATATGCACCAAAGCAACGTATCCGATGGCGATTCCAACTCGCGGCAATTTGATGAAGTTTGGCCGGGCGGGCGTCCCAATCACTACTGGTTCGACCTGAACCGCGACTACCTCTTGCTTGTTCACCCCGAAAGCAGAGGACGCGTGGAGAAATTTCACGAATGGAAACCCAATATTGTTACCGATCACCATGAGATGGGAGCCAACTCCACCTTCTTTTTTCAGCCCGGAGTTCACACGCGAAACAATCCGCTTACGCCGGAAAGCAATTATGAGCTGACTCGTAAAATTGCCGCGTACCATGCCAGATACCTGGATAAAATTGGAGCTCCCTATTTTTCAGAAGAACAATTCGACGACTTCTATTTTGGAAAAGGGTCCTCTTATCCCGACATCAATGGAAGCATCGGCATTTTGTTTGAACAGGCCGGGTTCAAGGGAAGAGTGCGCGAAACATCCAACGGAATCAGAAAACTGGCCTACGGCATTCGCAACCAGTTCACTGTCTCTTTGTCAACACTCGACGCAGCCATGAATTTGCACGATGAATTGCTCGACATGCAAAAGGATTTTTACAACGATGCGATAAAACTGGGAAAACAAAGCAAAACCAAAGCCTATATTTTTGGAAGCGAAACCGACAAGGTGAAAACCCAACTGTTTGTCGATCTGCTAAATCGTCATCAAATAGATGTTTATGCCAATACCAAAGATGCCACCGTTGATGGAAAAGAATTCAAGGCCGGAAGCAGTTTTGTTGTTCCTGTCGGGCAAAAGCAGTATCGGCTGTTAACTTCTATTTTCGGAGAAGCCCACGATTTTACCGACACTACGTTTTACGATGTCTCTACCTGGACGTTCACACGCGCCTATGGTCTGCCAAGTGCATCGTTAAACAGTTTGTCCGGTATCAGCCTGTCAAATAACCCGGTTAAATCACTTCAACCCGAAGGAAAAATAATTGGAAGTGGCCATCCGGTTGCCTATGTTTTCAGGTGGAACGAATATTCGGCACCAAAAGCATTGTACCAGTTACAGGCCGCAGGATTAACCACCAAAGTTGCCTCCGCCAAATTTAGTTTTAAGATAGACAGCAAGGAAGAAAAATTTGAAAACGGCACCATCCTGGTTTCGGTTTATGATCAGCCAAAATCACCTGATCAACTAAAAAGCCTGGTATCGTCGGTGGCTCAAAATTCTGGGATCGACTTTTATGCGCTTTCTACCGGATTATCGCCGCAGGGAATTGACCTGGGCAGCAACAATTTCGAAAAACTTTCGTGCCCCCAAATTTTGCTTTTTGTTGGCGGCAGCACCAGCAGTTTGGATGCAGGCGAAATCTGGCACCTGTTTGATCAACGTTTTGATCAACCACACGGGTTGCGAATTCGCTCGATCGAAAATTTGTTGAACCGGTTCAGTTTACCGCATCTCCGTATTTGAGCGGCTGGGTGTCGGGAAAAAACCTGGAACGTATTGCCAACGCTCCCGTAGTGTCGGTTCAGTCAGTTGGCAAAGGAAAGTTGATCAGCTATTACGACAACATGAATTTCAGAGGAACGTGGCTGGGAACCACCAAGCTTTTTACCAATTCGGTATTTTTTGGAAATATTATCCGCTAATCATTTCTGAATTTGGCAAATAAGGTTGTTCAAAACGTTGAGAAAGTCAGCTGCTTGATATAATATAGAGAAGCGTAAACGGCACAGAATCTCATCTCTGCATCTGTTTTTGAATTCTTTGTTTTATACCCCGGCCTACTTTGCGTGAAAAGTGTTGTTGCTTTTTATCGCCCTTCTATCCAACTCCCAACCGGTGTTCGCTGCACAACACAAACACACCTATACCAACTTGTATATCAGCTCTTTATTTTGTAACTTTTAGTATTAATCCATAAATAAAACTGATATGAAAAGACTGTATTTTATTGCCGTTCTTGCACTTTTTGTGTTGGGATGTACCACACCCGATCCTGAAACGGAGAAAGCAAACGTGGAAAAAGCCATCAACGAGTTTTATGCTGCTGCCCAGAAATTTGATTACGAAGCGATCCCGACTTTTTGCACCTCTGACTTTACAGCTTTTGAAGACGGGATGTTTTTCAACAACATCAACGAATTTATCGATGTTTTCAAATCGCTGGAAGGAGCTACCATTGACATGAAATTGAATTTTGTAAAAACAGAGGTGTCCGGCAATATGGCCACTTCGGTGGTTGAATTTGATGCTCATTTTACCAAAGATCCGGCAGTGATTCATTTTACAACCTATGAAAATTATGTCCTGAAAAAAGAAAACGGCAAGTGGTTGCTCAATTATTTCCACAGCTCGCATCTACCCAATCCGGAAGATACAGGTTATGCCAGCGTTCATATGCTAAAAATTCCCGAAGACCTGAGTATTGAGAAACTTAAGGAGAACATCGAAAAACTGAATGCCGCCATTTCATCGATGGGGTATTGGAATTGCGGTTATACCCTTTTCAATATTGAGGAAAACAGCAACGACACCTACAACTATTTCATCAAAGGCAATTGGAACAATGCGGAAAACTATAAAATAATTCACGACAGCGAAGCTTTCAATAGTGTGGCAGACTCCATGCCCGAGGTTGTGAAAGACTACTTCAAAGACCAGGTTTATGCAAAAGTGGAGAAGATGAAGTAATACCATTCGGATAATATCTTCAATTAGGCTTCAGAATGGGGATGTTTTCTATTTGAAATATACAAGTTATGTACTTACACATAAAACGTAAAAACAGAACGCTGATCACATTGATTTTAACCGATAGTCACGAAAAAACAGCGAAAATCAGTAGAATCGTTATCAGCGTTCTATTTGTTTTTATTGGTAAATCTTGGTCGTACCTTTTGTGCTTTTTATGGAATGATATGGTTTAAAAAAATCGTTTTTAAGCTAATCCTTCCTTTCTATATTTTACTATTAATTAGATTGAATGCGCTATCCTCTTTAATCGTTTTCCTTGTTTGCTGTAGTTGGTTTCAATACCGCCAGCTGAAGGATTACTGCCACTGCCACAGGAATAGCCAGCATGGCCATATCTCTGCCCAAATTGCCTGAATCGGTTGATTTACCCAGCAATTCGGTTACAAAAGCACCAGCAAAAACACCGGTGAGGTTCATTAATCCGTAGCCCGCTGCACGATGGCGTGGCGACACAAACTGACAGAGTATAGGCATATTGTTGGCATCGAACATTCCGAATCCGATTCCGAACAAAACTCCACCACCAATAATACCGGCAAAGCCGTGTCCCATGCCCAGTAACAACAAGGCAGGAATAGTAAGCGAAAGCCCAATGGCGCCGGTATAAATTCGTCCTCTGACGTTCTTCCCAATCCAGCGGTCGGCCAGGATACCGCCAAATATCACACCGATAAACGAAGATGCTGCAATCGTAATGGTAGCCAATGGTCCTGCTTTCGACATATCCATACCAAGGCTTTCAGAAAATAAGGTAGGCAGCCAGTTTTTGGTCGCCCATCCGGGGAAGCTCGGCGCAGCAAAATAGAAGAGGATCACCCAGAAGCTCATTGTCCCGAGCAACATTCCCAAACTTTGGGTAATGGACGCAAAACCGCTGATTTTTTCCGTTTTTGTATTCTGCTCGACCGGCGGAGCAGCAAAACGGTCCTTTTTCTCACGCAGGAAAAAGATGAGCACCACGCTGTACAAAATCCCGATCAATCCAAAAGAATGGAAAGCGGTTTGCCACGAAAACTCGTGAGCTACGGTAGCTCCAAAGCCGCCGATGGCCTGACCGAGATACAAACCGGTCATGTGAATACCAATGGCCAGCGAACGCGTTCGCCCTTCGTGGTAATCGGCAATCAGTGCGAGAGCAGCAGGAATATACAAGGCTTCGCTAATTCCCATAAGGGCTCTGAGTACATATAAAACCTGGAAATTATTGGAGTAGCACATCGACAGCGTTACCGCCGACCAAACGGCTAAACTTCCAACAATCAACCACTTTCTGTTTACCCGGTCGGCCACAATTCCGGCGACCGGACTCATAAAACCATATATCCATAGAAACACCGCCATTAAACGGCCAAAATTTTCAGCCGTTTCCAGCTCTTTTATGTCGATCATCATCGACACCTTCATAGTCGATAACATCTGACGATCCATATAATTCAAAAGGGCAACCACCCATAAAAGTCCTACTACCACCCAGGGATATATTGATTTTATTTTGCTTTGGTTCATTTTATTTCGATTTGATTCTTTTTAGATATTTAGTATCCGTTATGTTTATCCGTAATTATGTATTTTCTCGAGCGTTTTCCAAACCTGGAACATACCGCGCGGAACATGGAAACATCCTTTCCATTTGCCGCCTTTCAGGTTAAGCAGTACTTCTCC
Organism: Maribellus sp. YY47; assembly: GCF_023111095.1. Taxonomy (GTDB): domain Bacteria; phylum Bacteroidota; class Bacteroidia; order Bacteroidales; family Prolixibacteraceae; genus Draconibacterium. Next base: position 232,911 of record NZ_JALGYW010000003.1, read on the forward strand.
CTGACGGTTGAGGTAGCCAAACCATTCGCCAAACTCGGCGTCGGCAAAATGCGCCCACGAATATTCGTGTACTTTTTCAAACCAGGCCAGACATTCTTCGTTGCCGGTAAGCGCGTATCCTTTTATCAGTGTGATTAATGTTTCGATGTGCACCCACCAAAGTTTCTGGTCCCATTCAAGTTGTTGCGGCGGGGTTCCTTTTATATCGAGGAAATAGAAAATTCCGCCGTATTTTTCATCCCAGCCATATTTCAGCGTTCGCAAGGCAATATCAACTGCTTTTTGCGCCAACTCCGGCCTTTTTAAGCGTTCTGACAGGTCCATGATAAACCACATGGCTTCGATGGCATGCCCCGGATTTAAGAGGCGTCCTTCAAACGAATCGGAAAAACTTCCGTCGGGATTTACATTTTCCAGAATCAATCCCGAATCGGGCTGATAGAAAACTTCCATTACTTCGTGCAATACTTTTTCAACCGTACTGTTCACCAGTTCGGGCTCCAGCAGGTGTTCGATTTCCAGCGCGAGATTGCACATAATCATGGGCAATGAAAAGCTCTTTAACGGACGTGTGCCGGGCACCAGCTTGTTGTAGTTGCCTTTGGGATTATCGCTTCGTTTTAAAATATTCTGAAAGGTATCTTTTGAGATAGCGGCAAACTCTTCGCTTCCGGTGGCTTTGCTCAGCTGACCAAATGCCATTGTAGCAAAACAGTCAGAAAAAATATTGTACGGCTGTACCAGCGGTTGTCCTTCGCGGGTAAGCGAAAAATACCAGTTCAGGTTACCGTCGTGTCCGTATTTTTGCAAAAAGGCAGCGCCATCGAGGGCAATCTGTAACCATTCCTGCTTTTGTTCCACTTCGTTGTACAGTTTGGCAAACATCCACACCTGGCGGGCTTGCAGCCAAATAAATTTATCGGTATCAAACACCTTTCCTTCACGGTCTAAGCAGGTGAAATAACCGCCAAATTCCTTGTCGAGCGAATTGGCTTCCCAAAAGGGAACCACTTTGTTTAACAGCTCGTTTTTATATTGTTCCGATAAAACTTTAAAATCCATTTCTTTCAGTTTAATGTATTATTCCTGTTCGTTTACAGAAATCTCGGCAAAAGTAACTTTTGGAGTACGCACCCCTGGTCTTACTTCTCCGTTGGGGATGTAAATCCGGTTATTGAATTTTACCGCCAGGGTAGTCACCTGTGTTGGAAAAGGAAGTTCTCCCTCTTGCACACATTCTCCGGTAAGCATGTTGTATAAAAACAATTGACGACTAAACCCCGGGTGTCCTTCCAGATGCTTTATTTTCTGGTTGTTTATTGTTTGTTTTTCTTCGGGAGTTTCGGCTGCAGCTACTGCATTCAGAAACGCTTCGGTTTTGTTAAACAGCAGTCCATCGTCTCCTCCGAAAAGAAGGATGTGGTTTCTACCCACGGCAGCGCCTGTTCCGGCCGCAAGAGGTACCGGTTTATTTTTAGCACCGGTTATATCTCCAACCTGTTCCCACGCTTTTTTCGAAGGTGAATATTTCAGCACCGAGCTAAAAAATGTGCTTAGTTCGCCGGCTCTGTTGCGGCCTCCCAAAACGTAAATACACTCCTCGTTTCCGTCGTTCTGACTTACCACCACGGCATTCGACAACGGGCCGGGCATGTTGGGAAGTGCTTCCCATTCGAAATCAGCTTTAGCCACATCGGCGCAATACAACGACGAGATATTTCCATTAGTTCCTGAGCCTCCGGCCACATAAACCACCGATCCGATAGTTGCCGCGCCACAATTTGAAACGGCAACCGGGAAATCGGTCAGGCTGTTGATTTGCACGTCGCCCTGTTCTAACTTCAGTTTTAAAACGTCGGAAACCGGTCCGTTCACGTTTTCACCTCCAATGCAAATAACCTCGTCATTCACCGACACACAGGCTGAATAGGCCAAGGGAGCCGGAAGTTTTTGATCGGCCACCTGCCATGCTGCGTCCTTTTCCTTCAGGTTAAAAAAGAAAATATCGTCGTAATAGGTTTTTGTCCCTCCCTGCCAGGGAAAGGAATCCGGAAAGTTGGAACCTCCGGCAACAACCAACATCTCTGAAGATACTCCGGCCAATGCACCTGCAAGCCCTTTTTGTTCCTGCTGCCCGGCAGTTGGCGGAATATCCGGCAAACTTCCCCACTTGATATTCATAGCTTCTTTTTTTTCAACGGGAGAGCATTGAAACAGCGCTCCCCCTAAAATGATGATTGAAAATATTCTTGCTTTTCGCTTAAAGCGTACTGAAAAGTTCCTGAATTTGTAGTCCCTGAACATCTTTTTCAAACTTTTGGTAGGCTTCACTGCTCATATTTTTTATAGGTAAACGGAATTCTCCGCATTCAAAACCAATATAGCGCATGTAGGCTTTACCGGTTGCGATACCGCCGTATTTGCCCAGCAAGCGAATCATATCGATGGATTGTTGTTGCAATTTACGTGCTTTTGCCAGGTCGCCGTTATCAAAAGCATCAATCAGCTGATAATACAATGGCGCTGCATAGTTGTAAGTACTTCCTACTCCACCGCGTGCTCCCAGCACCAATGCCGATAACAGGTTCTCGTCGCGTCCCCAAAGCATGTCGTATTTTCCGTCTGCAAAGTGAATACAACTCAGAAAATCCATAAAATCTTCGTGTGTGTACTTGATACCTGCCAGGTTAGGAATCATACCTGAAGCTTCCTGCAGGAAATCGTACATGGGCACAAAGCACCCTGAGAGTACCGGAATATGGTAAAAATAAAAAGGTACATCAGGAACCGCTTCTGCTACTTTTGCACAATATTCGGCCAACTGACCACCCGAACCGGGTTTGAAATAATAAGGTGCCAACATAGCAATGGCATCTACTCCACACTCTTCCGAATGCTTGGCGTTTTCAATACATTCTTTGTAGGAAGTACCGCCAATCAGGTTAATAATTTTAAGTTCTTTTTTACCAGAAGCCGCTTTTACCCACTCCTCTGTAATTTGCATCTTTTCCTTTTGCGACAAGGAAACTCCCTCACCGGTTGAGCCATTTACGAAAGCGCCAACCACTTTATTCTTCTCCAGTAATCCGACGTAATCCGGAATTTTGCCATAAACCACTTCTCCTTTGTTGTCCATTGGAGTGAAGGGTGCTGCGATAAGGCCGTTAAATCTATTCATGTTTTCATTTTTTTTAAAATCTCTTTCGAGATACTTCTCTTTATATTCAATAATTCTGTATAAGTCAAGCTAAAGTGGACAGGCTACCCGAAAAGTAGATGCCGGCCACCCGTTTTCGTTTACCAGGTTAGCTCTGGAAAAAGGTTTCCAGCCATAGCGAACCTGTTCAATCTTTTTATCTTTTGATTTGATAATAATTTTATTGTCTTTCAAGGTTGCTGCAACGGGATAAAACAGGCCATCTTCTCCGGCCACTTCCAGTTCTCGAAGCACTTCGCCATCCGATGTTTTTAATTGCGCTGCATGTGAAAAAGTAAGAATCACTTTATCCTTTTCCTGCGTTACCGTGCTAATTTGTGGTCCGCCATCCGGAACATCTTGCATCCCGTAATTGCGCGACAAGGCCAGGTTGGCAAAACGTTCGCCAATTTCGATTTTATGCTTCGGATGCACATCCAGCGAATCGCCCAAATCGCTGGTTACTACCATTGCCGCTTTGGGAATGCTGAGTGCCAGTTCCCGCTGGGTTTCGCGAAAATACGGCCACGATGGACGGTCGATACTTGAAAGTTGCGCAAAATAAAAAGGCATTTCAGCATTGTTAAACGCCGAGCGCCATGATTTTACCAGCGCCGAAAAAGCATGCCTGAAATGTTCGGCATTGTGGGCATTCGATTCGCCCTGGTACCAGATGACTCCGGCCACCGGAATTCCTTGCACCAAGGACATACCAGCCTCGTAAATGTAAGCCGGCTCGTAGGGATGACGCTGCAGTTTGTTTTTGGCCAGTTCGGTATTGGTAGCTGCCCGCTCGCGGCACCAACCCTGGATAAAATCGTTCTGTTTCCAGTTATTCAGCACGTCCACCATGTACGGGTCGAACTCCAGCGTTTTGCGGTCGATAAACGCTTCGGCCGGTGCACCACCAACGCTGAGTTGTATCAGCCCAATCGGAACGTTCAGTTTTTCATTCAGCTGTCGGCCAAATGTGTAACCAATAGCCGAAAATTCGGCTGCATCATCGGAACTACTCGGTTCCCATTCGCCGTCAAAAAAATCGAGCTGATTTACTTTTACCAGCGTGGTTAAGTCCCAGTTTTTATTATCGGTACGGGCAAGGCCTTTTAACTTGTACAGACGAAGATTGGAGAAGTCGGCGGCATTGTCAATCAGCGTTGAAGCATTAACTGCGTGTTTTGTTTCAAAGTCCATGTTCGATTGCCCGGCACAAAGCCACACTTCGCCCACTAAAATATCTTCAAGCAAAATTGATTCGTTACTGTCGCTACTCACTTTTAGCTCGTAAGGCCCCCCGGCAGCTACCGCATCGAAAGTAACCGACCATTCGCCGTGTTCGTTGGCCGTACAGGTTCTTTTTTGCTTTGCAAAAGTCAGCGTAAGTTTTGTTCCGCTGTTGGCTTTTCCGTAAACCGGAATGGGCTTTTTTTGCTGCAGCACCATGTGGTTCATAAAAACCGGCGCCAGGCTCAATCCTCCAAAATCGCCCGTAATATTTTCGTAAACGGTTTGCGCTAAAATTCCGGCTCCTTCCTCATTCGGATGAATAGCATCGGGAAATAATCCGGGACGGCCGTACAAGGCCGGGTGCAAATCGATTAACCCGGTTTTACTGTTTTTGGCCACTTGTTCAATGGCATCCTGAATTTGCCAAAACCAGTCGCGTGTACCCGATTTAAAACGTGGATGCGTATTAAAAATAGGCGTCATTTTGCAAATGTACACCTGTGGTTTGTTGGAGCTGTGTGTGCGAAACGAATCAATCAGCGCCATGTAATCCGGCACAAACTCATCGCGGTAGCTGGGCCAGTTGCGTGGGTCGGTATCATTTAAACCAAGATGAATAACGATAATGTCGGCATCAAATTTCAGGGCCTCGGGATACTCGGGCATTTCCACATACGGACGGTGCCCTTTGCTTAAAAGTGTGGCTCCACTGTGCCCGAAATTCTGCACCTCGTAAGCGTCGCCCAATAAATTCTGCAATTGCGAGGGATACGAATCGCGCTCGGGGTTGCTCAACAAATAACCGCGGGTCACTGAATTCCCTACACAGGCTACTTTTATTTTCTTCTGTACATCGTTCTTTGATGACATGGCCATGGCACTTTGCCCGACGCCCAACACGAGCATCAACCATCCTACCAATAACACTATGCAACGAAATTTCATCTTAATTTTTTTATTTCAGTTCAGCTGAAAACTTCAGGCCTTCAACTTCTTTCATGGTTCCATTTTCATCCTGTACCGGCACAAAAGTAAACATGCGTTTCCAGGTATCATTTTTGACTGGAATTTTCAGTAACACTTCGTTCCACCCCTTTTCCAGGAGAATGGAAGCCGGTTTTCTGAAAAAGTAATTTTCATCGGTGAACGGAATTTCTTCCGTGTTACTCGCCAGACTCGGATTATTCCATTGGGGCGCGGCAATCAGTTCGCCATTCAGCCAGGCTTTCGGGTGTGTATTGTGCCATTCCCCATTTTCCGGAAATGGTCCTCCCCGGCGGCCACCGGAACGCGACCAGTCGTGAAAACTTATCCACGCTCCAACGCTTTGGTCCTGTGGCGACCAGATTTGCGTGTAGGCATAATAAGTTCCTGTTTCTTTTGGGAAATGCGACGGATAACCAAAGTAGTGCGTTAACTGAATTGTTCCGCCATAAAGCGGCCCCTGCCAGGTGTAATTTGCTGTGTCGATACGGTAGGTTCCCAACAACTTATCTTCTATCGGAAAGGCAACATCAACATCTCCACCATTCGCGATCGGCCCCAGAACTTTCCATTCAATGTTTGATTGTTTTACATACGGAAACGGTTTACCCTGAAAATATTTATCGCGGTGCTCGATCATCCGGTCCTCAAAAGCGCTGAATTCATTGAATAGTTCACTTCCTTTTTCCGGTAGTTTTGCCAGGTAGTTTTCACCAACATCTGTTTTTTGGCCGGTCCACGAAGTTTCGACGTAGGTAACAATCCCCGGATACACGGGGTTTTGCACCAAAATGTCGTAAGCCTCATTTACATTGTTATCGTTCCAGCAACAGAAAATGCCTCCTATACGCAGCGAATCGCCGTGAGCAGCTCCGTTAATTCGATCGAAGTACAACTGAGTGATGCCCGACAAGGGATCGAGATGGTTGACGTAATTTAAACGGCAGTCGATATAACGGTGCCCCGGTTTGGGATGCCCGTTTGACGACCAAAGTTGCGTGATGGAAACCGAGTCGCCTTCGATATGCTGCCCCGGACGCCAAACAATCAGCTCGCGGCCGTGATATTGCGTTACCCGCTCAAGAAGCGCCGGCAACAACGTTGGTGATGGTTTTTCATAATCGTGCCAAACTTCGTCTGTTCCTAAATGGATGTAGGGCATCACGTTGGCCGGAGCCAGGCTGCACAATTCATCAACCAGGTCGATTAAAACCGGTTGTACGCGCGGATCGCTCATCGTTTCAATGCCCATTGCTTTGCGGAAAGCAGCACTATGCCCGGGAATGTCGAACTCGGGTATCAGCGTAATTTTTCGTTCCCGGCAATACGCCACCAGCGCTTTAAAATCTTCCTGGGTATAGAATTTCCCTTTCTCACGCGTCATGCTTTCCGCGGCGTTCAACTGCGGATAGATTTTGCTCTCCAGCCGCCAGCCCGGATTTTCGGTCACATGAAAATGAAACACGTTATACTTATAGGCCGCCAATACATCGATTTGCTCTTTCAGCATATCCATGGGTTGGAAATTCCGGCCTACATCCTGCATAAAACCACGAATGCGAAAAGCCGGCCAGTCAACAATCGTACAGCCTTTCAGGTAACGTTTTCCATTTTTTTCGACAAGCAGCTGTTTTACGGTTTGCAGGCCGCGGTAAATTCCGGTTTCGCTTGTGGCTTCCAGGATTACAGAATCGGCCGAAACATTTAAGCGATAGGCTTCCTTCTTGTTCAGCGGAACCTCCGGAATATCGGCAACTATGCGCTGCACAAAACAGGCGCTGCTGTCGGCCATATTAAATGACGACGTGCTCCATTCGATTTGCTGCGGCATCGGTATCAGCGCCGGAATTGGATCTTTTTCTGTGCTACATGAAAAAAGCATCCCGACAGCAACAAGCGCTGTCAGGAAGCTAAAATATTTTGATATTTTATTCATTTTCGGTTGACATTTTACTACCGTATGATGTCTGATACCGGAATACTCTGAAAGTAAAGCTCTTTCACTCCTTCATAAAGAATCCCAACGGTATTTTCGTTTACCATGGTCATGCAGGAATAGCCAAAGCCACCCGCTTCATTCAATTCCAATTGGTACGCTTCGGGCCATGTCATTCCTTCATCCAAACTTGCTTTAATGGTCATGTTGGTACGCTGATTCTTATTATTTGGATTTGAAAAGAACAGCACCTGTTTGGTTTCACCTTCTAATTCAAGGTTGGCGGCAATTAAACTGGCCATACAATTGGGTTCCTGCAATGCCGAATTCGACGAAGGATGGATCTCCCAGCTTTTGCCAAGATCCTTTGTAATGGCAACAGCACGTCCGTTGGTTTCCGATTTATCTTTTCGGTTGCGGTCGTCGCGCATGTTTAGCATTAGGCTGCCATCGCTTAATTCCACCACTTGTGCTTCGGTAGTATTGGTTTTGGCGCCTGTTCCGATGGTCCAGGTTTCGCCACCATCTTTGCTGTAAATAATAGTCGAATGTGGTGTATATTGATGCCCGTCGATGGCTTTTTCGCCCAGGTCGGCTTTAAACTGCGCCGGGAACACCAGGGTTTCATCCTTCAGGGTAATCCCCATTCCGGGGCCTTGCAACAGGTACTGCCATGCCGGGTCTTTAATTTGTTCGGTAATATTGATTGGCTCCGACCAGGTTAATCCGTCGTCGGTACTTTTTACCAGCATAAACTGGCCGGTTTCCTCGGGCGACATACCGGGTTTTGAAGCCCACCATCCCATTTGATTTTTGTCGAAACCGTGCATCCACACTGCCGCTACCCATATGGTATGGTTTACGGGATCGTATAACACGCTGGGGTCGCCAATGCCGTTTAAATCCTGCGGCAGTCCTCCCCATTCGCCCATATCCATAATCACTTTCATGGGTTCCCAGGTTTGTCCGCCATCGGTACTGCGGCTCATACCGATATCAATGTCTTCCTGTAAGTCTTTGCTGTTGTTGTAACGGTTATCGTAAACGGCAATTAGTGTACCTTCATTGGTTGTTACCAATCCGGGGATACGATAGGTATCGCAACTGTCCTGACCGGCAGCACGCACTAGTTTTGCGGGACGGTAGGCAAAAGGCTGCTCTACGTCGATTGCCAGACGTTTTCCGCCAAATGTCAAGATGGCTTTTTCAACTGAAAAACGCTGTGTTAATACGGCATCGTTTTTCACCTGAAACTGAAAAGCCAGCGTATGACTTCCGGAGGTAAGTGTAGCATCTCCTACCAACTCGATTTCATTCCCTGCCAATAGAAAGGCTTTTGAGAAGTTTGTAGTAAGTGTGTCTTCGGTTAATGATGCTGTCCAATCCACATTAACTGAATTTAAGAAATCGGCCTGACTACCTTCTGAAAGGACCAATGTAATTTTTTTAAGTTTATAGCTAATTCCCTGCTCTACATCCAGATTAATTTGGAAAATATCCGGATTCTCTTTTTCGACAAACAACGGAATTCTCTTTTCCAGAAACTGTGTCTTATTCACTCCTTCCAATTCGGTCTGAATTGAACCGGTACAAGCCGACAGGCCTAATACAATCGACCCCAATACACAAAGCAGGTGATATCTCATTTTATTAAATTTTAATTTACACAAATATAAAAAACTCCCCAGGAGCCAGTGTCTTTTGTTTTGAAATCAGGGGCAATTTTGCCCCTGATTTACTTCCAACTAAACCTTTATTCTCTATGAAAAAACGGATTTTAATTATATCCCGGTGTTTGTTCCAATAACGGATCTACATTTAAAGTATTTACATCGACCGGCCACAACAATTTATGCGCTTCGCTTGTTCTTAAAACTGCAGGATTTCCATAATTTGCCTGGTTCGAAAACACAAGCGGATCTCCTGAAGCATCCTGCATACGACGCACGTCGAACCAACGCTTGCCTTCGCAAACAAATTCTTTATCGCGCTCGGCCAATATTGCCAACTCGTTGGCTTCAAATCCAGCATTGGCGTAAGCATGCACAGCAGGATTATAGTCATCGCCATAGGCTCGCTCGCGTATCTCGTTAATGTATTGTGCAGGATTTCCATTTTCCATATTTTCAACCTCTGCCAACATTAACAACACATCGGCATAACGGTAAACAGGAATATCGTCGGCATAAACCCGGTTACCATCAGCATTAATCAATCCCATAAATTTGGGCATAACCAGTCCACCATTGATTAAGTCTCCTGTGGTTTGATCCTTGTCATAAATATCAATAAATGTTGAATACTTGCGGGAATCAAGCTCATCATAGCTTTCAAACAATGGCCAAATGTACTCGTGACGCAATAATCCATTTCCCTTGGTTTCAGCGGGATCTACAGCAGCCGAACCATCAGCTAAAAATTTAGTGGCGATGGTGTTTAACTGATACAGGAACAGGTAGTGAAATGTAGTTGCTTCCGTATCCAGAAAACGAAGGGCAAAGATTATTTCGTTGTTTCCTTTATTGCCATAATCAAAAACTGAAGAGAAATTATCCAGCAAGGAGAATTTGCCCTTTACTTCATTCAGCGCAGCTTTTGCAACGGCCAAATCACCGGATGCAGGAGTCTGATCTCCGGTGCTTACTTTTGCCGACCAGAGATAGATATCTGCTTTTAACATCAAAGTGGCATATTTCGACCATGATCCTTTTTGATCTTTGATCTCAACATTCGATCCGAAATGGCTTTCTGATTGCGCCAAATCGCTTTTTATAAAATCGAGTACAGCTTTTGGAGTACTTCGTTCAGTGTACAACGGTTCAGCACGGTTTTCGCCCTGCAATACTTTAGGTTCGGTAATAACTGGCACACCTCCGTAAGTTTTATACAGATAGCTATACAAGAAAGCTCTTAATCCGTATAATTGCCCCAGGTAATAATCTTTACTGGCATCTGTCAGGAAATCAACTTCGTTCTCCAGCTTGTAGATTCCCAGGTTTACAGAAAGGATGCGTTGGTAGAAACCCCCCCAGGAACTGATACCTGTTTTATCTTTGGTAAAATCCTGGTCTTTAACCGGGCTTGAATCATTTAGCGAAGTACCGGTAGAACCTGTTCCACTTTTCAAAAGTCCACCTCTGGCCTCCCCTAAAATAAAGAATGTTGAATGCAGACTACGAATCTGATCATGTATGCCGGTTATATACCCGTTCACTTGTGCTTCGTTTTGCCAGAAATTCTCACTGCCATAGTAATCTATTGGCCCCAAATCAAGCGAATCGCAAGACACTAATGAAACCATAAAAAGAATCAGAACTTTTATGTTTATTATATGCTTTTTCATCTTATTAATATTGTTTGTTTTCAAAAGTATAAGATGGAACTCCCATGATTTTAATCATTTGCGTATGTGGCAAAAACTTGTCATGGTCGTTTCATTTCTTTTCTATTTATTAATTAATGCCTCTTAAAACTTAACATCAACGCCGAAAATCACTGTTTTTGGTACTGAATAGCCGGCCCATTGTTCGCCCGAACTAAAATTCTCAGGATTGTTTAGTTTGGATGCGGTCAAATAGCCAAGATTCTGACCAGCAACGGATAAAGTTACAGCTTTCACACCGATTCCTTCGAGTAGCGTTTGTGGAAGAGAATAAGAGAGCGAGATCTCTCTGAAAGCCAAATAGTCTCCTTTGTAAATCCATTGCGAAGACTGACGGGCATAGTTCCTTGATCCCAACTGATCGGCCCAGCGGTATTCCGCAAACTTAGCTGTGGGATTATCGGTGGTCCAGGTATCTTTTGTATCAACAGTAGTATTGTAGGTACCTTGCGCCATTGCCAGGAACCAGGCACGCTGAGCGTCTACCTGAACAAAACCAAGTGAGTAGTCCATTCGGGCATAAAACTTAAAGTTTTTATACGCCAGTGTTGAAGTGATTCCTCCAAACCATTTCGGGCGGGTATTTCCCATCTTCACCTGATCGAAGTTGTCGATCACTCCATCTTCGTTTACATCCAACCAGTTCATATCGCCGGGTTTTAAAGCCAGACCGTTGCCTTTGGCATCCCCCAGAGCCTCCCACGCGTCCGGCCCGTAAACAGGACGGGCATTCGAACCAAACCAACCGGTTGTTTTATCTATTCTGTCGGCAGCAACAGCATTCACTTCATCCCAGTCATCGAAAACGCCGAGTGCTTTAAATCCGTACAAATCTCCGGGTTGCTGACCTTCCTGATAACCGCCTACCCAAATCAGGTTGCCGGTTTTTCCGTCGTATACCTGGAAAGCACCCTGACGGTTATTTTCCAGACCATTGTCCGGAAGCTTTTCTACAATACTTTTGTTGTACGAAATATTGGCTGAAACGTCCCATGTCCAGTCGCCTTTACGTAATGCTTTTACCGACATATCAACTTCCAACCCCTTGTTTCTGTACTCTCCATTGTTTGAACGGATTGAGCTAATTCCTGAAGATATTGGCAGAGGAATATTTGCATACTTATCCAAAGTCAAACGGTTATAATACGTAAAGTTGGTATTGATCATATTTTCAAGGAAACTGATATCCATACCAACCTCAGCAGTTTTGGTACGTTCCCACTTTAAGCCAGGATTTGCAATACTACCTACAACATATCCAACCTGGTTATTATATTTTGTTGTCCCATAACTTCCCTGCAGTTCATAGGCTCCGATTCCGGATACGTTACCATTTAAACCATAGCTGGCTCTTAGCTTCAAGAAAGAAATCAATGAATTGTAATCTTTCATAAAGTCTTCTTTATTTACGATCCAACCGGCAGATACCCCGGGAAAGAATCCCCAGCGGTTATCACCCAAAAGCCGTGAGTAACCGTCGTAACGGAAGGTCCCTGAAACCAGGTATTTTTCAGCATAGTCGTAATTCACACGTCCAAACCAGGAGCGAATTCTTTCTTCAGTATGATAGGTATCAATCGAACGTCTTCCTTCTTCTGTAGAAGTAAGGCCAAGATCAGCGAAATCATCGGTTGGGGCACCGCTACCGCTGGCGCTTAAACCTTTCCACTGTTTGTCGTAATACTCGTAACCGATCAGGGCGCTACCGGCGTGTTTCCCTTTTGTAAGGTCATAATTCAAAACGGCATTGTAGGTTTGACTCAACTCTTTATCATAGCTGGCCGATGAACTGCGACTTGTATTCCAAATACCAGGTCTGTTCAGGTAATCTTTATTAAATGCTTCGTAGTATCCCTGGTCCAGTAGCCAATGAGCGTTTACTTTCAGACTCAGGTTCGAAAGGAAATCAATCCTGAAACCTTGTCCCATAATAAATTTATTGGTATTGTTATCTCTTTTCAATCGGTCAACGTTAACGAGCGGATTACCATCACCAACGTTGTTTCCTAAAATTAGCTCACCATCAGGGTTGTATTCGCGTTGCGTCGGCGGTGTACTCTGGATACGTCCAAAATAGTTTTGTTCATTGGTAGTTGAAACATTGTACCATTTGGCATCGGTGAACTGGAAATTACTGTTGGAAGTAAGCCATGACCTGATTTTATATTCACCGTTAAACGTAAAGTTTAATCTTTTGTACCACGTCTTTACAGGCTGTCCTTCGGCATCGTAATAACCAATACCGGCATAGTATTTTCCCCGGTCGTTGCTACCGCTAAAACTAATGTTATAGTCTTGCGTTAGCGCCGGATTGTTATATGCGGCATCTTCCTTATTAAATTCCGAAAAAATAATCTCCTGCCCGGTAACCGGATCAATCATAGTTTGCCAGCCTTCGTTAAGTAAGAATGCCAGATCTGAAGTATAAACCATCGGACTATAAACAGCCAGTGATGTTTTGTTCCCATCCAACGGATTGCCATTATCATCGTAGTAACGGTTACCAATACCATAGGGAGCTGCGCCACTCAAAGAAGATGCACTGCCATAGCCCACCCATGAACCATCTGCCTTCTGGTACATCTGAGAAGCATTTTGATACCCCTTTCTTACCCAGTACAGGTAATCTTCGGCACCTAAAAAATTGTAATCGTGTGTTAAGTAATTTAAACCGAATTTTGCACTCACTTTAATCTCCGGCTTGCCTCCTTTTTTAGAGGTAATCAAAATTACACCGTTATTGGCGCGGGCTCCGTACAATGCAGTTGCACCTGCATCTTTCAGCACCTCGATCGACTCAATGTCGTTTGGATTGATGTCGTTGAATTCACCGACCTGACCATCAATTAATACCAAGGGAGAACCGGTTCCGTCGAAATTGGTACCACCACGCAGGTAAATCGAAGGAGTGGCCCCTGGATTCCCGGAAACAGTGGTAACCTTTAACCCTGACACCGCACCAGTAAGTGCCTGAGCCGGGTTGGCATGAACCCCGCCTGTTAAGGTTTCTTCCTTTACCGAAGCGATGGAGTTGGTTAACTTTGCGCGACTTTGCTTACCTCCATAACCGGTTACCACCACCTCATCCAAAGCTTCTGTTGCAGTTACCAGAACAACGTCGATTGTTTGTTTACCGGCTACACTCAATTCCTGCGACACCATTCCGATAAACGAGAAAACCAGAAGATCGTTTTCACCAACTTCCAATTGATACTCGCCATCGATATTGGTGATTGTACCCGTTGTTGTTCCTTTTACGACAATTGATACCCCCGGCAGCAGTTCTCCGTTTTCGGCGGTAACCTTACCCGTAACAGTTTTCGCCTGGGCAAACCCTTCTGCTTGGAAAAACACCAAACAAATCATAGCAAGAAATATTCCTCTAAGCTTCGGAAACGATCTGCTACTCTTTAGTTTTTTTTCTTTCAAATTACTCATAAAGTGCTTTTTAACGTTTGATTTGATTTAGACTTTTCATCTAAATTAGATTTAATTGAAACTTCTCTTTTGATGCTTTATGTATGACATAATGCGAAACAAATATAGAGAATTGTTTTTTAATTCAAAATGTTTTATAAAATTTGTGTTAAATTTTCAGGGACTAAATACCAATTTACTATGCCACACAGAGAACTTATAAATCATATCCCAACCATTGATACCAGCAGCCTGGTTGACAAAGTTGAGATGGAGCTTTTAGAGATATTTATTAACCGAGGACTTAAAGTTGGAGACACCATACCCAAGGAAATTGAACTGGCTACTGCCATGGGAGTTAGCCGGACCGTTATCCGCGAATCGTTAACCCGGTTGAAAACAATGGGACTGATTGACTCCAAAAAACACAAAGGCACAGTACTTACCAGTCCGAACCTGGCACAAATCCTTCAGCGATCGATGATTCCCAAAATCCTGGACAATGAAACTCTACGGAATATTTTTGAGATACGTTTGATTCTTGAAATTGGAATGGCCGATTCGCTTTTTCAATATGTCAACGAAGATGACATTAAAGAATTGGAGGAGATTATTAATTCAGAACCAACTGCCTCGGAGGATGTATTGTTTGATATCGAGCACGAAATCAAATTTCACGGGAAACTTTACGATATAACAAAAAATGAAACGCTTATTAACTTTCAAAACGTTTTGCTCCCTGCGTTTAACTATGTATACGACAGTGGGATAATCAACAAGCCGATCAACAAAAAGAAATACATTTCGCACAAAGAACTGGTGGAGATTTTAAGAACGGGAACACCCAAAAAGTTTAGAGAAGCCATGCGTAAACATCTTGACAATCATTTCAACCGGCTATTTGAATAAAACAATCATGATTCTCAGGAATCACCAACAGATATGAAAGTAAAGATTTTTACTCTCCCTCGCTCCCTCTCTATGCATAGAGAGGGAAGATTGTGTCGCAGACAAAATCAGGGTGAGTCATAAAACTTTGAACCAGATTTTGCTTTTGATTTTCGATAGATTTTCAGAAAAGACAAGGTGTCAACCTGATGATTTGTCTTCGATAGCAGCCAAGCGCTAAACCATTCGATCTACCAATTGTTGTAATCTCTTATTGTGACTTTTACTAAACACTCGCAATTTTGGGAAAAACGACTTCAATAAAACAGTGAGGAAGCAACAATCGATTGGAACCATCATACAGATTGTGCGGCTAAAAACCGAACTGCAGGATGAAGAAATGCTGAAAACAGCCCATGACCGGGAACCTCAATTCAAAGCTATTCCCGTCATCGCTCAAAACTATTGCATGAATTTGGCACACCGGGCGAGTAAGGCAGAGTGTCCATCCGGGATTCAAAGGAATCGATGGAAAAGTTCGAACAATCGGAACTTGCAGCCACCATTGCCCAAGCCACAGTCCTTCGAAGTTCCTTCAGTTAAAGTGATTGAAATTATGATTCAACTGATGGAATAAAAGTGATCTTGAAATTTGCCTCCTATTCGTTACGAATATCTACCTCTTTGAACATGTAGCGATTATCACTTACCCTTAAACTCTTACCGCTGGCAGTAGTTACCTTTTTTAAGATTACCTGCCTGGTCGTGATATAGGGAAAGGCCTCGACAAATGAATCGTCGGTCATCTTCGGATTAAAATTGGTAAAAATGGCCGGTCCCCGGTAATCCTCCGGATGATTCGTATCGTCGATGTATAGTCCCTCAATCATGATTTTTTCAGGCATATAACAGGTGTAGCCAAAGTTGTGCTGCCCCGAATTGGAACCACCAATAAGCGATGCACTAACGCTGCTTCCGTTTGCCGGAACAAAAACACAGTCGCGAATAATCATTTCCCCCTTCCAGGTACTGCCGTAATCCGAGCGCAGGTTAATCAAAGTTCGTCCCCGAATCGTGGATTTTTCTACTATAAAAGTACCGCTCCCAATGGCATTAATTCCCTGATGGCCCAGCGTTGAGTTCCGAATGGTAGCATTGGCTACGCCCATATGTGCGTCGAACCGGGAAAACGTACATCCGTCGTACAAAAGATTTTTGGAATAGTTCGATCCCATTATTCCCCAGTATCGGTTATCGTTAATATCGTTGGTCTGGCTACAATTTACAAACGAGACATTAAGGGCACGATTCACGGTAATATCATAGGTTCCCATCGAAACCGGCACACCTGCCGAGCCTATTGTCTGGTAGGTTTTGTGCCCCGTGAGAATACAGTTTTTAACCGTTACCCAGGCACATTCACTGATATTGACGAAACCTCCATAAGGCGCACCATGACTTCCCTCGCCTACAATGCGGTGTTCCAGTCCATCCACCAGTACGTTGGAACGTTTGATGGCAATTCCCCGGTTGTAATACGTGTATTTCGACTCGGCACTGTTTGCAATCGTTGTAAAATGTCCGCCGGTAATGGTAAGTGTTTCCTCATCGATGGGGAGAGCTGTTACTTCGGTGATCTGATCAAAATCCCAAATGATCGGAGCGTCCATATTTACATTCCCATTTTTGTCGACAATAAAAATATCGGTTTGCGAAGATCCGTTGTTTTGATTCGGCCCAAACCTGATGTAGCGTTTTACATTTGAATCGGTAACCGTGACCAGACAAGTGGCAGGTAATGAAACAGCGATCTTTTTCTGATTTGTTTTCAACGAAACAATCCCCTCAGGTCTGAAAGCCTCCAGGGCCGAGTTCACCAAAAAAACATGCGCATTTCGGTTCTGTACGTTTGTATCATCAATAACAAATCTGGCCTCTCCAAAATCGGTAGAGGTGCGAATAACAGCCGTGCGGTCCTTTCCTCCGATATAATAAGTGGCGCCGTCGTCGGCCTTTACGCCAAGCCCTTCCTGATTGGCAAAAGCATGTGTTGCCACCAGGGCTTCCATATCGTCGGTTTTCCCGTCGCCAACAGCGCCAAAATTACTGTAACGCACCACTCCATCGGCTTTAAACTTTCGCAAATCTTTGGGAGACACATTTATTAGCATCTTCCCATCTTCGCTTGTTTGAACTATTGTTTTGCCTTTTTTGAATGTTATTACATGTTCAGGAGAATCGGCGTTGCTTTGGCCAAACGAGATCGTTACAAAAAGAAGTAAGGTAAAAATTAAAATTGCCTGTTTCATCGGTATTATGGTTTAGTCAGCCCCGAAAATATAAACTCTGAATTAATCCCACAAATTTTAGCTATCGACATTTCACCTGAAGTGCGTTAACGGTCTGTTGGTTGGAAGATTTCAGGCTGTATCTCTTCCCCTGATTTTCGAACCTCTTAATTAACAAATGTTCTCAACTCGCTAAAACGCCACTTCTGCCTTATAAAAATTGCAGTAACTTTTTCGAATCTGCACAACATTTCCTCCTTCAATCGTGTTATTATAAGCTATTTTAGGTTTCCTTTGCGATCAAAATAAAACGATGATAAAAAATATGCTATTCAGCCTCACTCCCAAACGCCTAGCCATCCTGAACCGCTATTACAGGATCACAAGGTTTTATTCCTTTCTGAAAAGTACGGCGTACAAGGGAGGCACTGTTACGGCTATTTTTGTACTGATATTAATCAGCCTCGAAATATTTCTTTTGGATTTTAATTTGTTGCTCAACAACCTCGTAACAGTCTATTCTCCCAAGATTATATACTCGGTTTTTCTGCTGTCTGAAACCATTTTAGGTTTATTGCCACCCGAAGTATTTATTGCCTGGGCCTCTAAAATTGAAACGCCGTGGGGCTCTTTATTTATACTGGCCTCTTTATCGTATCTGGGAGGAATAATCGCCTACTTTGTGGGTACCCGGTTGTCTATGATCCCCTACATAAAAAACCGTATTGAAACAAAATTGCAAAAACACATTATCAACCTCAGGAAATGGGGCGGTTTGTTTGTTTTCCTGGGCGCCGTTTCGCCCATCCCGCATTCGATTGTTAGCCTGGCGTCGGGCCTGATCAAATACAATTTTAAAAACTATTTGCTTTGGGCGCTTTTCCGCTACATGCGTTTTATCCTTTACGCCTTTGTCATCTTTGGAATTTTTTAAGCTCCACCTTTAGCCTACTTTCCCTTTTCGGATATAAATAGCCCCAAATCATTTTGTTGGCAGTGTCAAAGCGTTTCAAAATTGTAACTCTTATTCCGAATACGAGTATTAATCGATAAAACAAAACAACGGGCACACGTTGGTAGCCCTTTTGATTTCGATGATATGAAACGCCCAACCGGCTCTGCAATACTCGCACGAATCGACCGCCATCTGTATGATCCACGACTGGATGCCGAGGCACAACTTCCGTTAGCTGGCCCCAGATGGGAATTCCTGCCACCCAAAAATATTTTGAGTTTCCGGGGATTTCTATCATGAAGATTGAAAACCAAAAGATAAGCTGGGATAAAGATTACTGGGACTGGAACGCTTTTCTGCAGGCAATTGGTGTTGTTTAGTAGTGCGTATCCGGTTGAAATGAAAACACGAATTTCCTTTTTTAAATAAAAAAATACCGCCGCACAAAAACCTGTTACCGATAATACCTCTGCGTGCATAATACAAAAAAGCCTCTCTTGCGAGAGGCTTTTAAGGGTCATTAAACCTAAATCTAATCAAACTAAACTAGAGGACACTGGTGCAACAGTGTCCTAAACACTCTACCTTTTCAACTAATTAAGTACCTCGTCATCGAGTGAAAATTCATTACTGAATTTTCTATTTATGAGAATTTATCTTACAAAGTAATTACACGTACCCAGTCTACCCACATCTCACCGGGCAGGTCCTGATCATAAATGGGTCCCGGCCAGGTTCCTGTTCCTCCAAGCGAGAAGTTTAAAATGATATCATAATTCCAATCGCCAAAAGGATATTGCGAGCTTGTTTTACCTTGTTTCAGGTAACGCATGGTTTCAACTCCATCGACAAAAAATACAACTGCTTCATCGCTGCGCTCCACGGCATAAATGTGCCATTCGGTAACGTCGTAAGTTGGCGCAACACCCGTAGTGTTGTCAAGTTTAGTATCCTGGTCGTCGTTGTAGTGTAACGTCTGGTAAATTTGAGCAGGCGTTCCCTGTATCCATTCCATGATGTCAATTTCTCCGGCCGATGGCCAGGCTGTTCCGTTAATTGGCATTTGCCAGATTGCCGGGAATCCGCCACGCACTTTTTTGGTCAGGCGTGCTTTTACTTCAACGCGTGAATTTTTTGGAAAACCATTGTATGTGCGGATACCTGCATTTTTATAATCGTCGCCGTCTTTTTTGGCCGTCAGTTTCAGGTAACCGTCTTCAACTTTTACGGTTTCGTAGCCTTCAACAGCAGCAAAATAGCGGGCCCAGGCTGAAGAACCTGCTGTACAAAGTTTCCAAACCTCCTGGTCAGGAACAGGATTAGCTGCATTAAAAAGATCGATAAACAGCGTACCCGGTTCATTTACCTTGGGTTCATCTGCGGTTCCTGCGCCACTCACTTCACCCACATAATCTTCCAGTTTAAAAGCAATTTTATAGCTCTCATTTTTGGCTGTGGTAACGGTGTAAACTTCCACCTTTTCCCAGTAATCGCGCACATTGTAAACCTTCCCTCCTGCCGATATCTGAATACTATCGGTAATGGCCGGCGGTACCGGCGACATTGTGGCGCCATCAAGCAGCCTGTAGCTGACCGCTTTAATCGCTTCGCTATACTGAATTCCGTAAAAACGGGCAGTATCCACTCCATTTACCGGATTGCGATCAAGTTTTGCAACAATCTTTACATTCTCTGTTGTTTGCACGGTAATATGGTCAATCGGAATAATTCTTCCGTCTTCTGTTTCCGGGAAATTAAAAGGATTATCATCACCTGCTTCTTCGGAACAGGCAGTGATGCTTGCCCCCAGGAATAAAAGGCCTAATAAATAATTCTTGTATCTCATTGTTTAATTTTTTCTAGTTAATCAAAATATCTTCCGGAAACCGGCTCGGTCTCCGGAAGATTATAATACTGCTTAGTCTTTCCAATCAATGTTTGGAGTATATTCAAACCACTCGAAAGTAGTAGAGCCACTGGCTCCAATAAGTTGAATTTTAAATTCAGAATCATACGCCATCTGGTACGCACCATAACATGCTACCTTGCTAATCGCAGATGTTCTGGCATTTCCATCACAGATATAATCGTGACGATTCACCTCATCTAAATGATATGTAATGTGCATAGCGCCATTACTATCTGTTAAATTAAGGCCAAATGTATGTTCTGCAGTCATATCGATTGTACCAACAAAGTTCGCCACCTGCGGACCGGCAAATCCCCAAGGAGAAACAAAGGTCCACAGTTTATTTTTTGCCGCGGTATTGTTCAGCCCGATGGTAATGCTGTGCGCCGTTGTCGGATTATTCGGATTGACATAGGAAATCACAATAGCACACCAGGTTGCACTAGACATATCCTTCACCTTCACTTTAAAATTACCCGGTTTGAAGTCTGTTCGCTGAACACCAGCCTGGGAGAATATTGCGCCTGCATCGCTGGCAATAGGCTTTTCATAGCCATCAATAACATTCCATGCTCCAAGTCCACCGGCATCCATCATTGTTCGGGTTGGCTGAGGAGTATTGGCCTGTTTAATGGTTACCGATTTTGTTACCACCTCGGCACCTTCAACTTCCGGCGTATTAAATACGATGTTGGCAACACGTACTTCCGCAGTTGTGTTTTCAGTCATCTCTACAGTGATTACACCATTCCCGTTGAATTCGGTTTGTCCCACAATCGAGTACCAATCATCGCTGTCATTCTCTTTACTGGCAATCCAGTCTCCATTCGATTCAACTGCAATAGTGAATTGGTTGGCACCCGCATTATAAATCCGGAAATATCCAAACTCCTGTTGCTCTGCCGGAATAACAGGGATCAGGATAATACCTTCCTGCGTACACTGCACTTCCACTTTAGTCTCTTCGTTTTTGTTCCGGTCGAAGATGGTCAGTTTACCTACACGTTCTTCACCCAGGTTAGCATTGAAACTTAGTCGTACTTCTGTTTCTGTATCCTTTTTGGCTTCACCGCCTGAAGCATTCTCTTCAATGGAAAGCCAGTTACTACCTTCTGTCACTTCAATCGACCAGGGTTGATTGGCTTTTACAACAAAACTCGCTGTTCCCAGTTCTTTGCTTTTCAACACTCCTGTTTCTGCAGCTTCCGCAGTCAGATAAGCAATACCTTTTTGCTCTAGAGCAAAGGTTTTACCGACCCAATAATCGCTCTGAATTTTAATGCTGTCCAATCGATCGTCCAACTCGGTATTTGGCGCACACTCGATGGTAACCGTTGTTACCGAGTCTGCAGGCCCTTCGCTTGGAGAAATGGTGTACCAATCAGCCGTTCCGTGTACTTTCCACGCATGGTCAGACTTTACACGCAACTGAACCGTTACCGTTCCTTGTGCATCTACGAGGTAGTAGTCATCGACAGTATTTTTACCCAATTCCTCATACCGCAGATCCACACCTTCCAGTAATTCGTCATCCGAATCACACGAAGTAATCATCCAACTCAAACCAACCATCAGCAGGCTGAGTAATCCGATTGTATATAATCTGTTTTTCATATTTATTCTTTTATTTAAGTAAGTATCCTTTAAGGAAAGCCCTTACCTGTCATAGACAAGGGCTTTTTAAATCCTTGTTATTTTTTACAGGATGGAATTAAAACTCCATGCTGTTACTCATAGGCTACTGCCTTAAATGATTTCAAAACGCAATAATCGGTAGCATCAGCTGCCTGATTCGGGAAATACAGACAGTAGGCAAAACCGGGAGTGCCAACCCACTTAGCGTCGTCGGTTGCAACGGCGTGTGTTTTATTTGTCATCAGTTCTCCTGCAGCATTGAATACATCCAGAGTAATGCCATTATTGGCACTGTATTCGCTTCTGATGGTCCGGATATCGTTACACTGATATTTTAAAACAGTTACGTTTTGCCAGGTTAACCACCAGCCATTACCACCGCCGTTGTTTACACGCCAGTCGTTTGGTCCGGCCACTGACCCTGAGATATTACTCATTACAATGTGAGTATTCGGAACCACTCCTGCATTATAATCAACTGCACCTTGAATAGCCAATGGCATTGTGGTTGAGATTTCTGAAAATTCCCAAACAAATTCACCTCTTTTATAATGATTAGGGAAACGAATTTCGTAACCGTCAGCCCTTTTTAACAAGATACCTTCTTCGGTAAGCATTCCCTCAGGTAATTCTACTTCAACACCATTTACTCTGTCCCAAACAATAAAGGCAGCACCTTCTTGTTTCACCACAACCTCGGTAGTTAAACCACCACCTGCAAGGGTAACAATTGCTTCGCGTGGAGCAAAGTTAGAGTTGTTGTCGAAAGTGAATTCCAGCGCATCGCCATTGCGGGTAAGCGAGGTAATCCAGGTTGCTTCTGTTTCGGCAGTCCAGTCTACTGAAGCGTCGATGCCAACAGTAACAGTTGCTTCGGGTTGAGCAGGAACAGCACTTAAAACTTCAGCATCTTCAGCCAATACTTCAAGAGAGATACCTTTCTGTACAATTGTTCTTACTACTTCATCCATTGTTGTTTTCAATGTAAAAGAAGCTTCTCTTTTTAATCCGCTGTTTGCCTGCGCTGTTACATCAATAGTAACCGGCTCGTCAGACGCAGTACCTGAAATAGCGCTAAATGTTACCCAAGGTTGGTCGCAAACAATTTCCCAGGCTTTGTTTGAAAGGATGGTCATTGTTTTGGTTTCCGCCGGATCGGTAGCAAATTCTTCATACAAGGCAGGACCTTCCACATGCAGGTTACCGCGAGGCGCCTGAACCACTTTTACTACAACCGGTTCGTTAACATTTTCAGCAGTGATTGTTAGCGTAGCCACACGTGGACTTGTAGTGGTATTGGTAGTCATTTTAACAGTAACTTCAGCAACCAATGCGCTTGCTGCACTGTTCCCGGGAGTTACTACACACCAGCTTTGCTCTTCGGCATCGGTTGCCACAGAAATTTGCCAGGGTGTGTTTGCACTTACACTGAATACAATATTTTCGGGCGATAAAGTTTGTGCATCGTATTGTGCCAAAGCGTCGCTGGTCAGAGCCGGAGCGCCCACCACCTGAGAATCGATTCCACCGTACTCTTCACACGATGAAAATAGTCCTGTAATAGCTAAAATTAAGATTAAAGCTGCAGCTATATTTTTAAATTTATTTGTCTTCATTAGATATAATTTTTTCTTGAATAAAACCTAAATCAATTAATTCCATCCGTTGTTTTGAGGCGCCAGATTGGTGTTTACGAAAAGCTTTTCCTGTGGAATCGGATACAAATTCATCGCTTCTTTCCACTGGCGTGTTTCGTACACTATTTTGCGGTATTCTTTCCGGCCTTCATTCTCCAGAATTCTGATGCCATAAAGTTCCCGTTGTGTTTCAGCACCAATTCCCCAACGGCGGATGTCCCAGAAGCGGTGATCTTCAAAAGCAAATTCCACTCTCCATTCGTTACGCAGCGCGGTAACAAACTCTTCTTTGGTACCGATAAGCTTTGCAGGCATTCCGGCATTGGCACGTACTTCGTTCAGGGCTTCCAAAGCCGATTTGGTGTAAGTACCATCGGTATAATTTGGATCGCCAAAAGCATTAATCATTGATTCGGCATACGAAAGCAGGGTTTCAGCATAACGATAGGCCACCCAGGTGTGTTTGAATACCGACTCCTGTCCTACCTCGAAATTGGTTCCCTCAATCACGTATTTCTTCAGGAAATAGCCGGTTGGCGTTCCACCTTCGATTACTGAGAGGTTATCGGCGCCACCGTCTTTCACATCGATAGTGGTACCTTTAAACGTCATTCCGTCGGCCAGTACCGTTTTGTAAAAACGAGGATCGCGATTGGCGAACGGCTGTGCAGCATCAAATTCAGGGTCTTCACTCACCCAGCCCAGGTCGGTAAGTGTTACCGCATAACCGTTAATGGTTTCAAAGGCATCAACCAGATTTTGAGACGGGAAAGTTCCCGACGCCAAAGTACTGCGTTTGCCGGCGGTTAAACGAATCGGGAAATTATCCAATTCGAACGATGAGCTGTTTCCGTTACGAATCAGCATGATTGCTTCCGGAGACGTAGGATTATTCGCTACACCATTGGGGTCCAAGCGGTACAATCCGTTTTCTTCGCTCAGTTGAATCAGATTCCAGGCTGCCTCTGCCGATGCTTTCCATTTCGCCACATCCGAAGTTGGGTTGTGCAGTTTACTGGCAGCATAAAGCAGCGCTTTCGATTTCAAAGCATAAGCATATCCGCGGGTTACGCGTCCCACTTCCTTGTCGAACTCGCTGCTATCGTAGTTTAATGGCAATGCTTCGGCACAGGCATCGCATTCATCAGCAATAAACTGAATTACGTCTTCGAATGCTGTTTTTGCAATGGTACGATCGGTTTCAATATCGATTACTTCGAGCGGCATGGCAATGTCGCCGTAACGACGGGCAAGTTCAAAGAAATAACTAGCTCTCAGTACACGTGCCTGGGCATCGAAGGTTGCCAGTTGCACCATCCATTTCTTGTAATTGGCTGTGTATTCGTAACGCGAAAAATCGACTGTTTTCAATTTTTCCAGGAAGGTATTGGCAGCGCGAATTCCGTTGTAAAGCTCCCACTGTGTATCCAATGTATTAATGGCCGACCAGTTACCGGTATTAAAATCCTGCACAGCAGCGCCCGTATTGGCATATTCTGCATCGTCGGCACCGGCAGCACGCATCGCTCCGCCCAAAACACCGAGGTCTTGCGGAAGGAATGAATAAACTGCTGTAAGTGTTTGTTTGGTTGTTTCGAAATAAGTGAACACATCTTCTTCTGTTTTCAGATTGTTCGTCTCATCAAACTCAAGAAAACTATTACACGCTCCCATAAAAAAGGGAAGAACCAACCATATAATTTTTTTAAATTTCATAGTTCTTCTTTATTAAAAGTTAAACTTAATTCCTGCCCAATACGCACGGGTAGCCGGATAAGCTGCTCCCAATTGTTCCGGATCGGCAAATTCAATATTGTCGAAAGAGAACAAGTTGGTTCCCTGTACATACACATACATATCAGCCACTTTCACCATCGATTTTGGGAAAGTATAGCCCAGTTTCAGGTTACGCAGTTTCACAAATGAACCGTTGCGGTACCACAACGAACTGTTTACATAGTTATTTGCATTCGCCTGAGTGGTGAGTCGTGGCATGGTTGCATTTGCTGCATTTTCAGCTGTCCATGGCGTTTCGTTATCGAGGAAAGTGTCTGAGATTGTTCCGTTGCCAATTAATGGTTTGTACAGCGGGCTGTTCAACAGATTTACGCTTACACCGGTAACTCCCTGGAAAGTAGCTGAAAGATCGAAACCTTTATAGGCTGCATACAGATTGAGTCCAAAATTGAATTCAGGTTCTGTAGGAGCAAACATTTTCACGATGTCTTTATTGTCGATAAGGCCATCGCCGTTTTGGTCCTTGTATTTCACGTCGCCGGGTTTTACTTCCGAGAAAGTTTGCGCCGGACTGTTGTTGATTTCCAGTTGATCGTTAAAGAAACCGATTGCTTCCAGTCCGTAAGCCTGGTTTAGCGAATTTCCTTTGTAATAGAGGTAATCGTATTCCTGGTAAGCCTGGTTTACATTTACCACTTCGCTGGCCAGATAGGTAATATTTCCGTTAATGCTGTATTTGAAATCACCAACAGTTGAGTTCCATCCCAGCGAAGCACTGATTCCTTTGTAGTCGACGATTCCGGCATTCTCATTTCCTGTTTGGATACCGATAATTCCGGTTACCGAGTTGGCCGAAGAAAGTAAAATGTCGCTACGTTCCGAGATAAATCCTTCCACGCTCACATCCAGTTGTTTGTCAAGCATTGTCAAATCAAATCCAACCGAGGTTTTTTCCAACTTTTCAACGGTTAAATTTTCAACAGGAAGACCGCTTTCACCCAGTCCCCAAGATGGATTATCGCTTGTAATGAAGTAGTAAGAACCTACTGTTCCATAAGAACTTCTCCATAATTCGTGGCTCAGGTTTCCATCCCAACCTGAAATACCGTGAGAAGCAAACAAGCGTAAATTATCGATGGCGCTTACATCCTGCATAAAGGCTTCGTTTGAAATTACCCATGCTCCGGATACTGCGGGGAAGAAACGGAATTTATCACCGTCAGGTAAGTATGAACTTCCTGAGTACGAGCCTACCACATCCAACAGGTAACGGTTGTCGTAGTTGTATCCGATAGTACCCACGCCCGATTGACGTTTCTGGCTATTGTTTCTTCCGTTAACAATGTAAGTGTAATGGTCGTAAATGGCAGCAGCACTAACGTTATGCTTTCCAAAAGCACGTTCGTATGACAGTTTGCCGTTTACGTTACTTTCGATGTATAAACTACTGAATCCCTGATTTGAAAGATTCAATACAGCTGAGTTTTCACCATAGGTAGCAGCAGTATACGACAATGCTCCGGTTGCAGAATCAATAGTCGCATTATGGTACATATACTGATAGCTTTTCCCCGACTTTTCATACATCACACCCTGGTTGTCGAAAGAGATTCCCAAGGATGCTTTCAGACCGGGAGTGATGGCTTGTAAATCCTGTTCCAGTGTAAGGTCAGCATTTAAGGTACCGTATATATTTTTGCTATGACCGCTATCGTGTAAAACGGCAACCGGGTTGTTGGCCTGATAAATCAGGTTACCACCATAAGTGCCATTAAGATGACGAATAGGGAAAGCTGCCGCCGGAATTTTGTACAAGTTATTGTACAGTGTATTCAGCGTATAGTTCGGACCGTTGCTTTCCTGCAACTTTGCCATTACGTTAAAACGCATATAGGTTGAAGAGGTAAGATCGACATCGATATTGGTACGAATATTCAAACGCGAATCTTTAACCTGCGAGTCATATCGGCTGTCTTCTTCGTTGGGCGACAACATGGCTTCATCGAGGTAATAATCTACTGCTGTGAAATAACGGAAACGTTCGCTTCCGCCATTGAAAGTCAGATTCAACCGGTGGTTGTGTCCGGGTTGCGAATAGGCTTCATTCCACCAGTTCACATTGGGATATTCCATCGGGTAGGTTCCCGATTTAAATGCATCCAGTTCAAACGAATTATAACGTGCACTTAATCCATCGTTAATTAAGGCCTGGTTGATCGATGTCCCATAACGGTAGCTATCGGCAAAGTCGGGACTGCGAAACTCGTTGTTCATTCCAAACTGATATTTGGCAGTAATTTTCATTTTACCTGCTTTACCCGATTTGGTTGTTACCTGTACCACGCCGTTGGCGCCTCTTACTCCGTAAATGGCCATCGAAGCAGCATCGGTTAACACAGTGATGTTTTCAATTTCATCGGCAGTAATGTCAGCCAGATTACGAACGTAACCGTCGACTAAAATAAGCGGTGCTTTGCCAAACAGTTTTAAAGAAGCCTGGTTGAATGCAGAACTTCCCGAGCCCTGCTCCACCAACAAACCACGTAATTGCCCGTACAATGCTTTTTTTACATCTATTTCGGGTGAGTTTTGAAAAATCTCAGCACCGGCAGTCGACCCGGCCAGGGTATTCACCCCTTTTAGCTCTTTCGAGTGGTTTGAAATACTAAGCGTATCCTTTACAGGTTCATCTTGTGCGAAAGCATTTAGCCCCCCGATGAAAACACTTAGTACAATTAATAGGATATATAATTTTGGTTTATTCATATCATACAGTTATTAAAATTTGATATTATTTACCAACCTGGATTTTGAGTCATTCCATAGTTTTTGTTGATTTCAACCAACGGAATAGGCGCCAGGTACCATTTTGTATCCCAGTTTGTTTTCCAGTAACGGGTATGAATACCAATCAAATCCTTTTGTTCAAAAGTGAAGGCTGTTGGATTCAGGTCATCGTTACCCACCGACTCTAAACCATATAATGTCTTTTTGAAATCGCTTACGCGTCCGTAACGAACAAGGTCGAACCAGCGCACTTCTTCGTAACCAAATTCCAGTGCACGCTCGCGCAATACGGCTTCACGAAACTCTGCCTGACTCATTCCGGTCGGGAGATTCGACAAGCCCACACGATTACGTACTTTGTTTACATACTCGTAAGCTACTGCATTGGGGCCGCCATTTACCTGGTTCAAAATCTCGGCATAACTCAGGTAAACTTCAGGCAGGCGCAGATAAGGCCAGTGAGGGCGGGTGGTTCTGTCGGCTGCTTGCTGCAACACAAATTTCATCATCATAAAACCGGTACTTGTTACCTTATAGTTTGCATGATTTGAATAAGTAGTAACCACAGTTCCTGACTTATAAATATCACCGGGAACAGCCACTGTTTCGTACAAACGAGGATCGCGCGTAGGTGTTTTTCCTTCAAAGAATGGCTGTTTTGATGGGTTCTCCCAGTCGAAATCTTCTTCAAAATCAGACCCGTCGGCCCACGGGAACATGTTCACGTAGTTTAACGTTGGCCCCCAGTACAGCGAATAGTTTGTAATCATTTGGTCGTGCAGCGATGTTGCACTTCCCTTACGGGTAGAAATCAACACTTCTGTTCCTCCGCGCTGATAGTAAGCCTGGCGATAAGCCAACCGGCGTGCTTCGTGCGTATCTTCACTTGGCTGAATCAAATCATAATAACCATTTGAATTCAATGCATTGATAAATTCTTCAGCTGTCTTTTTAGCGTCTTCCCATCTCGAAGCATCTCCGGTCGCATAACGGGTATATTCGTCGGCTTGCGGATGCCAGGGACTAGAAGAGTTGAAAGTTGGACTGGCAGCAAACAACTGTACCCGCAATTTCAAACCATAAGCACCGGCTTTGTTCATTCTACCGTCGTCGTCGCCGGCCATAATCCAGTTCAAATGCGGAAGTGCCTGGTCAATCAACGAAATAATTGTATCCACACTTTGCTCAAAGCTCAAACGGGGATATTCCATTGTTTCGGTTGGTTCAACGGCATGGTTGAGGTAAGGAAAACCTCCGATGTAGCGCAGCATTTCGGCATACGAAATGGCCAGAATCATTTTGGCTTCTGCGGCGCGCTCTGCTTTTTCGGCTGCAGTCATGTCAGGCACCCGGTCTACGTTCTCGAGGTAAAACCATGCATAGCGAATGGCACTCCAGTCGTCTTCGGCACCATAACGGTAAGCTTCGTTACCGGCCGACGAATGGCTGGCATTTAAACTACCGTTGTAGTATAATTTTGTAGGGCCGTCGCTGGCATTGTCCCTGAAACTTGAATTCAAATCCGTAAGACTTTCCAGTAGATTTAATCCCAATTTATTATTGGCGCCATCTGTTCCTGTAGGAATTCCATAGGGCAGATAAGTATAGGCCTGTGTCAGGACTTTTTCGGCATAAAGCTTTGAACTGAACATCGAGTCAAGCGTCGTCTCGTTCACTTCCGGAGCAGTTCCCAGAAATTCGTCACCAAATTCAATCTCACTGCAAGACCAAACCGCCGTAACGACCATCATCAGGAACCCCAGTTTTATAATATTTTTCATCTTCATAATCATTTTTCTTAGAAATTAAGATTCACACCAAAGCTGTACAGCTTTACCAGGGGATAACCTCCGGAGTTGCTTGTTACACTTTCCGGGTCGGCTAATTTCAGCGGAGAGAATGTTAACAGGTTGTAGGCACTTAATGTGGTTGTAAGCGATTTAAGACCTACGCTTCTCAGGAAACGAGAGTTAGAGAAAGTATAACCGATGTTTACATTTTTCAGTCTCAGGTAAGCAGAGTTCTGCAACCACAAAGTAGAGCTGGGATTATTACCGCTACCAAAGTTCCAGGTTTCTGTAGCTTTTGCCGGTCTTGGGTATTTCCCGTCGATATTTTCCGGGGTCCACGAGTCTTCGTAAAGGTGTTTTAGCAAACCACGGCTTCCTGCATTGGTATAAGGAATGATATAGTCGGTCTGCAGCAACTTGTCAACGTTGGTTGCACCGGTCCACTGCATCGAAAAGTTAAAGCCTTTAAAATCGAAACCTGCATTTAATCCGAATGTATATTCCGGACGGGCGGCATATCCGCTTACAGCCTGGTCGTTTGAGTCAACAATACCATCATTGTTTAAGTCGGCAAACATGGCATCGCCCGGAGCCACTGTAATATAAGGTTGCGGCAATTCGGGATTTAACACGTATTCACCAGCAGCATTCACCACAAAGTCGTCTTCCTGGTACAAACGAACATACTGATACAAACCAGCGTTACGTCCAGTAGAACCACCTGTCTGGTCCTGGTAATCGTAATTGTTCTTCACTTCGTCCATGAATATGATTTTGTTCCGGGCAAACGAAACATTGGTCTTTACGAAATAGTGAAAGTCATTTCTCAGGGTTTCGTTCCATTCCAGGGTAACCTCATACCCCTGGTTATCTACAACCCCAACGTTCATGTTGGGCATCGAAGTAGCAATAATCGAAGGCAACGAGCGCGGCGTAATCAGAATTCCTGTACGGTGCTCAAAGAAGTAATCGAAATTTGCAGAAAGACGGCTATCCAGGAAGCGGGCATCGAAACCATAGTTTTGTTTTTCGGCCGTTTCCCAGCTCACACCAATGTTTCCGGGAGTTCCGTATAGATATCCTTCCTGACTGTTGGCATTTTCAACACCAAAAGAGTAAGAGCCACCAGCCGACCAGGTTCCGGGTTTGTACATAAAACGGGTTTGTGTACCAACGTCGCTACCAACTTTACCAACAGATGCCCTGATTTTCAGGTAATCAAATACCCCCTGATTTTTCATGAAACCTTCTTCGGTAGCTACCCATCCTAAAGAAACGGCTGGGAAAAATCCGTAGCGGTTACCGGGTGCGAAGTTCTCCGATCCGTTGTAACCCACGTTTACATCAAACAGGTATTTGTTTTTGTAACCGTAAGTAGCACGACCAACATATCCAATATATCCACGGGGCATATACCAGTAACTGGCCAACGATCCGCCTGAAGTTTTTGGATAATAATCTCTCGACTGGTTGTAAAGGAACAACCCGGTTACTTTGTGCACTTTATTAAAAGTACGATCGTAATTCACGCGCGCTTCCAGGTACCAGTTACGGTCTCTTCCGTAGGTTTCGCTATAGCTAAGCGGAGTGTTTGAACCACTCGGTATAAATACAATTGTTTTATCGTAGTCAACCGCTGTAGGAGGAATGGTGCCATCTTCCAACTGGGTTTTATGATATACAACCTGAGATTCAGAGTTTCCTCCATACCGGTGTTTATTCAGGTTGAAATTATTATCGTAGGCTCCTTTAACCGATGCGCTTAATCCTTTGGTAATCACATCCAGTTTTTGGGTAACTTCCAGGTCCATATTCAATTGTGTAGTGAATTGCTCCTGGTATCCGCTACCGAAAAATGGTTTGAAACCATCACGAAACTCAACGCTCGGATATCCTTTACCATTTCCACGTGTAAGCACACCATCCACAATTCCGGGAGCAGAGAAAGGTGTTGACCAAACCTGCACCATGGTCCAGGTAGGATCGCCCCAGGTGTAACCGTGAGTAGAATTGGGCTGACGGTTTTTCCCCATGTAACCCCCCACACCCAGTTTCATGCTTGTAGTGTTGGTAAGTTTTACATCGATGTTAGCGCGGTAGTTGTACCGGTTATACTGGTAATTGTTTTCGTACGGAATAATGTCGAAGTTTTTCAGAATACCGTTTTGATACAGGTATCCGAACGAAACGAAATATTTGATGTTATCGCTTCCACCTGAAATATTCAGGTTGGTTTTACTTTGCAGCGACATATCCCGGAACATATAATCGCTCCAGTTGATATTCGGATAAAGCAAAGGATCAGAACCCGTTCTGAATGCTTCAATTTGCTCGGACGTGAATTTATCGTTACTGCCGTTCATATCGGCTCTCATGTTCCAGAACCGGGCATATTCGTAACTTCCTACCTGCTCTACCATTGCCTGTGGCTGTTGTAAACCAAATGAAGAAGATACATTAATAGAAGGTGTTCCGGATTTTCCGCGACGGGTGGTTACCAGGATTACACCGTTTGCACCTCTTACACCGAATACCGCTGTAGAAGAAGCATCTTTCAGTACCGAAATACTCTCGATTTCGTTGGCATCGATTTGTGAAAATTCCCTTTCCACACCGTCGACCAGCACCAAAGGCTGCCCGGCAGCGTCGCTTAGCGAACCCGATCCGCGAATATAAATGGTAGCAGCATCTTTACCGGGCTGTCCTGAACTCTGAACCGAAGAAACTCCGGAAACAGAACCGGCAAGCACATTGGTAACACTGGCCACCGGCACTTTTGTTAATTCTTTGGTTTCAATACTCGATAGCGCTCCGGTCAGCGTTGCCCTGTCGGTTTTACCATACCCCACAACTACAAACTCTTCCAGTGTCTGAGAGTCTGATTTCAATATTACATCGATCGTTGTTCTACCATTAATAGGTATAACCTGGGGCTTAAAGCCGATAAAACTAACCACAAGGCTTCCTTTTGAAGGAACGTTAACTAAGGTATAATTACCGTCGATATCGGTAATTGTTCCAATGCTCGTTTGCCCTTCAATAACAACGTTTGCTCCAATTACCGTCTCACCAAGATCATCTTTCACAGTTCCGGTTACGGTTACGTTTTGAGCAAACATTTCGAAGGATAGCATGCAAAAACATGAAAGCAATAAGCCTTTGCATGCATTAATGAAATGTTTTCTTTTGATTTTCATTTAATTGAAAATTGATTAAAAATTCGTGATTTACTCCAGCGTTCTTTCTTATCAAGAATCAGAAATGTCGTCATCAGGCGACTAATTCCTTCCTTGATTATTGGGGACCTTCTTCACTCGTTGTTTTTCATTCATATATGTTAAATTTTTAATTAGAAATTTGATTTCGTTTATTATTTGCGCTTTGTCGTTCAGCATTTGTCGTTTTTGGGTGGTAGGTTCCGGCAGTGTTTAGTCCCAAGAAATAAGGACTTCCCAATCTCTTTTATCGTTCTAATTCCGGTGATAACTAAGACAGTAAATTTGAAGAACGACTTTCTCTTGCTAGTTTCGGGAGATAAATGTATGGGAGTTCCATTTAACCTTTTTTTACAATTAACTGAACTATTTCCAAAACCGTACAATACAATGAAATGCAAGCACTTAACAATAATAAGCAAACGCATTTCAGACGTTTCTATAATTTTTTCGGACGTTTTTGAAACTCGCATTCCGATTATTTATGCATAGTTTTCCTTAATTATTGCGGCCGGGGGAAGACTGAGTAATGACTACAAACAACAAGTTTCAGAGACAAAACAACACGGCTATTTTGAGTCGCTTTAGCAAAAAAACGAGAAATTATTTGCTAAGCTCCCGCATTAAAGGAGGGACAGTTTGAAAAAGAAACGAATCGGGAAACTTCAGATCCGTATTAAAATTAAAGCAGGGAAATCTGCCCATCGAACACGGTCGCGGGCTACTTTTTTGAGCTCTGCCGGTATTTCATAGGCGAGGTACCAAACTGATCTTTAAAAACGGTACTAAAGTAACTCTGTGTTTGAAAACCGACCATTTCGGCAATCTCGACCATGGAGTAATCGGTTTGCTCCAATAAGGTTTTTGCTTCAGACAAGCGGTACTCGTTAATATAGGTATTGATTCCGACACCTACTATGGATTTAAACTTTGCATAAAGCGAGGCCCGGCTAATTGCCATTTTATCGACCAGGAAATCAACATTTAACTCAGGATTACTAATTTCCTCTTTAATAATCCGGTTTATTTTCTGCAGAAATTTCTCGTCGGCATTGCTGGTGGTAACCTTTGCAACCGTGCTCTCTTTAAACATCGATTCTTTATAACTCTCTTTTAGCTTTAAGCGGCCCGATAAGATATTGTAAAGGGCATCTATCAGCACCTCGTTGCTAAAAGGTTTTGTGAGGTAGGCATCAGCTCCCATTTTATACCCCTGTTTTACAGAGGATTCATCTTTCCGGGCAGTTAGCAATACAACAGGAATATGGCTGATTTCGACATTCGATTTTACATTCCGGCAAAATTCGTGTCCATCCATAACCGGCATCATTACATCCGATAAAATAATGTCGGGAAGCTCTGCTGTCGCCTTTTCCAGTCCTTCTTTGCCATTATGAGCGACAATTACTTTTCGAAACAGTTCCTTAAAAAGCTGTTTGGTATAGTTCAGTAATTCAAGATTATCTTCAACGATAAGCAAGGTTAATTCGCCCAAAAGTTCCTGCTTTTGAATGTTCTGTTCGCTTACATTAACGAAATCCGGAGTTAAATCAGAACGATAGACATAATCAACCGTCGGGGCCTCCTGGGTCAGCGGTAAATCGAAATAAAACTGAGCTCCGTGAGGCTCCATATTCTTCACCGCAATTTCGCCACCGTGTTTCCCTATTAACAATTTTGCATAGGCCAGACCAATCCCGTATCCTTCGTGATTTGCTTGCCTTTGATAAAAGCGATCAAAAATTTTCCCTTTAATATCTTCTGGTATTCCGGGG
This sequence comes from Maribellus sp. YY47, assembly GCF_023111095.1. Lineage (GTDB taxonomy): Bacteria > Bacteroidota > Bacteroidia > Bacteroidales > Prolixibacteraceae > Draconibacterium. The sequence continues at coordinate 267,669 of NZ_JALGYW010000003.1, forward strand.
CCTTCATCGGTAAATGAAACTCTAAAGAAATCATGATCAATTTGCTGGGTTGACACCGTTAGAATATTTGTTCCGGAGGCGTATTTCGTCACATTTATCACGATATTGTAGATCACTTTTGTAATCGCCTTTTTATCTATCACAACATCCTCCACCGAATCATCCAGCTTAAATTCAACCCGGATATCGTGCTTTTCCAACTCAAACATAAAGCTATCCAAAACCTCCTGCAGCCATTCTTTTAAATTGACTTTACTAAATTCAAGCTCTTCTGTAACACCATCTATTTTTTCCAAATCCAACACCTGTTCTACCAAAAAATTCAGGTAATTGGCCTGCTTGTAAACCAGTTCCAACAAATCGAAACGTTGTATCCTGTCTTTGTTTTCTTTTAGCAAGAGCTCGAGTGGCCCGTATATTAACGAAAGCGGGGTACGTATCTCGTGGGAAATGTTCGTCATAAAAGTTATTTTCTGATCGTTTAACTTTTTTTCGCGTTCCTGCATTTCCAACTGCATTTTCACGATACGACGATTATATAAAATGTACCATATAATAAAGATCAAGGACACGACAACAACAAAACCGATGATCTTAAACCACCAACTTAGCCACCAGGGTGGGCGAACATTTAATTTCATCACCGTGCGTGCAGAAGTCCACAAACCATCGTCTCCGATAACTTTTATCTGTACCTCGTATTCACCTGAACTAAGACCAATTACACTGATGCGCGGATCATTTGTTTCAACAAACTGATCTGAAAATCCCTTCAAGCGGTAGCGTATTACTTTATCCTTAAAAAAGTCTTTTTCCTTGATCACTAAATTAAACTGCAACAATCCATAACTATACGGCAGAATAATCGTCGAGTCTTTTTTAAATCCTGAAATTAACTTCTCATCAATCAGTTTATCCTTTATTTTCAGATTATTGACAAACAATTCAATGGGCGCCTTATCGGCACGATCGAGTCCTTTTCGGATATGCACCAGTCCTGTTGCCCCTCCCATCAAAACCTGTCCGTTGATATTTCCGGTTGCCTTACTGTAAAATTCGTTGGGCATAATGCCTTCCGATTTTCCAACACGATGTATCTCGCCGGTTTCTTTATCGAGCAACAACAGACTTCGGCCGGCACCCAACCAAAGCTTATTCCCGGCCCCGTTAACAATACTGGTTACTGCCCCCGTCAATCCCAAATCTAAGGCCTGCTCGTTAGAAAAATCCTTAAGTATATGATAAAACGAATTGGTTGTGGAGACCCACAACGATTGGTCGCTATCAACGCAAGCCGTTCTGATTACTACATCAGTCGTAGTTTTGTGAATCAAAACGAGCTCTCTTTTTTGCAGATCAAATTTATAAATGCCGTTCTGTCCGTATAGGTACAATTCATTTTGAATTTTGCCTGCGATTTTCAATTCTCCGTCGAGTTCCTGTATCTGATCGGTAGATACCAGGGTAATCGTTTGGGATGGCAAATCAATAATATGCAAATAATTGTCCATCACCAGTATTTCCGTAGCGCTGATTTTCAACAAACTTAGTCCAAAATAGCCCAGCCCCGGAAGATGGTGAGCGACTCCCCTAACTTTCAACGGAAAATCGGATAAACGACCGGTTTGCTTATTAAACACTTTGATTCCCTCGGCAAAACAATTGATCATCAACTCTTGCTCCGACAACTCAGTAATGGCATTTACTTTCTTATCGCGGGTCTCGGGATAATGTTGAAACAGCCCGTCTTTTATCGAGTATTTGTTAACGCCTCCCCCATCGGTACCGATCCAGGCTTCATCCTCGTTTTCTACAAAAATACTTAATACGGTTTGACTGCTTAGCCCGTTTGGATTGTTCCAGCTAACATCGGAATACGATGTTGCGATCACTTCTTTCAGTAAAAAAGCGCCTCCGTTTATTGTTCCCAGCCAAACATTCGAAAACTCGTCGGAATAAAGGACAGAGACAGAATTCAGTTCGGGATATTCTGCCGAACGAATGGGCAAATCAAAAAATGACGAACCATCAATCCGGATTCCCTGCATCCCGCCGCCATCGGTGCCAATCCAAACCACTCCATCTTCAAACTCACTGATGGACAACACAATGTTATTTTTAAGGGCTGAATTGAGCGTAGTATAATTACTAATAATTTCACCGGTTGGTGCAATCACGAACAATCCTTTTTTATAAACACTAAGCCATAAATTCCCCTGACGATCTGCTAAAGCGGTAACAATCTCTTTCTCGTTGAAAAAGGGGACATCTTTTAACTCTCCCGTTTGGATATCAAAATACAGCAGCCCCCGCCAACGCGACGCAATCAGCATTTGATTATTCCATTCCACTATTTTATACTTTAACGGAATGTTTTGTATGCCCTGGAAAAAAAGTTTTGAAGTTTTATCGGTAGAAGTTTCGTAAACACATAAATGGTCAGTTGTACCAAACAACAGGGTATCTCCCTTTGAGTAGAAATTACTATACAAGACAGCCCATGTAGTATCCCGGCAAACGGTTTGAAATCCGCTTTTGCCTTCTTCGTGCCTCACCAGCCCCTTACCCGTTCCGATCCAAAACGTGCTATTCCTGTCTTGTGTAACAAAATAGATATAATTATCGGGCAAGCTGTTCGGGTCATTCGGGTCATGAAAGTATGTGCTCATTTGAACTCCGTCGTAACAGTTTAACCCGTTTTTGGTCCCCAGCCATAATCGTCCTAAATTATCGCGACACAGACTATGAATGGTGCTTTGAGACAAACCCTGTTCTAGCGATATTTGCTGCAAAGAATAATGTACCTCCTGAGCGAAAGTAGCATTGCAAATAACTGAGAGTAAGAACAAAATCAATGCAAACCGAATCGAACTCCACCTCTTAAAACTCATAATCAACACCTTAAGTTTACCACAATCTCCCATACAACGCTTTAAAAATAGGAAAAAAGGCCTTAATTGAAGTATTCCGGAATGATGTATTTTCTATCAACTGCAATCTTCCGGATTTCAAAAAACGTTGCAGGCGTAACAATTATCCGGAGAAACAAAAACAGCCTAAACCCAAAAAAGAACAGTCGCCAATACTTCTACACCCCGTATTTCCCGCATTAAAGTACAGCCGGATCAGCGACAGAAATATGCCGAGAACAGGTAAAAACAACAGGATGAATTCCCAAATCAACAAATGAACCTGCAAATCTTACACGCTCACATACATATACTTAAACAATTACATTTCATATTCCTCAGAAATTTATTAATGATAAAATCTTCCTCCAATTCACTCAAATCTCAACCAATCATCTATCCCCGCATGGGTTTCATCTCAAAATATTTTAGGTGAATTTATTGACATTCGAGATTATGCCGGGTCTGCAGCAAATCATTTCAATACTTCTGACGAGACAGATGTAGTTTCATAATCCGGATTTTGTTGGTTTGTGGCAATGGATTTTGTTGGGAAATTAATTATACACGACGAATAAAAAGACCTGTATATCTGGTTATTGTTGAACAAAATGGATGATATTAATGGCCGAATGTTAAGAATATTAAGAACATGTTGAAGAACACTTTCTGAATTTTACCCTAGTTAAGTATGTGGATAACTGCATATATTCCAAAGCTTTATGATTTTGATATGTGGGCCGTGCTACGAACACGACTTTCATTTTGAAAGCTGATTTGCTTATTTGCTTACGGTTTGCAATTTTCGATTTAGATTCAATTCGCGAATAAATTTAAATTTGCGCCTTTCATTTTAATAAAAACCAAAATGACTAACGCTTTACAACTAATGCTTACCGGCATGGGTACCGTGTTTTTTATACTTATCATGGTAGTGGTACTCGGTAATGTGATCATCCGTATTACAAACTCTTTTGCTACGGTTTCTACTCAGGCAATTGCACCTGCTGCTGCTCCTTCAGGGATGGAAGCATCTAAACTTGCGGCCATAGTTTCGGCTGTTGACGTGGTTACCCGTGGCAAAGGCAAAGTTACTTCGGTAGAGAAGATCGACGAATAAAAAGATATCCAATAAAAACCAAAATATTGACTGAAATGAAGAGAGAGATCAAATTTAGTTTGCTGTACCGCGATATGTGGCAGTCATCGGGGAAATATGTTCCCCGGGTAGATCAGTTGGAAAAAGTAGCTCCGGCGATTATCGATATGGGGTGTTTCGACAGGGTCGAAACCAATGGTGGTGGCTTTGAACAGATTAACCTGTTGTTTGGCGAGAATCCAAACGTTGCCAATCGTCGCTGGACACAGCCTTTCAACGATGCAGGGATTCAGACTCACATGCTAGAGCGAGCGCTGAATGCCATTCGTATGAGCCCTGTTCCGGCCGATGTACGAAAACTGATGTTCAAAGTAAAAAAACTGCAGGGAACCGACATTGCCCGTTCTTTTTGTGGTTTGAACGACGTGCGCAACCTTGAAAACTCGATTAAGTTTGCCAAGGAAGGCGGTATGATTTCGCAGGCTGCTTTGAGTTTGACGATTTCGGAAGTACACACCGTGGAGTACTACACCAATCTGGCCAACCAGCTGATTGAAATGGGCGCCGACGAAATTTGTGTGAAAGACATGGCAGGTATCGGTCGTCCGGCCTTTATCGGCAAAATCATCAAAAACATAAAATCGGCACATCCCAATACCATTGTTCAGTACCACGGTCATTCCGGCCCGGGTTTTTCCATGGCAAGTATCCTGGAAGCTGCACATGCAGGAGTTGATTATGTGGACGTGGCCATGGAACCACTTTCGTGGGGTACAGGTCATGCCGATGTGCTGGCAGTTCAGGGCATGTTGAAGGATGCGGGTTATGCCGTGAAAGATATCAATATGAAAGCGTACATGGAAGTGCGTTCGCTGACTCAGGAATTTATCGATGATTTTCTGGGTTACTATATCGACCCGAAGAACCGTCACATGAACTCATTGCTGATCGGTTCAGGTCTTCCGGGCGGAATGATGGGAAGTTTGATGGCTGACCTCGGGAACAACCTTGAAAGCCTGAATAAATGGCTCGTAAAAAATAATAAACCAACTTTAACTCAGGATGATCTTCTAATCAAACTGTTTAATGAAGTAGAATACATTTGGCCAAAACTGGGCTATCCGCCACTGGTAACACCTTTCAGCCAGTACGTGAAAAACCTGGCCCTGATGAATGTTATTCAGCTGATAAAAGGCCGCGAGCGCTGGAGTATGATCGCTGACAATATCTGGGATATGATTGTTGGTAAATCAGGTCAGCTACCGGGAGAACTTGATCCGGAAATCATTGAACTGGCAAAAGCTAACGGAAAAGAATTCTATACCGGTGTTCCGCAGGATCTGTATCCTGATAACCTCGACGTTTTCAAACAGGAAATGAAAGAGAAAAACTGGGATTTCGGACAGGATGACGAAGAGTTGCTTGAACTGGCGATGCACCCGGAACAATACCGTGCCTACAAATCGGGTAAAGCAAAAGCCGATTTCGAAGCCGATCTGGCTGCACAAAAAGCTGCCAAAGAGCCGAAACCTGAAAAAGTGGAAGTACCGGTTGGAAATTACGAGCCAAAATCGATGATCATCGATATCAACGGCGAGAAATTCAAAGTGGGTGTTTCTTACGGCGATATTGCTGCTGAAACCGCTGCCAACGGAAATGGCAAAGTTGCACCGGCTCAAAAAGAAGCACCGGTTGCTGCTGCTGTAGCCGAAGCTCATGACGTGCTGGCTCCGCTCGAAGGAAAATTCATGCTTACAAAAGATACATCGGAAACTCCACTGAAAGTGGGAGATACCGTTAAAGAAGGAGATCTGGTTTGCTACATTGAATCGATGAAAACCTACAACGCCATTGTTGCCGATAAAGACGGAAAAGTCGTTGGAATCCTGAAGTCGAACGGCGACAGCGTAGAGGAAGACGATGTATTGATTCAACTGGCTTAAGCACACAGTCGTATGGAAATATTGAGAGAACTGTTTAACATGACAGCGCTGGGCGACATTACTTGGCAAACACTGATCATGTGGGCCATCGCTTTTGTTTTGCTGTACCTCGGAATAAAAAAAGGTTACGAACCCTTATTGCTGGTTCCCATCGCTTTTGGGGTGTTGCTGGCCAACTTTCCAGGCGGACAAATGGGCGTGGTCGATGCTAAATTGATTGAACTGGAAGGGCATCGCTACATGAACCTTTTTGAGATTGCGCATGAATACGGAATTATGAATTACCTGTATTATTCACTGATCAAAACAGGTTTGCTGCCTCCGATTATTTTTATGGGAGTGGGCGTGCTTACCGACTTCGGACCGATGCTCCGCAACCTGAAACTGGCTCTGTTTGGAGCGGCTGCGCAGATCGGTATTTTTACGATCCTGCTGGGTGCAGTAGCCGTTGGTTTTACACCAAAAGAAGCAGCTTCGCTGGGAATTATCGGTGGCGCCGACGGACCTACCGCGATCTATACTACGATTAAGCTGGCTCCGCATTTGCTAGGGCCGATCGCCATCGCAGCGTATTCGTACATGGCGCTGGTTCCTGTAATCATTCCTTTGGTGGCAAAATTACTGATCTCGAAAAAGGAATTTGAGATCAACATGAAAGAGATGGATAAAAAGTATCCTGCAAAATACGAGATCAAGAACCTGAGAGCTGCAAAGGTCATTTTCCCGATTGCTTTGGGAACGCTGGCAGCCATTATGGTTCCTTCATCTGTTCCGCTGCTTGGAATGTTGCTTTTTGGTAACCTGATCAAGGAAATTGGTTCATCAACCAGTCGTTTGGCTGATGCAGCTCAGGGACCGATCATGAATACGGCCACCATCTTTTTGGGACTGACCGTAGGAGCGACCATGACTTCGGAAGTTTTTCTTTCAGCAAAAACAATTGGAATTGTAGTGGGCGGTTTTGTGGCCTTTGCCATTTCAATCGCCGGTGGAATTTTTGCAGTGAAAATTTACAATGCTTTTTCGAAGAAAAAAATCAATCCGCTTGTTGGAGCTACGGGTTTGAGTGCTGTTCCGATGGCCTCGCGTGTTGCCAACGAACTGGCTTTGAAATACGATAAAAAGAACCACATTCTGCAGTACTGCATGGCCAGTAACATTTCGGGTGTAATTGGCTCGGCCGTTGCTGCGGGTGTATTGATATCGTTCTTGCTTTAGCGCCAAGTTTATAGTTATAATAGAAGAAAAAGCGGGGGCATCGTGAGGTGTCCTCGTTTTTTGCTTTGCGTGAAGGATTGCAACAAAACTTATGTTATGCAACAAGCTAACCTTGCAGACTTTTCTGATCCCAATAAGAATAGAAAGATTGCTGCCAGCTGAAAGAAAACATCCTTTACGTGTGACTTTTAGGCAAGGCAAAGCTTATTTCTGAGCGATCTGCAACTACCGAAGTAAAAAACTGAAATTGTATTTGGGTTTCATATCAATTGGAAGAAACAGGAGAAAGATGACAACTAATTAGTTCCACACAACAGGGAAAAATCGTCTTATATCCTGTTTTTGAAACCTTATATTCTAAAGCAGCTGCCATCTAAAAGCATTATACTGAGCTACATACCTGAATTTGCAAAAAAAAGAGACCGCCCTTTTTGGACAGTCTCCCCTATCATTAGCTTTTATAATTAAAAGTTATATGCCAATTGGCTGCAATTGCAGTAATTCCCAATTCTAAAAAATCTGCATATTGTCTCTTAATTGATCGAAGGCGTAACCACAAATTTGCGGAATTCCACCGGTCCGTGATCACCCTGTATTTGAAACGCACCGGGTTCTCCTTCTTTGCTATCAAGCGAGCCACCGGTAATTCCGGGAATTGGACGATTCGAAATAATTTCGACACCATTAAGTACCACAGTTACATGGCGGCCAACCAGCGTAATTTCATACGTTTGCCACTCTCCGGGATTTTTAGCGGCATATACTGCAGGAGCAATAAAACCGTAAATACCACCCAAACTAACAAGGTCTGTTCTTCCCTTTGAATCTTCGATCTGCACTTCGTAACGGCCGCGAAGATAAATACCACTGTTACTTCCTGCGGGATAACGGAATTCAACACTAAGTTTGAAATCGTTAAATTTCTGTGTACTAACCAAGTTGCCCCCCGATTCAGTGTTCACCATCACACCATCTATCATCTTAAATTTGCAGTTCGCCGGAATGATCCATCGGTCCATATTTTCGGTAATCAGATTGATGGGAGTGCCCCAAACCGGCGGCTCTTTTCTTTCCAACGATGGAGCCCGAACACCTGTCCACTCCAGTTTATTACCAGCAAGCATTTGATAACCAGACAGCTTATCATCTTTTAATGAAAATTCAAAATAAAGATCATCAATGTTCATCCACTGCGGAGGAATGGTAAAATGATATTTATCCGTCTCTGCATCATAAATTATTTCTGCAATTGGCCTTGCACTGCCTTCGTATCCTACATAGTACCCAACAAGAGTTGAAAAACCCGATAATTTAACTTCAAGCCACCCGGGGAAACCATCAGAAGCCATTAATCCGTGTCTGAAAAGTCCGAGATTTTCAATCTGATCTGGTGTCATATTAATGGTAAGGTCCCACCTGCCAATTAACGGCGAGTCACTTTCAACACGTTGTGCCTGGGCCCCAACGAAACCAATTAAAGTAAATACGACCACTAAAATGAGAGCATTAAATTTTTTCATAGTATATCTTTTTTTGATTAGTAAAATGACAATTTTGTTTTCGCAAACACAAATCTACTTAAAACAGTTTTGAATTGAATACTTCAGCTCAATTTATAACCTTAAAATATCCTAATTATGGATGCATGTAGAGAGCTATAAACCCCATTTCCTCTTGGCTTCCATTTTTGAAATCTACGTTCAAAATATAAATTTCACAAAAGATGGTTTAGTCCCTTTCGTTCCAATATTGCTTCTAAGGTTTAAAACCATCATTAAACACTCTTCAGGAAGGTCAATCCAGTTATTGATTACCAATAAGTTACCAAAACATTTAATGAATGGTACGAGTTTTGCATTTCCTTCAAGCAGAAACAGTATTAATTTAATACCTAAAGTCATGAAAAAATTAATCATCATATCTATTCTTGCTCTTCTTACCTCATTTGCAAACCAGACAACAGCAAGTAACTACGAGGACGAATACCTGGGTTTGCCGGGTGACAACCTGAACCTCTATGCAACAATGAAGTTATTCCAGGAATCTGAAACGCTTGAAGGTTTTGAAAGAAGTTTGAACGATCAAAACTCACATATCAATAATCTAGACCTGAATGGAGATAACTATGTGGATTATATCTCGGTGGTGGATTATGTTGATGGGAATGTTCATTCCATCGTTTTAAGAACTCAACTTAACCAATACGAAACACAGGACATCGCTGTTTTTACGGTTCAGCGTTTCGACGATGGAACCGCCCGGATTCAATTGATTGGAGACGAAGCGCTATACGGTCAAAATTACATTGTTGAACCCATTTATGCCGACAGCCAGGAAACACCGAATCCCGGATACATGGGGAGCTCGGTAATAGTAAGCACTCCATCTCCGGTTGCCATTACCACATTTGAACTGGCAACCTGGCCAATCATCCGTTTTATCTTTCGCCCCGGGTATGTCTGCTGGCATTCGACCTGGAGTTGGGGATATTATCCTTCGTACTGGAATCCTTGGCGGCCCTATTACTGGCATACCTACTACGGTTACCACAGCCATTTTAACCACTTTTATTACTCACACTATCGTTATTGGAATCATCATCGTTACCATGGCTATCACGATTTCTACTATAGCCGGGTGCGGTCGTACTCTCCAAAAGTGAACACCAGAATCAAACAAGGAAGTTACAGAACAACGTATTCCCGACCCGATCTGCGAAAAAGAGGAGACGATCTTTACCGAACAGCATCGCGAAGAAGAACGGGGACTGAAAGTACAAACGCCCGAAGAACAAGCAATCTGAAGTCAGCAAGAAATGCATCAACTTATCAATCAAATTCAGGAAGACGAAGTGTTTCAGGCAATGCATCGCAGACACGAACAAGTTCCCCATCCAACAGGGGAGTAGAAAATACACGAAAGTCATCAACCATACAATCCGGAAGATCTGCAACAAACACTTCCAGGACCAGTAAAAGTGCAGTAACTCAAAAATCGGGCAACAGGAACACCCCAACTTACAATACGGGAACGCGTACTTCAGCTAATACTAGATCTGGAGTACAACAAAAATCGTCGACCTTACAAAACAACAGAACATCAACATCTGCCCGCCAGAATAACAAACCATCAAATCGGGCAACATCGGCTTATTCAACCAAGTCGGCCAGCAAACCCAAAGTATCATCCGGCTCTTCAAGGTCGGGAAGTTCCTATCAACAACCCAAAGTTTCGTCAGGGTCTTCAGCTTCTAAAAGCATATCCAGACCAAAGGCATCATCCGAAAGCCGTAGTTCAAGCGTTTCAAGTAAAAGCAGTCGTAGCTCTGGAAGCCGAAGTTCAGGCGTTTCCAACAAAAGCAGTCAGTCGCGATCATCTTCCAGCGAAAGATCCGGACGCAGATAAACAAAAAAAGGTCGCCAAAATTGACGACCTTTTTATTGGTGCTCCCCTTACAGTTGGAAGTTGCAACCTAATTTGTGAAAGTTTGGTGTGAATTTGCATTAACTTGAACTAATCTTCTTGTATTTTTCAATACAAAAAATTAGTAAATTGTACCTCATAATTAATGTAGTAGATGCTTTTGTTTTTATCGATAGCCGGCATTTTCTTGTCTTTGCTTTTAGTGTATTTCAATGCAAAAAAATTTGCATCTTCTACTTATCTCGGTATTTTCTTCTTTTTGATTAGTCTGTATGGTCTTTATCAATATATATTATTGTATTCAAAATCAGTTACCTTAATCAGTCTTTTTCTTTTTAATCTTTCTCTTTTTAGCTCTCCGGTTTATTTGATCGGACCAATGCTTTACTGGTATGTGAGAAGTGTTCTAACTGATGATCCAAAATTGAAAAGAAGCGATTTATTGCATTTTATTCCTGCAATAATTTTTTTCATTTCAGCCTTGCCAAACACTTTTGTTCCCTGGCAGGAAAAAGTAGAAGTAGCCAAAATAGTTGTAAGTGATCAAAGTTATATAATGGTATATAAAGCAACACTATTAAGCGAATTTCTCTCTTCAGCTACCATATTTTTAACTCGACTTTTTCTGGTGCTTGGGTATACAATATGGTCGATTGTTTTATTTATCAATTACATAAAAAAAAGAAAATCATCATCAGTATTCTCGAAGCAACAATTCATGAAAAAGTGGCTTTTCTACTTGCTCGGGTTTATGTTGATTTTAGTAATAAGCCAGCTATTTATGGTGTTCAAAAGTTTTGAAATGCATTTTTCTGCCATATTCTTTACTTTTAATCTCATTCGCGTAATATCGGTAGTTGGACTAATCGGGCTTTTAATCTCGCCATTCTTTTTCCCGACAATTCTTTATGGATTACCTCGGATGCCTGAAAATAGTGAAGAGGAAAACGATAACAGACAGACAAATAATACTAAACCACTTTCCAATTCTTTTGAAACCGATTATCTCCATTCCATCGGACATAAATCAGATTCTGTTATGGAAGAGTTGCAGCTTTATTTGGAGCCCGATTGTAATCTTGCCTATTTTTCGAAACAAATCGATGTCCCGGCTCATCATCTTGCCTACTATTTTAGGGAAGTAAAGAAACAGCGCTTTAATGACTTTCGAAATGAATGGCGAATCAATCATGCAAAATCCCTCATTAAGGAAGGCAAGGCAAATGAAATTACCCTCGAAGCTATTGGGTCGCTCTCCGGATTCTCTTCCCGCAATGCCTTTATAACCGACTTTAAAAAGCTTGAAGGTGAGTCCCCAAGCGTGTATGCCTCACGATTCAATTAAAAAAATTTCCTAAAAACACCCATTCCTTGCACCATTTTTCAAAAACAGTACAAAGGTAGCCTCCAAAAATTTCATCATTGATTTTCACTTTCTGAATTTTGCTTCAGGTTATTCAACTACAGCTGAATTTATGAGACGGTCATGCTATACTGAATCAAACAGTTACACATGACCTTCTCTAATCAGCAGTAGTAAAAACCATTTTAATTCAACTTAGTTATAACCATTAATTAAAAAATCATGAAAAAATTACTACTTCTAAACCTGATGTTGCTTGTAATCAGCTGGACTATAAATGCACAAACCGCCACCCCGCCTGCACTTGGCGATGGCACCGAAAGTAATCCCTATCAAATTGCCACTCTTGAAAATCTTTACTGGCTTGCAACGAATACATATTCGTCTATGGGGTACAATTATTATATTCAAATGGCAGATATTGATGCATCTTCAACTGTAAATTGGACTGATGGCTGGATTCCTATCGGCAATAGTAAGAATCAATTTTGGGGAAATTACGATGGAATGAATCACGTTATTTCAGGTCTTTATATTAAAAGTTCCTCTAATGCTGAAATTGGACTTTTTGGTTTCACACAAACAGCTGAATTTAAGAACCTGGGTATTACGAATGTTTACATTCAGGCGGATAGTGCAGAAAATACCGGAGCACTTTTAGGTTATGCCGATTTTAATGTTATAGTTGATAACTGTTTTAGTACAGGCACAGTGAAAGGACATTATTACACCGGTGGGTTAGCTGGTCATTTGAAAAATTACAATAGTAAAACAACCTTACGTAACAGCTACAGCACCTGCAATGTAAGTGGTGATTCAGATACAGGAGGGTTAGTTGGAATTTGTGAAACTTATGTTTCTATTCTTAATTGTTTTCATTCTGAAGGCATTGTTGAATGCAATGTAGGTTGCGGAGGTCTTATTGGAAATGCTATTGATGCAACAATCTCAAAATGTTATAGTACAGGAAAAGTGATAGGTAATTCCCGTGTTGGCGGTTTGGTTGGTATTGATGCTGGTTCAACAATTTATAATAGTTACAGCAAGTGCCCGGTTACAAGCAATTCAACTTTTCAGTCATGCGGAGGCCTTGTTGGATTCACTGTTGGCAATGCAAAGATAACCAATTCCTATAGTACCGGATCTGTTTTGCCTGGTATGGGCGGATTGGTCGGAGGCTTTATTCCTGATTATGGAATTCCTACTATTACAAGTTCTTTCTGGGACATTGAAACATCAGGAACTGAATCAAGTGCTGGTGATGGTGAAGGTATAACCACCGATAAAATGAAAACGCAATCAACATTTACTGACGCTGGCTGGGATTTTACAACTTTCTGGGGAATATCTCGCAGTTGCAATGAAGGCTATCCCTTTCTGAATCCTGAGATTCTCAGATTACCCTCAGTGAACATTATATGCAATGTTTCAGGAGAGATATGTTCAAGCATTAATCCGATCTTCACAGCAACGCCAGACAATATAGGAGAAGACCTTGTTTCCTATTCATGGAAACTCAACGATAAATCTATTGTACAAGATCATAACCAATACTATTTATCAGAGCTGGTACCCGGAAATACTTATGTGGTAAGTTGTGAAATAACGGTTTCCAACACTACTAATTGCACCTCGACTACTGCTAAATCGAACGAAATTACACTATACGTCACTGACAAACCAGATGCCGGAGAGATAAGCGGGAAAAATGTGATTCCGGTTGGGGGAAGCACCTTACTTAGCTCCACTGTTACCGGCGGCTTCTGGTTGAGTGCTTATGATACAATAGCAACCGTAGATGAATATGGCAAAGTTACCGGCACAGGTATTGGAGAAACGAGCATTGGCTATATTGTATTAGGAGAAGATCCATGCAACGAAATTGGCTTGGCGGAATTCCTGATTACTGTGACGGCTCCCTCAGATAATACACCTCCTTATGTTTCTGATATTATACCTTCAACCTTAGACCCGATAGCAATTAATGAATTATTTTCAATAACAGTTTCTTATTCGGATGACGACGGTAATGTCGAAACTGCTGTTATCGACTGGGGAGATGGATCTACAACTAATATGTTATCTCCATTGATTGACGAAACCTATTCCTATACATATAGTAATCCAGGAGTTTATACAATAACTGTATCGGTAGATGATGGTTACGGCCCGGTAACTAAAACCTACCAGTATGTTGTTGTTTACGATCCATCCGCAGGCTTTGTAACCGGTGGTGGCTGGATTGTGTCACCAATATGTGTCAATCTTGATCCGGCATATGATTATATGGATGTAAGTGGCACAGCTAACTTTGGATTTGTGGCCAAATACCAAAAAGGAAAAGTAACACCGGATGGTAACACCGAATTCCAGTTCAAAGCCGGAGGACTGAATTTCAAAAGTACCGATTATGAATGGTTGATAATCGCTGGTTCAAAAGCCCAATATAAAGGTTCAGGTACAATTAATGGTTCCGGCGATTTCGGATTTATGCTTAGTGCAATCGATGCTGATTTAGCCGAAAATACTGAAACTGATCTTTTCAGAATCAAAATCTGGGATAAAAACAATGGCGATGCAGTGGTCTATGACAACCAATGTGGAGCTGATGACTATGCAGATCTTGATCAAACGACTTCAATTGCAGGTGGTTCAATTGTAATTCATTCCGCAGACAATAAAACCAAATCAGCTACCATTCAGATCGACTTTGACAAGCCGGAATTGACTGTTTACCCAAACCCATTCAGCGACAAATTAAACTTCGAATTTGTTTCACCTCTCGATACCCATGTCCGCATTGATTTATACGATCTTACTGGACGACTAATTCAAACGGTATTTAACAATCAGGTTGAAGCAGAAATAAAATATACAACAGATTTTATTCCGGGGAATACTGTTACCAATATGTATGTTTACCGCATGACGATGGGTGAAACAGTTTTCAATGGAAAAGTTTTTTATAAACGGTAGCGTTTATTAAACACGAATTTTGGCCATCAAAGGAAGTAAGTTAGGTTTTAACCTAACTTGAAATTGGCAGAAATAACACATCTACTACAATTAAAGGCAGGCTATGGACTGCCTTTAGTTTTTCAATAAAAATCTATGGTGAAAAATTTTATCCGAATTTGACCAGTAAACCTATTAACCTGATCATACTTTCGATTATACACAATGATGGGGATTGATCTAAAAAATGAATTGCTAAGTTGCAACTTGTCAATTCATAAAGCCGAAACAGGTACTTCTCAACATCAGCAAGGTTTTCAAAAATTCGGGCACAAAAAAAGAGGTCGAAAATGACCTCTTATCCTGTGTGGCTCCCCAGGTAGGACTTGAACCTACGACCTACGGATTAACAGTCCGCCGCTCTAACCAACTGAGCTACTAGGGAATATTGTTTTGTTCTGTAGAACGTTTGCATTTCAAAAGCGATGCAAAAGTAATAGCTTTTCTTTAAACTCAAAATATTTTTCAAAAAAAATCACTCATTTTTCTTGCCAATGAAGCATCGGTTTTCCCGCGCCAAACAATCCTTTCATCACGAGTGCCTGTCAATCAAATCATTCTGAAAAAATCCTCGTTTTTCACATTATTCTAAAAAAATACCACCGAATCTATTTTTTTAGTTTCTCCTTCTACTTTTTCGGGATTTGGGACTGATTCTGTACTTTTAGTCCATTCAAAAAAATAACCACATGAAAAAATCAGTCGCATCAATAATTACACTCTTTATTCTTCTATTCGGAGTTCCGCGGCAGGGGCTAACACAAAATCACACACTCACTGCCAGCATCACCAATCAACCCGATAGTCCGGTAATAATAGGTTGGATAGAAGGCGACAATTTCACAAAAACAGACAGCGCCTTTGCAGTAAACGGCGAAGTGAAATTTTCGTTACCCGAAAATTCAGCACCAGCTGTAGTGAGGATGATTTTCGGACTTACACCCTATGCCAGAATCATGAAGGAAGATCCGCAACAACTGGACCTGATTTTCAACAACGAAGACATTGAGATCGTACTCGACTTCAAAGATCCGGAAGCCAGCCTCAGAGTTATTCACTCGGAAGAAAACAGGCTTTGGTACGATTTTCTGAGGCGACAGAAGGAATACGAAAAAGCATTGAGCCTTATGGAAAATGAAGTGAACCTGTTGTGGCAAAGAAACGATTCGGCAAAAGCTGTCCAAGCCTCGGATGAGTTCAATCAAATTCAAATGGACTGGGATCAGCGGGTGACACAAATCGTTCAACAAAACGAAGGCACATATGCGGCAAAGCTTATTTCAATCAAGCGAAAACCAATGATTGATGCCTTTCTGTCGAAAGAAGAACGCCTGACTTCGTTACAAAAGACTTACCTCGACAATGTTGATTTCTCGGACGAGAGCCTGATTCCATCTTCGGCTTATACCGACAAAATATTTGATTACCTCGTACTCTTTAACCACCCCGGACTAAGCCAGGAACAACGATCTGTTGCTTACAAAAAAGCAGTTGACGTTGTTTTATCGAAGACCGGCTCCAATCCAAAAGTAAATGCATTTGTTAA
The DNA here is from genome assembly GCF_023111095.1 of Maribellus sp. YY47. Taxonomy (GTDB): domain Bacteria; phylum Bacteroidota; class Bacteroidia; order Bacteroidales; family Prolixibacteraceae; genus Draconibacterium. The sequence continues at coordinate 284,185 of NZ_JALGYW010000003.1, forward strand.
GGCGTACCTACTACACGGGTTTGAAGTTCTTGATATGAAGGATGTTCAGGAACACATTCGCAATAAGAGATAATTGAATTCATTTTCCTGATCAATTTTTGAGTTTTTTCGTTATTCATACAAATTCATTCACCATCATCAACAGTGATAAATTGTTACGTTATGTTACCTACTATTTCAATCATAAAAATCCCGAGACAAAATTGCTCAACGGCTACTCTTTTGGAAACAATTGAGCAGATAAGCGCCACCGAAATAAGCGAAAAGGAAAGAGAATACCTCTCGAAAAAACTGGAGAAAGGAACCGAATCTTCGATACTGAATTATCCAGAGTTAACATTCTTCGGAAAAATAAAGCCAGATGAAAATTATACCGAGCAGGAAGCTGCCCGAAAAGCCGGGGCAAAACTGTACAACGAATTAAAGGATGCAAATATTTCAGCTGTTAATTTGATCAACCGCTGCAATTCTCCGCTTTTAAAGGCATTTCTCGAAGGTTTGCTGCTGGCCTCTTATTCCTTTGACAAGTACCTCAAAGAAAAAGAGACCTTTGCCTTAACCGAAGTGTTCGTGGTTGGAGACGAAGTTTCCGATCGGGATACCGAAGATCTTTTAAACCTGGTACGGGCAGTGTTTACTGCACGCGATTTGGTAAACGAACCCAACTCGTTTCTAAACGCACCGCAGCTTTCGAAAGAACTCGAAAAGCTGTCAGAAAGAGCAGGTTTCTCTCTGGAAGTATTCCATAAACAAAAAATAGAAGCCTTGAAAATGGGCGGTCTGCTGGCGGTAAACAAAGGCAGTATCGATCCGCCAACCTTCAACATTCTGGAATGGAAACCTGAAAATGCAGTCAACAAAAAACCAATTGTACTGGTGGGCAAAGGAATTGTGTTCGACACTGGCGGGCTTAGTCTGAAACCGACGGCCAATTCGATGGATTATATGAAAACCGATATGGCCGGCGCCGCTGTAATTGCAACCACAATTTACGCATTGGCTTTAAATAAAGTGCCACTCCACGTGGTGGGCTTAGTTGCTGCCACCGACAACCGCCCCGATGGAAACGCTTACGTACCGGGCGACATTATTACCATGTTCGACGGCACAACGGTTGAAGTGCTCAACACCGATGCAGAAGGCAGACTGACACTGGCCGATGCACTGACTTATGCAAAAAAATACGATCCCCAACTGGTTATCGATTACGCCACTTTAACCGGCGCTGCAGATATAGTAGCCGGACCACATGCGGCAGTGGTAATGGGCAATACTTCCGAGAACATTGAAAAACTAAAGAAAGCAGGTTTCGAAACATACGAACGGCTGATAGAAGTACCGCTTTGGGATGAATATGCCAAACCACTAAAATCGAAAATTGCCGACATGAATAACCTGGGAACCCGCGAGGGGCAGTCAACCATTGCGGGTAAGTTTTTGGAACATTTTACTTCTTATAACTGGATCCACATCGATTCGGCAGGCACACCTTTTCTAAAAGAAGCCGATGCTTATCGGCCGGCCGGAGGTACAGGCTTTGGCACACGACTTTTGTATCAGTTTTTAAAATCGATGCTTTAATCCGAAGACAGGCACCATAAGGCTAGAAATCAGCTTGTTCTGATGCATCTTCGGGCATACACCGGTTATAGGAATCTTTCAATTAAAAAATTAACTTTGCACCGCTTGCACATAAGGGCTTAATTGCAAAAAGATATACAAATGAAACATAATAGGCAGGAATCAATAAGAATAGGAATCACCCACGGCGATATTAACGGGATCGGTTATGAAGTAATACTGAAAACACTGGAAGACCCGCGCATACTTGAAATGTGCACACCCATTGTTTACGGTTCTCCCAAAGTTGCGGCATATCACCGCAAGGCGTTAAACATAAACGACGTAAGCTTCAACCACATTCGCAACACAAAGGAAGTGTATCCTCAAAAAGCGAACATCATCAACTGTGTTGATGAAAACATCAGGGTTGAGTTGGGTAAATCAACGGCCGAAGCCGGAATGTCATCTTACCAGGCGCTGGAACGTGCTGTTTCTGACCTGCAGAACGGATACATCGACGCGCTGATAACAGCCCCGATCAACAAGGACAATATTCAGAATGAAAATTTCCACTTCCCGGGTCATACCGAATACCTGGCGCAAAAATTCAATACCGAAGATTACGCCATGTTAATGGTGAGCGAGACCATGAAAGTGGGCGTTGTAACCACTCACATCCCTATCTCTAAAGTGGCACAAAGCCTGAGCAAGGAAGCCATTCTTTCGAAAATCCGGATCATTGCCAAATCACTTCAGCAAGATTTTGCCATTACCAAGCCACGTATCGCAGTTTTTGGATTAAATCCGCATGCCGGCGACAACGGCTTGTTGGGCAGCGAAGAAAAAGACATCATCATTCCGGCCATTGCACAGGCTAAAAAAGAAGGCATTGTGGCTTTAGGTCCCTACCCTGCCGACGGATTTTTTGGTTCCGAAGACTACCGGAAATTTGATGCGATCCTGGCCATGTACCACGATCAAGGTTTGATCCCGTTTAAGTTGGCCTCTTTTGAACGAGGAGTAAATTATACTGCCGGCCTTCCGGTAATCCGTACTTCGCCGGCACATGGCACTGCTTATTCCCTGGCGGGAGAAGACAAAGCATCGCCCGAATCGTTCCGCCAGGCGCTTTACCTGGCCATCGACATATTCAAAAGCAGAGAAATTTACGAGGAAATAACCCGTAATCCGCTGAGAAAATACGAAATCAACCCGAACCAGGTAGATGAAAGCGTAGATATTGAAGCCAGCGACGAAGATGCGTTATAAAGCCAACGATTATGTACGAATACATTCGGGGAAACATCGCTGACATTAGTCCGGCAAATATTGTAATTGAAGCCGGCGGACTGGGGTATTTCATCAATATCTCGCTGAACTCATACAGCCAGCTGAGCGGGAAGAAAGACACCAGGTTGTACCTCCACCAGATTGTGCGGGAAGATGCGCACATTTTATACGGTTTTGCCGATCTGGGCGAACGCGAGTTATTCCGCAACCTGATTTCGGTAAACGGCGTCGGCGCCAGCACCGCCATCATGATGTTGTCGTCGTTAACGCCCGATGAAATCAGATCGGCCGTTACCACCGAAAATGTAGCTGTCTTAAAAGCGGTGAAAGGAATCGGGGCGAAAACCGCGCAACGAATCATTATCGACCTGAAAGACAAGCTGGGAAAAATAGCTGAAAGTGGTCAAATTTTACTCTCAACAGACAATACAATACGAAATGAATCGTTATCTGCTTTAGTCATGCTGGGGTTTGTGAAAAAGGATGCCGAAAAAGTGGTTTCGAAAATCCTGCAGGAACAGGCCGATGCAACCGTAGAGAGTGTGATTAAACAAGCACTAAAAAGGCTCTAAACCAGAAAAAAACGCAGGAACTATTTATCACGTTTTAAAGTGATCTCCTGAAAACAGGCTGCCTTTTTAGCAGTAATAAAATTTGTATGAAACTGAACCGAAGTTTACGAAAAATATACTTCAGCTTATTTTTAATTTTTTCCCTGACACTTCCAATAATAGGAGCAGCGCAGGATTTGTCTGAAATTGACACAACCGGGCAATTGCCCTACCCATTTAAAGATCAGCCGGCGTTTGGCTATACCCGGCAAGATTCTCAGAAACTTTTTCTAAACAACCCAAGCAACCTCAAATACGAGGTGGTATACGACCCCGTACTCGGGCAGTATGTGTTTTATGAAAAAATGGGAACCCTGAACTATCGTCTTCCGCAAAGCATGTCGCTGCAAGACTACATGGCCTACGATTTCGACCAGTCAGTGAGAGCCTACTGGAAACAGCGCGCAGCATTGGAAGACCAGGATCAACGCGGCGGATTGCTCCCGAAACTTACCGTTGGAAGCGAGGCGTTTAACCGGATTTTTGGAGGAAACACCATTAACATTCAGCCACAGGGATATGTAGAGGTAAGTTTTGGCTACCAGGTAAATACCACCGACAACCCTTCGATCCCCGAACGACTTCGAAAAGTACCAACCTTTGATTTTGACCAGAAAATTCAGATGAATGTTACCGGTCAGATTGGTACAAAAATGAACATGCGGGTGAATTACAACACCGAAGCTACGTTCGATTACGAGAACAAAATGAACATCGAATACACCGGCGATGAAGATGAAATTATAAAACGTGTGGAAGCCGGAAATGTGTCGCTACCGTTAAACGGATCCTTGATTACCGGGGCGTCCAACCTATTCGGGGTAAAAACCGAAATGCAGTTTGGGAAACTGAACGTGACCACCATTTTCTCGCAACACAAGGGTGAGTCAAAAACCGTTCAGACGGAAGGTGGAGCCCAGGTTGCCACCTTCGAGATATCGGCCTCCAACTACGATGCCAACCGGCACTTTTTTCTCGCCCAGTATTTTCGCGACCACTACGACGAATGGCTAAAAAACACGGCAGTGCCGCGGTCTCCGATCACCATCAATAAAATTGAAGTTTGGGTAACCAACAAGTCCAGTGATTTTACCGATTCTCGCAATATCCTGGCCTTTCAGGATTTAGGTGAACACGATCCGAACATCTACAACCAACTACCGCAATTTCAGGCAAATTTGGGTCTCCCCTATCCTCAAAGTATTTATCCGAACAACGAGGCAAACGGTCTTTACAACGAAATGTCAACCACGTATTCCAACGTTCGTCAGGTTGAAAACATTTCGTCCACCATGGCCCAATTCTCACAGGATTTTGTGGGAGGAACCGACTTCGAAAAAATAGAACACGCCAGAAAACTGAGTGAATCAGAATATTCGGTCAACGAGAGGCTCGGTTATATTTCGCTGAATTCAGCATTAAATACGGATGAAGTGCTCGCAGTAGCGTTCAACTTTACATCAAACGGACAAACATTTCAGGTGGGTGAATTCTCAACCGACGGTATCGACGCTCCCAAAACCTTGTTCCTAAAATTGCTGAAAGGAACCAACCTTTCGCCGGGAAAACCAACCTGGAAGTTGATGATGAAGAACATTTATAACCTGAACGCATACCAGCTTACCAATGATGAATTTGAGTTAAATGTGGTTTACCAGAACGACTCTACCGGAACCTACATTAATTATCTGCCTGCCAGCCGACTGGAAGGGCACATCCTACTTGAGGTAATGCGTCTCGACATGCTGAACAAGCAGCTCGACGCTACCAAAGACGGTATCTTCGACTACGTGGAAGGCATAACCATTGATTCCAACAGTGGACGAATCATATTCCCTACCATTGAACCTTTTGGAAAACACCTGGCGGATTCGCTGCAAAATCCAGGAGACATCGAACGCTTCACGTTCCAAACCCTGTACGACTCCACAAAAGTAAAAGCAGAACAGGATGCTGAACATAACAAATTCAAGTTGATTGGAAGCTACAAAGGTTCATCCAGTTCTGATATTTCGCTCGGTTCGCTTAACCTGGCGCAGGGATCGGTTAAAGTAACTGCCGGCGGACAGGTTCTTACTGAAAATATAGACTATACCGTGGATTACACGCTGGGTACGGTAAAAATTATCAACCAGGCATTACTCGAAGCAGGAACGCCGATTTCGGTATCGACTGAAAGCGAGGACTTGTTTACCATGCAGCGAAAAACCCTGATGGGAACCTATGCCAATTATGCATTTTCCGACAACTTTAATATCGGGGGTACCCTTTTGTACATGCAGGAACGACCGCTCACTGAAAAAGTAGACTACGGCGAAGATCCCATTTCCAATTTAATGTACGGTTTTGATGCCCGCTACAATACGGAAAGCATGCTCCTGACCAAAGCGTTGGATGCGCTCCCGTTCTACAGCACCAATACAAAATCTTCCATCGATTTTGAAGGCGAATATGCCAAACTCGTTCCGGGAAGCAACCGGTCGATAAAAAATGCCGTTTACATCGACGACTTTGAGGCAACAAAAACGCCGATCAGCCTAAAAGCACGGCAATCGTGGATGCTCGCCAGTACCCCGCAATATCAATCGGATTTATTTCCGGAAGGAAATACTGTGGGCTCGCTTGAGTATGGTATGAACCGTGCGAAACTGGCATTTTACAACATCGACCCACTGTTCCTGCGTAACAATTCATTAACACCCACCCATATTAAGTCTGATCCGGATGCACAATCCAACCACTATGTCCGGGAGGTTTTCGAACAGGAACTTTTCCCCGAAAAGGAATTTGTTACCGGCGAACCCACCAATATTGCCGTATTGGATTTGGCGTATTACCCGTCAGAACGCGGTCCGTACAACTTCGATACCGGAAACAGCAGTTTTGCTGCGGGTGTAAATCCCGACGGTACATTGAAAAACCCGGAAACACGCTGGGCAGGTATTATGCGCGATATTCAGACCAGCGATTTTGAAACCGCCAACATTGAATACATCGAATTCTGGCTGATGGATCCGTTTTATTACGATACGCTCGGAACACAATCGGGCGGTGATCTGTATTTCAACCTCGGAGATATTTCCGAAGACTTCCTGAAAGATTCGCGAAAAGGATTTGAACAGGGACTTCCGACTTCACAATTGGTCGACAATGTGGATACTACGGTTTGGGGACGGGTTTCAACCTTGCAGTCACTCGTTAATGCATTTGACAATACTCCTTCTTCGCGCAGATATCAGGACATCGGGTTTGATGGCTTGAACGACGACGACGAAGCGACATACTTTGCGCAATATCTCGAAGAACTTAGGCTGAAAGTAAACGACGACGTTTATGAAAAAGCGATGAACGACCCTTCAAGCGATAATTTTCATTATTACCGTGGAAGTAATTACGATGATGCACGCTTACCCATTTTGGCTCGTTATAAAAACTACAATGGCCCCGATGGTAATTCTCCAACCTCGGAAATGTCGACAGAGAGCTACCCGACTTCAGCAACTACGCTTCCCGACATTGAGGACATTAACGACGACAATACCCTGAACGAATACGAACGTTACTATCAATACAAAGTAAGTGTCAGGAAACAAGACTTTGTTGTTGGGCAGAATTACATTACCGATAAAAGAAGCAGGCCGGTAGAATTAAAAAATGGCGACGTAGAAGAAATTTCGTGGTACCAATTTAAGATTCCGGTTAGCACTCCTGATAAAGTCATCGGTAACATCAGCGACTTTAAGTCGATTCGGTTTATGCGTATGTTTATGCATGGATTTAAAGATTCTACGGTGATGCGTTTTGCTACGCTCGACCTGGTACGTGCCGAGTGGAGACGATACACCGGCGACCTGACCGACGAACTGGCAGCTCCTTCGCTGGAAACCGATTTTGAAGTATCGGCCGTCAGTATTGAAGAGAACGGAAGCCGCGAACCGGTGAATTATGTTCTCCCTCCGGGGGTTTCAAGGGTAATCGACCCGGCCAACCCGCAACTTCGTCAGTTGAATGAACAATCCATGGTGCTAAAAGCTACAGATCTTGAACAGGGAGATGCCAGGGCTGCTTACAAATCACTGTACATGGATTTCCGCCGTTACAAAACCCTGAAAATGGATGTACATGCCGAAGAAGTGGAAGGCAGTTCATTAAAAGATGACGAACTCTACTTTTTCATTCGGTTGGGATCGGACTACAACTACAACTATTACGAATACGAAATTCCTTTAAAGCTAACGCCCGAAGGAAATTACAATAACGACAGAGAAAGCGACCGTTATATTGTATGGCCCGAAGAAAACCAGATTTACGTTCCGCTGGAACTATTCACCAACCTGAAACTCGACCGGAACGACGCTATTCGGGTGGCCGGTTCACAGATAAAAATTAACGACGAATATATCCAATCCGATCCTAACCGCAACAACGGGAAAAACCGGATTAAAGTAAAAGGTAGTCCGAACCTGGGTAATGTTGAGGTATTTATGATGGGGATCCGCAACCGACGGGGACAGTTGAACACCGGTCCAAAATCGGTGGAAGTATGGACCAACGAATTACGCCTTTCTGATTTTGATGACGAAGGAGGTTGGGCCGCCAATGCCCGTGTTACCGCCCGGCTTGCCGATCTCGGTAATGTTACCGTGGCCGGAAGAAAACGTTCGGCCGGATTTGGAAGTATTGATCAGAATGTAAACAGCCGCTCGCTGGAAGACCAGACCGATATTGATGTTTCCACCTCGATCGACTGGGGACGTTTCTTCCCGGAAAAAGCCGGAGTAAGAATTCCAATGTACTACGGCTATTCCAAAAGTACGGTCAATCCAAAATACAATCCACTTGAACCCGATATTGAACTGGACCAGTCCTTATCCCGACTGGACTCAAAAATTGAAAAAGATTCGCTCAAAAGCCTTGTTCAGGATGTGGTGGAACGAAAAAGCATCAACTTTACCAATGTCAAGGTAGAGCCGCAGAAACAAAAGGAAAAGACTCAGCTGTGGGATACCGAAAACTTCGCGGTAACTTACTCGTACAACGAGACTTCGAAACACAATGTAAATACCGAGTACAATGTGGATAAAACCCATCGGTTTATGTTCTCCTACAATTACAGCAGCCGCCCTAAAAAGATAGAGCCCTTCCGTAATGTAAAACTGCTGCAAAAAGGTCCGTTAAAACTATTGGGCAACTTTAACTTTTATCCGCTGCCAACGCAGATCTCGTACAGAACTGATTTGTACCGTCGTTATCACGAAACACAAACCAGGAACATTACCAATCCGAACCTGATTTTACCGGCTACGTTTGAGAAGGATTTCCTTTGGAACCGTTATCTGGATATCCGGTATGATGTTACCACCTCATTGAAATTCGATTTCTCTTCTCGCGGAACCTCACGTATCGACGAACCGGAAGGACGAATCAACAGACGCGATGACGACTACGAGTGGAAACGTGACTCGATCCTGACCAATTTGTGGGATCTGGGACGTCCTACCCTGTATAATCATACATTTAATGTAAATTACCAGGTGCCGCTTCGTACATTCAAGGCGCTTAACTTCCTTACTGCCAATGTGCGCTATGCCGGAACCTACGACTGGCAGGCTGGTCCGATAACCGATGAAGAAACCAACATTGGAAACATTATTTCGAACTCGCGAAACATGACACTCTCCGGGAATGCCAACCTTCAGACGTTATTTAACAAGGTGCCGTATTTCAAAGAAGTTGATCAAAAATTCAGGAGAACAGGAAGAAGCAGGGGAAGTTTAAATCGAAATTCAAGTGGAGGCCGCCAGCAAGACAACCAACCTCTTGCAAAAAAACAGGAAGAAAACTATAGCAGTAACGTTAGATTGGTTGCCGACAAGCCGCAAAAAATAAGTCACAAACTCAATACGAAAAAGATTAAGGTGCTTGCTACCGACACACAGGGCAAAGTTGTTCCCGGAAAAGTAAACATTATTGATCCGAATACCATAGAATTCACCCCGATGGCAAACGCCAACCAGGCCATGTTAACCGTATCGGGGAAACGGGGCGATCAGCCGTTTATAATGGATGTGCTTGATTTTACAACCCGCGTGGCAACCGGAGTTCGTACCATTAATGTTACCTACAGCAAAAACGGAAGCACCGTGATGCCCGGTTATTTACCCGAGCCTGCGCTCTTTGGTGGCGGACGTTTTTCGGGTGATCCGGAATGGGGCCTTCAGAATATTGCCCCCAAAATGGCTCCCGGCTTGCCGTTCCTGATGGGTTGGCAAGACCGTGATTTTGCAGTGAAAGCCGCAGAAAACGGATGGCTCACAATCGACTCGACCCTGAACCAGCCGTTTATGTTCCGCGAAAACGAGCGGATTAACCTGCGCGTTATGCTGGAGCCCCTACCCGACTTGCGTATCGACCTCACGGGTGACCGTTCGATTTCAAAAAACATCACTGAATTCTACGATTACGATACCAACACCGGGCTATTCAACGCAAACAGTTTTACCGAAACCGGTAACTTCAGTATGTCAACGCTCACCTGGGGAACTGCTTTCTTTGCTATCGGAAAAGGAGAAGTAACCAGTTCAAAATCGTTTGAAAAATTAAAAGAATACCGCGCCATTATTGCCAACCGTCTGGCACAGCAAAGAGGAACCAGCGCCAGCTATAATCCGAATACTCCGCATTCGCAGTTCGCCGGATATCCTGACGGGTATGGCCCGAACTCGGTAGAGGTGTTGGTACCGGCATTCCTGGCAGCCTATCAGGATAAAGATCCGAATAAGGTTTCGCTGAGTTTGTTCCCGTCGCTGAAATACATTCGCCCCAACTGGAGCATTCGTTACGAAGGAATGGTTTCACGCATTCCGGGACTAAACAAAGTTATGCGCTCGCTGAACTTCCAGCATACCTACCGTTCGAGTTACAACGTTGGTTCGTTTGTCTCCAACCTTAATTATTTGGAAACAGGTGATGGATTTAGTTACATTCGCGACTTAGCCGACAACTTTGTGCCGTCATACGATTTTAACTCGGTTAGCATTATCGAGGCATTTAATCCGCTTATCAATGTCGACGTAATGTGGCAAAGCGACTTTACCACGCGTGGCGAAATCAAACGCTCGCGTAACCTCAACCTGTCGTTTGCCAACAATCAGCTAACCGAAGTATTAAGCAACGAATACATCATCGGGCTGGGTTACCGGTTTACGCATATGGATGTGATCATCAAAACCAAGAACTCGCAGCAGGCATACTCCAACGATTTAAACATCAGGGCAGACATTTCGTACCGAAGAAACAAAACCATTTTGCGTCAGCTCGATTCCGAAGATAACCAGATTACCGCAGGGCAGGGAAACTTCACCATCAAGACTTATGCTGACTACCGTTTAAGTGATAAGTTTGAAATGCGTGTGTTCTACGACCGGATTTTAAACAATCCGTTTACATCGCTTTCTTACCGTACAACCAACGCCAATTTTGGTGTAAGTTTCAGGTTTACACTGGCCAATTAGATGTTAATGGAATCTTACGATGAAGAAAGAATTGAAACCTTGTCTTAATTTTATTTTGATTTTTGAAAAAAATCGACTTTCTTGCATTCATTAATTGACAACAATGAAAAAAACAAATACAATATGGCTTCCGTGGTGGGGTCTTCTTACGTAAGTTAGGAGTTAAAGAGCCATATTGGTATTTTTGAAAGATATTACAAGGCCTGCTCCTAAAAGAGCAGGTTTTTTTATACATAAAACGACAATGAGAATTAACAATAATATTTGGTGGTGGCACAGCAACTTTTTACAACATTCGTGAAGAGAGGTTCTGCCATTGGCCAAAGGAGACGGCTCATCGAATTCACGATGAGCCGTTTTTTTTGAATTGAACCGAAAAGTTAAAACAGTAACAAACAAATTAAAACATACCTATTCATGGAAAAATTGACATTTAAACCTGTAGTCCGAAAGATACTGGCCGACACCGTTACACCGGTGAGCATTTATCTTCGGTTGCGGACCTTGTATCCGAAATCCATCCTGTTGGAAAGTTCCGACTACCACGGAAATGAAAACGCCTATTCGTTTATTGCTTTCAGTCCGATGGCCCGGTTTACGGTGAACAACGGAGAAGTGGTAAAAAAACTTCCGGGAAGAGAAAAAGAAACGTTCCAACTATCACCGGAAAGAAAATTACACGACGAACTGGATGATTTTTTCAAAACCTTCAATGTGGAAAGCAACGAAATTGAACTTCCGGCCAACGGGCTGTTTGGCTATTTGGGGTTCGATGCCGTGCAGCATTTTGAAAACATCCACTTCAGCTCTGATAAAAAAGAAGAATACCAGATTCCGGAAGTAACCTATTGCTTTTACAAATATGTGGTTGCCATCGATCACCATAAAAATCAGATCCACATGGTGGAAAACCTGATGGAAGGCGAGCAGTCACAGATCGATTACATTCATCACCTGCTGATCAACCTGAATTTTGCAACGGCAAAGTTTGAACCGACGGGAGATGAAAAGTCGAACATCACCGACGATGAATACAAGTTGATGGTCACCAAGGGAAAAGAACACTGCTACCGAGGCGATGTCTTCCAGATCGTTTTAAGCCGGCAGTTTTCGCAGGAGTTTAAAGGCGACGATTTTAATGTTTACCGCTCGTTACGGTCCATTAATCCGTCGCCTTACTTATTTTATTTCGATTATGGCGATTACCGCATTTTTGGTTCCAGTCCGGAAGCAGAAATCCGGATCATGAAGAACAAAGCATACATCCATCCGATTGCAGGCACTTTTAAACGCACCGGCAACGACGATCAGGACCGCGAACTGGCAGCGCAACTCAGCAAAGATCCAAAAGAAAATGCCGAGCATGTGATGTTGGTGGATCTGGCCCGCAACGATCTGAGCCGAAATGCCGATCATGTGGTTGTGGAAACTTACCGCGAAGTTCAGTTCTTCTCACACGTCATTCATTTGGTTTCGCAGGTTTCAGGTAAAATTACCGACGATACCAACCTGATAAAAGTGCTGGGCGAAACTTTCCCGGCCGGAACCTTGTCAGGCGCGCCTAAATACAAAGCCATGGAACTGATCGACCGTTACGAAAACCAGAACCGTGGTTACTATGGAGGTTGCATCGGCTACCTCGGCTTCGACCGCACCGTGAACCATGCCATTATGATCCGATCTTTCCTGAGTAAAAATAACAAGCTTTTTTACCAGGCAGGTGCCGGCATTGTGGCCGATTCAAATGAAGAAAACGAGTTGCAGGAAGTCAACAACAAACTGGCAGCATTGAAAAAAGCCATCGAAATGGCAAAAGGAATCAATTGAGCCTCCCCTAACCCCTCCAAAGGAGGGGAACAGAAGAGCAAAAACAAACAGAAAAAAATAAAAAATGGAACAAAAACAATACAAACAAGAGGATTCCCCAATCTCCTCCCCTTCGGGGAGGCCGGGAGAGGCCAATATCGTAGTAATAGACAATTACGATTCGTTCACCTACAATTTGGTGCATGCAATCAAAAAGATTTCTGGTTTGCCGGTGGATGTGTTCCGCAACGACGAAATTAAGCTGGAAGACCTGGAAAAATACGACAAAATCGTTCTGTCTCCCGGCCCCGGAATACCTGAAGAAGCCGGGTTATTGCTGGACATTATAAAAGAATATGGTCCAAAGAAAAGTATGCTGGGCGTTTGTCTGGGACACCAGGCGATCGGGGAAGCATTCGGAGGAAAACTTCACAACATGAACCGCGTACTGCACGGTGTGGCAACTCCAGTAAAACTCACCGACAAAAAATCGATTCTGTTTGAAGGACTGCCCGAAACCTTTGACGTGGGACGTTACCACTCGTGGATTGTGCAGGATGACCAACTCCCCGAATGTTTTGAAGTAACCAGTTACGACAACAACGGAATGATCATGTCGATGAAACACCGCGATTTTGATATTCAGGGAGTCCAGTTTCACCCGGAATCGGTACTAACACCGCTGGGAGAGAAAATGATCGAAAACTGGTTGAAATCTTAGTGCACAGTCACAATTTCAGTCACAGTAATCTGATCAGTTAAAAAACACTTATTTTTTAAAATCGAATTATGAAAGATACCTTACAATACCTTTTTAAAGGCAATAAACTTACCCGCGATCAGGCGAGGAACAGTTTGACAGAAGTCGGAAAAGGACTTCACTCCGAAGCTGAATTCGCCTCCTTTCTGACGGTGTATAAGATGCGCCCGATTGAATCAGAGGAACTGGCGGGTTTTCGTGATGCCATGTTTGACCTGAGTACAAAAGTAGACTTGTCGGAATACAACGGCATTGATGTTGTGGGTACCGGCGGCGACGGAAAAAACACCTTTAATATTTCGACGCTGGCCTGCTTTGTGATTGCCGGAACCGGTTTAAATGTTACCAAACACGGTAATTACGCAGCCAGTTCCACCACCGGTTCATCAAACGTTTTGGAATACCTCGGCTATCAGTTTAGCAACGATATCAGCAAATTAAAAAAAGATTTGGACGAGGGCGGATTCTGCTTTTTACATGCTCCACTGTTTCACCCTGCGTTTAAACACATTGCACCGGTCCGAAAAGCGCTGAAAGTCCCCACTTTCTTTAACATTCTTGGGCCCATGATCAATCCGTCGGCACCAAAATATCAATTGCTGGGGGTGAATAATCCTGAAAATTTTGAGCATTATCGGAAGGTTTATGAAACACTGGATATTAACTTTGCGATAGTGAACAGCAACGACGGTTACGACGAAATTTCGCTGACATCGGAGGCTCGCTATGCCACCCGTGGAAAAGAGACACAACTGGCACCTGCTGATTTTGGGTTAACAACGATTGAACCGGCCAAATTGCATGGCGGAAAATCGGTGGAAGATGCAGCAAAGATCTTTATGAATGTGCTGAACGGAAATGCTACAGAAGAGCAAACCAATGCGGTTCTGGCCAACGCGGCACTCGGATTGAATCTGGTTTATCCTGACAAAACGCTGAAAGATTGCATCTCGATGGCGCGTGAATCTCTGGAAAGTGGGAAAGCACTCCAAAAATTAAAAGCCGTGATCAAATAAACCGTCATTTTGTTCCAACAAGAGCGCTGATTAAAACGCTATCTTGTAAAGCGAAGTGCATAAAAAGACTAATACATACGAAAATGACAATTCTCGACAAAATCATTGAAGCCAAAAGAGAAGAAATCAATCACCAGAAACAGCTGGTCGACATTGAGGTACTGCAAGATATACCCGATTTCTTCAGGGATTGTAACTCACTGAAAGGGAGCCTGCTAAAACCCGGTTCTTCGGGAATAATTGCCGAATTCAAACAACGTTCTCCCTCCAAAGGCGATATTAACCTCACCGCCCGGGTAGAAGACGTTACCAAAGCATACGCTAAAGCCGGTGCTGCGGGCTTATCGGTCCTGACTGAAAAGAACTTTTTTGGCGGATCGCAGGCCAACCTGGTAAAGGCACGCGAAATTAACCCCGATATTCCGATCCTGAGAAAAGATTTTATGATCGATCCGTACCAACTGGTGGAAGCCAAAGCCTACGGAGCCGATGTAATTCTGCTCATTGCTGCCTGCCTTTCAAAAGAACTGGCGCTTGAGCTGGCGGAGGAAGCAAAAGAATTGGGACTGGAGGTTTTAATGGAAATCCACAACGCTGAAGAGCTGGAGATTGTTAACGACTTTGTGGATATTGTGGGCGTAAACAACCGCAACCTGAAAACCTTTGACGTAAGTGTCGAAACATCGGTGGAGCTTTCAAAACTGATTCCCGACAGGTTTGTAAAAATATCGGAAAGCGGACTGGCAGGCGTTAAGGAAATTCATTACCTGCGCGACTACGGTTTTAAAGGATTCCTCATCGGAGAAACATTTATGAAAACCCAGGACCCGGGTAAAGCCTGTAAAAAGTTTATTCAACAACTATAACGATCATTTCGAAACAGGTCAGTTAACGGAAATTAAAAGTCGGTTCAACAGAAGACTTCATTTCCTGTACACACTGACATTGAAATACACAAGGAAAAAGAAGTGGAAAGAAAACTGAAAATAAAAGTCTGTGGAATGAAGTTCACAGAAAACCGTGAGGAAGTAGAAAAACTCGGTGTTGATTTGTTGGGCTATATTTTTTATGAACCGTCAAGTCGTTTTGTGGGACAACATCCTGATTCCGGGCTTTTTAACTCCGACATGCCCAAAGTTGGTGTTTTTGTCAACGAAAATGCCTTTGAAATACTCGGACTGGCCAAAAACCTGGATTTGGATTATATCCAGCTCCACGGAAAAGAAAATCCCAAAACCTGCGCCATGCTCCGAAAACAGGGATTGAAAGTTATTAAAGCTTTTTCGGTGGACGATTCTTTCAGTTTTGAAACCACGCAAGCCTACGAGAAAGAGGTCGATTATTTTCTGTTCGATACAAAAACCAAACTGCATGGCGGATCAGGGGAAAAATTCAACTGGAAAATATTAAATAAATACACGGGGTACAAACCGTTTTTTTTAAGCGGTGGCATTGGGCCCGATGATGCAGAAGAAATCCAAAAGATCGATCATCCAAAACTTACCGGGATTGATTTGAACAGCGGGTTCGAAGATGAACCGGGACGTAAAAACATTGAAAAGCTGAAACGATTTATTGAAGAATTAAAATAACAGACGCTTGTCTTTCCTGCGCAAGCAGGAAACTCAACAGATTCTCGTTCCACGGGAATGACTTAAGATGAAAGAAAATAAAATGAAATATCAAGTTAACGAAAAAGGATATTACGGTGAATTTGGCGGGGCCTGGATTCCGGAAATGATGTATACCAACATCGAAGAGTTAAAAACCAGGTACCTTGAAATCATCGAAGCAGAAGAATTCAAAAGCGAGTTCGATAAACTCATGAAAGACTATGTGGGCAGGCCATCGCCACTTTATTATGCCAGCCGTCTTTCGGAACATTACGGATCAAAAATCTTTTTGAAACGCGAAGATCTGAACCACACCGGTTCACACAAGCTGAACAATACCATTGGACAAATACTGCTGGCTCAGAAACTGGGAAAAACAAGAATTATTGCTGAAACCGGGGCAGGTCAGCACGGTGTAGCAACCGCAACAGTTTGTGCACTGAAAGGAATAAAATGCGTGGTTTACATGGGAGCGCTTGATGTTTCGCGCCAGGCACCCAACGTAAAAAAGATGAAAATGCTGGGCGCCGAAGTGGTACCCGTTCACAGTGGCAACAAAACCTTAAAAGACGCTACCAACGAAGCCATGCGCGACTGGATCAACAATCCGGAAGATACGCACTACATTATTGGCTCGGTAGTGGGGCCGCACCCCTACCCCGACATGGTGGCCCGTTTCCAATCGGTGATCAGCAAGGAAATGAGGGGCCAGTTGCTCGAACAAACCGGTTCTGAACTGCCCACCCGCGTGCTCGCTTGCGTTGGAGGAGGAAGCAACGCCGCGGGAGCTTTTTATCATTTTCTGGACGACGAACAAGTGGAACTGATTGGCGTGGAAGCCGCAGGAAAAGGAGTGGACACCGACGAAACCGCGGCCACACTCACCGTTGGTTCTCCCGGAGTTTTACATTCGGCGCGAACGATGCTGATGCAAACAGAAGACGGACAAATTATTGAACCGTATTCCATCTCGGCAGGACTTGATTACCCTGGAATCGGCCCGCTGCACGCTCACCTGCACAAAACCGGCCGTGCAAAATTTCTGGCCGCCACCGACGAAGAAGTATTACAGTCGGTATTGCTGCTCACTCAAAAGGAAGGTATCATTCCCGCATTGGAATCGGCACACGCTTTGGCGGCGCTCGACAAAATAAAAATGAATCCGGACGACGTAAATGTGATCAATCTTTCGGGTAGTGGTAACAAAGACATGGAAACCTACCTTAACTATTTTGGATATTAAAGCCCCTCTCCAACCTCTCCCCAAAAGGAAGAGGCTAAGAAATGGCAAATACAATATGAAACAAACTTTGCTTTCTAAAGTCCCCCTCCGGGGGATTTAGGGGGCTGAAACAAGCAAATCATGAACAACAGGATCAATCAACTTTTTGAATCAAAAAAGGAAAATATATTTTCAGTATACTTTACCGCAGGATTTCCGAATCTGGATGACACGGTAAAAATTATCCAGGAACTGGAAAAAAACGGCGCGGATTTGATCGAGATCGGAATGCCGTTCTCAGATCCGACCGCTGACGGCCCCACGGTACAACGCAGCAGCGAAATTGCATTGAAAAACGGAATGAACCTCAGGCTTTTATTTGAGCAACTGAAAGACATCCGGAAATCAGTAAATATTCCGCTGATTTTGATGGGCTATCTGAATCCAGTGTATCAATATGGTGTTGAGGCGTTTTGCCGGAAATGTGCAGAAATCGGCATCGACGGAACCATTCTGCCCGATCTTCCGCTGGATGAATTCGAAGCAGAATACCGCAAATATTTTGAAGCCAGCAACCTGCACAATATTTTGCTGATCACTCCTCAAACATCAGAAAAAAGAATCAAGCAGATTGATGAAGCATCGGAGGGATTTATTTACATGGTTTCTTCGTCGTCAACCACCGGAGCTGGTAAAAAAGTGGAAGACTTTCACGTAGATTATTTTGAACGCGTTCAGAACATGAACCTGAAAAATCCGCGCCTGATCGGCTTTGGGATTTCAGACCATGCAACCTTCTCGAATGCCTGTAAATACGCGCAGGGAGCTATCATTGGCAGCGCATTTGTAAACGCCATTAAAGACTCCGTTAACCTTGAAAAAGATATTGCAACATTTGTAAAAAGCATCGATCCGGGAGGTAAAGCACTTCTCTAATGTTCACACAAAAAGCATGTTTTGAAACAGGGATTTAACACTCTGCTGTAATTAACTATACAACAATTCATTAACCGGAAGCGGTTGATTATTTTAACTTAATAAGTGTTAAACCATATTCTACAGCATACTCAATTAGGCTTTTCCATGTTATCTTAAAGGCAACAAGTTCAAAAACAAAAGACCATGATGGAGTATGCTAAAGTGATTCTTCCTAAAGTAAGTTTTAGCAAGGATCTTTTCAGAAAAGAGCTAAACAAATGTATCAACTGGGTAGAACCCGACCAACGTATGGAACTTTACCGTTGGTGTTACAAGAATTTTAATGATTTGTATCCCGATGTACTGGCGGAAGCATTCGCCGACATCGCGGCTTAAGAAATAACAGGCGGGGTAACTCCCGCCTTTTTTATGAAAGTCAAATATTAAAAATATCCAATTCTCAATTTTGAATGTAAAATATTCAACAAAATCCTGAAAATTGGATATTGGGAATTCTACATTGGGAGTTCTGCATTAAAAATTGAAAACAAATCACCGATAGAAGTAAAAATCTTTACTTTCATACCTGTTGATGATTCCTGAGAATCATTATTGTTTTGTGCCAATTGCACAACTTAGTCTGCCAACGTAGCATTTTTAGCTGCAAACACCCCAATTCCTTCCAATAAACACCATTTCCCCGAAATTGCAGGTCTTATCGATTATTCCTGTTGTTTACTGACTTACAGGCTCTTTACTAAAATTCATTCCATAAGTTTGATCAAAACCTGAAAATCATAGAAGACTATTCATGATTTTCTGCACGAAAATTTTATACGGGGAGCCCGGGGAAATGTTTACGATTAAAGGCACTCCACTTTTTTACATAGAAACAGAATTAAACAGCGTAAAAATGTAGAAAGTGTATATCTGGCCGGCTGGCAGATATTCAGACTCCCGTTTCCCCGGCGGGAGTTTTTTATTTCGAAATTCTTACAAAGCAAAGAGTAAAGAAGCTTTAGTATTAACATAAATCTTAGTCTATGAAGAAAATACTTCTACTAATGGTGGCTTTGGTTTTTGGAGTGAGCACATTATTCGCCCAAACAAAGCAAATCTCGGGGAAGGTAACCTCTACACAGGATGGCTTGCCAATTCCCGGAGTATCAGTGGTTGTTAAAGGTACCACCAACGGTACCACAACCAATATCGACGGGGAATTTACACTTACTGTTCCCGAAAAAGAAACACTTGTTTTTTCATTTGTGGGAATGAAATCTCAGGAAGTAAAAATTACCGGAACCAGTATGTATAACGTAGCACTGGAACCTGATGTTATTGGCGTGGACGAGGTAATGGTTGTTGCATACGGAACAGCCAAAAAAGAATCGTTTACCGGATCAGCCGAAGTGATTAACAACGACGTACTTGAAAAAAGACCGGTGGTTAACCTCTCGAAAGCGCTGGAGGGACAGGTTCCGGGAGTTCAAACGACCTCGGGGTCGGGGCAGCCGGGTGACGATGCCAGCATTATTATCCGTGGTTTTGGATCGATCAACTCCGACAATGCTCCCTTATATGTAGTCGACGGTGTTCCCTACGATGGAAATTTAAATGCCATTAACCCGGGCGACATTGAATCGATGACCATTCTGAAAGACGCATCGGCAGGAGCGCTTTACGGCTCTCGTGGTGCAAACGGTGTTGTGGTGATTACCACTAAGAAAGGTAAATCAGAAAAGCTGTCAATTGAGTTTAAAGCTACGTACGGGATGACCGACAGGGCCATAAAATCATACAAGACACTGAACTCTGCAGATTTTATCGAAGCCTCTTTCCAGGGGTTTAAAAATGACTTGATTTACAGAAGCGGAGTTAATCCCGACCTGGCTGGCGAAAAAGCGATTGAGGCTATGACCGGCAATTCGGGCATTTTCGGAACCAACGAAATGTACAATCCATACAACATGCCGATTTCTGAATTGATTGATCCCGAAACCGGTGAAATAAATCCTAATGCAAAGCTATTGTACAAAGCCGATTGGCTGGGAGAAATCACCAACGACAATGCAACTCACCAGGAGTATCAACTGTTTATCAACGGTGGATCGGAAAACTCCCGGGTATTTGCGTCGATCGCTTATCTTTCAAAAGAAGGCCTGCTCAAAACCACACAATTCGACCGAATCTCGGGAAGAATCGGAGCCGAATTAACTCCCAAACCCTGGTTTAACTTCGGAGGTAATATCAACTTCTCGAAAACGGAGAGTGACTTTCTGGCCAACCAGGGAACTTCGTATTCGAGCAACGTTTGGTATTCTGCTCAGTTTATGGCTCCCATCTATCCTATCTATATTCAGGATGCACAGGGAAACCCGGTTCTTTCAGAAACGGGAGAAAAACAATTCGACTATGGGCTGACTCGTCCATCGGGCGCAAACCCCAACTGGAACCCTGTCGCTACCTTGTACGAAGACTCTTATACGACCATAGCCGATAACTTATCCGGAAGGTTTCATTTCGACCTTATCGGGAAAGGTATGGGAAGTGCACTCGATGGCTTATCGCTGAGTACCAATATTGGTTTCGACTACGTTAATTCCAACGAGAAAGCCTACAATAACCCCGACTTTGGCGATGGAGCGATTGTGGGGGGCCGCCTGAACCTGCTCAACGACCGGAATTACTCTTACACCGTAAATGAATTGCTGCGTTACACAAAAGATTTTGGCAGCCACAGCATCAACCTGCTTGCAGGTCACGAATTCTACAAACTGGTAGTGAACGAACTCGAAGGCGAAAAAACCGGGTTCCCGTATTCCGGCATCAAGGAACTGGCCCCGGGTTCGACCATTTCGAAACTGACATCGTTTGAAGACAATTATGCCATCGAATCCTTTCTTAGCAATATAACATACGATTATGCAGACCGTTATTATCTCTCGGCAAGTTTCCGTACCGACGGTTCATCGCGCTTTAACAAAGATTATCGCTGGGGTAATTTCTGGTCAGTTGGAGCTTCGTGGCGTGTGAGCGAAGAAAGCTTTATGAGCAACATGGCATCTGTTGACAACCTGAAACTAAAAGCCAGTTACGGGAAACAAGGAAACGACCGGATCGGGACCTATTACGGATGGCAATCGCTTTACGATCTGGGCTGGTCGAATGCCAACCTCAACGGAGCCCTGCTTTCGTCGCTTGAAAATACGTCGATCAAATGGGAAGAAAACAACAACTTTAATGTGGGAGTGGAAGCCATACTATGGAAACGCTTAGAGTTTGGGTTGGAATACTATCGAAGAAGAACAGTAAACATGCTGATGGAAAGACCAATGGCGACCTCACTCGGATTCGACAGTTATTGGGCCAATGTCGGCGAAATGCTGAATACCGGTTTTGAATTTACCTCCAAAACGAAGGTGGTTAGCACACCTAACTTTAGCTGGAATGCAACTTTAAATCTTACCACACTGAAAAATGAAATCGTTGAACTCGACGGGGAACAGGATCAGATTGTAAACGGAAACTTCATTCAGCGAAAAGGAGAAGAAATCAACTCGTATTACCTGGTTCAGTCGGCAGGTGTCGATATCACAACCGGTGCGCAACTCTATTGGGTTTACGACAAAGACGAGAATGGCAATCCTGGCGAGCGCTATATTTCAAGCGATTACCAGAAAGCAACACAAAGCAAGCTGATCTCGGGTAGCCGTATTCCTGATTTTTACGGAGCATTTGGAAGTGACTTCCAGTTTCTAAAGAACTTCGATCTTTCATTCATGACGACCTTCTCTGTGGGAGGCGAAGTTTATGAATATGTTTACCAGGGACTTACCAACCCTGTTTACATCGGAACCAATTATGCGGACAGGATTAAACGCGCCTGGCGAAAACCGGGAGATGTAACCGATGTTCCAAGAATCCAAAACGGAACCGGGTTCTCGCGTCCATACACCAACAGTCAGCTTATTGATGCCTCGTATTTCGCTATTAAAAATATTACGTTTGGCTATACACTGCCCAAACCAATTTTGCAGCGATGGGGCATTGAAAGTATAAGAGCTTATGTTGCTTTCGACAACGTTGCTTTATTCTCTCACCTCGATGGTATGAATCCGCAACATAATTTTAACGGAACTACCAATTTTTCTTATACACCCGACAGAACAAGTCTTTTGGGTATCGAAGTAAAATTTTAAAAACATTACATCATGAAACTATATAAGTTACTAATACTGATTATAGCTGTGCTGATAACGTTTTCATGCGAGGATGAGCTCAATACGAATCCTACCGACAGCACATCGGGCGACGTTCTGTTTTCGGATGTTGCCAAAGCCAATGTGGCGCTAAACGGAATCTACCGTGCCATGTACGATGCAACAAACTGGTCGGCCAACTGGGGCGATGAAGAGTTTGGCGTAACAGCATTTACCCTTACCTACGATTTGATGGCTGAGGAC
The DNA here is from genome assembly GCF_023111095.1 of Maribellus sp. YY47. Lineage (GTDB taxonomy): Bacteria > Bacteroidota > Bacteroidia > Bacteroidales > Prolixibacteraceae > Draconibacterium. The sequence continues at coordinate 306,961 of NZ_JALGYW010000003.1, forward strand.
ATGGTTCAGAACGAAGAAGGCCAGGGATGGTTTTACTACGACTATGTTTACAATGTAAAATCGGATTATACCCACAAAAGCGGACGGCCTTATTCAACCTGGTATTTTTATTACACACTTATTTCAAATGCCAACTCCATTATTGCCGCCAAAGACAACATGACCGGAGAACCTTCCGAAATCAATAGTTTGATCGGCCAGGCGTATGCATTAAGAGCCTATTCCTATTTTAGTTTGATACGCTTTTACCAGCAGACCTATGTTGGAAACGAAGATGCACCGGGTGTGCCCATCTACACCGAACCCACTACCAACACTTCGGAAGGGAAACCGAGAGGTACTGTTGCCGAAGTTTATGCTCAGATCGATGCTGACATGACCGACGCATTGAACCTGTTAAATCCGGATATTGCTGCACCTAAAAGTCATCCGTCTCACATCGACTACTATGTGGCAAACGGCATAAAAGCCAATATTGCTTTGGAAAAGAACGATTGGGCAACCGCAGAATCGGCAGCAAATATCGCACTAAGCGGAGGAACTTCCATGTTATCATTAAGTGATCTGGAAAATGGCTTTGCCTTTAACGACGCCACTTCTTCTACTGTATTATGGGGCCTGAAAATTATTTCCGAGCATTCAACTGTTTTCGGATCGTTCTTCTCGAACATGGATGCCAGTGCCGATTACTATGCACAAACTTCACGTAAGTGCATTAGTTCGTGGCTATACGATCAAATGAATGACAATGATGTGCGAAAAGCGCTTTGGTGGAACGGACCGCTGGAAGTAGACGAACCCATTGGACCCGCTTTTAGTTACAATCAGTTTAAGTTCCGTTTTTCGGATCCTACAAATGCACTTGGCGACTACATTTTGATGCGTCATGAAGAAATGATGCTCGTAAAAGCAGAGGCACAATGTATGCAGGGAAAATACCCCGAAGCACGTTCTATCCTGGAAGAATTAATGGAACAACGTGATCCGGATTACAACATTTCTGCTCTTACCAATGCCAAAACCCTGACAACAAACGACGCCAATGGGCCAACAACCCCGGAAGACGGATCTGTTACCTTACTCGACGAAATCATTTTGCAACGCAGAATCGAACTTTGGGGAGAAGTGGGAAGGATTATGGATGTTAAGCGTTTGAAAACAGGTTTCTCCCGCAATTTCGCAGGAAGCAACCATGCCGACAAGCTGCTCACGCATAATACACTGGATCCCGAATACCCTGATTTTGTAATGTCAATTCCTCAATCAGAGTTCGACGGGAACAAGAATATGGATGAAACGATCGATCAAAATCCGTTTGCCAATAATTAATCCTAAAAACGAATATCATGAAAAAACTATATTTCATATTATTGATCCTGGGATTGGCGATAGTCTCCTGCGATCAGGATAACATCGGAGAAATTTACAAGCCGGAAGCTCCTTATGTGGCTTTTGCGTCATCGGTTGTTCCACAGAATTTTCTGTCAGCTGACAACGACTATTCAGTAATGGTGCAGATTGTTCGTTCTGATTTATCGGGAAGTACAACGGCCAATATTTCCCTTGAAATGAATGACGACATTGAGGGTGTTTTTGATCTGGAAAGCGCCACCGTAACTTTTACCGACGGACAAGCAAAAGCTTATGCCAAAATTGTCCCTGTGATCCCTACAGATCAGATCAACCCGGCGAAAATGTACAAATTCAAATTAACCTTAACCGGCGACAATGTGTCGGAACTTTACAATACAACTACGTACACCGCATTGTTTAACATTGAATACCAGGATGCAGGCACAGGTGATTTTAACTCTGATTTTTGGCCAGGTGCCTGGCCGGTTGATCTCTTGAAAGCCGATCTGGGAAATGACCTTATCGTTTACAAAGCCATAGATTTGTATGAAGAAGGCTACGATATTGTCATTGTGGTAAGTGGAGGAAATGTTACCGTTTCAGGACAAGCCGCCTGGTATTACGACGATGATTACGGAGACGTATTTGTCAGCGGCACCGGAACCGTCAGCGGAAAGGTGCTCACATTAAAACTCACGCATTACATCCCTGATGTTTATGCCTGGGATGAAGCAACCGAAACACTAACCCTCCCCTAAAATTACTGACTCATAACAAATACGAAATGGCCCTTCGGGGCCATTTTTTCTGACAGTTAATTTTTTGAATTATACAATTCTCCATTTTGAATGTAAAATATCCAACAAAATCCGGAAGATTGGATATTGGGAATTCTACCTTGGATGTTCTGCATTAAAAATCAAAAACAAATCCCGGACAGGAGTATACATTTCCATTCCTGTTGTTGAATCCTGAGAATCTTGATTGTTTTATTTTACCAGAGTCAGTTCAATCTTTACCGGATCAACCAAATATTGAGTTGTGTCTTTTTCCTGTTGTATTTTACGGACAACATCCATTCCTGAAACGACGTTTCCAAATGCAGCAAATCCCTGCCCATCAGGGTTTCGCGTTCCTCCATAATCCAGTTCGGTCTGATCGCCCACGCAAATAAAAAATTCGGTGCTGGCGCTTCCGGGTGCATTTCGGGCCATCGACAGCGTACCGTCACGGTGTTTAATTCCGGTCACTTCGGTCGTCTCGTGTGAAATCGGCGAAATCTGATCAATTTGCTTATCGTCAAACAAACCTCCCTGAATCACCTCAATTTTCACATCGTTATTGGGTTGATTGTCCAAACGCACCACCCGATAAAAAACAGCATCCTTATACGTACCGTTCTTCACGTGCATCAGAAAGTTCTTCCCGGTAACCGGCGCTTTAAGGGTGTCGATTTCCATTGTAATCACTCCCCATTTCGTTTTCATTTCCACTTTAGGTAGTTGCTGAGCGCTGGCGTTTCCCTCAAACAGGAATAAACTCAAGATCAAGAATAGTATATTTCTCATTTTTTTTACTGGATATTATTTTTTACTTGCTTGCTTTCAAATGTAAGAAAACTGACGATGGGTATTCTTACAAAAAAGATGAATAATTATATCCACAAAATCATTCCAATAATTTAGATGATGAAACAACTGGTTCTATTTATTGCCTTACTGCTGGCCTTCTCGCTGTCGTTTGCACAGGAAACCGATATTGAAGCCTTTTTAAAAGCGCAGCCCGAAATTAAAAGTGTGGAAAAGATTGAAGGCAACGCTTTTTTTACGTCTACCTACAAAATTATGGTAGAACAACAGCTTGATTACAACCATCCCGAAAAAGGCACTTTTCTGCAACGTGTTTTCGTAGCCGATAAAGCAAAAGAAGCCCCCGTTGTTTTTATTACCGAAGGGTATACGGCAGGCTATGCCGGAAGTCCGCGCTATATCAACGAACTAAGCCCAATGCTGAACGCCAGCCAGATCTGTGTGGAACACCGTTATTTTGGCGAATCATGGCCCAAACCGCTGAACTGGGATTACCTGACCGTAAAAAATGCCGCAGCCGATCATCACCACATTGTGCTGATGATGAAAAAATACTACACCGGAAAGTGGATCAACACCGGCATCAGCAAAGGCGGACAAACCGTGGTGTACCACCGCTGGCTGTATCCCAACGATGTGGATGTTTCGATACCCTATGTGGCCCCGCTGAATTTTGGAGTGGAAGACGGCCGGCACGAACCGTTTATTGCCAACGTTCCCGGAACACCTGAACAACGCAAAAAAATACTGGAATTTCAAACAGAAATATTAAAAAACCGCTCGGTTTACCTGCCCAAACTAAAAGCACTTTGCGAACAGCAAAAATTCACTTTCCGGATCAGTATGGACGAAGTACTCGACTATTGCGTACTTGAATATCCGTTTGCACTCTGGCAGTGGGGTAATCTTGCCGACCAGGTTCCGGCTGCCGACCAGGATCCCGACACTCTCTTCAAACACCTGATGATCGTTTCGAATCCATCGTACTTTGCCATCGAGGGCATGGACGAAATTAAATCGTTTTTTGTGCAGGCTGCCCGCGAATTGGGCTATTATGGTTACGGCACCAAACCGTTCAAGCCTTATTTGAAAATAAAGTCGGCCAAAAATTATTTATCAAAAATCTTCCTTCCGACCGATCTTCAGATAAAATACAACAAGAAAACAGCAAAGCATGTGAAGGAATTTATTGATACTACCGATGCCCGTATACTTTTCATCTATGGCGGCTGGGATCCCTGGTTTGCCACAGCTTTTGAAATTCCGGAAAAAGATAATTTTCTAAATATGGTAAAAGCTGAAGGATCGCACGCCGCTCGTATTGGCAACCTGCTGCCCGATCAAAAGAAACAGGTAAAGGAAAAGCTGGAAGAATGGCTCGGAATTCCCGTAAATATTGAACTGGACTAGAATGTTCGCCTAGAGGAAAAACATGGCAACACCGGCAACAGTGATCAGGGCGCCAATTATTTCTTTCCAGTTTATTTTTTCCTTGAAAATAAAAATGGCAGGAGCAATAATCAGCACCGGAACAATTGCCATCAAAGTAGCAGCGATACCTGTTTGGGTATGCTGAACGGCCAGCAACGAAAAGGAAACGCCCAGGAAAGGACCAAAAAAAGCGCCCAGTGAAATTCGTTTCATGGCAGGCCCGTTTTTTAATGCAGCCCAAACACGCGGCCAGCGTTTCATAAAAATAAAGAGGATGGAGAAACCAACAATACCGGTGAGCACCCGTATTTGTGTGGAAGAAAAAGCGTCGTAATCGCCCATTCCTTTCTTGCTGATCACCAGTCCGGCTGCCTGCCCCAATGCGCCACCCAATGCCAGTAATAAACCGGGAATGGAATAACTTGAAGTCAGCTTTCTAACGATCGCGCCGTTCTGCTCTTTCTTTTCACGTTTCAGAATCACCAGTACAATTCCGGTCATGGTAACTGCCATTCCCAGCCAGTTTTTAGGCGACAACACCTCGTCCAGCATCAGCCAGCCGATTAAAGCGGCAAAAGGTGGCGCCAGTGCCATAATCAGCATCGCCACACGCGCGCCGATTACCAGGTACGACTGAAACAGCAGCAAGTCGCCGATCACAAAACCCACCAGGCCCGATAAAGCCAGCCATTTCCAGGCATAAGCTGTAGCATCGGAGGGGAAGAAAAAGCCACGGGCCACCCAACTGTATGTGCCAATCAGAAAAAAAGCAATGACCAAACGAATCAGGTTCACGGCCAGCGAACCCACTTTTTTCCCTGCCGACTCAAACGCCATGGCAGTGATGGTCCAGAAAACGGCGGTTAATACACCTGCTATTTCGCCAAAATGATTTTGCATCCTTAAATGATTTTTTATTAATCCGGCAACCCGGCTGCTTTTAAACAAAGAACCACTCTTCCTTAAGTGGCAAGAATGGCTCTTTAAACTATCTTTGGTTTCAGGAGAAATTACTTGGCAAAGTAACCTTCAACAAAAGCTTTCAGCTCTTCTCCCCTTTTATTTTTTTCTACAATTTTACCGGTTTTATCCACCAGCAAACTACTCGGAATACTGCGAATTGCATATTCCTGGGCTGCTGCGTTCCCCCAGTATGCAAGGTCTGAAACATGTGCCCAGGTAAGACCATCGTCAGCAATACCTTTTAACCAGGCATCTTTATCGCGGTCAAGCGAAACACCAAAAACGGTAAATCCTTTGTCCTTGAATTCGTTGTAAACCGCCACCACGTTCGGGTTTTCCTGACGGCAGGGTCCACACCACGATGCCCAGAAATCGAGCAAAGTCAGCTCGTTTTGCGAATAAATGTCTGAGAATTTTACAGGGTTTCCGTCCGGATCATTTTGCGTAAAATCAGGAGCGATCTGTCCGATTGACACCCGCTTCATTTTTTCAATCTGTGCCTTCATATCAACAATCATTGGCACTTGCTGTACTTTTGGATCCAGCGCATTGATCATCGAATCCAGCTGTTCAGCACTTTTGTTGTACTGCACGCTGTTCAGAATAACCGGGCTAACATAAGATGCCGGATTATTTTTAACAAAATCTTCCTGAAGCGTATTCATCCGCTCGCTGGCAGACTCATAAATCTCTTCAACCTTTGCCATTAATTCACTGGCTTTGGCAGTATCTCCGGCTTGCCTGGCTTCAACCGATTCCTTATACAAATTCATGTATTCATCCTGAATGGCTTTCATCTGGTCGTTCAGCGCGGAGTACTCATCCTGTGTTGCCGAACCTTCAATTTTTACAAAATTGATCGAGTCTGCCTTTCCGGTTACGGTCATTTTTGCATTTTCAACAAAAATCATGGCTTTGGCCCGTTGTCCCAAAATCGAAATGTAGTACATAGTCGGATACTCAACCGAACCCTCCAGAACCGCTACTCCGTCGACCACATCAGCGGTATCGATACCCACAAATTTGCCCTCTGTTCTTTCTTCCAGGACAATCTGTCCGTCAGCTCCTTCCAGGTTAACGTCGATTTTAAATCCACTTGGTTTTGAACACGCAAACAATGCAATACCGATAATCAGTACAAAATACTTTTTCATTTTATTCATCAATTTTAAATGGTTTTCTTCCTAAACTTTTATTTCGAACATCCTCCAATACTCAAGAAATACAGGTTTAAATGCCTTTTTAAAGTTTTTATTTTAAGACTCGAAGATAATTAAAGATTTAGAATATAATACCCTTGCGCAACAATGTTAATCCAACTTCACATTTTACCGTTAAACTTCTGTAAAACTGAAACTACAATCTTTCAGAAGAATAAAAGCCGCACGCCATCGGGGTTCCTTAAAACTTACTGAATCAGTAGCTTTATTAACGCAGTATTACAACGTTTCTCTGAAATTGGGCACAACAAACATTCTTCTTACATTTAGGAAATCAATTGACGGACTATGACAAAAAAAATAGCTTTGGTGTTATCGGGCGGAGGCGCACGCGGCCTTGCCCACATTGGTGTGATTGAGGAGCTGTTAAAGCGCGACTACGAGATCACTTCGATCGCCGGAACTTCGATGGGTGCTCTGGTTGCCGGTGTTTATGCCCAGGGGAAGCTTTCCGAATTTCGCGACTGGGTGACAGCACTTGATCAGTTTGAAGTTTTTAAACTCGTTGATTTTACCTTTAGCGCTGCCGGGCTGGTAAAAGGAGAACGCGTGCTTAATACCATCAAGGAATTTATTCCCGATACCCGGATTGAAGACTTGCCCATTCCCTACTCAGCAACAGCGGTAGACATTATTCAACACCGGGAAATAGTATTTCGAAGCGGAATGCTTTTCGATGCTATCCGGGCTTCCATTGCCATTCCAACCGTTTTTACGCCCATCGAAAAAGACGGGATGATACTGGTTGACGGCGGAGTGATGAACAATGTCCCGATTTCGAATGTGGAACGCACCAAGGGAGATTTGCTGGTAGCGGTCCATGTAAATGCCAACATTCCCGTTGTTAGCCCGGTTCTGAGTAAAAAAGAGACAAAGAAAAAAGAAGAGAACCATAGCAAATGGCTGAATCGGTTTGCCGAATTTCTGAGCCATTCAAAAGAGAAAGAACACAGTTTGGGATACCTCTCGCTGATCGACAATACGCTTACCACCGGCATGCTGCGACTGGCGCAACTGGCCATAGAAAATGGCAAACCTGATATTCTGGTAGAAATTTCGCGCGATACCTGCGGAACTTACGATTTTTACAAAGCAACCGAAGTTATTGAAACAGGCAGACTGGCTGCCCGGCAAGTCTTAGATCAGCAATGAAAAAGATACTCATTATCAACAATGCGGAACCCGGCATCCGCGAATTTGCCGCTCCCATCGAAAAGATCGTGAGTGAAACCGGAGCGGAAGCTGTTTCTATCGAATACAAAGATTGTTTAACAAGCCATTTCGAGGATTTTGACGGAATTATCCTCACCGGTTCTCCGCAAGGCGATGACATTGTGAATCACCACCTCCCCTACTTTAAATGGATCCGGGATTATGAAAAACCGGTATTCGGAATTTGTGCCGGCCATCATATTACAGGGTATTTATACGGTGCGCGACTGTTAAGAAGCGAAGAACCCGAATCTGGCGATTTTACGGTGAAGATCATTCAAAACGATCCGATTTTTAGCGATCTGCCGCAAGATTTTACGGTACGCCAGATGCACAACGATTCGATCACCTTACCTGAAGATTTCGTATTACTGGCCACTGCTGATACCTGTAAAAACCAGTTGATGAAACATAAAAGCAAGCCGCTTTACACCTCGCAGTTTCATCCCGAGTTTTACAATCATCAGCTGATTCGGAATTTTGTAGCGCTGTGTTTTGCCGGCAATTTATAACAACAAAAAACCACCCGCTTTACGGCGGATGGCTCTTCGTTGTTCTGTTGAACAATATTTTTATAGCGAATTACTTTTTCACATCGGTGAAAGTAGCTCCCTGTGCATGAACTTTATTCACTGCCCTTCCCGATGGATCGGCATTGTTCCGGAACGACTCATCCCACTCCAGAGCTGCAGCCGTACTACAGGCAATCGAAGCTTCTGACGGTACACATTTCGCTGCTGCATCCGAAGGGAAGTGCTCGCTGTAAATTTCGCGATAAAGGTATTCTTCCTTGTTCATCGGAGTATTTACCGGGAACCTGAATTTTGCGTTACTCATCATTTCATCGCTTACTTTTTCGGCAGCGATCTTTTTCAGCGTATCGATCCAGCCGTAACCCACGCCATCCGAGAATTGTTCTTTTTGTCTCCAGGCCACTTCCTCCGGAAGATATTTGGCAAAGCCCTGACGCAAACAATGTTTCTCCATTTTGCCATCCTTTGCCATTTTCGCTTCAGGGTTGAAACGCATCGCCACGTCCACAAACTCTTTATCGAGGAAAGGCACACGACCTTCGACACCCCAGGCTGCCAGCGACTTGTTGGCACGCAAACAGTCGTACATATTCAAACGGCTTACTTTACGTACACTTTCTTCGTGGAAAGCACGGGCACTGGGGGCTTTGTGGAAATACAGGTAGCCTCCGAATATTTCGTCGGCACCTTCGCCGGTCAACACCATTTTTATTCCCATCGATTTGATTACCCGGGCCAGCATGTACATTGGCGTAGATGCACGAACCGTAGTAACATCGTAGGTTTCGATATGGTAAATAACGTCTTTAATGGCATCCAAGCCTTCCTGGATGGTATAATGAATCTCGTGGTGGATGGTCCCGATGTGATCGGCTACCTTTCGGGCAGCAGCAAGGTCAGGAGATCCGTCCAAACCAATAACAAACGAGTGCAACTGCGGCCACCACGCAGCTTTCTGATCATCTTCTTCTACACGAGTGGTTGAGAATTTCTTGGCAAGCGCCGAGGTGATCGACGAATCCAATCCTCCCGAAAGCAATACGCCATAAGGAACATCAGACATCAACTGGCGGTGTACGGCTTTTTCCAACGCTGCCGACAATTCCTCCACATCTGCTGGATTATCTTTTACGTTGTCAAATTCCGTCCATTCGCGAACATACCAACGTTTCATTTCGCCTTCTTTGCTATAAAGATAATGTCCGGGAGGAAACTCCTCAATTTTAAAGCAATAGCGTTCGAGCGCTTTCAGCTCCGATGCCACATAATAGTTGCCGTATTTATCCCACCCCTGGTACAACGGAATAATTCCAATGTGATCGCGACCAATCAGGTAGGCATCTTCCTCCTCATCGTACAAGGCAAAGGCAAAAATTCCGTTCATGTCGTCGAGGAATTTTTCCTTTTTATCGCGATACAGCGCCAGGATCACTTCGCAATCCGATCCGGTAAGAAATTCATATTTCCCTTCGTATTTTTTCCGAATCTCCCGGTGATTGTATATTTCACCATTCACCCCCAGGATTAACTTTCCATCTTTGCTGTATAACGGCTGACCACCCGATTCCGGGTCAACAATGGAAAGACGTTCGTGGGCAATGATGGCTTTCTCGCCACAATAAATACCTGACCAGTCCGGTCCGCGATGCCGCAATTTTCGTGACATCTTAAGCACCTGAGGGCGCAATTCCTCTGCGCCAATTCTCAGATCAAAAACTCCTACTATTCCACACATATCTTTAAATAACTAATATTCGGTTGAAAAACTTCTTCAAAAATAATCAAATTGTCATACCACAAAAACTTTTGATGACATTTTTCTTAATTAAACAACGCATTCCTTGCAATAAAATCCATTTTCAATAAATACGCGAACATTTTAATATATTAATTATTTTAAAAAACCTCCTTCCCAATCGGGCACATCTGGAAAAAACACTTTTTTTTCATCTATACCCCCCGAAAAACAAAAGGCTATATCAAAAAAAGTAACCGATTTTTCAAAACAGGCTTACTTCAATTAATTTGTCATTTTAAAAGCCATATTTTATTCTTTATGATTAAAAAAGTTACATTTCGCTAACATATCAGTAATATTTCCGATCATTCTTTCGTCCTCACAACAAATTATTTGTCTCCATCATGGCCGCAACAAGAAAATGACGGGAATGACGTTCTCCTTCTTCTGATTTAGTAAATTGCATTGCCGGAGGTACGATGTTCCAATCAAGCGTTAAAAGAAAAATGGATACCAGTATTTTTACCGATCTTCGCCTGCAACCTTGTACCGAAGATTTAAAATCTCCACTTGGAGAAACCTTTTCGCAGTGGATGAAAATCAGAGACTTTGTATTGGAGAAATCCCCCAATGCAGAGGAAGAATGGCATGTTTCAGTAAAAAAATACGGCTGGAGTTTTCGCATAAAGGATAAAAAAAGAGCCATCGTATATTTATCGCCAAGACAGGGTTATTTTAAACTTGTAATGGTTTTCGGGCAGAAAGCCAGCGAGAAGATCCTGGAAAGCGATATAAAGCCCTGGATTAAAGAGGAGCTGATGAACTCAAAAGTTTATATGGAAGGCAGAGTGTTGCGCCTGGACATAAACGAGGCCTCCCTGATTAACGACGTAAAAACATTGATAGAAATTAAACTTGCAAAATTAAAATGAAGAAAAACATAATTGTTACCGGTGGCGCCCAGGGCATAGGCAAAATGCTTGTAATGGATCTGCTGAAAAACGGGTACGCCGTAACGGTATTTGAAATAGACGAGGAAGCCATTAACGAGTTAAAGGAGGAACTTCGGGAAGAGGCCCTGAGTATGTTTTGTGTTGATGTTTCGGATGAGGAGGCCGTAAAACAAGCTGTGGCATTGTCGGCAAAAACCCACGGTAACATTTACGGATTGATCAACAATGCAGCCATTATGGACAACAAACCGGTTACCGAATTAAGTTTAAGCGAATGGAACCGGGTGATCGGCACCAATCTCACGGGTGCTTTTCTCTGTTCAAAATACGTGATTCCTTTTATGCAGCAGTCCGGAGGCCGTATGATAAACATGGCCTCAACACGTGCCTTGCAATCGGAACCGCACACAGAAGCCTACTCGGCCAGCAAAGGAGGAATCATGGCGCTGACACATTCGCTGGCAGCCAGTCTTGGCCCGCAAATAAAGGTGAACAGCATTAGTCCGGGCTGGATTGACGTATCGGCGGTGCGTAAAAAAGCAACGGCACATCAGTACAAACTTACGCGCGAAGATCATCTGCAACATCCTGCAGGCCGGGTGGGAAAAGCTTCAGACATTGCCAACATGGTTCTTTTTCTGCTGCAGGAGGAAAACGACTTTATTACCGGGCAAAACTTTGTTATCGACGGAGGGATGACCACCCGGATGATTTATGTATAAAGTTTTCTGAAAATTACATTTCGGACGAAGAGGCAGGATAAGTTTTATACACCACCTCCAACTCGTTACTTAAGGCCTCCAGCGCTTTTTCATTTTCTGCCCATTTTATTGTTTTTCGGATGCGGCTAAGGCTTTGCGGCGTAATATTGAGATACGAGGAAATATCTTTTAGCTCACAATATTTGGCCACCTCCGGAAATTCACGCAAAAACTGTTTGTAGCGTTTATCAGCACTCATCGTACGCAATAAAGCAACTTTATAATGTGTCATTCCAAGGTAATTGGCAACTCCATTAATTGCAAATTTTGCCAGGTCGGGATTTGAATAGATCAACGGGAAAAAAGGATCGCCCGGGAGTTCAATAAATTCACAATCCGTAACCGCCTCCAGGGTAATACGCGAAGGGCTGACGTTAAAAAAGGAAACCGTTTCACACAGAATAATGGGAGCCACTCTAAAATCGTACACAAAAGATTTTCCGTTAAAATGATCTTCACATTTAACAATTCCCTTTCCCAAAAAACGAACGGCCCTCTCCACGCGCATATAATCGAGCAACTTTGTCCCCTTACTAACTTCATAAAAACGCATTATTTCGCACATCTTCCCCCATGTTGACTCGGAGATCGGGCTGGTTGCTTTTATAAATGCGTAAAATTGGTTTTGATACCTTAAAAAATTATCCTTCTCATTCGTCGGCATAGTTCCCGGGTTTAGTAATAATCAACTCCTAAATTAAAGAAATTACCATAGGTTAAGTCAATATTTAACTTATGATAAGAATAGATTTAACCATTCACCTAATTTTGTGGCAGTAAATCCTAAATACAAATGAATTACCATCAATTTACAGAACAATGAATCGCTATAAACCAAGTAAAAACCTATTAACTTCTTTTGCATAAAACCGAAAAGACGGAAAAAAGTAATGCAGAACATTCTGGCCAATTCTCGCTTGTCTTTATTTCGGTGTAACTCTGCAAATCATGCTGCGGATGATAAAAGCGTCGACACAAAAATGAACATGAATTTACAACCAAAAACAACACCATATTTTATGAAGAGATTTAACCTTATTGCAGTATTGACTCTGGTGCTTTCCATTTGGAGTTGCACCGACGAGGAATATGTAAAGCCTGCCCCCCAACTTCAGATCGCCGTTATCAGCAAATACCTGACTCCTATAGACGGAGCAAACGTTACGCTTTACAATACCGAAAACGATTTGCTTATGAAAACAGATCCCATCAGCACCTTGCAAACCGACCAGGCAGGCCAGGCGCTTTTCGAAAACCTGGAAGAGCAGCGTTACTTCTTTTATGTGGAGAAGGATGGCCTGGACAATACCAGCGATGTAGCAGCAACCAAAAATGCCATTGAAACCGGTCAGCGATTCGAGGTGGTTGTAAAGATTGCCACTCCTATCGAATATTAAAAGCCCCATTTTTCACACAAATACAACTAAATTATCATGAAAAACATACATGCATATCTAGTCATCCTCACCCTGCTTTGGAGCACCGGCCTCTTTACTTCGTGCCAGGAAGACACCATAACCGAAGACCCGGAAGTCGTTTACGATCCGGGAGAACGATGGATTTTACACGATAACCTGATTGTTCTGGAGAACAGCTCGATGACACACGGAGGTGGTCAGGCCGGCGTTTTATTTGATGAAACTACCGGTGACCTGCGATTCGATGCCGATAACGAATTGGGTGTTGCTTTTGAACTCGACAGCGCCTGTGTTCTTAACATCGACATGGAAGACAATGTACTCGTCAGAGTTGTTACAGCGGTTGCCATCGAAGGCGGAGAATACGTGTTGCAAACCGAGGCGGGAACCTTTACCGATATATTTAAAAACATTGATATACCCCTCTCTTTTACACCCGAATACAGCATGGAACAAATGCAAACCAAAAGTTTGAGCAACCTTTCGAAGGAAGAGCTGAGCAAAGCATTAACCGATAATTCGGGGCGAATCCATCCAACAAGAATAAGAGTAGTTGAAAACGGTGAGACCAAAACCTTGCTATCAGTAAAAAACGGCACATTAAAAAGCGCTTCCAATACCAGCGTACACTGGCACGACAGCAAAATTGGCTTTGAAAAAGAATTCGACACCCAGTTCTACATCCCAAAACTCCCAATTACTGTTGGACTGGAAGATTTTGGAGCTTCGTTCTGGATGGATCTCGACATGAACCTCTCAGCCAGTCACAACAGCAAATTTACCGAGTACTGGGGAGGCATCGAGGTAAAACCCAGCAATATCGATTTTAAAGTGTGGACCGACATTGGCATTGAGGCAAAAGCACAGAAAGATCTGGTCGACGAGGAATTCTCAATTATCGATCCTACCATTATCATTTTCGATTTCCAGGTGGGTGTGGTTCCTGTAATCGTGCATATTTCGCCAAAACTAGACGGAAAAGTAAAAATTACGGTCGAAGGCGATCTAAAATTTGTATCGGGTATAGAACTTGAAACCACCATTGATGATATCGATTTCAAATTAAACGGACATGCCAAGCTAAAAGTGCCCAAATGGCACCCCTGGGATGCATACTTTTCAAAAGATTACTCACATAAAATGGATTTCAATTTTGGAGAAATCAGCCTAAAACCACGTCCGCTAAAAGTGGAAGCAATGGCTTCCATGGCCATGACTTTCTCACTTATTCCAACATTTGAAGTAGCTATTTATGGTCTTGCCGGCCCTGCCATCAATCTTCCGATGGATGTAAAATTCAACATGGGTGTTGGTGCCGGCGAAGCCATAAGCCTGCAAGATACGGTAGCCCCCGAGGTGTATATCGGATGGGGCGGCGACATGAAAGTGCATCCCAACATCGGTGCCGGAGCCTGGCTCGATGTATTTAAAATACTGAATCAAACCTTTGAGGTTGCTGAGATTCCACTTTCGCCGGAACTGGAAACCTGGCACAGCCCAGGCAAACTGGACAGAACAGACAATACCGACCTATCAACCACAAAGGTGGGCGTTGCCAAAGAAGTGGAAGTAAAGATAACCGACAGCTGGGAATTGCCCGCTCCGCTGATGTTTGTTTCGTGGGAGTCGCGCGATTATATTGGCCAGGGTGAAGTACCGACAACAGCAGGCGGTTACTGGAAATATCCGATCACCGTAAGTGGAATTGACGGAAAAACCAAAAACACCTGGCATCCGACAACAGCCGGAGACCACAAGCCCTACTGCATGGTTAAAAACGGCAGCCTGAAACTGGTCGGTCAAGAGATTTTTGAAACAACAACAGAAAATTAATACCCCCTCTCCAATTAATGAGCAAAAAAGGCTGTACGGTTCATTCCGACAGCCTTACTTTTCTTTTAAAACAGAGGTTAAGGTTGATCCACCGAAACCAGTTCCACGATAATTCGTCCCCCCTTTGGTTGAAGTTCCATTAACAAACCAATGTCTTCTTTATAGAACTTATGCTCCCGTTCTCCGGGTTCAAGCGGTGTCCACTCCATGGTTTCCAAACAACCTTCAAATGTTCCGAAATCGATATCAACCATTTTATCGAGGTTGATTACCATTGCCATATCTTCTGCTTCGCCTTCGTAATATTCCTGCTGATATTTCATCCCCATTTTAGGATGGGCAAACATCAGTACTCCGGGTAAAGCTCCATCCACACCAGCTTCCCACGACCCCTCGGTCCCAACTAGTTCGCCATCTTCATATTCTTCGCTGTATTCACCAAAATACCAAACATTACCATCCATATCTTCGGCATACCAGTCGTCGGTTTTTTCAACCATTTCGCCATCGAGATAGGCAATGTCGCGAACCACGGTGGCCTCGACCCCCATTATCATTTTGGTTTCATCAGTAACGGTAACAACAATTGTTTCTTCTCCGTCTTCGGTTTCACCGGCATAGTGAAATACTTTCCCGGTTTCAAAAGCCAGATACGGGTTCGAAAATCCGGAAACAAAGGCTTCTGCTCCCGGGAAATCCGGCAAAAAAGACTTGCTTTTCAATACCGGTTCAGTTTGCTCATTTAAATCAGCTGAATTGCAAGCTGCGGCAACGAGGAAAAGGATGAAAAATCCAAGAACAATATCATACCCACTCCACTTCAATCTCCATTTGTTTTTCATGACCTGCTATTTTAATGATTATAAAAAAGAAATTGATCCCGGTGAAACGGATTCTGAACTTAATGGTATCTCTACTTTACGAGATAAAACAGATTTGGTTCATAAACCGGAACCACGCATCTTTTTTATGGACTTAACCACATTAATATCACAACAACAATACAAAGAGGAAGAGCCATCTCCCGGATAAGAAATGGCTCTTAGACTGGCAACTGTGAAGCTGTCATTTTTCTTCCGTTGCTGAGCACATAAAACCGCAAGCCAATGCACTCAAACAACGCTAGTTCTTCTTTTGCTCTAATTGCCTGAGCCTGACCAATTCTTCCATGGGATTACCAAACGTTACCTGCTTCCACACTTCCAGCGACTTGTTCCCGAATTCGTTTTCGTAGGTCATTATAAAAATATCATCGCCGATAAACCGGTACTCCAGCTCTGTATCTTTATTGGCATAGGCCGGGTTGGTATGTTCTTTTACATGTTCGATATAAATACCGGGCGACAACACTTCGTAGGTACCCATAATGGTTAGCTTCGATACCATCTGCGTAGCAAACAAGGTAACAAAATGACCATCCGCGCTAAAAATCTTGTAATTGTAGCCCGGCCGCACTTTGGCAGAATCGAGGCTAAGCTCTCCGTTTTCCTTGTTTTCGACTAGCGGATTACCCCCTACCGGAATATACATCTGCCAAACGCCTTCAAACGGATTCATGTTAAACGAGTCCTGGGCCTTGAGCACAACAACAGACAACACTAAAAATACGGTGGTTAAAATGGTCGTTTTCATGTCGTAATAACAGTTTGGTTTTTGACTAGTCCTAAATAAGCGTTACAGATTATTGGACTAAGTTAATAGATTCACAGACCGTTTCAAAGCTAGCTTTGAAACGGTCTGTTCTTTTATAGCTTTTAATTTTAATGGTATCTTGTTTGTGC
>NZ_JALGYW010000030.1 GCF_023111095.1 Maribellus sp. YY47
TCTCAGTGACAACTTGCAATTTAAAGGACATCGAATAGTCCTTCTGTGTACGCTTAACGTACTGTGAATGATTGATTTCTTTCATAACGCTACTTTTTGTGTAACGCTATTTCAGGACGAGACATTTAAAGCAAAAAAAAGGCCTCTGAACCAGAGGCCTTTTTTAAATATCTTACTACCGTTAGAATCTTTTTTCTTTGATACGGGCTTTTTTACCGGTAAGGCTGCGTAAATAGAAAATTCTTTTACGACGAACGCTACCGCGTTTGTTCACTTCAATTGAATCGATGAACGGAGAGAACAAGGGGAAAATTCTTTCGACGCCAATGTTTCCTGACATTTTGCGAATGGTGAAAGTTTTGGTAGTCTCTCTTCCGCGAATCTGAATAACCACACCACGGAAATTCTGAATCCTTTCTTTACCACCTTCAGCGATCTTGTAACTTACGGTAATAGTATCCCCTGCACCAAACTTTGGATGCTCCGTAGCTACTGCAAATTCTTTTTCTACTGCTCTAATTAAATCCATTTCTTGTATTTTTTATAAGTTGGCAATGTAATTCGTTCAAACACGAACCAGAGATTGCATTAAATCGGCTGCAAAAATAGTATTTCTTTTTATTTCAACAAACATATTTTTATGTCAAAATCCATTTTTAGAGAACTGATATTCAGACATAAAAACACAATATACTTCAAGATACAAAAAAAGGCCTCAAAACCGAGGCCTTTTTCTTATCTATTTTAGCACGAACAATTAATGACTTGGCCCCAAAACTTTAAAATGATCGCCTGTTGCATTCACGATGGCTTTGTACCACCACTCAGGGTAACCGGCAAAAATAGGAGAAGCCGGCATACCGGTTTCGGTACGTAAAAATTCACCGTCTTTTTCTTTCTTAATGTTTCCATCGGTGTATTTTACCACCAGGTAATTCCGAAGTTCTTTCCAACGGGTGGTCATATTATTGGCCTCGTTTACCGAGAACTCTGAAATAAAACGACGGGCTTCCGCATCACCTTTTGATGTGTATAAGGTTTCAGCTGCTTTGTCAATCACCTGAACATAGTTTACAAATTTCGTTTCCAGTTCGTTCTGAACTTTCTGAATATCTTTGATCATATCGTCGTAACGCAGATAGGCGTAATTTGCCACCTGGCTAAACGTCCAGAACGCAGAACTTTCACTGAAAGTCAGCAAGTCTCCGTTTCCTACCGCAAAGCATTCGGGAATTTCAGTAATTCCGCAATACATTGGTGCATAACAGGTGCTGTAGGCATCATCAACACCAAACCAAAGAATTCCACCAATCGGATCGGGTAACCATCTACGGCTCTGGGCAACAAATGAAAAACCGGTTTGCTGAGTTGAAATGGCTCTTTCGTTACAATATTCAACGGAATCCACTTCCCAGGTTAATCCTCTCCATCGGTAAGGCAGTTTGTAAGGCCCTGCACCAAGATCCTGTGTCATATCCAGTTCTGTTCCTTCAAAATGATCACGCATCATTCCCATTACATCCTGAACTGTCAATTTTTTATCCGGTTTCACCCACAACGGAATACGGTTTGAAGGGAAATTGTGCTGTCCACCGTGTTCAACTATTCCCTTGGCATATTCGGTATATTTTTCCATTCCCGAAGCTACTTTGTTAAAACCGGCCCAAACGCGCGCGTCACAAAAACGAGCGCCGCCAAAATCAACCGGAGCATACACATCAGAAAAACTGAAGTCTTTGTTGGCTCCATCAAACCATCCTTTCTCACGGGCAAAAGAAATTACATCTTTGGCATAAAGACAATTTTCCTTATCATCGAGCGGGAAAGTAGTGATACGTGCCTGGTTGGCATGGCCACTGATGTATCCGTCAGGAATACGCATGGCTACCCAAACCGCACCTTTTTCACCTTCTCCTTTACCGATCAGTTCCAGTATCCAGGCTTCGTTCGGATCAGAAATGGAAAACGATTCACCGGAACTGTAATAACCATACTCTTCTACAAGATCAGTCATCACCCCGATGGCTTCGCGAGCCGTTTTGGCGCGCTGTAACGCCACATAAATCAAACTGCCGTAATCCATAATTGCGCCTGCCTGACTTCCCAGTTCCGGTCGGCCGCCAAAAGTTGTTTCGCCAATGGCCAACTGAAACTCATTCATGTTGCCAATCACACTGTAGGTATGTGCCGGTTGCCGAATCTCTCCCAGATATGTACCGGTGTCCCACTCGTAAATTTTACGCATGGCGCCTTCAGGATGATCTTCTGCCGGCTGATAATACAACTCACCATACAAAGTATGCGAATCGGCTGCGTATGTGATCATTACCGATCCGTCGACTGAAGCACCTTTAGTAATTAAAAAATTGGTACACCCGTTTGATACCTGCTGGTTAATAATCAGAAATGCAAATATTAGCATTCCTATCATTGAAATTTTCTTCATTATTACTACTATTTATGTTGCGAAAGAGACAAAGATAATGAAATCAACTTCCCTACTTATGATATTTTACATACCGGGAAATTTACCTTTACTTTTCGAATTAAAAAACACGCAAGCAAATCCTTTAGTTGATGCATCTTTTTATTTTCTCAACCACTTCTTCGATGTTGTTATCCAGTCCGATTGAGAGTCTTACCAATCCGTCAGACAGACCCATTTCATGTTGCACTTCTGGCGGGATTTCGGAAGAGGTACTATGACCGGAACAGCTGAACAAAGTTCTGAAGTATCCCAGCGAAACGGCCAGGTAACCTACGTTTTCCTGTTGCATTTTATACATGATCTGGTTCGCGTTTTTCTCGGTTCCAAAGTCAATCGCAAGTATACCACCGTAACCAAACTGACTGTTCATTAAACGGGTGTGAAGTTCGTGTTGCGGATGACTTTGCAGTCCGGGATATTTCAACGACAAACCTGTTTTTTCCAGCTCCAGTGCTACGTACAATGCATTGGAACTGTGCTGTTTCATCCGAAGATGAAGGGTATGAATATTTTTCAAAATGCCTGACGAGCGCAAAGGATCGAGCACGGGGCCCAGCAACATGGCCGTTCCGTCGTTTACATTCGAAAGCTGATTGATAAATTCTTTCGAACCGCAAATGGCTCCGGCCACGCAATCGTTTTTTCCGTTGATAAACTTGGTCATGCTGTAAACGACAAAATCGGCTCCCAGCTCTGCAGGTGAAAATATCATGGGAGTAAAAGTATTGTCTACCATCAGTTTTGCTCCGGCTTCATGGGCAATTTTGGCCAACTCCGGAATATCAGAAACCTGAAGCAATGGATTGGTGACTGTTTCGGTGTAGATGACTTTTGTATTGAATTTTATGGCATTTTTCACCTGTTCGAGGTTGGTAATGTCAACAAAACTTACTTCGATGTTGTATTTCGGCAACCAGTTTTTCAGAAAGGCATAAGTTCCTCCGTAAGTCGTAACACTGGTTACAATGTGATCGCCCGAGTGGCACAACTGAAGTAAGGAACAGGTTATGGCCGCCATTCCGGAAGAGGTTACCCAGGCCGATTCGGTTTTTTCCATCGCAGCCAAAGCATCTGCCAAATATTTATTACTGGGATTCCAGTGCCGCGAATACAAAAAACAGCCTTCCATATGTCCCTGGAAAGTTTCTTCCATGGTTTCGCCTTCCAAAAAAGTATAGGTAGAAGAATCGGTTATGGATGGATTGACACCGCCAAACTCGCCAAATTGCTGAACGTCGTAAATTCTCTTTGCAGGATCTGATTTCATAACTCAGGTAAATTAGTTTTCCCCGAAGTTAGGTGGATTCAGAGCCATTAATAATGACGAAAATCTGTTTTTAAGTTTCCGAAAAACGAACTTTTCTGAATTTTAAAAAATAACGGCTAGGTTTACTTCCAGAAACCGGCTTTATAAACCGAAACATTTTCGGCATAATCAACAACTTCCAACACCAATTCGTGCTGTTTCCCAAATTCAAAACGTGATTTATCAAAATAATGAGTGATCAGATTGCTTTTGGCATCGTATTCAAACAAAGCCCATTTTCCATCCAGTTTACCTTCGATGCTTTTTATGCCGGAAAGATCGTCACTGATTTTGAAACGAACGCGTGGCGATTCAGTTAAACTGCCACCGGCAATGCTAAGTGACTTAATTACCGGAGGAATGGTATCAACCATAACGGCATATACTCCCAGGCTACGAATACTGCCTTCTACACATCCGTTTTTAAAGCTGCCGCCAACCGCCGATGGTTGTCCGCTTTTTGAATTCAAGCTAACGATCAGTGCTTTCTGTTCGAGTTCCACAGGAAGGTTGCGTGCCTTAATTTTTATTTCAGCCGGAACATGAAGCGGAATTTTATTGTCCGCTAATTTGTGAAAGTCAGAATAAAAAGCCAAAGTAGTTGGTTCTTCACGGTAAGTAAATTCGAAATCGGAATAAAGCGCCCCCTTTGGTATTTCCAATTCACAATTGCCTGATTTGAACGAATTCTCCTTGTTGTATTTCATTACAAGGGCTTCTGCAGGAATCGCCGAGTTCACTTTTTTGAATTTTACTTCCACATTAAACTGCAACGAAGAAGAATTTCCATACGAATCTGAAAGTTCCATCCGAATACTGTGGCGACCGCTTTTTTCAGCTAAAACTCCGTTCGAAAAATCATACGTATATATAGGCAATTGATTTCCGGGATCAACCCAGGTTTTGATAAAGCGCCTCCCCGATTCAATATATTCGCCGTACACGATGTGACTATTTATGTATCGCGAATGATCAAACGAAAAGCGATCGAGCAGAAAGGCAAAGCTCGTCATTCCGTCAACCGAAAGACTGAGTTTATTTATGCCGCATTTATTGTAACTTCCATCCAGATAATCGTTGGCCTCAATGGCAAAACCCACCGGCCCATAAACCGGAATTACCGGATCGCCTTTCACATGGTATTTTCCTTCAACAAAAACCACCGGATAACTGGCCGAAACGGGCTGATAATTCACGTGAGAAGTATCGGAAAGCGGAACCACCAGCAACGAATACAATTTCGGAGGAGTATTATCCGCTACCGAAAATCCGTAATCGAGCGGATTTAAAGGTTCTTCTGATTTTGTATCCCGAATCTCAAAGTGCAAATGTGGTCCGCCCGAACTGCCGCTATTCCCGCTTTTAGCGATTTCGTCTCCTCTTTTTACAGGAAATAAAAACGACGGCACTTGTAAGTCGACCCGAAACGAAAGTTGTTCGTATTGTTGGTCGGTTACATATTTTTTTATTGCGGGAGAGAAACGCTCCAGGTGGCCGTAAACCGATGTAGTGCCATTGGGGTGAACGATGTAAAGTGCGTTCCCAAATCCTGAAGGAGAAACAGAAATACGCGAAATATATCCATCGGCCACAGCATAAACTGGCAAACCGGTTCCGCCATTTGTTTTAATATCGATTCCGGAGTGGAAATGATTGGCTCGCAGTTCAGCAAAACTGCCACTCAACAACAGGGGTATTTTTAACGGATCGCTAAAATATTTTTCCTGCGCACTTATTCCAAAACCAGACAGAACCGCGAAAATCAGTAATATTGCTTTCATCGAAATTATTTAGTTGGCGTACAAATTTAACTTTTTTCGCATGTGCCTTTTGCGAAACAAAGGTGCACTAGCCATTTTATTAGCAGATTGTTACTGTTCAGTGCATTTATCTCATTAACACAGAGGTGTTAGCATTATTTACCTCCAAACAGGTAGTTTTACTTTCTTAATATTGAAAAAAAGTTAACTTTGCCTTTGAAATGCAGCTAAAATGACCGAAGAAGATCGTTTGCTTCTAAAAGAATTAAAAACGAATGTGCAGCAATTATTTAGCAATTTCAAACATTTGGAAAATGAAAACCAATTGTTGCACAGCGAAATTTCGAAACTCCAAGACAAAATCGGAGAACTAGAGCATGAAAAGTTGGAAATCGGTCGAAAAAACGAGCAACTGAAAATTGCCAACCAATTGTTATCCGGAAAGCAGGAAAACGGGGAGGCAAAACAGAAAATTAACTTATTGATACGGGAAATTGATAAATGTATCGCATTACTAAACAGGTAATGTATTGTGAAAGAGAACGACTTTAGAATAAATATTAAGATTGATGGAAGGAATTATCCGTTGACCATCAATCGGAAAGATGAAGAGAGATATCGAAAAGCTGCAAAATTTGTGAACGAAACCATTGCCGAATTTCGAAAACGGTTTCAGCACAACGACCAACAAGATATAATGGCGATGACTGCTTTTCAGGCCGCACTGAATTACAGTAATTTACAGGAACGCCAGGATTATTCTCAATTCATCGATGATATTAAAGATTTAAATGACGACGTTTCTGATTTCTTGAAAGAGCAGAATAGGAAATAGAAATATAAAGTATTTATCAAAGCCCGTATTGGCCCTTTTCACAATAGAAAAGGTTCTGTACGGGTTTTTTAGTATTAAAATTAACAGTTCATGGATATAAATTTAATATTTGCAGTAGCTGTAGGATTTGTTGGAGGTGGCGGATTAGCCTACTTCGCATGGAACAAAGCCCTAAAAGCGAAGAAACGGAAGATCATTGCTGAAGGCATGGCCGAAGCGGAAGTGATCAAAAAAGATAAGATTTTACAGGCCAAGGAAAAATTCCTTCAATTAAAATCGGAACACGAGAAATACATCAACGAAAAAAATTCAACCCTTGCAAATCTTGAAAACAAGCACAAGCAACGCGAGAATACCTTAAATCAGCGTCGTGATGAAATCAACAAAAAAGTTAAGGATTTTGAAACCGAAAAAAGGGAGATAGAAGTTATTCGTGAAAATCTGAATGCCCAGTTACAAAGGGTAGAACACAAAAGCGAAGAGCTGGAAAAAATCCACAAGCAAACACTCGAAAAACTGGAACAGGTTTCGGGACTGTCGGCAGAAGATGCAAAATCGCAGTTGGTAGAATCGCTCAAAGAAGAAGCCAAATCGGATGCAGTGGCCTACATCAACGAGATAATGGAAGAAGCCAAACAAACCGCCAACAAAGAGGCGAAAAAGATTGTGGTGAAATCCATCCAGCGTGTGGCGACTGAAACAGCTATCGAAAATTCAGTGACAATTTTCCACATCGAAAGCGACGAAATCAAAGGACGAATTATCGGTCGTGAAGGCCGCAACATTCGGGCCCTGGAAGCTGCAACCGGTGTTGAAATTGTTGTGGACGATACTCCTGAAGCGATTGTTCTTTCTGCATTTGATCCGGTACGCCGTGAAATTGCCCGTCTGGCTTTACACCAGTTGGTAACCGACGGACGTATTCACCCGGCACGTATCGAGGAAGTGGTTCAGAAAGTGAAAAAACAAGTGGAAGAAGAAGTAATCGAAACCGGAAAACGTACGGCTATCGACCTTGGAATCCACGGGTTACACCCGGAATTGATTCGTTTGATCGGTAAAATGAAATACCGCTCATCCTACGGACAGAACCTGTTGCAGCACTCGCGCGAAGTAGCTAACCTGAGTGCAATTATGGCATCAGAGTTAGGATTGAACCCGAAAAAAGCAAAACGTGCCGGTTTACTTCACGACATTGGTAAAGTACCGGATGATGAACCGGAATTGCCACACGCGGTGCTGGGGATGAAGCTGGCGGAGAAATACAAGGAAAAACCGGATATTGCCAATGCAATTGGTGCACACCACGACGAAGTGGAAATGCAGAGCCTTCTCGCTCCTATCGTTCAGGTTTGCGACGCGATTTCAGGTGCCCGTCCGGGAGCTCGTCGCGAAGTGGTGGAATCGTACATCAAACGACTGAAGGATCTGGAAGATCTGGCGCTTTCTTATCCGGGAGTAATGAAAACCTATGCAATTCAGGCAGGTCGCGAGTTGCGCGTAATTGTTGGCGCCGACAAGATGAACGACCAGGAAACCGAACAGCTCTCGTACGATATCTCAAAACGTATCCAGGACGAGATGACTTATCCGGGACAGATCAAGATCACAGTAATTCGCGAAACACGCGCTGTGAGCTACGCAAAATAAAAAAAAGGAAAATTGAGATAGCAAAGCCTCCTGTCGTTTGACAGGAGGCTTTTTTGTATCATTCCAAGAGAATATTGTCGTTTTCAACGCCTTCTAATTATTTATCTTATTGGCTAAAATTTTCGTTGAAAAGAAATTGGAAAAGACAAAAGGCTTCGTTCAATTTTGGCGCTTTGGAGCAAGCCCAAAAAAGCCATTCCTTACAGAACGGCTTTCACAATAGCTATTATTCTTTTTGCCCTAGTTTTTGAAGAATTGCATTGTATTTATCCATCTCTCCACTACGATAATAAATCTGTTTTAATGATTCAAGCGTACCAACTTCGTCGGGATTAAGCTCGTTGCATTTTTCGAAATAAGGCAAGGCCTTTTTGAGCCATTCATCACCCTTCTTCATTTCTGCCTCGTATTTAACATTGTCGCCCGCCGGAACATCTGTTGCAATCTGGAATTGATTTACCCCCCTGTTGAAATACAATGCGCCGAGGTTATAGTAGGCATTAAAAAAAGTTGGATCGACCTCTGCAGCTTTAAGGTATGCATCGACTGCTTTGCTTTCTTCTTTGAATTTTTCCAACAGCGCGCCTTTAGCAAAGTATAATCTTACATTTGTAGGATCTTGAGCAATCGCCATTTCGAGGTATTTTAAAGCATCTTCGTTTTTCCCAAGTTTCATGTACAACTCAACCATAGCCGTTAAAATATCGTTGTCATCAGGATATTTCACAAATCCTTCCTGAACTGTTTTTAAAGCGTTCACCGTGTCCTGCATCTGCATGTATGAATCGGCTATCAAACCGTAAGTTTTTGCGCCGTTATAATCATACTTTGCCGCCTCTGAATAATATTTAACCGCTTTTTCAAAATTTTCACCAAAATACGCAACCAAACCTGCGTTATAGATAACAGTTGTATCAATGGCCTCTGGATTGTCTGCTTTTACAATATCAATATTTTGAATATCCAATATCTGCTCAAACGACTTTAATGCTCCTTTATAATCTTTACCGCTATATTGCTCATAAGCTTTAGTCTGCAGGTCGTTGGTCAACAGCGTCAATTTTATTTTAACACTGTTACTACTCTTTCCTTTGTCATCAAGCTCCAATGCTTTTTTATACGATTCCAGAGCAGTTGTTAACGGATCGTCGGCCAGTTTCTTAATGGCAGGATCCTTACTCTGGGCAATTGCCTGATAAATTTCACCACGAACCTCCCAGGTTTTTGGCCATGAAATAGAGTTCTCCGCCTTTTCGTTTGAGGGATCAAGCGCTTCATCAATCGCTTCCAGCGCTTTATCCAATTTGCCGCCATCTTTAAGGGTTTGGGCACTTGTTACTTTTCCCTTTTGTGCAAAAGCACTGGAAAAATATAATATCAAGGCCAGTAGGATAAGTGATTTTTTCATAACATAAGTATTTTTTTGATGCTTAAAAGTTACTTAAAAATAGATATTATTAGTTTTAAAGCAAACACATGCCTTGGAAATCAATAAATTACTCAGGATCCAAATTATCTTCTTCATTTCAAATTGAATCTCCGCCAGAACGCTCACTGCCATTGACAACAGCTTGTCTGAACAGTTTCTTTATCAAATTTTCGCAAAGTTCAAAGCATAAAAAAACCGCCCCTATCCGGAGCGGTTTTCCTAAATCTTTATTGGGATAATTCTTACTGACCTAATTTCTCAAGAACAGCATTGTATTTATCCATCGCTTTCATTCTGTAGTATAAGTTTTTCAACGATTCCAGCGTATTGATGTCTTCAGCATTTAACTCCTGGCATTTTTCCATGTAAGGAAGCGCTTTTTCGAACCAAACATCTGCTTTTTTTAACTCCTCCTGGTACTTGGCATTATCGTTGGCAGGAACAGCATTTGCTACCTCAATTTGTTTTACTCCTTTGTTGTAATACAAGGCACCTAAGTTGTAATAGGCATTAAAGAAACTTGCATCAACCTCTGTCGCTTTCATATAAGCGTCAACTGCTTTTTCTTCCTGACCAAATTTTTCAAGCAAAGCGCCTTTTGCAAAATAGTAAGTTACATTCGACGGATCCTGTTCAATAGCCATTTCAAGGTATTTCAAAGCCTCTTCGTTTTTATTCATTTTCATGTACAGGTCAACCATGGTCGTCAAAATAGTGTTGTCTTCAGGATATTTCAAAAATCCTTCCTGAACTGTTTTTAACGCGTTTACAGTATCCTGCATTTGCATGTATGAATCGGTAATTAAACTGTAGGTTTTTGCCCCGTTATAACCGTATTGAGCCACTTCGCCATAGTACTTAACGGCTTTATCAAAGTTTTTAGCATTGTAGGCTGCCAACCCTGCATTGAAAATGATAACAGTGTCAATGGCATCCGGATTATCAGCTTTAACGATATCGAGGTTCTGAACTTCCAGAATCTGTTCGAACGACTTTAATGCGCCTTCATAGTCATTTGCACCAAACTGCTCAACAGCCTGATTGGTAAGGTCGTTAGTTAACAATGTTAATTTGATTTTTACACCGTTACTCGCTTTTCCTTTTTCATCCAACGACAAAGCCTTTTTATACGACTCCAAAGCTATCGCCAACGGATCATCAGCGAGCTTTTTAATATTTGCATCTTTACTTTGAGCAATTGCCTGGTAGATTTCACCACGTACTTCCCATGTTTTTGGCCATGGAATAGATTTCTCCGTCTTTTCGTCCGATGGATCTATTGCCTGGTTAATAGCCTCCAGCGCTTTGTCCAATTTACCGCTATCTTTAAAGGTCTGTGCACTTGTCACTTTGCCTTTCTGAGCAAATGCTCCTGAAACAGAAAGTACCAAGGCAAGTAGAATAATTGTTTTTTTCATCACTTCAGAATTTTGTTGTTACTTAAATATTTCTTAAAAATAGATGTTTTCACTGTTTAAGCAAGTTTATGCTTTAAGAATCAAAAACTATTCCTGATCCAGGTTATTGTCTTCATTTTCAATTGATTCTCCGGCATCTTCATCACCATTTCCATTGGTTTCGTCGACCGCAACACGTGCCACAGAAGCAATCCTGTCATCACCTCTTAAGTTAATTACCCGAACGCCCTGCGTTGCTCTACCCAACACAGAGATCGAACTCACAGCAACGCGAATAGTAATACCGTTTTGGGTAATGATCATCAGGTCATTTTGGTCTGAAACATTTTTAATGGCAATCAGCTCGCCTGTTTTCTCGGTAACATTGATGGTTTTTACTCCTTTTCCACCTCTGTTTGTTACCCTGTAATCATCAATTTTAGAACGTTTTCCGTATCCGTTTTCGGATATTACCAGGATATCTTCGTTCTCATCCTGTACACAAATCATACCAATCACTTCATCACTATCGCTACCAAGGCTTACACCACGTACTCCTGAGGCAGTTCTTCCGATTGGCCTAACAATGCTTTCGTTGAAACGGATGGCTTTACCTGAACGAACCGCCAGCATCATTTCGCTGCTGCCGTTTGTCAATCGAGCTTCAAGCAACTGGTCACCGTCTTTAATAGTAATTGCGTTTACACCGTTCTGACGTGGGCGGGAATAAGCTTCCAGCGTAGTTTTCTTGATAATCCCCTTCTTGGTTGCTAAAATGATATAATTATTATTGATGAATTCCTGGTCGGTAAGTGTCTTCACATTAATAAATGTCAACACTTTATCATCGGGCTCAATGTTCAGAATATTCTGGATGGCACGTCCTTTAGAAGCTCTTGTCCCTTCCGGAATCTGGTAAACCTTCAACCAATAACACTTTCCTTTTGCGGTAAACAGTAAGAGCGTATTGTGCATCGATGCAATAAAAAGATGTTCAAGGAAATCTTCATCGCGGGTAGTACTTCCTTTTGAACCAATCCCTCCTCTTCCCTGTGTACGGAACTCAGTAAGAGGAGTACGCTTAATGTATCCCAGGTGAGAAATGGTGATCACCATATCTTCATCGGCATAAAAATCTTCAGGATTGAATTCTTCAGCATTTGGAATTACCTCGGTACGACGATCATCGCCATACTTTTGTTTCATTTCCCTCAGCTCTTCCTTGATGATATCCATCCTCATATTTATATCAGCCAAAACCTTTTTCAGGTATTCGATCTGAGCCATTATCTCTTCGTACTCTTTATGCAACTTGTCTTGTTCCAGACCTGTTAACTGACGCAGTCGCATTTCAACGATCGCACGAGACTGAATTTCGCTTAACTCGAAACGTTCCATCAATCGGATACGTGCTTCTTCCGGTGTTGAAGAACTACGAATAATGGCAATCACTTCGTCGATGTTGTCGCTTGCAATAATTAGTCCTTCGAGGATATGCGCGCGTTTTTCGGCCTGTTCCAGTTCGTATTGAGTACGCCGGGTAACTACCTCGTGACGGTGATCGACAAAGTGAACGATCAGTTCCTTCAGATTCAGCGTTTTGGGACGACCGTGAACCAAAGCAATGTTATTTACACTGAAACTGGTTTGCAACTGCGTATATTTGTAGAGTTTATTTAACACTACGTTGCTCATTGCATCACGTTTCAGGTCGTAAACCACACGCATTCCTTCTCTGTCCGACTCGTCGTTAACATTCGAGATGCCTTCGATCTTTTTATCGTTTACCAGATCAGCCGTTTTTTGAATCATTTCGGCCCGGTTCACCATGTAAGGAATTTCGGTCACCACAATTTTCTCGCGACCTCCTTCATTTTCAATATGCGCCTTACCGCGAACAATAATACGACCACGACCGGTTTCATAAGCATCTTTTACGCCCTGATATCCGTAAATGATACCTCCGGTTGGAAAGTCAGGCGCTTTAATAATTTCGACCAACTCATCGATGGTGATGTCGCGGTTGTCGATATAGGCAATTGTCGCATCTATCGTGTCGCTCAGGTTATGGGGCGGCATATTGGTGGCCATACCTACTGCAATACCCGACGCTCCGTTGATTAACAGTTGCGGGATTTTTGTTGGTAATACTTTCGGTTCACTCAGCGATTCATCAAAGTTGGGCTGGAAATCAACCGTGTTTTTTTCCAGGTCGGCCAATGTTTCTTCTGCAATTCTGGACATTCTTGCCTCGGTATAACGCATCGCCGCAGGGCTGTCGCCGTCTACCGATCCAAAGTTTCCCTGTCCGTCAACCAGCGGATAACGCAATGACCAGTTCTGGGCCATACGCACCATGGTAAAATATACTGATGAGTCTCCGTGTGGGTGATACTTACCAAGCACCTCCCCTACAATTCTAGCAGACTTCTTATACGGCCTGTTTGACAAAGTTCCTAATTCGTGCATCCCGAACAAAACACGGCGGTGCACCGGTTTAAAACCATCTCGCACATCAGGCAATGCACGGGATACAATCACAGACATTGAATAATCGATGTAAGCAGACTTCATCTGCTCCTCAATGTTTATTCTGATAATCTTTTCTCCTTCTGACATTATATCTCCTTTTTTTCCTTATTATCATTTTTAAAAGACCCACAAAAATAGTAAAATCATTGGTTTTTAGGGTCTGCAGTTGTGCCTTTTCCGAAACCAAAAAACAGAAGATATCAACAACGCAACTGTCATAAATTCATACATTAAACCAGAGGATTTAATAACTTCTGCCATTTCGGTAACATCGCCTTTGAATTTTTGAGTAATTTAGGCTTTCAACCTTTTGGGAACAGAATTTGTTGAAACGAAGTAAAACACAGAATAATTATATGGATTCACAATTTTCACCAAGGATAAAGGACATAATAGGTTACAGCCGGGAAGAAGCTATCCGTTTGGGAAATGATTACATTGGACAAGAGCACCTTTTTCTTGGAATTCTAAGAGATGGTGAAGGCACTGCCACTGATATTCTGGAAAACCTGGGTATCGATCTGGCAGAGATCAAGCAACTTGTTGAAAAGAAAATCAGAACAGATAAAGAAATAAATGGGAAAGCAGACATTGTTATGCTTAAATCCACCGAAAAAACGTTGAAACTGATTTATCTCGAAGCCCGCTCATTTAAAAGTGTCACTGCCAACAGTGGGCATCTTTTGCTGGCTATTCTGAAAGACAGTAATTGTTTGGTAACTCAACTATTAATAGAGATGGGAGTTAATTATTACATGGTTAAATCGCAACTTCAGGATTACAAATATCCGGAAGCAAAGTCGGATTTTCCGGAAGGCGAGGACGAAGGACCGGAAGGATTTGCCAAAAATCCATCGGGACCGCAATCCGGTAAAAAAGGCGCCGGAGCAAAATCAGACACGCCTGTGCTCGACAATTTTGGAATCGACATTACCAAGCTGGCAGAAGAAGGCAGTCTGGATCCAATTGTGGGGCGGGAAAAAGAAATTGAACGTCTGCCCCAGATATTAAGCCGGAGGAAAAAGAACAATCCCATATTGATTGGAGAACCGGGTGTCGGGAAGTCGGCCATTGCAGAGGGACTGGCGCTCAGGATCATCGGCAAAAAGGTTTCCCGGATTTTATTTGACAAACGTGTTGTTAGTCTGGATATAGCTTCGATTGTTGCCGGAACAAAATACCGCGGACAGTTTGAGGAAAGAATGAAAGCCATCTTGAATGAACTGGCTAAAGTTAATAACGTAATCCTGTTTATCGACGAGATTCATACCATTGTTGGTGCAGGTGGAGCTACCGGTTCGCTTGATGCCGCCAACATGTTAAAACCGGCACTGGCACGAGGCGACATTCAATGTATTGGTGCAACTACGCTTGACGAATACCGTCAGCAGATCGAAAAAGACGGAGCGCTGGAAAGAAGGTTCCAGAAGGTTATGGTCGATCCTACTTCTATTGATGAAACAATTGAAATTCTCAACAATATTAAGCAGCGGTACGAAGATCACCACAACGTAATTTATACCAAAGAAGCGATCGATAGCTGTGTAAAACTCACGGCCCGCTACATTACCGATCGGTATCTTCCTGACAAAGCCATCGATGCTTTGGATGAAGCCGGATCACGCGTTCATATTTCAAATATAAACGTACCCGAAAAGATCGTTAAGCTGGAGGAAAAAATCGAAAAGACCAAGGAAGAAAAGATTGCTGCAGTTAAAAGTCAAAATTTTGAACTGGCTGCCAATTTCAGGGATAAAGAGAAAAACCTGTTGACTTTGCTTGATCAGGAAAAAGAACGTTGGGAAAAAGAGCTGATCAATCATCGTGAAATCGTAGACGAGCACAAGGTGGCCGAAGTAGTTGCCATGATGTCCGGAGTTCCCGTTCAGCGTATTGCACAGGCCGAAGGGAAACGATTAATGAGCATGGGTCATGACCTGAAAGGGAAAGTCATTGGCCAGGACGAAGCGATAGAAAAAATTGTAAAAGCGATACAGCGCAACCGTGCCGGCTTGAAAGATCCCAACCGCCCGATTGGTTCGTTCATTTTCTTAGGCCCTACCGGTGTAGGTAAAACCCAGCTGGCAAAAGTTCTGGCAACCTATCTTTTTGATTCACTTGATTCGCTCATTCGGGTTGACATGAGTGAGTACATGGAAAAATTTGCCGTATCGAGATTGGTTGGTGCTCCTCCCGGATATGTTGGTTACGAAGAAGGCGGACAATTAACAGAGAAAGTCAGAAGAAAACCGTATTCGGTAGTATTGCTCGACGAAATCGAGAAAGCACATCCCGATGTATTCCATTTACTGCTTCAGTTATTGGACGAAGGAAGACTTACCGATAGTTTGGGACGTAACATCGATTTCAAAAATACGATTGTCATTATGACTTCCAATATCGGTTCGCGCCAGTTGAAAGAGTTTGGGAGAGGTGTTGGTTTTGCAACCAACCAAACACCGGAACAGGAAAACGAGCATGCAAAATACATCGTACAAAAGGCCTTGAAAAAAGCTTTTGCGCCTGAGTTCCTCAACCGTATTGATGACGTAATCATGTTTAATCAACTCGAGAAAAAACACATTCATCAAATTATCGACATCGAAATTGATGGTTTGTACAAGCGAGTTGAAGCGTTGAATTACAAATTGAAGATTTCACCTGCAGCTAAAGACTTTATCGCAGAAAAAGGATATGACCCGCAATTTGGAGCGCGTCCGTTAAAAAGAGCGATTCAGAAATACCTGGAAGATGAAATGGCGGAGATTATTATCAAAGCTTCGATCACCGACGGCGATACCATTTCGGTTGGCTACGACAAAAAGAAAGACCGCTTACAGATGCGGATATTATCGAATAATAAAGCATTGAAAGAATAAAATAAAAGGCCGGATTACCGGCCTTTTATTTTATCCGTTATATCGAAACGCCAGTATACTGATATCATCACTCTGCTCGGCATCTCCTGCAAACTGACGCAGGCTTTTTTCGATTCGCGTTACCATTTCCTGAGGTTCGAGTCCTACCAGGCTTCTCAGATTTTCTTTCAGTCGTTCATGTCCATATAAAAGATTATTCGTATCATGAAGCTCTGTAACTCCATCAGTATATAAGATAATGGTGTCTCCCTTTTCCAATTGATAACGCCCCTCGCGATAAGCCTTATCGCGATACAATCCCAACGGCAATCCATGCGAATCAGATACCACATCGATCGTACCACTGGCTTTTATGATATAGGTGGAATTATGCGCTGCATTGCAATACACAAGTTTACCCGTGCGAATGTTCAATACTCCAAGAAATAAGGTCAGAAAAAACTGATGCATATTGTTTGAATGCAGTTCACTATTGATCCGGTATACAAGTTCAGAACTTCTTTTAATCGACAAATCAGAAGCGATCGTCTTTATTACCGTTTGAGCAACGCTCATAAACAAAGCAGCAGGAACTCCTTTCCCCGACACATCTCCCATCGTTAACACCAGATGCTCTTCGTCTTTAAAAAAATAATCAAACAAATCGCCACTAACGATTTTTGCCGGATTGTACGAAGCAAATAAATCAATCTCCGGAATTTTGGGAAACGCAGGAAAATCAACCTTTATTAAACTCTTTTGAATTTCAGCGGCCTGCATCAAATCGGCTTGTTGTGCCTTGTTACGTTTTTCTTCTTTCGAAATCCGAAGCAGATACTGTTCGTAGCCTAATTTCATAAGGTTTAAACTGTCGGCAACCTGTTTAATTTCGTTCATCGATTCCTCGCCGGCATAAGAATTACTCGAAATATTGGTAAACTTTGTTAACTGGGAAGTGAGGCTGCTAAGTGGTTGAATTTGTTTATTCGAAATATAAGTAACAAGGATATAGATTACCAGGATTCCCAGAACCGAGAAGAAAAGCATCTTTAAAATGGGCACATACAGGGGTTCAAACAGTTCTTTATAAGGAATAACCAGCAAAAGTATCCAACCGTTTTCTTCCATCCGCGAATAGTAAACAAAGCTTTTTTCATAATTCAATATTTCGGGATAGGCAATCACTGATCCTGAATTATTGTTACTCAGAAAATCGTCATATTTAATTTTTCTTTCCTTGTAAACTTCCGGGGGAAGATCCTTTACATTGCGTTGAAGTATCCATTCTTTTTTCGGATGCGCAATATAGGTTCCGTCTTTCGACATCAAAATGGAATAGCCGTTCTTTCCTATTTTTATCTTATTGATGGACTCGTTCAATTCGAGTAAGGACAACTCACAAACAATTTCGCCTACTTCGGTGGTTTTATTGTTTACGGTTGAGAAAATTGGCGTATAATAAGACACAACAACATGATTGTTGCGTTTGCAAAGAATCGGTTCCGACCAGTTTTGCTTTTTCCCGTCAATCAGCATTTTATAATTTGTATGCTCACTGACACAATTCCTAAACCTTTCATTTCCCTGATAAAAATAGGTGGAATCATTCTCCCGGTAACTGAAATAATTATGATATCTAAGATTTAATGATGAGTCGATATTGATGTGAAAGGCATTAATAAACGGATACTTTCTTAACAAGTGATCGATAAATGGTTGTACATAATCTTTTTGATCATAAAAAATAACCTGATCAGCCACATTCTGCGTCAATTCTTTGGTCGTAATCACATACTTTTTTATATCAGTCATAACTTCAGCACTGGCACTAATCGCCTTATTATCAATATTCTCTTCAATTATTTTCATATTGAAAAGAAAGTAAATCACAATAAAGGCAATAAACACGGTTACAACCGCAAGGGATATATAAATGCTTAAGCGATACGCCAACGATTTATCTAACATGGTAACTGATTTTCATCTTCCAAATTACAATTTAGTTATTTTTTGTTAGATAAACATCCAAATCAGAAAGCCATTCTCGGGTTCCCCGATATTTACAGCTGAAGGACGCAAGCTTTGCTGCTTTCGTCAAAGCAAGATTAAACTGATGTTCAAAAAGATAGTAATAACAAAATGCCCCATGTAAAATATCACCGGCTCCAAGCGTATCAACCGAAATAATATTATCAACCGCAATTTCTCCTTTGTTACCAGCATGGCTGACCAAAATACTTTCGGCTCCCCGGGAAATTGCAAATGCGCCAATTCCGCATTTTTCGAGAAAATTAAACACTTCGTTAACCGATGAACACAAGGGCGGATAAAAATCGGAAGAACAAATGGCAATATCAGCTAACGAAAGAAGTTCCTGAAACTGTGGCTTCCAGCTACCGCAATCGAGCACTACAGGAATTTTACGTTGTTTTGCTTCCCTGGCCAAAGCAACACTGAACTCCGGATAAAAACCATCCAACAGTATTATTTCCGGCTTTATTTCATCCAGGATTTGTTTCGGCGCAATACAAGGATGAATCGTTTTGGGATGATGCGTAAAAATATTCCGGTCGCCATTCTCTGCAGTAACTACCGATGCAATAACCGGCTGATAGCTTTTATCATCTAAAAGATCAATGAATTCCAAATTATGATTCTGAAAATCCTGTGTTATAAAATCAGAAAAACCATGCTTCCCTGCTGCGCTAATAAAATATACGCCCTTATTCAACGCCGAAAAAGCAACGGCCGCATTTGCTGCCGGGCCACCAACCATTATTTCGGGGCTACCGGTTTTCACTTTTTTGTTAGCCCCGGGAAACACATCCACAAAATACTGAATGTCGATCGTTGTTAAGCCAACAAAAAGTCCTCTGAATTTCATCCGTTCGAAATTAAACTGCCTTCATTCTTATGAAACATTCTTGAGATCAAGAAATTACCAACAGAAATGAAAGCAAAGATGTATACTCCTATCCGGTACTAATTTTTAAAGCAGAATATCCGTTGTGGAATTCCCAATATCCAACTTTCCGGATTTTGTTGGATATTTTACATTCAAAATTGAGAATTGGATATTTTCAAAAATTGACTTCCTGAAAAAAAGAAAAGCTGCCAGAGAATATCTGACAGCTAAAATATTTTTCCAAGAAGTTGTAGTCTGAAATCAACTTCCTGTTCGTGACAGCCTGATTAGGTATTCATCGCACCGCAAACAGTGATCACCTGTCCGCTAACATACGACGAAAGATCAGAAGCCAGGAAAGTAGCAACTCCGGCCACTTCTTCCGGTGTTCCGCCACGTTTCATCGGGATTGATTCTTCCCATGCCTTGCGGGCTTCTTCCGGTATTTTGCCGGTCATTTCGGTAATGATAAAACCAGGTGCGATGGCATTCGAACGAATTCCTCTTGAGCCCAGTTCGCGCGCTATAGATTTGGTAAAACCAATAATACCCGCTTTTGATGCAGAATAGTTGGACTGGCCGGCATTTCCACTAACACCTACTACAGAACTTAAATTTACAATGGAGCCGCTGCGTTGCTTCAACATGGTTTTTTGAGCAGCTTTTGTGAAATTGAATACCGATTTAAGGTTCACGTTAATTACCGCATCCCACTGTTCTTCTGTCATTCGCATCAACAGCGTATCTTTTGTAATTCCGGCGTTGTTCACCAATACATCAATTCTTCCGAAATCGCTTACAATCTGGTTCACCACTCTGTCTGTATCGTCAAACTTGCTGGCATCCGAAGCATAACCTTTTGCCTCCACCCCCAAAGCTTTTAATTCAGCTTCAGTTGCTTTCATATTTTCGTCTTCAAAAAGATCAGTGAAGGCAATGTTACAACCTTCTTGTGCAAATTTTACGGCAATTGCTTTTCCGATTCCGCGTGAAGCGCCGGTAACAATCGCGGTCTTTCCTTCAAGTAGTTTCATTTTAAAATATGTTTTGTTCTGTTATTCGTATAACAACATTTGCAGGTAAAAACTGCGAGGCAAATATAATTTTTCTTCATCGGAAAAGAAACGCAGCCTAATTAATATGTTGTTTTACTGGCAACAAATCCGGAATGCCGATTAAACTTCAAACCATTGGTTGAAAAGTTCAAAACAACTCGGCTGCCAGTTTCGTCATAACCTCCGATGCTTTTCCTTTTAAATGAATGTCGGTGATCTGCGACGTAAAACTCGATTCCTCGGGATTAATCTCAATAATGGTTGCGCCGCTCTGTTTGGCAATTCGGGGCACATACGAAGCCGGAGTTACTTCTCCTGTAGATCCGATAATTAAACAGACCTCGGCTTTTTCAGCGGCTGCAAATGAATTGGAATATGCCTCGTGAGGAATTCCTTCCCCAAAAAAGATGAAATCAGGTTTCAGTATTTCACCGTCGTTTTTGCATTTGGGCGGCAGCGACTTTAAATCCACTTCACTCACGTCGTACACGGCTTCGCATTTCAAACATTTCAACTTTTTCGAATTGCCATGAAACTCATGCACCATTTTATTTCCCGCTTCGTAATGCAGGTTATCAATATTTTGCGTAATAACGGCCTGTAAAAGCCCTTTCTGTTCCATTTCGGCCAAAACCAAATGAGCAGGATTGGGTTTTGCATCGGCAAAAAAATCGTAGAATATTTCCCGGATGTACACCCAGCATTCATCCGCGTGATCGAGGTAATACCCCAAATCCAGCACTTCCGGATTGTATTTGTTCCACAAACCGTGTTCCCCCCTGAACGGCGGCACCCCGCTCTCGACCGATATTCCGGCACCAGTAAAAGCAATTGTGTAGTTTGATTTCTTAATTATTTTAGCTGATTCTTTCAGAAGCAAGTCCATGACCCAATGAATTTCAATAAATATATTTAAATGTCGTCATTAGGAGAAAAAATTTCTAATTTCTTCTTCAAAAATTTTTTCCTGCTTTTCAATCGATTTCCGGTACGGTTCGAATTGTTTTATCTTAACATCGTAATTATCAATGCATTCTTTGATTTTATTTCCAATTTGTTTAATTAACCGTTCGTCATCCTCGAATTTAAACTCATCATCAATCGGAATATCCACCGCATTTTCTGCCGCTCCAAGTTTTCCGGTTACTACACAATTATGCAGAACAGCTGCTTCGCGTGGGAAACGGTCTCTTCCGGGATGATTGCCAAAATCGATATAAACTTTGGCAGAGGCAATTCGATCAGCTACCTGCGCAGGCGTTAGATTTATTAGCGGAACCCATTTAATTTCGGGGTGAGAATCAATAATTTTTTTGGTGAATTCCTTGCCTTTTCGTGGGTTGTAAAGCACAATATTTTCTTTCTCTTCGGCTGATATTGCTTTTGATTTTGAAATAAAATCTTCTCGAATGTAATCTGTGAGGTATGAACACCTTTCAATATTGTTTCTTTTTAGGTGAATCTCGGCATATTTCGATTGTACCAGGTGATCGGTAATTCCGTTGTGATACTTTGGATTTTCAATCTTAAAAAACTTCTTTATTCCTAAAGCTGCAAATACCCGGTTTTTAAACCGATTTCTCGATATATAATAGTTATCTACACTTTGCCACCAAATAATCTTTTGAATGTTTCGGTATTTATATAACTCAAATGTACGTGTCTCTGGCACGATAAGCACATTGCTTGCATCATCCTCAATTTCAAACACATAATCACTGATGTATTTTTTATAATTGGGATGAATAGGATCATTCATTTTCTTCAAATAAAACATTCGGGCATTATGCCCTGATTGATTTAATTTGGCTACTAACTGATGAAGAAGCTCAGGACCTCCGCTAGCAACCTGCGGCTTACAGGCAATATAAATTTTCGAGTTAGATGTTAGTTTCATAAAAATAGTGTTTTGTCGAGCTATATATTTTATTAAATAACTTGTTGTGCTTTGTCTAAGGCTTTTTCAATTACCTGGTGCATGTCGTAGTACTTGTACTCTGCTAAACGGCCACCAAAAATTATATTGTTATTCTCTTTTGACAATTTTAAATACATTTCATATATAGCTTGATTCTTCGCATCGTTTATTGGATAATAAGGTTCTTTATCTTGTGAGAATTCATGTGGATATTCTCGTGTAATGATAGTTTTATCCTGTTGTCCGAATTCAAAATGTTTGTGCTCTAATATACGTGTAAACGGCACTTCTCTTTCTGTATAATTAACAACTGCATTCCCCTGAAAATTTTCAGTTTGCAGTACTTCATGCTCAAAATGCAGACTTCTGTATTCCAATTTTCCAAACTGATAATCAAAAAACTCATCAATTTTTCCGGTAAATACAACTTTATCTGCTAGTGCATGCAGATTCGTCCTTTCCTCAAAATAATTAACCTCTGTTCTAACTTCTATTCCTTCCAACAGTTTCTTCACTAAATTAGTGTAACCACCAATCGGAATTCCCTGATATAAATCGTTAAAATAGTTATTGTCAAAGGTGAAACGAAAAGGAAGTCTGCGGATAATAAAAGCCGGAATTTGTGTCGCAGGCCGCCCCCACTGTTTTTCGGTATATCCTTTTATCAGTTTCTCGTAAATGTCTTTACCGCCCAAAACCAGGGCCTGTTCTTCCAGGTTTTTAGGGTTTTGAATGTGTTTATAGGCATTTCGTTGTTCTGCAATTTTGTGCTTAGCTTGTTCGGGCGTACATACTCCCCATAACTGGTAAAAAGTATTCATGTTAAAGGGAAGATTATAAAGCCGACCTTTATAATTGGCTACCGGTGAATTCGTGTATCGGTTAAACTCCACCAAGTTGTTTACGTAATCCCAAACTCGTTTATTGCTGGTATGAAAAACATGGGCTCCATAAACATGAACATTTATATCCTCTCGTTTTTCGGTGTAAATGTTTCCGGCAACATGTTTTCGTTTATCAATTACCAAACATTTTTTTCCTCTTTTCTTCATTTCTGCAGCAAAAACAGATCCGAATAATCCAGCTCCAACAATTAGGAAATCATAAGTGCATTTAGGCATTTTATTTTATATTGAGGTTTCAAATGTAATAAATGAGGCAGGAAATTACTAGATTAAAAACTATAAATTATGACAACATATATCAACAACGCCCGAACACTTTTATTATCCATATATTTGTGCCAACATTTTTAGAATAATTCATGCTTGATCAATCCACCATATGTGCCATTTCTACTTCGCCGGGAATGGGAGCCATTGCGGTAATCCGACTCTCGGGAAGTGAAGCCATCGCTATTGCTGATAAATCGTTTCGCAGCCCAAATAAGAATAAAAAGCTAGCTGAGCAACTTCCCAATACGCTTCATTTCGGTCAGTTTATTAACGAACAGGAAATTATTGATGAAGTTGTTGTTGCCTTGTTCAAAGCACCGCACTCTTTTACGGGAGAAGATATTGTGGAAATCTCCTGCCACGGATCAACGTTTATTCAGCAAAAAATTCTGGAAGTATTGATTGGCAACGGAGCCCGCATGGCTTTGCCTGGCGAGTTTACACAACGTGCATTTTTGAATGGAAAAATGGACCTTTCGCAGGCGGAAGCCGTTGCCGATGTAATCGCCTCGTCGAATGCTGCGGCCCACAAACTTGCCATCAACCAAATGCGTGGTGGCTTTTCTAAAGAAATTGGCGCTTTGCGCGAACAACTTTTGCATTTTACAGCTATGGTGGAACTCGAGCTCGACTTTAGCGAAGAAGATGTGGAGTTTGCCGACAGAAGAGAACTTCGCAATCTGACCGAAAGAATAGAACGCCTCCTTCGCAAACTGAAAAACTCCTTTCAACTTGGGAATGCCATCAAAAATGGAATTCCTGTAGCTATTGTCGGAGAAACAAATGTTGGTAAGTCTACCCTACTAAATGCCTTACTGAACGAAGACAAGGCGATTGTTTCCGATATCCACGGAACTACGCGTGATGTGATTGAAGATGTAGTAAACATTCACGGAACCGCGTTTCGCTTTTTTGATACAGCGGGCATCCGTGAAACCAGCGATCACATCGAGAATCTGGGAATTGAGAGAAGCTACAGCAAGCTGGAACAAGCAACCGTAGTTTTACTTGTAGTGGATACCAACAATCCTTTTCCGCTGGTAAAAAGCCGGATTGACAAAATCAGAGAGCGAATTTCACCCGGACAAACCTTAATAATCGTTGCCAATAAAATCGATTCGGGACTTCGCGATACCATGCAACTTTTGGAAGTTGTGGATTTAGCTGATCACGAGAAAATCGTTTTTGTTGCAGCCAAACAAAAGGAAAACCTGGACGAGCTAATCGATCACATGGTCCGTTCCATCAACATCGACACCGTTGAACAGGATGTAATTGTTACCAACGCCCGGCATTATGAGATACTAAAACATGCCCACGAAGCAATTCTGCGTGTTTTAGATGGTTTGGATACCGGAATTACCGGGGATTTTCTTTCACAGGATATTCGCGAATGTTTGCACTATCTATCAGAGATTACCGGTGAAATCAGCAATTACGAAGTACTGGGGCATATCTTTAAGAATTTCTGTATCGGAAAGTAACCACCACAAAACAAGCAAATACGAAACAATCAACAAACTCCTATATACCCATATTTTAAGAACTTTTCATTCTTCTTCAATTCGTAAATGTTTGTGATATTACTTGCTTGTTTTGTTCCTTTTTGTACCTTCGTTGTACCTCATCGAAAGATTGAGGATTTTTTGTACCTATATAGTGTATACTTGTCACATTATGACACACTATGTCACACTATGTCATACTCTGACACAAAAAAGGCGAAATTATGAGTAGTAATTTTACGATACAACGGATTTGCGAATATTGCGGTAATGAGTTTACAGCCCAAACCACAAAAACCCGGTATTGCTCAAAAATTTGCAATAATGCAGCTTACAAGCAAAACAAGCGACAAGTGAAAATAAATCAGTCGAATACTGAAACGAAGAAATCAAAGGAAACAAAACAAAAGCTAGTACCCTCAATAAAGGACAAAGACACATTAACCGTATCAGAAACAGCCTTATTTCTAGGCATAAGCAGAAGAACCGTTTACAGATGGTTAGACGACGGGACAATAAAAGGAACTCGTTTCAGCAATAACAAAGTATTATTCTTAAAAGAAGATCTGCTAAGTATTTTCAGGCAAAACGAAGCCTACGAACGCCCCACTCCTACCGAACGCAAACCTATAACAGAGTTTTATACCATTGAAGAAGTTCAAGAAAAATACAACATTGGGACTACATGGGTTTTTAAAATCATTCGTGAAAACAATATCCCGAAAACCAAAATAGGTGGCAAAACTCACGTTTCAAAAAAGCATATTGATAGCTACTTTAAAAAGAAGCGGGATGATGTTTCAACTATTACCGAATGGTACACAGTAAAAGAGGTACAGGAAAAATATAACCTATCACGCGATCAGGTTTATAACCGGGTTCATGAAAACGCAATTCCTAAAGAGCGAAAAGGAAAGTTTGTACAGATTTCCAAACAGCACTTTGACGAACTATTCATAATTAAACAGTAACACACAATGACAACAAAAGTTACATTAAGGCAAAAGGAAATCAGCAAAGGACGTAAAAGCCTGTACCTCGACTTTTACCCACCAATCCCGCATCCTGAAACAGGCGAACCAACACGAAGGGAGTTTTTAGGACTTTATATCTTTAAGGAAACAACCACTGGTAGAAACGGAAAAGAAAAAAAGGTTGTTCTCAACCCTATTGACAAACAACACAATACAGATACACTAAAGATTGCCGATAGTATAAGGCAGAAAAGGGAAAACT
This sequence comes from Maribellus sp. YY47, assembly GCF_023111095.1. Taxonomy (GTDB): domain Bacteria; phylum Bacteroidota; class Bacteroidia; order Bacteroidales; family Prolixibacteraceae; genus Draconibacterium. The sequence continues at coordinate 26,050 of NZ_JALGYW010000030.1, forward strand.
TTTTAAATAAACCGGAAATCTACAACGAATACGAAAAAGAGCAGCTTCGTAAGAGAGAATTGGGAGAACAATCTTTTATTGACTATTTCAAAAAATTAACTGATAAGAAAAAAGAATCAAACCGGAACAGTTGGCTGTCAACCCTTAATTACCTCGAAGCGTTTACCAACGGAAAATTAAAGTTTGCCGACCTCAACGAACGTTTTTTGGAGGACTTCAAAGAATACCTACTGACCACTAAAAGCACTAGAAGCGAAAAAACAACCTTATCAACAAATTCTGCTGTCTCCTACTTCAATAAGGTAAAGGCAGCATTAAAACAAGCCTACAAAGACGGTATTCTACAAACCGACCTCAACAGTAAACTACAACCTATCAAGGCAGCCGAAACCAGACGGGAATACCTAACCATTGACGAACTAAATAGACTCGTAAAAACGCCTTGTAACGACCCATTGTTAAAACGTGCCGCCCTCTTCTCATCACTTACCGGGCTTCGGTTCTCTGATATTCAAAAAATGGTTTGGAGAGAAATAGAATACATCGAAGGACAGGGCTACTTTTTGAACTTCTTACAAAAGAAAACCAAAGGTGTTGAGGTTTTACCAATCTCGGAACAGGCTTATAGCATTTGCGGTAGTCCAGGGGACTCTGTAGACAAAGTTTTTGAGGGTTTGAAATATTCGGCTTATGCAAATAAACATCTTTCCCAATGGATTGGCGCCGCTGGGATAACTAAAGATATTACCTTCCATTGTTTTCGACACACATACGCCACATTACAGCTATTCAATGGAACTGATATTTATACTGTTTCAAAAATGCTAGGGCATAAAGACCTGAAAACTACACAGGTTTACGCAAACATAGTTGATAAAGCAAAGAGAGAAGCAACAAATAAAATAATACTGGATTTTTAAGTATATAGATTAACCTTATGAGAGAAGATGAAATTACGTGGTTAAATGGAGAACTTCGACCACTTGAATGTGAAGAATACATAAATAACCCAAAAAAAAGATTAGAGTTTCTAAAGGGAAATAGAAAAAAAGTTCGCGATTTGGGCGCAAGTCAAGAAATGTTAAGAGAATATGACTTACTAATAAGTGATACTAGAGATGAAATCCTTATTCTGAATGTAGGTTCTGCAAACACTGAAAAGAAAGCAAATAATAACACTGGAAAATCAAACGATAAAAAATCCCCTGATTCATCAGAAGGTTATGACTTGGTGAAAACATTTGGTTATGATATCGAAAATGAATTGCAAATCTTCTTCATGTCAACCAATGGGACAATGTTCAAAAAAACTACCCTGCCTGATTACTACTTTTGCTTCGGAACAAGTGATACTCCACCAGAATTAAAACTTGACTTTATTTTAGGATCTGTTCAAGATTTTGGATATTTTATTGCAGAGCTTGAAAAAATAGTATCAAAAGAAAATATTAAAAGTTTCAACACGTGGATTTCTGAAAGGCTTTTATTTAAAGGCAAAAAATTAACTGTTGAACTCGTTGAAAAATACAAATCAAAAAGAAAAGAAAGGGAGTTGACAGAAGCGAAAAAAATAGATGAAGTATTAAAAGTGCTAAAAAATGAATCCTCCTCCCCAGCAACCTCCCCAAAAACTTCATTCCAAACCACATTAAAAATTAACTGACAACATGTTACGGATTTTTATTTATTAAAAACCTCCCCAATTCCCCCCAGACCTCCCCATTACTTTTGACTCAGAACATTTAAAAAAGTTTTGAGCATGGAGTTAATATTATCAACACCCGAAGATTTAAAAGAGATAGTAAAAGTTGCTTTGGCAGAGTTTAAAAATCAAGAGCAACAACAGCTAGAAAAAACTCATCAAATTCCCCAAGTACAACCTTTACAAGAATTAATCACAGTTGACGAACTCGCTGAGTTACTTCATTTATCCAAACCAACAGTTTATTCCAATTATTCAAAAGGACTTATTCCAGGAGGATGCAAGCAAGGCAAACGTGTTTTGTTTGATAAGCAAATCATACTTGATTGGGTAAGGTCAGGCCGCAAGCTGTCAAACGCTGAAATAGAAGCCGAAGCCGAAAACTTTTTAGCCACCAGAAAGAAAGGAGGGCGCAGGAATGGATAGTATAAAAAAAGCCGCACGCTCCACAGGCTACGGCATTAACGATCGAATCAAAAGTAAGCATTCCTATCTAAACAAAAATAAATCAGCAAGGAAAAGAGACAATTCAAAGGATTGTATCATCTATGGGCTTTGGATGAACAGGGATACAGGAATGATTTACATGGAAGAAGTCACTCAATTAAAAGAAAAGGTTCCATTTGGAGGTCATGTATTAAAAATGACTGGTCCTGAAGAGAAAATTAAAACGTTGCTGAGAAAATTAGAAAAAAACCCATTTCTCGTTGAAAGGTATTTAATGAACTAGAGCAAACAGAGATGGTACATCGAAGAAAAAATAACGTTGATTATTTCAGTACAATGCACGGGTGGATTAAAATAAGTCGCAAAATGATTGACTGGGAATGGTACACGGAGCCTAACACATTCCGGGTATTCACACACCTACTTTTACAGGCCAATTTCGAGCCCCAAAAGTGGAAAGGTATCGATCTACTTCCCGGTCAATTAATCATTGGACGCAAGCAATTAGCCGATGAATTGAAACTATCTGAGCGACAAATCAGGACTTCATTAAATCGCCTAAAATCGACCAACGAACTGACCATCAAAACGACCAACAGATTTAGCATAGTAACTATCTGTAAATGGAGTCAATACCAAGGCGAAAGAGAACCTGAACGACCAACAGAACGACCAGCATACGGTCAGTCAAGCGACCAGCAAACGACCACAGCTAAAGAATATAAGAATAAAAGAAAGAATATAGAGGAACGCAAAAGGGATTTTGCGAACTCTCTAAATCCTTTTTTTGATATGTATGGAAAAGAGATGATGAATAACTTCTATTCGTACTGGACTGAGCATGGAGAAAATGACCGTAAGATGAGATTTGAGAAGCAGAGTTCTTTCGGCATTTCCCGAAGGTTGGCAACCTGGAAAAAGAATCAAAAAACAAACAGTTACACGACATTACCGCCACTAAGAGGAGTAGAGAAATGAAAAATTCAGAATTAGAACATATTCCACCTCAAGCAATTGAAGTTGAAGCCGCCGTATTAGGGGCATTAATGTTGGAAGCCGAAGCATTCACAGCGGTTGAAAGTATTTTGCAGCCCAACAGCTTTTATCAGGATAAACACAAGATCATTTTTGAAACTATCCTGAGACTCAAGGCTGATAAAAAGCCTGTCGATCTGCTCACCGTTACCCTGGCGATAAAAGAAAGTGGGAGATTGGATACTCTAACACCGGGATATATAACAGGACTAACCCGGAACGTAGCTTCAGCAGCGAACATTGAGCACCATGCCAGGATCATTGCGGAAATGTATGTCAAACGCGAAATGATTCGCAAAGCAACAGAGATTATCGATCAGGCCTATTCTGGTGAAGATGTGGAAACGATCAGTCAGACTTGGAAGCAAGCCGGGGAAAGGCTTGATAACATTTTTACGATTGCTGACTCTGGAAAACATATTTCGGAAGTTTTAAAGGATACGGTTAGGGATATTGAGGCAGACTGTACAGCAACAGCAGCCGGTCAACCACCGGGAATCATAACAGGATTTAAAAGCTTGGATTATACAACCGGAGGATGGAGACCAGGCAACATGATTGTTTTAGCAGCACGTCCCGGCGTCGGGAAAACATCCTTTGCGCTTCATTTCGCACTCGAAGCAGCTAAGGCCGGGTCTTGGGTAAACATCTTTTCACTCGAAATGAACAAAGAAGATTTAGCCCGGATTTTACTTTCATCTGAAAGTGAAGTTTACAGATCAGGCATTCGGGACGGAGAGCTAGATATATCGGATTGGCAGAAGATTAATCTTGCAGTTTCGAGACTCGAAAATTTACCGATCATCTTCCGAGATGCAGCAGGAATGACGGTACAACAAATCAGGACTGCGATCCACCAGAACCGTAAGCAAGGCTGCTGTGACTTTGTAATGGTTGATTACTTGCAGTTAGTCAGATCACAGTCGAGCAAAGCAAACAGAGAATTAGAGGTGTCAGAAATTAGCAGAACACTAAAAACCATTGCATTGTCCGAAAACATCCCGATTCTAGCACTTTCACAGTTAAACCGGGATGCCGAAGGAAAAACGCCAACGCTGGCAAATTTGCGAGAATCCGGAGCGATAGAACAGGATGCAGATTTAGTGATCTTTCTTTCGCCTGATGGCGAAGCAATCAGGACAACTATTGCCAAACATCGCCGGGGAAAACTTGGTGACTTTAACGTATATCACGATGGTCAAATGACCCGGTTTTCAGAAAGCCCCATGAATTTCAATATGCCTCATCCCGACAATAGTATCTCATCCAAAATAAGCGATAGTCCTTTTTGAGGATTCAAACAAACAGAAAATAAGGAATCAAAAAGAGCAAACAATGCAACAATAAAACAACGGCAAGGAAAGCATTTTATGTGCTTTCTTTGTTGTCGGGGCATAATTCGAGGATGGAATAACCTTTTAACTTATAAAGGCACCTCGTTTAAAGCTACGCCAGAAAATGATACATTTGTTTCTCAGTAAAATGAAATTACATATGGTAGCCAAGGAGAACATAGATAAGCTATTAGACAAACGATTGAATCTGTTAATCGAACTGGCAGAATACGGAGTAGAAACAACGACACAGCCGCACGAGAAGAAGGACGTAGAGAAGGATATAAGGATCTTGGAACAGTTCCTGGAAATACTCAAGAAGGAGTCACCGAAAACATACGTGAAAACTTCGGAAGGATTAATGCTGGACGACGAGGAAATATCCTACACAAGATTAAGAGAAGAACAATCTTCGAAGGATCCAGAGAAGACGGGTATATAGATTTACCGAGGAAAAATTCAATACAAACATTACACACCTTTAGGCAATACACCTCAGTCTAAAATACGGAAAAAGTCCGTATAACTACGTAAAAATCTCCCGAATACCCTATAAACATTATATATTCAGAGTTCATATCTTCTCTGCAAGTACAATTTCAGCTAACAAGAGACCATTCTACACAACAATGTATAACGCTGGTATTCAGACACGTACAAAATTCGCTAAATATATCAATTATTGATTTTTGCCTTAATAATGCAGAGAATGAAAGTTTACGTACACTTTTGCATCATTTACGGAAAATTAGTGGGGCCAAGTCTATTTCAAAAATAAAACACCACCTAACGAACTATCCTGATGTCGTTTAATGCCATACCTTAACCGACAAGGCTACTTGTCAGTTGCACTGGATTTGGATATTAAAGAAAAGACCGCGGAAAAATACATCGGTCAATTCAAAGACAATGGCTTGCTTGAACATGAGCATAACAACTATACAAAACCGTCAAATGGGAAACAGGAATTAGCGGAAACGTGGGGTTTATTCAGCCAACTGTAAACTGTGACTGAATACTGTAAACTATTCCATTTACTACGTTTCCTATACTTCCCCTCTCCGATGTTGATAACTCTCCTATTTTTTCTTGGTTATGTTTAGCTTTTCTTCATTAAATTAGCCAAAATCTGACAAGTCATTAAACCCTACTATTATGTTTTTGGGAAAAAGAATACGAGAATTACGGGAAGAAAAAGCCCTCCTCCAACGCCAACTGGCTGCTGAACTGGAAATTGACACACCCATGTTTAGCAAAATTGAACGGGGCGAGCGTAAGGCAAAACGAGAGCAAGTAATCCAATTGGCTGAATTGCTTGAGGTTGATAAAGATGAATTACTAACCTTCTGGTTGGCCGGGCAGGTATATGAACTGATTAAAGATGAAGAAACAGCGATGAAAGCCCTGCAATTTGTAGAGCAAAATCTGAGCAATAAATAAAAGAAAACGTGTCAACCAACAAAAACGCGACTATACGATACCAGGCTTTGGATAGATGTTTTCGGAATCCGGGTAGAAAATATTACATCGAGGATTTAATTGACGCATGTAATGACGCTTTATTGGATGTTGACCCAAAATCCTCAGGGGTAAAACGTCGTCAGATATATGAAGACATAAAGTTCATGCAGGATTCAAAAGGTTTTGACGCTCCTGTCGAATCCTTTAAAGATGGCAGAAAAGCGTTCTATCGCTATACCGACATGAACTTTTCGATCAATAGTCAACCTTTAAACGAGCAGGAAGCCCAACAATTAAAGGAATCCTTATTAACGCTTTCCCGTTTTAAAGGGATGCCTCAATTTGATTGGGTAGAGGAATTAACAGCCCGCCTGGAACACACCTTTAATCTCAAAACTGATGACAACATACTGAGTTTTGAAGAAAACCCGTTTTTAACCGGGCGCGAGTACATTGGCAATATTTACAACGCCATCGTCAGCAAAAAGGTGCTGCTAATAACTTACAAACCATTTAAAACAGATAGAGAGTTATTATTTGAAATTCATCCCTACCACCTGAAACAGTACAACAACCGCTGGTTTTTATTTGGGTTGAATAACGAATATGGAAGCATCACAAACCTGGCGCTTGACCGCATTCAGAAAATCAACGAAAGCAAAACAAAATACATCACAAATACAAAAATCGACTTTTCAGACTATTTCGACGACGTTATTGGAGTATCAGTAGATGAAGCGCAGGAACCCCAAAAGGTAGTTTTAAAGGCCGATGATGACCTGTTACCTTACATCACGTCTAAACCCATGCATGGTTCACAGAAAATAAAAAAGGATGAGGAAGGAACCCGGATTGAATTAAAACTTCAACTGAATTACGAATTGGAATCAACGATTCTTTCCTTCGGAGAGAAAATTGAAGTAGCAGAGCCAGAGGCTCTTCGAGCAGCCATCACAAACAGAATTAAAGTATTAAATCTAAAATATACCACCTGTGTATAAACACTGCACAGGTTTAAATGAATTTTGATAATGGAAAATATAGGATTTAAAAATTTTAGACGGTTTAAATATTTGGAACCTCTCGATTTGGGAGAGATAACCTTTATGGTGGGGCGCAATAATGCAGGTAAGTCCACGCTGGTAAAAGCAATTTTATTGATTATTGACTACATAAAAAACAGGCAAGCCGGCATATTCCGATTTGATGGGAATGTATTAAATGAAGCTAACGTTGTTTCATTTAAGCGTACTTTGTGTCAGCAGGCAGATAATGACTCCATTGAGTTTTATTTTAGAATACGAAATTTCGATTGTATACTGGTTGTTACCGGCAATGAAAATGATACAGTAGCAAAAGTAGTATCATTAAGTCTACAATCTTCCATTAAAGGAATTGAGTTGAGTTTCAATTTTACAGGTAGAACTCTTGTTACGATAAACAGGGAGTTCGATGATGATTATGAAGAAGATGAAAGTCTTAAAACCGCAAATAAAGAACTTATTTTCCTTCAACAGGAATTGTCCACAATTGACCAAAAGACAGATTTGCGTAACTGGTTATCGAAAAATGATGAGATAACTGCTTTGCAAAAAAGAATAAGCGGATACAAAAGAATCAATCCTGTCTCGACCAAAGACTATAGTATTTCCTATTCTTTGTCGCACTCAGGAAGTGAAATAGCTTCACTGGACGAATTACTTAACCAGGTATATCGGTTAAACAGAGTTCGTAAAAATGATAACAAAACGCCAAGAACCGAATTGGCTGCAATCAGAAGCTTGTTAAATGATGAGGCCACAATTGCTAATGAATTAGACGTTTTTCTTTATCATGTTAACAGAATGAATTTGACCTATTTTGGTGCTGATTCTCAAAAACAAACGGCACTGCTGTCAATCAAAGATAAGTCAAACTCTCTTGCACAAGCCGTACATAATTTTTATCAATTAAAGCTTTCTTCTAACCATGAAAAGGATAAAAAGGTAATTGATTTTGTACAATACTGGATGGATCAGTTTGAAATTGGAAAAGACTATGAAATAATTTCTTATGAAGGTGAGGCATATCAGCTTCTGATTAAAGATGAAGTTGATAATCCCAAATTAAAAATAAATATTGCTGATAAAGGAATGGGCTCAATCCAGGCAATGAAACTTATCCTTCAATTAGCAAGTGTAATTCATAACGAAGAAAACGGCCATACAGAACGATTAATAATAATTGAGGAACCTGAAATAAATCTTCATCCATCATTACAAAGTAAGTTGGCAAAGTTGGTTTATGAGGTTAATTATCAATATGCTATAAGATTTTTAATTGAAACTCATTCTGAATACATTCTCCGTAAATCCCAACTTCTTGTAAAAGAATTAAACTCTAATGATGATAAAAAAGAGCAACCATTTACTGTTTACTATTTCGACAAAGAAAAGGGGCCATATCAAATGAACTACAGGCAAGATGGTATATTTCAGGAGAATTTTGGAACTGGTTTTTTTGATGTGGCGTCGCAACATGCTGTACAACTTTTAAAAAGGAGATAGCACATGGAGCGAATTTCTTTATACACTGATGTTGATAATCTTGCAGAGATTTTCAACATGGATAGAACAACTAAGGAATACCAAGGATTATATATGCTAATCTCACAAGAATCTACAATCACACTTTGCGAAACAGAGGAAGTTGCAGTTCAAAATCAATTGTTTGAAACAATAGCACCAGATTTAACCTCCGGTAATTTTGTAATTAATTACAGAACAGAAGAACAAGATTTTCTTAATCCGCCATTTAGAACAAACCTCCATCATCATTTCGAAGACAAGAGGACTGTTCTTTTTTCTTATGACTGCGAACAGGTGAATAAGGCTAAATCAAAAACTGGTTTATTAATGGCAGGTGTTGGTGAAGAGACAGAAACATATCTGAAGTTAAACTTTAAAAAGGAATTTTTTCGAGCAAGTAAAATTCTCACAATTGGTACTACTTTTAATCAATACCAAGACTTCAAACCGTTTATCTTACCATTCTTTGAATTAATAATAAATGAACCTTACCTATTTAAACCAGACCGAAATGACTGGAAAATAAATGAGTACATTGAAAATAATTTTAAACCACTAATGAGGACTCTTTTAGAGAAGATTCAGAATAAGGTCAACATTCTAATTAATACGTATGTCGATGACAGAGATGATATTAAGCTGTCATTTCCGTTCTATAGTCATGAATTTCAAAAAGAAAAGGGTAATGGATTTCAGCCATTATATGATTTGTGTTCAGAATTTTTAAACGAATTGTTAGGACATGAAAGGTACAAGCTATGGCTTGTTATTTCTCCACAATCGCGAAAAGCAAGGCACGATAGATATATTCTTACCAATTATCAATATATCGAAAGCGGAGCAGGCTTGTCATATTTTGACGACAATGGAACTTTTACAAATAGAGGTGATGCAATACACCTATATTCAATCATGCATGATGAAGCCAGAAAGGAATTAATACCCTCTGTTATCAATAATATTCAGACAAAGGTAATTGACATTGTAAAGCAAACTCATCCAGATAGGATATTTGGTATTGAAAACGGTGATTCCTATTTTTTAAAATTTACCTAAAACCTATGCACCTCTACTGCACACATTAAAACTATCTTTGAGCTGTCAATAAAAGAGAAAAGAAAAACAAGATATGAGCAACGAATTAATTAATAACAATTCAAAAGTCGAAGTAGGATTCATCTGGAGAATTACAGATGACGTTTTGCGTGATGCCTTTAAAAAGAACGAAATTGGCGACGTACTCCTCCCCTTTGTGGTGATTCGCCGACTCGATTGCATCCTGGAACCCGTTAACCAAAAGGTTCGCGATGCGTACAGCAACTTTCACGATAAAGTAGTTGAGGATAAACTCGACCCCATTTTGCGTAAAGCTGCCGGAGGTTTGAAGTTTTACAATACCTCGAAGCACACCCTCAATTCATTGAAAGACGACCCGCGCAACATCGAGATTAACTTCAATAACTACCTGAATGGTTTTAACCCCGATGTACGTGACATCCTCGATAACTTTCAGTTCGATAAAATCGTTGCTCGCTTGATTAAAAACAAGCTGCTCTATGAAATGATTGACGCCATCTGTCGGGTAAACCTAAATACCGACAAGATTGACAATCACGGCATGGGTTATGTGTTTGAGGAACTCATCCGTATATCGAACGAACAAAGCAACGAAACTGCCGGGGAACACTTTACCCCACGCGATGTAATTGCCTTGATGAACGCCATCATTTTTGCACCCGAAATTGCTGAACTTAGCCAGCCCGGAATCATCCGTACCATTTACGACCCGGCTTGTGGTACCGGCGGTATGGTAAACCTGGGTAAAAAATACATCGAAGATGCCCTGTTTGGCGACAGCGACCATAAACCTGTGATTAAAACATACGGGCAGGAAATTAACGAGCAATCCTTTGCCATTGCCAAATCGGAAGCCCTGATAACCGGCGAAGATGCCAATAACATCAAACATGGTAACTCTTTTTCTGAAGACCAGTTTGTGGGCAAGCATTTCCATTACATGATGGCGAATCCTCCTTATGGCGTAACCTGGAAAAAGGACGAGAAATTTATCCGCAATGAAGCCTTAAACCCTGCCGGACGGTTTTATGCCGGGCTACCACGCACCAGCGATGGCCAGCTCCTGTTCCTTCAGCACATGATTTCTAAAATGGAACGCGAAGGCAGCCGCATCGGGGTAGTTACCAATGGCTCGCCCCTGTTTACAGGCGATGCAGGAAGTGGAGAAAGTGAAATTCGTAAGTGGATCATCGAGAACGACTGGCTCGAATGTATTGTAGCACTGCCAAAAGACCTTTTCTACAACACGGGCATTAACACCTACATTTGGTTTATTACCAATAAAAAAGAGGCCAGACGCAAAGGAAAGGTGCAGTTGATCAATGCAGCGGCCAACATTGAAAAAGGCACCAACGGCAGCAAAAAGGTGGAGCACATTTTTGCCAACCCCATGAAAAAGAGTTTGGGCAACAAACGAAACCAAATCGACGACCAGTACATCGCACAAATTACCGAACTGTACGAGCAGTTTGAAGAAGGCGAATACTGTAAAATATTCGATAACGACCACTTTGGTTACTACCAGCTAACCATTGAACAACCGCTGCGCGACAAAAAAGGCCGTGTGCAAACCGATAGAAATGATAACCCAAAACCTGACAGCAAAAAACGCGACAAGGAAAACGTGCCTTTAACTGCTGATATTGACGACTACTTTAACGCAGAAGTACTGCCCCATGTACCCGATGCGTGGATTGACATCGATAAAACCCGGATTGGTTACGAGATAAACTTCACCAAGTATTTCTACCAGTACAAAGGCTTGGATAGCTCCGAAATCATTGCCGAAGACATTAAAATCCTTGAATATGGTAAACCGGAAACCGGTGAAAAAGGAATTGTTGACCTCTTAAAAGACTTACTGGCCTAATGAAACGATACGAGAAATATAAGGCTAGCGGAGTTCAGTGGATTGGAAATATTCCTGAAGAGTGGGCTATGTCACAAATCAAATATGCCACCTATGTTAAAGGAAGGATAGGGTGGAAAGGATTGAAATCTGACGAGTTTCTTGACGAGGGATATGCTTATTTGGTAACTGGGACTGATTTTGAGAAGGGGAAAATTAATTGGGAAAATTGCTATTCAATTGATAAAGAAAGGTACGATGAAGACCCCTTTATTCAAATAAAAAAAGATGACCTACTAATTACAAAAGATGGAACAATTGGTAAAGTAGCACATATCGATTCTTTGCCAAAGTACACGTGTTTAAATAGCGGTATTTTTGTTGTTAGACCTCTCTTAAAAGAATTACAATCAAGGTATCTGTATTACATTTTGATTTCAAACGTGTTTTCAGATTTTTTTGATTTCAATAGTACAGGCGCCACAATTTTACATTTATATCAAAATGTATTCGATAGGTTCGGATTTCCGATTCCTGCTATTCAAGAACAAAATAAAATTATCTCTTTTCTCGACCACAAAACCGCTCAAATCGATGCGCTGATTGAGAAAAAAGAGCAACTTATTGAAAAGCTCAAACTGCAACGCCAGGCAATTATTAACGAGGCCGTCACCAAAGGCTTAAATCCCAATGTCCCCATGAAGGATAGCGGCATTGAGTGGCTGGGTGAGATTCCGACGCATTGGAAAGTGGTTAAACTGAAGCATTTATTTAAAATAACTGGTGGTGGAACACCAAATAAACAGGTAGATGATTTTTGGAATGGAACAATTCCATGGGTTTCTCCCAAAGACATGAAAGTTGACCTAATTACCACTACCGAAGACTTTATCACAGATGAAGGTTTGGCAAACTCTGCAACGAACTTAATTGATGAAGGCAATCTTTTAATGGTAGTTCGCTCTGGAATACTTCAGCGTACAATTCCAATCGCAATAACTGGAACACCTGTCGCCGTTAATCAAGACATCAAAGCATTTACTTCGAGGGGCAGAGTATCTTCTAATTACTTGTTTTATTTCGTTAAAGGAAATGAACTAAATCTACTTAATGAGATTGTTAAGCAAGGTGCTACTGTTGAAAGTGTCGAATTAGATTTTCTTACTAACACATTCATTGTCTTTCCGTCAATAACTGAACAAAACCAAATCGTTGATTATCTCGACAAGAAAGAACAAAATGCAGAACAGGTTACAAATAAACTGAGCCAGTCAATAGAAAAACTCACACTCTACCGTCAATCCCTCATTTCGGAAGCCGTAACCGGTAAAATTGATGTACGGGATTGGGAAACAACTAAAACAAACTAAGACGATGACAGCAAAACAACTCGGAGAAATATTAGCAGACATGTATCACAACGCCCCGGGCAAAGAACAGGTAACCATGATTCATTTATTCGGGATTAAATATGCCAGCCAAATAGATGGAGCAGGATTTACTGCAGCCGAAATCATCGAAGCATCGGGCATCAACAAATCATACGCAACCGAACTCAGCAAGGGCAAAAAGCTGGCGAAATATGTAAAAACAATCATCTAACACAACAACAGACATGGAAATTGCTTTTATCGGAATAGGATTAATTATTGGTGGGTTAATTGGCTGGTTAATTGCCAAACAAAAATTTGGTACTTCCTCTGTGCAAAAATCGGTATTTGAAAAATTACAGACTGATTTTAACGAGGCATCGTCAAAGCTATTGGCCGAAACCGATAAAAGCTCCCGATTGAATGATGAACTGACCACAACCAAAGCAAGCATTCAACAAAAAGAAGATGAATTGCGTGCCTTTACCGGGCAAGTTGCCACCTTAAAAGCCGAACTGGAAACAGCAAAAAACAACGCGAAACAGGCAAAGCAGGATTTAACGCGAGCTACTGATACATTGGAGACAACCAAACAGCAGAAAACGGAAGCTGACTCTAAGTTCGCGCAAGCGACTATTGAAAAAGACGGGCTCTCGAAGGAACTTGAAAAACTGAACCTAAAGCTATCGAAAACAGAAGAACTACTCGAACAAAAAACAACTGAATTTAACGAGGCTAATAAGAATGTAGCTACCCTGTCGGCTAACAATGAAGCCCTGGAAGAAAAATTGGATAACCAGAAAAAGGAGATTGAAGAAATCGGCAAAAAATTCAACAGCGATTTTGAAATCATTGCCAATAAAATTCTGGAAGAGAAAACCGAGAAGTTTACCAATACGAACAAATCCAACTTAGAAGCCCTGTTAAAACCACTTGGAGAAAACCTCGATTCCTTTAAAAAGAAAGTGGACGAAGTGTACGACAAGGAAGCCAAAGAACGGTTCTCACTGGGTGAAAAAGTGAAAGAGCTGGTTGGTTTGAATGAGAAATTGAGCAAGGAAGCCAGCGACCTCACACGCGCTTTAAAAGCCGACCCTAAAGCACAGGGAGGCTGGGGAGAAATGATTCTGGAAAGCATTCTCGAACAATCGGGTTTAACCAAAGACCGAGAATATTTCCTCGAAAATTACCTCAAAGACGATAAGGGCAGTTATTTGATTGGAGAAGATGGAAAGAAAATGCGCCCGGATGCCATTATTCAATACCCCGACCAACGCAAAGTAATTATTGACTCTAAAGTATCCTTAATCGCTTACACCAACTATTTAGCTGCTGACGATGCCGACACACAAAGCAGATATATTAAACAGCACGTGCAAGATATAAAAAACCACATTGTTGGTTTGAGCAAGCGCGGCTACGAGAATTTCGATAAGTCCCTGGACTTTGTAATGATGTTCATACCCAACGAACCGGCTTACATGGTAGCCGTAAAGGAAGAACCGAACTTATGGAGCTTCGCTTATGAAAAGCGAATTATCTTAATCAGTCCGACCAACCTGATTGCTGCATTGAAACTAATATCCAACCTTTGGGACAGAGACCACCAGAGTAAAAATGCTCAGGCAATTGTAGAACGTGGTGAGAAATTATACAATAAGTTTGTTGGTTTCGCCGAGAACTTTAAAAAGGTTGGAGATAGTATTGTAAAGGCTCAATCAGCCTACACAGATGCTACCAAACAATTGGCAACCGGCAATGATAATCTCATTCGCCAGGCTGAAAAGCTAAAAGCATTAAAAGTTAAATCAAAGAAAACCTTCCCTGCTGAATTAATGGAAGGAAATCAAATGGATATTGACCCGGAAAACAATTAGCGCATGGAAACTATGATCAGGTTTAGCATTGTCGTATATCTAATTTATAACCTGAAATAGATACATTAGATTTGAAAAACAACCAATATCACCACATAACAACCAATGACTAACTTCAAAACTAAACCGGTTTGCGAGCTTAATGCACACCACTTTTACATCGATGAGTACCAACGTGGCTATAAGTGGACATCGGTGCAAATACTCGACCTGCTGAACGATCTCACTGCATACGATAGAAGCAAAGAGAATTTTTACTGTCTACAACCACTGGCTGTAAAAATAATGGATGAAGAGAGAAGGGAAAAACACTTCGGTGCGGAAGCGAGCAATTGTTTCGAAGTGATTGATGGTCAACAGCGACTGACAACCATTTTTTTGATACTGAAAACCTTGGGCAAAGAGCTATACCAGATAAGTTATCAAACCCGGGAAAGTAGCGCCGAATTTTTGAAGTCCATCAACGAAAAAATTGGTGAACTCTCCTTCCCTTTCAGTTTCAACGGCAAAAATTATGAACAGGCTGTCAAAGAATTGAATCAAATTATATTGAAGAAATGGAAAACGACGTTCGATAAAACCGATTTCGATAACATCGACAACTACCATTTTTTTGCTGCGTACCTAACCATCAAAGCATGGTTCGCTGACAAGAATGATGATTTCAACGCGGATTTTGTAACCAAATTATTGAACGATACCCATTTTATTTGGTACATCGATGCCAGTGAGGCAGATGCGAAAAAGGTATTCAGAAACCTGAATAGCGGTAAAATTGGGCTTACAAACGCCGAACTCATTAAGGCCCTGTTCATTAATAACCATCAACATCCAAACAAAGAAATACAAGAGTTGCAGCAAAACACCTTTGCAAACGAATGGGACGAGATAGAACAAACACTTCAGAACGACGATTTTTGGTTTTTCATTAACAACAGTA
Organism: Maribellus sp. YY47; assembly: GCF_023111095.1. Classification (GTDB taxonomy): domain Bacteria; phylum Bacteroidota; class Bacteroidia; order Bacteroidales; family Prolixibacteraceae; genus Draconibacterium. Next base: position 41,709 of record NZ_JALGYW010000030.1, read on the forward strand.
CCGATGCAAGTAAATACCAGACGCGCATCGACTTCTTGTTCGATATTGTGACACAAAAACCCTCAAGCGAAAAAGACAAGTTGTATACGTACCGATGGTATGCAAATGATGCAAGCCGGCTGGATTGGAAACTGGTAAAAAACCATTTTTTAAAACTTCGCGAATGGTACAATAACCGGTCTTGGTATCACCTCATCGGTTACATCATCGACCGACGGTTTGCAACAATAAAGGAACTCATCGATTTGAGTCAGGTGAATAGCGATGGAAAACGTATATCAAAATCGGCATTTGACAAAAAACTGTATGATATCATTCGAAAGAAATTTAAAAAAGAAAAACAAAATAGAGCAAGTCACGATCTCGAGCTAATTACCTTCGAAGATGACTACGATGAAGTGAAGAATGTTCTCTTACTTTTTAATATTGAGCAATACCAACGGAATGTTCCGGGATTTCGGTTCCCATTCAAAGCGTTTAAAAGCACGCGTTGGACGATTGAGCACATTCATGCTCAAAATGCTGATGATATCGAGAGTGTTGGTGAATTACAGGCTTTTATAAGCGACGTGGCTACTATTTACGAGGAGATTGAAACCAGAACAAAACAATTAAACAATCTCAAACAGGAAAGAGAAAAACACAATCAAACATTCGAGCACATCGGCGAGCTATCAGCATTAGAAGAGAAAAAGAGTGATTACAACAAAGATATCGCCCCCAAACTGGCTAAGCTATCTGAGGAGTTAAGAAACATAGCAGACTCAGAAACTTTAAATGATGAACTGAAAAACATTCGAAATGAAGTCATGACGTTCACTAAAGAATTTTTGGATGTACATAAACTGGGAAATTTGGCGCTGTTAGATGGCTCTACAAATAGCGGTCTGGGCAAACGACCCTTTAAACAAAAACGCGACTATATCCTCGGAGTCGACGAGCAACCTTGGACTGCTTCAAGCAACAAAACTGAATCAAAAGAAAAGCGGTACATTCCGCCTGCAACTGTCCAGGTATTTCTGAAATACCATACACGAGAAGTTGAGCAATGGGATTTGTGGGGCTATAAGGATAGAACAAATTACCTGGGAGTTATTAAAAATACGTTAAAACGATATTTCGAGGAAGAAGAGGTGTACCATGTCTAGTAACTATACGTTTTGGGATTTAATCAATCAGCATCGTATTGAAGTTCCAATTATACAGCGCGATTATGCCCAAGGACGGAAGAATCCGCAATCTGCTGAAATCCGTAAAAATTTTATTTATCAAATTAAGGAGGTACTGGATAATGAGCAGGCTCGCTTACACCTCAATTTTGTTTACGGCAAATTAAATGGCAAACAAAATGCTGCAAAGCTGGCTGAGAGTAAGGAAGCTGTAAAAAGCATGCTCGAAGCCGTGAGAACCTATTCAAGAAACATGGAATTAGACGTCGTGTGCGAGTTAAAAGAACCAAAGATTGGACAAAATGGAAATGAGTCAACTACATTTATCCCTTTAGATGGACAACAACGACTAACCACCCTTTTTCTGTTACACTGGTACTTGATGCCCGAAAGTGAAGAAAATTCAACCATCCTGAAGAAATTCAGTTATCGAATTCGCCCCACATCAAAAGATTTCTGTGAAGCCCTCGTAGAAAACAAATCGGAGCTACACCTCTTGAAAGGCAAGACCATTTCTGCAAAAATAAAAAATGAAGCATCGTGGTTTTACGACTATTGGAGAAACGACCCGACTGTAAGAGGGATGCTTCGCATGCTTGATCAAATGGATGAAATTTTTAGAGGCGAAAACAGCGCTAAGTACTGGAGCCGTTTGGTTGATGAACGGGCTATATCGTTTGAATTTCTAGACTTAGATAATTTAAAACTGACCGATGAATTGTATGTAAGAATGAATGCACGCGGGGTGGCGTTAACCCCTTTTGAAAATTTTAAAGCCTGGTTGATCGAGTATTTGCAGGGTAATCAAATACAGCTTGAGAAATTTGGAGGAAAAAGTTGGGTTGAGTTGATGGACACCACCTGGACCGACCTATTTTGGGCGAATAAGGATGACGACAATATGTTGATTGATGAAGAGGTAATGCGCTACATCAGGAACATGATGCAAATTTTTCTGGTTCAACAAAATGAATTTACCCCCGAATCTGATAATAAAAGAGATACGCCGGAGAAAATTGAACGAGCAAAATCGCATGACAAGATTGCATCAAAATTGGCAACAGATAAAGTCAAAGAGACAAACGAATATGAGTATATCCCCAATTCATTTTACGTCGAAAACAACCTGCTAACACAGGAAAATTTGAACGAATTATTTTCATCAATTCAAAACCTGAGTAAGCAAAGTTTTAAAATCGATTACATTGATGAAATCCTTAGTCATGGAGATGAAGTGATTTCCCTTTTCAGTGGTATAGGCCGTGGATCTATTTTCAAGCGTTTTATAGACAACAATACAAATTATTCTGATAAGGTCTTATTTTACGCATTGCATGTCTTTCTGCAAAAAACAAATCAGTTAGGATCGGAACTCGAACTTCGAGCTTTGAGAAGTTGGATGCGTGTTATTCGAAATCTAGTGGAAAACTCGACCATCGATAGTGTACCTCTTTTCAAAAGAACGATAACTACCATTAACAGACTGACTGATCAAAGCCAAAATATATATGAATATTTGATTGATGATAAAGTGACTCTTACCGGATTTGACGGCTATCAAAGAGCAGAAGAAATATTTAAAGCCCAATATATTTTAGAAGATAGAAATTGGGAGTGTTTATTCCTGAAATTTGAGAACCATCCGTATTTCAAGGGGCAGATTAAATTTTTGCTGGAATTGGCAGAGTTAGATTCAAAACCAATGGCAATGGGCAATTTTGAAAATTATGCAGAAAAGATGGCGACTATTTTTCAATTGAAACTGGAAAAACCCAAAAGCACAAAATTTGAACGAGCATTGTTGACTGAAGATGTTGAAAATAGTACCCTGGGATATTTGTTTTGGGTCAACAGTAATTTTTCTTTTGGAACCATAAGTGATTCTGATAGTTCATGGAAGAAAAAGGTTTTCAGGAGTACTGAGAGGCTAAAAGCAATTAAAAGCTTACTCGACAAACTAGACATCAGCAGCATTGAAGCGGATATGCAAAAAATATGTGATGGCTATGACAAACCCGGATGGAAATACCAATTAATTAAAACACCAGAGGCCATAACGGCTTGCAGACAGCGAATGATCCGGTACTGGAGTGAAAATAATATACGCTTGCTGGGCAGTTCGGCTACAAATCACTACCATTCGGAACTCTTCTCGTACTGTTTAGACCAGAAAATCCGGAAGTTGCTTAATTCAAAAGACTTGGATATTTCTCCGTTTAGAATTGGCAACTACGAATATGTTAGAAGTGCCAGCCACCATGCTTATGCTAGACTGGAGGCTAATATCAATTCTTCTAAATATGAACTGCATTTGCACTTCGATCACAACAATCTGTTACCTGGAGATACTTTTATGCCCTTTCCTTATGAAATAGCTTTTATCAATATAGATAAAATGAAGAGAGAGAAACAGCATTATCCGTCTTTTGTTAGAGAGGCATTGGAAAGAAATGGTTTTACCTGGAAGGACAATCAAGATTTGCAGGGATACTGGATATCGGTACCAACAGATGAGGAAATCATCACTAGGCTTGATATACTTACCAACGAAATAAGCCAAGTCGCATGTGAACAAGAACTGATTAAATAGTACAAAATGGCAACAGGAACAAAAGAAATAGACTTTGAAGCACATATCGAAAACTACCTGGTAAACGAAGTACAGGAATATCGCACCATATCCCCTGCCGATTACAACAAAGAATTATGTGTTATTCCGGGAGAAATTATTGCTTTTATAAAAGAAACGCAGCCCGAAAAATACAAAGCACTCGAAGAACAATACGGGGCAAACGTCGATAACCAAATTGTGAGTAATGTTGCACGTAATTTAAGCATGCACAAAACCTTGCATGTGTTGCACCACAAAATCAAAGACCGTGGGCAGGCGCTGGATTTAGTCTATTTTCAACCGGCCAACAATAAAACACTCGAACATGAGGAGTGGTATAAAAAGAATCGACTGACTATTGTCCGTCAATTGCAATACTCGAACAGAACTACCAATGAAATTGATATTGTTCTTTTCATTAATGGTATTCCGGTAGTTACCATAGAGCTGAAGAATGCTTTAACGGGTCAAAACCATCACAATGCTATCAAGCAATACATGAAAGACCGGAATCCCAAAGGAGAAGCATTCCTGGAGTTTCAGCGTTGTTTGGTACATTTTGCAGTGGGCACCGAAAAGGTATTTATGACAACTCAGCTAAAAGGTGAATCAACTTTCTTTCTACCATTTAACCAGGAGTTGGAAAATATAAACGAAAATGGTTTTGCTACCGCCTATTTATGGGAAGATGTGTTGCGAAAAGATTCCCTGTTGGATTTGATTCAGAACTTTATCAGTCTGCAGACGGATAAGGAAACATACTTTGACGATAAAACGGGCTCTTTAAAAGAAAAATCTTCTACCAAGTTGCTGTTTCCGCGTTTCCACCAAAGGCGCATTGTTAACCGCATGCTAGATGCTGTTCGTTTGGAGGGTATCGGAGGCCGCTATCTGGGGCAACATTCTGCCGGTTCAGGGAAATCAAACAGTATTACATGGCTGGCTTATCGTTTATCGGGCTTTTATCAAAACTATACCGACGACAAAGCGCTATTCGACTCCACAATTGTTGTAACCGATCGTCGGGTATTGGATAAGCAAATTCAGGAAAACATCCGTCAATTGGACGATACCCCAGGCGTTGTGGCGTATATCGATGAACGTAAAACGAGTCAGGACCTCAAACAGGCTATTCTTGATGGGAAACGTATTATAGTAACCACACTTCAGAAATTTCCGATAATTTCCGAGACCATAGCCAAACTACCGAATCGAAATTACGCCGTTATTATCGATGAGGCACACAGTTCGCAATCTGGCGATGCCGCCGGACACATGCGAAAAGCGCTGTCGCTTGAAGTGGCCGAAAAGATTGAAAGCGAAGAAAAATCACTTTCTGATATTATTGAAGAAGAAATTAAAAGCAAAGGAGTTCAAAAAAACATTTCCTTTTTTGCCTTCACTGCTACACCCAAACCAAAAACCATTGAGCTATTTGGAACGGTGCAAGAAAATGGAACGAAAGAACCATTCGACATCTACTCGATGGAACAAGCCATTAAGGAAGGCTTTATCCTCGATGTTCTAAAAAACTATACATCGTTTAAACGTTACTACAAAATTGTAAAGCGCAGCGAAATACCTGACAAGGAATACGAGAAGAAAAAAACAGTCCGTTTACTGGGTTCCTATGTCGATTTGCAAGACCATGCTGTCGAAAAGAAAGCCCGGATTATGATTGAGCATTTTGTTTCTCAAACGCAAAATGAAATTCAGGGAAAAGCAAGGGCTATGCTGATCACACGTTCCCGCCTCCACGCCGTTCGGTTTAAACGCAAATTCGACGACATCATGCGTGAAATGAAATTGCCATATGGTGCTTTGGTAGCTTTCTCCGGCACTGTTCGCGACGATGAAACCGGCATGGATTATACCGAGGTAAACATGAATAACCTTCAGGGGAAAATAAGCATCCCTGAAGCGCTTAAACTACCCAAATACCGCATCCTGATTGTGGCGAACAAATTCCAGACAGGTTTCGATGAGCCATTGTTACACACTATGTTTGTTGATAAAAAGTTGGGCGGGACAAGTACTGTCCAAACGCTAAGCCGTTTAAACAGGACAACACGCGGAAAAGACTCAACCATGGTGCTCGATTTTGTGAATGACCCCGAAATGGTGCAGGAAGATTTTCAGCAGTTCTACGGGAAAAACTACATGGAAGAAGAGCATCAAACCAACCCTAACGCGCTTTATGATGTTCAGAATAAAATAGATGGTTACAACCTGTTGTACCAAAATGAAATAGATGCCGTTGCAAATATCTTTTTCCGAAAAGGCGATAATTACGAGAAACTTCAGCCTATTCTAAATGAAGTCTGCCGAAGGTATGAAGGACAATTAAATGAAGACCAGCAAAACGGGTTCAAAGCCGATGCCAAGTCTTTTGTCAAGCTATACCGTTTTCTAAGGGGTATAATAACCTTTACAGATATTGAGCTGGAAAAGTATTACGTTTTCCTGACAGCTTTAATAAAGAAACTCCCTTACATCAAATCGAACTTGCCGTTGGACGTTTTGGGTGAAGTAGAACTGCACAGCTATAAAATCCAGCATAAATATACAACCGACCTTGAATTGACATCTGCCGACGGAAGCATGGAGGGAATGAAACCAGGAGGAGGAGGCAAGTCTCCCGAAGATGAACTGGATTTATTGACTAACATTATTAAGGTTTTAAACGAAACTTTTGGCCTCGACCTGACCGATGAAGACCGTGTGGATTTCGAGCGAATGAAAGAAAGTATCTACTCAAACGACGAATTGATGAGTTTCTTTAATCCATATAACTCGAAAGACAATATTCAGGAGAAATTCAATGAAGAAATCGACAGCGAACTGCTAAACTTCATCAATACAAAATTGGAATTTTACAACAAACTTTCCGAAGACCGTGCAAATACCATGTTCAAAAGACTCTGGTTTAATGAACTGTATGACAGAAAGGTAAGAGGGATTACAATATAAATAAACCAATTAGTACCATGAACTAAAAAACCGAAAACTAGGACCAACACAAAACGATACTTCAACATCAAAATAAACATCGATTGCACCGACAAGGAACAGCGAAGGACATCAAAATAATCAGACAGCTAATCGACCAAGTGTACCAGTTTTGCCGCATGTATTGGAAGTTAGTACGCCAGCAAAATTTACCCGTAACAATCAAATACCCAGAGATGGTAGCCTAAATCGCTCCCCACTTCGACGGCAACGCATCCCTCAATTTGGAAAAGGATAATTTGTGGTTCTTATGAGCAGTAGCGTAAAATTGCAACCACATAAAGGAAATCACAAAAGTAATATGGAAAAGCATGGATATAATTGAATTGAATTACTCAACAATAAGAATGTTCAAGAAATCGTAAAAAACTACAATACTACCCAGCGTCAAAAAAAACAAGTTGCGTATAACTTATTTACCATTTCTTCTTACAATAGTTATTTGGAGAATTTTCATTCCGACATATTAGCGTCATTGGTGGACCCTAGTGGTTTACACCATCAGAAAGATGGTTTCCTTCAATTGTTTATTCAGTTTCTCAATCAACATTATCAAACGGCGATAGCCAATAAGGATTTCGAACACGCGATTGTAATAAGAGAAACCGGCAGAATAGATATTTGGATTAGAGATGAGAAGTCCAAACAGTCTATTATCATTGAAAACAAGATAACTAATGCTCCGGACATGTATAACCAGCTTGATAGGTATTTTGATTATGCAGAGAATTGTAAATACAGTGTCCAGGCAATGGTTTATTTATCCGTGGACGGCAACAAAAAGGCTCCAGCTACTCTGGATAACCGAATGCATCTGGTCAAAAACATTGGCGCATTTACAAACACTGAATCAGACTTGGGTGCAGGGTGGCTTGCGCCATGTTTGAATAGGACTGACAATAGGGCTGCCAGTTCATTTTTATTTCAGTATATCAGCCTAATAAAACACTTAGCAAACAAAAATATGAAAACCAATATAATGGAACAATTTTATCAATTCCTGAGCACGAACAACGGAATGGAAGCAGTTAATAGCATCTCAGAAATGAGGGATAAAATTACAGCATATCGAAGAGATGTATTCGCAAACGCAATTACTGATTTCTCACCTTTTAAAATACCATGTAGGCATAAAGATAACTATTACCTGTATGATAACTATATGGTGAAAAACAATAGCCTGAAATTGGATATTTGGTTTGAAATGGATGGCAGTGCAAATGTCCTCTTTTGGAATCAAAGTAAACCGACAAAAGAAGGAAGGAAACCGCTGGAAGAAAAACTAAAAGCAATCAATTTTTTGAGCGAATTTGAACAGGAACATTACCGGGGAAGCGGTTTTCTAAAGAAATTTGAGATAGGAAAAATTTATCAATCGATGAGTGATGTTGATACTGCCGTAATTGAATTCGTAAAACGATTTTTGGAAAAGCTGAGAAATTCAGACTAAAACACGCGTTCAAGCATATTGTAAAAGAATTAGGTCGGACCATTCTGTGTAATTTTAAGGGAATGTTATGAAGAAGGCACGAGTCTATAATTTCCTACCGGCGCTCGATAGCCTTGAAAACCTTCTAATCAAACAAATTCGACAAACCTCGCCTGTAAGCTTTAGATAGCTGACACACTTTCAACAAGGTTAACTGTCTTCGAAAGGTTTTGGAATCGTACCCCATGGAATATACGAACCCAAAGGTGTCATCCTTACTTCACAATATCTACTCTCGAAAACCATACTCAGATAAAACAAACATTACAAAAATACATTAAAAACGCATCCAATGAAAAACTTAATTGAAATTGCCGACCAACTGAATATGCTCCTGAATACTGATTCTTTGGACATTCCATTGCTGAATAAACTGGCGCTTGAATTATCGCAAACATCTAGTCCGCACATCAAGCTTCTCGATTTCGAAAAATACAATGAGGAAAACTTAGCAAAGTTGACAGCCGAAAAATTTGCCAGGCTCAAAGAACAAGATTTTGAAGCACTGGCCAATGCCCGCGATCAGGAAAAAGAATGCCTCAAGTACACCAAATTTCAAAAGTACTTCAAACTGAAAAATTCCTTTTTCTACCCCGAAGAAGACAAACTCTTTTACTTTTATTTGGGTACAGAGAAGAATGACAAAGAAATCAAGTCCATCTTATTCGGAGATAAATTACCCAATAGATAAAGAACAGTTTCACGAAGAAGAGGAAAGTAATGAATCACTTTCCTCTCTGGCAGATCCACTTGTTTCACCGCTATTTCTGTTCTAAGTTTTCACATTTTACCGATTAATGTACCCTATTTGTACCCGTAAGACATAAAACACTGAATTTCAAATCATATTACTTTCTGTATCGGAAAGTAAAAATTCCAAATCTGTCACCATTGAACAGATTTCTAAAAAATGCTTTACCGAAAAAGATCAATTACTTCGTCTGCGGTAACGTTGCCAAAATAATCGGTTAATTTTAGAGAAGTCAGAACCTTGTGAATATTTTCGGGATCATGCTTTTCGCCAACCAGTCTTTCTTCGAGCTCTTCGATGGGCTTTGAAGCAAAGAAATCGCCAAAAATTTTAATGTTCTGAATAACACCCTTTTTTACATCCAGATGAAGTTCGATAAACCCGGCCGCCACTTTTATTGCTTTATTGAAATCGTACGCCGGCGAAGTTCCAAAATTCCATTTCCATGTACTGTATTTTTCGCTCGCCAGAGTTTCTATCCCGATAATCTCGTCCTGATTTAAATGATGAATGCGGGCATCTTTGTTTTCGTTTAAAATTTGATTGATCAGCAATTGTTTAAACGACTCAACCGTGGTTTCTTTTGGCAGATATTCAATCAGATTGGTTACACGTGCCCGAACCGATTTTACTGCTTTATCCCTGAATTTTAACGGATTAATTTTCAACGCCTCACTTAAAACACTCATTTCTGAATTCAGTAAAATGGTACCGTGCTGAATGATTTTTCCGTTTCGGGCCAGTTTGGCATTACCGCTAAATTTTTTCCCTTCTACGACAAGGTCGTTTCTGCCTTCCAACTTTGCCGGAACATTCAATCCGGTTAAAAGATCCACCACCGGTTGTGTAAATTTTGAGAAATCCAGAAAATCATCAGATTCTGCCGGAGAGTGAAAGGAAAAATTCAGATTTCCCAGATCGTGATAAACCGCTCCACCACCCGACATTCTTCGCACTACCTTAATCTTGTTTTCAGTAACATACTCCAAATTGATTTCAGCCAAGGTATTCTGAAACCTTCCGACAATAATCGAAGGAGCATTTACATACAATAAAAATATTTCTTCGTCGGGGAACCGGTGAAGTAAGTACTCTTCTGATGCGATATTAAAATAGGCATCGTTTGATGGAGAATCAATAATCAACATGGACAAAAAATTTCGCCAAAAATAAGAATTTATTGAAAAGGTATCTTTTTTATAACCAGACAGAATGGAATTTGGTTTGTGACAAACTTCCTGTTAATTCTTAATCCAACTAACAATTCTGATGTCATCAGGTTTCACTTTTGGCTCAACCACATCAACCAGTCTCCCCTCTTCATCGATCAGGTACTTCTGAAAATTCCAGGCCACTTCAGAGTCCTTTATTCCATTTTGACTTTTTTGAGTCAGCCATTTATACAGTGGACAAATATCCTCTCCTTTCACTGAAACTTTTTCCATCATCGGAAAGGTCACACCATAATTTTTTTCACAGAACTCTACAATCTCTTCGTTTGAGCCAGGCTCCTGGTTCGCGAAATTATTGGCAGGAAATCCGATGATTACAAAATTGTCGCCTCCATATGTTTTATACAATGCTTCTAGTTGTTCATACTGAGGTGTCAATCCGCACTTAGATGCCGTATTAACCACCAGTACTTTTTTCCCTTTTAAAGAGGAAAGTTTGAAATCGTTTCCTTCAATATCTTTCACTGTAAAACTATAAAAGCCTGATTGTCCATAAGAAACAATCATCGTTACTAAAAACAAGCTTAATAATATCGACTTTTTCATTTTTTTATTTTCTAATTTTTATGATACACTCTGTTATAAGACATTATTGCAAAATGAATACACCTAAAAAAACAAGTTGCCGAAATAAAAGTTTGCAAGAGGTATATCACATTTTTCGATCGGTTATAAAAGAAAAGAGGCTGCTCCTCTGAGCAACCTCTAATCTTACTTTTTAAAGTAGAACCTCCCGAAATCAACTACTCTTAATATTAGCAATAATTGATCTATTTAAAGTTTCACGAGTATTATTTATTTCGGTAAATGATCTTTCCAACTTTAATGTTTCCATCGATATTCAGCTTATAGAGATAAATTCCGGAAGCTGCAGATTCAGGTCTGTATTTAACCTTTTGCTCTACACCTGCTTCGATGTATTTATCCATTAATGTGGCTACTCTCTGACCAGTTATGTTGTGAATTTCGAGAACTGCATGACCGCTTACCGGTGATACAAATTCGATATTCACCTGATCACTAAATGGATTCGGATATACTTTCATTGCAGACTCAATTGTCTGAGGCAAAACGGTATCAACTGATTTCTTATTTTTAGTATTTTCCTCTGAAGTGGAAGATACATTTGTGTCTTCACAATTCATATTATCAAATACTGCATTGTAAGTATTTCCATCATCAACACCAGGTCCAGCTGTGCATGTACAAACTTCTTCACAGGTAACTGCATGAGCGATTACATAGAAGTTCTCTTCAACAACATTAGAGAAAGTAACAATAATGTTATTTGAATGCTCAAGCGATCCGGCATTAGCAGTGAATTGTCCCGGAGCTACAGTAGGAACGTAGGTCTTTCCTTTTTTCTGCAATGGGAACATACCACATCCAACATAGGTGTGAGCTTCAGACATCGCATAACCTTCAGCAATCAGATACTCAACGGTTACTGTTTTTCCAACCGCATCGTAAGTTACTTCTACAGTTCCAACATAAGCACCTTTTTCTGTTTCACAATGTGCAGCTCCTGCCCAAAGTGCCAAAGTTACAGATGTATCCTGACCTCCTGTTTCAATGTAATTAGACCATCCCCAACGATTAAAACCGTTATCCAGGAAGCAATTAGCCCCTTCTCCGTCTATCTTAGCAAACGCAGTTTCGCAGTTTTCATATTTGTCAGTACGATTCACAATCGTTGTTGTATCCATTGCAACGTTTCCGCAAGAATCTTGGACCATAAAGAAGTAGTCTGCTGTTTCAGTGCAGATATCATCATCTTCTCTAGGTTGCATCCATGCTGTATCAACACCTGCACCAAGACAATTATCAGTCCATTCTGCAACGATGAATTTTGGAAGTTCACCATTACATAAATCATAATCATCAGGGGCTGCAATTACCGGTGCTTCTAAGTCAGGAGTTACCTTGAAGGTACGCATCGCAACTATCGTGTCCGCACAGTCACTGCTGATCGTCCATGTGATTACAACTTCGCCGCCACAGGCATCAGGTGCTGCCGGCTTGTCGATATCCACAACAAGACCACAACCGCCTTCCACTACTCCGCTGGCTGCCCATGCATCGTAAGCCGCATTCACTGAATCCTGGCTCAGACAGGTGCCCAGGGTCAGATCTTCAGGTGGGGTCGCTGATATAGCAGGTGCTGCTGTTACCTTGAAGGTACGCATCGCAACTATCGTGTCCGCACAGTCACTGCTGATCGTCCATGTGACTACTACTTCGCCGCCACAGGCATCAGGTGCTGCCGGCTTGTCGATATCCACAACAAGACCACAACCGCCTTCCACTACTCCGCTGGCTGCCCATGCATCGTAAGCCGCATTCACTGAATCCTGGCTCAGACAGGTGCCCAAAGTCAGATCTTCAGGTGGAGTCGCTGATATAGCAGGTGCTGCTGTTACCTTGAAGGTACGCATCGCAACTATCGTGTC
>NZ_JALGYW010000031.1 GCF_023111095.1 Maribellus sp. YY47
CAAACAAGATACCATTAAAATTAAAAGCTATAAAAGAACAGACCGTTTCAAAGCTAGCTTTGAAACGGTCTGTGAATCTATTAACTTAGTCCAATAATCTGTAACGCTTATTTAGGACTAGTCATACAAACGAAAAAAAGGAACGGTTCTTAACACGAGGAACCGTTCCTTTTTTTATGCGTGAAACCAGTTGAACCGTGTTAAAAACGGTTCATCCTAATCTTTTCAAACTGCAATTCTTCCAGCGGTTTACCTTCTCTCAACTTTTCAGGACAACCAATAGTCACAATGCTTAGCACCCTGAAATTTTCGGGAATGTTTAATAAATCCTGAATGAATTTTTCCGAAGAAACCGCTTCGGAGTGCATCCGTTCGCGAACCTGAATCCAGCAACTTCCCAAGCCAAGCGATTGTGCCGTTAGTTGCAGCAGAATCGAGGCGATGGAACAATCTTCCACCCACACATCGTTCTTTGTTTCATCGGCGCAAACAACAACAGCAAGCGGAGCTGTACCTAGCGGAGCAACACCATGTGGCTTGCAGTTTTTTAACTCGCCGATCAAAGCAGGGTCATCTACAAAAACAAACTCCCAGGGATTGATATTTTTTGAAGAAGGCGAACGTAAAACGGCCTCCTTAAGTATTTCCAGTTTTTCGGGTTCAATCTGTTGCGTGGTGTATTTCCGGATACTCCGGCGCTGACGTAAAAGTCCGATCATGATTTTTTATCTTCAAAGATACGGGTTTCAGGATTACGTCAACGGATTAAAAATCCAACCCGGCAGGAATTCTGTTTTACTTCTTTTTCACCTGAATTAGTTCAAACGCCTCTGCCCATTCAGAGCCGTATCCTCGCCAAAACATAGTATCGCTTTTAATCGTTACATTCCAGAAACTATCGTCTTCGGGACCTGTGTCACTGTCCAGAAAGAGTTTATTCTCATTCTCGTTAAATTCATACTTACCTGTATTCTTCCCGAAAGGACGCCCCCCACTCTCGAAACTACAGTCTGATTTCAAGATCAAAAACCGTTCATGGTAAGGATCGTGTTCCAAAGTCACATCTTTCCCGTTTTGAATGACCTTGTACATTAACCAGGTTCCCTGAATATTATTCTTCGGATTTTGAGAATTAAAGAAGATGAAAAAAGCTACAATAAGAGTCACCACGAATTTCATATTTTGCTTGCTTAAAACGACTTACAAGAATAAAACATTCCTTGCCGCCCGAGAGTTCACACTGATTTCCATTTAAACTTTTCACTCCTTGTTTCAAGGCCATTCCTCTAAGAATTAGGTGTGCAATATAAAACCGAAACATCAGAATTATTTCTTTCTATTGACAGGGAATTCCGACTTTTCTGGCCTATTTTTTTGATTAATGAGTCAGGTAAACAGTTTGAAGCATTGGCGCCTCTTCATTGCTAAAGACCTTGAAAAGTACGGAATCTTTTAGGATTTCCGACAACAACACAGGTTTCCCGTCCAGCAAAACCTGATTATTCATCAACCTAATTCCGTGACTGTAATCCACATACCAGTAAACATGCCCGCTGTAAACCGGCTGAATCGGGCTTCCATCTATTTTGTGCCAGCCGTAAATCACAACTTTATCGGGCAGTTGAGCGATGTGGTTCGAAAGAATAACATCCTTTTTTATGCCGGCAATAATTTGTCCGTTCTGTCCTCCTGCCGCAGCTTTTTGCCTTTCGATCTGCGTATTGTGATCGATAAACTTCTGAACCGTTTCGTTGGCATTACCCACCGGCTTGTACGGAAAGGGCTCCAACTTCACCTCCGCCTTTTGGTAAACATCATCACTGATTTTAGCGGTGATCAGCGACGCTCCGAACAGCGTTGCCAGTCGTTGGGCAGTGCGCGGATTCATTGGTATCCGGCAGAAATCATCGTCGCTGCCAACTGACAGATAATCGGGCACAATTTGGTACTCTACTTTATGAACAACTCCTTCAGCATCGGCAAAATCAGCTTCTAGAGAAACTGTATTTCTCAAAAGACCCGGCATATTCCCGGCTGCCAGCGCTTTGTAAATTTCTTCTTCCCTTTCCTCAAGCCGCATGTTTTCGATGCGTTTCATAAATACCGATCCGGTTTCGGCATTCGTTTTCCGCGGAGGAATGTTTAGTTGCCGAATAGGGGGATTTACAGCATCTGAAATATAATTTTTGTAGGCTCTTTCACCAAAATACCGGTACCCTTTCTGCTCGTGTTTTGTCCCACTCAGCATGCTTTGAATAAACCCATTTCGCTCCTCCTGCACAGTGTGATAGATCTTTTCTTCGGGATTGGTTTTAAGGATAAACTCTATTTTATTCCCGCGAGACCGGTACCACAAAAGCGAATCGTTCAGCTCTTCTCTAAATTGAAAGGACCGGGAGAGATAACTTTTCATCATCTTGCTTCGGTACCAGGTGCCACCTGTTGCTGAAACCAAGGGTTTCCCGTTGTACACCACCACGCTGTCGTTATAGGCCAGCACCGATAAAAACCGGTCTTTACCGGAATTGAGCCAATCGGTAAGTTTTGGCCCGTGGATGGAGTCTTCGTAACCGTAAT
This sequence comes from Maribellus sp. YY47, assembly GCF_023111095.1. GTDB lineage: Bacteria > Bacteroidota > Bacteroidia > Bacteroidales > Prolixibacteraceae > Draconibacterium. The sequence goes on from NZ_JALGYW010000031.1 coordinate 2,578, forward strand.
CGCTGTCGAGGAATGCGATTCGCTTTACCTTGTCGGGGATTTTCTGAACCGCTTCCAGGTAACTAAAAATAAACCGTCCGCCACCACTGTGTCCGTTCAATACAATTTCCGGATTCCAGGCAGAAAACATGCTGGTGATTTTGTCTACTATATTTTTAGTATCGAATGAAAAATCAGGGTTATCTTTTTTCCACAAAGGCCAGCTTTTATGCGAGCTTTCGAGGTACACCACCACAATCGTTTCTTTGGTGATAACATGCCTCAGGTAACGAGTTTGCGCACCGATATGCTGAATATCAAAATGCCAGTCGTCACCTTCTTTTAATGCTTTCCCGAAAGTCTGTTCAATGGTATTCCCGTTGGGAAGTGCATAGAAAATCAACAAAACACGGTTGTGTTTACCAAAGCCATCCAATGGTGCATTGATCAGAATTCGTGTATTGGCCGGACTATCTTCCAGCAACATTTGCTGCTCGTTAAAAGAGGATGTTCGCTCAAAACCGGGCAAAAGCTGACCACTCGCCCAAAACGGCAACCACCAACAAATGGTTATCAAAAGGAAAGTTTTCATACACGGAAAATAACTGAAAAAATCCGTTATTCCTTCATTCTAAACAAAATACACACAAACAGCAAGATTAATGTCCGGGGGTAATTAAAGCCGTTTAGATGCCAGGCTGCCCGAAGGCTAACCTTTTCTTACAAACTCCGATTTTAAGGCCATGGCGCCAAACCCGTCAATTTTACAATCGATGTTGTGATCGCCTTCCACCAAACGGATGCGTTTTACCTTGGTTCCTGCTTTAATCGGGCCAGAAGCGCCTTTTACCGGCAGGTCTTTTATCACGACCACTGAATCGCCGTCCTGCAGCAGGTTTCCGTTGGCATCTTTCACAATCAATGTATCTTCGTCGATCACTTCTGCCGGGTTCCACTCGTGATTACACTCGGGACAGGCATATACTTCTTCCTTTAAAAAATATCCGTACGGACAGTCGCACTGCGGACATTGTTTCATTTCGTCTGACATGGTTTTTTCTTTTCTGATAATTAAGGGCGGCAAAGTTAGGGAAACTTTTATACATACCCAGACTAAAACGTGGACGCCAACTTGCATTAATCGCCGGAACGGGAAATTGCCTCAAAAAGCAAGCTCCCTCAAAACAAATTCAAATTATTTCGCTAAAAGTTCTTTTTTCAGAACCAGGGTACTTCCTGTATCTTCCAACTCGTAAATGTGCGCGCGCTCGGCCCCGCCCGGTGAGTTGGGTCCGTGGAAGGTAATGCACAATTTACCATCGAAGGTGCGGAAGACCATTCCGTGCCCGCCGTTTTTACTAAAAATCGGGGTAGGCTGCTGTTTCCAGGGACCCGTTACTTTTCCGGTTGCCGACTCGGCAATCCCGATAGCATACTCGCCATCCATAAAACTCGACCATATCATCAACAACTTACCGGCTTTTGTGGGGTAAAGAAAACAACCATCGGTAACATACGAGGTGGGAAGCGGCTCTGCATGTTTGCTTCCGGTCGACCAATCGGCTGCCGACGCACAAAACAAGGTCTGCGAACGACCAACCGGAGCCGACAAATCGGGGGCCAGTTGAACGAGTTCCATGGTCCCGTCGATCATTTGCACCCACTCGTGACAATAGATCATGTAAGGTGTTCCGTTTTCCACCCACAATGTCCCGTCGAGCGCCATGCGATCTGTAGGAGTATGCGGCACCAAATCAAAGGGCAAAAACGGCCCTTCCGGCGATTCTGAATAAAAGATTTGAGTTCCCCGAAAGCTGTAATCGGGCCAGCCTTCCAGCTTCTTCTTCCAGTAAATATTGCTGTTTAATGTCGCAAACAGATAGTACTTTCCCTCGTATTCGTGCACTTCGGGCGCCCAAACCCTTCCCGTAATCCAGTTATCTTCAGGAACAGTAAAAACACGCTCAGGCCCCTCCCAGGCTTTAAGGTCCTTGCTTTTAAACACTTCCACACCGCCCAGTGTTTCACCTTTTTCGGTGCGTACACTCGACGAACGATACATGTAGTAGGTTTTTGTTTTGGCATCGGGAAGGATAAACGGATCGCGAATGTTTATTGTGGCGAGCGCCTGTTTTGCACTTATTTCCTGGCAGAAAGCTGATGAAACTCCGAGAATTATCAGACAAAAAGTGAATACTACTCTTTTCATTAGGTTTATATTTTTGCTGGTTTTGATATTGAAAAAACTGAGGTTCTGACGAATCGGCAACCTCATCCGGAACAGCAATTCCGTTCACCTCCGAAAGATAATTAAATCGTTTTGTTTACAAACCGGATAAAATGATTGGCAGCTGAAAATCAGGAACCTTCTTCCAATTCGAATAGGTTTATTCCCGATTTTTAGATTTCACGTTAGCAAGGTATTGAATTGATTGTTACAGGCCGGAACCATTATCTTTTAAAAGATGACTATTATCTTATGCCAGAGAACCTCTCGCTGAAGGGACAGAACCTTTATCTTCAACAAGATCATCTTGCTCCTCCGTAAGAGAATCGCCATCTGACGGGGAAGAACCCTTCTCTGATAGAAGATGGTCTTTATCTTATACAAGAGAAGCACTATCGGGCGGGAGAGAATCTCTCTCTTCTGTAAGATAATCGCCGTCGGGCGGAACAGAACCACTGTCAGAGACGAAACGACGGGAAAAATACTTGATTCCGATCTGCGTTGAACCACTTGACCATCTTCCCTGCCTACCGCAGGCAGGCTTCCTTACGTGCAGAAAAGGATAAGTACAAATGAGAATGTACTTCCAGACTTTCAGAACGCCCCAAAACCGGGATGCTCGATAAATACCCGAATGCCGCGGTAGATATGGCCGCGTGACTGGGAATACCTGGGCACCGGCAATCCCATGAAAAGCGATTTAATTGACGGTGAATTTTGGGGATTGAAACTTCCCAGAGAGGTGGTTGATAAAATTTATTCGGGAAACGCTAAAATCTGGCATCAGAGCTTCTAACCGTCAAACAGGTACACTTCCTTGAACAAAAACTTTACTATTAATTGGGAATACGGGGATGAACCGGACTTTAACCTGCTTTCTCAATACTTAACAAATACTGGCTTTTCAGAGCATAATTAAAAATCAATTTATCTCCATCGGCACATTGTTCAAATAATTCCTTATCAACGTTGAACTTTATATCATCCACAAGAAACTCAAATCTTATGGTATTAGCATTTGGCGAACTCGTATCAAGGGTTGAATACACATAATCAACGGTTTTACTTTTGCCCGTTAATGTTTTTGGTACCTGGATTTTTTCGTTGAATTGCAAATCGCGGTAATACTTATGGTTTATCAGAAAATTTAGCGTCCCCGAAAAGATCAGTGTCCCTATGGAAATAAAAATCACCATTTTAGTATTGATGGCATCAGGATTCAAATCAAAAATTAGCTCATAAATAGTTACTCCCAAAATGGTAGTAAAAACAAACACGAGTATACTAAAGCCTAATCCCGTTTGACATCGATTTCTCAGCACTTTTCGATCTGTTTTTGAAAGGCCTCGCCGCGTTTGATATTTGTTGGTTCCCATTGTACTACTGTTAGTGATCTTTATGGATAAAGATATAAATCCATTCGGGTATTCTTCCCATAAAAAATCTGCTTTTGAACAGTTCACCCCTTCGCTGTACTATACATGATTCTCATGAATCAACAACAGGAATGAAATTGAGGAAGTCTGCTCCTATCCGGGAATTGTTTTAAATTTTTAATGCAGAATATCCAATATTCCGGATTTTGTTGAACATTTTACATTCAAAATTGAGAATTACATGTTTTTCAAAATTGACTTTTAAAAAAAATGGCACCCCGAAACCGGAATGCCATTTTCAATATTGTGCAGTTGCAGCTTACAAAAGACCACTGCGTTTTAACAAAGCATCAACCGTTGGCTCCTGCCCGCGGAAACGTTTGTACAATTCCATCGGATGCTCAGAGCCACCTTTTTCCAAAATGTTTTTACGGAACGAGGCCGCTACTTCTTTGTTAAATAATCCTTTTTCCTTGAAAACACTAAAGGCATCGGCATCCAGCACTTCGGCCCATTTATAACCGTAATATCCGGCAGCGTAACCTCCGGCAAACAAGTGCCCGAATTGTGTGCTCATGCATACCTCATCCACCAGCGGAAAAATCTGTGTCTTCTTCCAGGCTTGCTCTTCAAAATCTTTTACACTTCCGGTGTAAGGCTTTTCGAGCGTGTGCCAGGCCATGTCGAGGTAACCAAAACTCAGCTGACGAATGGAAAGATTACCGGCCAGGTAATTCTGCGAATCAACAATTTTCTGCACCAGTTCAGCCGGAATGGTTTCTCCGGTTTGATAATGTTTGGCAAAGCGATCGAGAAACTCTTTTTCCACTGCCCAGTTTTCCATGATCTGCGATGGCAGCTCTACAAAGTCGCGGTAAACATTGGTTCCCGAAATACTTGAGTAAGTAGAATTGGCCAGCATCCCGTGCAACGCATGACCAAACTCGTGCATCAGCGTTTCCACTTCGTAAAAAGTAAGCAAAGCCGGCTTGGTTTCGGTTGGGCGGGTAAAATTCATCACAATGGTAATTTGCGGACGCGAATCCACCCCGTTTTCTTTCCACTGGCCTTTGAAATCGTTCATCCAGGCACCACCACGTTTCCCCGGTCGCGGATGAAAATCGGTATAAAACACCGACAAAAATTTACCATCGGCATCAAATACCTCGTAGGCTGTCACTTCCGGATGATACACCGGAATTTCCTTATTTTCCCGAAATGTAATTCCAAACAACTCGGTAGCCAGTCCCAGCACACCTTCGGTTACCTGGTTCAGCTCGAAATAAGGTTTTAACATTTCATCGTCGAGGTTAAACTTCCTGACTTTCAATTTTTCGCTGTAATAGCTCCAATCCCAGGGCATTATTTCACCTTTAAAACCTTCTTCAGCAGCATACTCCTGAATTTCCTGCTTTTCTTTTAGCGCTACTTTATACGAGGCTTCGTACAAGTCGTCGAGCAGGCCATACACGCCGGCAGCATTCATAGCCATACGAAGTCCGAGCACATAGTCGGCATAATTTTTATACCCCAGCAGTTGCGCCAGCTCCAGACGAAGTTCAGCAATGCGCCTGACGTTTTCCTGGTTATCAAATTCATCGCCTTTAAACGATTTCGAACCATATGCCATGTAGAGTTTTTCCCGCAGCTCGCGGTTGTCGGCATATTTCATAACCGGAATATAACTGGGCTGCGTAATATCAATGAGCCAACCTTCCTTGTTTTTTGCCTTGGCACGTCCTGCTGCGGCTTCCAGCTCGCCCTCGGGCAAACCAGCCAACTCCTCTTTATCGGTAATTAAAAGCTCGTACGCGTTCGTTTCTTTCAGTACGTTTTCGCCAAACGTGAGGCTGAGTTTTGACAACTCGGTGCTAATGGCCCGAAACTTTTCCTTATCGGCTTCCGAGAGATTCGCGCCTTTCCGTACAAATCCTTCGTAGGTATTTTCGAGCAGTGTTTTTTGCTCCGCATCCAGCTCCAGCTGGTCTTTTTGCGCGTACACTGTTTTCACTTTTTCGAACAAAACCGGATCAAGCGATACATCGTTCTGGAACTTGGTGAGTTTAGGCGAAACCTCCTGCGCAATTTCTTGCAATTCGTCGTTGGTTTCCGAACTCAGCAGGTTAAAAAATACTCCGGAAGTGCGTCCCAACAGGCGTCCCACGCGGTCGAGTGCAACTATGGTATTCTCAAACGTTGGAGCTTCGGTATTGTTTTTTATGGCTTCCAGTTCTTCTTCGCCGGCCTTAATCGAAGCTTCGAAAGCAGGCAAAAAATGTTCGTTTTTGATTTCGTTGAAAGGCGCTGTTTCATGTGGCGTGTTAAACGTGCCCAACAATGGGTTATTCTGTGCGTTGATCATTCCGATATTCATTAAAAAAACAATTGATAACAAGTTAATTCTCTTCATAGTTAAAGATTAAGTTATACTCTGATGATTTGATTTTCTAAAAGACAAAGGCGGGATTGCTTTGTTCAAATGAAGTTTATTTTTTCATCTGTTTATAAGTGCCAATTTTTTATGGTTACAGATGGAACTCCCATGATGGTAATCAATCGCTTTTGCGTGAAAGATTTTCTCATGGTCGTTTCCTTCTCTTCTTTTTCTCAACACTCCAGCCAAACTTCCCGATCTTCTTACCCATCCCAAAATAGTGCCCATGACTGTAAACCAATGGATTGGCTTTTGAAAAACTGAAAGCATCTTTTTCGTTGATGTACGCATCGTCGATCGAAACACCCAAAACCTCGGAAATAAACATGTGATGCGATCCCAGTTCCACCACTTCCTTTACCCGGCATTCGATATTCACCGGCGATTCTTCGATAATGGGAGCCTTTACAAACTTTGCCGGCGCAGGTGTAAGGTTCATTTCCTTCCATTTGTTGAACTTTCTTCCCGACCGGCAACCACACCAATCGGTGGCTTTGGCCAGTTGTTCGGTGGTAAGGTTGATCACAAATTCACCGGTTCTTTTAATAATGTCGTAGGAATGCCGTCCCGGCCGCACCGAGATGTAACACATCGGGGGATCGCTGTTGATCGTACCTGTCCAGGCAATGGTTATGATGTTGTATTCTTCGGGTGTTTCACCGCAGCTCACCATTACCGCAGGAAGCGGGTAAATAATCGTTCCGGGTTTCCAGTAGGTTCGTGCCATCGAAATAGATTAAGAATTGATTGCGTAAAGGTAAAAAACTTATGTTTTACCTTCATGCAACATCCTATAAATACAGGCTATTTGTATACACACGAAAGCTGATTCAACAAGTTCTAACCATTACACACCAAGGTGAATAATAGATTGATAGCAGACTGATGTAGTTTGAATCAATCTCATCAATCCAAGCAATCATTTCAATCTAAAACTGGTTGAAAGTAATCTGCCAGAAAATACACGAATACTCCTTAAACGATGCTAATCCACCGGATCTGTCCAGTCGCCGTTTTCACGAATCAGCTGTTCCAGTTCGGTTACCGCATCTTCGTATGGAATGTGACGCTTGATCGGCTTCAGGCCTTTGTACAGATTCACCTTGTTATTTCCGGCCCCTACAAAACCATAATCCACGTCGCCCATTTCGCCGGGCCCGTTTACCACACAACCCATAATTCCGATCTTCAAATGATCGAGATGTTTGAAATGTTCCTTGATCTGTTTTGTGGTTTCGTGCAGGTTAAACAGCGTTCGTCCGCAACCCGGGCACGAAATAAATTCGGTTTTTGAAACACGCATCCGGCTGGCCTGCAAAATACCAAAGCTCAGGTCTTTCAGCTCGGTGAATGTAATATTTTCGTTGTCGTTCGAAATGCAAATACCATCGCCGTAACCATCAATCAGCAAACCTCCCAGGTCGGCAGACGATTTGATCTGCAGGTCTTCGAGATGACTTTCGTTGTAACGGCGGTGCAAAATTACCGGCACTTTCCAGATGTGGGTTTCCAGTGCCATAAAGAAAGCACGGAGTTCCGCCATCGGGTTGGCATTGAAACTCTCCAGTATCAACACGGTTTTACGTGTCTGTTTGAGTTTCATAATAATTTCGGGGTGAAGATTCATAAACTTGTCGAACTCTGCTTTACTGGTGCGGATAAATTTCATCCGTCCCCAACGCGTGCTTTCAAACAAGTATTCCTCAAGTGTAATTACCGGGTATTCTTCGCCTTCAATGTCCAGAATTCGGTTTCCCGACAGGAAATATTCTGGAATAAGTTTACCACGGATCGGGATCATCTCACGTAAACTGCGGTCGCCCAAATCGGCAATCACCACCGGAAGTTGCTTCCCTCCCATATTCAGCACCGGGCGCGTATCGCGGCGTTCATATTCAAACGGGTTGGTCTGCCCCACCATCGGCGCTGTTATGGGCGCATGATTCTGATAGGTTTTAAAATGATTGACCAGTTTCATGGCCACAGGAATTTCGTTGATTGGTTTTTCTGTCAGCGAAATTCTTACCGTGTCGCCAATTCCATCGGCCAGCAAAGCGCCTACTCCCACCGATGATTTCAGGCGGCCATCTTCACCTTCTCCGGCCTCTGTCACACCAAGATGGAACGGAAACTGCATGTCTTCGAGACGCATTTTAAAATTCAGCAAACGTGCGGTGTACACCATCACACGGGTGTTGCTCGACTTAATCGAAACCACCACGTTGTTGAAGTTTACTTTTTTACAAATGCGCAGGAATTCAAGCACCGATTCTGCAATACCGGCAGGTGTGTCACCAAAACGGCTCATCACCCTGTCGGACAGCGAACCGTGGTTGGCGCCAATCCGAAGACACGTATTCGTTTTTCTTAATACTTCAAGAAAAGGAACAAACTGCTTCTCGATAATTTCGAGTTCGTTTTTGTATTCCTCGTCGGTATATATTTTATTCTTGAATTGTGCTCTTTTGTCGTAAAAGTTCCCGGGATTGATACGCACTTTGGAAACATATTGAGCAGCCACTTCTGCCAGGCGCGGATTAAAATGAATATCGGCAACCAGCGGCGTGTTGTAGCCTCTGCCCACCAATTCTTTTTTAATAACCTGCAGGCTTTCAGCGTCCTGCATGCTTTTTACGGTAACCCGCACATAGTCGGCTCCCGCCTTTACTACCCGAATAATCTGCTCCACTGTTGCATCCGTATCACTCGTATCAGTATCGGTCATCGTCTGAATACGAATCGGATTACTTCCTCCCACGGCAACCCCGCCAATATTCACTTCGGTAGTTTCCTGCCGCTGATATCTGGTAAGGTCTTGAATGTAGTTGAAATGACGGTCCTTCATCTAATAAATCTGTTAAGCTGAACTGCAAATTTAAGTGAATGCTTCTAAAATAAAAACATTCCGCTATTTTTGTTCATTCCAAATAAGAAAATGAGCATCGAAACCCGAAATATCAGCAAGTTGTACGGGAAACAACGCGCTTTGGATACAGTAAGCTTAACCGCAAAAAAAGGCGAACTGGTTGGCTTTCTGGGCCCTAACGGGGCCGGCAAATCTACTATGATGAAAATCATAACCGGATACCTGCCTGCTGATTCCGGTGAGATCTTCATCAATGGAGAAAGAATTTTACGCGGTGATTTAGATTACAAAAAAGAGATTGGCTACCTTCCTGAACATAATCCGCTTTATTCTGACCTCTACATTAAAGAATATCTTGAAATTACCGCCGGTTTTTACGGACTGAAGAACGTAAAAAAACGGGTAGCTGAAATGGTGGAACTTACCGGACTTGGATTGGAACAACATAAAAAGATCCGCGCCCTTTCAAAAGGATACCGCCAACGTGTGGGGCTGGCACAGGCCTTGATCCACGATCCGTCGATTCTGATTTTGGATGAACCAACCACCGGACTTGACCCCAACCAGCTGGAAGAAATCCGTAACCTGATCCGCACCATCAGCCGAGAAAAAACCGTAATCCTTTCGTCGCATATCATGCAGGAAGTGGAAGCTATCTGCAACCGGGTAATCATCATCAACCGCGGAAAAATTGTCGCCGACGGTAGCATCGCGGAAGTAAAATCGGGAAGCCTTCAGCAAAATCAGGTAGTACTGGCGGAGTTTTCGACTACCGTTGAGCAGGAAAGATTACTGCAGATTTCCGGAGTGCAAAATGCGCTTCCAAACGGAAAGGGCTGGGAGCTGGAAGCTGCATCCGGTCAGGATATCCGGGCAGCAGTATTTGAATTTGCCGTACAAAACCAACTTACACTTCTCACACTTCACGAAAAACAGAAAAACCTGGAGAACGTTTTTCATCAGTTGACACAGAACCAGAGTTGAAACAGGAGTAGGACAAACACTCCAATTTGACCCCCTCGGTCCCCCGAAGGGGGAAGATTCCTCCCTTTTGGGGAGGTTAGGAGGGGCCAGCAACTTACAAAAAAGTGGAAAATTTGTTTTCTTAACTATCTAGACAGTCTCATAAGGGAGAGTTCCTCTAACTATGAAATGCAAAATTGCATATTTATAAGACAACGATAAAAACGAATCACGATAAAAGAAAAAGCAGAATATTCCCTAAATTCAGCACTTCATCGGAAAAAGCTGAAATACCAAATGATAACACTGTTTATTTGACCCAAAACTAAAATCCGCCCACTATGAAACAGTTGTTATTTATCCTGATCATTCTGCTAACATCGTTTAGTACGACTCTTGCGCAAAATAAAGATATTGATGAAAATGAAGTTTGGGATATAATCAGAGCCCGACTATTTGGAGATTACAACTCTGAAGCATTCCGGTTTGAGGACGATATTCACATTCAGTTGAAAGGCTCTCCAAATCATGAAGATTCCACGATCTTTCAAACTCTCATAAAAGAATTAAACTCATTAACAGAAACAGTTGAAGTAAAGCTCGTTAAGAATAATGCAAATTTTATTATCTCTATTTTACCTCCTAATGATGGTTTAGGTCTAAATCAAGATATGGACACAGAAGAGTATGTGATCCAAAAAGTTGAATTAGATTTCAATCTTCGTTATATAAACTCATACGAAGAAAAGTTAAGAGACTACTACTTTTATACCATTCGAAGCCTTACTCAATTATTTCACTTTGATGCTGACATTATTGGTTACGGAGGGATATTTTACTACAAAGACAAGCCTGAATACATAGCCTTTTCCGACATCGATAAAGAAATCATCAAAAAATTATATTCCAAAAACTTTTACCGCGATTTAAAGCAAAACACCATCAAGACATATGGTTATCTATATTATTGGAACATCCGGTACAAATCAACCCTAAAGTTTTTTCTTACTTTTATTTCAATAATTATTGCCGCGATAGGATTACTTTATATGCAATCCAGATATGTTAAAAAAACTACTTATAAACTAAAAGATTACTTCAAAACCGGATTTCTTGTATTGATTTTAACAGCCTTCATCTACTGGATATTCATGCTTCCTGCATTCATTAGCTCAAAAAGCACACACTATTTCTCCAATCTTGCATTCTTAATTTTAGCTTATCTGCCTTTAGGTTTAATTGCAATTCCATTCCTATATTACAGTGAACGTTTCTTATTAAAGAACAGTCAAAAGTTCCTTCAAAGACAAACCATTATTTTCTTTACCACAATCATCGCATTTCTAATTGGTCATTTGTTTGAGCTCTCAATATTTGTCACACTCCAGCACCTAAATTTCACAAACATTTCTACAAAACCGGGCTTTATCAGCACAACATTTGCGCTCGCCGCATGTATCACAGCGTTTTTACGCGTACTATTTAATTGGTCAAGCTACCGCATCCAAAGTATGGTAAACCAAAAAGATGTGGAAATTGCCAAAATGAAAGAGCTGAAAAACCAGGCAGAGTTAAATGCACTACACTCACGTATCAACCCGCACTTTTTATACAATTCGCTGAACTCGATTGCCAGCCTGGCACACATCGACGCCGATAAAACCGAAAACATGGCCACCGGGCTTTCCGAACTGTTCCGGTACTCGATCAACAAGGAAAACAAAACCTTTGTTACCGTTGCCGAAGAGCTCGAAATGGTTAAAAAATACCTCGAAATTGAAAAAACGCGTTTTGGCGATAAACTGGTGTATGAGATCGATGCCGATGAAAGTACACGGGAAAAACAAATCCCCAAATTCCTGATTCAGCCGCTGGTTGAAAATGCGGTAAAACACGGGCTGTCGAAAATAAAAGCCATGGGGAAAATTACGGTGGAAGTAAGACAGCTTGAAAAAGATCTTTCAATTTCGATTTTTGACAACGGCCCTGATTTCCCTGCGGAACCGGTGAGCGGTTACGGGCTTCAAAACCTGCACGACAAGCTGGATATTATTTACGGAAACGATGCCGGTATTAACTGGGAAAACGGAGATAACAAACACGTTCGAATAACCCTGAAAAATCAGTTTAACCAATGAAACTTAACCAACCCTGGAAAACGATAATTGTTGACGATGAACCCCTGGCACGTTTGCGCTTGCAAACATTGGCCGGGGAGCATCCGGGTAAATTTGAAATAATTGCTGAGGCCGAAAACGGCGAAGAAGCCATTGAAAAAATCAACCGGCTGCGCCCGGAGTATATTTTTCTGGATATTCAGATGCCCGAAATCAGCGGATTTGACGTACTCAAAAAACTGGACTACCTGCCAAAAGTTATTTTTTGCACGGCCTACGACGAATTTGCTTTGCAGGCTTTCGATACCCACTGTATCGACTACCTGGTAAAACCACTGACCAAAGAACGGTTTGCCAAAACGATTGCCAAACTGGAACAAATAAACAACAGCAGTCCCGCAATTAACCTGAACAAACTGATCGAACAGTTTAACCAGGAACACCGGAAAAATGAAGCCACATCGATTCCGGTAAAGGTAGGCGACCGGGTGATTTTCGTGCGGCTCGACGAAGTTTCCTACATCCAGGCGGATGAGAAATATGTAACCGTTGTTACCAAACATTCAAAATCGTATATCCTCGATTCGAGCTTAAAAAAACTGGAAGATAAACTCCCTGATTATTTTATTAGGGTGCACAAGTCGTACCTCATCAACAAAAACCTGCTAAAGGAGATCCGAAAGCATTTCAACAACCGCTTTGTTTTAATCCTGGATGATTACAACCAGAGCAGGATAACCAGCGGAAGAAGCTATTATCCGGATATTAAAGCAATGTTTGAATTGTAATACCTTCGGCTATTTATGTAAATTTTACTTCGCATTGCAAATATACATACCACGAATGTATGAAGCAGATATTGAATCAAGGGGTGCACAACAAGTTTCCATTTTGCCTCAGAATAAAGGAAATAGAAAAAACTCCGGGTACCTCTGTAAAAAACTCCGTATCCTCTGTGGTTAAAAGTAAGAGAAGCCACAGAGTGTCACAGAGAAAATAGCACAGAGTAACTTAGAGGTTTCGTCGTGAAGGAAATTTCTCGTGCACTCAGGATTATTGTGTATGATAAAGATTGAAAAAAGAGAAAAGCCTTCGGTTATAATAAATTCCAATAAGTCTTTTTTTATTCAAAATAAACCCCTTACATTTGTGCCCGCTACGTGGAAAGATTTGAGATTGATTGCAACCACATGAAAAAAACGCTAAAACAATCGCATTTTTCACTATCAATCGAACATCCCGCAGTTTCATTTAATGTTTAACGTGCTGAAGGTTTTCAGCTTAAAAAGGGATTTTATGCATTATTTATTTACAAGCGAATCGGTTTCCGAAGGTCATCCCGACAAGGTTTCCGATCAGATTTCAGACGCATTGCTGGACCAGTTTCTGGCATTCGATGCTGATTCGAAAGTAGCTATTGAAACGCTGGTAACCACCGGGCAGGTAGTTGTTGCCGGCGAGGTAAAATCAAAAACTTATGTTGATGTGCAGGAAGTGGTCCGCAAGGTGATTAACGACATCGGCTACACCAAGGCAGCTTACCGTTTTGACGGTGATTCGTGTGGTGTGCTTACTGCCATTCACGAACAAAGTGCCGACATCAACCGCGGGGTTGACAAGGAGGACAAAGACGACCAGGGCGCCGGTGACCAGGGAATGATGTTTGGTTACGCCTGCAAAGACACCGACAACTACATGCCGCTGACGCTGGAATTGTCGCACCTGATTTTACTGGAACTTGCCGACATTCGCCGCGAGGGAAAAACAATGACCTATCTTCGTCCCGATGCCAAATCGCAGGTAACGGTTGAGTACAACGAAGCCAACGAGCCGGTGAAAATTCACACCATTGTGGTTTCGACCCAACACGACGAGTTTGATGCCGACGAACCGATGCTGGCCAAAATCCGCGAAGACGTGATCAACATCCTGATCCCTCGCGTGGTGGCCAAATTGCCTGAACGTGTTCAGAAATTATTCGGAAACGATATTATTTATCACGTAAATCCAACAGGCAAGTTTGTAATTGGAGGCCCGCACGGAGACACCGGACTTACCGGCCGAAAAATTATTGTGGATACTTATGGAGGCCGCGGAGCTCACGGCGGTGGCGCTTTCTCGGGTAAAGACCCGTCGAAAGTAGACCGGTCGGCAGCATATGCATCGCGCCACATTGCCAAAAACCTGGTTGCAGCCGGCGTTGCCGACGAAGTGCTGGTTCAGCTGGCTTATGCCATTGGCGTTGCCGAGCCGGTGGGAGTTTTTGTAAACACATACGGTCGTTCGAATGTGAGTATTGGCGATGCTGAAATTGCTGAGAAAGTAAAAGCCATTTTCGACCTGCGTCCGTCGGCCATTGAAAAAAGACTTTCGCTGCGCAATCCTATTTACCTGGAAACAGCCGCTTACGGACACATGGGACGCACCCCTGTTACCATTACCAAAACCTTTGAATCTCCGTACTGGGGGAAACTGGAAAAAGAAGTGGAACTGTTTACCTGGGAGAAACTTAATTTTGTTGATCAAATCAAAGAAGCTTTCGGAATCTGATTCCGAGGGAAGTATTAGTAATACGCACATGGGGCGGTTCGTTATTCGGGCCGCCCTTTTTGTTGCCCTTTTTTGAAACATAATATGTATTCTTCTCGAATACAATACCGGGAATCAACAACAATTAAAAACTAAAAGTCATGGAAGAAAAACTGATAACTCTGGTCGTTCTGCCCTATTCAAAAGCACATATTTTTAAGATGATACTCGAAGAAAAGGGCGTTGATTGCGAGCTTGAAGATATTTATCTGATCCAGGGCGAAACATCTGCCACCGTGCGAATCAAGATCCTGGAAAAGGATATTCCGAAAGCCGTTCGCGAACTAGAAGAATTTTTGGGGACAAAAGTTACGCTTGCAACCGAAGAAGAAAGCGGCGGACTGAAACAGATCCTTGTGCCGGTTGATTTTTCTGAAGCCTCTAAAAAAGCAGCCCGCTTAGCGGTTGACATTGCGGCCCACTTAAAGGCTGAGCTCGTATTTATGCACAGTTTTATTAATCCGATTATTCATTCGGTTCCTTACAGCGACATTTATGCCTTCGACTCCAGTACGCTCTTTAAAATTGAACATGCCGAAAAAACAGCCAACGAAGACTTTCAAAATTTTATCCAGGAACTGGCGAAAGACGTTGGCGAAAAAGTATGGAAGTCGGTTGAAACGTACTACATCATTAAATCGGGTTATCCCGAAGAAGACATACTCGCCTACGCCCGTAAAAACAAACCTTTGCTGATTATTGTGGGTAGTGGTGGAGAAAATTACCCACACGGAATAGTGGGTAGTGTCACTGCCGACATCATGTACAACGCCAATGTGCCGGTTTTGGTGATACCGAAAAATGCACCGGAAAAGAAAGTTACAGCATTTAACAACGTGCTGTATGCAACCAATTTCGACGAAAAAGATTTTGTGGCCATTGATAAGTTGCTCGATCTGCTTCAGCCTTTCGAAATACAGCTCACCTGCGTACATGTGGGACAACCCCGCCAAAACGGATGGGATTTGGCCCGTTTGGAAGGAATGCGCGAAGTACTTCAGAAAAAATACGAGAAGCGAAACTTCAATTGCCAGCTACTGGAAGGCAACGATGTGCTGAATTCGATCGAAGAATACATTAAAAATTCGAACGTAGATCTGCTATCGCTCACATCGCACAAAAGAAATATGATCTCGCGGCTTTTTAACCCGAGCATTGCGCGCGAAATGGTATTTCACAGTAACACACCGCTTTTGATCTTTCATGCTTAACTAAAACGGTCGGGGAAAAAGCTTAGTTTTTACATAAATTGATTTTAATCGAAAAGGAATTGCAAACTTTTTTGCAGATTATAAAAAAGCTGTTATATTTGCACCCGCGTTCAAGAAGACATTTCAACAGAAATAAAGATACATTGCGGGGTGGAGCAGTTGGCAGCTCGTCGGGCTCATAACCCGAAGGTCATCGGTTCAAGTCCGGTCCCCGCTACTCAGAAGCCGGTTTTTTAACCGGCTTTTTTATTTCCCAGATCCCTACTTTTCCCCATTTCGTGAACTAATCCATTTTACCCAAGCGGCATAAATTCCGATTCCGTCGATAAAACCCGCCCGTACATCTATTTCATTTTCAGAGTCTTTGTTTTACGTGTAGCTTTGATTCAAATAAAAAACTACAGACATGAAAACAACGGTAAAACAATTAGCAACAGGAACATTTTTAATCGTTCTGTTATTGATGGGAAACACAAAAGCTGAAGCTTCAGAAAGAAAAGTCTTTAGCAAAACATACACCGAAACGGCACTTCAGCTGGAAAACTGGATGACCGAAGAAACCTTCTGGAATACGAATTCTACTGCCCGTATTGAGTTTGCTCCCGAAATCGAAGTTGGTTTGCAACTCGAAGACTGGATGCTGGATGACTCAAACTGGAAAGTAAGTAGTCCTGAAGACGAACCCCGTTTAACGATTGAACATTGGATGATCAATAAAAAATTTTGGAGGTAACTTGGAAAAAGAATTACTCATAGTGCTAGTTTCATGAAAAGAGGTTGGAAAATTTCAATCTTTTTTTTACATCCTTTGCCTTGAAAAGAGGACTTCTCTTAGATTATTTGTTGTGTTGCCGGTTTACCTCAAAGTAAAAGCGCCGCAAAATATGCCGACCGGATTCAAAAAAAGGCCGCCTTACGGCGACCTTACTCCCTCAATTGATTTGTAGCTTTTGCTACTCAATGTGCCCCTTTCTCAGTCTATCCAACCGAACAAAAGCGGCTGGAGACAAGCTATTTTATTTCAACACAAATGTACTGTGCAAGCCTTCATCCGAATTCGGCCCGATCCACACCTCAAAATCACCGGGTTCAACAACATAAGCTTTCCCGTTAAAAAACTGCAGATCTTCAGGTTTTATCTGGAACGACACTTTCCGCACATCGCCGGGTCTCAGGTTGATCTTGTCAAAGCCTTTCAACTCCTTGATCGGACGCGTAAGTGTTCCGACTTTATCGTGCACATACAGTTGTACAATTTCCTCGGCCTCGAAATTCCCCACATTTTTTATGTCGGCTGAAACCGTGATGGATCCGTCTTTTGTCATTTCGCGGGATGAAAGCA
Organism: Maribellus sp. YY47; assembly: GCF_023111095.1. Lineage (GTDB taxonomy): Bacteria > Bacteroidota > Bacteroidia > Bacteroidales > Prolixibacteraceae > Draconibacterium. The sequence goes on from NZ_JALGYW010000031.1 coordinate 19,682, forward strand.
CCAGGTTACTGTACTGAAATTCGGTGTAGGTCAGTCCGTAGCCAAAAGGCAGCAAAGGTGAAACTCCGTAATCCAGATGCATTGATTTAAAACCAAGCGACAGCTGTTTGGTGTTACGCGGAATATCGTCGATGTAAATGAAATCGTCTTCCGTTGCAGGGCGTCCCGTATTTTTCCGGTAATAATAGAACGGAATCTGTCCCGCCCCTTTTACAAACGTCACCGGTAGCTTGCCTGATGGCGAGAAGTCGCCAAACAAAAGATCAGTCACCGCCGGCCCCGCCATGGTTCCCGGATGCCAGGCATACAAAACGGCATCGGCCATTTCCATTTCTGCGCCAATGGCCAGCGGCCTTCCGGCCATAACAACCAGAATAAGTGGCTTTCCGGTCTTCTTTAATTCGCTGATTAACTCGGTTTGAATACCCGGCAGGTTAATGATCCCGCGCGCATTGGCTTCGCCCGACAGAATCGCTTCTTCTCCGGCAAAGAACAGGATGGCATCGGAACTCTTTGCAGCGGTTAATGCATCTGAAAATCCTTTGGTTGATTTGTCGCGGCTGTACTCCAGCCCCGGTGAATAATTCATGCGATTCCCCAACATTTGCCCGATTGCTGTCCGCGGGGTGGTTGAATCATCTTCATCCCCGTCAAAAACCCAGGTTCCTAGCTGATCGCGCGGAGCATCGGCCAGGGGACCGATAACCGCCAAACGCTGAATGGATTTTGAAATCGGCAATGTATTGTTTTTGTTTTTTAGCAACACCATGCTTTTTCGCGCCATTTCACGAGCCTCAGCTAAATGCGATGCCGCCAGAATCGTATCGCTTGATACCATCTGATCGTAGGGTTTTGTAAACAATCCCAACTTCATTTTAGCCCGAAGAATGTTACCCACACATTCGTCAATCAGCTGCTCTGAAACCACTCCTTGTTCAATCAGTGATCTTAAGTTTTCGACATAACAGGTGCTTGCCATTTCCATATCAACACCGGCTTTTACCGCAATTTCGGCGGCCTGGCGTTTATCGGCTGCAAAACCATGATTGATCATTTCTTCAATCGATCCCCAGTCGCTGACCACCATTCCGTCGTATTTCCATTCGTCACGTAAAATTTGTCTCAGTGTAAATTCGTTTCCCGACGTAGGCACACCGTTTAAATCGTTAAATGCCGACATAAACGTGAGCACTCCAGCTTCCTGCGCTGCTTTAAATGGACGCAAATGAACGTTGCGCAGCAGCGGCTCCGGAATGTACGTTGTGTTATAATCGCGACCGGCTTCGCTCATTCCATAACCTACATAATGTTTGGCACAGGCAGCCATCGCCGTTGGGTCGTTCATATCACCCTGAAATCCTTTTACCATGGCCGCAGCAAATTGCGAGGTTAAGTACGGATCTTCTCCACAGCTTTCGGCAATTCGCCCCCAGCGCGGATCCCAGGTAACATCCATCATTGGCGCAAAGGTCCAGTTAATTCCCATCGATGAAGCCTCTACCGCAGCAATTCGCATCGATTTCTCAGCTGCCTCCGGTTCCCATGAAGAAGCCATTCCGAGCGGAATCGGGAAGATGGTGCGATAGCCGTGAATTACATCGCGGCCAATCAGCAAGGGGATTCCGTGCTTGCTTTCTTCAAGCGCCACCCGCTGCAATTCGGCCACTCGCTCGGGGCCAACCACGTTTAGCACCGAACCAACCTTCCCATCGCGGATTGCCTGTTTGAGCGCTTCTTCATCGGGGTAAAAACCGTCAGCAAGCTGCTGCATCTGCCCGATTTTTTCATCCAATGTCATCTGAGCGATCAGTTCCTTTATTTTCCCTTCCTCTGTAGTGCTGCCCGTATTTTCAATATTGGCACAGGCTGTCGCCAGAATCATCAACACGATGTATGGTAAAATATTAAGCTTCATGTCTAATTTTTATTATTCCTTATTCCTCCTGAAATACTTTCACATAATCTACTTCCATGCTTTGCGGGAAAATGGTATTATCAATTCCCTGTGCACCTCCCCAGTTACCACCAACGGCCACATTCAGAATAAAAAACTGTGGTTTATCGAAAGGCCAGTTTTCGGCGGTTTTGTTTGACGGGGCATACCGGTGTGTTACATTTTCAGGGGTATCGGTATAAAAAACCATTTCTTTTTCGGTCCAGATCAAACCATAAATATGGAATTCTTCTTCGGCTGTTTCCAGGGTTTTGCTGCTTCCGCTCCCGTTTCCTCCGTAGCCAGCCGATGTATGCACAGTTGCATGAACGGTATTGGGCTGGTAACCCACATATTCCATGATGTCGATCTCTCCGCATGCAGGCCAGCCCACTGTCCCAATGTTGGCACCCAGCATCCAGATTGCAGGCCAGATTCCGGTTCCTGACGGAAGTTTGGCACGAATCTCCATCCGTCCGTAGGTAAATTCCTTTTTACCGCTGGTAATCATCCGGGTTGAGGTGTAAGAACCTGCCACCTTGTTATCATTTACTTTCCTGGCCGTGATCGTTAAGATTCCACCTTTTACTTCGGCGTTGTCACCGGCTGTGTAATTCTGAAGTTCGTTGTTTCCCCAGCCACCTGAACCTGTTTCAAAAGTCCAGTTGTTGGTATTAACTGCATTTCCATCAAACTCATCCGACCAAACCAAGGAGAACTTTGAGTAATAATCGGGATCGTTTGAGGCAATGGAAACGGTTTGTTTCGAAGAATACGTTATCCCGTCTTTGACAAGCTGCAACTCGATTTCATAATTTCCTGAATAGGGAAAATATGCCACTGCTGTGTTTTTATTCTCAATATTCCGGCTCCGGTAAATCCACTTCATCGAATCAAAGGTTCCTTCCGAGGTATTCACCAGGTTTACGTAATTGGGACGGGTTCCATCCACGCTTGCCGAAAAAGCAACGACTAAATCCGTTTTCGAAATGGTCACGGTTTGAGAGCTTGACTTTCGGTCACCTTCCAGTCCGATCAATTCCAACGAAACCACATAAGCGCCAGCCTCGGGATAGTACACTTCAAAAACCTGAGATTTGGTCGTGGTTGTCTCGGTGCGGCCATTTCCAAAGTTCCAGTTTAACAGGTGATATTCTCCTTCGGATTGGTTGGTAAAACGCACATGATTATCATCGATAAAAGTGTAACTAAAACCGGGAGTAAAAGCTACGCCGGCATCATCGCCTCCGCAGCTACTCAGAAACATAACACTAAAAAACAGTGTTAGCATATTCCTGAAATTCAAAAACCGAACTGCTTTTTGCATCTTCATCCTAATATCTTATTAACGTGTGTTTCGTGTTTATAACTCGTGTTTCTTTTCCATCCGGCAGGCGAAAAAAGTAGTGCCCCAATATTTCATTATTTAACCCGAAAGCAATCGTATTTATGCTCGTTTCCGATATCTGACTGTAAGGGTAAATTCATCTAAATGAGCTTTTCCGAATCCGTTCCAATATGCAATTCCATTTTTGCGGCTCCGGCACAGGCGTTTTGAAAAGAGCAGGAAAGGGAAGAAAACCTTCCCTTTCTTATCTAACCAAACACAACCTATCGACTGGCAGATTTGATACCCTCGACATGCGGGCCTGCCAACTCATCAAAATAAAACTCATGCGTTCCTTTGTCTACTCCCGGATTCAACATGATTCTCACAACATTGTAGAAATCGTGGCTAACTGCAGCATTCGGATCTGTTACGTCATTTGTAAAGAAACTACCTGCAGCACCATTGTTTGCGATTCCTTTGAAGTTGTATTCCACCACTTCCCAGGTATTATCCTGCTGAATAGTATAAGTCAGTTCAACACCCGACATCCAGGCCTCTCCTCCCCAATCAGTGTTCTCCAGCTTTAATAAAACTACATCACCTGCTTTACCATAAACCTGCATTTTGAACGTGCTTAACTGGCGCAAGTCGAAACGATAGCCCGACGGCAGTTGCATAAATGCATTGGCATACGGATTAGCGGTTTTAGAATAGAAACCAACTTTTGTACTCTTATTCGGGTACTGGCGATTAGGATTGTCAACTGTTGATACAGAACAATCCTGACCTTGTGCCGCAATCATTATCACTTCGCTAAAATCGTTGTACATCACCATCTCATCCAGGAGGAATTCCACATAATCCGGATGGTTTTCGGTAATTTCAAGGGTCTGTGTTTTGGTAAGAACACCCAGCGAAGTAGTTGTTGTAACCGTAATCATATAGGTCCCTTTTCGCATATAAGTATTGGTGAACACTTCATTTACATCGGTAGATTCCTGCACGGTTCCGTTTCCAAAATCAACTGAAATATTGTCGATCGACTGGCCTGCAGGAATATTATTCACGGTAAAATGAACTTCGTAAGCGTTGATTCCACTTCCGGCCTGAACACCTACGGTATATTCAATCTTCGGAGGTTCGTATCCTTTGGGAATCAAAATGTAGTACCAGCGATTTCCGTCACCGCCAATACAACTTAGCGAGAGTTTATTTTCTGAAAGTTCATCGATTCTGAATTCGTTATCTACAGCGCCGTAGTCAAAGCCAAAGAAAGCAGGCGTTTCAGAGCTTAATATAAGATAATCGCCGTCAGCTTTGTTTGTTATTGTCCACGTAGCCGGCGCAGGATTATAGTTTACCTTACAATCTGCTTCTCCGTATAGCGGTTCCGGATTTGAATAATAGGGTAAATTCTTCCTGAAATCTTTAACGTAGGAATCGCCATTGTTATTAAAATCAAAAACAAATCCTTCAATTTTAAACACGAATTCATCATCGTAGGCTCCCGAGTTTGTTTTCTGAAGCGGAGTCGCTCCCCACCATTCGGGCCAGGTACCTCCGGCAGGACCAATTCCAAAATGTCCCCATGTCAGACTATCCACAACCCATGTTTTACCTTGGGCAGCACTTGCACCGCCACTTAAGAAAACGTATTTCTCATCGGTAAAAATTGAATAATCGGTTTCGGTTGTAGTATGCGTTTTTGTAACTGAACTACTTCCACCGTTGGTCAGAATGGTCATCGTAATGGTATAATCTCCGGGTAACGGATAATAGGCAGTTGCCGAAGATGACTTCACCGTTGCTCCGTTTCCCAGATTAAAACTTACCGTACTAATTCCGCTTAGCTGCGGGCTAACCAGGTTCACTTTAAAATGGTAAGCATCGTCACCCGGGGTGATTGAGAAATCCATTGTAGAAGGATCAGGCGGAAGGTTTATGCTCGATTCCGGGCCATCTTCCATGTAGGGTTCGCAGCCAAACATTACCATCAGCGCGAAAAGCCACATTAAATTGAAATATATTTTATTCTTCATTTTAGTCCTTTTAAATGATTAAACCATGAGGCCTACTTGTAAGCAGGAACCATTTGTTGTAATACTCCCTGGTTGGTATTGCGCAATTCGCTCGCCGGTATTGGGAACATTCCCCAGGTATCGGCTTTGAACGTACGCGGAGTGAAATGCGATGGATTTGGAACATCGGCGGGCACATTAAAACTGTCGTTGATTTTTTGTCCGGCATAGTTGTTTCCTCTTCTCAGCAAGTCCCATTTGCGAAGACCTTCCAGTCCGAATTCAACGCGACGTTCGTGATAAATATCGTCGAGTGTGATTGCCCCTTTAGCTGCTCCGGTTCCCATTGCACGGGTACGCACCTTGTTAAAATATCCGAGCGATTTTGAAGGATTGTCGGTCAGGAATAACTCAGCTGCCATCAACAGAACATCGGCATAGCGAATATCCATAAAATTGCGCGGAAAATTGTGGTTGGCGTCACCACCCGAACCAATGTAAGCATTCAGCGCCATGAATTTGTTATTGAAATACCCGGTATTCATAAATGCACGGGTGTAGTCATTCAATTTGGTTTCAGCATCGTACAAGGTTACCTCTTTACGAGGGTCGCCGGCTTCAAACTCATTCAGCAAGCTCCAGGTAGGAACCGAGAACGACCATCCCGGGAACAATCTGCCATTGTCGCCGTCGGGGTTACGAACGCCTACCCAAACACACGAGAAGTTACCGTTGATGTTCCAGCCACCCCAGTCGCCTGATTTGGCTTTGTCGGAATACTGAATTTCAAGGATCGACTCTTCGTTATTTTGATTGTCCCAGCTCCATAATTCGGCATAATCCGGAACCAAATCGTAAGCTTCACTGATGATCACTGCTTCAAGAGCATTTTGTGCATAGGTTTTATCGATGGTCGTCGTTCCGTCCGACCAGTTTCCAACACCCATCACGGGTTTTGCAAAACCTTCGTGATACAAATAGATCCTGGCAATTAAGGCCTGAACTGCACCTTTGGTAATGCGACCAGTTTCATCAGCTGAAACGGTTACCGGCAGAACTGCCACTGCTTTCAAAAGATCGCTGGCAATCTGGGTAAACAACTCTTCCGGTGTATTTTGAGGAAGGTTCTTGTAATCTTCTACCGACGGCAACACTTCCGTAATGATCGGGGTGTAACCGTAGTGACGTACAAGATCCCAGTAAAAATAGGCTCTTAGAAACAAGGTCTCTGCTTCGAGTCTTTCTTTCATTCCCTCGGTTGCCCAGGCTACATTGTCCTGTTTTTGCAGGTAAAGGTTGGCCCGGTAGATTCCCGAATAACACCGGTTCCACAGGTCAGAAGCAGAATTGTTTTCAGCTCCCATTTTAAACATTTCCATGTCCTGCCACTGGCTCATGTCACTAATGTTTGAACCACCGCAGAAAGCATCGTCAGAGAAAATATCCGACATGGTAGGAACAAACTGCCAGTTTTGTACCGAATAAGCATCGTACACAGCAGCCACGGCCAGCAAGGCCTGTTCTTCGTTCTGGTAGTAGTTGGCTTCTACCTGCCCGGTTTTGGGTTCCAGTTCCAGAAAATCCTGGGAACAGGACACCTGCAGGAAAACCAAAGCAACGAGACTTAGAATATATATTGTTTTGTTTTTCATCTGTTTTAATTTTAAATAGTTGATCATTCGGAACGAGCTTAGAAAGTAATGTTTACACCTCCGAGCACGGTTCGCGGCTGCGGATAAATACCATGATCGATACCATTACTAAATACACCACCACCAATTTCAGGATCGTAGCCGATGTACTTTGTAAACGTGAGCAGGTTTTCTCCTGACACGTAAAAACGCAGGCGATCAATTTTCAGGTAATTCGTTACGGTTTTGGGCAAAGTGTAACCCAGGGTAACGTTTCTAAGCCGTACAAAACTTCCGTCGTGAACAAAGAAATCACTCACTGTTTTCATGTTTTGATTGTCGTCGACAAAAGTTACACGAGGATATTCGTTTGAAGTACCGGGACCGGTCCAGCGATTCAGCCATTCCGTACGGTAGTTGGTTCCGTTCATGTCGTAACGACGGGTTGCATCGTATACTTCCTGACCAAGCGCAGCATAAATAAAAGCCGTGAAATCGAAACCTCCGTATTCAAGCGTCAGGTTCAAACCTCCTGTAAAATCGGGATACGGAGATCCTAATTCCATGTAATCATCCGTAGAAATCTTTCCGTCGCCATTGGAATCCACAAAGCGAATGTCTCCCGGTTTGGCATTGGGCTGAATCAATCCTCCGTCGTTATTTGTGTAGGCATTAATTTCTTCTACCGTCTGGAAAATACCATCGGTTTTTGCGCCCCAGAAAATTCCCATTGGAGTTCCAACTGCAGCATACAAAACTCCCGACTGACCAAAACCTCCGTCACCGCCCTGCAGGCGTTTTTCGGCATTCTGAATGTCGAGTACTTCGTTTTTGTTGTAGGCTCCGTTAATCGATGCACTCACATAGAGTTTACCCAATTCTTTCCGGTAGCTTACTTCTGCTTCGAAACCTGAGTTACGAACTTCTCCACCGTTAATCGTTGGTGCTGAGTTACCCACCAACATGGGCACAGGAGCGGTAACCAACCAGTCTTTTGTGGTTTTCACGTAGTAATCGAGCGAAACGCGCAAGCTGTTTTCCAGCGCTGCCATATCGATACCAATGTTGGTTTGTTCTGAAGTTTCCCATTTCAACGACGGGTTTGCAATTTTGGTAGGTTGCGTTCCGTTGTACTGGGTTTTATTGTCGCCGAAATAGTAGATGTTTTGGTTACCAATAATTGACGTATAACCAAAGTCTCCGATGTTTTCACTACCGTTTTGTCCCCAACTGGCACGAATTTTCAACAAATCGAGTTTGTCAGCCAATCCGGCCAGAAACTCTTCGCGTGACAGCACCCATCCCATAGAAACAGAAGGGAAGTAACCGTACTTATTTTCCGATCCGAAACGGGAAGAACCGTCGCGTCGCAGCGTAGCCGCCAACATGTACCGATCTTTATAGTCGTAGTTTACACGACCGAAAATAGAAGCTACCGTATGTTCCGAGAACCCTCCGTAAACGTTCATACTTTCAGGATCCGTTGCATTATCAATGTAGGAATGCTCAAGATCATCGAAAATCACATCCTTTTTGCTTCCGCCAACATTATCGAACTGATCTTTAAATCCTGTAGTACCGGCCATCAAGGTGAAATGATGGTCCTCGATGGTTTTGTCGTAAGTCAATACGTTTTCAAAGTTCCAACGGGTATAAAGTCTCATCTGACGACTGGCCTGATCGGTGATGGTAAAATGAAGAGCATCGAGGTAATAATAGGGCTGATACCCTCTATCGTCGACCAATGCCAGCTCTCCGCTGTAAGACGATTTAAAAGTTAAACCCTTCAATACGTCAGACAGTTTGCCAAAATCAACGGTACCGGTAAGACCTCCGATAAATTTGCTGGTTTTTGTTTCACTGTTAAGCTGATCAAGCAAAGCAATCGGATTGGTAATTTCCTGCAATCCAATTCCAAATTGCTCAGGTGTTGCCCACGAACCATCACTGTTGGTTACCGGAACAACCGGAGGCATGTTGATAGCCTGTGCCAAACCGTTTCCAAAATGGTCGTTGGTATCAATCCCTTTACTGTTTATGCGAACAAGGTTTACGTTTGTTCCCAAATTAAAGAAACCAAATTGCGAAGTGCTATTCAGGCGGATGCTGAAGCGTTCGTATTTTGATTTGCCCTTGGCAACAATACCATCCTGTTTCAGGTAATTAAATGAAGAAGTGTAAGCAGTTTTTTGGGTACCTCCGGTAAACGATATGGAATGATTTTGCTTTGGAGCATCGTAATTAAACATCTGGTCCTGCCAGTCGGTGTCAGCAGTAAAGCCTGCAATTTCATCGCTGGTGAAATACAAGGTTCCGTTACCATTCAACGAAGCCTCGTTGGTGAGCATTGTGTATTCCTGTGCATTCAACAGGTCGAGCTTTTTCCATGGATTTTGAACTCCGTAGTAACCGTCGTACGATACCGTGAATTTTTCGTTGGTATTTCCTTTTTTGGTCGTAATCAGGATTACACCATTCGCACCACGAGCTCCGTAAATCGCACTTGAAGCAGCATCTTTCAAAACTTCAATAGATTCAATATCTCCCGACGACAGGAAATCTGTTCCTGCGCCACTCATTGGCAAACCGTCGATTATGTATAAAGGCTCAGCATCTCCGTTGGTGCCAATCCCCCTGATACGAACCGAAACCTGGTCGCCAGGTTGCCCCGAATTACCGGAGATAACAACACCTGCAGTTTTTCCCTGCAAGGCTTGTGTTAACCTCATATCCGATGATTTTCTCAATTCATCTCCATCTACTTTTGCAATAGCACCGGTTACAAGGCTTTTCTTTTGAACACCATAACCAACCACCACCACTTCGTCGACATCGAAAGCAGTACTTTCCAGTTGAACATTGATTTCTGTTCGTCCACTAACTGCAACTTCCTGAGTTTTCATTCCTACAAACGAAAACTGAAGAATAGCATCGGCAGGTACTGATAATTGGTAAATCCCGTCGATATTGGTAACGGTACCATTTGTAGTACCTTTGACAACAACCGTAACTCCGGGCAATGGCTCGTTGTCGGCAGCCGAAATTACCACACCTTTGAGCGCAACTTCCTGGGCAAACAAACCCACGGAGAAGATTGTCCCCAAAAGCAACATGAGAATTTTTCTCATCATTTGTCTTCTTTTCATAGATAAAAGTTTGATGTTAATGTGTAATAATGACGTACATTTCATTTGAACACCCGCCTAATTGCGGTGTATCTTTGCAATATGATCTTATTGTGAATTTGTGCAGGAGGCGTTTTTCAAGATAGGCCTTAAATTTCATAGATAAGTTATTTTTGTTTCGTTAGACACTCTATCAGATTTCAGCATAATCCACATCGTGAATTCCGTCCGTCTGATTAAATTGTAGCAACAAAAATGTGATTTGACCTAACCCAAAGCAAAAAAATACCTATCACATAAATACTTCATTCATATTTTTTCAATACATCAAAAACACATCACAAAAACCATTAACACCTAAATATGTGGTACTTAACAATTATTAACTTGTAGTGTTTACTACAACAGCACAGTATGTGTTCTACAACACATCTGCTTTTATTGTTAAATATTCAACAGGAAAGTAGATAGATTAACATCGCGCGAGAGTTCCATCTTTTTCCGGAGGCGATAGCGACTGATTTCAACTCCACGATCAGAAATATTCATTAAAGTGGCAATTTCCTTGGTCGATATGTTCATTCGAATATAGGCACAAAGACGTAGATCTTTGGGTGACAACTGCGGAAAATGTTCTTTTAGCCGGGCAAAGAAATCGGCATGCACTTCCTCGAAATAACTCTCAAAAATCTTCTTTTGCTGCTGACCATCAATTTCGCGATCGATACGCTTTTTTAGCACCACCATTTTGGTTTTTACCGAACTGTCGGCGGTTTGGTCTGCAATCTGTTTTAATTCCTGGTTGATCTTTAACAGGAATTTATTTTTCTGAACAAGACTCAGTGTTTGATTAGCCAATTCCTTATCCAGGTATATTTTCTCTGCCTCCAGTTTTTCATTTTTAAGCCGGATGATTTCCTTGTCGGCCAACAGCGACTGTTGCTGGAATTCTTTTTCTGTCTTTTTTAGCTCTTTTTCATGTTTCCTTCGTTCTCTCTGCTTCGAACGTTCAAACCGTCGTTGCACAATCCAGGTGATTGCAATAATCAACAGAATAAAGAACAAGAGGTAAATATAGCGGGCCAAAAGCGACCGGTACCAGGGAGGAGTAATGACAAACGAAAACTGCGCTTCGTCACTTTCGGCACCGTAAGCATTTTGGGCTTTTACCCTGAAGACGTATTCATTCTCGGGCAGGTTGGTAATATCCCTGTAGTTGTCGGGCGACCAGGGCGACCAGCTTTCGGAATAGTTATCGATAAAATAGCTAAACTGCAACTGACCCGGATTCTGAAAAAAAGGTGCTGCAAAGTAAAAGCGGAATGCATTTCGGTTAAAGGGAAATTCGCGGGCCAAATCGGGCTCCTTTGGATAGATCACCGAATCGAGATACGGGACTTCAACTTTGGTAATAAACGACCGGAAGGGTACATTGTAGGAAGTAACTATGCGCGAAGAATAATGAGCAAATCCATCCTCTATTCCAAAAAATACGTTGTCGTTACCCAGCACATACAAAAACTCAAATCCGCCAACAAAGGTGCCGCTGAGCTGAGAAAACGGCGCAGCTATTTTACTATAACTAAAATCGTCGTTCTTGTGTAGTAGCCCGGCATCTTTCCCGGCAATGTACCAAAGGTTTTCCTGATCGTCGACTGCTACAAATTTTATCTGATCGCGGAGGTCGAAAAGCGTATTTAATTCCTCATTCTTTTCAAACCTGTCTTCTGCCTTGTTGTATTGATACAAACCGTCGGTTGTTGAGATGTACCAGTTTTTATTGATTTCCATCAACAAATTTTGATCGACACTTGGTAAGCCTTTGGCAGAATTATACAAGGTCATATTTTCAACCGATTCATGGTCGGTACTAAACTGAATTCGGAACACTCCCTTACTCCCATGGCTCATCCACAGGTTACCTTCCTCATCCTGTGTCAGAAACCGGCTCGATTCAGAGAAGTTCTTTATTTTTGTTTTAAACTTCCATCCACTGCCCAAATCCTGAAATAAAACCAGTCCGTTGTAGTGGCCTCCCACCATTAAAGTCGAATCCTCCGACAGCTGAATATATTTCCACCCTCCAGGTTCTTCACTCATTTTTCGGGCTTTCGTTCCATCTATTATGAAAGTTCCAAAATGGTGTCCGCAAACCAGCTGATTATTTATCACTTCGAGACTCCAAACCTGTCCTTCAGTATTTTTTATTAATTCAAATCCTTCTTCAGTATTGGTACCAATCGCATTGAACGGTTTTACAAAAAGTCCCTGATTGGTTCCCAAATAGAGATTATCATTATTGACGATGCAGCAATAACCTGTACTTATTCCATCGTAACTCGTTATGTAGCTAAGCGGAGAATTCAACTCAATATAATCTATCCCGTTATCAAGTCCCAGCCAAAGATTTCCCGAATTGTCGAGGAATTCACTTAAAATGGTATTGTTTTGAAGTCCTTTTGCACGATTAATTTGCTGAACTACTTTCCCGTCTGATGTTACAATCAGAATTCCATTCAAAATTGTACCTATTGCTAAATGGTTTTCATCGGTTTTTACCGCGCAAAAAAGTTTGTATTTACCTACCAGATCATTTACAGGAACATCCCATTCATCCAATTTCCCGTTTGAATAATAAAACCAACCATCCTGAGCCGTCCCTATCAATAGTTGATTATCGTGAAAACTGACAATGGAAAGAATCTCCGAGTTTATAAGTTCATCTGCCCAGGGAACCTTGTTGACAAAACCGTTGATCAACTCAAATAAACCTACGCCCGGCTCGTGAAAGAACAATCGATTATTCACATAAAAAGAGTAACTAAACGCCTTTTGAGGCCTGATTGTCGAGATCTCACCTTCCCGGTAAATAAAAATGTACTGGTACGATTGAAAAACTATTCCGAACTGAGTTTCGTAAATTTTCCAAATCACGCCTGTCCCGCCAAAATCTGAGGGTAGCTTACTTTTTAAACTCCTGAAGCGAGTATTCTCGTCACTATTGGTCTCATACACACCAAAATCATCGTCTAATCCAATATAAACTGTGCCTTTTTTATCCACACAAACCGAGCGAACCGGCGAACGACCCGGAACATCAAAGAGGGTCCATTTTACGCCATCGAACCGAAGCAGCCCATCATTATTGGCAAAATATAAAAAGCCATCCGGATCCTGTGCAACTGCCCAGTTCTGTGTTCCTGCATTGTATTCTGATTTAGGATAATTGTGAATTTTCGGTATACCGGTATTCTTCACCTGCGCGAAACCGGTCCATGGGAGGATGAAAAGCAATATGATCCAAAAATTTCTCAAAACTCAGGCCTGATTTTATTAGCTGTCCGAAAAATAACGTTTTTGAATTTAAAATTTTCCGAGACAACTTGCAAACGAATTTTTCATTGGCGAATTCAGGCAGTTGTTCATCAACCGGATCAAGTTATTCACCGATAAAATAAATGCCCTACAAGCGAAATTCGTAACTTTTCTATAAAAACCGGATACCATGAAAAAGCTACTTATTGTCGTCATGGTGCTACTAACTGCCTGCCTGCAGCAACAAAACAGGAAAAACCTTTACGGCTTTTGGCAAGGACCGCATCCCGAAGACGATACCCGAAAATTTTATATCCGATTTTATGAAAACAACGATTCGCTTTCTGCACACGGCTATTGGACACACCACGGTTTTTATGATTCGGCGTTTGATATCGATTCTGTTTATTTTTCGGAAAACGAAATTCACTTTTATGTACCGATGTGGGGATGTCACTACCTTGGTAAATTTACCGGCCAGTCTATTATCTCCGGAGGATTTTGTTGTCCGGGAGAACCCTTCGATAGTGTCAGCCTAACGAAAAACGACACCATTCGTTCTTTTCTTACAGATATCCTTCCCGGATCTCAAAATCCAGGGTTTCGATATACCTGGCAAGCGCCCCGGGCAACGAACGATAATCTGGAATGTACCACTCAACTTTCACACGGCGAAATGTTGTTTGTTGATTCACTACTTTCCGAAATAGTTGAAGGAAAATATGGGAGAATCAACTCCATATTGCTGGCCAGAAACCATCAGCTTTTTTGTGAAGAATACTTTTGGGGCTATCAGGCAGAAGATCTTCATCCGCTGGAATCGGCGACAAAAAGTATCACTTCCTTGTTAATCGGCATAGCAATTGATCAGGGGAAAATTAACGGAACAGAAGAAAAGATCGCCGATATCTTTCCGGAAATCAGGCATCAGCAAGCGGAAATTTTTCGCCAAATAACCTTGCAACATTTGCTTACAATGACTTCCGGTTACGAATGCAAAGATGATGAACTCACACAAAACGACGACCGAATAAGTTTTTGCCTGAACCGAAAAATCATCCACGAACCGGGCAAAGTCTTTCAATACGACGGAGGCAATACTGAAATTCTCGGAGCTGTTATCCACCGAAAGACGGGAATGTTTGCCGATGAATTCGCTTCGAAATACTTGTTTACACCCTTGAATATTTCGTGTTACCAATGGTCAGACTACCGGCAAAACGGCTATCCGCTGATGTCGGGGGCTTTGCATTTGCGGCCGCGTGATATGTTAAAGATTGGAGAACTGGTCTTGAATAAAGGAAGGTGTAACGAACAACAGATCGTGAGCAAAGAATGGATTGATGCATCAGCCACCACCGCTGTAAAAACAGGTATCGACAATGACAACTACAGCTATTTGTGGTGGAACATTTCGCTGGAATCGAAAGAAAAAGAGTATCGCTGCATCTGGGCGAACGGCTGGGGAAGCCAGTTCATTTATATAATCCCCGACTTGAACGTTGTAATGGTTACCACGGGTCACAACTACGAACAAGACTCATGGGCGATCACCTCCGGATTGGGAAAATACATTTACCTTCTGGATGAAGATGCAACCGCAGCTTCCTTTTAGGCAATAAAAAACCGGCCCTGGTAATCCAAAGCCGGCCTGTATATTGTATTTACGGCGTACTACTGTTTTACACGTTCACTGTATGAACGGTCGCTTGTATTTACGCGAATTACATCGCCTTCGTTGATAAACATCGGAACCATAACTTCAGCTCCTGTTTCAACAGTTGCAGGTTTCAAAGCGGTTGAACTGGCAGTGTTACCTTTTTCTCCTTCAATTGTACTTACAACTGTAAGTTCTACTTTTTCAGGCATCTCCGCAGTTAACGGAACTTCCTCGTCTGCATGAAACTGAATCTCAATAACCTGTCCTTCTTTCATCAGGTCGTTGTTTTCCACCATCGAACCAGGAATCGAGATTTGTTCGAACGTTTCATTATTCATCACGTTCAAGCCCATATCGTCGCGATACAGAAATTGGTACTGACGACGTTCCACACGAACATCTTCCACTTTCACGCCCGAGTTAAAAGTATTTTCAATTACCCTTCCGGTTTTTACGTTTTTCAGTTTGGTACGAACAAAAGCCGGTCCTTTACCGGGTTTTACATGCAAGAATGATACAATTGTATAAATATCACCTTTGAATTTGAAACACAATCCGTTTCTAAAATCTGATGTAGAAGCCATATCTAAAAGTTATCTTGTTTTTAAAAGTGCTGCAAAAATAATCAAATCAATTAAAAATCAACCCCTTCTGTTATTTTTGACAGATTTTTTATAAATTTTCCTAGCGGGTCTTTTGCTCCACACCGTCTATTTCGTAGCTTTTTATTACTGCTTTCAGCGCTCCTACACGCATGTCAAACGTCACAAAAACGGGAACTTTCTTTTCTTTTGAAATATAGAATCGCACACCGTCAGCCCGTTTTAACACTTTGCCTTTTGCAACAGTCGGACTCAAAACGTAACACTTGATGGGACCAATATCTGTTTCCACGGTTTCCTCGCGCAAGTACTGCACCGAGATATCCGATACTTTATCGGCATTCAGCGTGGGGTATGTCACCCCATCGCCGGGATTCAGGCTGTCGAACGGCTGATTGTGCAGAAAATAAAACAATATCGAAATCATATCTACCAAATTAGGCGGAACCTTGCGCCAACCGCTTCGCTGACTGTAGATAGAATCAACGTCATGATAAAACAAGGTCTCGTTATAACGGGTATAATTGCCTTCCTTTACATTCCGAATGGTTTTTAGCGGAAGAAAAGTTTCTGCATCCACGGTAGTCTCGTAAATATCGTAAACGCCGTATAACTTTTCGGCCAGCCCGGTGGTTTGTCCCATCATGTAATAATGAAAAGCCGGCTTTCCATTGAAAACGGTGTCGCGAATAACCATTTCAGCTTCGCCCCCTTTTAAAAATCCAAATTTCAGGTTAAATCGAATGCGTTCTTCTTTGGCTTCCAAGGTTTGAAAGCTCCAAACGAGTAATAAAACTATCAGAATATTTTTTTTCATTTTAATACTTTGTTCTTGGGGATCGTTGCCACAAAATCCTTTAAATAAAAAGGTTCGAAATAGGCAACGTTTTCAAATTCCCGCTGGTTATACTTCTTTTCCGATAGTTTTTGCATAAATCGTGCCGATGTTTTTTCCGGCCCCTGAAATACCGCGTTGGGATGTGTTAACGTTTCCCTGCATTTTTCTGCTCCATTACCAAAAAACAGGATCTTGTTTTCAGCCAACAGGCTGGCAAACGAGTTGTCGTCGATAATTTCTGCCGTAACGGATTGAATCATTTCTCCGCTTTTATCAAAAATGGCGGTGTAAACTTCCATTCTGCGGGCGTCGATCATCGGACAAAACAACAGGTTTTCATTGCTTTCGACATAATAATCAGCAACATTTTCTGCCACATAATGTCCCATTGCTTCAATCGATCCGACACCAATCATCGGAATATTCAATCCGTAGCACAAGCCTTTTGCTACCGAAACTCCGATACGCAGCCCGGTATACGAACCCGGACCTTTACTGACCGCAACCGCATCGAGCTCATTTTTATCGAAGCCGGCTGTTTCAAACAGTTCTTCGATATAAACCGTGAGTAACTGCGAATGGTTAAGACCTTTTGTATTCTCTTTCAGAAAAAGCGTTTCGCCGTCTTTTGTCAAGGCCACCGAACATACTTCGGTTGACGTTTCTATATTTAATATTGTTGCCATAAGATTATCAATAAACAAAGTTCTGCAAAAATAGTTAAAGCATAACAATCTTTCCGTTTAGAACGACGGCATCGAGCTTCATGTTTCGGGCCGCCTGCAACGCATCCGCTTCGGTATGCACAATCGGCTCTCCTCCTGCATTAAAAGAAGTATTTATCAAGGCTTTAACATTACACTTATTATCAAGCTGTGTCAATAAATCAAACATAAACCGATTTTGCTCCCGTTCGAAAATAGTTTGAAAGCGCGCCGTCCCGTCGGCATGAACAGCTCCGGCAATTTCTTTTGCTTTTTCAGGGAGCACTTCAAAATCGAGCAGCATGTATGTTGAGAGATGATCGATTTTTGATTTCCCGGTAAAATACCGGGTATTTTTTTCGAGCGCAATTGGCGCCAGCGGCCGGTACCATTCGCGTCCTTTTTTTTCCATACTCAGTTTTCCGGAAATTTCTTTTGAATCGGCAAGCGCCAAAATACTCCGGTTACCCAAAGCACGTGGCCCGGCTTCGCCAAAACCGTTACAAATACCCACTATTTTTTTCTGAATCAGTAATTCTGTTATCTGGGCGATGGTTTTTGGATCATAATTAGCTGAATATTCTTCAATTCCCAAGTTGTTCAGGTAAACTGAATGGTTCTCCACTCTTCCATGTTTAATCCATTCGGCAAAAGCTGCAGCGCCCAATGCCAGACCAGAATCTTCGGTACACGGCGGAATAAATACTTCGCTGAATAACCCGCTTTTTACAATCTGCGTATTGGTTACGATATTCAGGGCCGATCCTCCGGTATAATACAAATATTCAGCTCCGGTTTTGGCTTGTAACTCTTTCAATTTATTCAGAGTTGCCTGTTTAAAAACCTGTTGTAATGTTGCCGCCACATCGCGGATAAAGGGATCGTTCTGGTTAAACGATTTCAGTTCAACTCCCCAGTCTTTTTGGGCCTGACGAAAGAAATCAGAAGTTTTTCCCCAAATGTCTTCAAAAAAATTATGCTGAATCAGCCATTCCTCCAATTCGGGGCGATAGTTTCCCCAACCTGCAAATCCCATAAATTTACCGGGAACCGAGTTTTGCTCCGCCAGCTTTGCTCCGATGATTGAAAACACCAGCGCATTGGCATTGTATAACGTTGAGTATGGTTTTAAATCCCAATGGTATTCGATCCATTCAATTTTTCCGTTTCGGAATACTGCTGCGGAAAAATTGCTTAAACTGGCCCCGCCATCAAAATGTACGAGCAGACTATTCTCCTTAAAATTCCCAAAAAACGGAAGACACGAAAATATATGCGCCAACTCGTGATTAAGCGCCCACGCTTCCTTTTCTTCGCCAAACCACCAGCATTTCCCTTTTTCCAAGGCGGTGGAAAGACGATCATTCAGCGGAGCCTCGAAACGTACTTCTCCCGAAGGAGTAAGAAAAGTTCGTCCGACCACATTGTCAACAAAAACCAGGTCGTAGTCAGTTCCCAGCAATTTCTGCTGTTTCAGAATGTCTTTTAAATGCAGATAAAGGGTATTGTCGCGCTTTCGCCTTGAGATACGTTCCTGCTGCAAAAACCGGATCACTTTCCCGTTTTGCATCAGCGCCAGATTGTGATCGTGCACATAAAACGGATGTTCATAGTCGAAACGATCCTGAATTCCGTAAACAGCTAATGTGGGCCGGTTCCTGTCCATTAGCCAAAAATTTGAAGGGCAATAACGATTCCAAGTAACAATAGAAAAAAGAACTCACTCCAGAAACGGCTCTTCATAAAAACCAGGAAATTGGAAATCAGATACGTTACCGGGATGGCTGTTAGAATAAGCATTTCGTGCGATGCAGCGGGAATGAGTACAAATCCTCCCAGCGAAAAAACAAAGACGAAAAAGAATACCGTAAAATATTTTCGGGAACTTACTTTTTTGGTGTCGTATTGCTGTGCCATTACAATGCTTCCCAGCACCGTGAATACCACCAAAACTCCAAGATAAACCTGAAGCGGAATATTAGTGCGGAAATGATTGACCGGCTCCATTATACTTTGCTGAAATATCTGCAGCAAGGAAATTAAACGGCCGGTGAAAAAGAAATAGCTCCCAGCAAATATCAGTGGCAAAAGAAAGCCGATGATAATTAGCACAATTTCGCGCCAGCGGGTATCGCGGTTCAGCACCAGCAGCCCAACAATGAAAGCGGGTAAAAACACGACCATGTTGAAATAAAACAGCGAACCTACGCCCAGCAAAACCCCGACATCAAACGCAATGGTGTAGGCTTTTGATTGCTCAAAAATTCCAAACAGCCGAAAGATGGCCACCAACAGAAAAATGGCTGCAAAATACACCGGCAGCAAGGTATGCAGCCCCGTAAAACCGCCAACAATGATGATAAACAAAATGGCGGGCAGCCGCGTTCGTATGCGAATAAACTGGTAGCGGGCAATAATCATCTCGACCAAAAGCGCAAGAACCATTGTCAAAACCGCTGAAAGGACAACATTAAGCAATGGGCTTTGTTCCGTTAGTCTGAAAATGGGAGCAAACAACACATTATCAGCCTCGCCGGGCATAAAACCATAATTGTATGGAGACAGAAATTTCTCGAACCAGAATGCCAAAACAGCAAACGGTATAAAAATCAGATTCCCTAAACTATTTGATTTTAATGTTTTTAAAAGCATGCATTACAGATCGAAGCCCAAATCTTTCCTGTAGTATTTACCGTCGTATTGTATTTTTTCTGCGTTTGCAAACGAAGCGGCCAAAGCATCTTTCATATCCGTTCCGTACGAACTTACTGAAATAACTCTTCCTCCGGCTGTTACCACCTTATCTCCGTCCATTTTAGTGCCGGCATGAAATACGATGCTGTTTTCCACCTTTTCTTCGCCGGTTATTACTTTTCCACTTTCGTAGCTGCCTGGATATCCTCCCGAAACCAACATTACGGTAACCGCTGTACGATCGTCGAATTCAATTTCTTTACCGGCCAGCGTTCCGGTAGCCGCGCCTTCCAAAAGATCGACAAAATCTGATTTTACCCGAAGCATCACCGCTTCGGTTTCCGGATCGCCCATGCGAACATTGTATTCAATCACAAAAGGCTCTCCCTTCACGTTGATCAGTCCGAAAAAGATAAAACCGTTGTATTCAATATTGTCTTTTTGAAGTCCCGAAACCGTCGGCTGAATGATCCGTTCTTCCACTTTTTTCATGAACACCTCGTCGGCAAACGGAACCGGAGTAATGGCTCCCATACCGCCGGTATTCAAGCCCGTATCGCCTTCTCCAATACGTTTGTAGTCTTTTGCTTCGGGCAGAATTTTGTAATCCTTACCATCGGTGATCGTAAACACGGAAACTTCCACTCCGCTTAAAAACTCTTCGATTACCACTTTGCTGCTGGCCTGACCAAACTGTCCGCCAAGCATTTCCTTTAATGATGCCTCAGCTTCTACCAGTGAATCGATAATCAAAACGCCTTTCCCGGCCGCCAATCCATCGGCTTTTAAAACATACGGCGCCTGCATCGTCTTCAGAAAATCAACTCCTTCGTTTATGTTATCTGAAGTAACCGTAAAATATTTGGCTGTTGGAATATTGTGGCGAGCCATAAATGCTTTGGCAAAATCCTTACTGCCTTCAAGCTCGGCACCGGCCTTTTTCGGGCCAACTACCTTAATATCTTTCAACGCTTCGTCGGCAGCAAAAAAATCATGCAAGCCTTCCACCAACGGCACTTCCGGCCCCACCAACATCAGGTCGATGTTGTTTTCCAACACCGCTGTTTTTATCTTTTCAAACTCGCTTACACCTATTGCCAGGTTGGTTCCCAATCCTTTTGTCCCGGCATTTCCGGGAGCAAAAAACAATTGGTCAACTTTATCGCTTTGTTTAATTTTCCATCCCAAAGCGTGTTCCCTTCCGCCCGAGCCAATAATCAATATCTTCATCAAAAAAGTGTTTTATCTATTCGTTTTAACCGTTGCTGTATTGCTTAAAATAAGCCTCAAAGCTGGCGCGTATTTTATCTGAAAGTTCAGTGTTTCCGGCAGTTCGCACTGCACGTTCCATTTTCTGAATATAGAACAGGTTTCGCTGAATTTCTTCGTTTACGCCTCCTGTCGAAAAATGTTCAGCAGAAAGTGAGAAGTAATAATTCAACTCGTCGTTCGAATTCGAGAAAGCTGTTTCAATCAATGCGATTCCCTTTTCTGTTGCACCTGCCTTGATATAATTCTCGGCCAGTTCGAGTGCAAAATATTCGTACGAAATAATATCGTTGGGGATCAGTTCCACACAGCGATCGATCACTGCAATCGCAGAATCGTTTTTATTTTCTTCAATTAAAGCAGCTGCCAGGCGATTGAAACTGTTCCGGATATTGGTCATCATCCGGGCATTGTTTTCATCGATGTACACCTTCGGATCGTTCATGCCTCCCCACTTGAACTTATTCATCATATTGTCGTACATCCGGGTGGTTTCTACCCGTCCGAATTGCAATTGTTGTGGCGAGCTGGGTGTTTTTATCGGCACCAGACGATAAGCAAAACCTTCGGTCTGGAAATAATCATTCAGATTGAGGTATTTGTCCCGGCCTACCGTTATCGCCCAGTAAATAGGACGTTCCCAGTTATTATTCGCGATCAGATCAAGGATCATCATTTCATCTTTTGACAAGGCCGATTTATTCGACAGGTCAATTACGATCTCATCTACGATTTTATCCGCATCTTCGGGAGCAACCACATTATTGCGTAACACCGCTTCCTTATCCACTTTAAAACGGATTTCCTTTTTCGGAATGTAGGCGGCATCGCCCATTTGCTGAAGTTTGGTTGCCGGATTATCATCTGCAATCCAGTCTACCGCTTCTTTCAGGCCGATGTAGTCGCGTTTTATGCGCGGATTATCCAGCACATACACCATGTCGCGTGTGCCCAGACGGTATTGATTTTCGGTCATTGAAAAAGGTACCGGATCCGAATCGTAGGCTTTGTGTTTCATCTGGTTGATGTACCAGTCGGTTTGCAGGTAACTCAGGTTACAAACCCTCACATCCTGCCGCACACCTTCCACTTCCTGGTTGTACCACAAGGGGAAGGTATCGTTATCGCCGTTGGTAAAAATAATACCGTCTTTCTGGCAGGTATTCAGGTAATTTGCACCAAAATCGCGGGCAGTGTAGCGACCTGAACGATCGTGGTCGTCCCAGTTTTGAGCTCCCATAATACCGGGCACCAAAATCAGAGCGGCTAAACCGGCAATTCCGGCGCTCACCGTTTCCGGCAGGAATCGCTTTAATGCTTCGGTCAGCGAAAGAACGCCAAGTCCGATCCAGATGGCAAAAGCATAGAACGAACCCGCGTAGGCATAATCACGTTCACGCGGCTGATGCGGATACTGGTTGAGGTAAACCACAATGGCCAAACCTGTCATCACAAACAACAGGAACACCACCCACAAACCTTTCTGACCTTCTTTTCCTTTATTGTATTGAAATAAAATCCCCAGAATTCCGAGCAGCAAGGGCAGGAAGAAATAGGTATTCCGTGCTTTGTTATTGGCCAGGCGGGCCGGTAAATTATCCTGATCTCCCAACCGGGCTTCGTCGATAAACTTAATACCGCTTAACCAGTTGCCGTATAAGATTTCGCCATGTCCCTGAATATCGTTCTGACGGCCTACAAAATTCCACATAAAATAGCGCCAGTACATAAAATTAACCTGGTACGAAAAGAAGAAACGCAGGTTTTCGCCAAACGTTGGTTTGATAATGGTTTCGTTCTCTCCCCGCTCATTTTTAAAATTAATCCGCGTACCTTTTACCCGTCCCCACTGGATATAATCCTGCTCGTGCGACGGATCGTTTGAACTCCACATACGAGGGAAGAAAGTAGTGAAACGCTCATCGTAATTGGCGCTGTAGCGGTGATGAGTCACCACATATTTGCCGTCAATCTGTGAATATATCGGGCGACCTTCAGTAAAACGGTCACCGCTTTTCAACGGAGAATTGTAATATTGTCCACTAAACAACGGACGCTCGCCGTATTGTTCGCGGTTCAGGTAACTCAGCAACGAAAAAGTATCGTTCGGACTGTTTTGATCCATCGGCGGTTCGGCCGATGAACGAATAATAATAATGGCAAATGAAGAATAACCGATCAGTATCACCGCAACCGACAACAACATGGTGTTTAAAATCGGTTTCTGTTTTTTGTAGGTAAAATAAATCCCGTAAGCAAAAGCCGCCACCAGCAGTACCACATAGAAAAGCACACCCGAGTGGAACGGTAATCCAAAAGAATTTACAAAGAGCAACTCAAACCACGAGCCGATGTTCACAACTCCGGGGATGATTCCGTACATGATCAGTCCGAGCAAACCAACAGAAATGACCAGCGCCCAGAAAATTCCTTTTTTAGTTACTTCATATTTTTTGAAATAGTAAACAAACACAATGGCCGGAATTGCCAGCAGGTTCAACAGGTGAACACCGATTGACAAGCCGATGATGTAGGAAATAAATACCAGCCAACGGTTGGCATGCGGCTCATCAGCTACATTTTCCCATTTCAGAATGGCCCAGAAAACAATGGCGGTTAACAGCGACGAACTCGCATAAACTTCGCCTTCCACTGCCGAAAACCAAAAGGTATCTGAAAACGTGTAAGCAAGCGCTCCCACCAAACCACTGGCCACAATGGCAAGAGTTTGTCCGAAAGTAGCCTCACTTTCCCTGACAACAATTTTACGCGCCAGGTGGGTAATGGTCCAAAACAGGAACATAATGGTAAAAGCACTGGCCAGCGCCGACATTATATTCACCAGCTTAGCTGCATTTTCAGGCCCGCCAAACAAGGTAAACATTCTGCCCACTATCATAAAAATAGGAGCTCCGGGCGGGTGCCCCACTTCAAATTTGAAGGCAGTTGTAATAAACTCACCACAATCCCAGAAACTAACGGTCGGTTCGATCGTCATCAGATAAACGACGGCAGCAATTAAAAAACTTACCCAGCCACCAATGTCGTTGTACAATTTGTATTGTTTCATTCGTTGAAATGTTTTCAGAATACTGAAATAAGTGAAAAATTATAAACAGTTGCGAAGATAAAGCTTTTGATATAAACTATGCCTCACCTTCTGTTTTTTAAGTCTTTTTAGAGATTTCAAAGCTTTTTACTTACTATCTGCAACTTAATTGATCCTGTAGCCCAAAACAATTTCATGACTATTCACCGTTTCGGTTTTCAAAAAGTCATTAAACGTGTAACTGTAGCCAATCCTGTATTTTTGTTTGAGATCTACTCCAAACATCACCGAATGAAAATCCTCAAAATCGCCATTCTGGTATCCCGCCCAGAGTGTTTTTTTGTATTCCGCATGAATCCCCGGAATAACCAAATAATTTTTGTCGGAATAATCAACCATAATGTTTGGTTTAAGCGAGAAGTCTTCTGTGTTAACTAATGCAAATGCCAGAACACCTGTAAAAACAGCAGGTACATCAATCGCTAAATTATCCTCTCCGGCAATTTGCTCCTGAAGTGTTACACTTAGTCCGGCACTTAGCTTTGTTGAATGAAAAAACATGCCAATGTTTCCATTAAACGTTTTGAAATGTTGATCTTCAAACGACTCAAACAAAGGATCATATTGATCACCAGGATAAAGAGGATAGGAAGAAAGGTCATTTTTATAAAAAGTGGTACCTCCCGAAATACCAAAACTTAAAATGGCCGAATTAAAAACCTTGAAATCAAAAGCGTAGTTTACTTTTACCAGATTGGCGGTCTCCAGCCCAATTTTTGTATGATAAAAATCGAGCCCCACAGTGCCCGCTTTTGGTGAAACTCTATAGTCGAATGAACCTGTCACCAAATTATATGACTCTTTTCCATAATCCCCGAAATCATAGACAACATGGGAGAAACTTCCATAGGCCCAATCGGATGGAGTTGCAATTGCTGCCGGATTCTTAAGCGGGAGCCCGATCCAGTATGCACCTTCCTGAGCACTTGTTTGCTTGTTAAGAAAAACAGATAATAACATCAGCACAACCAACATCGGCTGAATCATGCATTTGCGGTTTTTAGTTTTCATTTTGGGTGATTTTTAAAGATGAAAATTAAAAGGTATTTAACCTTGTATTTTCTTGCTAATATATCATAATTCCAGATACCATGCGCCCGGTTTGAATGCCTTCGCGACGTGCCGAGTAATATTTTTCGGCTTCCTGAAAAGAACATTCTTCGAGTACATCAATGTTCTTTGCTTGAATGCCACAACTCAGTAACAAGTTTCGGTTGGCGTCCCAAAGGTTAAAATGATATTTCCCTGAACCATTTAAACACAGGGTTTGCTCAGCCTCAGGTATCGTCCGGCGCACAGCCTGCTCCACTTCCGAACCCACTTCGTACACCACAGGACCAATCGACGGACCAATGGCCGCTTTTAAGTTTGCCGGATCGCTTTTATACTCTTTTTGCATTTTCAGAACGGTCTCCACCACAATCTTCTGAACCGTTCCGCGCCAGCCAGCATGAACGGCAGCCGCTACCTTTTCTACCGGGTCGAAAAGCAGAATCGGAACACAATCGGCCGTTTGTACGCAAATACATATTCCGGGCTGATTGGTGATCAGGGCATCAGTTTCAGCAATTTCCATTTCCGGGATTTCATTTACCGCGCACACCGTCGAGGTATGTGTCTGTCGCGGGAAAACCAACTGTTCAGTTTTTATTCCCAGTAAGCGGGCGAGTTCCTTCCTGTTTTCCACAAAAACTGATGCTTCATCGCCGGTAAAACGCGCAGCAGGTGTGCCCATACTTTGTTTGGTTGTAGTAAATGCCAGCAGCTTGTCGCAGGTTTGAAAAACCGGGTATTGAATAAAATTATCCATTTTTCAGCAGTTGATTTAAAGCGTTTTTATCCAGCAGGGTTACCGTTTTTTTCTCAATGGAAATCAAACCTTCCGTCTGCATTTCACCCAAAACACGCGCCAGCGAAGGCCTTGTAACACCAAACAAATCGGCAAGTTGTTGCTGGGTACTGTTTAACTCAAAAGAATGAAAACGATCTCCGGCCCGCTGCAAAAGAAAATGAGCCACTTTCTCGCGAATGGTTTTAAAACTCAGGAAATTCAGTTTTTGCGAAAGAAACTGTGCACGCGAAGAAATACTGTTCAGGTAATTCCGAAGAACGCGGGTATTCAGCTGCAGTATTTTCAAAAATTCGGGAACCGGAATCGCCAGTATCTTTGCCTTCGTATTGGCCGACACTGTCACCGGAAAACGGTTTTCCTTACCAAATAAAAAGGCAGCTGCGAGCGGTTTCGGCGCTTCAATGTCTTCAATCTTTACGGTTTTTCCCGAGTAATCGATCATCTCGCCACGCACCGTTCCGTCGAGCACTATCAGCAAGTGCTTCACCTCTTCGCCGGCAAGCACCACCACTTCATCTTTTTCGTAATTTTTTAGCTGAAAATGAATTTCATTGAGAAGCTGCCTGGTTTCGTGTTCAGGAATTCCTCTGAATACGGGGCAAAGACTTAAAAGTGAATAATCTATCATTTTGTAACAATTGATACAATTTACGAAACGCCGCACCGCTACTTTTGTTGC
Source organism: Maribellus sp. YY47 (assembly GCF_023111095.1). Lineage (GTDB taxonomy): Bacteria > Bacteroidota > Bacteroidia > Bacteroidales > Prolixibacteraceae > Draconibacterium. Next base: position 46,441 of record NZ_JALGYW010000031.1, read on the forward strand.
GTGATCCAAAAATAAGAAGAACAAATAAAAAACGATATGATACGGGAAATTGTAAAAATAGACGAGGAATTGTGCAACGGTTGCGGAGCATGTGTTCCGAACTGCCACGAAGGAGCTTTACAGATTATCGACGGCAAGGCCAGATTGGTAAGTGAACTGATGTGCGACGGACTGGGAGCCTGTATCGGTCATTGTCCCGAAGGCGCCATCACCATCGAAAAACGTGAAGCAGATGCTTACGACGAGGTAGCCACCATTTCGCAAATGATAAAAAGCGGCAAGAACACCGTTTTTGCTCACCTGAAACATTTACAGGACCACGGTGAAACCGGTTATCTGCAACAAGCGCTGGGCTTTATTAAAGCCAACCGCGAAGCGATGCCCTTCGAAATCAGCGAAGTGCACGAACTACTGCATGGCGAAAAAAAGGCAACTGCCTCGTCAGGCGGATGTGCAACAGGAGGTTGCCCAGGTTCTGCTCCCGTAGCTTTTGATGCCGGAACGCTGAAAATGGCGGCTCCTGCCGGCGAAGTTCCATCGGCGCTTACCCAATGGCCGGTGCAAATGCACCTGATCAATCCGGCAGCTTCGTATTTTCATGGCGCCGACCTGCTGGTGGCAGCCGATTGCGCAGGCTTTGCCTACGGGAATTTCCACGCCGATTTTATCAAAGGCCGGAAAATGGTAATTGCCTGCCCGAAACTTGACCAAGGAAAAGATATTTATGTTCAAAAACTGACCCACCTCATCGACGATGCAAGGGTCAATACCATTACTGTTGTAATTATGGAAGTACCGTGCTGCGGCGGTTTGTCGCAGATGGTGCAAATGGCCACACAAATGGCTTCGCGCAAGGTACCCGTAAAAGAAGTTGTGATAAGCATCCGGGGAGAAATTCTTTCCGAAGAATGGATCTAATTGTTTGATCGGGATAGTCAGGGACACCGGATAATTTATCATTACCAGAGTCCAGTCCGGTACCTGACACCATCCTCCTTTAACACACCATCATCAAAGAAATTAATCATCAATTAAATTGTACAGATATGAGTATGTTTTGTTTTCAGTGTCAGGAAGCCGCCAAAGGAACCGGCTGCACCATTGCAGGAGTTTGCGGAAAAACAAGTGATGTAGCGAATCTGCAGGACACTTTGCTGTATGTTTTGAAAGGAATTAGCTGGTACAACGAAAAACTGCGTGTGATTGGCGCCAATCCATCCAAAGTTGACAAGTTTGTTTTCGACGGATTATTCAGCACCATTACCAACGCCAATTTCGATAAAAAGGTCTTTGAAAAAAGAATCATCAAAGCCTTACAAATGCGTAACGAATTGCTCGTACTGTGCAAGGAAGCGGGTGTAAGTCTGCCCGAAGAACTTCCTGATGTTGCCAGGTGGAATGCCGTATCAGCGGAAGAATTTGAAGCAAAAGCAGAAGAAGTTGGCGTATTAAGCACTGAAAATGAAGACATCCGTTCGTTGCGAGAACTCATTATTTACGGGGTGAAAGGATTAGCTGCTTATGCCGAACATGCCTGGAACCTGGGCAACAAAAAAGACGAGATTTTTGCGTTCATGCAACGCGCACTGGTGGCCACTACCGAAGATCTTTCGGTGGAAGAACTGGTGGCACTTACGCTGGAAACCGGAAAGTACGGAGTGGATGTAATGGCACTGCTCGACGCTGCCAACACTTCGGCTTACGGAAACCCGGAAATGACCAAAGTGAACATTGGCGTTCGGAACAACCCGGCTATCCTGATCTCGGGTCACGACCTGAAAGATATGGAAGAGCTGCTGAAACAAACCGAAGGAACCGGCGTGGATGTGTACACTCACAGCGAAATGCTTCCGGCACACTACTACCCGGCTTTCAAAAAATACAAACACCTGGCAGGTAACTACGGAAATGCGTGGTGGAAACAAAACACTGAATTCGAAAGCTTTAACGGCCCGATCCTGTTCACAACCAACTGTATTGTTCCGCCAAAAAGCAGCGCAACTTACACGGACAGGATTTATACCACCGGCGCTTCAGGTTTGGAAGGTGCCATCCACATACCGGATCGCAAAGACGGTGAAATGAAAGACTTCAGTGCAATTATTGAACATGCCAAAAAATGCGCAGCACCGCAGGAAATTGAAAGCGGCGAAATCATTGGTGGATTTGCACACGCACAGGTTTTTGCACTGGCCGATAAAATTGTAGATGCCGTAAAAACCGGAGCCATCAAGAAATTCTTTGTAATGGCCGGTTGCGACGGACGCATGAAAAGCCGTGATTATTATACCCAGTTTGCAGAGCAACTTCCACAAGATACAGTAATTCTGACCGCAGGTTGCGCCAAATACCGCTACAACAAACTGCCTTTGGGCAATATCGGTGGAATTCCACGCGTGATCGACGCCGGACAGTGTAACGACTCTTACTCACTGGCAGTGATAGCTCTTAAGTTGAAAGAGGTTTTCGAACTAAACGATATCAACGAACTACCAATCGCCTACAACATTGCCTGGTACGAACAAAAAGCTGTAATCGTATTATTGGCGCTGCTTTACCTGGGCGTGAAAAACATTCACCTCGGACCTACATTGCCGGCGTTCCTTTCACCCAACGTAGCCAACGTTTTAGTAGAGAATTTTGGAATTGGCGGAATTACCAGTGTTGACCAGGATTTGGAAATGTTTCTGCAATTAAGCGAAACAGACAAATAATATACATTAGGGACAAAAAGGGGTGACTAGTCCTAAATAAGCGTTACAGATTATTGGACTAAGTTAATAGATTCACAGACCGTTTCAAAGCTAGCTTTGAAACGGTCTGTTCTTTTATAGCTTTTAATTTTAATGGTATCTTGTTTGTGC
>NZ_JALGYW010000032.1 GCF_023111095.1 Maribellus sp. YY47
CAAACAAGATACCATTAAAATTAAAAGCTATAAAAGAACAGACCGTTTCAAAGCTAGCTTTGAAACGGTCTGTGAATCTATTAACTTAGTCCAATAATCTGTAACGCTTATTTAGGACTAGTCAAAAGTCTTGAATTACTTTACTGAATCCATGTACTGGATCAATTCGCAAACTTTTGCAGAGTAACCCATTTCGTTGTCGTACCAAGACACAACTTTTACGAAGTTAGGGTTCAACGAAATACCTGCACCTGCGTCGAAGATAGAAGTACGAGTGTCGCCAACGAAGTCGTTAGAAACAACCTGATCTTCAGTGTATCCAAGGATACCTTTCAATTCGCCTTCAGAAGCTTCTTTCATAGCAGCGCAAATTTCTGCGTAAGATGCACCTTTTTCCAAAACAACAGTTAAGTCAACAACTGATACGTCAGGAGTAGGAACACGGAAAGCCATACCTGTAAGTTTGCCATTCAGCTCAGGAATAACTTTACCTACGGCTTTAGCAGCACCTGTAGAAGAAGGGATGATGTTCTGGCCAGCGCCACGACCACCTCTCCAGTCTTTCATCGAAGGACCGTCAACAGTTTTCTGAGTAGCAGTAGTTGCGTGAACAGTAGTCATAAGACCTTCTTTGATACCGAATTTATCGTTCAATACTTTTGCAACAGGAGCCAAACAGTTGGTTGTACAAGAAGCATTTGAAACGAAGTTCATATCGTTAGTGTATGAAGTGTGGTTAACACCCATAACGAACATTGGAGTATCGTCTTTTGACGGAGCTGACATGATTACTTTTTTCGCACCGGCGTCGATGTGGCCTTGAGCTTTTCCTTTTTCAAGGAACAAACCAGTTGATTCAACAACATATTCAGCACCTACAGCGCCCCAGTTGATATCAGCCGGATTTCTTTCTGCGGTTACGCGGATTTCGTTACCGTTAACAACCAGTTTGCCGTCTTTTACTTCAACAGTACCGTTGAATAAGCCGTGAGTTGAGTCGTATTTCAACATATAAGCCATGTATTCAACATCGATAAGGTCGTTGATAGCTACTACCTGGATTGTGCCTTTGGCAACTGCCTGACGGAAAACGAAACGTCCGATTCTTCCGAAACCGTTTATACCTATTTTAATCATAGTTGAGAAAGTTTTAATTATATAAAAGAAAAATTATTCTAAATATTTCACGCTCAGGATAAACACCTGATTTTTTTAAAGCCACACAAAGTAAATACATTTTAGGATTAGAGGCAAGTAGTGTAATTTGTTTTCGCCCTAACCTTAATAATTACTTAAAGTGTTTAGCTTGGCTTATTTCTGTCGTTTTATGCACCCTTGACTGTTCTGGGAAGTGAGAAAATCTCAGGAGCCTGGAATTGCAGTAATTTGCTTGTGTTTAAAGCAGTAGAGAGGTTTGCCGTGTTTTTGTTTTGGTTCATCGGGAGAAAAACGCATGGCTATAGGCGTATTGTAAAGAGTATGTATTGTATTTTACAGTACGGATTGTAAACTAAAATTATCTTCTTCCGAAGATATCATAATGCTGCAGTCCGTTGAGGCTTTCCGGGGTTCCCTGTTTTCGCTGTATGCCGGACATTTGCATCCTTTGCAGGACTCGAATAAGAGAAAAACGATAAGCGCGAAGACCAGGATGAGGCTTCGAAATGGGTTGGCTGATAATTTGTTGACTTTATTTATTAACATTAAGTTGCTGTATGTGTGGTTGCTGAAATCGGTATTGTTGATAAAACTCTTATTTGAATTCATTTTTCATTTAATAATTACAATCCAACGAATAAGGCCTGAAATTAGTATGTGTCGTGCTCTTGTTTTATGAAAAAATAATTTAAATTGCATTGAATTTACAAATAAACACAAAACTGTAAGGGGCGTTTATCCCCTTGAGACCCGAATTGTTAGGAAGAGATAGGTTGTTAAGTCTCATAATGTTGAAAACATAGTACAAAGTAATGGGTATAATGCCGCATTTATTTTGTAGTTTAATTAAAATTTTTTATCCAATTGTTTGGGCTGCTGCGCCTTTAAACCGTATGCCCCAGACTATTGATTTAAAATTTTAATAATTAAGATTAATCAACCAATCAATAAGTTCAATAAAAAAGAAATGCTATGAGAAAAATGTTTACCAGGCTTTTTGGCTTGACATTGCTCATGTTTTTGGCTGGCTCGTATGCTGTGCTTAAGGCACAGGAACCATGCGATATACAGCCGGTTACAATCGACAATGTTACGCTGCTTACTGACATTACAGCAAAATGTGACAGCGACCTGATACAGTACGAAGTAACAGGTTATCCTGCCGGCGCTGAGTTTTCATTTAGTTATGATGTCGATCCTCCTGTTTTTGGCGCTTTTACTGCCGAGTCAACCATTTGGGTAAAAGAAGGTCTTGGATTTAGCGTCATCGTTCGTTTGAATGAAACTTGTCAAACTGCCCCTTATTATTATCCCGGGGATGATATTATTCAACCTGTGTCGATTGACGGTGTAGTTACAATTTCGCCCACCTGCACCGGGAATAACGACGGTGTTATCAATATTTCGGCTTCAGCAGGTGAAGGACGGGTGTTGGAGTATTCCATCAATGGTGGTGCTTCCTGGTATGTTCAGCATTATTTCTCTGTTCCTGTTGGCATTTATACGGTGGCAGTGAGGGATAGTCATTGTCGCGATTATGTTGTGACAAAAACTGTTCAAGTAGATGGCCTTGCAGATAATTTGATCGACCTGAATGAAGCTGAAAGCGATCTGCTTAATGATTGCGCGAATACGATTAACGCTTATATTAAGATCGATACTTTGACATGGGCACATCAAACAGGATTTGATGATCGTACAATTACCTATTATCTTACTGATGGTGTTACCAATTGGACTTCTGCCGATGGATTGTTTAGTGATCTTGAAGCCGGAGTTTATAGTGCGTGGGCTGAAGACGATTTGGGATGTTCTTCCAATCGTATCGAGTCTATCATCGTAGAGACAAATCCGCCGTTGGTGGTGAACGCCAGTGTTACGGATAATACAGCATGTTTTGGTTATACCGACGCGACAATTACGATAACGATTGAAGGAGGAACGGGGCCATTCCTGTTCGGTCATGCCAACACATTGCCTGCAGTGCTCAATCTCTCTGAAGCTTCAATGGGATCATGGGACGGGGAAGGCTCTGTCGAGATTCAGGTTTCAGGTAGTCCCGACAGTATTACTTATTGGGTGGTTGTAAAAGATCTGGCTTGCGGTAATATGGTTAGTAACGATTCTCCTTTAAAAGTGGGTAGTTATTATCCTGTAGCAATTCAGAAAGAGGAAGAATCGGTTTCTCCGGTAAGCTGTTTTGGGGATACGGATGGTGAAATTGTAGTGGCAGAAGCTACCGGAGGGTCAGGCGAGCTGGTGTATACCCTGCAAATCCTCAATGGGGCTGATTGGGAAAATGTTGTTGGTTGGGAAAATAAGGAAACCACAACATTTACCGGTTTAGCTGTCGGTACTTATAGAGTAGTTGTAACCGATCTTAACGGATGTAAAGGTGACGAAACGGATGAGATTCTGCTTGGTGGACCCGATGCACCGGTAGCGATTGATGAATTTACCTACAGTGATATAACCTGTACTGGTGCGGCTGACGGAACAATTACAGTGGTAGCTGGCGGTGGTTCCGGTGCATATGATATAAAGGTAGGAGATAATGAATGGGAAGCTTTCCCTGAAGGGTCAAATACAACAGTAATCACAATTGCCACTGAAAGTGAAGTGGAGGTTACTGTAAGAGATGCTAACCAGCCGGTTTGTATGTCTGATCCGGAAACAGCATCGATTAATGAGCCGGATCCGCTGGTGATTGATGCATTCCGCATTGTAGAAGGTGCGTTTTTGTGCTCCGAGGTGGAAGAAGATAATATTGAGGTTCTTGCCAGTGGCGGTACAGGACCCTATACCTATGAGTTGTGGATGAACGGAGATTCGTTGGATACATCCTCTGAAAATACGTTCCTTGTTGAAAATGGAAATACATACCAGGTAATTGTTAGAGATCAGTATTGCTCTGTAACCTCAAACGAATTGGAAATAGTACCTGCAGATTCGATAATCTGGTCGTGGGTTGATGTGACTTGCAGTGGCGACACCGCTGGATCTATTCGCGTCACTGCCACAGGCCAGGCAGGAAGGTCGTACAAGGCAATGTGGAAGCAGGTTGGTGAAGGTGCTGCTGCAGACGAAGGTGCTTCTGTGTGGTTCACGGGAAGTTTTGATTTGGATCAGGTAATTCAATTCGAAACCAATGAACTTATTTCGAGTGAATATGAAATAACGATTGTAGATTCTGAGGGATGTTTTGCAGCATTTGTTGATACAATTGTTATGGAACAAGTTGTTCTTGAAGAAGTTCAACTTCAGATTACAGAAGGAGATGTAGTTAATTGTGGTACCGAGGTTACTATTGGAGTAACCGGGGGTGTCGCTCCTTATATTGTTCTTGTTGACGGAATTGTAAGAACCGAAACGACAGTCGTACTTAACGGTGGTGCTCATAAAATTGAGGTAACTGATTCTCACTTGAGATGCGGTGATGTTGAAGAATTCATTTTAGATTATCCGGTGAGCATGGATACAACAATCTGGGCCGGAGTTGATGGTACGGCAGCGTATGTTAATGCAGAAGCCGGGCTGGATACAACCTTAGTTGTTGACGACCATTATTTCCATCCGACGATTGATGGATGTATGCTGGAACTTAAAGTAACGGTTTTACAGGGTGAAGCTCCGGTTCTTGATACGGTAAGCCCGATGGGAAACATCCAGGATAACCATCCGGTATTTGAAATTACATTCGAAAACGATGTTACTTTCAATCAAACAGGATACCTTACTGTAACTGATAAAGTTACGGGTGCTGTTGCATTGACACTGGAAATTACACCTGCAATGGTAAGTGGAAATACCATTACTATTACTTACGATCACCTGGTAAGTGGTGGCTTAAATAAGTTTACAACTTATGTTGTTACTGTTGACAGTGCAGTTGTGAAGGGTATTGGTTTGGTATGGGACGGACAAATACCTTATGCATGGGAGTTCACAACGGGTGATTTCGCGACAGCTATCTCTCCGGAACAGGAAACGGATGATTTCAAAGTATATCCAAATCCATTTACCAATTATATCAGAATCGATAATGCCGAAAAACTGACAAGAGTGATTGTTTCCAATATCGCCGGTCAGCGTGTAATGGATATTGAAAGTCCAACAAACGAAATACGTACCGGAAATCTGGTAACTGGCGTTTACGTTATTACCTTAATTGCCAACGACGAAATTGTCAAATCCGAAAGGATTATAAAAATGTAATACCGAATTGATTATTAAAAAGGGAAGCCGATCAGCTTCCCTTTTTTATTGCTGATAACCCGGAAATACATTCAATATTTTACTTTTGCAAGAAAAAGCATGGAACTACTTAATTCGCACGTAACAATAAGGAAGTTTAAGGAGAAAGAAGTTGATCAAAAATTACTGGAATCAATAATATATTCAGGAAGCAGGGCCTCAACAACCGGCAATATGCAGCTTTACAGCGCTGTTGTTACGCGGTCGGCCGAGATGAAGGAAAAGCTGGCTCCTTTCCATTTTAATCAACCCGTGGCGAAAAATGCACCCGTTTTGTTGACGATTGTTGCCGACTATAATCGTTTTTGGAAGTGGTGTGTTCAAAATAATGCAGAGCCGGGCTATGATAATTTTTTGTCGTTTAGTACCGCTTTAATCGACGCTGTATTGTTTGCACAAAATATCTGTATTGCCGCCGAAAATGCCGGTTTGGGAATCTGTTATCTGGGAACAACGACTTACAATGCAAAGGAGATAATCGATGCGTTAAAACTGCCCCAATTAACCTTTCCCGCCACCACAATAGCGCTGGGTTACCCCGACGGGAAGCCGGCATTAACCGATCGTATCCCGGTTGGTGGAATCATACATGATGAAGTTTATACAGATTATACGGAGTCAGATATTGCGGAGCTTCATCGTTTTAAAGAAAATCTCGAATCTTCGAAACAATTTGTAAAGGAAAACGGGAAGCAAACACTGGCTCAGGTATTTACCGATGTTCGATACAAAAAGGCAGACAATGAGTTCTTTTCAGAAAAAATGCTTGATGTATTAAAATCTCAGGGTTTTCTGAAATAAGGCTTATTCAGCCGAAAAACGGCCGATAAAATCAAAAAAATCCTGCCGGTAACTGTTTCCAATGGGAAGTTTGTTCCCATCGATCGAAACCATGTTGCCTTCAACCGATTCGATATTGTTTACTGAAATGATATACGATTTGTGAATCCGGTAAAACAAATCAGCAGGTAGCAGGTCCTGCATTTTTTTCATCGAAAGATTAGTGATGTGCCTGTTGCCTTTGACATGAACTTTTATGTAGTCGCCCAGGCCCTCAACAAAAAGGATGTCGGAAAAATTGATTTTATAACTTTTCTTGTTGGACTTAATAAACAGGAATTTTGCATCGTTATCGGAAGTGGCAGCGGTTTGTACTTTCTTTTTTAACCGCAAGAGTTCTTCTGCGCGATAGAAAGCCTTGCAAAAGCGGTCGAACGAAAAAGGTTTTTTCAGATAGTCCACAGCATTCAACTCAAATCCTTCCAGAGCATACTCTGAATATGCGGTAGTGAAGATAACAAGAGGAGGGTGAGTCAGATTCTTCAAAAACGAAATGCCGGACATTTTAGGCATATTAATATCCAGGAAAATCAAATCGATAGCTTCTTCCTGCAATATTTTGTGGGCACAAATGGCTTCGTTACAGGTAGCCACAATCTTCAGCTCCGGTAACTTTTGGGCGTATTGTTTAATTACATTTTGAGCCAGGGGTTCGTCGTCAATAATCAGCGCATTTATTTCCATAAGTGGTACCGTTTATTTTAGCTTTAGTTTCAGTTTTACGGAGAAGACAGGATATTCCTTCTTAATATCGAGGGTAAACTCCTCTTTTTTATATAGCAGTGCCAAACGTTGTTTTACGTTCTGAAGCCCGATTCCGGAATGTTTCTTATTCCATTTTTCTTCTTCCGAATAATTGTTTTCAATCTCAAAAAGAACTGAAGAATCTTGCCGGAAATCAAAACTGATCCGGATATAATCATTATTTACATCGCCCGGAATCCCGTGTTTAAATGCATTATCGATAAACGGTTCGAAAAGCAAGGGTGCAATTCTGGCAGAAGGAACTTCGCCTTTCTTTTCATAAATAATGCTGGTTTGATCAGAAACGCGGATTTTTTGCAAGGCGATAAAATTGTCCACAAACTCAATTTCTTTCTCAAGCGAGATAAAATCTTCCCTCGATTCGTAGATGATATGTCGCATTAAGTCCGAAAGTTGGAGAATCAGATCGGGTACTTTATCGGATTTGCTGAGTGCGAGTGAATAGATATTATTTAGCGAGTTAAAAAGGAAATGCGGATTCAACTGCCCTTTTAATGTAGTAAGTTCTGCTTCGAGCTTTTGTTGTTCAATTTTTGCAAGCTTGTAGTTTAAATCCTGCATGGCCAGCCAGTCTTTTACAACTTTCAGAAAAGAAGAAAAACCGACGTAAACCAATGTTACGAAAAAGAAAGCAGAGTGCGTATTGGTGTTGAATTGTGAAAACTGTTCCGAAACATGCAGCACATTACGCAGCGGATAGATAATAATGAGTTGCACAAAGAGACTGCTGGCCGAAAGCATCACAATCAGCCAGAAGAAATAAAAGATGTAGCTTTTTTGCTTCAGGTAGCGGGGAATAAGCACATAAAGGTTGATGTATACGCTCGCCGCAAAGCCAATATTGGTAATAACCGCTTTTAATACAAGCGCAGCATTAAACGTGTTGCTGTTTAAATAAAAGATGATACAAAAAAAAGTTACACTGATTACCCAGAATACAACGTTTCCGATAATGTAGTTTCTTTTATTTAGGAGCTTGTTTGTCATTTATATGCGGTCTCTTTTCAAAAAGAATTTTTTCAGATAATACAGCACAGGGTTTTTGTATTTCAGGTTCTTCCACGGGCGGCTCGAGTGCGGTAAATGAAGCACTTCGGTGCCTTTGGCCAGGTAGTTATTGTATCCCATCTTAACCGATTGCCGGCTGATAAATACATCAAACCAGTCTTTATTGTCAGCCAGACTTTCGAAACTAAACGCGTTCAGGAAATCGTTGGAAAGGAGCGTACAGCAAAAACTCAGGCTGTGGTGTGTCGAAATCACTTCGTCACTTTTTATTTTTTCAAAAGTATAAGGGAAATTATACGCCCCCGATTCATCTACGGTAATTGCGCCAACAAGCCCGGCTTTGTCGTATGACCGAACGTATTGGAGAAGCTGGGAAATCGTATTTTCTTTGATCACCACGTCCGATTCAATAATAATAAGCGGGCATTTTTTCTCCAACGCCATTTTCTGCGCCATTCTTAACACCAATTTATAGTTGGGAGAAGGAGTATCGGTGACGTCTTCCAGGTGGACAACAGAAAAGCCGTTCTCAGCAGAAGACTGATCAAGGTATTGTTTGGTTTCCGAACTGCTAAAGTCGTTGTATATAATGTAATCGAAATCGCCTTCAGCCTTAAGAATGGATTGAATCGTTCTTTTCAGCGTTCCGAGAGAGTCTTTTACGGGTGTAATTATAATTGCTTCAGGCATTTTAAATGTTGTTATTTCTTATGTTGTGAAATTTATCAGTCTTCTTTGTGAAATCCTCTTGAAAATGCCTGTGCGGTTGGCATAATCAGCACATCATCAATATTTACATGCGATGGCCGTGTTACAATAAACAAGATCGTTTCGGCAATATCTTCGGCATACAAAGGCGTAAATCCTTTGTAAACATCATTTGCTTTGTTTTCGTTGCCCTTAAAACGAACAAGCGAAAACTCGGTATTCACCGCTCCCGGAGCAACTGAGCTCACTTTAATTCCATGATGCAGCAAATCGATGCGCATGCCCTGTGTCAGTGCCTGCACTGCATGTTTCGTTGCACAATAGACATTGCCATTGGCATAAGCTTCCCTTCCGGCAATCGACGAAATGTTTACAATATGTCCCGAGCCTCGTTTTACCATTTGAGGCGAAACCAAACGGGTAATGTAGAGCAATCCTTTAACGTTGGTGTCGATCATGCGTTCCCAGTCGTCGACAACTCCTTCCTGGATTGGTTCAAGACCCACCGCAAGCCCCGCATTATTGACAAGCACGTCGATGGCCTTCCATTCTTCAGGCAAACTGTCAAAAGCTTTAGTGGTTTCGTCGAGGTTTCTGATGTCAAAATTCAGGGTGATGATCCGGCAATCGCTTTCTTTTGCCAATCCTTCTTTTAGTTCTTCCAGCCGGTCTTTTCTTCTGCCGGTAAGGATTAAATCGAATCCGTTCTTCCCAAGGACTTGTGCAGTGGCCTGTCCAATACCTGCTGTAGCACCAGTAATTAAAGCAATTTTATTCATTGCGGAAATAAATTAGAGTTGACGCGAAATTAAAAAAAACATCTATTTTTATGGAGAAATAGAGGACTTAATTACCTTTGTTCATACTTAATACCTGTAACAATAAGGCATATGAGCGAGACAGTACAAGCTGAAGAACAATTCACAATCGAGAGTATTCCTGAGCCAGAGAACATTGAGGAAGTGATTTATTCATTAATGGTCAATCCCAATTTATCGACTATTAACTACTTCAACGATTTTAGCGAACAGACTATTTCTCCCGACGCAATTGGCGATAGTGATACCGACGAGATCGGCTCGTTTGACCTGGACATTAACGGGACCAAAATGGCGATGAGTACGCATGCTTTTCACCATCACCTCGAAAGTGATCCGCAGAAGGCTACCGAGATTTTGATTGCAAGGGCAGTTCGGAAAATGTTATGTTTTGGCGCAACTCCCAGTGTAGTAAGTGCCTTTTTGTATCACATTGATTTTGCTGATCCGAATGGTTACCAGATCGCATCCGGTGCAAAAAAAGGATTGGAGAACGCTGCTCAGAAATTTAACCTGAAAGTGTCTGACCGGAAAATTCGTTTTGATCATTTTTCAGAGCATGGACCGGTTCCTCCGACCATCATTATCAGTATGTTGTCGCAGGTCCCTCCGGGGTGTTCTATGACAACACATTCTTTCAAAAAGAAAGGAAACCATATTTTTATGATTGGTAAGATGGTGGATGATGTCAATTCCTCGGAATACCTGGAGTTTTATCATGGGATTTCAGAATCTCCACTTCCCGCATTTAGTATCGGGGATGAAATGAAGATTCAGGAGTGTCTTCGAAAGTTGCACGAAAAAGGGCTGATAGAGAGTGCCAGTCCCGTGGGCAAAGGAGGATTGTTTTTTACTTTGCTGCGTGCAGCAATTCCGAATGAGTTAGGCTTTGACATCACAACCAGCGCCGAAACCCGAATCGATTCCTTTTTGTTTGGAGAAGCAATGGGGCGCATTTTGGTGGGCGTAAATCCGGATAATGAAGAAGAGTTTGTTGATGCAATGAGCGAGCTGAACGTTCCTTTCTTTACACTGGGGCACGTTACTAAAGGAGAGATTAGAATTGACGACGTGTCGTTAGGATTTATTGATAAAATGAGTGCCGGAGTTTAATGGCTCTTCCGTATAAACAATCACAACAGTCAAAAAGGGGACAGGTCGAGGAGATGTTTGATAATATCTCTCCGAAGTACGACTTGTTGAATCATTTACTTTCAGTAAATATTGATAAACTGTGGCGTAAACGCACAATCAGAAAACTGAAAGCCTATCAGCCCCAAAGAATCTTGGATATTGCTACCGGTACCGGCGATTTTGCCGTTGCGGCTTCAAAGCTTGGCGAGGTTAAAATAACCGGGATCGACATTTCGGAAGGGATGTTGAACGTAGCCAGGGAGAAAATAGCGAAAGAGCAGCTGACAAAAAAAATAGAAGTTCAGAAAGCTGATTCAGAAAACCTGCCCTTTGCCAATAATGAATTTGATGCAGCAATAGTTGGTTTTGGCGTTCGTAACTTTGAACACCTCGAAATTGGGTTAAAAGAAATTTGCCGGGTAATTAAGCCCGGAGGAACTTTCTTTGTGCTCGAATTTTCGAAGCCTCAAAAAGCACCGTTCAAACAAATTTATCAGTTCTATTTTAAGTACATTCTTCCGGCGATCGGCAGAATGGTTTCGAAAGATAAAAGTGCTTACACCTATTTACCCGAATCGGTGAATGAATTTCCGGATGGCGATGATTTTTTAGCGATCTTAAAAAAGGTTGGGTTCACAGAGAACCGTTGCTATAGGCAAACCTTTGGAATTGCATCGATTTACGAAGCGCATAAACCTAAAACATCTGCTGAATAACAACCAGGGATACAATATTTTCACTTTTTAGCGTTTGTGAAATAAGGAATTGCAAGTAACAGTGAAGAAAAAAATTCTGTTCATACTATTAATTGTAGCGGGGCAATGTGCTTTTGCGCAAAAAGAGCGGGTCAAATATCTGACGACTTTTGATGATAAATTGATTCACTTTGGGTTTACGATTGGTGTGAATACGCTTGATTTTAATATTGTCAACTATAACCCAATAGGCGATAATCCCGACTTTATTCCTTATCCTGAAGACGGTGTGACCGAAGCATCATACATTCGGTCTGATCTGGCAACTTTAGTTCCCGGATTTACCGTTGGAATTGTTTCCAGTTTGCGGTTGACACAAGATTTTGAGCTGCGTTTCTTGCCCGGTCTTTCGTTTGGTGAGCGACAAATTACTTATAATGTTCCGGTAGTCGATATCAATAATTACACGCAGGAATCCGATTTTTATTCGTTAAAATCGACCTATCTCGATTTCCCTTTGCTGGTAAAATACAAGGCCAGAAGGATTAACAACGATCGCCCGTATGTAATTTTCGGAGGAGCTTTTCGTCAGGATATATCCAGAACTGCCCAGGAAGATCTGGTTAAATTAAAATCAGGTGGGGTTTATGCTGAAGTCGGCGGCGGATGGGATCATTACTTTCCGTTTTTTCGTTTTTCGGTGGAAGCCAAATTTAGTTTTGGATTGAATAACCAGTTGGGAGATTTACCTGCCATGGTTCAACGGCAATATTACGCACAGTCAATCAAGGATCTGCGCTCGAAGATATTTACCCTCTGCTTTCATTTCGAATAGTCAAAAACTTCTGCGTTTAAACTCTGAGCAGAGTATTGCAGTAGCCACCGACACATTAAGCGATTCTGCTTTTTGGGTATCAGAAGAAAAATTGGGGATGCTGATTTTTTGATCGACATGCTTTTTTACTTTTTCGCTGATTCCGTTTCCCTCGTTGCCCATTACCAGTATCGATTTTGAAGACAAATCCTGGGTGTACACATTTTCACCTTCCATGAAGGTTCCGTAAATTATTGCACCGGAGTTTGTCGCTATGGTCCGTATCTGATCGAAATCACATTCGGTTAGCGTAACTCGGGCAAATGAACCCATACTTGCCTGTATCACTTTGGGATTAAACGGATCGACTGTTTCTGCGGAACAAAAAATATTGGGAATGCCAAACCAGTCGCAAATCCGGAGAATGGTTCCCAGGTTGCCGGGATCCTGAATTCCATCAAGGTAAATGGTGAGATCTTCTTCCAAAACCTCAGGAATGTCTCTGGACACAGGGAGGTAGCAAACGGCCAAACTGTTTTGAGGTGTTTTAAGCTGGCTGATTTTTTTTAGTTCGTCACGGGTTACCGTTGTAGTGTTTTCAGCAAACAATCCTTGATCGCGAATTGAAGGTTCAAATGCCTCGGTTGTCATTATTTCTGCAATCCGAATCTTTGATTTAGCCAGTTCCAGTACCATTTTATCCCCCTCAACCAGGAATAATCCTTCCTTGTTTCGGTATTTTTTTAAGGCGAGTGATGAAAGTTGTTTAATTTTTGATTTACTTATCATGGAGAAAAAGCATCTTCTTGAATTATTTTGGAGTAAAGTTACTGTTTCTGTTAAAAACTCTTCTTTATTTTTGTGCATTATAAGAAATTTGAATTTGATTAGTTACCGTCATACCAGCAAAGGGATTAGAAATGTTACCATTGTTATGTTAGCTGTTTTAATCCTGTCGTCCTGCTCGTCAACCCGATTTGTTCCCGAGAACAAATATCTTTTAAATAAGGTGGAGTTGGAGGTGGATAATCCTGAGATAAATAAAGAAGAAGCAAAGTCTTTTGTACGGCAAAAGGAGAATTATAAGATTCTGGGATTTATCCGGTTTTATCTTCTGTTGTACAATATGTCGTCGAAAAAAAAGACAGACGACTGGTTAAAGCGAATTGGTGAGGCTCCGCAGCTTTACGATGAAGTAATGGACGAACGGTCGAAGGAACAGTTAAAGCAATACCTGGATAATAAAGGATATTATCGGGCCGATATAACAAGTAAGCTTGAATTAAAAGAGAAACGGAAAAAAGCAAAGCTGAAATTTAATATTGATACGGGCGAGAGGTACACCATTAATCATGTTCGCTATCATTTTGCTACGCCGAAATTGCAGGAAATTTTTACGAAGGACTCTGTGAATCTCCGTTTTCGAAAAGGAACTCCTTTTGATATTTATAACCTGGAAAAGCAACAGGAGAAAATTGTTAACCTGTATCGCGATAACGGATATTTCTATTTCTCCAAAAACCAGATCAAATATAAAGCGGATACCACGCAGTTTGAAAAACGGGTGGTACTTGACTTGTATGTTGGCGAAACCCGGAATGCACAGGTGGATTCGGCCAAAATTCTTCGACCGTATTATTTCAATAATTTCTATTATTCGATTATACCCGGAACATCACCAAATATGTCGTCCAGCCGGTCGGCTGCCGAATTTTCGGATACGATAGAATGGGATAATGCAAAACTGTTCTTATCACCCGATATACATTATCCGGCGAACCTTTTCAGACGAACCACACAAATGAAGAGCGGTGATTTGTATAATTCGACTGACGTTGAAAATACATTTAACGGATTAAACCGTTTACGGCAATTCAGGTATGTCGACATTCAGTTTGAAGAGAATACTGATTCGCCCAAATCGAATTTACTCGATTGTAATATACGATTATCTCCGCTGAACAAACAATCGGTTTCACTCGATGTGGAAGGAACCAACACCTCAGGAAACCTCGGGGTTGCCGGCAACATTTATTACCAGCATCGCAATTTATTCAGGGGAGCTGAAGTTTTTCAGATTCGCCTGAAAGGAGCCATTGAACGAATGCAACGGCAAATGGAAAATGGTTCTGAAACTTTTAATACCCGTGAATTTGGTATTGAAAACAGCATCACCATTCCGAAGTTGCTTGGGCCGGGGAATTATATTCGAAGTTTCGAAAAGAACCTACCTAAGACCGTGCTGAATATCGGTTTTAACTTTCAGCGAAGGCCTGAATATACCCGAACCATTACAAACGTGAGGTTTGGATATGACTGGAAGACTTCGCAAAACTATACCCATAACTGGAATTTGATGGATGTCAACTTTGTCCATCTGTTTGAATTTGATCCGGCGTTTATCGATTCTATTCAGGATTTGTACATTAAAAGTAGTTTTACCGATCATTTTATTTTTGCGATGAACTATTCGCTGGTATATAATAACCAACGTCTTGGAGTAAAAGGTAACTATACGTATGCGCGCTTGAATGTGGAATCAGCAGGTAATTTTTTATGGGCATTGTCGAAAATAACCGGACGAACAAAATATGATGATCCGAATTATGATGCCGGGCTGGTAGAGTATTACAGGTATCTGGGAACTCCCTATGCGCAATACCTGAAGGCAGACATTGAAGTACGCAGGGCCATTCAGCTCGATCAGTATAATTATATTGTGGGGCGAGCTTTTTTTGGGATCGGTTATCCCTACGGAAACTCGCGTTTGTTGCCTTTCGAAAAGCAGTATTTTGCCGGAGGTGCCAATGGCATCAGAGCCTGGCAGGTGAGATCGCTCGGGCCGGGTAATTATAAGGCTCCTGTAGGTTTTTATCCGAACCAGTCTTCCGATTTAAAACTGGAGGCAAACCTGGAGTACCGTTACAGCTTAATCGGGAAAATGGAAGGAGCGTTTTTTCTGGATGCCGGTAATATCTGGGCAATTAATAAGTTCGATAATCGAGAAGGAGTCCGGTTTAAGGTGAATGATTTTTACCAGCAAATTGCGGTAGGAACCGGAACCGGCTTTCGTTTTAATTTGAATTATTTTATCCTTCGGGTAGATTTAGGAATGAAGCTGCGCGATCCATCGGCAGAAGCAGGGAAAAGATGGATAATCGGAAACCGAAAACTTACCGCCGACGATTTCAATCTAAACTTCGCTATTGGATATCCGTTTTAAATTTTACCCTTTTTTCAGTGTTTTTATATTGAAAAGAGTTATTTTTTGCATTTTTGGCAATCAAAGTATATGAGATTGTAAGCAGGCCTGAGTATTATATAATAAACTGAAATTTTATGGCAACCCTTCCTTCCGGGAACAGAGATTCGTTTAGTTCTAAATTTGGCGTGATCGCCGCAGCAGCCGGCTCCGCGGTTGGCCTGGGAAATATATGGAGATTTCCTTTGGTCACAACTCAAAACGGGGGAGGAGCATTTTTGCTGTTGTATGTTGGCTTTATCATCTTTATCGGAATTCCGGTAATGTTGTCAGAGTTTTCTATTGGGCGGCGTGCTCAGCTAAATGCTTTTGGATCATTTAAAAAACTGGCTCCAAAAACGCCCTGGTATCTGGTCGGGTCTCTTGGGATTATAACCGCTTTTGCAATTCTTTCGTTTTACAGTGCGGTTGCTGGATGGACACTTGAGTATCTCGTACAGTCACTAACCGGAAAGTTATTACATACCGATGATTTGGTGAAGAATTTTTCAGATTTCAGTTCTAATCCTTACCGTCCGGTTGTATGGCAACTGGTGATTATGACCATTACAGGATTGGTGGTTTATGGAGGAATCAAAAAGGGAATCGAAAAGTTTACAAAGATATTGATGCCGGTTTTGGCCATTCTTATTGCTTTTGTTGTTATACGCTCGGTTACATTACCCGGAGCAATGAAAGGGGTACGCTATCTATTTATTCCCGATTGGTCGGTAGTAAATTTTAAAACAGTGTTGATGGCACTGGGGCAAGCCGCTTTCTCGTTAAGCGTTGGCATGGGTACGCTTATAACTTATGGTTCATATATTCAAAAAGACAATCATCTACTAAAAACGGCTTCTCAGGTAGCTTTTACCGATACATTTATTGCCATCCTCGCAAGTTTAATGGTAATCCCTGCAATCTTTGCTTTCTCTGTCGGCTCCATTGATCAAATGTCGCCTGGCCCGGGACTGGTATTCGAGGTGTTGCCTTTGGTGTTTAAGGCAATGCCCGGAGGTGTTGTTTTTGCTGTTATCTTCTTCTTCCTTTTGTGTGTAGCCGCGCTCACTTCCACTATTTCGGTGCTTGAAGTTGTTGTGGCCTATTTAAAAGAGGAATTAGGTTTTTCACGAGGGAAAGCTACGTTGATCGCGTCGGTTTCAATAAGCGTATTAGGGGTGTTGGCCACGTTATCGTTTGGAGTGTTAAGTGGCTTCCACATTATCGGCAAAACAATTTTTGGATTACTCGATTTTGCCTCTGCGAATATTATGCTCACATTTGGCGCATTGCTAATTGTTGTCTTTGTGGGGTGGAAGTTGAAGAAAGAGAATTTTCTTGACGAAATTAGTAACGGAGCGAAATTGAAGTCTTCCCTGTACCGGGTAGTGTTCTTCATCATTAAATACATTGCGCCTGTGGCGATTGGTATAATTGCGGTAGCCGCGCTTTTTATAAAAGGAATTACATAAGACAAAATATTTTGATTTTTGAAGCCGGCATAGCCGGCTTTTTTGTTTGTGCATTGCATTACTGCATCATTTGTAATAACTTGTAGGTTCTTGGTCGGTTTGAATTTCCGAACACAATGAAAAAAGCTCTGCAACGCATCAAACGCCAATACCTGACCTATTCACGGTCGGATAGAAACGGGATAGTTTTATTTGCCGGAATATTGCTGATTGCCATCGTTGTAAATTATCTGGCTGATTGTCTGCCTCCCAATAAGGGAACTGACTTTTCTGAAATTAAGCGATTAGTGGCAGAATGGGAGGCTGATCAAAGGCAACAATCTGATGTCGGTTCTACGCTCACTCTCTTTAAGTTCGATCCCAATAAAATAACGACAATAAAACTTGATTCGCTCAATATTCCGGATCAAATTAAACGGAACATAATTTCTTATCGCAGGGCCGGTGGTGAATTTAAAAACGCAGAAGCCCTCAGAAAGATTTATGGCATGACGGATTCAATTTTTTACGCGATTGAAGATTTTATCGTAATTCCGGGTTTAAATGTCAAACGATCCTCCCCTGAAGCAGATGTGCTAAAAGAGCTGACTCCAGAATACTTCAACCCCAATACGGTAACTGTTGAGAAATTGGAAACGATAGGGTTTAATACGTTTCAGGTAAATAATATGATGGCATACAGAACAAACGGAGGAGCGTTTCGAACAGCAGAAGACCTACTTAAGATATATGGAATTGATTCAACTCTATTTTTAAAGATAAAGCCGTATTTATTGTTTGATTCGGTTGTAGAGACCGTGACTCCAAGTCCGGAGATTACACTACGGATTGAATTAAACAGCGCCGATTCGTCTCAGCTGGTTCGATTACCCGGAATTGGCCCTGCATATGCGAATCGAATTATACGATACCGTGAACTTTTAGGAGGTTATTATTCTACCACACAACTTCTGGAGGTATATAATCTGCCTCCTGAAACGTATGCGAAAATCCAGGATTTTGTTTATACAGATACTCTTCAAATTAAAAAGCTAAGAATTAACTTTTTGGATTACGCCGAGTTGTTACGCCATCCATATTTGTCGAAAACTCAGGTCACTCAAATTTTGGAAATGAGAGATAAAAGGGGAGCCTTTCGCAATCTCTCCGAACTCTCTTCAGTCCAGGGGTTCGGCGATGAAACTTTTAACCGGATTATGCCTTATCTTACCTGTTTTTAAAACGCGAAAACTGAATTTTTCAGATAGGAATTATTATTTTTTTACTTTAAATTTGATATAGTATGAATAATTTCTAAATTTGCGCCTCAATTTTAAAAAGTTAAAACCGACAGATATGATTATTATTCCGGTAAAAGAGGGCGAAAATATTGAAAGAGCCTTAAAAAGGTTCAAGAGAAAATTCGAAAAAACGGGTGTAATTAAAGAATTACGCGAACGTCAAAAATTTACCAAACCTTCAGTAAAAAGAAGGGAAGAGTTAAAGAAAGCAGCTTACGTACAAGGTTTGCAGCAGCAGGAAGACTAATTTTTAATTAGTGGTTCCTGATTTTTTGTAGAGATGGCCGATGAGTTATCAGGAATCGTTTATCAACTATTTGAAGTATGAGAAGAGATACTCTCCTCATACGGCAGTGGCATACAAAAATGACCTCGATCAATTTGTGGATTTTTACACAAAAATGGTCGGGGAATTTCATGTTAAAGAGGTTGATAGAGATTCGCTTCGGAGTTGGTTGCTTCAAATGATAGAGCAAGGCCTGACACCCAGGAGTATACATCGAAAGATTACTTCGGTAAAGTCGTTCTACAATTATTTGATGCGAGAGGAGATCGTTGATACAAATCCGGCAGCAAACCTTACACTCCCGAAAGTGCGTAAAAAGCTGCCGACATTTGTCGATGAGCAAAGTTTGAATCATTTGCTGGATGACGGCGGTGTTTTTGATGATACTTTCTCCGGTATAAGGGACAAGTTAATTGTTTCGTTGTTTTATGGCACAGGGATAAGGCTGTCTGAATTGCTTGGGTTAAAGGATCGGGATGTTGATACAAAAGAGTATTTGATCCGGGTTCTTGGGAAAAGAAAAAAAGAAAGAGTGATTCCTTACCCCAGAGAGATAAATGAATTATTAAATGCCTATATTGAGGTACGAAACAAAACATTTGGATCTAAAACTGAGTTTTTATTGGTAACAGACAAAGGCGAGCAGGTATACGAAAAACTTGTTTACAGACTGGTGACTCGTAATCTTGAGAAAGTCACCTCTTTAGAGAAGAAAAGTCCGCATGTATTGCGGCACACTTATGCGACGCATCTGTTAAATAGAGGAGCCGATTTAAATGCAGTTAAAGAATTGTTAGGACATTCAAATTTGGCAGCAACCCAGGTTTATACACATACAACCTTTGAGAAGCTGCGCGATAGTTATAAACAAGCCCACCCTCGGGGGGATAAAAACGATTAATTATGGAAGTAAAGATTAATTCAGTACATTTTAGTGCCGACCAGAAATTAGTTGATTTCGTGAATAAGAAGGTTGGGAAACTGGATACTTTTTTTGACGGCATTATCAAGGCTGAGGTAACTTTAAAAGTTGTAAAGCCAGAAACAGCAAATAATAAAGTTGCTGAGTTAGAACTTTCAATCCCGGCACAGGACAATTTGTTCGCAAAGAAACAAGCTGATTCTTTTGAGGAAGCTATTGATTTGGCGATAGATGCACTCAAAAAGCAAATCGACAAATACAAGGAGAAGCTTAAAAACAAATAAAATTTAAAATTTGACGATCAAGTTTTAGGTTTTTAAAATATAATTTTTACATTTGCAAACCCTTTTCAGGGACGTTCTTAAAACAGCTGAATACATCGCAATATAAAGGAAAATAGAGGCGTGAAGGCGTTAGGTTTTCTTGTCTTTTTTTTGAGTAGAGCGATAAAAAAATTACCGACAACTTCGAAAAGTTGAGTTTTTGTTCGGCCGTTTGGAAAAAAGTTGTAATTTTGCACCGCGTTTTTCGCGATGGAAAATATAAGCGGGAATAGCTCAGTCGATAGAGCATTAGCCTTCCAAGCTAAGGGTCGCGGGTTTGAGTCCCGTTTCCCGCTCAATCAAGAGATTGGAATTCCGGACAGTAGAATGTTCTGAGTTCCTGTCTCTTTGTGTGTGTAAGGCCGGAGTAGCTCAGGGGTAGAGCGCATCCTTGGTAAGGATGAGGTCACGAGTTCAATTCTCGTCTTCGGCTCAGATGATTTAAAGATGAATAAATTAAAATTTTGCAATTATGGCTAAACAAACGTTTGTAAGGGATAAGGACCATGTTAACATTGGTACTATTGGCCACGTTGACCATGGTAAGACAACCCTGACTGCAGCTATTACTATGGTATTAGCTAAAAAAGGTTTATCTGAAGTTAAGGCTTTCGATCAAATCGACAACGCTCCTGAAGAAAAAGAAAGGGGTATTACTATTAACACTGCACACGTAGAATATCAGACAGAAAATCGTCACTATGCACACGTTGACTGTCCCGGTCACGCCGACTACGTTAAGAACATGGTAACTGGTGCTGCCCAGATGGACGGTGCTATTATTGTGGTTGCTGCAACTGACGGTCCTATGCCACAAACACGTGAGCACATTCTTCTTGCTCGTCAGGTAAACGTTCCTCGTTTGGTTGTATTCATGAACAAAGTGGATATGGTTGATGACGAAGAATTGTTAGAGCTTGTAGAAATGGAAATTCGCGAATTGCTTGATTTCTATGATTTCGATGGCGACAATACTCCTGTTATCAAAGGTTCTGCATTAGGTGCATTGAACGGTGAGCCACAATGGGAAGAAAAAATTATGGAACTGATGGATGCTTGCGATACTTGGATTCCGCTGCCTCCACGTGATATCGACAAACCATTCCTGATGCCGGTTGAAGACGTATTCTCGATCACTGGTCGTGGTACTGTAGCAACAGGTCGTATCGAAACTGGTGTTGTTCACACTGGTGACGAACTGCAGTTGATCGGTTTAGGAGCAGAAGGTCGTAAGACTGTATGTACTGGTGTTGAAATGTTCCGTAAGATTTTGGATGATGGTCAGGCTGGTGACAACGTAGGTTTGTTGTTGCGTGGTGTTGACAAAAAAGAAATCAAACGTGGACAGATTCTGGCAAAACCAGGTTCAATCACTCCTCACAAAAAATTCAAAGCTGAGGTTTACGTATTGAAAAAAGAAGAAGGTGGACGTCACACTCCATTCCATAACAAATATCGTCCGCAATTCTACCTGCGTACTTTGGACGTAACTGGTGAAATTCACCTGGAAGCTGGCCGCGAAATGGTTATGCCTGGTGATAACGTATCAATCGAAGTAGAATTGATCTACCCGGTAGCATTGAATATCGGTCTTCGTTTCGCAATCCGCGAAGGTGGTCGTACAGTAGGTGCTGGTCAGGTAACTGAAATTGTTGAATAATACAATTCAATAAAATATTAGTCCCGGGTTTCGGCCCGGGACTTTATAACGGAAGATCTCAGAAGGGAGTGGTTGATAACAGTAAGTTCGAGGCTTACCTTCCGTACAAACAATGACCTTAGAATGAAGCATGCATAAGACTTTCTTTCAACAGGAAAAGGAAGATTCGCAGGTTTCATTTGTTGCGTAGATAATAAAATTATCACATGAAATTAAAAATTTACTTGCAAGAGGCGTACGAAGAACTCGTACACAAAGTAACATGGCCTACTTGGAAAGAGCTACAAAGTAGCGCACTGGTAGTAATGATTGCTTCCTTTATAATATCATTAGTTATTTTCGTTATGGATCTGTCATTCAGAAACATAATGAATTTTATTTATGGATTATTTTATTAATCAAAACCTTTAAGTCGAGATGAGCGAAAATAGTAAAAAATGGTATGTTCTGCGTGCGATTGGAGGCAAGGAGAAGAAGGTAAAGGAATATATCGAAAACGAAATCGCAAATGGTGATTTAAAAGGTTTTGTTGATCAGGTTCTCATTCCAACGGAAAAAGTTTATCAGATCCGAAATGGTAAAAAAATCAGCAAGGAGCGAAATTTTTTTCCGGGGTATGTTTTAATCGAAGCTGCATTAGTGGGTGAAGTTGCACACACACTAAGGAATTTTCCTAACGTAATCGGGTTTTTAGGCGACACCAAAGGTGGAGATCCGGTACCGATGCGGCAAAGCGAGGTAAACAGGATTTTAGGTCGTGTGGACGAATTGGCGGAAACCGACGAAGAAATCAATATCCCATATGTGGTAGGAGAAACGGTCAAAGTAATCGATGGACCATTCAACGGCTTTAACGGAACCATTGAGGAAATCAATGAAGAGAAGAAAAAGCTGCAAGTGATGGTGAAGATTTTCGGACGTAAAACTCCTTTGGAGCTTAGCTTTATGCAAGTTGAAAAGGAATAGTAACGCTTTAATTTATTGTTATGGCGAAAGAAGTTGCTGCATTAATTAAATTACAAATCAAAGGTGGTGCTGCTAATCCATCACCACCGGTAGGACCAGCATTAGGCTCGAAGGGAGTGAACATTATGCAGTTCTGCAAACAGTTCAACGGAAGAACACAGGATCAACCTGGTAAAGTACTTCCGGTGATTATCACTGTTTTTGCAGACAAGTCGTTTGACTTCATAATTAAACAACCTCCGGTAGCGGTTCAGTTGTTGGAAGCTGCTAAAGTAAAAAGCGGTTCTTCAGAACCTCACGTTAAAAAAGTAGGTTCTGTGAACTGGGATCAGGTAAAACAAATAGCCGAAGTTAAAATGGCTGACCTGAACTGCTTTACAGTGGAATCGGCAATGAAAATGGTAGCTGGAACTGCCAGAAGTATGGGAATTACCGTTAAAGGTACTTCACCATTCTAATAACTATTAATATCTTTTACGATGGGCAGAATTACGAAAAATAAAAAAGCTTCTTTGGAAAAACTTGAGAAAGGTAAAGTATACTCAATTGATGAAGCTGCACAACTGGTGAAAGAAATTACTTTTACTAAGTTCGATGCATCTGTTGATATTGATGTACGCCTGGGAGTTGATCCAAGAAAAGCTAACCAGATGGTTAGAGGCGTAGTTTCGTTACCCCATGGAACAGGAAAAGAAGTACGTGTTTTGGCATTGGTAACTCCTGATAAAGAACAGGAAGCTAAAGATGCCGGAGCTGACTATGTAGGTCTCGACGACTATGTTGAGAAGATAAAAGGCGGATGGACTGATGTTGATGTAATTATCACTATGCCTCCGGTTATGGGAAAAGTTGGGGCGTTGGGTCGTATTCTCGGTCCTCGCGGTTTAATGCCGAACCCTAAAAGCGGAACCGTAACCATGGAAGTAGGTAAGGCCATCTCTGAAGTTAAGCAAGGTAAAATTGATTTTAAAGTTGATAAATTCGGTATCGTTCACACATCTATCGGTAAAGTATCTTTTACTCCCGAAAAGATTAAAGAAAATGCCGTTGAGTTTATCAATACCATCAACAAACTGAAGCCAACAGCTGCAAAAGGAACCTACATTAAGAGTATCTATTTATCCAGTACCATGAGCCCTGGTATTCAGGTAGAATCTAAGTCGTTAGCAGAATAAAAATTGGAATTATGAAGAGTTCAGACAAACAAGTTATTATTAATAATTTACAAGAACAGATAGATTCATACGACCATTTTTATCTGACCGACATTAGTGGATTGAACGCTGCGGATACCAGTGATTTAAGGAGACTATGTTTTAAACAAGATGTAAAACTGGTTGTTGTTAAGAATACTCTACTACGTAAGGCTCTTGAGAGTTCATCAAAGAACGCTGAAGAGATTTACGATGCTCTTAAAGGGAATACATCAGTAATGTTTACCACTACAGGTAACGTTCCAGCAAAACTGATCAAAGAATTCAGCAAAACGAAAAAGAAGCCTGTTTTAAAGGCAGCGTTTGTTGAAGAGTCAGTTTATATGGGAGCTGAACAACTCGATGCATTGGTAGCCGTTAAATCTAAAAACGAGCTTATCGCAGACGTTGTGGCCCTTTTACAATCACCGATCAAAACAGTTGTGGGTCAGCTGCAGTCAGGTGGTACTATTATTCATGGTGTTCTTGAAACACTGAAAGAGAAAAAATAATTTTTTACGAAATAATTTAAAAAGTAATAAAAATGGCAGATTTAAAACAGCTTGCAGAAGAGTTGGTAAACTTGACTGTTAAAGAGGTTAACGAATTAGCTGGCATCCTTAAAGATGAATATGGTATTGAACCAGCTGCTGCTGCAGTTGCAGTCGCAGGACCAGCCGTTGGCGGTGGCGAAGAAGCTGCTGCTGAACAAACTGAATTTGACGTGATTTTGAAAGCCGCAGGTGCTTCTAAACTTGCAGTTGTAAAACTCGTTAAAGAATTAACTGGTCTTGGCTTGAAAGAAGCAAAAGAAGTAGTTGATGGTGCACCAAAAGCTCTGAAAGAAAAAGTTTCTAAAGAAGAAGCTGAAGCGCTGAAAGCTCAGTTGGAAGAAGCCGGAGCAGAAGTAGAATTGAAATAACGCATTGCTACCTATTTTCATAGGTAATATGGTTTAGAACCCTTCGCAAGTAGGGTTCTAAACCTTTTTGTGTATTTATATTTTATATCATTAACCTGTATAAATACATGACAGTAAATACAACACAAGAGAGGATTAATTTTTCCTCAACACAAACCAGGTTTGATTACCCTGACTTCTTAGAAGTACAAGTTAAATCGTTTAAAGATTTTTTTCAGTTAAGAACCACACCCGATAACCGGAAAAGCGAAGGCTTGTTCCAGGTTTTTGAGGAAAACTTCCCGATTTCGGATACACGAAACAATTTTGTTCTCGAGTTTCTGGACTATCAGGTAGATCCTCCTCGTTACAGTATTGAAGAATGTATCGAACGTGGGTTAACTTTTAGTGTACCATTAAAGGCAAAGTTGAAACTTTTCTGTACCGACCCGGAACATGAAGATTTCGATACGGTCGTACAAGACGTTTACCTGGGTACTGTTCCGTATATGACAGATAAGGGAACCTTTATCATAAACGGAGCAGAAAGGGTTATCGTTTCTCAGTTGCACCGTTCGCCCGGAGTATTCTTCGGACAGAGCATGCACGCCAATGGTACGAAACTTTATTCAGCACGTATTATCCCGTTTAAAGGCTCGTGGATCGAATTTGCCACCGACATCAACAGTGTGATGTTTGCCTACATCGACAGGAAGAAGAAGTTACCTGTTACTACTCTTTTACGTGCCATCGGTTTCGAAAGCGACAAGGATATCCTTGAAATATTCGATCTTGCTGATGAGATAAAAGTTTCAAAAACAGGATTAAAAAAATTAGTGGGTCGTAAACTTGCTGCCCGTGTGTTGAAATCGTGGGTTGAAGATTTCGTTGATGAAGATACAGGTGAAGTGGTATCTATTGAACGTAATGAGGTCATCATCGACCGTGAAACGGAAATCGAAGAAGACCACATTGATGAAATCCTGGATTCTGGGGTGAAAACCATTCTTCTGCACAAAGAAGATCAGAATCAGCAGGATTTTGCCATTATTTACAATACCCTTCAGAAAGACCCGTGTAACTCGGAAAAAGAAGCCGTTTTACACATTTATCGTCAGTTGCGTAACGCAGAGCCGCCGGATGAAGCGACTGCACGCGATGTAATTGACAAATTGTTCTTCTCTGACAAACGTTATGACCTCGGAGAAGTTGGTCGTTACAGGATCAACAAAAAATTGGGTCTTGATGTCGACATGGAGAACCGGGTGCTTACCAAAGAGGATATCATTGAGATTATCAAGAACCTCATTCAGTTGGTAAACTCGAAAACCGATGTCGACGATATCGACCACTTGAGCAACCGTAGGGTACGTACTGTAGGCGAGCAAATGTACAACCAGTTTGGTGTAGGTTTGGCCCGTATGGCCCGTACCATTCGCGAACGTATGAACGTACGCGACAACGAAGTGTTTACACCGATCGATCTGATCAACTCAAAAACACTTTCGTCGGTGATCAACTCATTCTTTGGAACCAATGCCCTGTCACAGTTCATGGATCAGACCAACCCGTTGGCCGAAATGACACACAAACGTCGTATGTCGGCTTTAGGTCCTGGTGGTCTTTCACGTGAGAGAGCCGGTTTCGAGGTTCGTGACGTTCACTACACTCACTATGGTCGCCTATGTCCGATTGAAACACCTGAAGGACCAAACATCGGTTTGATTTCTTCTTTGTGTGTATTCGCAAAAATCAACGACCTTGGTTTCATTTCAACTCCTTATCGTAAAGTTGAAAACGGAAAAGTAGACCTTTCTCCCGAAGGCGCAGTTTATTTAACGGCTGAAGAGGAAGAAGGAAAAATCATCGCACAGGCGAATGCTCCGATCGACGAAGAAGGACACTTCATTAACGATCGCGTAAAAGCCCGTTTGGATGGTGACTATCCGGTAGTTGAAAGAGAAAAAGTGGAGTTAATGGATGTTGGTCCTAACCAGATCGCTTCCGTTGCTGCCTCGTTGATTTCTTTCCTTGAGCACGACGATGCCAACCGTGCATTGATGGGATCGAACATGATGCGTCAGGCCGTGCCGCTGCTTCGACCCGAAGCACCAATTGTGGGTACCGGTCTGGAAGCAAGAGCTGCCGCCGACTCTAATATTATGGTGAAAGCCGAGTTCGACGGTGTAATCGAATTTGTAGATGCTAAACAAATTATAGTACGTTACGACATTTCAGAAGACGACCGCTTTGTAAGCTTCGATCCTGAGGTGGTGACCTATAATTTAATGAAATATACCAAAACCAACCAGGGAACCACAGTTGACCTGAAACCCATTGTTGAAAAAGGCCAGCGTATTAAACAAGGCCAGATTTTGACAGAAGGTTACGCAACTGAAAACGGAGAACTGGCCTTGGGACGGAACCTGATGGTGGCATTTATGCCCTGGCAGGGATACAACTACGAGGATGCGATTGTGATTTCAGAAAGAATCGTTCGCGAAGACGTATTCACTTCTGTTCACGTTGATGAATACAGCCTCGAAGTTCGTGATACCAAACGTGGTGTGGAGGAATTTACTTCCGATATTCCAAACGTTAGCGAGGAAGCAACCCGCAACCTCGACGAGAATGGTTTAATTCGTATCGGAGCTAATGTAAGACCTGGAGATATTCTGATCGGAAAAATTACTCCGAAAGGGGAATCTGATCCTTCTCCGGAAGAAAAACTGCTGCGTGCGATTTTTGGTGACAAAGCCGGCGATGTAAAAGACGCTTCATTAAAAGCTTCTCCATCATTAACAGGAGTTGTTATCGACAAAAAACTGTTCTCTCGTGTTACTAAAGATAAAAAAGGTAAAGCGACCAAAACATTGCTCGATCAGATCGACGAAAAACTGGAGCGCGACATTGCAGCTTTGAGAGCTAAACTCGAAGACAAGCTTTTTACTTTGGTTAGCGGAAAAACATCGCAGGGTGTTAAAGATTACTATGGAACAGAAGTGGTTGCCAAAGGGGTGAAATTCACCTTGAAGCAACTTCAGGAAATCGATTATATGGCTGTTAATCCTTCAAAATGGACAACAGACAAAGATAAAAATGATCTTATTTTCCGTGTAATCAACAACTTCATCATGAAGTGTAAAGAAGCCGAAGCGGTTTCACGTCGTGAAAGATACAATGTTACCATTGGAGATGAACTACCGGCTGGTATCATCCAATTGGCGAAGATTTACGTAGCGAAAAAACGTAAACTTCAGATTGGGGATAAAATGGCAGGTCGTCACGGTAACAAAGGTATCGTATCGCGTGTTGTTCGCCGGGAAGATATGCCGTTCCTGAAAGACGGTACACCGGTTGACATCGTGTTGAACCCGCTGGGTGTACCTTCGAGGATGAACCTTGGACAGATTTACGAAACAGTTCTCGGATGGGCCGGAAAAGAATTGGGATTAAAATTTGCCACTCCTATTTTTGATGGTGCAAGCCTTGAGGAAATTAGTGAATATACCGATAAAGCAGGTGTTCCACGTTATGGTGAAACCGTTCTTACCAATGGCGAGACCGGAGAACCTTTCGACCAACCTGCAACCGTTGGGGTTATTTACATGATGAAACTGGGCCACATGGTAGAAGACAAAATGCATGCCCGTTCAATCGGTCCGTACTCGCTTATTACGCAGCAACCTTTGGGTGGTAAAGCTCAGTTTGGTGGTCAGCGTTTTGGTGAGATGGAGGTTTGGGCACTCGAAGCATTTGGCGCTTCTCATATCCTTCAGGAGATTCTGACTGTTAAGTCTGACGACGTAATGGGTAGGGCAAAAGCATACGAAACCATTGTAAAAGGTGAACCGATGCCACAACCCGGAATACCGGAGTCGTTGAACGTACTGCTACACGAATTGCGTGGTCTTGGACTTAGCGTTCGCATGGAGTAGGATATTTTAAAGGTTCAGTTTAATTGAAGTTAATTTGAATTATGGCATTCAGAAAAGATAATAAAGCAAAAACGAGTTTTTCAAAAGTTTCGATCAGTTTGGCCTCTCCCGAAGAAATTCTGGAGAGATCATACGGCGAAGTTTTGAAACCGGAAACCATTAACTACAGAACATACAAACCTGAAAGAGACGGTTTATTCTGCGAGCGTATCTTCGGACCTGTAAAAGACTACGAATGTCACTGTGGTAAGTACAAACGTATCCGTTATAAAGGAATCGTTTGCGACCGTTGTGGTGTTGAAGTAACAGAAAAGAAAGTTCGCCGCGAAAGAATGGGACACATCTCTTTGGTGGTTCCTGTAGCGCATATTTGGTATTTCCGCTCGTTACCAAACAAAATTGGTTACCTGCTTGGCTTGCCAACCAAAAAACTGGATACGATCATTTACTACGAACGTTATGTAGTGATCAATGCCGGTATTAAAAGGCAGGATGGCGTGAAGGAACTCGATTTTCTTACCGAGGAAGAGTACCTGGATATTCTGGACACTCTGCCAAAAGAAAACCAGTTCCTGGATGACGACGATCCAAACAAGTTTGTTGCGAAAATGGGAGCGGAAGCGCTTTACGACATTTTGGCAAAACTCGAATTGGACGATTTGTCGTACGACCTGAGACACAAAGCCAATACCGAGACATCGCAACAGCGTAAAAACGAAGCGCTGAAAAGATTGCAGGTGGTTGAAGCTTTCCGCGCCAGCAAAAACCTGAACCGTCCGGAATGGATGATCGTTCGCGTAGTTCCGGTTATTCCTCCGGATTTGCGTCCGTTAGTGCCGCTGGATGGTGGGCGTTTTGCAACATCCGACTTAAATGACTTGTATCGTCGTGTAATCATTCGTAACAACCGTTTGAAACGATTGATCGAGATCAAAGCTCCTGAAGTAATCTTACGTAACGAAAAACGTATGTTGCAGGAAGCTGTTGACTCGTTGTTCGACAACTCAAGAAAAGTAAATGCTGTTAAAACTGAAAATAACCGTGCGCTAAAATCGCTTTCGGACAGTTTGAAAGGTAAACAGGGACGTTTCCGTCAGAACCTTCTGGGTAAACGTGTTGACTATTCGGCACGTTCGGTAATCGTTGTTGGTCCTAAACTGCAGATCCACGAATGTGGTCTTCCGAAAGACATGGCAGCGGAACTTTACAAACCTTTTGTGATTCGTAAGTTGATCGAAAGAGGTATTGTAAAAACAGTAAAATCAGCGAAAAAAATAGTTGACCGTAAAGATCCGGTTGTTTGGGAAATCCTTGAAAATGTATTGAAAGGACACCCGGTAATGCTAAACAGGGCGCCCACGCTGCACCGTCTTTCAATCCAGGCTTTCCAGCCGGTTTTGATCGAAGGTAAAGCAATTCAGTTGCACCCGCTGGTATGTACCGGTTTTAACGCCGACTTCGACGGTGACCAGATGGCTGTTCACCTTCCGTTAGGTAACGCCGCTATTCTGGAGGCACAGTTGCTGATGCTTGCATCGCACAACTTGTTGAACCCGGCGAACGGTGCTCCTATCCAGGTTCCTTCTCAGGACATGGTATTGGGGCTGTATTACATGACCAAGCCGCGTAAAGGTGGAAGAGGTGAAGGTATGACATTCTATTCGGCAGAAGAAGTAATGATCGCCTATAACGAAAAATCCATCGATTTGCACGCCATCATCAAAGTAAAAGTAGAAGATGTGGATGAGAACGGTGAGTTCTTTAAGCACATCATCGAAACCACTGTTGGTCGTGTGATTTTCAACGAAGTGGTTCCTCGCGAAGCAGGTTACGTAAACCAGCTTCTGACCAAAAAATCGCTGAGAACCATTATTACCGATGTGTTCAACACAAGTGGTAATGCGGTTACCGTTAAATTTCTGGATGATATCAAGCACCTTGGATATACAATGGCTTACCGTGGCGGTTTGTCGTTCAACCTGGGCGATGTTATCATTCCTGAAGATAAAGAAGTAATCGTTAGCGAAGGTTACCAGGAGGTAGAAGAGGTAATCAGCAACTATAACATGGGTTTCATTACCAATAACGAACGTTACAACCAGGTTATTGATATTTGGACACATGCCAACGCCAAACTGACTCAGTCGGTAATGAAAACTTTAAGTACCGACCGTCAGGGATTCAATTCAATCTACATGATGCTAGACTCGGGGGCTCGTGGTTCGAAAGAACAGATTCGCCAGTTATGCGGAATGAGGGGATTGATGGCAAAACCACAAAAATCTGGTTCTACCGGTTCTCAAATTATCGAAAACCCGATTCTTGCCAATTTTAAAGAAGGACTGTCGGTACTGGAGTACTTTATCTCTACCCACGGTGCTCGTAAAGGATTGGCCGATACCGCGCTTAAAACAGCTGACGCAGGTTATCTGACTCGTCGTTTGGTTGACGTGGCGCAGGATGTGATCATCTCTGAAGACGACTGTGGTACACTGCGTGGTCTGGTGGCTGCCGATGTGAAGAGCAACGAGGAAGTAGTGGCTTCACTGTTCGAAAGAATCATTGGTAGAACAACGGTTCACGATATTTATCACCCGTTAAACGGTAACCTGATCATAAAATCGGGCGACGAGATCACCGATGATATCGCTAAAATAATCGAAGATTCTCCGATTGAAACCGTTGAAATTCGTTCGGTATTAACCTGTGAATCAAAAATAGGTGTTTGTGCCAAATGTTATGGCCGCAACCTGGCAACCGGCTTGAAAGTGCAAAAAGGCGAGGCCGTTGGTGTTATCGCAGCACAGTCGATCGGTGAGCCCGGTACACAGCTTACACTGCGTACTTTCCACGTAGGGGGTATCGCGGGTAACATTTCGGCTCAGTCAACCATCGAATCAAAATACGACGGTTACTGTGAAATTGAAGAACTTCGTGCGGTACAATATAAAACGGAAGATGGTAAAGAGATGGATATTGTGGTAAGCCGACTGGCTGAACTCAAAATCATCGACAAGAATACCAATATTCCATTGTCTACACACCCGATACCTTACGGTGCAAAACTTTATGTGAAAAACGGTCAGGAGATCCGTAAAGGTACCCTGATTTGTGAATGGGACCCATTCAACGGTGTTATCATCACAGAGTTTGAAGGTAAAGTTGAATTTGATAACCTGATTGATGGTATTACTTTCCGCGAAGAATCGGATGAACAGACCGGTTATAGTGAAAGAGTAATCATCGAAACTAAGGACAAAACAAAGAACCCGTCTCTGAAAATTATGGACGATTCGGGCGAAATGATTCGTTCTTATAACCTTCCGGTAGGAGGTCACATCTCAGTATCTGCAGGACAGCAGGTAAAAGCTGGTACCATCCTGGTGAAAATTCCTCGTGCTGCCGGTAAAGCAGGCGACATCACCGGTGGTCTTCCGCGTGTTACTGAATTGTTCGAAGCCCGTAACCCCTCTAACCCGGCAGTTGTTTCCGAGGTTGATGGTGAAGTTTCATTGGGTAAGATCAAAAGAGGTAACCGTGAGATTGTTGTTACAGCAAAGAATGGCGATGTGAAGAAATACCTGGTGCCGCTGTCAAAACAGATTCTGGTACAGGAAAACGACTATATCCGTGCAGGTATCCCATTGTCTGACGGTGCTACAACTCCTTCTGATATTCTGGCCATCAAAGGTCCGACTGCAGTTCAGGAGTATATCTTGAATGAGGTTCAGGATGTGTACCGTATGCAGGGGGTAAAAATTAACGATAAACACTTTGAAGTTATCATCCGTCAGATGATGCGTAAGGTAGAAATCGTTGATCCGGGTGATACTCGTTTCCTTGAAAAACAAGTGGTTGACAAAAACGAATTCTCTTCAGAAAACGACTGGATCTACAGCAAGAAAGTTGTAGTTGATCCGGGAGACGCTGAAGGCATGAAAGCTGGTCAAATCATTTCTGCCCGACGTTTGAGGGATGAAAACTCTCAGTTGAGAAGAAAAGATAAAAAACTGGTTGAAGCAAGAGAAGCAATTCCTGCAACCTCAAGCCAGATTCTTCAGGGTATTACCAGGGCTGCACTTCAAACACGCAGCTGGTTGTCAGCCGCATCGTTCCAGGAAACTACAAAAGTACTGAACGAAGCAGCGATCAACGGAAAGGTAGATTACCTCGACGGATTGAAGGAGAACGTAATTTGTGGTCACCTGATTCCGGCAGGAACCGGTTTGAAAGAATACAAAAACCTGGTAGTTGGTTCGAAAGACGAATACGACAGGTTGGTTGACATGAGACATTCATAACATTTTGAATTATGGAAGACAACAAGCAAAAGTCACAACAAATTAATATCGAGTTGAGTGAAGAAGTAGCTCAGGGGACGTATTCGAACCTGGCAGTTATCACACATTCCAGTTCTGAGTTTGTGGTGGATTTTGTCCGGATAATGCCGGGGATTCCTAAAGCGAATGTAAAGTCAAGAGTAATTCTTACTCCGGAACACGCCAAGCGTTTGTTAATGGCACTTCAGGATAATATTGCAAAATATGAAGCCATGCACGGGCCAATTAAAAACGTAAAACCGGGTTCTGACCCCATGATGCCACCAATGAATTTTGGTGGTCCTACTGCACAAGCGTAACAAAAAGCTTACACTAAATAGAAAGAGGAATCAGAAATGGTTCCTCTTTTATTTTTCGCTTTTTCTGAAAGGTCGCCTCCCGCAGACTCCCGCTATCACCTTGTTTTGTTCTATGAATGTTAAATGTTGATTGATTATTTGTGTTTTTGAAAATAAAATTGTGCACAATATAATGGTGTGCTATATTTGTGCCGCAGATGGATGAAAAGTTACAATTAAAGAGTCAGGTTTGCTTTCCGATATATTCATTATCGAGGAAAATAATTAACAGTTACAGGCCTTTTTTAGAGGAACTGGACATAACTTATCCGCAGTACCTGGTTTTGATGGTGCTATGGGAAAATGAGTTGCAAACTGTTAATCAGATCGGAGAGAAACTAAATCTGGACAGCGGAACACTAACTCCCTTGTTAAAGCGTCTGGAGGCGAAGACACTGATTTGCCGTTCCAGAAGACGCTCTGACGAAAGAGTCGTTGAAATTACTTTGACCGACAATGGAAAGGCTTTAAAGGAAAAAGCTGCATATGTGCCGGAAAAAGTGATGGAAGCGATCGGAATAACAAGGGAAGATATGGAGGACCTGAAACGAATCGTCACAAAGGTATTGAACAGATCTAAATAGTCTGAGAAACTGAAGTACGTTGTAATTGTCGTTTGCCGACATCTTTAAAATTGATCAATAAAGCAATCCATTCCGGACTTATCAGACAAAGTATTGATTTTATTATAATTGAGGAAACAGAAAATGTTATTGGAAAATTTGAATTGGCGTTACGCCACTAAAAAGTATGACCCCACAAAAAAAGTAGCAGCAGAAGATGTGGAAAAAATTGTGGAAGCTGCCCGTTTGGCACCTACTTCATCGGGACTTCAGCAGTTCAGAGTGATCGTTATTTCGAACCAGGAATTGAAAAACAAGATTGTGCCGATAGCCTGGGGGCAGCAAATTGTTGCCGATTGTTCGCATATCCTTGTTTTTGCAGCATGGGATCGCTACACCGAAGAAAGAATAGATCAGATTTACAATTACACCACGGATGTGCGTGGTTTACCAAGAGGCCGTTTCGATTCTTACACAAGCAAATTGAAGAGCTTGTATTTGCCTCAAACCGCAGAAGAAAACTTTATTCATACGGCCCGGCAAGCCTACATCGGCTTTAGTTTGGCCATTACGCAGGCCGCTGAATTAAAAATAGACAGCACGCCGATGGAAGGTTTTAGCAACGACGAGCTGGATGATTTACTGGGTTTAAAAGAAAAGGGATTACGAAGTGTAACAATGCTTCC
Source organism: Maribellus sp. YY47 (assembly GCF_023111095.1). Taxonomy (GTDB): domain Bacteria; phylum Bacteroidota; class Bacteroidia; order Bacteroidales; family Prolixibacteraceae; genus Draconibacterium. Next base: position 34,304 of record NZ_JALGYW010000032.1, read on the forward strand.
TATTGGTTACCGCGATTCGGAAGGTGACTGGCTGGAAGGAATGAAAAAAGTGAGAAACCCAAAGACAGAATTTGTTCTGGAATATGCATAATCACGAATAAAACAAATAAGAAGGCTTTCACGGTTGTGGAGGCCTTTTTGCTGTGAAAGTTACTTTGGTCGAAGCAAAAAAGTTCACGCAGAGACCACTAAGTTTTCGCAAAGCACGCAAAACAGATTCTATACCTTTGCGATTTTGCGCTTCTTCTTTTCTTAACGTGAAAAAGCATCCTTTCATTCCTGTTGGTGATTCCTGATAATCATGAATGTTTTATGCTGGCCATTAGGCTCTGTGATGCGGGGTCGCCAATGAGCGATTTTTCCAAAACAGGCTGTAGAAGATGAAGCAAAACTTCGTCAGGTAATAAAAATTTGTTAGTTTGGTAGCGTCTTCCGGAAGCGATAACGAATCTGTTATTTGCTCGTCCGGCAATCTATTAAACAAATAAAAATGAAATATCTAATTCTTTTGGCAGTCCTGGTAACAGGCATTTCGGCAAGCGCTCAGCAAGCTTATAAATATGTAATAATTCCCACCTATTTCAGAGATTTTGGAGATGAGCTAAATCCCTTTGGTATTAGTTCAACCATTCAGGCTGAATTGGATAAACATTCCATTAAAGGCGTTTTTGAATACGTTGAGATTCCCGATGACTATTGTGAAACACTGACTGTTAATGTGGAAAAGAAATCCAATGTATTGAAAAATAAACTCAAAATAGAATTAAGGGATTGTATGAACCAGGTGATTTGGGAAAACGAGGGAACCGGACGTTCAAAAGAATATCGTGCTGGTTTTGGTGAGGCGGTTGTCGACGCACTAAAGGATCTGAATCAACTTCCTGAAAACAAAACAAAAAATGTGACGCCTCAAAAGGAACCGGTTAGGGCAAATATTACTACCGTAACAGAGTCAGAAAAACAGACGGTGGAAGAAGGCCAAAACTATAAGCCTCAAAATGGGTATTACAACAGTACCTATTTGGTTGATCTTATTGACGCCGCTAACAACAAAAAGGAATTGCTGATCCTGAACGGAGAAACATTGGGGTATAAAAAACAACAGACTATCGCAACTTTGACGCCCTCTGGTTTGGACGGAGTATTTACCGTAAGCTGGATGAAGTCGGACGGGAGTACCATTACCGGAATTGCCCGCCTAACCGGAGACAAATTGGAGGTGTCGCTCAACAACGACGGAAAGGAAGAAGTGATCGAGCTTCGGAAATTATAAAATCGCTCAGCGGAATAGCAAACAAAAAATTTTACGACGAACATCAGGAATCAAGCACGGTAATTGATTGATTCCTGAAAAAAGGAAAAGCCGGTTTTTAAAAACCGGCTTTTCAGCTTAATTTGGTTAGATTTTGCTTGAAAAAACCTAAGCCCGAATATACAAATTTATTCAGTATACAACAATCTCGGTAACATAATAGTATGCTTAAGGTATTTAATTGTAGTACTCTAGCTGCCGTTTTAAAACAAAGTATGTCATACTGTGTTGTGGAATTTCTGTCTCCTGTAATTGCCAGAAAAGCATTAAAGTACTAACGATTTCAAATTGTCTTTTTCGGATCAATCCTAAATTAAAATTGTTATAAATAAAGTACTGGTAAAACGGAATTGATTTTTGGAATAAAACGGGAGATTGTTCCGAACCGTTGGCATGCAAGCCTTTTAGCGGCTCATTTTTCGAAGAATTTTTAGATCCGGGCTGATTCGTTTTTTTCGGGTCTCAAATTACGATCTGCCGGGCTTTCCCTGCTTGATTTCTTTGGGTCGAATCTTTATATTTGCCTCTCTTCATGCTTTGAAAGAAAGAATTTGAAGGGAGTTTACCTCGGTTTCGGGGTGAACGAAATAAGAGAATCGAACCTAAATTGGGCTGCATGAATGAGTACCAAAAATTTCTGAACCAATACCCTTTTGCACACACTCAAATTCAATGGCTACCCGCCCGGGTGGATTCCAATTTCAGCAACAATAGTAAAATTTTATAGATGAAACGAGCATGTAACTTACGGATTTTGAACCGGGGATGATTGACGAATATGCACGTTTCGTCTTACACAATGGAAAATAAACAACTTTAATAAGATGAAAGCTTACAACATTATTGTTTTGGCCAAGCAGGTTCCTGATACCAGGAATGTGGGCAAAGATGCAATGAAAGCTGACGGGACGATCAACAGGGCGGTCTTGCCGGCAATTTTTAATCCGGAGGACTTAAATGCCCTGGAACAGGCCCTTCGCATCAAAGATAAATTTCCGGGTAGCACCGTGAAGATTTTAACCATGGGCCCAGGTAGGGCTGCCGATATCATCCGTGAAGGTCTTTTCAGGGGTGCTGACGGTGGTATCCTGTTAACCGACCGTGCATTTGCCGGTTCTGATACACTGGCAACTTCCTATGCACTGGGACAAGCCCTGAAAAAAATGGGTAACATCGACATCATTATTGCCGGACGTCAGGCAATCGATGGTGATACTGCACAGGTAGGACCGCAGGTGGCTGAAAAACTCGGAATGCTTCAGATTACTTATGTGGAAGAAGTAATCGAGTTGAAAAGCAAGAAAATTACCGTCAAACGCAGGCTGGAAAACGGTGTTGAAACCGTTCGTTGTCCGCTGCCGCTGGTAATGACTGTTAACGGAACAGCTCCCGACTGTCGTGCACGTAATGCTAAACGTATTATGCGTTACAAACATGCAAAAACGGTTACCGAACTGCAGAAAGAGAACGAAGATTATACACACATGTACAACGATCGTCCGGATCTTAATATTCCGGAATGGACGGTGAACGATATTGAAACAGATCCTTCACAGTTAGGATTGAATGGTTCTCCTACAAAGGTAAAAACCGTTGAGAATGTGGTGTTGCACGCCAAGGATTCGAAAGTGATTTCGGCGTTGGATGCAGAGATTGAAGCAATGATGATCGAACTGATCGAAAGTCATACAATTGGATAACGGACCCCTTAAAATCAGAATACTATGAATAACGTATTTGTATATTGCGAGATAGAAGACGGCCATGTTGCTGAAGTAAGTCAGGAACTGCTGACCAAAGGAAGGTCGTTAGCCGATGAACTGAATTGTAAGCTGGAGGCCATTGCCATCGGCTCTCAGTTGGACGAAATAGGGAAACAGATCATCCCTTACGGTGTAGATACACTTTATATTGCCGACGACAAGCGTTTGAGCCCTTTTCAGACTTTGCCACACACATCTATCGTGGTAAACCTGTTTAAAGAAGAAAAACCGCAGATTGCGCTGATGGGAGCATCTTCGATTGGCCGCGATTTGGGCCCTCGCGTTTCTTCGGCGCTTCACAGCGGATTGACTGCCGACTGTACCAGTTTGGTAATCGGCGATCATTTCGATAAAAAACAAGACAAGAATTACGAAAACCTCTTGTACCAGATCCGTCCGGCTTTTGGCGGAAACATCATTGCAACCATTATCAATCCCGACTGTCGCCCGCAGATGGCAACTGTTCGCGAGGGGGTAATGAAAAAAGAGATTCGCGATCCGAAATACAAGGGAAAAGAAGTAAAACTCGATGTGGCAAAATATGTGAGTGATACTGATTTTGTAGTTGAGATCATTGACCGTCAGGTAGAAAAAAGCAAGTTGAATATCAAAGGTGCGCCGATTGTTGTAGCAGGTGGTTACGGAATGGGTTCGAAAGAGAATTTCAACCTGTTGTATGAACTGGCTGATGTACTGGGAGGTGAAGTGGGCGCTTCGCGTGCTGCGGTGGATGCCGGTTACACAGCACACGAACGGCAGATCGGACAAACCGGAGTTACCGTTCGTCCGAAACTGTACATTGCCTGCGGAATTTCAGGACAGATTCAGCACCGCGCCGGAATGGAAGAATCGGCTCAGATCATCGCGATCAACACCGATCCGGAAGCTCCGATCAACGCCATTGCTGACTATGTAATTAACGGTGACGTGGCCGAGGTGATTCCTAAAATGATCAAGTATTACAAAAAGAACACCAAGTAATTCACACTTTAAATTCCGGAAAAATGGCTAATTATTATATTGACAACAGCGAATTAAAATTTCATTTAACCCACCCTTTGATGGAAAAGATCGTTCGGCTAAAAGAACGTGAATATTCCTTCAAAAAGGAGTTTGATTTTGCACCGATGGATTACGAGGATGCCATCGACAATTACGACCGCGTACTGGAAGTAGTTGGTGAAATCTGTGGAAACATTGTGGCTGAAAATGCGGAAAGCATCGATGCCGAAGGTCCTCAGGTAGTTGACGGGCACGTAATTTATGCCCGCGGAACCCAGGAAAACATCAATGCATTAAACCAGGCGGGTTTAATGGGGATGTCACTGCCTTACAAATACGACGGGCTGAACTTTCCGATTGTTCCTTACATTATGGCAGCCGACATTGTGTCGCGTGCCGATGCAGGTTTTGTAAACATCTGGGGCTTGCAGGACTGTGCCGAAACCATCAACGAATTTGCTTCGGAAGAACAAAAAGAAAAATACCTGCCACGTGTTTCGAATGGTGATACCATGGCAATGGACCTGACCGAACCGGATGCCGGTTCCGACTTGCAGGCCGTTCAGTTAAAAGCTACCTGGGACGAGGCTAAACAAACCTGGTTGTTAAACGGTGTAAAACGTTTTATCACCAACGGCGATGGCGACATCTCTTTGGTACTGGCGCGTTCTGAACCGGGAACAAAAGACGGCCGCGGTCTGTCGATGTTTATTTACGACAAACAGAACGGTGGAGTAACCGTTCGTCGTATCGAGCATAAAATGGGTATCATCGGATCACCCACCTGTGAACTGGTATTCAAAAATGCTCCGGGCGAATTGGTTGGTTCACGTAAAATGGGGCTGATCAAATACGTAATGGCCCTTATGAACGGTGCCCGTCTGGGAATCGCTGCACAATCGGTAGGAGTGAGTGAAGCTGCTTACCGCGAAGCGCTGGCTTATGCTAAGGAAAGAATGCAGTTTGGAAAAGCAATTATCCGTTTCCCCGCTGTTTACGAAATGCTTTCGCTGATGAAAGCCAAACTCGATGCATCGCGTACTTTGTTGTACGAAACTGCCCGTTTTGTGGACATGTACAAAACCTACATGCACATTTCGGAAGAGCGTTCGCTGGAAAAAGAAGAACGCGAAGAAATGAAAAAATACCAGCGTTTGGCTGATATCTATACTCCACTTGTAAAAGGTATGTCGAGCGAATACAGCAACCAGCTGGCTTACGATGCCGTTCAGATTCACGGTGGTTCAGGATTTATGAAAGACTACCCCGTTGAACGTATTTACCGCGATGCCCGTATTACTTCCATTTACGAAGGAACCACCCAGTTGCAGGTGGTGGCCGCCATCCGCGGTGTAACTACCGGCGCTTACCTGGCTCAGATTCGTGAATACGAAGCCGAGCGCGTATCGCCCAAACTGGAGTACCTGAAACGTTCGCTGATTATTTTAACCGACGATTACGAACGCGCCGTGAAAAAAGTAATGGCAGCCGACGATACCGAGTTTGTCGATTTCCATGCCCGCCGTTTGGTGGAAATGGCCGGTCATATTATCATGAGCTACCTGCTGTTGCTGGATAGTAACCGCGACGAGAGCTTCCTGAAATCGGCTCAGAACTACCTGAACTTTGCCAAAGGCCAGGTAAAAGCACATGCCGAGTTTATCCGCTCTTCAGAATTGGCTGATCTGGGTAATTACAAGTTCGAGATTTAAAACGAAAGCTGTAAGCTTTTAGCTACAAGCTTCAAGAGATACGGGAGTCACTCATTTATGGGTGGCTCTTTTTTATGGATTGATGGACTGAAGGATTGAGGGGGAGGAGGCTTAAATGCTTAAATGCGTGAATGCTTTAATAAGCTTCGGAAGCGGATCAAAACTTAACGATGAGTTATTTCCGGGTTTACCCTAAAGGTCAGTAACGCCCTGTTTTTGGGGGTGAACTTTATTTTTAGAGCCCCGGATTTCGGAAACTTATTCTGCTATTTTTGCGGCCAAATTAATACAGGAAAAAATCAGAAATGAACAATGCAAAAATGGGGAACCCTGCAGTGGTAGGGCTGGCTGGGTTTGGTTTAACAACACTTTTACTACAGTTTCATAATTTAGAGGTGATGGGTTTGGGACCCGTTGTCGCCATGGGATTTATATTCGGTGGATTGGCCCAGTTTATCGCCGGGTTGATGGAGCAGAAAACCGGTAATAACTTTGGATTTGCCGTATTTACCGCTTACGGAGCATTCTGGATCGGCCTGGGAAGCATCTGGATTTTGAGCCATTTGGGTATTTATACCGCTTCGGGAACCGACGTTGGGTTTTACCTGGTGGCGTGGACCCTGCTGACAGCCATTTTCTGGGTTGGATCGCTGTTCATCCATACGGCCATGGTATTAACCTTTTCCACCTTGCTGGCGGGCTTTATCTTTTTAGACCTGGGGCACTTTGGCTTTCCCGTGTTTAACAAGGTAGCAGCTGTTACCTTAATTATTTGTGCCTTGCTCGCCTGGTATATGATGGCCACCATTATTCTCAACGAATTGGCAGGAAGGGAATTGCTGAAATCAGGTAAAGCCTGGATTCGGAAGTAATTCTGAGGCTTTGTAAAAAAGATGCACAAAAAGTGACACCTACCTGTTTGACTACCCAGGAAAAGTCAAAACATGAAAAAGGAACGCTGATAGCACTGACTTTTTACCGTTAAACGCGAATAAAACAGCGTGAATCAGTAAAATCAGTGTTGTCAGCGTTCTGTTATTTTGGAGGGTAAGAAAAGCTGATGAGCGTTGCGTCCGTTACCCCCTCCGTTATTCCAAAAATTTTCCCCGATCGCTTACCCACCAACAGCACTTACTTCGGAGCCTGCCTAAGTCGCCTCTAAGCCTACTGCGAGCGGTAAAAAGGCGACACCAGTCGGTATTTTGCCTACTGCAGTCACCTCCGAGGTAACTCCGGTCAGTAAAAAGCCTACTGCAGTCACCTCCGAAGTAACTCGAGTCGCCTTTTTGCCTACTGCAGTCGCCTCTGAAGTAACTTGGGTCACCCTTTTGCCTACTGCAGTCGCCTCTGAAGCCCGGCGAGTATGTTTTGAAGTGGGGAGGGGTACTTCCGAGGTACCCCTCCCCACCTCTGAAGTACCCCCTAAAGCCTGAAAACTACTCCATAACATATTTTTAGAGGTAACTTTAACCCTATTTATGTTTACTTTTATTCCGCTAGTTACCAAAACTAAATATCTATAGCCTTGAATACGCGATTACACAAAAGAACTACACATGCGGCACCTGATAGTTGTTATAAATGCAATCGACACTAAGAATATAAATGCAATGATGTATTTGCACATACGTTGTGTTTAATTTTAAATGAAAGCAACCTTAACTATAAAAAAACAATCATTAAAGGAAACCCAATAATCATGAAGACATTAAAAATTTTGCTTTTCGCTTTCATAATAGCATTGACAAGTTGTATTAAAATATTCAACAATGATGATTATGATTTTACTTACGAGACAATTGTAACTGAATTGCCTGTGAACCTAGAAAATATTAACTCTTCCTTTGATGATTACAATTCAGATTTACCTTATCCAGCATTCAGACATGGAATTTATTTTTCGACAAATAGAAATAGTTCAGGAAACAATTTTGATATTATCTATAAAAGCATGGATATTTCTTATCATTCAAAAGATGACATATTAAATATTTCATATGTTAGCGATGCTAATAGTTATAATAAATATGCAAGCAAGGTTCTGGAAACAATAAATACAGACTCTGATGAATATGGACCATTTTATCATTTTGGAGATGAAGCTTATGAATACTTTTTCTACGCAAATAACGAATCAGGAAATTTTGATATAAAGTATGCATCTTCAAAGAAACTTGATTTTGGAACATACAATGCACAGGAGATAATAAATGCTCCAGAATCTTTTGAATCCATCAACTCAGAGTATGACGATTATTATCCTTGCATATTTAATGATAATAAAAGTCTTGTGTTCTGCAGTAATAGGGAAATGGAAGTATTTAATATTTATGAAACAGCATTTGTTGAAAACGAGATTAATCCTAATTATCAAGATGCCACCGACCATGAAATTGCAAGAAATGCTATTTTGTCAAGTGACAAAAATGATAAATGCCCATTTGTAGTAGGGAACATAATGGTCTTCACATCTGACAGAGAAGGAGGTTATGGTGGATTTGATTTATATTTCTCACAGTATTTGGATGGGAAATGGTCTCAGCCACAAAATTTAGGTGATAAAATAAATTCAGAATATGACGAATATCGTCCGATTATTGTTCCATTTGGTGAATTTGATGATACAATATTGATTTTTTCATCGAACAGACCAGGAGGGAAAGGAGGTTTCGACTTGTATGCCGTAAGAGCAAAGACCTTTCCGAAACCTGATTATTATTAAGCATTCTAATCCTAAAAAAATGAAAACTAAAAAACTAAACACAACAAATTGCATATGTCAGGCGGGGGTTTCAGCGGTCTGACAAGTCAGACCTTACGCCCACTTTCCTGCGGGTCTGACAGGATTTCTTTTCGAAATCCCGCCCCCCGGCAACTTGCAAGTGACTGTTATGTCCGATTTGGCAAACTGCATCGCACTAAAATGGAAGGCTATTATGAAAAAGAAACAGGTTAAACGTATACTTAGAATCGCATTTATTATTGCCAGCATAAGTTCGTTGTACTTCGTACCATGGATTTTGGTAAGAGCCTGGATTATGCCACTGCCTGATACGGTGCAAGAACAACTCGACGAAGCATTAAATTATGGATTTGACGGAATGGTGGTTTATGTGGACGATGCAGGGAAGCCACCCGAGTTTTATGCCGCAGGCTGGCATGACCGAAAAAAGAAAATACCTGCCTACCCGCAGGCATTATTTAAAATTGCGAGTATTACCAAGTTGTATATCGCTGTTGCTACCACAAAATTAGTTAAAGAAGGGCGTTTGTCGCTGGATAAAACACTTGCCGAATACTTTCCGGAACTTGCCGAAAGAATTGAATATTCTGACAAAATAACGTTGAGAATGATGGTGCGGCATCGGAGTGGCATTCCAAATTTTGTTGACCATCCTGATTATTGGACAAAACCTCCAAAAAACAGACAAGAAACGCTGGAGTACGCCCTGGATTTACCTGCCGACTTTGAACCCGGTGAAGATTACGGTTATTCAAATACCAATTACATGTTGATTGAGGACCTCATTGATAAAACATTGGGCTATCCCCATCAACAATATATCAGGGAGAGAATATTGATTCCACTTGGGCTGAAACATACCTTTGGTTCGCTGAATGAAGTAAACATGGACGAGGTAATGAGTGGCTATTATGCTGGCCTTGAAACCGATTTCAAGTACGAAAATACCGGTTTAATGCTGGCTGTCGCAGAAGACGTGGGCCAGTTCTTGCGGGCCTTAAACAATGGTTCGGTTTTTAATGAAGGTGAACAGGAAATTTATTCTTCGATTTACGTTTTCGAACATACAGGGCTACTGCCCGGCTACCAGAGCATTGCAAAATACCACAAGGAGATGGACATGGTTGTTATTCAATTTAATAACACCACTGATTTTAATGGATATGAATGGAATTTAGCGGAAATCATGTATAGCCGAATTGTCAGAATATTAAAGAAAAAAAGCGCATAACAAAGAACTGCCCTTTTTATAAGTGTAAAATGTCTCGTCCTGAAATAGCGTTACACAAAAAGTAGCGTTATGAAAGAAATCAATCATTCACAGTACGTTAAGCGTACACAGAAGGACTATTCGATGTCCTTTAAATTGCAAGTTGTCACTGAGA
>NZ_JALGYW010000033.1 GCF_023111095.1 Maribellus sp. YY47
CACAAACAAGATACCATTAAAATTAAAAGCTATAAAAGAACAGACCGTTTCAAAGCTAGCTTTGAAACGGTCTGTGAATCTATTAACTTAGTCCAATAATCTGTAACGCTTATTTAGGACTAGTCACAACTATGAAATCAGATTTTCTTCGATTGAAACTTTTTCCTCTATCTTTATTCGTCTTAAAAAATCAACTCATGAAGCAAATACTTTCAATAATGCTGATCCTAATGATCAGCGCCACCGTTAATCTTACCCACGCTCAAACAACCTATAAAACGGCAAAAGATATTTCGTACCGAAGTGCCGATGAACAAAATTCCGATGACTACATTGCAGAGCGTTGTAAACTGGATCTGTACTATCCTGAAAACCAAACCAATTTTATAACCGTAGTTTGGTTTCATGGCGGAGGGTTGACCGGAGGAGAAAAATTTATTCCCGAGAAATTAAAGGAACAGGGAATTGCCGTGGTTGCGGTGAATTACCGCTTGTACCCCAAGGTGAAATGCCCCGTTTACATTGAAGATGCAGCAGCTGCCGTTGCCTGGACTTTCAACAACATTGAAAAATACGGCGGCAACAAAGAAAAAATTGTTGTTTCAGGTCACTCTGCCGGAGGTTATCTTACATCGATGATCGGCCTCGACAAACATTACCTGGCTAAATACAGCATCGACGCCAACGATATTGCCATGCTCATCCCTTTTAGCGGGCACACCATTACGCATTTTACAGTGCGCGAAGAACGCGGAATCCCAGGCACGCAACCCATCGTAGATGAGTTGGCACCACTTTATTTTGTTCGCCCCGATGCTCCGCCACTGGTGTTGATCACGGGCGACCGCGAACTGGAAATGCTCGGACGTTACGAAGAAAATGCCTACATGTACCGCATGATGAAAGTGGCCGGACACCCGCAAACCAAACTTTTGGAACTGGATGGATTTGATCACGGTGGCATGGCTTCCCCGGCACTGGAAATCCTGTTAAAGGAGATTAAACCGCTGAAAAAACAATAATCACAAAAAATCATACAGATGAAACGCTTGCTCTGTCCGTTGTTTGCCCTCTCGTTTGTTCTCTTTCCCTTTACTTCGACTCAGGCGCAGAATACTGATATTTCGGGGAACTGGTCGGGAATGTTGGAATTACCAACGGTTAAGCTCGAAGTTATTTTCAAGATAACAGAAACTGACGGAGAATATGAAGTAAAGATGGATGTTCCGCTTCAGGGCGCAGCGAATATTGAGGGCCAAATTACTACCGAAAACGACAGTATACAAATGAAGATTCCTAGAATTTTGGGAATGTATACGGGCAAATTTACGTCTGCCGATTACATCGAAGGAAAGTGGCAGCAAAGCGGATTGACACTTGATTTAAACCTGAAAAGAACAAAGGTAATTAACGAATTAAAACGACCACAAACACCAGAACCGCCCTATCCTTATCTTTCGGAGGAAGTGAAATACACCAATCCTAAATCGGGGTTAAAACTTGCCGGAACACTAACGCTACCGAAAGATGCTCAGACTTGCCCGGCAGTAGTGATGATCTCCGGATCGGGGGCACAGGACCGCGACGAAACCATTTTCGGGCATAAACCGTTTGCGGTAATTGCCGATTATCTCACGCGCCAGGGAATTGCTGTTTTGCGGGTCGACGACCGAGGAATAGGCGGTTCGGAAGGAAACATCAGCTCATCCACCAGCGAGGATTTTGCCACTGATGTGTTGGCAGGCGTTGATTTCCTGAAAACCCGGAAGGAAATCAATCCAAAAGAAATCGGGTTGATTGGGCACAGCGAAGGCGGATTGATCGCCCCCATTGTTGCTGCCGGGTCGAAAGATGTAGCCTTTATTGTTCTGCTTGCCGGACCGGGCGAAACAGGGGAACAAATTCTTTATGAGCAAAACGACCTGTCGTTAAAAGCGGCAGGCATGCCCGATTATGCGATTCAGCAAAATAAAATGGTGCAAAAACTGATGTTTGATGTACTAAAAAACGAAAGCGACCCGGACAAAGCTGCTGAGCAATTACGCACAAAACTAACACAGGGAATGTACGAGGGTATGAGCGAAGAAAACAAAAAACTGGTGGATGCTAAGATCAACAGCGTAAATTCTCCCTGGTTTCGGCATTTCCTGACTTACAACCCCAAACCAACGCTGGCCAGGGTTAAATGCCCGGTGCTGGCGCTCAACGGAAACAAAGATGTTCAGGTGCCGGTTTCGAATCTTCAGGAAATATACCAGGCCGTGACTTCCGGAGGAAACATGCAGGTGGATACCCTGAGTTTTGAGAACCACAATCATTTGTTCCAGCATTGTACAAGCGGTGCCGTAGCTGAATATGCTCAGATTGAAGAAACCATCGATCCTGGAGTTCTTAAATCCATTAGAGATTGGATATTGAAAACCATATCAAAGTAAGTTCTAATCCATAAAAAAAAGAACAACCCCCGCTCTCGAAAGCTAAGCACGTTGGGGAATTTGACAATTTTTACGGTTGGGTGTGGATGAAAGGGAAAGATAATAAATCGTTGTCTTGACAAAGATGAATTATCACTCTCTATTATTTTCCTGACTTACAATATCAGACACAATTCATTGAATCGAAGTTTTTGAAAAACAGCATTACACTTTTGGTAAACTTTTTACCTATTCTATCAAGTTAATATGCTGCCTGTCAATAATAAGGCACAATGACGTTGATAACTTTTGACGAATTTGCATATTTCTTCTTCTAGTGGACTATTATGTTTTGTAACTTGCGTTACGAATAAAAAAAAACAGGTCGCGGACCTGCATTTTTTAACCGGAGCATTGCCCGGACTTGAAAGTCAAGTTTTGTTTCTTTGCAGTTCAAATTTATACTTTCAAATCCAATTCCGCAAATTTTTTTTTGGCTTTGCTTCACATTTCGGGAAGGAGGTAATATTTGAAAAGTGCAAATTATGAAGCAATTGGGCGTTTGATTTTGCGAATAATCGATACGCTAGTGAAGATCATAGTAGCGATTGCTGCACTTATTAATTCGCTTAAATAATTATAAGGAGGCTTCGGCCTCCTTTGTTAGTTCTAGCGGCAAAAGAATTGGCAAAAATTCACTAATTAAAACCGTACTGTTCTATTTTCAAATAGAATTGCAATACCATCAAAACTGAAAACGAAAAAACAAATTCAGTGCAATTAAAATCATCGTTATCTTTAACCCCGCCCTTTAGGCTGGAAAATACAAACAAAATAGAAGGACAAGGATTTCTGAAAAATTCGTAGTTTATATGTATGCCAAATACATATTTCCCGCGGGATAAAATCGTTAGTGCATTTTTTCAAAAATTTGTTCGAATCACTCTTTCTGATATCTTTACACCCCGTTAAAACGAACTGTTTAGGATGGATACACATTTCTTTCTTATTATTTTTCTTTTTGTTGTCGCCCCCGTTATTATCATTTATCTGGAAAGTAAATATTCGCTCGCCAAAAAAATCGGCGCAGTATTAATTTGCTACGGACTCGGTATCTTCATCGGGAATGTGGGGATACTTCCGGAAATATCTCCCGCCTACCATGCCCTGGTAGAAGGATCGGTTTATATCCCTTTTGCCAAAATGCGTGAATACCTGGCTGAAGGACTGGTTACCCAACAGGATGTGTCGAGAAATACTATATCGTTTTTGCAGGACTTGTTTTCAAGTATTCCGATTATGCTCTGTTTGCCGCTGATCCTGTTTTCGCTGGACGTGAAGAAATGGATGCGTCAGGCAAAGGAGGCGGTCGGATCACTGATTATCGGATTGTTTACCGTTTTGCTGATGGTTTTTGTCGGATTCTGGATGTTCAGGGGAAGCATTGAAGAAATCTGGAAAGTTTCGGGAATGCTTGTTGGTGTTTACACCGGTGGAACGCCCAATATGGCAGCCATAAAAACAGCGCTGAACGTGTCTCAGGAGATTTATATTCTTACACATACCTACGAAATGACATTGGGTGCAATTTACCTGGTGTTTATCTTCACCATCGGGCAAAAAGTATTTCTATGGTTTCTTCCCCCTTATAAATCGCAGAATTCAGAACAAATAGAGACGGGTGAAATTGATATTGCTGAAGATTACGACTCGTATGACGGATTGTTCCGAAAAGATATTTTCTGGCCGCTGCTTGGCGCTTTTGGTATTTCGGTAGGTATTTTAGGTGTCAGTTTTTTGCTGAGTAAGCTTTTCTCCGACGATTTTGCCAATGCCGCTGTGGTTATTCTGGTCACTACTTTTGGGATTGGGCTGTCGTTTGTGCCGCGCATCCGTCGAATCAAAAAAACGTTCCAGCTGGGAATGTACCTCATCCTTATTTTCTGTGTGGCTGTTGCTTCCATGGCCGATATTAGCAAACTGGCCGACATTTCCATCTCGCTGTTTTATTATGTTGGGATTGCCATGTTTGGGTCGCACCTGCTTCATGCACTGATTGCCCGCTTTTTTAAGATCGATGCCGACACCGTAATCATTTCGGGAAGTGCGCTGATCTGCTCGCCTCCGTTTGTTCCGGTGGTAGCCACCGCACTTAAAAACAGAGAGGTAATTCTAACCGGAATGTTTGTTGGGATTGCCGGCTATGCCGTTGGAAATTACCTGGGTGTAATTGTTGCCTACATCCTGAAATAACGTTTCGGAACTACAATTCCTGAAAATTTTCCCAAATATTTTCCATCATCGCTTTTGAAGCATGGATAGCATTGGTACGCCATTTCTCTGACGGCGGATAAAACATTTCGTAATAGCCGGCTTTGGCTTTAATACTGTCCTGAGGTGTTTTATAACCGTAGTGTGCCCCCTGGTTCTCAACAATCGAAATGTGCGCCGATTTTACAGCTCCCACCGTTGTTCCGGTGTTGAGCGTTCCAAATTCCATCAGCATGGGAATAGATAATTTTCCGGGAAACAAGCTACTCACATACTCCACCATTTGTCCGTGAACGGTGTAAAAATTATCTGAGTCGCCCCAATCAATACGGTAACCTGCAAATACTTTTTCCATACTGTGTTTCAGCACCGGGTCATCTACAGGATTAGGAAAAAGATGCAACTCCCCGCGTTCTCCAAAGCCGGTATGAAGATCCAGGTTCAGCAGCATTGAGTAAGATGAAGCTTTTTCGGTTAAAACACTTTTCAGAATTTCAACCTGCTGCTCAAAATTCTGTCCTCCGAAATAAATTCCTTCAGGAAACTGATATTGTCCCTGCGCAAAGGCCTGAAGCAAGGCCGGCATACCTTTCAGTACAATCTTCTGAATGGCTTTCAGCATAAAAAAGCGATTGCCAATGCTGTTCATGTTTAATTCACCTTTGGGTGTCAGCATATCGTAAAGCGCCACAAATCCATCGTTTTGTGTTTCAAACAATGTACGATCATCGCTAAAATTCCGGTTCAGATCAACGTTGTTTTCCGAGAAGCGCCGCTGGTGTTTAAATCCCCATGCGTTCAAGCCGTGTACAAGTAATAATCCGGTAGTTGAAAACATTTCAGGCTGAAAGAATTCCTGCATCAGCATCTGTTGCACAGCGCTGCCAACATAGCCTTCGATGCCATGCGTCCCCGAAATAAGAATCACCAGTTTTTCGGTCGTATCTTTGGGGGGCACATAACAAAAATCGATGGTTAGATCATTGTCTGTTTGGCTTTTCAAGGGAACCGAAAAGATCTCCACACTGTCGAAGCGGCTTTTCATATTTTCGGCCTGATTGCGAAAAGCTGCGCGGCAATCGCTCCAGGAGTCCTGATAAAAGCCGAGGCTTTGCGCATCAATTTCTACATCGGGATCTTCCGGTGAATAATAATTAAAACTGATGTAAGTGTAAGCCAATGCCCCCACTATCAGCAGTGCCATAAGCCAGCCGATTCGTTTCAGAAAACGTTTCAT
The DNA here is from genome assembly GCF_023111095.1 of Maribellus sp. YY47. Classification (GTDB taxonomy): domain Bacteria; phylum Bacteroidota; class Bacteroidia; order Bacteroidales; family Prolixibacteraceae; genus Draconibacterium. Next base: position 5,923 of record NZ_JALGYW010000033.1, read on the forward strand.
TTCGCTATCAGATTACAAAACGCACAACCTTGTCTTCAATCATCTGCTGCAATTCGCTGAGCAATGCTTGTTCGTGCGCATCGATAAAACCGTCTTCGGTTGCGATATTCAGGATTTTATCATACTCATCGCGTGTGATCTTGTGATCCTCAATCGCTTTTTCGATCATTTCTCTCAAACGAATCGAACTGTCGCTTAAATTGTGTGGCATATTTCTTTACGTTACGTTTAATTACAGTAACAACAATATATTAAAAAAGCTCATTACTGAAGCAAATATAATATCAACATGTGAACCAGTGCCGCAAATATACACCCTGCAACCGGCCCCATTATCGGAATCCACGAATATTCCCAACCGTTCTCGTCTTTTGAATTTAAAGGTAATAAAGCGTGAACAACTCTTGGCCCAAGGTCACGCGCAGGATTAATAGCATATCCGGTAGTTCCGCCCAAACTCAGCCCGATAACAAACACCACCAGGGCAACGGGCATCGCCCCGAGCGATCCCAAACCAACTTTCGTGGTATGTATTCCGTCCACCTGAAATTCGGGGACTGTAACCAGTAGCACTCCCAGCACCAAAACAAAGGTCCCCAGCATTTCAGAAAAGAAATTGCTTTTGGCATTGGCAATTGCGGGTGCCGTGCAAAAACAAGCCCTTTTCATTCCCGGCTCAGTGGTAATTTTAAAATGATCGCGATAAAACAAATAAACCAGCAAAGCGCCAAACATAGCACCTGCAATTTGTGCCAGCGAAAACGGGATAACCTTTGCCCAGGCAAACTGCCCGGCAGCTGCCAAACCAATGGTTACAGCAGGATTCAGATGTGCTCCACTCAGATCAGCTGTCATAAAAACGCCACAAAATACAGCCAGCGCCCACCCCGTTGTTATAACAATCCATCCACTGCTGTTTCCGATGGTATTCTTCAGATTTACATTTGCCACCACTCCGTTTCCGAGCAGTACAAGTACGGCGGTTCCTAAAAACTCGCCAAAAAGTTCAGTTAGCATATAAATAGGTTCTTATTGTTTTTAAAATCAAAAAATTTGCTGTTGCTAATTTTGGTTCCACGATTTACTTCTGTCCACCGCCTTATTCCAGTTTTTGATGGTTTTTTCCACAAAACTTCTATCTTCAGACGGTATAAACTTGCGGTCGACCTGCCACTGGCTTTTCAGTTCTTCAATGTCGCTCCAGTAACCCGTTGCCAGTCCGGCCAGATAAGCAGCTCCCAAAGCTGTAGTTTCGGTCACTTTCGGACGTACAACCGTAGTCGCAATCGAATCGGCCTGAATCTGCATCAACAAGTCGTTTACCGCAGCGCCTCCATCTACCCGTAATTCGTTTAAGGCAATTCCCGAATCGACCACCATTGTGTTGATCACTTCCATGGAGCGAAAGGCGATGGCTTCGAGTGCAGCCCTTGCAATGTGGGCTTTTCCGGTTCCGCGTGTCAATCCGATTATGGCTCCTGTGGCATACTGATCCCAGTGCGGCGCTCCAAGCCCCACAAATCCCTGTACAAATACAACTCCGCCATTATCGTCTACCTGGCGGGCAAGTCCTTCAATTTCGGAAGACGATTGAATGATTCCCAACTGGTCGCGTAGCCATTGCACCACGGCGCCACCAATAAAAATGCTTCCTTCCAGTGCATAAACCACTTTGTCGCCAATTTGCCAGCCAATGGTTGTCAGCAATTTATTTTTCGAGGCAATCGGTTTTTCGCCGGTATTCATCATCACAAAACAACCGGTACCATAGGTATTTTTCACCATGCCTTCGTTCATACACATTTGTCCAAACATGGCCGCCTGCTGGTCCCCGGCAATTCCGGCAATCGGTATTTCCGTTTCCAAACCGTCCACCGATGTTTTTCCGTAAACCTCGCTGCTCGCTTTTACTTCGGGCAACATACTTTCCGGAATATTCAGTAAATCCAATAATTCGGCATCCCATTTCAACTCGTGAATGTTGTAGATCATTGTGCGGCTGGCATTACTTACATCGGTTATGTGCTGTTTTCCACCTGTCAGCTTCCATATCAACCAGGAATCAACGGTCCCGAAAGCCAGTTTTCCTTGGTCAGCCAGTTCGCGTGCGCCTTCAACATGATCAAGAATCCATTTGATTTTTGTCCCCGAGAAATAGGCGTCGATCACCAATCCGGTTTTTTCGGCCACCTTTTTCTCCCATCCCTGGCGTTTTAATTCATCGCAATATTCTGCCGTTCGACGGTCCTGCCAAACAATGGCATTACAAACCGGCTTTCCGGTTTCACGGTTCCACACCACTGCAGTTTCGCGTTGATTGGTAATACCGATGGCGTCGACCTGCTCTGCTGTTATACCGGCATTCCGAATCACGTCTTGCATCACTTTCAACTGCGTTTCCCAGATCGTATCCGGGTCGTGTTCCACCCATGCCGGCTTTGGATAAATCTGTTCAAACTCCTGCTGGGCTACTTCTACTATCTCTCCGGAATGATTAAAAAGGATGGCCCGGCTGCTGGTGGTACCTGCATCGAGCGACAAAATATATTTACTCATAGGTTTATATTTATTGGCTTTTGTTTTCGGACCGTTAATATACATTTTATGATGTTATTCAAGCCATTTTAAACGCATCTTTCTCAACAATTAATGGTTTATTCGCTGACAAATTCCGGTTGTTTCCTTCCATTCCTTGGATTTTTGGGATTACAAATTGTACTTTTGCGCCAAAGGGAAATGAGAGATGAATATTAAAACAGACAAGGTTGCCGTTATTGGAAGCGGCAGCTGGGCTACTGCCATTTCAAAAATGCTGTTGGAAAATGTGGGAGAGATAAACTGGTTTATCAGAAGGGAAGAAACCATCGAAGCCTTTCAAAAATACAGTCATAATCCGCGTTACTTAAGAGATGTGGAATTTGATACTTCCCGAATCAGCTTTTACAGCGACATCAATAAAATTACCGAAGAATCCGACATTTTGGTACTCGCTATTCCGTCTGCTTTTTTGCCCGTCGTTTTTGAAGGATTAACAACCGATCTCAGCGAGAAATATATTCTTTCGGGAATTAAAGGAATTGTTTCGGAGGAAAATCTGTTGGTTGTTGAATACCTGAACAAACATTTTGGCGTGGCACTCGATATGATGGGCGTTATTACCGGCCCATGTCATGCGGAGGAAGTAGCACTCGAAAAACTTTCGTACCTGACCATTGCCGGAATCGATGAAGAACGAACCGAAAAATTTGCGCAGCTGATTCAGAGCGAATACATTTTAACTACCCTTTCGGACGATATCTGGGGCACCGAATATGCTTCTGTGCTGAAAAACGTGATTTCGATTGCAGCCGGAATTGCTCATGGTTTGCGTTACGGCGACAATTTCCACGCAGTGCTTATATCACGTGCCATACAGGAAATGAAACGTTTTGTGGATGCCGTTCACCCCATCAACCGCGACATAAAAAGTCCGGCTTACCTCGGCGACTTGCTGGTAACGGCCTACTCGCAGTTTAGCCGCAACCGCATGTTCGGGACAATGATCGGGAAAGGTTATTCGGTAAAAGCAGCCCAGCTGGAAATGAACATGATTGCTGAAGGCTACTACGGAGCGGCTTCGATCCATGCCATCAACCAAAAGTACAAAGTAAACATGCCCATTTCGGAGACGGTGTATGAAATTTTGTATGAAGGAGCTTCGTGTAAAAAAACATTCGAAAAGCTGACGGGCCAACTCGCATAGCTATATTTTTTGTTTTTTCTGAAAGTCAATTTTGAAAATAAAATATCCAATAAAATCAGCGAAGTTGGATATTGGATATTCTGCTTTAAAAAAATAAAAATAAATCCAGGACAGAAGTACACATCTTTACTTTCATTTCTGTTGGAGGTTTCCTGAGATCAGGAATGCTTTATTTTGCAGTAACCGGAGTTTGTTTTAGCACCCAGTACAAGCCCTGGGCATTGGAACGCCGTTCCCTTAGCAAAAAAGTTATGGTAATCGTTTCCAACTCGGCAAGTATTCCAAATCCGATAGCAAAATAATAGTAAGCTTCCCAAAAACCGACGAAGAACCAGGTAAAAAACAAAAGTGCCTGGAGATAGCCGGTAACTTTAAAGGAATACAAATGATAACTGGAAAAGGTTTTGAATTTCCGAAAATGAACGGCCTGTGTCATCAGCATCATCGCGATGAACAGGTATAAAATCCAGGCATTGCCGGTCAAGTCTGCCTTTTTAAAGGTCAACACTCCGGTAAATGCCAAAATGTAAGTGCCGTAATCGGCCAGCGAATCGAGCCGGGCGCCAAGTTTGGTCACCATGTTAAAGGTTCGGGCAATAAAGCCGTCCAGAAAATCGGTAAATAAATTGATGCACAGGAAAATGGCAAACCACTCTTCGTTTCCGGAAACCACCAGGAACATTACGAATGGAAAAACAATGATCCTGTAAAGACTTAAGGCATTGGGAATGTTCCAAACTTTTTCGCTGTTCATACAAATTGTATTTGGTTTTTCCTCGCATACGCCAAACCACGAAAATTTGTTCGAAAACGCACAAAAAAAGACTGACTAAAATCTTAGCCAGTCCCTTTTATCGTGTATAATTTCGATGCGAAAATTATTTCATTGCTTTCCATGCATTGATCAAGCCATTGGTCGAAGCATCGTGTCCGGTCACTTTCCCGTCTCCCTGAAGTTCTGGCAAAATGGCGTTAGCGAGCTGTTTTCCAAGCTCAACTCCCCACTGATCAAAACTGTAAATATTCCAGATAACGCCCTGTACAAATATTTTATGTTCGTACATGGCAATTAATGCACCTAAAACATGAGGTGTGAGTTTTTTTACCAAAATAGAGTTGGTTGGAATATTCCCCGGGAATACTTTGAAAGGCAAAAGTGCCGCGATTTCAGCTTCTGATTTGCCGGCGGCTTTTAATTCGGCAGTCACCTGCTCTTCGGTTTTACCCACCATCATTGCTTCGGTTTGCGCAAAGAAATTTGCCAGCAATTTCTGATGGTGATCACCCAACTGGTTGTGGTTAATCGCCGATGCAATAAAATCACAGGGGATCAACTTGGTTCCCTGGTGAATCAGCTGGTAAAAAGCATGCTGACCATTGGTTCCGGGTTCTCCCCAGATAATTGGCCCGGTTTGATAATCGACCTGCTCGCCGTTTCGGTCAACGTATTTCCCGTTGCTTTCCATATTTCCCTGCTGGAAATAGGCTGAAAAACGGTTCATGTATTGGTCGTATGGTAAAATAGCTTCAGTTTCGGCACCATAAAAATTATTGTACCAGATGCCGATCAATGCCAGAATTACGGGGAAGTTTTTATCGAAATCACTTGTACGGAAATGGTTATCCATGGCGTGCGCTCCTTCGAGCAAAGCCACGTAATTATCGAATCCGATACCCAATACAATCGACAAGCCAATGGCCGACCACAACGAGTAACGACCACCTACCCAGTTCCAGAAACGAAACATGTTGGCGGTGTCGATTCCAAATGCAGAAACAGCTTCAGCATTGGTTGAAACGGCCACAAAATGCCTGGCTACATGCGAAATTTCGTTGGCCGATGCCAGGAACCAGTCTTTGGCCGAATTGGCGTTGGTCATGGTTTCCTGCGTTGTAAAAGTCTTCGAAGCTACAATAAACAGGGTCGTTTCAGGATCAACGGCTTTCAAGGTTTCGGCAATGTGTGTTCCGTCAACATTCGAAACAAAATGCAGTTTCAGGTGATTTTTATAGGGCTTCAACGCTTCTGTCACCATCAACGGACCAAGGTCAGAACCTCCGATACCAATGTTTACCACATCAGTAATGGGTTTTCCGGTGTATCCTTTCCACTCTTCCGAAATTACTTTTTCTGAAAAAGCTTTCATCTGGTCGAGCACGGCGTTAACTTCGGGCATCACATCTTTGCCGTCTACCAAAACCGGAGTATTACTGCGGTTACGCAAGGCCACATGCAACACCGCACGATCTTCGGTAGCGTTGATTTTATCGCCTGTAAACATGCTTTCAACAGCAGCTTTCAAGCCACATTCGTCGGCCAGTTCAAGCAAAGCAGCTTTTACCTCATCGTCTAAAATGTTCTTTGAAAAATCCAAGAGGATATCTTCAAATTTGAGTGAATATTTTTCAAACCTGTCGGCATCTTGCGCAAACAGATCTTTCATATGCGTGCCTTCGAAATCGAAGTACATTTCTTCGAGTTTCTGCCAGGCTTTTGTTTCCATCGGATTAATTTTCGGCAACATAGATTTATATTTTTCAGGATTAAAGAAGTTCAAAACACCTGCAACTTCTTTCAATTTTTCAACAAAGATAATGTAATCTAAAAATTACTGCTACATACAGGCCCCGGCTTACTGAAGGTTTAAAAATCAGTTTAAAATCAGCCGGTCAAGTTAAGCTCACCCACCACAATTGGAAGAGCATGGGCAATCTTCCTCCCTGCTGAATCTCTGTGGCACTCTGTGCTTTTCTCTCTGGTTTTATTCTGCGGTTTCTTTGACTTTTAACCACAGAGAACACTAAGTTTCTCAGAAAGGCACACGGAGTTTTACCCATTTCTATATTCTGAAACAAAAAGGAAGTTTGTCTCCCCCAATCAAAATTTCCGGAGTCACCCCGAATTCATTTTTCCTATCTTTATCACCTCAATTTTCACCAAATGAAATCAAACACCTACAAGGGCTATGTTTTTGCATTGGTTGCAACCCTGGCTTTTTCGAATGTATATATTTTCAGCAAAGCGGCGTTAAACGAGATTCCACTAGCGCAATTCGGAAGCCTGTGGTATTTTATTGTATCAGTTTCCTGTATGGCTTTTGCTCTTTTCAACAAGAAACTTAAGCAAGTGGCGCACCTGACCCGCAAACAGGTAATAATTTTGTTGACGCTCGGCTTACTTGAAATTGCAACAACTACCTTGTTTTTCCTATCGATACATATCATTCCCGATCCATCGGTTACTTCATTTCTCGGAAATATTTACCCCGTAATGGTAATGCTTGGCGGCATTTTTATTTTGCATGAGCGTTTTGGACCGATCGAAATACTGGGTGGTTTTCTGGCATTGGCGGGAGCCTTTGCCATAAGTTACAGTGGCGGAACTACGCTCGAAACACTTTTTATAAAAGGAACGGGAGTGGTATTTTTTAATGCCATTTTTGCAACAACCGCCACACTTGTAGTAAAGGCTCACGTGCAAAAACTAAGTCCCGAACTGCTGAATTTAAACCGGGCTGTGTGGCTCTTTACTTTCTCCATTATTATGTTTTTCGTGATGGATGAATCAACCGTATTTTCGGCCGAAGCCATTAAGAATACCGCAATTGGCGCCGTTTTGGAATTTATTGCCATTTTAACGGTTTACTATTCTTTCCGGTATATTGAAGCATCGCGTTCATCGATCGTACAAAGCATGAAGGGGATTTTTGTCCTGCTCGGCGCCTTTCTGTTTTTTGGAACGCTACCGCTTCGTCATCAGTTAATCGGAGGATTTTTAACGGTTCTTGGCGTTTTAATTATGGCGCTGGCACAGGCCGGGGTTTTCAGGACAAAGAAAAAAGCTTAACACAATTTTGTTGCGAAAAGATGCAATTTGAGAATAGCGCAATCTCAAACTATTCTCTCCGAAGTATCATGCATGTTGAAATTGAATATTCTGCAATAAAAAAACGGAAGAGTTAAAACTCTCCCGTTTCCATCACATATCAGTAATTAACTGAATTTTAATCATTTTGAACCATATTCGGGTTGGCATTTAGTTCTCTTTGCGGAATTCTAAATATCCAACGGTCGTTCATACTTGGTTTATCTTCGTACATCCCTTCCAGATAAAGGTCTGGATTTGCACCCGATCCTGCAAGATCAAGCGTCTCATCGTTTCTAAGCATATCAAACCAACGGTGACCTTCCAGGAATAATTCAATCCTTCTTTGAGTCAGAATTTCATTCACAAGTGCCTGCCCGGTATTGGTTGATTTTGTATATCCTTCATCTCTTACGGAAACCAAATCATACAATACACTTTGAGCTTCTGCATCCTTCCCGCCCTGACGAGCCAAAGCTTCTGCCTCAATCAGATACATTTCAGCAGCGCGCATGTGAATTACATCCATCGGGGTGATTGTTGCACCATCAGATTGTTGCAATTTAATATGCAGGTAGGGAACCATATTGTGGGTACTTGAATTTCCAATAATCCCCCGATAAGTTTTTACTGCTGCATCGTATTCTTCTTTACTGGCATACCTTCCGGCGTTTTCTCCTTTATCCCAGGCAGAAAAAGTACTTGGGCAATCTTTCAGAATCAGGTCACGACGATAGTCAGTCTCCGACATCATATCGTACAACTTATGATTCATAAATTTAGGATTACTCCTGTTCTGCGAACCGTTAAAATTGTTCGAAGTATAATAGAAATACGACCAAAAATAAGCCGTTTGATCCGTAATCACTTTGGATCCCCACATCCATTCAGGATTATCGACAGTATTAAATCCTGCCTTGAATTGCGCTTCACTCATTAAGGAGTATTCCTCCCTGGCTTCATTGGCATATTTTGCTGCGTTGGCCCATTCTCCAATGGTTAAATATACCCTGGCAGCAATACCTTTAGCAACATCCACATTTAAATGAGAGATATCAGCCCTTGGCGATGCATCGGCAAAATGTGTAATTGCATCAGTAAGATCAGTCTTAATTTGATTATAAACTTCCGTTACTGTGTTGCGGGCTAATCCTTCGTACGGAGGTTCTGTTGCCAGCATAATCGGAACACCTAAATCGGTATCGGGATCTCCAATCATGTATGCTTTAGCAAAAAAACGTACCAGGTTAAAATGTGCCCATGCACGATAAGTATAAGCCTGCCCTAAAATATTGTGCAAGTCATCAGACATCTGCAGACTTTCGGCCGCGTTAATAATATTATTTGCAGAACCAATAATATTGTAATAGTACCACCATGGATAGGTTACGTCGTTTGACGTGGCATCAGTATGAGAAGTCCATTGTGCAACAGTTCTGAACCAACCGTTTCCGGCAGCAGAGTGCAATGCATCGCCTGCAGCAAACTCAGCCATCGGAATCATGTATTGTTCCCCGGCATAAAAGCGAATGATCTCCGGGTTTTGTGCGTACAGAGTACGGTGAATTCCGTTAATGGCCAGCATCATATTTTCGGTTGATCCCAGGGCAATATCAGTAGAAACTGCATCGGTAGGAACAGTCTGTAAAAAGTCATCGCTACATGAGCTTAATCCGAGCACCATTGCCAAGACCAGCGAGTATACTAGATTTTTATATGTTGTTTTCATTGTAGTATATTTTCTGTTAATTAAAACTGCAAGCTAAATCCCAGGATAAAAGACCTACTCGGAACATATGCCAATTCATCTTGCGTTCCCGAAAAGTTATAAATGGGGTTCATCCCTTTTCTTGCAGTAAACATGTAAAGATTTTCTCCGGTTAGAAATACACTTAACTGCCCAAGGCCCCAATTATCCATAAGGGATTTTGGGAAATCGTAACTTAAAGTCACATTTCTAATGTTGAGATAATTGGAAGAGATCAGGAAGAAATCAGATGTCGCATACAAGTTTGATTCGGAATACTGTAATCTCGGAAATTCAGTAACATCACCGGGATTCATCCAGGAATCCTTAACATCAGGGTGGTACGACTCACCAACTGTTGAACTTAGCATTCCCTGATAGATAGCGTCGATCATTTTCCCGCCTAAAGAATAAGTAAAAAGTGTTCTTAAAGTCAGTCCTTTATAAGTAAAAGTGTTTCCGATTGATCCGAGAAGTTTTGGAATTGTGGAAGCCCCAACATAACCAAAACCTGCGTCATCGGCATCTTTTGTTAATTCCGGGTCGCCGTTATCATCGAATGACAGCTCTGTCCCTATCACTTCTCCCTCGTCGTTGGTAACCTCTTTCCATACATGGAATCTTGTAGCTCCGTCTTCAGTATCCACATCATAGAATTTCCTCAGCCAGAAATCATACCTGGAATGCCCCTCCGACCATCTTTTGGTCCCATCAACAAATGGTTCGGGAATAGAGGTAATTTCATTTTTATTGGTAGATCCCATTAGATTCATGTTCCACCTAAAATCGCTTGTTCTGATAATATCGCCTTCAATATTTATCTCGAACCCCTGATTAAGCATGGCTGCAATGTTCCGTGGCTGCTCCATCAATCCCATTGATGGCGCCAAAGGCATTTCGTATAATAAATCATCTGATTTTCGATTATACCATTCCACAGTACCACTGATTCTGTCAAATAATGCAAAATCTAAAGCAACATCGAAGGTTTTATTCACCTCCCAGGTTAGTGCCGCATTTCCAACCGATGCCCAACGAAGACCTGGAGCAGACGCATTCGGATAGGTCTCATATAAAGCCTGATATCCATATTCTCCAATATTATCGTTACCAACTTCACCGTAAGAAGCTCTTAATTTTAAACTGTTGATCCAATCAGCACCATAAATGAACTGTTCCTGATCAATTCTCCAACTGGCTCCAACGGAATAGAAGTTCCCCCATCTTACATCTTCGTGGAAAGCAGAAGATCCGTCTCTTCGATATGAACCATCGATATAATATTTATCTGCATAGTTATAATTCAGCCTTGCAAAATAACCTTCTGTTTTTTTCTTATCAGTCCAACCGGTATTATCGGCAGTATTTACAAAGTTATTTAGTTCATAAATACCCGTTACAATAAACTGGTTTTTAAAACTTTCCTGGCGTGTATAAGTTCGTGAGTAAGATTCGTGACCTAATAAAGCAGAGAAATTATGAACTTCATTTACCGTTTTTTCATAATTCAGCAATTGGTTCACGTTAACCGTAGTTCGCGTATATCTGTCTTCGGCCATCCTTGCCGTTGGAGCACCATCGCCAATCTCCGGATTATCAAATCTTTTGTAGTGGTAGTTTTGAAAATCGGCACCTAAATTAATAGTGGCAGTAAGTTCTTCTGTTACTTTAAACCGGGCAAACGTCCTGTTTCCCATTTCATTTCTTTTGAAATCCTCACTGTTCCAATTTAACTCTGCAATAGCATTTCTACCCGCGTTAATCGGCCTGGCATAAGTTCCACCGTCATCGTACTGTTTTTCTCCAGCTCCGTCCAAAATGTAATCCCCTGTAGTTTGATCAAGCAGGTAAACAGGATAAATCGGAGCTGTCATCCTGGCATTTCTGAAAGGATTTGCATAAGTAGCCGACTCAGCAGAACCAATATCACTATTGACGATTGTGGCATATACACTTCCACCAATTTGCAGCCAGTCCTTTACATCAAAGTCAATATTCAAGCGTGTATTAAAACGCTCATAATCCGACTTGATAATATAACCTCTTTCGTCCAGATAGCCCAACGAATAGAAATAGCTTGCCTTTTTACTTCCTCCGCTCAGACTTAAATCATAATTCTGTCTGTACCCTTGTTGCTTTGCTGCATCATACCAATCCAAATCGCGAAATCCAACTTTTGCTTTTGGATTTATTTTTCCTTCCGCAGTTAGTATCTGATCATTGGCTATCCCTAAAAATGGATTATACTTTAGTTGAGAATAAATATTTTCGTATGCATAACCTCTTGATTCTGCAATGCTATTGGCATTCCCCGACTGAAACCGACTCTGAGCAAAAGCTTCAGCCTGGAGTACGTAATAATCCTGCGCATTAACCGCTTCATAGTTCGGAAGCGCCTGATTTATTATACCTGCCTGTGCTTTCAGGTTCACTTTCATTGATTCAACTCCTTTGCTTCCCTTTTTTGTGGTAATAATCAACACTCCGTTCGCAGCACGCGAACCATAAAGGGCAGTCGAAGCAGCATCTTTCAACACAGTCATAGAAGCAATATCGCCCGGATTAATACTTGAAAGTACACCTTCGTACTGAACGCCATCCAATACGATCAGCGGATCTGCCGATGTGTTCAAAGTACCGATCCCCCGAATAACAATCGTAGGAGAACTACCTGGCTGACCAGAGCCGGCCGTTGTCTGAACTCCAGTGGTAGATCCGGTAAGAATCTGACCAATAGAAGACACCGAGCGAGATTCGATCTCCTGTTCTCCAATTACAGCAGCCGAACCGGTTAACGATTCTTTCTTCGCCGTTCCGTACGCCACTACCATTACCTCATCCAGGCCTAATATATCCGGTTTCATTTGAGCATTGATAACCGTTCCGGAAATAGACGTTTCTATCGTTTGCATCCCTACAAACGAGAAAATAAGATGTTTTGCATCGTCCGGAACATCCAGTTCGTAATAACCATCAATGTTCGTTACCGTACCTATGGTTGTTCCTTTAACCAGCACAGAAACTCCCGGAATGGAAGTTCCATCTTCCGAACTTGTGACAGTTCCGCTAATGGATTTTACCTGTGCGTTCCCAAAATGTATTCCCAGCAATAGAATACATACAAGCAACATTGCAAGTTTTTTCATAAAAAAAGAATTTAAGTGAAAAATTAAGTTAAACACTCTCTTTAGTTGGCATCGCTAGTTTATGGTTTTTATTCTCATCTTAGTACATATATCACTAAATACATACAATAGGTAAAGCACTCTTATTCCGGGTATTAATATAATATCTTTCCTTTAAAAAATATTACATTAATTAACATTTCTATCATTTTTTCTTAATAATTCTTAAAATACCCTCAATTCCTTTAAAGTTGACTTGCTAACTGAAGCTAAAAGAATGAAACGGATCAATAACATAATATGTATAGGAGACAGAGAATGGAAAGACACTCCTACTCAAATTTTTACTAGTTTTGGATGTGACTTTTTTACCTGATATCTATTTATACAATCCCACTTGCGAGGTAGCAATTGGGAACGGAAGCCCCAATTGGCAGCCCAATAAACTACTTACAAAAATGGAAGCTGATTTATCCGCACTTCCATTGTTCTTAGCTACTTCTGAAGATGTGGTTCTGGCGGGACAGCTTCCATCAAAAAGATTCCTCGACTCACTCCATAAATTAGACACTGCAATTCCTGATTTCATCGAAATTCAAAAAGCGCTAAGTGCCGATACGTCTCCCTTACAGAACATTAAAGCGCTAAAACCCTGGGGATGGAGTCCGGCAGCACATAAACTACTCAGTCCATTAAAACCCAAATGTTCAGCAACTTTTCAAAACTCCCCGGTTTTCAACTGGACCAGCAAATCGAGGAACCTGTATTCGAAAAAATTTGCCCTTGGAATTTTACGTCAGATGATCAGGGAATATCCGGACTCTATTTTTATACCGGAGGGTTTGGCCGGAAAAGTTTGCTGCGAACAACACGAGATTGAAACACTGATCAGTGAGTGGGGCAACCTGATGGTAAAAGCGCCGTGGAGCAGCTCCGGGCGAGGCCTGCAACCCATCACGAAAACCCCCGTTCATCCAAAAGTCTGGGAGAAAATTCTGGGCATAATCAAAGATCAGGGTTATGTGATTGTGGAACCTTTTCTCGGGAAACAACTGGATATTGCTTTTCAGTTCGAACTAATCGATGGAAAAATCGACTACCTCGGCATCAGCAATTTTATGACCGACGGAAAAGGACAATACATTGGCAACCGTTTGAATGGCCTACCTGATGATATGAATTCTGAAATTAAAACTTTTGCTGAACGTTTGCCTGATAAAATCATTGATCCGCTAATTCAAACCCTGGAGAAAAGTGAACTTGCTTCAGGATATGAAGGAAATTTTGGGGTCGATGCCCTCATCTTCAGAATGGCTGACAAACAATTGGCTGTTAATCCCTGTCTCGAAATCAATCTCCGCCAGAATATGGGGCTGCTGTCATTAAAACTTGAAAAGCTTTTGGTGCCTTCAACTAAAGCGCTGTTTCGAACCTGGTATGGCGGCGCAGAAAGTTTTCATGCCTTTCAAACCACGATGGAAAAGCAACATCCGCCTCTGCTGAAAAACGGCAAAATTCAATCCGGATTTATTTCGCTCACCGATGCAATGCAGGATAGCAGGTTTGGCGCCTATATTTTAGCCGGCTCATCATATTCGTTTTGATTGTACTATTTTTCTTACCTTTAATTGCATTCAACAACTGAAATATGGATTCATCCGGGACACCAAAAAAGAAAAAAATCAGCACGAAGTTTTACGAAAAGGAATTAAACAAACTGCAAATTGAACTGGTAAAATTGCAAGAGTGGATTAAAGCCAAAGGGCTGAAAGTGGTCGTTATTTTTGAAGGCCGCGATGCAGCCGGGAAAGGCGGAACAATTGCCCGGATCACACAATACCTGAATCCCCGGATATGCCGTGTAGTTGCACTTGGAACACCTACTGAACGCGAAAAAACACAGTGGTACTTTCAACGGTATGTACCTCATTTGCCGGCAGCCGGAGAAATGGTTTTGTTCGACCGCAGCTGGTACAACCGTGCCGGTGTTGAGAAAGTGATGGGATTTTGTACCAACGATGAATACTGGGAATTTTTACGCTCCTGCCCCAACTTCGAACGAATGCTGATCCGCTCCGGAATTGTTCTGGTGAAATACTGGTTTTCGGTGAGCGAAGAAGAACAGGAAAAGCGTTTCCGTTCGCGTATCGAAGATCCGACCAAACGATGGAAGATAAGTCCGATGGACATCAAGTCGATGCAGCTTTTTGTCGAGTATTCAAAGGCGAAAGACGATATGTTTGCCTACACCGACACAAAGATCAGCCCCTGGTTTGTTGTGGATGCCGACGATAAAAAACGTGCCCGTCTGAATTGTATTCACCACCTGTTGTCGATGGTGCCCTACAAGGAACTGGACTACCACCCCATCGAACTCCCTCCGCGAAAAGACAGCAAGGGTTACGTTCGACCTCCTATATCGGAAATGACTTTTGTTCCCGAAGTTTATTAGAAAACATTCTGACCGATCAGTTATCGCGGGTGCGGGTCATGTCAAACAAATGAACAGCCTGATCTCCCAGGAATCCTGAAAACAGTTTCCGCTCCCCGTTTTCTTCTACATAACCGCGTTCCGCCAATTCGTAATAAGCATAGGTCCAGGTAATTTTATCCGGCCCGTCGTCATTCGTTACGTCAACTTCCTCTTTGACTGCCTGGGTAGCCGATTGTCGCAATTTATTTCCTTTTTCTCCTTCAATCGTTTCTTTCATAGGGATACCGACTGCTGCCAACGCTTTGCAGGTTGACTCCAGATCGGGCCATTCCTTCACCTCCTGGTGATTAATGAAAGCGGTAAAATGATTCACCGAATTTCCATGGAGCAAAGTCCAGGCGGCATATTGCGAAACATCGTTGAGTTTTATAACATCATCTTTGGCGGGGGGTGACCAGGGCCGTCTGAAATATTGGGTCAAATCGAGTACGAGCGCTTCAGCCGCCACCTTGGGCATTTCGCCTTCTTCTTTCAATACAGCCAGTAACTCAAGGCTTTCGTCGGATATAAGATACGGAGTATCTCTAACCGAATTATTAATGATTTGCTGTGCCCATTCGGGCAACAACTCCACTTCCAGCTGGCTCACAAAAATTTTGGGAAACAACTCATTGGGATGTTCAAAATGAACGGCTTTCAGCATTTTCTTTTTGAATTCATACTTGTCGACCGGCACATACCCCAGGTAATTCAACAAGTGTTTTATGGCCCTGATTCCTTCGGGTTGTTCTCCGGTGTGGGTATTGAAGGTTCTTATGGCAATATGATCGTTAACAACTTTCCCTCCTTTTTCCAACACCAGTTCCGCATATGTTTTCGCGTAAGAAACCCTCGAAATATATTGCTTCCAAAGGCTCTCCAGCAACATGGCTGTAATTTCATTGGTCTTGATTTTCATCTGCTTAGTTTTTAAGATGTTCTGCATAACTATTAAACACCTCAACAGGCATTTATGTTACTTCGAAGCAGATGTTTAAGAATATTGTTTTGTTAAAAAAAACTTTGTAAATAATCAGGCTTGCTGGGAAGTCGATTTCATAAATTCCAGCACGTCATTTTTATCAAAGAATTCGGTGGCACCTCTTTTGGTCGTGTTCAGTGCGCCGGCGGCATTTCCAAAATGGATGGATTCTTCCAGTGATTTTCCGTTCAGGTAACAATGAAGAAATCCAGCTGAAAAAGCCATTCCCGAACCAATATTATCTTCCATATCCACTACAAAACCAGGATCATAAAAACACCCCTTTTCTGTATGAAAGGCAGAAATACCGTTGTTTCCCCGGGTCGTAATCACCAATTCGATTTTGTATTTCTTCGATAATTGTTCGGCAAACGCATCCAGGTCGGTGAATTCCATCTTTAGCTTACCTGCCAAAAACTCCACTTCCTTTTCCTTGATTCGCACAATATGGGCACAATCGAGCAAACGTTCCACCACATCAATATTGAAAAAGTGCTGAAACAACTTCAAATCAAAAAAATGAATAGAATCGGGAGATTCCTTGATTAGTTCGCGAATGGTGTTTTTGGACAAGCCGTAGCGTTGCGGCAAAAGTCCAAAGAAAAGACAGTCGGCCTGACGGGCCAGTTTTAAGGCTTCGGCTGAAAATTCGATATGATCGAACGCTACATCTTCTTTGACTTCGTAGCGACTCTCTCCGTTTTCATCAAAAGTAACATTAACCACACCGGTGGGAAACTCTGAATCCAACTGTACATTTTTATCCGAAATATTGAGCGAAACCAGTTTGTCGAGCGCAGCCTGTCCCAGTTCATCGTCGCCGACACGCGAAAGTAAATGTCCTTCCTCTCCAAACGAATTGCACCTGAAAACAAGGTTTAGCGGAGTTCCTCCCAAAACCTGACCGTGAGGCAATAAATCCCAAACGATCTCTCCAAATGCCACAATTCGTTTTGCCATAGCGTTACAATTCGGCCGCTAAAATAACGATTAAAAAATCTGCATCAAAGTTCAGCGACAACATAATTTTTATGAACCTCAACATACGGGGCCGCAGGATTCTTATTTTCTTTACCTTCCTGCATAATGTATTTTTCAAAAACTTTTAAGCCAACTTAATCGTTTGAAAATTATTGTCATGAATTATCTTGCACATCTATATTTATCGGGCGAATCAGAACAGATGCTGGTGGGCAATTTTATAGGCGATTACGTAAAAGGAAAGCAGTATGAAAATTACCCAAAGGAAATTGCTGACGGCATTCTTTTACATCGCCGTATCGATCATTTTACCGACAATCATCCATTACATAAAGAGGCAAAAAAGCCTTTTCGAGACGATTTTGGACATTATGCGGGCATTGTAGTGGATTTGGTTTACGATCATTTTTTGGCTGCCAACTGGACGACTTTTTCCGATCTTTCGCTTCGCTGGTTTGCCAAACGATCGCATTCGGTCCTTTTATCCCACTTCGCTTATCTGCCCTTGCGTGTGCAAGGCTTTTTACCCTTTCTGATCCAAAACCGGAGGCTGGAATCGTATGCCACCATCGAAGGAATCATCTAATCCATGCACATCATGGGGAAATATTCTTCGTTGCCCACAAAAGCACACCTTGCCGAAAATATTCTACGGTCAAATTACGAAACGCTCGAAGGCAATTTCAAAGCTTTTATGCTGGAACTGATCCACTACGTAAAAACAGAATACGACATAGCATTGGAACTTCCCCTGCCTTCTGACCGGGAAGATTTCTAAGCCAGCATTTCGAGGTACGAATCTTCGAAAAAGAATGCGGTTTCACCAAATGCCGGTTCCAGTTCATCAAACCAAACCGCCTTCGGATCGAACTTGGCAAAGAAAGGTTTGCCTACCCACGACGGATCTCTGCCCTGCAGAAAATTCAGCACAAACACTTTTTGTCCTTTTATCTCGGAAACTCCAACTATCTGTACTTTTCCCGGACTGCATGACATGCTTGGCCCTTTTACGGTGCGACAGATTCCACTTACCTGGTTATAGGCTCCCCGGTAGATTTGCCATGCGCGGTTTAACGAAACCGCAAAATAATCTTGTGCCCCGGTATCGCGCGCCACAAACATGTAATATGGTACAATACCCTGCCGAACCTGTTCTCTCCAGTTTTCGGCCCAGATATCTGCACGATCGTTAATGTTATGCATCACCGGCGATTGCGAACGAATCTGAACACCTGCATTCAACAAGCGCTGAACGGCTTCCTGCACCGCCTTTGTTTTTAACTCGCCCGGGTGGTTGAGGTGAGCCATCAGGGCAACGTTGATTCCATGTTTTTTTACCTTTTCAAACAAACGAAGCAAATCATCGGCATCAGGGTCGGTGGTATAACGATACGGCCAGTAAGCCAGCGACTTTGTTCCTATCCGGATATTCTTCAAATGCGGAATATCGGCTTCGATCAACGCATTGAAGTAGTTTTCGAAAAAACGGGTTTTCATTACCGCAGGATCACCACCGGTAAATAAAACATCGGTAATATGCGGATGTGCCTTCAAATATTCGACCATTTGATCGGCTTCCTTCATGGCAAATTTAAATTCGTTTAACGCAAACTGCGGCCACCTGAAACAAAAGGTGCAATAGGCATGGCAAGTCTGTCCCTGTGTTGGGAAAAACAACATCGTTTCGCGGTATTTATGCTGAATTCCGTTTAAACGCTTCCCGTTAAAAACCGGAACATTGTTTTCTTGTCCTGCCGGATTGGGATTCAATTTCAAACGTATTTTTCTAACCTCTTCCTGAAGCAACTCTTTTGAAGCATTCTTTTTGAGAAGCGAAGCAATCCGGTTAAAATCCTTTTCCTGAAGCATTTCCCTTTGCGGAAAATTGAGAATAAAAAACGGGTCTTTCTCAAAATTAGACCAGTCGATCAGTTCATCTACCACGTAATTATCGGTTTTAAACGGCAATACGTTTCCCACTACCTCTATTTCCAGTTTTTGTTCTTCGGTTAAAACCGACATTTGGGATATTTGTCTGAAATTATGAAGAGAATAAGGTTTGTATATCATCTCATTAAATTTTTGTTTAATGGGATACCACACCTGAAAGCGTTCGCATACGAACACTCAAAAAAGTATCCACAAAAAGTTTGAAAGAAAGTGGTTCTGCATTTCCCTCAGGATCAAAGTCGAACTACTTCTAATGTCTGTTTATTTGTCTTTATGCCCTAGAATAAAAATCTTACGATTTTTAAAAAGCCTGGTGAAGATAGTAAAAATAAGGGGAATGCCCAAGCTCCAGCAAGACATCAGGTATTTCGACTGTCGCGGAAGTTTTCTAAACGACTTGCATCCAGCCGGATAAAAATAAAAAGAAGAATGGTGAACGACCAAAGCGACGAGCCACCATAACTAAAAAAAGGTAAAGGAATCCCGATCACTGGCATGATACCAATTGTCATCCCGATGTTCACCACAAAGTGGAAAAACAGGATAATGGCTACTGAATAACCATAGATACGGGAGAAAACCGATCGCTGTCGTTCAGCCAACCAAACCAAACGGCTCAGAAAAAACACAAACAGCGCGATTACTACAAACGTTCCGGCAAATCCCCACTCCTCTCCTACTGTACAAAATATGAAGTCGGTACTTTGCTCGGGCACAAAATTGAACTTGGTTTGCGTTCCGTTCAGATAACCTTTTCCCCACATTCCTCCGGAACCAATGGCAATTTTACTTTGATTTACGTGGTATCCTGCACCATATGGATTGGATTCAAGCCCCAATAATTCTTTGATTCGAACCTGATGATGGCTTTCCAGTATATTATTAAATGTATAATCAACCGAAATAGAAAACAGTACTGATCCCAGGAAAAAGAGCGATATGATTGCGTAATTTTTAAACTTCTTTATGAGCGAATATACCAAAGTCACCAACGATCCCAGAATGGATCCAAAAATGATAATATCTCCCAGCTCGTATTTCTTCCCCAGAATTGCATTCAACAGAAAAGACAATAAAATGCCAGTGGCAAAAAACACAAGTATTTTAAAATACTGGGAAAACTTTGGATTCAGGATCAAATAAATAAGGGCCGCAGCTCCCAGCAAAACCAATATTAGTGTGAGTTTTGAAAGGATTAAAGCCAGAATAAACAATGTAGCAACGAGTGTTCCGAGAAACAATACCAAACCTGAGAGTCCTTCCCTGAACAACACCAGAACAAACGAAAAATACACGAGCGCTGATCCGGTGTCGTTTTGCAAAAGGATAAGCGCCGCCGGTGTAAAAATAATCAGCGCCATAATGGCCAGCGATTTAAAGTTCTTTAGTTTAAAATCGAAAGTACTCATATACCGCGCCAGGGCCAGCGCTGTTGCAAATTTGGCAAATTCGGAAGGCTGTAATTTAAATCCGCCGATCTCAAGCCACGACCGGGCGCCGTTTACCTCGTTGGCAATCAACAATACCAGCAGCAGCAGAGAAACCATTACGCCGTAAATGGCATAAGAGAAAAAAACATAAAAGTTGGTTTCTATCGACATGATAATGATGGCTAAGGCCACGCCTGCACCAATCCACAAAAGCTGTTTGCCGTAGCGTTGCGAGATATCAAAAATACTTTGATGATCGGTGTCGTACACCGCAGCATAAATATTAAACCAGCCCATAAAGACCAGCACCAGGTACAACAGCACTGTAATCCAGTCGATGTTCGACCATATGTTATTCCTCTGAATCATCTTCAATTACAATTTTATTGGGATCCAAAAGATTGGCATTTAACATCAATTTTTCCACATATTGCCGGTTTGTTGCAATAGTATCATTTAAATATTTTTCGATAAGCAAACCGGCAATGGGTGCAGCATAACTGGCTCCCCACTTACTGTTTTCAACATAAACAAAAATTGCAATTTCCGGATTATCTTTGGGTGCAAAGGCTTCAAAAGCGCCGTGATCAATCCCGTGGTTATTCTGTATTGTCCCCGTTTTTCCGCAATATTCAAGACCCGGTATCAGATAGGCTCCTTTAACAACCCGACTCATACCTTCAATAATCGGTTCAAAATACTTTGCATCGATTTCTACACCATGCTTTGTTTTGAATGAACTACGAATCGTGTCACCTTCAATAGCTTTTACGATGTGAGGTTCATAATAATAACCTCTGTTGGCAACAATTGCAGCCACATTAGCCATTTGGAGCGGCGTTGCGCCAAGTTCACCCTGCCCGATCGCCAGCGACCGCACCGTAAGTGCATTCCAGTGCCCTTTCCCGTAAATCCGGTTATAATAATCTACAGTAGGAAGATCGCCTTTTAGCGAGTTGGCGAAATCCTCACTGAGAGTTGTGCCCAGGCCAAAATCCAGCAAATAATGCCGCCATTTATTAAATCCTTCTGCCGATGTTTTTGATCTGCCAATAATACTTCTGAAAGTGTTCCACATAAACGGATTACACGAACCGCTGATAGCTCCAACAACATTAATGGTTCCATGATCGTGAGTACATCGAATAGGACTCGATCCTTTCCCGTAACAGGTAAACATTGTATTCGTGGTAATGGCCTGTTCCTGCAAGCCAATCAGGGCATTAATCGTTTTAAAGGTAGATCCGGGCGGATATTTTGCCAATAACGCACGGTTAAACAAGGGCCTTAATAAAGAGTCGGATTCCAGCATACTATAATTTGCACCTCGCACCCTTCCAACCAATAACCCGGGATCGTACACCGGGGCGCTTACCAAAGCTAAAACCTCACCGCTTGAAGGTTCAATGGCAACTACTGCTCCTTTTTTATTTTTAAATAGTTTCTCGGCATACAACTGAAGATCAATATCGAGCGTAGTTGTCAGGTTATTACCAATTTGCGCAGGTATATCTTCGCTGCCTCCGAGATAACTTCCCTGGATACGGTTGTGCACATCCACCAGGTTCTTTTTCACACCTTTAGTGCCCCGAAGTTGCGCCTCATACGTTTTTTCAATTCCACTAACCCCGATATAGTCACCGGATTTGTAATAAGCATCTTTGTTGATATCATTTTGAGTAACCTCTCCCACATACCCTAAAGCGTGAGCTGCTGCCGGTGCAGAATACTCGCGAAGTGTCCTGGTCTGGGTATGAAAGCCCACAAATTTATACAGCTGCTCCTGCAATACTGCATAATTCTCGGGCGATATTTGCTTCACCAGGATGGATGGTTTGTACTTCGAATACTTCTTTGCTTTATCAATTCCTGCCTCCAGGTCTTCGCGGGTAATATCCAGGAGATTACAAAACAAGGTGGTATCAAATGCTTTTACTTCGCGGGGCGTAATCAGTAAATCGTATGCTGTTTTGTTGTATACCAACAGTTCTCCGTTGCGGTCGTATATCAGTCCGCGTGCCGGATATTGCACCACTTCGCGCAACACGTTATTGGTAGCGTATTGTTTATACGTGGAATCGAGTACCTGTAAGCGAAACAGCCGGATAAGAAACACCAGGGCCACAAGTACAAAAACCAGTATTATAATGTAACTTCTTTTTGAATAATCGTTCACGTTCTGCCCTAATCTCTAAAAATGATAAACTGACTTAAAACTATCACAAAAAATGAAAATACAGAACTTAAAATTACACGATATAAAGTGTTTAGAAAATTCGCAAAAGTAAATACTTCGAGATAGAATAAAGCCAGATGATGCAACAGCACCATCAGGATAGCGTAGCCTAAAAACCAGCGCCAACCGGTTTGAGCCAGCCCGGGATATTCATTCATATCCTCTTCGCGATTGGTGATTACCCGGATAATACCCGGTCTTAAATAGGCAATAAACACCGATGCCGCCGAATGCACTCCCAAACTATTGGAAAAAACATCGACACTGATTCCCATCGCAAAGGCAAGCAACATCAGCGCATACTTTGGAATATTTACAGGAAGCAGCATAATGAAGAGCACATAAATGAACGGATTGATGTAACCGCTAAACTGAATCTGATTCAGGAACAACACCTGAACCGCCAGCAGCACTATGAACATGACAAAATATTTAAATCCCATCCTCTCCATTAAATGTTGCCTGTTTTAATTTTTCCAATTCATCCGATTTGATGCCGTCGATTACTTCGACCCAGGTTACCGATTTAAAATCGGTTGAAAGCTCCACATTAATCACGTAGTAATTCTCTCCCGGCGGCTGAGTAAAAGACTCGACCTTTCCGACTAAAATACCTTCGGGAAACACCGAGGAATAACCGCTGGTTACAATGGTATCGCCAACTGCAACATCCACATGAAACGGGATGTCACCGAGTTCAGCATTCTTATAACTTTTTCCGTTCCAAATCAACGACCCGTAATAACCGTTCTTTTTGAGTTTGGCTGAAATACTCCAGCGTGGATTTAAAACCGACAAACCCATGGAATACGATTCGGACACAGAGGTCACAATTCCAACAATACCGGTACTTGAAATAATTCCCTGGTCGGGTTTTACACCGTGCTTTCGCCCACGGTTTAGCGTAATGTAATTCTGCTGACGGTTCACCGAATTGTTGACTACCCTCGCCGGAATATAGCGAAAAGTACTGTCTGAAGATGTCTCCAAACGTACCGAATCCAAAAGACTGCTTTCATACTGATCAATCCGGTTCCGCAGCAGGGCATTCTCTTCCATCAGGTGCTTATTCACCTTCTTTAACCCAAAATACTGAACCACCGAACTATAGGAACTATAGAGCGATGCACTGATTGCATTGGAAGTATTCAGG
Organism: Maribellus sp. YY47; assembly: GCF_023111095.1. Lineage (GTDB taxonomy): Bacteria > Bacteroidota > Bacteroidia > Bacteroidales > Prolixibacteraceae > Draconibacterium. Next base: position 29,607 of record NZ_JALGYW010000033.1, read on the forward strand.
TACCTGGAACGCTGAAAACTGTTGTAGTTTACGATAAACACCACTGAGATAACTTCTAAAAAAAGGAATAGAAGAAACGGATAGTTTTTTACCAGTAGTCTGAATAAACTTCGCATTTACAGTATTAAGAAGGCTTTTATCGAATCAGGAACGAGAACTTATCTACATTTTTCAAGGCAATACCCGTACCTCTTACCACAGCCCTTAACGGATCTTCAGCAATGTGGAACGGAATTCCAATCTTGTCGGTTAAACGTTTGTCAAGACCTTTTAAAAGCGCCCCGCCACCTGCCAGCCAAATTCCTTTGGAAACAATGTCGGCATACAATTCAGGCGGAGTTTGTTCCAATGCACTTAACACGGCTGTTTCGATTTTCGAAATCGATTTTTCGAGACAGTGTGCAATTTCCTGGTACGAAACCGGTACCTCGATCGGCAAAGCGGTCATCTGGTTTGGGCCCTGTACCACATAATCCTGAGGAGGTTCAGGCAACTGAGAAAGCGCTGATCCCACATGAATTTTGATTTCTTCGGCCGTGCGTTCCCCGATTTTTATATTATGTTGATGACGCATGTACTCCATAATATCGGCAGTAAGGTCATCCCCTGCAATACGTATCGATTTGTTGGTAACGATACCACCAAGCGAAATCACAGCAATTTCGGTTGTACCACCACCGATATCCACCACCATGTTACCTTCCGGAGCCTCCACATCGAGCCCGATCCCGATGGCTGCTGCCAAAGGTTCATAGATCATGTACACTTCGCGTCCGCCGGCATGCTCCGAGGAGTCACGAACCGCGCGAATCTCAACTTCTGTACTTCCGGATGGAATACAAACCACCATTTTCAACGCCGGTGAGAACATCCTCGGTTTTGGGTTAATCATTTTAATCATTCCCCGAATCATCTGTTCCGCCGCGTTAAAATCCGCAATTACACCGTCGCGTAAAGGCCGGATTGTTTTCAGGTTGGCGTGTGTCTTCCCCTGCATCTGCCGCGCCTTTTCACCGATTGCAACCATCTTTTCTGATTTCAGATCGATGGCAACAATTGAGGGCTCATCCACTACAATCTTATCATTATGAATAATAATGGTATTTGCAGTGCCAAGGTCAATGGCAATTTCCTGTGTTAAAAATGAAAATAACCCCATTAATTTGCTGTTTATCTAGTGGTATTGTTTTATAAAGATATAATTAATATTAATGTCTGAAATGTCGTCTTCCTGTAAAAGCCATGGCAATGCCAAATTCGTTACAGGCAGCAATAACTTCTTCGTCCCGGATACTTCCTCCAGGCTCAACAATGTATTTCACACCGTATTCGTTGGCGGCTTCAATGCTGTCGCGGAACGGGAAAAATGCGTCTGAAATCAGTACTGAATTGGTGATATCCAAACCTCCTTTTAATTCGAAGCGTGGCATGGTAAGGTAACGCAAACTATCCAAACGGTTGGGTTGTCCCATACCTGCACCGGTTAACCAGAATCCTCCGTCAGCGTTTTCAGTTACCACCGCAATTGCATTGCTTTTCAGGTGTTTGCAGGCAATGGTTCCGAATTTAGCCAGGTTCATTTTTGATCCTTCAAATTCTTTTTCAGTAACAGTGTTGAATTCCTGATCCAAACCTTCGTCTTCGTCCTGAACCAACATACCTCCGCTAATCGAACGATAAAGCTTCTCGCCCGGCACTGCTTCGCGAATGGGTGTCACCAATACACGCAGGTTCTTTTTCTTACCAAGGACTTCCATGGCCTCTTTTGTATAAGCCGGAGCGATTAAAATCTCCACAAACTTACTCCCAAACCATTCAGCCACTTCCTGTGTAACCGTATCTGTAAAACAGATGATGCTTCCGTAGGCACTGATCGGATCACCTGCCCAGGCAAGTTCCAGTGACTCCATGATACTATTGGTCACAGCCAAACCACATGGATTTAAGTGTTTGATCACAGAGACCGCCACTTTGTTTTCGAGATGCGTTACCGAATGATAGGCATCGCTGGCTGATTTCCAGGCTGCGTCGGCATCTAGCATATTGTTGTATGAAAGCGCTTTTCCTTGCAAAACTTCAGCATCTGCAAGTGTTGCAGAATTACCTCCGTTATTGAATTTAAAGAACGACGCTGCCTGGTGCGGGTTTTCGCCATAACGCAAAACCTGTCCGTCGTTCAGACTCACACGTTCGGTAGCTTCTCCAATTCCTTCGTTGAAATATCCGAAGATGGCTGAATCGTAGTGTGACGAAACGCCAAAGGCACGACTTGCAAACCATTTGCGATCGGTCAGTGAAAACTCTCCGTTTTTCTCTTCCAAAAGATCCAACAGTGGTTGATATTCCTTTTGAGAAGGAACAATTACCACGTCTTTGAAATTTTTGGCAGCGGCACGGATCAACGAAATTCCGCCGATATCTATTTTTTCAATAATGTCTTGTTCTGCGGCACCCGAAGCAACGGTGTCTTCAAACGGATAAAGATCCACAATTACCAGGTCGATTTCCGGAATTTCGAACTCGTTCAACTGGCTCACATCTCCCTGATTATCACGGCGCGACAAAATCCCCCCAAATACTTTCGGATGCAAGGTCTTTACTCTGCCTCCCAAAATGGACGGATAACCGGTAAGACTTTCAACAGAAGTAACCTCAACATTTAACGACTCGATAAAACTTTTCGTACCCCCCGTACTTAAAATCTTAACACCCAAGTCGTTTAGTTTATAAATAATCTTATCTAAATTTTCTTTGTGAAAGACTGAAACCAACGCAGTCTTAATTTTTTTATTATCAGCCATTTATTGGATTTTTCGGATTCGCTCGCAAAGATAAAAAAAACCGTTCATTTACTATTATAACAGTACTTTAAAAATATTATTATGCGTAATTCTTATTTAGAACGTAAAGTGTAATCATTTATTTATTTCGACACTAATATTACAAGTGAAAGGATGAAAGGATTCACCTGTTTTCTGAAAAACATGTGCTATTTTTATCCTGCATAAACCAGATTGATGCTTTTGATTCGCCTTATATATGAGAGTTTATCGTTTGCTTTTAATTCGTTACGGGCAAACAAGCTGCGTACGTTTTTATCGTTACTAGGCATCACCATTGGTATTTTTGCGATTATTTCTGTTTTTACCGTCATCGATTCATTGGAGCGAGGCATCCGGGAATCGCTCGAAGGATTAGGCAGCAATATGATTTACGTAGCGAAATGGCCCTGGACACCTCCCGAAGGCGAAACGGAATACCCGTGGTGGAGGTACATGAACCGCCCGTCTCCTGAACTTGAGGAAACCGAAGAAATTATACGCCGAGCCAACACTATCGAAAATGCGGCTTTTTTATTTGGCTTTTCGCGCACTGTACAAGCCGGAAGCGACAACATGGACAATGTTACCATTATGGCGACCACCCACGCCATGTACGATGTATGGAGTCTGGATGTGGAAAAAGGCCGCTATTTTACCGAATCGGAAATGCGAAACGGAGCCCCGGTTACCGTTATTGGCGCCGACATTGAAAAGGAATTATTCGCCGGGATGAATGCGCTTGGCCGGGATATAAAAATTCAGGGGCACAAATTCAGGATTATCGGAGTATACCGCAGAAAAGGACAGGATGCCTTTGGAAATACGATGGACAAAAACGTTCACATTTCGGTCATGAAGTCGATGAGTATGGTGGATATCCGAAACCGGGATGTAGGACAGACGATTTGTATTAAAGCGAAACCGAATGTCGACAACGAACGCTTTAAAGCCGAAATCGAAGGCATTATGCGAACACTTCGCCGCTTAAAACCTGTGGAAGACAACGATTTTGCCTTAAACGAGGTCAGCCTGATTTCGTCAAGGTTCGATCAGTTTTTCAAAGTATTTAACCTGGCGGGGGCCATCATTGGTGGCTTCTCGATTCTTGTCGGAGGATTCGGAATTGCCAATATCATGTTTGTGTCGGTCAAAGAACGCACTAAAATCATCGGAATTCAAAAATCGTTGGGAGCCAAACGTTATTTTATTTTGCTTGAATTCATTTTTGAAGCAATTGTATTATCGGTAATCGGAGGACTTGTCGGGTTATTGCTGATTTACATCGGAACACTCATTATCTCCTATTCCACCGAATTTGAAATAACGCTTACGATGGTCAACATCATTAAAGGATTAATCATTTCGAGTGTGATCGGATTTCTGGCTGGATTTATGCCGGCGCGTTCTGCCGCGAGACTCGACCCGGTGATCGCAATTAATTCGCTTTAATGAAGGTCAAAAAATAAACCGGCAACTCCCAAATAAATAAACAATCCGAGAATATCGTTCATGGTAGTAATAAACGGCCCGGTTGCAAGTGCAGGGTCGATCTTGAAACGATGCAATATTAAAGGAATGACGGTTCCAAATAAGGAGGCAAATAAAATCACGATAAACAAAGAAATGGAGACTGCATAAGTTAAGTTGATATCTCCGGCGGTAAAGAAATTATAGATGAAAATCAGCACCGAAAAAGCTGTTGCCGTAAGAAAAGCCACCGAGGTATCTTTTAGCAATTTACGCACAGGCGTTTCCAGGTCTTTTACCCCACTCGCTATCGTTTTTACAATAATGGAAGACGACTGAACCCCTACATTACCGGCCATTGCAGCAATTAGAGGAATAAAAAAGGCCAGCTGTGTTACCTTTGAAATTGAATTGCCATGGGTTCGCAAAATCGTGGCACTAACAATTCCTCCGAGTAAACCAACCAGCAGCCAGGGGAAACGGGCGCGAATCAACGGCCACACCTTGTCGCTCGACTCCACGTCGCCGGTAATACCCGAAACCATCTGGTAGTCGCGTTCGGCTTCTTCACGTACAATGTCGATCACGTCGTCCCAGGTAATTCGACCTTTTAAACGTCCAATGTCGTCCACCACCGGGATGGCAACCAGGTCGTACTTATCCATAATTTCGGCTACCTCTTCCTGTCGTGCATCGGTATTTACTTTCTTCACATCAGGATCGTACAGATTGGCTATTTTGGCGTTCGTATGATTTAGGATAAGTTTTTTCAACGACAATACACCTTTCAGTTTATCATCGTCGTCGGTCACATAAATGTAAAATATCTCGTCAACCTCTTCGGCTTGTACACTAATTTCCTTTAAACAGGTGGCAACGTTCCAGTTTTCGTTCACCTTCACCAGCTCCTTGGCCATGATCCCACCGGCAGAGTCTTCGTCGTATTCAAGCAGATCAACAATATCGCCGGCTTGTTCAATGTCTTCAATTTCGTTTAGAACCTCGCGCTGTTGTTCTTCATCCAGATCAGCCACCACGTCGGCAGCATCATCCGAATCCATGAAGTCGATGAACTTACTTACAATAATATCAGAAGGCAACTCCCTCAACAGGCGCTTTCGATCGGCTTCGTCCATCTCTACCAGAACGTCAGAGGCTCTTACTCCATCAAGCAAAAGATAAATAAACTTGGCCTCCTCCATCGTCAGGTCGTCCATCATCTCGGCAATATCAGCCGGGTGAAGATCTTCCAGCAATGCGGCTACTTCTTTCTGATTCTCCTCTTCGATAAAAGCCTTTAGCTGATCTACAAATTCTCTGGTAATTTCGAAGCTCATGCCTTATTCTTTTTCAGGTTCTCAATCTGGCAGGTAAGCGAAATAAAATCGCCTACACTTAATTGTTCCGGGCGTTTTTCGGCAAATTCAGCGGGCAAACTGTCACAAAAATCTTTTAATGAATTTCGTAGCATTTTACGACGCTGATTAAAAGCAGCTTTTACCACTTGCACAAAAAAATCTTCATCGCAGGGAAGCGCCTCCACGTTGTTACGTTTCAACCGAATAACAGCTGACTTGACTTTTGGCGGCGGATTAAATACGCCTTCAGAAACGGTAAACAGGTATTCGATATCGAAAAAAGCCTGTAGCAAAACGCTCAAAATTCCGTAGACTTTCGAGCCATGCGAAGCGGCAATACGTTCTGCAACTTCCTTTTGCACCATTCCTACGGTTTCCGGTATCCGGTTCCGAAGGGCCAGCACGCGAAAAAATATCTGAGAAGAAATGTTGTACGGAAAGTTACCAATCACGTTAAATTTTCCGCTAAACCTGGCGGCAATATCGGCTTTCAGGAAATCTTCAGACCAGATGTGCTGAAGCGTTGGAAAATGTTGTTGAAGATATTCAACCGATTCACGGTCGATTTCGATAACATGAACATTCAGTTCCGAACGTTGCAACAAGTATTGAGTTAAAACGCCCATTCCGGGGCCGATTTCCAGAATATCCGGAACTTCACTCCCCAGGCTGTCAACAATTTTACGGGCAATATTCTGGTCCGTCAAAAAGTGCTGACCAAGTACTTTTTTGGGTTTTACTAAACTCATTACTCTCCGGGTCGTCCATTTCTATTCGTTACTTCTTGTTCTTTTTTACTTCGATTCTCAAACAAATTTCTATTTTTGCTTGCTGCAAACAGCTTATACCAGGCGGTAAATTTGCAAGCCAAAAGTAGTAAAATTTTAAGGAGTACGGGGTATTGCAAACAGAAAGCTTAAAAAATCTGAATTTTGAAAAAGACAATTGTTAAGATTCTCCAGTTTCTGGCCTTCTTCACAGTGGGAGCCTTTATATTCTGGCTCATCTATAAAGATCAGGATATTGAACATATTAAATCGGTACTAAAAAACGACGTTAAATATGGCTGGGTTTGGTTATCGCTTTTTTTAGGATTGCTAAGTCACATCAGCCGAACGCTTCGCTGGGGGATGATGATCGAACCGGTAGGACATAAACCTCGGTTTATCAATACATTTCTGGCCGTTATGGTGGGTTACCTGATGAACATGGCGTTTCCTCGAATGGGTGAAGTATCGCGTTGCGGCGTATTGGCTCGTTACGAAAAAATTTCTTTTACCAAACTAATCGGGACAGTGGTTGCTGAGCGTCTCATTGATGTATTATCGCTGTTGATTTTACTCGGAATTGTGATTGTTTCGCAGTTTGGCAAAATGCTTAATTTTATCGACGCCAATCCCGAAATAAAAGGGAAACTCATGGCTGTCATCGGCTCTCCAGTGCTGATCATTGTTGTAGTCGTGGTGGTTATCCTGTTTATTGTATTCCGCAAAGCATTTAAACATACCGTTATCTTCCGTAAAATCATGGAAATTGTCAGCAACTTTAAGGAAGGCTTTATTTCCATACGTAATATGGAGAATAAAGGCTGGTTCTTTTTTCATTCAGCGTTTATCTGGGGGATGTATTACCTGATGCTTTATGTTATCTTTTTTGCCTTTGAGTTTACATCTGATCTGAACCCGATCGCCGGGCTTACCACCTTTGTTCTGGCAAGTTTCGGAATGGTTGCACCGGTGCAGGGAGGTATTGGCGCCTGGCATTTTATGGCCAAAGAAGCCCTTTCCTTATATGGCGTTGCCAATGAAAACGGAATTATTTTTGCGTTTGTCGCCCACACTTCCATGACGGTTATGATCATTTTAATTGGTATTATTTCGCTGCTGATCCTTCCGTTTATCAACCGGAGAAACGATGTGGTGGAATTACATAATGTACGTACCTGAAAAGGTATTTTGTGCCCATAAAAGTGTAAATTCAGCTTCATGAATACCGAGCTTTTTATTGCCAAACGACTGTTTTCTGACAAAGCAACCCGGAAGCTGCTTTCGCAACGCATTATTCGAATTGCGCTAATCGGTATTGCATTGGGTCTTGCGGTTATGATCGTTTCGGTGGCAGTTGTTACCGGATTCAAAAAAGAAATCCGTGACCGCGTAATTGGCTTTGGCTCCAGCATTCAGATCATTAATTACGATTCCAACAGTTCGTACGAAACCCGTCCGGTTTCTAGCGATCAACCCTTTCTTGAAGCGGTTCGTTCGATTCCGGGAGTGAAATACATTCAGCCTTTTGCCACTAAGCCAGGTATGATGAAAACGAATGAATACCACCAGGGAATCATATTTAAAGGAGTAACCAAGGACTACAACTGGGACTTTTTTGCAAAAAACCTGGTAACCGGACACGTTCCCGCCCTTAACGACAGCAACCGGGTACGCGAAATCATCCTTTCAGAATACCTGTCGAATCTACTGAACATTAAGCTGAACGACCAGGTTGTCGTTTATTTTATCAACGAAAAAGACCCGTTGCCCCGTTTGTTGCAACTCACGGTTTGTGGCATTTACCGCAGTGGTTTTGAAGAATTCGACAAGATTTTCATTTTAGGAGACCTGAAACAGGTACAACGCCTAAACGATTGGCGAAACGACCAGATCAGTGGATTTGAAGTGGCAATCAACAATTTCAATCAAATCGATAACATCGAACAGGAAATCCGCAACAGTGTAATTCAGTTTCGCGATGCTGAGGCCGACATAATGCGCACCGAGAGCATTACCCGGCTGTATCCGCAAATCTTCGACTGGCTGTCGGTTCTCGATATGAACGTCTGGATCATATTGTTGCTGATGGTAATTGTTGCTTCGTTTAATATGGTTTCCGGATTGTTGGTGCTCATCCTGGAACGGGCTTCGATGATTGGGGTATTAAAAGCGATGGGAAGCGCCAACTGGAGCATCCGCAAAGTATTTATTTACCTTTCCGTTTTTCTGACCGGACGTGGCATGTTGTGGGGAAATGCGATTGGAATAACCATTGTTCTGGCACAGGGGTTTTTCCACCTCATAAAACTAGATCCCACGGCCTATTATGTCGATTATGTTCCGATGAATTTTTCGGTTCTTCACCTATTGCTCCTGAATTTGGGAACCATTACCGTTACCTCGCTTATCCTGATTATTCCGAGTTGGCTGATCAGCCGTATTTCGCCCGACAAAACCATTCGTTTCGATTAAGCCTCGGTATACTTACAATCACTCCCCAACCTTTCACATAAATATTGGGCAATAGAAATTCTACACCTGCGTTTATTGAATTCCGAAGTAAAGCTGATTTGATTATTTTTGCTCCATGATCGTCCTTAAAGACCATATAAAAGCTGCACTGCACCATAAACTTCCGGGACTGGGGTCGCATTACAAGTTGCTTCCGGCCAACCGTACGCTAAAGGCTGCTCCGGAGGATAAAAGCAGGATAAAGTACAGCAGTGTTTTATTGTTACTTTTTGAGGAGGAAAAACGGTTGAACGTTTTGCTGATTAAACGCCCCCGGCACATGAAACACCATGCCGGACAAATTGCACTCCCGGGAGGTAGAATAGAAGAAGGCGAAACAGCTGTAGAAACGGCTCTGCGCGAAACCTGGGAAGAGATAGGGGTAAAAAAGGAAGCCATTGAAATTTTGGGAGAATTATCAGAGTTCTACGTTGAAGTAAGTCGTTTTCAGATAAAGCCGATTGTTGGCTGGCTGCACGAGATCCCTTCATGCAGGCTCTGTAACGAAGAAGTGGAAAAGATCATTCACTTTCCAATTGAGCTTTTCAAACCTCCTTTTCAACACCTCGAGCTTGCAACTTCAACCGGAGACATAGATGTCCCCTGTGTCATCTTTAAAAATGAAGTTATTTGGGGAGCCACTGCTATGATTCTTTCTGAATTTTCGGATGTACTGGAAACCATCACGCACAAAAAAGAGCTTTAGTCGTAAAATGCCCACGAAACGCCCAACCTGAACGTAGATTGATTCATCGGGTAATGCGGCACAGTCATGTACTCGCCATCCAGAAACCGCGTTCCAATGTTCATCCATTTAAAAAATACGCGTGTGCGTTTTAAGCGAAGACTTGCATACACATCGATATAAGGATAGTCTCCGTATTGTTTCTCATTCTGCAGGTAAAACAATCCGGTTGACGGAGCATAAGCATCTGCATAATATTTGGTATTGTAACGCACATCTGTTCCGATTTGCGTAAACATAACCTTGGAAATCGTAAATTGATAATAGGCCGAAATAAAGGCTGACCAATCGGGTAAGTGAATATATCTTTCTTCCGACACTTTTTGCCAGAGCACGCGTGTGCGAAAATGCAGTTTCCGAAAGTTGAAATCTTTATCGACGTAAGCCGATAAAACCAATATTTCGTTACTCGTTTGATCCGGGATACCCAGTGTATCGTTGAAAATGTAATTATTGATTACCGCATATTTTGCTCCGAGTTCCAGTTTTCTGCGGGGCATTTTAAATGTACCTCCTGCAGTTAGGCGTTGCTCCGTTTTCAGGTTCTGATCCCAGCGGAAATGATTGGAATAAAATTTTTCCTGAAAATAATCGGGTTTCAGATTTTCTATAGCTCCTGAAAAACTAATGGAAGCAAGAGAATCTCCCAGAAAATGCATAGGTTTATAAATAATACCTCTCAATTCAGTTTGCCCTGCATTTCGTCCGGTCAGATAAATTTTCCCTTCAGCATTCCACTTCCAGAATTTCCCGGTCTCTCTAAAAATTCCTCCGCCAACAAATGTATTTGAATATTTTATATCGGTTTTGTACACCATACTATCGGCAACCTGAACTCCCAACAGATGTTCCGGATACGGGAACTGCGAGCTTTTACTTACATAATCGTATTCTCCAGGCATCGATCCCCGGTTTAATTCAACGCCTAAAAACGCCCGTTTCCCAAAACTGTATTTTTTGTTGGTATTCTCGTATTGTTTTAATTGAAAGATATTGGAAACGCGGTTATATCGAATCGAATCTGTTGTATAACTCTCGGGATAATAGGTAGTCGGGAAAAATTTATTTTTATCATCCTCCTTGTCAGTAAAATCCTGCCGGTTAAAATTCAATTCAACATTATACAGCATTCCAAATATCGGGCGGAATTGTTCCTCACCGTCTTCTCCTGTTTCAATAAACTTTCCAAAACGATATTCTCCGTCTGCAAAGAAATAACTACTGGCAAAATGCGACTGTGTTGAATTAAGATTGACATTCCAGTATTCAGCGCCTTGTTCATCCAAAAGCAACGAATCCGATATTAAGCCTCCGTTCTCGTTATTATTCAGCGAATTTGTTATAAAACCGCCATGTATGAATAAATTATCTTTTGTGTAGCTCGTATATAGCGTAACGGAATTATTTTTTGCCTCCTGAGCAATGTATTGTCCGTCAGACTTGGCTAAATCAACTCTAAATGTAAAATTCCACCAAGGTTTTATGTTTTGTGAATGAATTACATTAAACCTTGTCTCGTTATTTTTTGATTTGTTCTCGCTCTGGGTATAATCCAAGCGCGTATAAGGCGTATGGGTGTTGATGTATTTCAATTTCGCTGGCGATAAAATATAAGCATCGCGTGTTCGTGCAAAAAAGAAATTTGTGTTGTACTTGCGGTTAAAGAAGTTATTGTCCAATGCCGGAGTTCCGTAATTACCCACATAAGAAGCCGTAATAACATTGTTTTTGTAAACCGGATGAAAAATATGGATATAATCCTGCAACGTATCTAATTGGGTAGAATCGATAAACGCACCATAGCCACTCAAATACCATAAACCTATTTCAGGTTTAATTGTATCCGGCTTTCCCGCATTTGCCTCTACTTCTCCTCTGTTGGATTGCAAATCTAAATCGCGTTGCGGATACGCGTTTAATGCAGTAAACAGAAAACCAGATATAATAAATAAAACAGTAAGTATCCTTTGCATATAACTTTGCGTTAACAGCACAAAACTAAAAAAAGCATTGAAGCCCGTGGCATTGGGCAGGCACTTTTTACAATTATTAACCCGGGCTTTTGAGTTTTGGGTGGGTTCTCTTTTGCTTCGGCCTGGGTTTATTGCATAAAAAAGGCCCTGACTCCTTTCGGAACCAGGGCCTGATAAAGTTGGCAGCGACCTACTCTCCCACTGTTACGCAGTACCATCGGCGCTGGCGGGCTTAACTTCTCTGTTCGGAATGGGAAGAGGTGGTGCCCCGCCGCTGTAGCCACCTAAAATCTTTCGTTC
>NZ_JALGYW010000034.1 GCF_023111095.1 Maribellus sp. YY47
ATCTCAGTGACAACTTGCAATTTAAAGGACATCGAATAGTCCTTCTGTGTACGCTTAACGTACTGTGAATGATTGATTTCTTTCATAACGCTACTTTTTGTGTAACGCTATTTCAGGACGAGACAAACAACAAATAAAAAAAGCCGGTGTTACGCCGGCTTTTTTGTTTTCCTGTATCCCTTTTTCTGACTCGGATTTCTAATTCGTGGCCCAGCCAAAAACCCAAAGCTGACTTTTTCAATTTTATCGGATTGTACACCATCAGAGCCCGATACTTATAAGGAGCGCGAACGGCGAGCAAATCTCTCGCTGTTGTTCGTTCCGGGTGCTACCTAAAGTTGAGTTACTAATTTAACAAAAGAATTGTTTCGGTCGTACCTCAAACAAAACTTTACGAGAATTCGTCTTTTTCACAGAAAAAAAGTAGCACAGGCATTTTCATCGCGTTTCCCGTGCAAATAAGCCGACAAATCATTTTTTCATGACGTGGTGAATTACCAAACACCGAAAAACCATTTTTTCATCGCGTGGTGATTCGCCATACAACGAAAAATCAATTTTTCATCGCTTGGTGATTCGCCATACATCGAAAAATCAGTTTTTCATGGCGTGGTGATTCGCCATGCGCTGAATAATCATTTTTTTGCTTCTTGGTAAATCACCATTTGTTGAACAATCATTTTTTCGCCCCGTGGTAAGTCACCAAGCATAGCCTAACGATTTTTTCGTGGCATGGCGACTCGCCATTGCTTACAGAAAACCGCAAAGTATTCACCGAGTCGGTATTTGCCGGAAACAAGGTTAAATGGATCAAACATGGCAGGGTATACAAAGTAGCTGCTGCCCGGGTAATTGAGGGACTGAGGGACTGAAGGATTGAAGGGTTGAGGGACTGAAGGATTGAAGGATTGAAGAAGATTGAAAAACTGTTGAATGGAGAAACTGCAAAATTGTTAAATGGTAAAAACAAAAGGAATAAAAACGCGACATGGAAAAAACAGAATAAACACCGCGTACAAAGACGAATTTTTTCGGCCTGTTCCCTCCAGATGTCCCCTGCTCCGGAGAACCTGCGTTATCGTTCAATTGTACAATTTCTTCTGCCTCAATCTGAAAATAATGATGATTGTGGTGAAAGGACACTCCTAATATCTTGCGGCAATCCGGAGAGTAAAAAAGCAAAGTTGATTCTAAATAAATGCATTTATTGGATGAAACTCTTTTTTTTCATGATGAGCAGCGTTTGTTTTGGCTATATTTAGACTCAAATCAATTAAACCGAAATTTCAAAAAGAAAGATCATGAGAAAAAGTATTTTTTACAGTATTGCGATGTTGGCAGCGTTGTTGATTGCCCATCCCGCATTTTCGCAGAAAGTAAACAAACTGACTTCACAAGAGAAAAAAGACGGTTGGGTGCTGTTATTCAACGGTAAAAATTTTGACGGATGGCGCCAGTGCAACGGAACTGCCATGCCTGCCAACTGGAAGATTGAAGACGATGCAATGAAAGTTTTTACCGGAGAAGGTAAAAACCCGGGCCAGGGAGCCAATGGCGATATTCTTTTCGGGAAAGAAAAGTACAAGGATTTTGAGTTATCGATTGACTGGAAAGCGGGTAAAATGGCCAACTCCGGAATTTTCTACTATGTAAGAGAGGTACCCGGGAAACCGATTTATTATGCAGCGCCCGAAATACAGGTACTCGACAACAAGGACGCTACCGACAATAAAATCGACAGCCACCTGGCAGGTTCGTTGTACGACATGATTGCGGCCGATCCAGCAACTGTTCATCCTGCTGGCGAATGGAATACCTGCTTGATTAAAGTTAAAGACGGGAAAGTAACCGTATCGATGAATGGCACAGAAGTACTTTCGTACACCCACTGGAGCGATGAGTGGAACCAACTTGTGGAAAACAGCAAATTCAAAAATTTTGAAGGGTTTCAGGAAGGAATTTCAAAAGAAGGTTTTATCGGGTTACAGGACCATGGTTATACGGTATGGTTCCGAAACATTAAAATCAGAAAATTATAAAACCGAAGGAACTGAAAAAGGAAATCATTCAGCTTGGTAAACTTAGATTTTAGCAATAAAAAACCCGGCCAAAAGCCGGGTTTTATTCATGGCGTAAATTCATTTATACTTTTTGTACAAATTCATTTAAACCGTATCTCGATCTCCCCTTTATTTCCCTCGTTCGATAAGGCTCATCCAGCTTTTCAGCATTCCCCAAATATCCCAGCACTCCTACACAAACGGGTGTCACATCATCCCTCAATTGTAACTTTTCTCTTAATTTTTGCTCGTCAAAGCCAGCCATTAAATGACCGTATATATCGCTGGAAGCGGCCTGCAATAACAATTGCGCGTTGGCCATTCCCAGGTCGTGTGCAGCCCACGGATTGGGCATTCCGTTCTTTTTAAAAGTATTTCGGTAGAGCGCTGCAAAAATCACCGGTGCTGTTTTCGACCAAGGCTGATTCCCCGGCATTAAACAATTCCACAGGTTTTCATAACCGGGTGTTCCTTTTAGTGCATATACATACTGCCAGGGCTGCTCGTTATTTGCACTTGGCGCCCACGAAGCTGCTTCAAACAAAACCTCCAGTTCCCTTTCTTCAATTTTCTTTTCAGAAAAAGCCCTTGGACTCCATCGTTTCTGAATTAAAGGATGAAGCCCGGAATTAACCTTTGTCTGTTTTCTTTCCTCTACTTCTATCATCACTCTTAATTTAACAGGGGTACCTCCATTAATAACACCCGCGCATTGCTACCGGCAACTACATCAAGTTTATCAACTTCCCAGATTCCAAGTCCGTCACGTCGGTTAAGCTCCTGTCCGTTGATGGTCACATCACCTTCAATCACAAAAGCATAAACTCCGTTACCCTCTTTTTTCAGCGAATAAGAGGCAGTTTTTCCCTTTTCAAATGATCCCAGGCTAAACCAGGCATCCTGATGTATCCAAACCCCCTGATCGGTTGAATCGGGTGAAAGAACCTGGTAGAATTCGTTACTTTTTGATATGTCGCGAATCGAAATCTGATCGTAACGCGGCTGCACATTTTTCTTGTTCGGAAAAACCCAGATTTGCAGGAGTTCTACTTTTTTATCCTCACTGTTATTGAATTCGCTGTGATAAACGCCTGTTCCGGCGCTCATCACCTGAACATCGCCTTCGCGAATTACCTCTTCGTTTCCCATATTGTCACGATGGCGCAAATCGCCTTCGAGCGGAATAGTAATAATTTCCATGTTGTCATGCGGGTGCATGCCAAATCCACCACCACCGGCTATCGAATCATCGTTTAGAACTCTCAATGCGCCAAAGTGAACGCGTTCCGGATCGTAATAATTGGCAAAACTAAAAGTGTGGTGAGTATTCAACCAACCGTGATTGGCGCTCCCCCTTGTTTCTGCCTTGTGTAATATTGTTTTCATGACTTGTTTTTTATATGGCTTTTCCTGTAATACTACTTCTCCGAAATAAAGCCTGTTCCCTTTTTTGTTTTTTCCTTCGCCGGTTTCGGCGATCGCAACAAACGCGATCACCACTATACCGGAAAGGAACCATTTTCTAATCTTTTTTATCGGGAACATTGTCAACATTCACCTGTTGTAAACGTCGCTGCTAATTACTGCATTGAAACTTCTTCTGAAGAAGACGCTACCAGTTCAAAACGAATGTCGAAAGTATCGTAAATCATTTTGTCACCCAGACCTTCGAAGAATTTACCTGAACCGTAGCGAATGTCGTATTTGGTACGGTCGATGGTAGCTGTTCCGTTAGCTGTAATTTTATCGCCTTCCACTTTTACATCAGCCGGAAAAGAAATCTCGTGCTTAATACCTTTGATGGTCAGGTCGCCAACTACTTTGTGTTTAGCACCGTCTTTGGCTACTGATTTAATGGTAAAAGTTGCTTTCGGATGTTTTTCAACCGAGAAGAAGTCGTCTGATTTCAGGTGACCGACCAGTTTGTCTTTCCATTCACCTTCCAAATCAGTACAATCGATCGAGTTCATATCCAGGTTAATGTTGGCTCCTGTCACTTTCGCATCCTGTACATAAACAGTTCCGTCGGCAACCGAAAGAAGCCCTGAATGCTCACCTGTTACTTTTTTTGCATTCCAGTAAACTTTACTGGCTTTGGTATCCACTTTCAATGCTGCCTGTGCGGCATCTTTCTGTCCTGCCACCGCTACTGAAACACTAAATAGTGCTATCGCTAAAAGTCCTGTAATTTTTTTCATTTCTCTTAAATTTTAGTTTACAATTTTAATTTCACTGCAAACATACTGCCCGTGAAAGCGAAAAAAAATAAACTAGTTTAAGAAAAATACTTTTTAGTCTTTTTTTGCTCGTTTTGCGAGTATTTTACTCAAAAAAACGGGTGTTACGCCCAAGTAAGATGAAATTTGATACTGTGGAAGTCGTTGAAGCAGTCCGGGATAATCGTTCACCAGTTCCTCGTAATTCTCTTCTGCTGTTTTCGACAATATGGAAACAAATCGTTTCTGAAGAAATACATAGGATTTTCGGATATAGTTGGCAAGAGCGATGTACCTTTTGTACAAAGTGTGAAAATTCTCCTCTGAAATGGAATAAACGATGCTGTCTTCCACCGTTTCGATAAAATACGGCGTTTCAGCTGGAGTTCCCAGGTCGCCGATCCACTGACGCTCGCGGGCAAAAAGGATATTAAATTCTTTCCCGTTCTGATCGATAATATACATCCGAAGCAGGCCTTTTTCAATATAATAATGCAATGTATTGGCCTCCCCCGCCTTCATAACCATCGTTTTTTTCTTGTAGGTATTTTTTCGGAATACACGGTGAATTTCCGCCATTTCCTCCGGCGTTAAAGGCTGTTTGTTAATGTGTTCGAAATACGAATATAAAATTGAATAGTCTGCCATTGCGTCTCCTTCTTGTGGTAAAAGTAATAAAATACAAAGAATCGGAAAGGAATCAATGCACAGCCTGATTATATATGGCGTCGAGCAGACCTCCGGACTCGTAGGAATCTCCTCCAAGCTCCCAAAACATTATACCACCGAGTTGATGATCCAAAGCAAATTGCGTTTTCAATTTTACCGATTCCGGATCGTCGTACGTTATAAAAATGCTGTCGGTCGGATGATAAAGAAAAGGCGCCTTTGCGATCGGGTCCCAGTGTCTTTCAAATCCATTTTTATCAATGTATTCACCCAGAAGCCTGCTATAGTTTGCTCCTCTCACCGCTCCGGCATTGGGTTGATACAATCCGTTATTTTGAGGAGGAACGCCTTTCCATCCTTTACCATAGAATGCTGCGCCAATTACTATTTTCCCCGGATCAACGCCATGTTCAATACAAAAGTTAATAATCCCTTCGGCTGATTGAGGTTCCCATGAACCTTCATCTTCCCCTTCTTCCTCCGTTCGGTTTTTCATTTCCATACCCAATGGTGTTTCTGACAGGTCGTTTAAAGTTACACGCCCCAAGGCCGTGTGGTGACGGGTAAATTTATTTCCACCTCCCGCCTGGTCATAGGTCATCAGGTTAATGTAATCCACATATTTCATTACCTCGTTTAACTCAATGTATTCGAAGTAATTTTTCCAGCCTGCAGCTGCAAATGTCAAAATCTGAGGGCGATCCAGTTTGTTCAATTCCGCCCGGAGTCCTTTAATAAATGCGGTAAAATTCTGTTTGTCTTCGGGACGAGCTTTGATTCCTGCTCCCGAAGCTGTCGGGTATTCCCAGTCAATATCGATTCCATCCAACTGGTATTTCTGAACAAAATTTACGGCACTGCGGATAAATTTTGAACGGCTTTCTTCAGTTAAAACGGCATCAGAAAAACCATCGGCTCCCCAACCACCACAGGCGACCATTACCTTAAGGTTCGGATGCTTCTGTTTTTCGGCCACCAACTGTTTTAAACGCGTATCCGACAATTCGTTTTTAAACGCCATTTCCCCATCGATAACATAACTGAAACTAAAAATCAGATGCGTGAGTTTCTCCAACTGCAATTGTTCCACATTAAATTCCTCGCGGGGAAAGTAGTAAGCCATAATATTAATTTTCGGTGTTTCGCTTACGTGAGCCTGCTTTCGGGAACCGCACCCCAACAGCAAGAAAATCATGACCAAAGGCAAAAAATAACGAATCATGGTAAAAAGTTTTAATGGATATAGACTGAGCTAAAATTAATGATTTATATTTACACTTTGTAAATTTTTTTAAAAAGATGCATGCAATGGTAAAAAGGCCAAATCAAATCAACATACTCCTGATGCTTATCGCGTTGGGTATATGTATACCGGCATTTTGCAACGCTCAGGCACCGGCCGAGTGGGTAAATCCGTTTATCGGCAGCACCAATTACGGCACTACAAATCCGGGAGCCATTGTTCCCCGCGGAATGGTTTCTGTAGTTCCTTTTAATGTTGCCGGAAATTCGCCGTTAAACAAACATGAAAAAGATGCAGGCTGGTGGTCAACACCCTATTCCTGGGACAATAAATATTTCACCGGTTTTTCACATGTTAATTTAAGTGGCGTTGGCTGCCCCGAATTAGGAGTCATTCTGCTCATGCCAACTACAGGCGATATTAACGCCGATTTTCGTGAATATGGCTCCGAAATGAGCCAACAGGCTGCACATCCCGGCTACTATTCTACTTTTCTGAATAAATACAACATTCTGGCAGAAGCTTCAGCGACAGAAAGAACCGGGATCAGTCGGTTTACCTTTCCGTCCGGAAAATCCAACATTTTGATCGACCTCGGAAACGGGCTCACCAACGAAAGCGGCGCTACACTGCGCATTGTAAACGATCGCGAAGTGGAAGGTTCGCGCATGACCGGTACTTTCTGTTACAACGACGGCACCGAACGTCCGGTTTATTTTGTGGCGCGTTTCAGCAAAACAGCCGAAGAATTTGGGGTCTGGAAAAAAATGCCAAAAATGAATGCAGAAGCCTCGTGGTCGGCAACAAGTAATAAATTCAAATATTACAAGAATTACCAGACTGAAATAGCCGGTGACAGCATTGGTGCATGGTTTTCGTTCAATACAAAAGCCGATGAACAAATTCTAGTTGAAGTGGGTGTTTCATATGTCAGCATCGATAATGCCCGTCAAAATCTAAATGCCGAATCCAACAAGTTCGATTTTGAAGCTACACGAAAGCATGCTGAAGACAAATGGAACAAGGCGCTTTCCACGATTACTGTAAAAGGCGGAACCGATGACCAGAAAACCGTTTTTTACACGGCACTTTACCACATGCAAATCCATCCGAATATTTTAAGCGATGTAAACGGCCAGTATCCGGCCATGGAATCGTTCGAAATTAAAGAACGCAAAAATGGTGAACGTTACACCGTGTTTTCGTTGTGGGACACCTACCGAAACCTGCATCCGTTTTTTAGTCTGGCCTTTCCGGAGCAGCAGCTGAATATGGTGAACTCGTTAATTGAAATGTACGATGAAAGTGGCTGGCTGCCCCGCTGGGAACTGAACAGTACCGAAACCCATGTTATGGAAGGTGACCCGGTAATTCCGGTAATTGTGGATACCTGGTTTCGGGGTATCCGCGATTTTGACATAGAGAAAGCTTACGAGGGAATGCGCAAATCGGCAACCACACCGGGAAAAGACAATAAAATAAGGCCCGACATCGACGAATACCTTTCGTTGGGTTATGTGCCGTTAAAGACTCCATTTGACAACTCGGTTTCGCATGCGCTGGAATATTACATGGCCGACTGGAACCTGGCTCAACTGGCAAACAATTTGGGAAAAACTGACGACTACGAACGCTTTCTGAAACAATCCAGAAGCTGGAAAAATTATTACGACGACGAATTCGGAATCATCCGTCCAAAGCTGGAAAACGGTAAATTTTTACCGGATTTCGATCCCAAACAAGGCGAAAATTTTGAACCAAGTCCGGGCTTTCACGAAGGCAATGCGTATCAATACAACTTTTGCGCCCAGCACGATATGAGCGGGATGATTGAATTGAACGAAGGAAAAAAGAACTTCGTAAAGAAGTTGCAAGCCACCTTCGATGAAGGGAACTTTGATATGACCAACGAACCCGACATTCACTATCCCTGGCTTTTTAATTATGTGAAAGGCGAAGAATGGCGCACTCAGAAGGAAGTCAGGCGGCTGATAGCGACTTACTTCAAAAATGCTCCCGACGGACTTCCGGGGAACGATGACACCGGCACGATGTCGGCCTGGGTGGTTTACGCGATGATGGGAATGTATCCCGTTATTCCGGGCGATATGAATTATACCGTTTCCTCCCCTGTTTTTGATGAAATTACCATTAAATTGGACCAAAATTTTTATCCGGGGCAGGAAATAACTATTCGACACACCGGTGATCAGTCATCAAAAATCAAAAACATAAAATGGAACGGGAAATCACAAAAATCCTTTTTCATCAACCATGCGGAACTCGTAAAAGGTGGCATACTCGAAATTATTCATTAATACCAACGATAAACTTAATTCACATACCATGAGATTATTTTTCATTTTAGCGATCGCACTTGCAACCTTGCTTTTAAGCTCGTGTACGGGCGAAAAAACAGTGCAACAGGAAACAACCGATTTTACGGCTTTTGTAGATCCGCTGATCGGAAGCGACTACCACGGCCACGTTTTTGTGGGAGCCAGCGTTCCGTTTGGCGCCGTGCAACTGGGGCCGAATAACCCAACACAAGGTTGGGACTGGTGTTCGGGCTACCACTACTCCGATTCGTTGCTGATCGGCTTTGCCCACACTCAACTGAGCGGAACCGGTATCGGCGATTTGGGCGACCTTCTTTTTATGCCGCTTTCGGGCGATTACACCCCCAATTTCGAGGGTGAAAATCAGTACGACTGGCAGGCAAAATACACACACGCCGGAGAAGTCGCCAAACCGGGATATTACTCAATCGATATTGACCGTTACAAGGTTAAAGCTGAATTAACGGCTACCGAAAGGGTTGGCTTTCATAAATACGATTTCAAAGGTGAAGGCAATTCAAAAGTGCTCATTGACCTGAAATACGGAACAGGTTGGGACGCCATTCAAAAAGGTGAATTAAAACAAACCGACGACCACAGTGTTGAAGGGCTCCGCTTTTCGAAAGGCTGGGCGGCCGATCAGCGCGTTTTTTTCCATACTGAATTTTCCAAACCCATTGTAAACTTTGAAGTGGTAAGAACCGATGCGGAGAAAGGTGAACTGACTGCACTCATTGAGTTTGAAGGCAACGGCGTTTTGCTGGCTAAAACCGCGATTTCGCCCGTGAGCTGTGAGAACGCAAAAGGAAATATGATAGCTGAAATCAACGACTGGGATTTTGAAAATACACTGAATGCTGCTACCGGAAAATGGAACAATGAACTGGGTAGAATCAGTATTGAAACTTCGAGCGAGGCCGATAAAAAAACGTTCTATACTTCGCTTTATCATACCATGATCGAACCCGCTCTCTTCGACGATGCCAACGGTGAATACCGCGGAACTGACAAGGAAGTGTATCCTAATCCCGGCTTTGACAATTACACCGTTTTCTCGCTTTGGGATACTTACCGTGCGGCGCATCCGCTTTACACCATCTTTCAACCCGAACGAGTGGATGACTTTGTGAATTCGCTGCTGACAGCCTTCGACCAGCAAGGCAAACTTCCGGTGTGGCACCTGTGGGGCAACGAAACCAATACCATGGTGGGGTATCACGCGGTTCCCGTAATTGCCGATGCATATTTGAAAGGCTTTCGCGGATTTGATGCAGAAAAAGCGTTTCATGCCATGAAAACCTCTGCCCTTCTCGATGAAAGAGGTTTGAATTACGTGAAAGAGCTGGGATACATTCCTGCTGATAAAACGGTTGAATCGGTTGCAATGGGACTGGAATACGCCATCGACGACTGGTGTATTGCGGCTATGGCAAAAGCGATGGGGAAAACCGAAGACTACGAACTTTTTTCAAAACGCGCTGAATATTACAAGCAGTATTTCGATCCAAGCATCAAATTTATGCGCGGTAAACTCTCTGACGGAAGCTGGCGAACTCCTTTTAATCCTATCTCGTCGCAACACCGCGAAGATGATTTTTGCGAAGGAAACAGCTGGCAGTACACCTGGCTGGTTCCGCAGGACCCGCAAGGATTGATTCAACTGCAGGGTGGCGAAGAAGCGTTTATTACAAAACTCGACAGTCTGTTCAGCATTTCTTCCGAACAGGTGGAAGGAGCATCCAGCGATATTTCGGGTCTGATCGGACAATATGCACACGGCAACGAGCCCAGTCACCACACTACTTATATGTACACCTACGCCGGTGCACAGTGGAAAACCGCTGAAAAAGTGCGCGAAATCTGCACCACGATGTACAATGATCAACCCGACGGACTTTGCGGAAACGAAGACTGCGGCCAGATGTCGGCCTGGTATGTGCTTTCATCCATCGGTTTTTATCCGGTTAACCCGGCTAACGGAGCTTATGTATTTGGAAGTCCGATGTTCGACAAGGTTGAACTCTCTTTTCCGGAAGGAAAAACGTTCACCATTTCAACCGAGAATAGCAGCAAAGAAAATCTCTATATTCAGTCGGTTAAGTTGAACGGAGAACCTTATACCAAAACATTTATTACCCATAAACAGCTGCAGGCCGGTGGCGAACTGGTTTTTACGATGGGTAATACACCGAACAAAGATTTCGGAAGCAAAGCTGAAGACCGACCGGAATCGATCGTTTATTAGACAACTTAGAATTCAGGCCGGCTATTTGGGGTTGTGTTTCATTCCTGTTATTTTTTCTGAAAAAGAAGTAAGAATGACACAAAGCAAACCTTAAATAGCCGGCCTGCGTTTATCTTTGCAAAAAAGAAAGAATGGCATCCGATAAATATTTTCCGCAGATACAAAGCATTACCCGCGCCAAACGCCGCATCAACGATATTATCCTGCAAACACCGCTTCAGTTAAACTTCAACCTTTCGGAAGAGTTCCAGGCAAACATTTATTTGAAAAGGGAAGATCTGCAATTGGTAAGATCGTACAAACTTCGTGGCGCTTACAACAAAATCGCCAAGCTTTCGGCAGAAGAACGAAAGAAAGGAGTAGTGTGTGCGAGTGCAGGAAATCATGCACAGGGAGTTGCTTATTCGTGCAGTAAACTGGACATAAAAGGGAAAATATACATGCCCGCCACAACGCCGAAGCAAAAAGTGCGTCAGGTGGAGATGTTTGGTAAAGAAAATGTGGAAGTGATCCTGGTTGGCGATACATACGACGATGCCCATAACCTGGCCCTGGAAGACTGCCAAAAAACTGGAATGGCGTTTATTCATCCGTTTGACGACAAAGAAATTATTGAAGGCCAGGGAACGGTCGCGCTTGAGATTTTACAGGATACCAAAGAAGAAATCGACTTTGTTTTTATCCCGATTGGGGGTGGAGGACTGGCAGCCGGAGTTGGAGCCTATTTCAAACAAATCAGCCCAAGTACAAAAGTCATTGGAGTAGAACCTGCAGGAGCGCCTTCGATGCAAAAATCGCTGGATGCCGGCCATGTGGTGACCCTTGAAAAAATCGACAAGTTTGTGGATGGAGCTGCCGTACAACGTGTGGGCAACCTCACATTTGAAATTTGTAAAGAAGTGCTTGATAAAGTTCAACCCGTTCCCGAAGGTAAAATTTGTACAAAAATTCTTGAACTATATAACCGCGATGCCATAGTTATTGAACCTGCCGGAGCGCTTTCGATTGCGGCTCTCGACTATTTCAGGGACGAAATAAAAGGCAAAAACGTGGTTTGCATTGTAAGCGGCAGTAATAACGACATCACCAGGACGGAAGAAATCAAGGAACGTTCGTTGTTGTATGAGGGTTTGATGCATTATTTTATTGTTCGCTTCCCGCAACGTGCCGGGGCGTTAAAGACCTTTGTGGATGTAGTTCTGGGGCCTAACGACGATATTACCCATTTTGAATATTCGAAGAAAACCAACCGCGAAAAAGGCCCGGCGATGATCGGAATTGAAGTGCAAAAAAAGGAAGATATAAACGGCCTTATTCAACGCATGGAAGAAAACGGCTTTGTTTACGAATACCTCAACGACAACCCGGATCTGTTCCAGTTTCTGATTTGATCACCGGCATCAAAATAAGTTAGATATTTCCGGGAACCTAGCGTAAATAAGCGCAGAGAAAATAATTATCTTCTCTGCCTTTTCTAGAATTTTACGCAGCTGTTATATTCTGAAAATAAAATTGTTCCGATAACAAACAGCTACCGGAACAACAAATTATTTTTCATTGAAAATTTTCTCTCTACCAAACTGTTTCAGCATTCAACCTGAAGTTTGGCATCGCTCAACCAACTAAAACATTCACAGTTAACTCAATTGAGCGATTAATCGTGAAGTTTTCTTGCTCGCAGGTAGTCCAGCAACATTTGCGGACGATCGGTCTGAATGATACGTGTGTCAAGGCTATCGATCAGGTAACCGTAACCTTTATCCGGGTCTTCCAGCGACATATCATCGTCGTGACCACCGGCCATGGTATCCCAAAGTGTATTGTACCAGATCAGCGAATGACCATCAAGTATATTCACCACATCTTTGGCCAAAGTATTGGTGTCGTTTACAAACAACAGTTCAAACGCTACCGGATTCAGGTCTTTTACAAAAAGCTCGATTTGCTCGCGGGCATCTGCATTATCCAATTTAACAATGGGCATGTAAATCACTTCGTTCAGGTAATCGCCGTAAAAATCCTTTACTTCCTGTGCACTTTTCCCGCCTTTCATAATTACCTGTTTTGTGGTCCCGGTTTTTTGAAGCAAGGCATACACACGATCAAAATAACGGTCGGCTTTATCCAGGTTAAGCATGATTTTTCCTTTGGCATGTTCCAGCGCTTCTTCCAGCGTCGGAACCTTGTGGATGGTTCTAATTGCACAGCCATTTCTCAGATTCAGTTCTTGGATATCGGCCCAGTTGGTTTCAGCAACGACTCCTTTTCCGGTAGTTGTTCTGTCCAGTTTCGAATCGTGCATCAAAATCATTACACTGTCTTTGGTCATCTGTACATCCAACTCCACCACATCGACGCCCATTTTTATGGCATTATCAATGGCTTCCAGCGAGTTTTCAGGGAAGTTACGCCAGTCGCCCCGGTGCGCCACCACTATTACCGAGCTTTTATCACGGCTCATCAGTTTCTCGCGAATTGCCGTAACCTTGTCGGTTTTTTCCGCAGCTGCCGGCTCTTTTTGACATTGTTGCTGCCCTGCCTGGCAACCGGCTAAAAGGAATATAATTCCAATAATCGTATAAAGTTTCATCGTATTTTTATTCAAAGGATGGTAAGTTTTGCGTAAACTCTGTTAGTTGATAATCATTTTTGCTACAACAGGCAAATGATCGGAAGGATAACGTTGGTCCATATGGTCGGTTAAAACACCGTATTTCAGTACTTCAATTTTTTTACTGGTAAATATGTAGTCAATTCTTTTGTCTAGTGGTGCATCGTACTTAAAACCATTAAATGTCCCCTCCGGTCCGTAGGGAGGTATCGCTGACACGTTGCGTGAATCATTTAGTAAGGTTTCCATGGTTTTTACCTGTTCTGTTTCCGGCAGCGAATTTAAATCACCAACGCAAATGGCAGGAGTATCGCCTGCTATTTCCTGAATTTTTTGTACCATCAGTTTCCCCGATTCTTTCCGGGCAATTACTCCCTGGTGATCAAAATGCACACAGAAGAAGTAAAATACTTTTGATGATTCCAGATCCCGGAATTTTCCCCACGAACAAATCCGGTTACAACAGGTTGCATCCCAGCCAAGTCCCGGTTCATCTGGATTTTCGCGCAACCAGAAATCGCCCGACTCCAACAATTTAAACCGATCGGTCCGGTAAAAAATGGCACAATGTTCGCCTGCATCTTTACCATCTTCGCGACCGTGTCCGGTATAGCTGTATTCTTTCAACTCTGACAGGTCTTTTAACTGTTCGATAAAACCTTCCTGGGTTCCGAAAATATCAAATTCGTGAAAACGGACTAAACTCTTCACATTCTCTTTCCGGTTGGGCCAGGCATTTATTCCGTCTCTAGACGTATTCATACGGAGGTTGTAGGTAGCCGCAATAATAGGTTTATTGGGGCGTGCAAAGGTTAAAACTGCATTTACCATTAAAATGGTTAATAAAAGGAATGATCGTTTCATTTGTTATTAGATATAATTTTTAGGTATACTTTCATTTTTTCCATCCTGTTCCTGTTTAATCAAACTGATATCAGGACCTTGTATTTTAACATACCTTACTTTTAAATTTAGATATTTGGCTTTGAATATCTAACTCGCCTAACATGCAAATAGAGAAACAATTCTTCAAATGTTTCAATATATAATTGCCGAGATAGCCTGATTTAGCTGGCTGCTATCGGTAATGTTTACCAGTTTCGGTATATTATCCGTTAGCAAACATATAAATTATGCTTTATAAACCATTTGACAAAATTGGTCTTTTTATCTACTTTTTCGAATAACAATCAAATGTAAAAAGGAAAAAATTGAAACTAATATATTGTTTTAACCGTCAACAACTCTAGTCACAACAACTTTAATCCTCACTACTGCTCAAGAACATATGTTCTTTGCTTCGAGCATGATGCATTACCTATGTCTCATCAAACATTAACTTTTCACATTGGCGATAACAGGAAAACCAAAACGCTTTTGGTTTTGGGTTCCGTTTTTCGTGTCGTATATTATTTCTCTTAAAAGCAATTTATTCGCAACACTTAAACCGAGTTCACATTTCGTATCTTATCGTTTATTTTCTTTTTGTATTGTTTCGTTTATTTTTTTTAATATGTTTGTTAGCGCAAGTGTGATTTTTAAGATGATTCATTGATCGCGACAACAGCAAACCGAGGTTTAATACTTCCTTGCAGTTGCCAATGCAAAACAAGACATTATGAAACCTAAGCTAGGACAACTAACACTTCTTATACTTAATACTATTCATTCACCAGTCATTACTGCTTCTGGTACAATTTACTATACTGCTATATTTAGCTCTGCACCATCCATTTCAGACCAACATTTAACCGGGTCCTGTGTATCCGACATGGTTTTGACAGCAACCTGATAATACAGGATCAAAGAAAAAAAATGTGATTAACTGAATAAAACCAGAAGTATAAAATAGAGCATTTTTCTGAATCGAATTTCTAAACGAACTAAGATACAGGCACTTTTCAAGAATAGAATGGACAAGATTACAAATGCACTGCAGTGCACGACCGATACAAAGGAGTTAATTATAGGAGAAGGAGTTACCGCCCAAACCGGAAAGATGTTTAAAAAGCTATTCCCGGGGAAAAAAGCAATTATTGTTGCGGATAACAATACGTGGATCGCTGCAGGGAAGACAGTACAAAGTTCTTTGGTTTCTGAAGCGATTAAGCAAGACTCACCATTTATATTTACCGGGGATCATTTTCATGCAGAATGGAAATACGTTGAAGAACTGGAAGAGGTCTTGAAAAAAACAGACGCCATAGCAATAGCCGTTGGATCAGGAGTAATTAACGACCTTACCAAACTGGTTTCTCGCCATTGCAACAAGCAATATATCTGTGTAGCAACCGCTGCGTCGATGGATGGATACACTGCTTTTGGCTCGTCAATTACTTACCAGGGAAATAAACAAGCCTACGACTGTCCGGCTCCTGTTGGCTGTATATTCGATCCTGAAATTGCGGCAATTGCTCCCAAAGAACTGGCAGCATCGGGCTATGCCGATCTGATTGCCAAAATACCTGCAGGAGCAGACTGGATGTTGGCAGATGCTGTGGGAGCCGAGAAACTCGATGAGTTTTCATGGAATTTAGTGCAAAATGGCCTTCGGGAATCATTATCATCCCCCGGAGCAGTACTCGAAGGAGATATAAAGGCAACAGAAGCTCTTGGTGAAGGCCTGATTATGTCGGGTTTTGCCATGCAGGCGCTTCAGTCAAGTCGCCCGGCATCAGGAACCGAACATCAGTTTTCGCACTGCTGGGATATGGAAAACCTTAGTTTTGAAGGACAACTGGTGTCTCATGGTTTTAAAGTTGGAATTGGCACGCTTGTATCCACCGCTTTAATTGAATTTTTACTGGAAGAAGATTTTTCTGTTTTGGATGTCGAAAACTGTGTTGATGTCTGGAAAAACTGGCAGGAAACAGAGAAAGACATTTACCGGATTTTTGAAGGGAAACCCGGACATATTTCACGTGCATTGTATGAAACAAAAAACAAACACGTCAGTAAAGCAGAACTTCGCGAACAACTAAATGCATTAAAAGCGGCGTGGCCTGAGTTAAAAAACAAGCTACAGGCACAACTGATCCCCTTTTCCGAAGTTCGCGAAAACCTAAAGCAAGCAGGAGCTCCATACGAGCCCGAAATGATTGGAATAAGCCGCGAACGTCTACTCAAAACACTTGGTTATATTCCGTACATGCGCAGTCGTTTTGCCAACATAGACATTGTTTTCCGTTGTGGATTGATGGAAAAATACGCGACTAAACTTTTTGGACAGGGAGGCATATGGGAAATCAATAAGAAAAACATAAACTAAAGATGAATACCGAACAAAAAAAAGCATTTAAGAAGTGGCAAACCCGAACACTATTCGGCACCATACTGGGATACGCCCTATTCTATTTTGTAAGAAAGAATTTTTCGCTGGCCATGCCCGGAATGGAAGCCGACCTGGGCATTTCAAAAACCGAACTGGGAACTTTTTTAACCCTTTACGGCGTAATTTACGGAAGTTCACAACTTATAAACGGAATGTTTGCCGACCGTAAAAATGCCCGATGGTACATGTCCATCGCCTTATTTTTAGCAGTTTGTGCCAATGTTGCATTTGGATTTGGCGAAGATATAGCCATGATGATTACCGGGTCAACAGACGCCGGAATTTATGTAAATGCACTCATCATAATAATGGGCTGTTTATGGCTGTTTAACGGCATGTTTCAGGGAGCCGGTTTCCCTCCGTGTGCCCGTTTGCTGACACACTGGTTCGAACCAAAAATTTTGGCCACCAAAATGTCGACCTGGAACATTTCACACTCTATCGGGGCCGGAATGGTCGTTATTCTTTCGGGCTACATTATGGCGCATTTCGGAACGGATGTTAGCGCTAATCCGGAGGCTGTAAGCAACATCGCAGCAAACCTAAACATCGACATGGCGACTGCCAAAGCTTCTGAAGTTGAGCACGTGATGAGATTTGCCAAGCACTCGGGAGCATGGAAACTTTGCTTTTTTATTCCTGCAGCCATTTCGCTATTAGGAGTTTTTGCTCTGATCTGGATTTTAAGAGATACTCCAAAATCGGTTGGCCTACCAGAACTCGGCAGCGAAAATGGTGAAACAAAAATCAAAACAGATACTAAATCTGCGGCATACAGAGCCTTTATCAGCAAATTTGTCTTTCGAAATCCGCTGATGTGGATCCTCGGATTTGGCAATTTCTTTGTATACATCGTCCGTTTCGCTATTCTCGACTGGGGCCCAATGTTGTTAAGCCAGTCGAAACACGTGAGCTTGTCGCATGCCGGTTGGTTGGTGGCCATGTTTGAGGTGGCTGGAATTATCGGGATGTTGTTCGCAGGTTATGCTACCGACAAATGGCTAAAAGGACGCGCCCACCGCACCAGCATGTTTTGTATGCTCGGGACGGCCGGTTTTATGGCCATCTTCTGGATTTTACCCGTAGGAGCACCAATATGGATGTTTTACTTCACTTTAGGCGCTGCCGGATTCTGTATTTACGGGCCACAGGCGCTTATCGGAATTTCTGCGGCACAACACGCAACAAAAAAAGCGGCAGGTACAGCCAATGGTTTTAAAGGCCTGTTCGGTTATGCCAGTACACTAGTTTCGGGTGTAGGGCTTGGTTTTATTGCTGACCACTATGGCTGGAATGCAGTATATATCGGAGTTATCATTGTGGCCCTTATCGGTATGGGTGTATTAATGCTCATCTGGAAAGCCAAGGCCGACAGCTACGAAGAAGTTGCCGCCTACGAAGCAGCCCTGGAAGAAAAGGAAAAACAAGCCAATCAACCTAAAATCGCCTTAAGCAGAATCTAAGGATAAACTATTATGAGAAATTTATTGATATTACTCCTCACCCTGCCGGCAATCTTTTCAGGCTGTGATTCTGCCAAAAAACAACAACCAAAGGATGATAATTATCCTTTAATCGTTGCACATCGCGGCTTCTACAAAACGGAAGGATCAGAGGAAAATACCATCTCCAGCTTATCGAACGCCCAAAAACTGAGCGTTTATGGGGTTGAATTCGATGTTCAGATGACCAGTGAAGATTCGCTGGTTATCTTTCACGATAATACCGATAAAGAAACGGGCACCAAAATACAATCGGGTAATTTTGAAGAAATTCGCAAGCTCGTGTTAAAAAACGGGCACCAAATTCCAACCTTCAGGGAATGGCTTACCCAGGGAAAAAAAGACCCGGATACCAAACTTATCCTGGAGATAAAAAAACACGATACTCCTGAACGGGAGACACAACTTGTGGAAGCCATTGTAAAACTCATCAACGAGTTTAATATGATGGATCAAATGGAACTGATTTCATTCAGCAAACACGCCTGCGAAGAATGTATCCGACTGGTGCCGGACGCTACCGTTGTTTTTGTGAGCTCGCGTGTCGACCTCTCGCCGGCCGAGCTTAACACCAAAGGCTACAAAGGGCTTTCATACAAGGTAAATGTTTTACAGGAGAAACCTGAGTGGATTAAAGAAGCCAACGATTTGGGCCTTGCATCCACCTTATGGATGGTGAACGACAATGAACTGATCGATTGGGCAATCGAGCACCATGTTACCTATATTTCAACCGATCATCCGGATCAGGCCAAAGCCTACCTGAAATCATTAAAAGATAATAAACAAGCAGGTTCGAATCTTTAACGGGAGAAATACTAAAGGCAAACCTTGTGTTGGTTAAACACAAGCTTGTTTTATTCACGAGGGGCAACGTACCGGCTGTAGGCCAAGAATCGAAGCTGCTTGTAATTTAGCCCGGCAAATTAGCATGCGGCATTTTGTATGCCTCTAACTATATCACAAAGCCAATCAACGTACAGTGCGTGACGAAATACCTCTTTCGCTGTCTTATTCCTTCATTTTCATCACATTATTGAGTACAATATTCGATGTTTCGGATGGATCAATTTTATTGTAGCTGATTATCTCACCGCTTCCCTTGTAGATTCCGTTGCTAAAGCTACAGTCTGCAATAGCTTCTTCAATTTGGATCAACGACTGCCCTTCTCCGATAATATTCATCGCATGGATATTATTAATATTTCCGGGCAGAGAATTTTTACCATACCCTCTTCCGCCAACCAGCATTGCATTGAATCCTCCTTCTGATATTATTCCGTTCAGATATACATTATTGATACTGGCCACATCGTTTGCCCGGATGGCAATGGCACGCGTTGAACTTTTGCAAACAATATTGGTAATGTAAATATTTTCGGTGTTATCTTCCGGCCCCCTCCAAGCCCTGGAGGTCACCATAGTAGAATTAACCGTTCCTCCTTCCGGGTGTTCAGCATATAACCCCAAGGTTGACAAGGCAATAAAATCGTCACCCGTTACCCCTGAAATATTATCAATACGAAAATTTTTACACCCATGACGCAGGTCAATCCCATCCCTGTTTGCGATGAAAACGTCTTTGCCGTTTATTTTCTGGAACTCCGGACAATTAAACCGGATATCAGAAATATCAGCGTTCAGCGTGCGCTCAAAACTTACTGCCCAGGCCTGTGCATTTTCAATCGTTACATTTTTCAATTTGAATCCATCTACATAAGCCATCAAAATCATGATATTTCGCCAATCGCCTTTTTGTTTCACCCCTTCCTTTCCGGCATCTGTACCAAAACTAACCCTCCAGTTACCCGATTTTCGTTCTTCCTC
The DNA here is from genome assembly GCF_023111095.1 of Maribellus sp. YY47. Classification (GTDB taxonomy): domain Bacteria; phylum Bacteroidota; class Bacteroidia; order Bacteroidales; family Prolixibacteraceae; genus Draconibacterium. The sequence goes on from NZ_JALGYW010000034.1 coordinate 20,044, forward strand.
TGGGTCCAATGTCAACGTGCGACCTGAGTCGCCCGTTGAACGCGGATGGGCGGCCCCTTTTAAATACACATCTCCAATTCCAATAATATTTATATTTCTAACCCACTCCGAATCTGTAATTCCAATTCCCACATTGTTGCTCCGAAACATGTTATCCCTGCATTGATCTGATAACTGAAGCACACAATTTTCCAACAAAACAGTGATATTACCCGGCAGAACTATCGCACTGTCCAGCAACCAAACCTGCGACCCGTTCGAATTTTCATACGGGATAACAACTTTCCCGGTAGTTTTTGCGGCCAAATCGACGGCTGCCTGAATCCGCTCAATATCGCTCCCTTCGAACTGGTTAGGCGTAATATCTTTCGTACTGTTTCTTTTTTGATTTTGATCCCAACAGCCCGATAAGGCTGTCAACAATAAAAAGGAGAAGAAAAATAATTTCGGCATAGTTTATTGGTTTATGGTTTATACTGCTCAATCCCAAAACTAATCATAAAAAACAAGTTAATTATGTTCCCGATAAACGAACCAATTATTTCCTCTGAATTGAGCTCATTCAAAAAATGACAACTAAAATCCAATCCCCTATTTGAAAAATGGATTTAATTCTTTTACTTTGTTTTTCAAAGTACTTTTAGACTAATATGAAAACCACAGAAAATTACCTCGCCGAGATTAAGGAAATCCGCAAAATGATGGAAGATTCCAGCCGCTTTTTATCACTCAGCGGTTTATCCGGAATATTAATCGGAATTTATGCACTGGCCGGAGCATTCATTTTCTACCTAAAGATGAACACTCAGCAGGCTGTGGAGTATACCAATTCAATTGAAATTATTTCATTGATGGTTTTTATTGCGGCGACGGTACTGGTAGTTTCACTTATTACCGTGGTTTTACTCACCTACAAAAGAGCCAGTAAAGCCGGAAAGAAAATATGGAATCCCGGATCGCGTTTAATGCTGATCAACCTTGCCATTCCGCTGGTAAGCGGCGGTTTATTGATACTCATTTTCATATTTAACGGTGTGTACGAGATCGTTGCTCCGGGCTGCTTGATTTTCTATGGACTAGCACTTGTTAATGCGGCTAAGTTCACTCGTCAGGAGATTTTTTACCTTGGAATTTTCCAGGTTTCGCTTGGGGTACTCGCTGCATTGCTCCCGGCCTGGGGATTACTTTTCTGGGCGCTTGGATTTGGAGTAATGCATATTATTTATGGAACACTGATGTATTTCAGATACGAACATTCATCAAAAAACTGAGCCGTGAAAAGTAGTTTTCAGAATTTAAACAAAGCTTTTGACAACAAAATCCGGCTGGGAATCATGTCGGTGCTGTCAGTTAATTCGCGGTCTTCCTTCAACCAGTTGAAAGAAGTACTGGAGGTAACCGATGGCAACCTGGCAAGTCATCTGAAAGCATTGGAAAGTGCAGGCTACATTGCCGTAAACAAGAGCTTTATTAACCGGAAACCAAACACCAACTATGAAATTACACCCTCGGGAGCAGCAGCCTTCGAAAGCCATTTACAGGCACTGGAAGAAATATTGAAACAACTCTAATTTTTTTTATCCACAAACTTTGAATTTCAAAGTTCTTTGAATGACTCAATAAAAAAACATAAACAAATGGAAACAAAAGATTTTTTACAGGAAAAACAAAAGTCTGTCAACTGGCAGATCACCTTCAAAGTGTTCATCATTGGTGCCATCACCCTTGCATTGCTGGTCCCCAAATTTATGATACTTGGACTGATTAACGAGCGGCAAGGCACAGCCGAAGTCACCAAACAAGATGTTATGCAAAAATGGTCGCTGGCACAAACCGTCCGCGGACCGGTTTTGATGATTCCCTACATTGAACGCAGTTTTGATGTGGATGGAAAGGAAATCAGCGAAACCATCCGGCAAACATATACATTGCCACAAACGCTTAAAATAGGGAGTGAAATTGATCCTGAAAAACGAAAAATAAGTATTTACGAAGCAGTGGTGTATGAGGCAGGAATTAAAGTGGCGGGTAATTTTGAACTCCCCGACTTTAATACGCTTAAGATTTCTCAAAAAGATATATTATGGGAGAAAGCAAAAATCCTGGTTTCCATCAGCGATTTACGTGGAATAAACGATAAAGTGGAACTCAACTGGAACGATTCCGTTTTGTCTTTTCTTCCCGGAATGGATAACCGCTTGTTCGGAAATAACGGAATATCACTTCCGCTAACGTCTCTGTCTCCCGAAAGTTTCCCCGCCAACTTTCAATTCACGCTTCATTTAAAAGGTTCTGAATCGCTGAATTTTGCGCCGCTGGGCGAAACCACCGAGGTAAATATGCTTTCAAAGTGGAATGATCCGGGATTTGTGGGCAGTTTTTTACCGGCAGATCATAACATCAGCAAGGATGGTTTTACCGCCGACTGGAAGATTCTGAATTTTAACCGTAATTTCCCTCAAATGTGGAAAAACGAGGAATACCGCGTTACCGACGCCGATTTTGGAGTGAAACTCGTTACCATTGCCGACCATTACCAGAAAAGTTCCCGAGCCGCCAAATACGGGATTATGGTTATTCTGTTTGTGTTTCTCTCCTTCTTTTTAAACGAAATTATCACAAAAAACAGAGTGCACCCATTTCAGTACATCCTTGTTGGCTTTTCCGTTCTAATCTTCTATTTACTGCTGCTTTCCATATCCGAACAACTTGGATTTAACCTCGCCTACCTGATTTCGGCCATAGCGGTGATTACTATGGTTCTGTTTTATTCAAAAACCTTCCTGAAAAGCTGGGGCAATGCGATTATCCAAACCCTGATCCTTACTTTCTCATTCGGATTTATTTTTGTTTTAATGCAATTGGAAACTTACGCGCTTTTAGTCGGTAGCATTGGTTTGTTTGTGGTATTGTCCCTTACGATGTTCTTTACGCGTAAGATTAACTGGTACAATGAATAAGTGAACGAAATAAGCCCCCAAACATTTACTTCAGAAAAACAATTTCGATTGATGAAACGACTTTTTGATATACTTTTTTCACTGATCGCTCTTACCATATTTTTAATTCCAATGCTCGCTATTTCTATCATACTCAAACTCATAGAAAAACATCCGATAATTTTCAGACAGGAGCGCATCGGAATAAACGGCAAGAAGTTTGAGATACTAAAATTCCAGACGATGGTAAACGATATTCCCTCCCAAACGGGCAAAATTCTCAGGCGAACCGGGATTGATGAATTACCCCAGTTTTTCAACGTGCTCAAAGGCGACATGAGCATTGTAGGCCCGAGAGCATTAACACGTTACGACATCGAAAGACTTGGCTGGAATACGACATATTATTTGCAAAGATGGAAGGTGAAACCCGGAATATCCGGATTTGCTCAGATTTATGGAGGACAACACAAAAAGACATCGTGGTTCTGGGACAAAAAGTATTCGGAAAATGCAAGTTTGCCCGTCGACCTTATTGTAATCCTTATTTCATTTTTAATGAATATTCTCGGAAAACAAAGGGGCCGAAACCTTATCTGGACTAAGAAAAGCCTGAGATGAAACAAGCAGACAAATATTTTTTTTAATGAAACCCAATAAAAATACATTGATAGATAAATGAAAGTAAAACTGATTTTACCGTCATTAACCGAAGCAAAAACAGCATACTGGAGACCTATAAAATATTCATTATTTCCTCCCCTGGGATTGGCAACTCTCGCGGCATATCTCGATGAAAATGACGAAATTGATTTACAAGATCAACACGTAGAAAAACTGAACCTGATTGATTCACCAGATTTGGTACTGATAGAGGTGTATATTACAAATGCCAAAAGAGCTTATTCAATTGCGGAACAATATCGCAGCAGAGGCATTTTTGTTGCCTTGGGTGGATTGCACGTTACCTCGCTGCCCGAAGAAGCAGAAAAATATGCTGACACAATATTTCTTGGGCCGGCAGAACAAACATTTCCGGAATTTCTATCCGATTTCAAATTAAAAAAGATAAAACGAAGATATGTATCAATAGCCGGAAGAACAATTCAGAACCAGCCTCCGATTAGAAGGGATCTGATAAAACGGGATAAATATTTAGTGCCAAATTCACTTGTAATTTCAAGAGGTTGTCCACACCACTGCGACTTTTGCTATAAAGACGCTTTCTTCAAAAACGGTAAATCGTTTTATACACAAAAAGTAGATGAAATCTTGCTTGAAATATCAAGACTGAAAGGACGACATCTGTATTTTCTGGATGACCATTTACTAGGCAATCCTAAACTGGCAGCAGAACTATTTGATGGGATGCGCGGAATGAACCAAGTTTTTCAGGGCGCGGCTACCGTCAAATCGATACTTGAAGGCAACCTTATTGAGAAGGCTGCCGAAGCCGGATTAAGAAGCCTTTTTGTCGGGTTTGAAACTTTTTCTCCTAAAAACCTGCAACAAAGCAACAAAAGTCAGAATCTAAAGCTCGATTATGAAAAAGCAACACGAAAATTACATGATTTGGGCATAATGATTAATGGCAGTTTTGTTTTTGGACTTGATGATGACGACAAAGATGTTTTTAAACGAACAGTCGATTGGGGTATTGAAAATGCCATAACTACCGCTACTTACCACATTTTAACACCATATCCGGGAACCAGGTTATTTGAGCAAATGGAGAAAGAACGTCGAATTGTAACTCATGACTGGGATTTATACGACACCCGGCATGTTGTTTATAAGACCAGATCGTTAACCTCTTCTGAATTAGAAAATGGATACTGGAGGGCATATAAAGAATTTTACAAATGGAGCAATGTAATTAAAGCATCATTCAGCCACGACCAGTTAAAACATCAAATGAAGCACCTGGTTTATACCGGTGGATGGAAAAAATTTGAGGGATTATGGAATTTCATAATAAATGCGGGTGGACTAAAAACCATGCTTCCATTACTTGAATTATTATTATCGAAAGTTGATTATAAAACCGACCAGACAAAAGACGCGATTATTAATAATCTGAATGAAACCGACATCGAATTAACAGCCTAAAGCCCGATAAACATTCTCAATTTTTCACTAAAACTCTTTATCCCCAAATTCGCTGGACGGAAGTTTTGATTTTCCGTTTTTCCAGTTGAGATTGTAGCTCAGGTTCAACACCACAAAATCGGTTTGATAAATATAGTTGGTGGTAGTATAAAACTGTTCGCCCCAGGTTGTTATCCGCTGCCGGTGCGATTCATGCATCCCTAAATCGATGTTTTGCCACTGAACCGTTGCCGTTAGTCGTTTATCCAGGAATGTCTTTTTTACCGAGAGGTTGGGAATCAGGTAGCGCGAATCCTCCCCTTGTGCTGTTGGCCGCTTGGAAAGGTAATTCACATTGCCGTTCAAACTCCACGTTGAACTTAAATTAAAAGTGGTGTTTACATTAAAAGAATAACCCCATTTTGAACTATTTACGTCAATCGCAGGTTCTCCCAATATCTCCAGACCGCCTTTATAAGTCTGTTTGAAAAGATTTCCACCCGCAAAGAAAGACCACCATTGGGTTAAATGCAAATCCGTTCCCAGTTCAAAACCATATGCTCTACCCCGATCCACATTGGTATAAACCCGGTTCAGAATAGAATCGTTAAAAACGCTGTTTACGCGTTGAACCGGATCTTTACTTGATTGCAGATAGGCAGTAAGATAGGCTGAACTTCCACCTTTAAAGGATTTTACCAGTCCCAGTTCTGCAAGGGTAACAAACTCAGGCTTTAAGTCAGGGTCACCAACCTCGAGTGTTTCCGAATGCTCGCGCTCAGGAATCGGATTCAACTGGTTATTAGTAGAACGTTGAATCCTTCGGCTAACTCCTGTTTTTACTTTCAAATCGGGAGAAATATTGTACTGGATATTGAGCGTAGGAAAGAAATTCGAGAGTTTCAGTACATGGGGATCAGAATCAAACGACAACTTCACAGAACGGCGTGAATATTCATAACGCAAACCAACTATGTATTCCAGCTTCTCATTACTTGCAGAGTACTGGCTGTAAACCGAATTGATGGTATTTTCTGAGTAAGCCGTCCCGCTAAACATTTCGTTGGAAGCAGTTAGATCGTCGGGAGTAACGCTGTAATCAAATACGCCATCCTGCTTATCGTTTCTAAACTGATAACCGGCCTCCAGTTTTCCCACTCCCACTTTGCGGGCGTAATCCAGTTTCAACCGGTAACCTTCAATTGGCTTTTCATAAGGATTCTGCACATATTGTTGCAAGGTTCCACCGGGTCCAGTCAGGTTACGGTTATGTGTATTTCCATACAAATCATCGTATTCGTAAAGTGCCGAAGCTGTTACCGAAGACTGATCTTCAAAAGTGTGGGTAAAATCAATGTTGCCCAAGGTAAAGGTTCCCTGCTTGATCTGATTATTGGCATTATAATAAGGTGCGTCATAGATTTTTTCATGCGTATCCAGTGTTTCCTGCCAATTCGAATAATTGAGGTTGGCATCGCGCTCCTGATACCTTTTTCCAGTGTAAATACCGGCCGACAAAACATTGGATTCATTCAACTGAAACCGAATGGATGCCCGGGCCGCATAATCGTAGCGATTAAAACTTCTTTCCCCTTCCGACGACATGTAATTGATCGTATTGTTTTCAGGATTCTTAATCCACATATTCCCAACACGGTAGCCTTGCAGGTCGTTCCGGTTGTAGTTTCCGCCCAGCGTAATATCCCACTTCCCTTTTTGATAACTGTATGTCAGGTCGCCACCAAAACGTTTGGCTTCCCGATCATTTCCAAAATCGGTGGTTCCGGGCAAACCGTATTTCGCATTCACAATCACACCCGATCCACTATTGTGCGCATTTTTTGTAGTCACATTAATAATCCCGGCTTTTCCATCAGGATCATATTTAGCTGAAGGAGAAGTGATCAACTCTATGTTTTTTATGGCATTAGCTGGAATCTGGCTCAACGCCGCCTGAGCATCGCTTAAAACCGGCTTACCGTTTAGCAAAAGCAGAAATCCTCCCGATCCTCTCACCGTAATATCGCCTTCAGCATTAACAGCTACCGAAGGCATATTTTTTAGCACATCTACTGCATTTCCTCCTCGCGCCGATTCAAATTGTTCGGCACTAAATGTTTGCTTGTCAATTTTACTGATGGTGTTGATCCTGGCTCCAGTGACATTCACCTCTTCCACCAGTTCGCCTGCAGGATCTAAAGCGATGGTTCCCACATTTAATCTGAGATGATCTTTCAATTCAAAAACTTCGGTTTGCTTTGTTTCGTAACCTAAAAACTGTGCACGCAGAAAATACTGCCCCTGCTTTAATTTTTCGATCTTAAAATTACCTGTGGCACTGGTCACTCCTCCGGATACAATGGAAGAATCGGAAGAAAAATACACGACAACATTGGCGTATTCCAGTGGTTGACTATTTGATTCGTCTCTTACTATCCCAACAAAGCTTCCATTCTGGGCAAAAGTTAATACTGAAAACAAAACCAGAAAGATGCCTAAAATGGTCCTTTTTAACTGCTCCATCACTCTTAAATGCGTTACTTAATTTGCAGAACGTTTATCGCTCTACCAAACAGTCATCAAATTCAAAAGTTTATAAACCCATTATTTTCAGACATAATTATCCTTTTTCATGCACCTCCTGAAAATAAAATTGAGCGGTAAAAATCATAGGTTGTTCTTTTAATGGTGATTATCGATCGAAAAAACCGTAAAGTATTTGATAAATAACAATTTATTTCTACTTTTGCACGTCCAAAAATTTGGATAAATATTTTTAACCATTTAAAAATTAGATGATTATGTTGAATCAGTATGAAACCGTTTTCATTTGTACTCCCGTTTTATCTGAGCCACAGGTAAAGGAAGCGGTAAAAAAATTCAGGGACATCATCACTGAACACGGAGGTGAGATGCTTCACGAAGAAGATTGGGGAATGAAAAAACTGGCTTACCCGATCCAAAAGAAATCTACTGGCTTTTATCACATGTTTGAGTTTAAAGCTGATCCTGTATTTATTACGAAGTTAGAAACTGATTTCCGTCGTGATGAGCGCGTTATTCGTTTCATGACCGTTAAACTCGACAAATATGCAGTAGCATACAGCGAGAAAAGAAGAAAACTTCAGAAAGCAAAAACAGAAAAAAAGGAGGATTAAACCATGGCACAAAGTGAAATCAGATACCTGACACCACCGTCAGTAGAAATCAAAAAGAAAAAATATTGCCGTTTCAAGAAAAACGGAATCAAATATGTGGATTACAAAGACCCGGAATTCCTGAAAAAATTCCTGAACGAACAAGGTAAAATTTTACCACGTCGTATCACCGGAACTTCATTGAAATACCAGCGCAAAGTTGGACAGGCTGTTAAACGTGCCCGTCAGATCGCATTGCTGCCGTTTGTAACCGACATGTTGAAATAAAAAAGGAGGACTTGAAATGGAAATTATTTTGTTACAAGACGTGGAACGTTTAGGAAGCAAGGATGACGTAGTAAGCGTGAAAGACGGTTACGGTCGTAACTTCCTGATTCCACAGAAAAAAGCAATAGTTGCTACCGAATCAGCAAAGAAAATTTTGGCTGAAAACATCAGACAACGTGCACACAAAGAAGCAAAACTGAAAGAAGAAGCTACCAAGTTGGCTGAACAAATCGTTGCCAAGAAAATTACTATTGGTGCAAAAACAAGTACCTCTGGAAAAATCTTTGGTTCGGTAAACACTATTCAGTTAGCTGAAGCATTGAGCAAAAAAGGATTTGAGATCGACCGCAAGCAAATCACAATTCCTGAAGACAGCATCAAAGAAGTGGGTACCCACAAAGCCGTTATCAAATTGCACAAAGAAGTGAAAGTTGAGATCGAATTTGAAGTTGTGGCTGAATAAGCAGTGACTAGTCCTAAATAAGCGTTACAGATTATTGGACTAAGTTAATAGATTCACAGACCGTTTCAAAGCTAGCTTTGAAACGGTCTGTTCTTTTATAGCTTTTAATTTTAATGGTATCTTGTTTGTG
>NZ_JALGYW010000035.1 GCF_023111095.1 Maribellus sp. YY47
CCTTAGCATATCTCTACTCGACAAAACTCCTATAAAAGAAGTACTTACGAAATACGATTACAAAAATGTCAAAGAACTAAAAAATAAACAATTAATAATCAGCGGGTTTTAAGTGCCCGCTTATGATTCCCCATATATATTTGAAGAGCTTTTCTTTATGTTCCGATTGTAACGTTTTTTGGTTGTATTTGGTGCGAAAAATGATTTGATAGATGATTTGTCGATAACTGGTCATGGTGGTTAAGTCTTAGTTATAACTATTTTATAGCTACTAATTTAGTTTGTTTTGTAACGACAATAACATTTTTATGGGGATTTATTCAACCCTTTTCAGGGCTGATGTTTCGAATCGATTTTCTGCCGTGCGTTTTACACACGGTTATTAAAGTATAGTCCTTTCAGGACATTCGTGATTAACGATTCAATCAGATCAAACAAATACCCAAACAATAGGTAACAATATGTCAGACAAGTGCACTCAATTCCCAATAATTAACACATAACACTCAGCTTCCAAAAATAAAAAAGCCCGGCTCTCCGGGCTTTTTGTTAAACTTAATTTTCCAACTTATGACAAATCTCTATTTGCCTATAAGATCTTCAGTTTCTTTATGTTTTTCAATGATAATCATATTCAGAGGATCATGTCTCAGGGTCAGCATATTTCATGCCACAATTTTACATAACGACTAAGTAACAAATTCTTTTTTTGTCAGAACTTATTTATAACACTCTTTAACAAGAATTAACAGGAGTGAAAATGAAAATGGCTTTACACTCCTCCGAAAACTTTGATTTTAATTTTTCCGAACATCCACTTTCAGAAAACCGGCATTCAGTAATACTTTCTTAACCGCGTCTATTTCCTCTTGCGTGGCATTTTTCTCCGGAAATATACTGGTGTACAAACTACGATTCCCTGTTCCTGAAAGAAAATCTTCAGCAGCCCGTTTCGTTTTTTCCATATCTGGTGCACCTCTCCAACTAATCGAAAATCCATATGTTGGCTCTCCTACTTTTGTTCCCGGCTCCGTTTCCCTTACGAAATGTTTTTGAATACTGTAACCTACCTGATCAACTTTTGCATCCCTCAGAATTCGTTTTACCGTTTCAAGTTGCATGTTGGTAGTATTGTTTTCCACTTCCAATGCAATTTTTAACGGCTGCTTACCTGCACTTGCCTCCCTTATTTTAGCTTCAAACCCGGTTAAATTGTATTCTTTGTCATCCAGGTTAATACGACCGTTTGCTTTTAGCATAATTTTGTGTTGTGCTGTTGAAACCGGTTCCTGCTCCAGCTTCAGAACGGTGGTACTTACTTTTACAAACGGAACCTGGTTCAGCTCATTGAGAACGGCATCCAGCCTTTTTTTCGGGACATCGCTAAACGACAAAACGGAAATCGTTGTTTTATCACCCATTGATTTTAAAGACTCTTCAACTTCCTGTTTTACGTTTTCAACGGTAGATACGTTGTTAAAAACCTCCAATCTATCAGAATAAACTCTCACATCGTATTTTCCAATATTTTGCGACGAGGGTGTATTATCTGCCGGCCTTTTAAAATTTGCGTTTTTTATCCCGGCAAAAAACAATGTTTCTTTTACCTCGGAAACAACCTTTTCGCTGGCACCGTTTTCAACAGTTACATTTACTCCCTGTTCGTGATTGGTCCCATTCTTTCGATTTGCTTCATCATTTAACTGTTTCCGCTGCATCAAATAACGCTTTAGTTGTTCGATTGTAAGTTCTTTGTTGTCTATCAGCTGCCATTTTTCATCTTTTGGTTTTGGCTGAACGTAATACCTCTCAACATAAATACCTCCATCTTTTGCTATTCTTATGTTTACAAGTGGCGGTGGAGGCGGAGCTACTGAGCTTCGTTTTATACCTTTAGGTATTTGAAAACTTGTTGTCCCGGGAATCATCTTGTTCACAACCACCTTCTTATCGATACTTAAAGAAAAATAATCATTCCCAAATTTCGCTTTCGCCATCTCCTGCCTTACACTTAAGATGGCTTCTGCAATCTTCTTCATTACCGCTTCGGTTGCATCTTGTGGAGTAGCCACATCTTTTCGGTAAAGTATGGTTCCCTGTGAAATTGTTACTTTTCCAACAAAGGGCAATTCTTCCAAAGATACATCCGGATTTTCTCCGGAAATTTCATTTTTACCTTTTAGAAAAGAGTCCAGATAAGTCCTTAAATCCTTCAATTCAAGCCTCTGGTTTTCAACCAATAACTCACCTTTCAAATTCTGAAGAATGATAAACACATTGTTTTTATGCACGGTGTTTTCTTCAGCAATTGGCCGATTTGAATCGATAATCGTAAGAAGTTGATCGTCATTAAAATAATCTTCATTCGTTAAATATTTTATTCTGGCGCTCACCCAGTTTTCAACCCAAACTTCAGAACTATCCTGTTGTCCGATTGCGGGCAAATAGGCACCTGCTTTCTCTACAATTATCTCTGGCCTTGCAAAAGCCTGCAACAGCAGCGCTATTACCGGAACAAACAAAACCAGTTTCAGGCTTGTGTGGCGACGATTTGTTTTCATGTGCATCATTTTGATTCGTTTTAAAATTGGTTTTTGTGAAAAATGGTTGGCCAGGGCAAAACGTCTTTCGCCTACAGCCTTTTTAAGAACCAACAGTTGGTATGTTTTTGCATCGATGCCTTGGTTAAGAACGGCCTGGTCGGCCTGGTATTCGTGTATCAGTTTCAGATCGCGGCGCAACAGCCACACCACCGGGTTAAACCAGAAAAGGGCGGTAAACAGCTCGCAGATCATCAGGTCGAGCGCGTGTTTGTGTTGAATGTGGGCGTATTCGTGGGCGACTACAATATCACGGTTTTCAGTAAAGTCTTTTTCCGACAAAACAATGTGCTGAAGAAAGGAGAAGGGCTGAATAAAATCTTTGACAATGGCCAAAACCACATCGCGGAAGTGTTGTTTCTCGGCCTGGCGGATGATACTCCCCACCCGAACCACCGAAAAGAGCAGACGAGCCATCAGCAGCCCGATCACAGCCAGGTAAAACACCAGCCAAGGGTTAAGCGGCGCTTTCGCGGAAGTTGCTTTACTTATTGTATCTGACATGTCTTCGGTATAAATTACCGGTTCGCTTGCGGCGGGAGCAGCCACCCACTCATGAATGGCTTCGAACTGCGGAATCACCTGTGTTTCCCGAATAACCGGCACATCGGCAAAAGGAAGCACCACCGACGTTAGCAAAATGCCCAGCAACACAAAGCGGTTGGCAGTGTGCATTTTGTCGCGGCTAACCGCCAGCTTAAACACCGCATACAACAACGCCAGACTTACCGACGATTTTAGAAGCCAAACCAGGAATGGGTTCATTGCGGGTTGTTTTGTTGATTTTCTATTTCTTCGATCAGCTTTTTCAAATCATCCAGCGAAAGGTTTTCTTCTTCCACCAGCAGCGACACCACGTTTTTATACGAGTTGTCGAAATACTTTTTCACCACGCTGCCCAGCGTTTTCTTGCTGTATTCTTCTTTGCTTACTGCCGCAAAATAGCGGTAGGTATTTCCAAACTGCTCGTGATCAACAAAACCTTTTTCCTCGAGTGCCCGCACCATGGTCGAAAGCGTGTTGTAATGCAGCTTTTGCCCGGCATACAACTCTTTTAACTCTTTCACAAACATGGGCCCGCGGTCCCAAAAAAAGTTCATGATCTCTTCTTCCTTCTGTGTCAGTTTTTTCATCTTTATTAGTATTGAGTATCGAGTATCAAGTATCACCCCCTCCGTCATTCCGGTGGCTAATGCCCCCGAATTCCTCGTCCCCCTCTAAAAGGGGGACAAATCAGGAAGCGGGGAGCTTCGAGTATCCAGCATCAAGTGAACCAGATTCCTTCCCCCGAATACCCGGGGTCGGAATGACAAGGATTTCCCTATTCATCTGCGGCGCAAAAACAACCCTTATCCAACTATACATATCACTGCGTCGCTAAACCATTATCCCGCTTCGTCATCCCGATCCCCTCCGTCAACTGACGAGGGAGAGGGATCTGAAACAGCATCAAGCGCCGAGCTTCGAGCTTCAAGCTTCGGGTATCCACACTCTGAACCCTGAACCCTGAACTTTGAATCCGTCAGAAGACGGACACGGCTCTGAACTCTTTCAAAACAAATGTAACTATATTTTTTAGTTTTCAAACTATTTTTTATAGTTATTAGGCAAAACTTCTTAAAGAAAGACCATACAACACACAGTATCAGCACTCTGTTTTTTATGTTTTAGAAAACATTCCTTGTTTTTAAAGCACAATAGGTTTATCTTGAAGACACCATTACACAAAATTCTAGTTAGTAACACTTAAATTTAATCCTCATGGAAAACATCGTAGATTTTATTATTCCCAACGAGGTAATTACCGACGTCCAAACGAAATTAGCGGAAGTACAAACAGCTTTACAGCCTTACCTGATTGCACTAACGCCCGAAGAACGGCGCACCTTACCCAAAATGAGCGACAAAACCCTTCCGTTTGTGGAAAAGACACTCGATTACACCACCTCCGACCCGCAGTTTGCACCGCCTTTTATGAATACTCAGGCACTGGCCAACGACATGAACGTGGTGGGACAACTGGTTCCGCTGCTCCGGGTGGTTCAGCAGCTCAACGACGGGCTCGACGACACGGTAATGGCAGCCGGCGGCGAAAGTTATGTAAATGCACTGGGCTATTACAACTCGGTAAAACAAGCCGCCAAAATGAATATACCCGGCGCCAAAGCCATTTTCGAAGACCTGAAGAAACGCTTCGAATCAAATGGCAGCCGAAAGAAACCGGAACCTGAGGAATAGTTCTGGCCACTAAGTCTGAAAAAAGCGGGGATGATCAACCCCGCTTTTTTTCTGAAAGTCGCTCAAAAAACAACAGCAAAATACGATTACAACATTCTGACTCACCCTGATTGTGCCTTCGACACAATTGTCCCTCTCTACGTATAGAGAGGGAGAAGAGGGAGAGTAATTAATATTACTTTCATTGCGGTTGGTGATTCCCGTGAACCAGGAATGCTTCATGGTCGCAGTACAAAAACAGCTTCCCTCAAAAATCCCAATCTAACTTGGTTGGTGCCCGTTTTTTTTGAATACAACCCATATCCCCTCCTCCCCAGCAACAGCACTTACTTCGGAGCCTGCCTGAGTCGCCTCTGAACCTACTGCGAGCGGTAAAAAGGCGACTGCACTCGGTATTTTGCCTACTGCAGTCGCCTCTGAAGTAACTCGAGTCGCCTTTTTGCCTACTGCAGTCGCCTCTGAAGCCCGGCGAGTATGTTTTGAAGTGGGGAGGGGTACTTCGGAAGTACCCCTCCCCACCTCTGAAGTACCCCCTAACCCATGAAAACTACTCCATAACATATTGTCTGAGGTACGATTCATTCTTTTTATGTTTACTTTTAGGAAACAAAATCTATAGCCTTGAATACGCCATTACACAAAAGAACTACACATGCGGCACCTGAGTGGTATTATAAATGTAATCGACACTAAGAATATAAATGCAATGGGGTATTTACATATACGTTAGGCAAAATTATGAAATCAAATAATGATATAATAAATTCAAAAAAAACTAAAAATCTGACTAAAAAATGGCAATAGAAACACAAATCAAATCTGGAGACTATGACTTAATTTCCAGTGGGCTTGTAATTGCGGGGGGTGATAAAGACCTTCAAATACAAATCAAAGCCCCAGACGAAAATACTCTTACTTTCATATTAAAATTCGACACAGAAGATTCAAACAAGAATGAATTAAAAAGGTCTGCTAAAGCGGTAAACAATACAACATTAGAAATCTTATTTACAAACTACAATAATATATTGGGCTCTTATAGTAAAGAGTTCTGGTATATTGGGACTCTTTTAAATCGAAAGCTTTATCTAACCTATATAATTTATGGATTAACTGATACCAACTTAAAAAAAGTTGAATATTCATTTTATCTTGGAGAGGAGGAGCAGAATGGCTAGCATTAATGTAAACACAAGTGTAAAAGCACCCGAGGAGATAACAATCACTTTGGTAAGAGAAGATTATTTAGATACAAGTAATACATTTAGACTTTTCTTTGAAATCTGCCTTGCAATAACCTGTGCAATAATTGGAAACATGTTATCATACACTAAATTACAGGAAGTGCCAACATTAAACTGGTTTTTTTTGGTGGTGATGGCATTAGGTTGTGTTGCATTCTTAATATTAGCGATTAAAAATTATAATAAAGCTAAATCTCAAGTAGGACAAAAATAACTTTGCCTAACACAGTACATATTGCAGGGCGGGGTTTGGTGGTACGCCAACTACGGATTCTCGTATCGCAGTTCCGTGTCCTTCGGACAGGAACGCTCTTCGAAATCCGCAACGACAACTTGCAAGTGACCATTGGCAACATTTTAACGCAACCTTTAATATAATTATACATCTTACTTAAAAACCAAATCGTATAATTATGAAAAACCAAATCTTGATTTTAATGATTCTTGGGATATTATTTTCTTGTTCCAAAGATGATGATAACCAATCTGAAGTTATTGAAATGAGAATTAACCATTTTCAGAATACTGGAATTGCCGTAGGACCTGTTTTAACTTTACTTATACAAAAAGGAGATAACATTGGAACTGACAATTGGACAAAATTCTATTCAAATATCCAAGGATTTAATTATGAACCTGGTACTATCTACAATTTATCAGTAAAAGTAGAACCAATTGATAATCCTCCTCTTGATGGAGTTTCTGCAAAATATACTCTTATAAAAATAGTATCGACTCAAGAAGTTGATAATGAAACTCTTTTTGATATAGATTTAAAAAAATATGGAGAAAATTTTGTAACAACCAATACAGGATTCGAACTACTTAATCAAATAGATATTGACTGCAACAATCTTTGCAATGAATTAGAAACGATGTTACAAAACCAAGATTTTGTGGTCGGAACCTTTAAAAGGGGTTCCAATAATGAAATAAAATTAATGGGACTTAAATAAAAAACTGTTGTCAATCGAGTAGCCCGCCGGTGGGCCAATAGCCCACCCGAGCGCCTCTCACACCACCTTCAGCAAAACATTTTGGAAAACGATACGCAACCCAACAGTGTAAATCGCAATCTATGTTATAAACTCTAAATTAATTCTTTTGAAAAAGTTTGCAGTTCTGACCATTTTCGTTGCGGGCGTTGTAATGGCCAGCTCCTGTCTCGACCGGCAATTTATTGAAGGCAAAGTGGAAATGGTATCGGTTTCAGATACCCTACTCAATGACTCTTCATTGATTTCGGGACAGGTACACCATGTTGACGCGGATGACCCGGAACATTACTACGATAATGAATTTGAAATATGGATTGAAAACTCCGATTGGGCAACAACAACCGACACCACCGGATATTATTCGTTAAAAATTGCACCCGGAACGTACGCTGTAAAATGTGAGGCTACCCGCAACCATTGGGAACGGCTGGTTGAAGAAACACAACACATTGACTTCGCAAAAAACACGAAAACAACAATAAATTTTTACATTGGCTACACCGTTGAATAAATAAACGGCCCCTAATTGCAGCAACAACCCAAACTTTCGAATACAAATAATAACCATGAAAAAAGAAACGCACGAAAACAAACCGACGGGACAGCATCCGACACCCTTTGCACAAACTTACTTTCACGGTACTAAAGCCGACCTAAAAGTGGGAGACTTAATCGAAGTGGGATTCAACTCGAACTTCGGACAACGAAAAAATGCGAAATACATCTTTCTGACAGCAACCCTCGATGCAGCCATTTGGGGCGCAGAGCTTGCTTTTGGAGAAGAACGGGAACGAATTTATCTGGTAGAACCCTCGGGAGCCATCGAGGATGATCCGGATTTGACCAACCGAAAATTCCCGGGCAATCCCACCCTGTCATATCGTTCGAAAGAGCCATTCAGGGTGGTAGGCGAAGTTACCGCTTGGCAAGGACACCCGGCCGAACAGCTTGCCGCCATGAAAGCCGGACTGGAAAAACTCTTAAAACAGGGAATCGACTCGCTGAACGACGAGTAAATGCAGGAACACTCTGCCGCGCGGATATGATTCTGCTTACCAGAGCGACTCGCCTACTGCGAGCTCGGGTAAGTTGGATCTACGGCGCTTCGGTAGTAGTGACGAAAACCTGTTACGGCACCCGCAAGTTCGGGAACGCCAAGCATTACGTCGCCCTCGGTGTAGTAATCGCGCGAGTAATAGGTTTGTGTTGTCCCTTCAACAAACTTTACGATTGACATCCCCGGAGCGCTAAAGGGTGCTCCGTTAAATTCACCGGCCATGGTCCAGGTAGCCATATAAATGTCGTCGGTCAGGGTTTCGTCTTCTACAATGGTGTACAAATTCGACGAGCCCGCAAACAAACGCCCCAGGAACGCAGCCATGGTTTCGGGCCCATAGATATCGACAATAGGATCGTGATACTCGTAGTTAGCAGCCAGAAAAGGCAGTACGTTTGTCCAGTTTCCCGCATGGATCTGAACCAGTTGGCGAGCGACCTCCAGCTGATCACTGCTGATCTGGGTTTGTACACTCTTTAATGAATTGTTTTCGGTACTTACAGGTGCAGCAGTGAACGGACACTCGAATTTTGGATCTACAGCGCATCGGTAATAAGCTCTGAATCCCCCGATTGCCTGATCCAGTCCGGGGATGGTAGCCATAATGTCGCCTTCGGAATAGTAGTCGCGCTGGTAGTAAACCTGTGCAGAATTCGACAGAAACTTGAAAATTGAGATGCCCCTGGCCTGGTACGGAACACCCAGAAAATCCCCCGACATGATCCATGTTGCCGAATAAATATCGTCGACGAGCGTTTCATCTACCACCGCTGTTACAAGGTTAGGCGACGCGCCTATTATCAGCTGATAGAGGAATGCAGTCATGTTTTCTATGCCGTAAATGCTAACCACCGGATCGTGATATTCAATGTTATAGGCATAATACGGCAGAACCTCATCCACCCCGGGTGCCTGCACTTCAAGCAGGGCACGTCCGATCCTGAGTCGGGTCTGGTGAAGCAGGGTCGCAAGATCAACCGGCAGCAGCACTGCATCAATAACATGAATAATACCATTGGAAGCTGAAATGTCGGCGCTTGCAATGGCAGCTGTATTTCCAACTGCATGAATACTTCCGTCAATATTTACCGTAAAAGATTTGTAAAGAAGTGTTTCAATGGTACGGACATTCATTTTGGGGACAACACTGTTTGAAGCTCTTCTTCCTTCAGTAACATGATACAATAGAATATCCAACACCGATTGGGCCGGCAAATCAGAAATCTTACCAACGCCCAGGGAAGCGTACAAGGCAAAAAATGCATCGTCGGTCGGCGCAAAAACAGTGTACTGATCTTTTCCGTTCGAAAACAAATCAACGAAATGGGTTTGCAACGCTGAATCAACATAACTCAGCGCAGCAACAAGCTCGCTAAAACCTTCGTCCATTGCAATTTGAGCAATCGGATCAGTTCCTTTTTTTAGCGCAGCTGCTTTAAGTTCGGTATCGGCACCGTTGTCCGGTAAAGACTTATCTTCATTTTCACATGAAACTAAAAAGATTGCGAATATGATCAAGCTAATCGTCTTCACAACAATACCAGTATTTTTTGCATGATTTTTCATGACGAGTTTATTTAGCCCTATATCAACAAGTTACAAAATACAGCCCAAAATATCAAGATGATAGCGTATGGAACAAAAGAGACTTACCCCTGCCGGGACCTATGGGCGAAAATTATTTTATAACATGAATCCTGAAGTGCAAAGCTCTCACATCATCGGTAGACTTAAACAAAACTTTTGCTAAAAAAAAGCCTACTGCGATTGTATCGTTAGTATTTTTATGTTTACTTTATTGTTGTCTAAAAGCTGACACCTTGAATACGCCTGCGGAAACAACACAAAACAGACCAGAATAAAGTGGCAGGATTTCAACCGAAATGTATAGAGCACGCCAGCAGTGAAACAGCGAGGCTTTCCGAAATAAAAACAAAACAGTAGAACAACTAAAATTTAACGCAATGAACCCAATCTTAAACGCCATATTACTTGGCTTTATCGGACCGCAGGAACTGATTATAGTAATGATCATTTTGATCGTTCCCGTCATCACCTTAATCCCGATGATCTTTTATTTGCTTACTCTTCAGAACACCTTAAAGCGGGTGAGTCTTGAAAACCGAAAAATGGAACCAGGAATGGTTTGGCTTAGTTTGATTCCACTGTTTGGAGTGGTTTGGCAATTTATTATCGTTAACAAAATGGCCGAATCGCTAAAGCTGGAATTTGCCCAAAAAGGAATAAAAACCAACGAAGTAAGCCCCGGATCAGGAATAGGATTAGCGTATTGTGTCTTGTTTGCCTGCAGTATAATACCTATCCTGGGATATGCAACCGCAGTCGCCGGATTGGTTTGCTGGATTATCTACTGGGTAAAAATCAATGATTACAGGGAACAACTTGGCTAGTTAAACACAAATCCCCGGAGCAATACGAATAATAACCGTGCAATGGCTAAAAATCATCAACCGGAGATCGTTTAACACACAAGCGAATTCACTTTCTAAATCAGACCTAACTTATTGAATTGAATATGAACAAACATTTTGAAGACCTGGAAAAACTGGATGACTTACTCAAAAAAGGAATCATTACGGAAGACGAATTTTCGAAAGAGAAAGAACGAATTTTAAGTGACCGGCCTCAGATCAATCCGGGTAATTTATTCGGACTCAGCGAAAACACCTATGGCTTTCTCCTTCACATATCGGTTTTCCTGGGATTGATTCACCTGGTATTGGGCTTAATTGCTCCCATCATTTTATGGGTGCTTAACAAAGATAAATCTCAACGCATTGATCAGCACGGTAAAAATGTAGTCAACTGGATCTTGAGCTTAATGATCTATTTCACGGCCTTGTTTATACTGATACTTCCGATCAATTTCCTGTTTAAACTGTCGATCAACTTTTCATTTACCTTTAGTAGCCCGTTGTCGCTTTTCACCGGGTTTGTGCCGATAACAATTCTGATGGTATTGAATATTGTTTTCATCATAACAGGTGCCGTAAAAGCCAATAAAGGAGTGATTTGGAAGTATCCCTTAGCCATTAACTTTTTTTCGTAGACAGAGCTGTTTTCAATACTGCATGAAAAGTAATGTAAATAAGATGAAAAGAATATTACAACTGGTACTGATCGTATGCGTACTGAGCGCATGTACGATTTCAAGACAGGAAAAAATTACCCTTCAGACGGTCTCGTCTGAAAACGTTGAAACATCTGAACGCGTTTCCGGTCAATCCACCCTTTCGCACCTGGCATTAAATGAAAAGGACCGTGAGATTCGGAAAGCAGCAGTTGAAAAACTGACGCTTCAATCTTCGCTTTCTCACGTGGCGCTGAACGATCCCGACCCTGAAATACGAAAATTGGCGGTGAGTAAGCTGACCCTTCAATCCACTTTGTCGCATGTTGCATTAAATGACAACGACAGTGAAGTAAGAGTCGCGGCCCTACAAAAGGTAAGCCTGGAATCTACGCTGGCACATGTGGCACTAAACGATCCTGACCCGGAAATCAGGAAGTTTGCTGTAGACATGGTGTCCTTGCAATCTACTTTATCGCATGTAGCATTGAATGATGAAAACAGCGAAGTAAAAATAGCGGCTCTAAAAAAAGTAACCCTTGAGTCTACGCTGGCACATGTGGCATTAAACGATTGTGACCCGGAAATCCGGAAGTTTGCTGTAAGCAGGGTATCGCTGCAATCTACTTTGTCGCATGTAGCATTGAATGATGAAAACAGCGAAGTAAGAAGATCGGCCATTCAAAAGGTAACTATAAAGTCGACACTTGAACATGTGGCTTTAAACGACCCTGACCCGGAAATCCGGAAGCTGGCCGTGGAAAGGATAGAATAGTTGACTGACCGTACTATAAAAATTCACCCGGTGACTCAAAGTCACCGGGTGAATTTCTTTATAGCCCGAGGCGAACCTATTCTTTCCAATCGATAAAACGCCCGGGGGTCCATGGCGCATTGATCTTGTTCAGTTCAGCTTCCAGTGCGGGAATTTCCTGTTCCACTATTTTTCTCAGGCTTTCCAGTACCGGAGGAAATTCTTCTTTCAAAATTTCGTACCCGCGTTTTTCGGTGGTTGTAATTCCACTGGTCGATCCCATGTGCGTATAGGTGATGTGTCCCAGCCTATCGTTCAGCGGCACCTGTTCCGGCGGAACTTCCTCTCCGCTTGCTTTGGCCGGAACGCCGTTCATTTTGTAATTCAGCGCTTCCAGTTCAACCGCCACTGCCCTTGCTTTGTCCATCAACTGCTGACGGGCACCCGGTGTTGCATAAATGGCTTGTTTGATCTGCTCCACCTTGTCCATCGATTCGGTGATTAATCTACCGGCTCCCACCACCGACAAGGCCAGTTGGTTGACTTTAGCCGCGAACTCAACATTCTCTTTGTAGTTTTCAGCCGGTAGCGTGGTATTGTTTAATTTCCTACAGGTAAATTCAACCGGCTCGACCAGCGTGGTCAATTCACCTTCGTGCCACATCTGCATTCCTACTTTGTAGATACCCGGTAGTACCATAATTCCGCGACCTCCTCCAGTTGACGTAGGGTCGAAATTGCCACCAAACCGGCTACCGGCGTTGGAAGTATAGGTCATGTTCCAGGTTACCCGGTTCATTCCTTTCGATGGCGATTTGGTAAACTGGCTCACCACATTGCCCGCCTCATCGTAAATTGTAAAAATCAGGTGTGTTTTTTCCTGCTTGTCTTCAAGTTGCAGTTCCCTCCAGCTGGGTTGCGGAATGGGTTTACCCTCGTCGAACAATTTCTTTTCCTCCTCTTTCCGAAGCTCTTTTTGGGTCTTTGGAACCTCTTTCAGGAAATAGGTAAAAGTAGCACCGTAATCCGGATTCTTTGAGTAAAAATAGGTGTCACCCTGGTTGTCTTTTCCGTCAGTCTGAATATACATCAAGGCATCTTTAACCGGGAAAATCGCAGCTTTCGTGTTTTCCAGATCGGGAGTTAGCTCTCGCAACGGGCTGTAATCATCAAGAATATAAAAACCACGTCCGAAGGTGGCAATCACGAGGTCGCTCTCGCGCTCCTGAATGGTCATATCGCGAACAGCAATGGTAGGCAGATCCGATTTTAGTTTTACCCAGTTTTGTCCGTTATCCACGGTGAAATAAATACCAAACTCAGTCCCGACAAATAACAATTCGGGACGAAGGTAATCCTGCACAATCGTATAAACGGTTCCGTTTTCGGGCAGGTTTCCTGAAATGGAAGTCCATGTTTTCCCCTTGTCGGTACTTGTATAAACGTAGGGCTTAAAGTCGTCGCTTTTCAGGTTATCGAAAGTGGCATACACTACATTTTCATCATAGCGGTCGGCCAGCAGATCGCTCACATAGGTATACTCCGGAACACCTGGGAAAGCTTTTACCTGGGTCCAGCTGTTGCCACCATTTTCGGTGATCGAAATTACTCCGTCATCGGTTCCGGCATACAGCAATCCTTCTTTTAATTTTGATTCTTCGAGCGAAACAATGGTGCCCCACTGCGAAGTGGAAACATCTTTTGCCACCGCATCTGCAGGCCAGTATTTTCCCATTACCGGGAAAGAATTCCGGTCGACCTGCGCGGTAAGATCGTCGCTGATCACCTCCCAGGTATTTCCACGGTCATCGCTTCGGAAAACCTTATTGGCAGCCACATACAAACGTGTTTTCAGGTGCGGGCTCAGGATCAGCGGTGCATTCCAGTTCCACTTATAAGTCAGTTCACCTTTGCGCTCGCGCGGTTTTATGCTGATGGTTTCCTCGCTTTTTTTGTCGTAACGAAACATATTTCCGTACTGGTATTCGGTGTACACAATGTCGGGGTTTCCCGGTTCGGTAGCCGCCCAGAATCCATCGCCGCCCATGGTAACGTACCAGTCGTCGTTGATCACGCCATTGCGGCTGGTGTTCCGCGATGGCCCTCCCATTGAATTGTTATCCTGTGTACCGCCGTACACATTGTAAAATGGTTCTGCATCGTCAACAAACACGCGGTAAAACTGGGTAACCGGAAGGTTTTCCTTAAAGTCAAAGGTTTCGCCTCCATCCCAGGTTTCATAAACACCGCCGTCACCGCCGATCATAAAATGACGGGTATCTTTCGGATCGATCCAAATCGCGTGGTCGTCAACGTGACGGGTTTTGGTTGAGATATTCTTCCAGGTTTTTCCAGCGTCTTCGGTGTACACCGAGCGGGTTTCGGTGGAATACACTTTATCCACGTCTTTCGGGTCGCAAACAATCTCGTTGTAATACTGTCCGCTGGAATGATAACTGCTCATTTTCTCCCAGCTTTCGCCCTTGTCGGTCGAACGATAGAAGCCTCCTTTGTCGTCGGCGGCTTCCACAATCAGATAAACCACGTTAGTATCCACCGGAGAAACATCAATTCCCATTCCTCCGAGTTGTACCCCCGGCAGGCCTTTCATAATCTTACGCCAGTTTTCACCGCCATCGGTTGATTTGTAAACGGCCGACTCGGGTCCGCCGCCAATTTTCGTAAACGAAGTGCGTCGACGTTGCTCTGATGTGGCGTACATGATATCAGGATTGGAAGGATCGATTTTTACGTTGTTGACTCCGGTGTTTTCGCTGATATCGAGCACTTTTTTCCAGGTTTCGCCACCATCGGCCGATTTGTAGAGGCCGCGCTCTCCACCCGGCCCCCAGGCAGACCCTTCGGCAGCTACAAAAACAATGTTCGAATTCCGGGGATCGATCACAATGCCGCCAATCTGACGGCTTTCTTTCAATCCCATATTTTTGAACGATTTTCCTCCATCCAACGACTTGTAAACGCCATCGCCATAACCCAATGCACGCTGATGGTTATTTTCGCCGGTACCCACCCAAACCACGTTTGAATTATTAGGATCGAGCACTACCACTCCGATTGAATAGGCGCCGTAGTTGTCAAAAACCGGCTTCCAGGTAGTTCCGTTGTTTTCCGTTTTCCAAATGTTTCCACTGGCTACACCCACATAATATTCCTTTGTATTGTATGGATTCACGGCAAAATCGGCAATTCGCCCACTTGCCCAGGCGGGGCCGATACTTCGCCATTTTAATCCACTCACCAGATCGGAGTTAATAAAGGATTTGGGTTCTTCCTTTTTTTCGTCTTCTTTTTTTTCTGCTTTTACAACCGTCGAGATCAGAAAAACGACGGCCAGCATAAGTAACAGTTTTTTCATTAGATATAGTTTTTATGAGAATTTCGAACGACAGAAAGTTCGGCATGCAAGCCATATAGGATGCACATCCCGGGAATTAACTTGCAGGGAAGAAAATGATATGTTTTGATCATCTCCATTGGTTTAGACTCGAATCGAGACAATGAATATACAAATAATCTGTCTGAGCCAACGGGACAAAACACACTCTTCTCCCTACCTCTGCAGAATGAAGATGGGGTGAAAGTAAAAACCTAACGCTCTGAGAAACGCGGAAAAGGTTCCACGCTGTGAGATGAGAAGTCAGAAAACCTGACCAGTAATATTCTTTCCAAATCAGAAGTTCAGTATGTCTTTCAGGTTTTTATAGCCTGTTTTACTAACCTTTAACTTGGTTTTGTCGTGAAGAATAACCACATACGATTCTTTTTCGTACTGCTGGATTTCCGAGATTTCATCGACCTTAACGATGTATGACCTGTGAATCCTTACAAAATTATTTGGATTAAGCACGGTCTCGAAATATTTCATGGTCTTTTGCTTCATCCAGCGGCCATCGGTGGTGTAGATCATCACATAGTCGTCCATCGATTCGATGTAACGGATCGCATCAACCGGTGCAATGTGAATTTTATTGCGGTCTTTCACCACTACGCGGTCGAGGTAACCTTCGCGCGGAAACTCACTGATTTTCTCTGCCACGTCCGACTCACGGCCATCGGCCTGAATACGTTCCTCAACCTTGGCTACCGCTTCCACCAGGCGGTCTTTCGAATAGGGTTTCAGCAAATAATCGGCAGCATTAAACTCAAAAGCTTTCAGAGCATACTGATCGTAGGCCGTAGCAAATATAATCTGGGGTTTATGTTCGAGCAACTCGAGCATCTCGAATCCGGTGATCTTGGGCATTTGGATATCCAGAAAAACCAGATCGGGTTTTAATTCATTGATCATTTTTACCCCTTCAAATCCGTTTTCACATTCGGCAATGATCTCAACCGATTCGATATCCGACAAAAAATTCTTCATAAGGTTGCGGGCCAATTCTTCGTCTTCCACAATGATGGTGCGCAATTTTTCGGTCATTTTATTTCAGTTTTTGTGGTATGTTCAATGTTACGGTGAATTCATTATTGTTGTCGGCAATCCTTAGCAGATGCGGGTTTCCGTATATTACCTGAAGACGGTCGCGGATGTTGCGCAAACCGATCCCCTCGCCTTTTTTACTTAATACATTTTTGTCGTAGGTATTGCTGATTACAATCTCGAGCATGCTTCCGTTCAGCCTACAATGCGTTATTACATCAATGGTTTCAGTAGCTTCGTAAACACCGTATTTAATGGCATTTTCGTATAAGGGCTGAAGAATCATATTCGGAATTGTCGCCTCCATACACCCTTCGTCGATGGCAAAAACCGGGTTTAGTTTTTTACCGAAACGTACTTTTTCGATGCTAAGGTACAATTTGTTGTTCTCCAGTTCCTGGCGAAAGGTAACTTTCTCGTCCTGATCGTGTTTGAGCGAATACCGCATCAGTTGCGAGAGGTTGATCACCATCTCCTGGGCACGGGCGGGATCCGTCATAGTCAGCGACGAAATGCTGTTCAAACTGTTGAATAAAAAATGAGGATTGATCTGCGATTTCAAAGCATGTAATTCGGCTTCCTTCACCAGTGCTTTCAGGTGTGTTTCGTTTTTCGATTTTTCCTTGAACGCATAGTAATAATTTACGGCGTAAAAGAAAACCACAAAACCCAGGTACAGCACATAGCCGGCTATGGTACGATCAAAACCTGTAAGACCAAGCCACTGCCGGGCATCGGGATGAAATGCCTTAACCAAGACTACTCCGATGTACATCCAAATAAAAACGATGATGGATGCAGCAATCAGATGGGCCAGAATCACCCGCAGAATGCTGTTGTTTTCGAGCGTACTGAATTTTATGACATACCAGATGGCAGTTCCGATTATGGCGTAAAGAATAAGAAAGGTAAAAATCTCGAGAATAGCAGTTCCCGGTGCTACACCATTTATCAGGGTCGCTATTAATACCAAAATGGTAGAAGCAATGATCCAGAACAGTCCGTAGCCAATTGAAAGTCTTGGATTGGTAATAAACGGGTGGCGGATGTCCATTTTACATGTATTTTATTTCAACGCCACCAAATGCTGCAAATCCTTTTATAATAAGTGTTTTGGAAGGATCCGAGACAATATGGTTAATGGTAGCTCCCCGTTTGTCGGTAAAGGCGCCGAAAATGGCTGTCACTTCATTTTTTACGGTCCAGTCGGGCGGAACTTTAAAACCGCAGCCGCCAAAAATAGAAACACAATCGACCACCGCTCCGTTTTGCGACAACACCGCCTGGCGAAGATCGTATTCGGCCCCGCCAAAAATAGTAGTTGTTTTTCCCCCGAGAAAGCTTTTCGAGTCGATGTACACTTCGCGGCCGCCGAAAATCACGAATTCATCAAAATAATGGATCCCGTATGCTCTTCCCGCATCAAATGTGGGTTGATCTTTATGAGGATTGGGCCTTCCGAAATGAGTAACCAGCAAAACAACTCCGATAATAATGATCAGCATGGGCCAGCCAATTTCCCGCAAATTTTTAGGTATGGTCATCATTTCGGGTAACAGGAAAAAACCGCCAATAACGATCAATACCGTTCCGGTTGTTTTGTTTCCTCCGATCAGCGAAAACACCCCGATACCGACCAGTAACATTTGCCACGAAATGAGAATATTGTTCCAGGAATCAGAAATCCAACCGAGTCGTTCCATAATCCACAATACGCCAATCGCGATCATGAACAGGCCAAAATATACTCTTTTATTCGATGATTCTCTTCGTTCCATTACTCTCGAAATTAGAAATTCAAAATTAGGTTCATTGGTTACTCCGCCTGCTTTTTATTCGGCAAAGCACGCAGATTTGTCGGTTAAGATACGCATTATAACATTCGGGCGACAATCGCCACACCAAATCCGATCAGAATTAGTGGCAATACAATCGCAATTGTTAATTCCGGGAAAAATAATTTGGGGATAAGAAATACCCCTCCCACAATTAAAAGTATCAATCCGACAGAACGTCTGCCGGCCATGAGCACCAGCCCTACCACAATCAACACCATGGGCCACGAGAAAACCAGATGTCCCAGTTTACTTGCAAGCTGTTGAAACGGAACAAAAACAGGATGTAAATGATGAAACGGGAATACACTAAAAACTCCGGATTGTTTCATTAACCATACGATGCCGAAAACGATCAGTACGACCGCCAGTACTTGTTTTGAATTATCCTTGTGAGGTTTCTCCTGCATGATGTAGCTGTTTTATGATTCAGGAATAAAAGTATAAAACACTTCCTTTTCATGCAGTTTTCATTCGGTTAACCCAAGCGATAAATCGGTGAACCGAGCGAATTAACAAAACAATCATGATTCTAGGGAATCACCAAAAGGAATGAAAGTTAAGATGGTTACTCTTACCAGAATATCTAATGTAGAATTCCCAATATCCAATTTCCCGGATTTTGTTGGATATTTTACATTCGAAATTGAGAATTGGACATTTCAAAATTGCTTGTCCGATTACATACCACTAAAATATAAAACCACTATCTTATGGGAAACAGAAATGATATGAATATTATCAAATTTATTGAGTCTTTTCCCGATGAGAACAGTTGCAGGCAGCATTTCCGCCAGGTGCGTGAGCAGGAATGTATTGTATGCAAAAAATGTGGTTGTACGAAACATTATTGGCTACAAGCCAAATGGCAGTGGCAATGTTCTGAGTGTCGTTTCAGAACCACCCTTCGTAGCGGGACAATGATGGAGAATCACAAGCTCCCAATTCGCAAATGGTATCTGGCAATGGCTTTTATGAGTTTCAGTAAAAAGGGAATCTCGGCAGCAGAAATGCAACGGCAGTTAGAACATAGCCGTTACGAAACAATTTGGGCAATGATGCACAAGATAAGAGAGGCAATGGGCAAACGCGACAGTCAGTATGAACTGACAGGAATGGTTGAATTTGACGAGGCCTATTTTGAAACAGAAACCAGTGAGAAGGACAAGCAAAAACTAAAACGAGGAAGGGGAAGCCAGCGGCAGCAGAATGTAGCTGTGGCAGCAGAATCCACTCCACTCGAAGATCCGGAAACAGGTAAAAAGGAGAAACACTGTCGTTACTTCAAAATGAAGGTTCTTGAAGGTCAGGGAGTTGAAGAAATTAACGGGTTTATCGGTCAGAATATAGCACAAGAAAGTATTGTTTTCAGTGATAGAAGCACAAGTTATTTTGATATTGCCAACTATGTTGAGGTGCATGTTACAGAGAAATCCACACGGGAAACCACCAAAACAACTTTACAGTGGGTTCATATTGCAATCAGCAATGCAAAGCGTACTCTTTTAGGGATTTATCACAAAATTAAAGGCAAATACTTGCAGCTTTATCTGGACGAGTTTTGTTATAAACTGAACCGCAGATACTTTGGAGACAGGCTGTTCGACAGGTTAACTGTCGCTATTGCTTCTAATTACTGGCATGAAAACGGATAAGCAATTTCAAAAAATTGACTTTCAGAAAAAAAAGGCGGGAGATGATCCCGCCTTGTCTATTCTTTGTTTTGGGCTTTTACCCATGAATCTTTTAATGCAACCGTCCGGTTAAACACTGGTTTTTCTGGCGTTGAATCGGGGTCCATGTTAAAGTACCCGAGACGTTCGAACTGGAAATGATCCAGCGGCTTCGAATCTTTAATAAACGGTTCAAGATAACAATCAGTGAGTACCTGAAGTGAATCAGGATTCATGAATTCCTTGAAATCGACATCTTTATGGCCATCCGGTTCTTCATCGTTAAAAAGACGGTCGTATAATCTAACTTCAGATTTCACGCCTTCGGTGGCAGAAACCCAATGCAGTGTTGCTTTTACCTTACGTCCGTCGGGAGAATTTCCTCCTTTTGAAGCCGGATCGTAGGTACAATGTAATTCAACGATCTCTCCGTTTTCATCTTTGATCACATCAGTACACGTCACAAAATATGCGTAACGCAAACGTACTTCCCTGCCCGGTCCCAGTCGGAAGAACTTGCGTGGCGGATCTTCCATGAAATCGTCACGCTCAATGTAAAGCTCGCGTGTAAACGGTACCTGACGTGTTCCCGCCGATTCGTCTTCGGGATTATTGATGGCTCCCAATTGTTCAACCTGATCCTCGGGATAATTCGTAATCACCACTTTCAGAGGATTTATGACTCCCATTACCCGCTGAGCGGTTTTATTTAAATGTTCGCGTACGCTGAATTCGAGCAGCGAAACATCGATCGTTCCATCCACTTTAGTCACACCAATCTTATCCGAAAAGTTCCGGATGGATTCGGGCGTATATCCACGACGGCGCAGGCCCGAGATGGTGGGCATACGCGGATCGTCCCAACCATTAACATGTTTGTCTTTCACCAGTTCGAGCAACTTGCGTTTACTCATCACGGTGTAGGTCAGGTTCAGGCGCGCAAATTCAATCTGGCGCGGACGGTAATCGCTATCTTTTAACTGATCAATAAACCAATCATACAAAGGGCGGTGCACTTCAAATTCGAGCGTGCAGATAGAGTGCGTAATTCCTTCCCAGTAATCACACTGTCCGTGGGCGAAATCGTACATCGGGTAAACACACCATTTATCACCAGTACGGTGATGATGCGCTTTCATGATCCGGTAAATAATCGGATCGCGCATGTGCATGTTCGGCGATGTCATATCAATTTTGGCGCGCAAAACTTTCTCGCCTTCGTTGAACTCACCGGCAGCCATCCTTTCAAACAAATCAAGGTTTTCTTCCACCGGGCGACTGCGGAAAGGACTTTCCATACCTGGTTTCTGAGGCGTACCTTTCTGAGCGCTGATGGTTTCCGCATCCTGATCATCGACATAAGCCTTTCCTTCCTTGATCAACTGAATAGCAAAAGCATACAGCTTTGGGAAAAAATCAGAAGCATAATACAGACGATCATCCCAATCGAAACCCAACCAACGAACATCTTCCATGATCGATTCCACATATTCGGTCTCCTCTTTCGAAGGATTGGTATCGTCGAAACGCAGGTTGGTTTTACCTCCGTATTGCTGGGCAAGGCCGAAATTTAAACAGATTGACTTTGCGTGTCCGATATGCAAATACCCGTTGGGTTCCGGGGGAAAACGCGTGTGAACCCGTTTGTCATTTTTCCCGGCTGCCAGATCGGCATCGATTTGCATATGAATAAAATTTGCCTTCTTTTTGGCTTCTGCATTAGCTGCTGTGTTATTTTCTGCCATATTTTTTCGAATTAACCCCTTATTTTAAAGCGTACAAAATTAAAAAATGATTTGTGAGATCGGCTGCTACCCTCTCATTTTATTACTTTTGTGCCCATATATTTTTAAAACATGGGAGTTATTGAAATCGAAGGGATGAAGTTTTATGCCTATCACGGGCATTTCGCTGCCGAGCAAATTGTGGGAAATAATTTTGAAGCGTATGTTCGTATCGAAACGAATTGCAGCAAGGCCGGGCTAAGCGATAATTTGGATGATGCGTTAAATTACCAGGCAGTTTACGAGACCATTCAGAAAGAAATGCAAATTAAATCGGCCCTTCTCGAAAATGTGGCATTCCGCATCCTTGATGCCTTGTATGCTCAGTTCCCGGTAATTGAAAAGGCGAAAATTAAAATCTCCAAAATGAATCCGCCGATGGGTGGCGAGATGGAACGGGTAAGCGTTACACTGGAAAGATAAAAAGGCTCAGGCAAAGGCAGAGGGGCTGATATATGATGCGTTAGATTCTTTATGATTTAATCAACAGTTTCAGTTTTCAGGCATAAAAGAATTTTCAATAATCAATATTCAATATTGAATAATCAATCACGTGTTCGCTGTTGCTGGTAGCTTGCAGTTTATATTATCATTTACGCATTAAAGCATTTATGCATTTATGCCTTCAATAAACGAGACTAAAAAATCGCCTCTCAATCTACTTTAATCCACCAGACTGTTCAATCCTGCTTCCGTTAACTAATCACAGTGATGTTACCAAATATTTAACTATCAATACAATCCTGACTTATATCAAATTTTTTAAACTTTTAATTCGTATTTTCGAAAGCACAATTTTCAACCTATATATCATGTTTTTGAGTACGAAAAATTTAAGCGAAGGAGGTTGCCGCGACAAGTGTTCTGGCACAAAAAAAAGAGAGCTTCAGGAAGGGAAGAGTCCAAAATCAAACATTGAGCACCATTATGTTGCAGAAGGGACACATGTGAATTCGCATTGGCAAAAATTACGTAAATAGTTACGTTTTGTATTTCTCTGTTGCAGGAACTAATAAAATTTATATTTTTGCACACCGAAACAAACAAGGTTCCTTGGCCGAGTGGCTAGGCAGCGGTCTGCAAAACCGCGTACGGCGGTTCGAATCCGCCAGGAACCTCAAAAAAGAAGGGCAATCTGAAGAGACTGCCCTTTTTTCGTTATATCACATTTAAGCTTATAATTTCCAGGGTTCACGGTATTTGTAATGCATGTGTGCCACCGCAGCTTCATCGTTTCCAAACGACTGTCCTTTTGGATCCCAGATAATTTCACGTCCCAGATCGCAGGCAATGTTACCCAGCGTACAAACGGTGCACGAACTGTGTCCGATTTCCACCGGCACTACCGGATCAATCCGTTTTTTCACAGCTTCGATAAAATTAACCTGGTGTGGAATTTTGGTTTCATATGGAGTGTCGTCGGCAGCCTGACCACTGTCGGGTGGCAGCAACGAATCGTCAGAAGCCTTGTAATAACCGCGTGATACTTCAATCCAGCCGTTATCGCCCCAGAATTTCACTCCCTTGGTTTTTTCTTCGTTAAACGTTTCCGAAGTCATCACCACACCGTTTTCATATTCCCAGCGGATGAATTCAGAACCATCACCAATCGGTGCAATTTTCACCGGTCCGTTACGGTCCATACCTAATCCCCATTGAGCAATGTCGAACATGTGTGCACCCCAGTCGGTAGTGAAACCACCACCCATTTCTTTGTACCAGCGCCACGCTCCCCAGAATTCCTCATCTTTTGGAGGATCAAGAGAAATAGGCGGATCGAGTTCATTATTAAAATGAATATCACCGGGCAGAGGTCCCAACCACAGATCCCAGTTCAAATCTTCAGGAAGCGTTTCTTCAGCCAAATTATAAGGAGTTGGCGGAGCACCAACATAGGCGTTCACTTTTTCAACTTTTCCGATGGCACCGCTCTGAACCATTTTTACGGCATGCTGGAAATTTGGATCCGAACGTTGCTGGCTCCCGATTCCAAGAATACGGTTGTTACCACGCACCGTTTTAATCAGCTCCTGGCCTTCTTTAATGGTAAACGTCATCGGTTTTTCGAGGTAAACATCTTTACCGGCATTGCAGGCAGCAATTGCAATCAAAGCATGCCAGTGGTCAGGAACCGCAATAACCACGGCATCAATGTCCTGTCGGGCCAGCAAATCGGTGAAACGTTCGTACGATTTAACTTCTACATTTTGCTTTTTCGACGCATAAAACTCGTTCACGCGGTTTTCGAAACGGGTACGTTTGCGGCCGTAAACATCGCATCCGGCTACCACTTTTACCCCGGCAATTTGCAGAAAACCATTCATCAGAAACATAGCCTGACGGCCCAGTCCGATAAATCCCAAACGAATGCTGTCATCGGCCACAGCTTTCGTTGCACAAGAATGTAAAGAAGGCAAAATCGTAATACCCGCCATTCCTACAGCGGCAGTACTGATAAACCTCCTCCTCGAGAAATTTTCTTTACTCATAGTACTATTTTGTTAAAGGTGTTGCATATTGAAATATAAAAGTAGGAATCTCAAGTGAATATCCGATCAGGTCGAAGTCGAAATTTACATAATATCATAAGAAATGAACAGTTAGATATAAAAATTCTTTTAGCATATTTGTGAAATAAGAAATCTGTGATTCAAACAGACATTAAGAAATGAAAGTAGTCCGTATTATTTTATTCAGTCCCCTGGCTTTTATTCGTTTACTGCTCGTACTAATATCAACCCTCATTTTTTCAACCATCGCTTTGGTTTGGATGAAAACATCCGGATTCAGCCGAAAGGTTCAACGCTGGACCATGGGTAACTGGGGCCGCTCGCTGACCTGGATTTGTGGTATCCGGCTCGAGAAAAAAGCATTTCCGGAAGACAGCAATTTTATACTGATGTCTAACCACCGAAGTTACCTCGACATTTTTATTATTGCAGGTTTAACACCTTCGGCAATGGTTGGGAAAGCTGAAATCGCAAAGTGGCCGATGGGAAAACTGGCCATGACCGTTTCGAATTCCATTTTGGTAGACCGCAAAAACACCGGCAGCCTGATCAATACCATGAAAAAAATTAAAGAATCGGTTTCTCAGGGAATTCCGGTTACTTTGTTTCCTGAAGGTACCACTTACAAAGGCCCGCTCACCAAAACCTTTAAAAACGGGAGTTTCAAAATAGCAGCAGAAACAGGCATTCCGCTTATTCCGATGGCCATTCAATACCAGGATATTGAAGATGCGTGGGTCGACGACGATACCTTTCTGGCGCATTTTTTCCGCCAAATGGGAAAACCGGTCAGCCACGTTAAGATTCAGTACGGCAAGCCAATTATTGATTCGGACTACAAGGTGTTGCAAACAAAAACCAGGGAAAGCATCGACAATATGCTTCGCGAGATGTAATCAATTCTCCGCCTTTTTCTTCCGGGCCTTAAACCAATAAAAAACAGGAATCCCGGAAAGCACCGTCAGAATAGCAACAGTTGATTCAACGGGCTGCTGAAAAAAAGCCAGCACCAACATCACCACTCCCGACACAACAAAAACGATATGCACCCAGGGATAGCCCCATAAGGGTAAAACACTTTTCTTCCGCTTTCTTAATACAAAAACACCTGCCACCGCAATCACCGGAAAGATCCCCAATGCAAATCCCATGTAAATCAGAATTTGCTCGAATGTACCCGACAAAACAAGAACGATTGCAATAGCCGCCTGCAGATAAATAGCATTTACCGGAACTTTTCGTTGCGGCTGAATGGCTGCGATACTTTTGAAGAAATACCCGTCGCGAGCCATTTTATAATACACCCGTGGCCCCAAAATAATAAAAGCGCTCAACGATGAAAACAACGCAAAGGCAATCAGTAAAGAGATAACCTTTTCGGCAATGGGACCAAACGCGCTACCGGCGGCCATCCCGGCAATTTCGGGTTCGCCCACCATTTGCTGAACCGGTATGGCATACACAAAAAACAAATTCAGCAAAACATACAAAACGGTTACCACCAAAGTGGAAATTAATAGCGAGAGCGGAATTATTTTTCGTGGATTTCTGATTTCAGAACCGATATAAGTGGCCGAGTTCCAACCGCTGTAGGCATACATCACAAAAACCAGTGATAAACCGATTGCTTTCCAGCCTTCAAAATCGAAACGCAAGGTATGCGGTGTTTGAAAATGCGTAAAACTACCTTCGCCAAAAGCAAAGCCGGCCATAATCAGCCCCACCAAAAGGACGACTTTAAAAACGGTGAGTACATTTTGAACACGAGCTCCAAAAACTACTCCAGAGGAATGAATCAAACTAAATCCCAGGATAAGCAAAATGGCCAAAAGACTGCTAAAAGTTTCGGGAGAAATAGCATCATTCAACATTAGGGCATGCTGAAAATCGGGGAAAGCCCAGATAACATATTTGCTGAAGCCGATGGCAGATGCTGCAATGGGTGCGGAAAAGGCAACCAGTAACGATAACCATCCGCTTAAAAATCCAAGTAGCGGACTAAACAGCTTCGAAATAAATACATATTCGCCGCCGGCTTCGGGATACGCAGCGCCAAGTTCGCCAAAAGCCAGCGCGCCGCAAAACGATATTAGTCCCCCCACGCACCATAAACCGATCATCAGCCAGGGATTGCCCAGAAAGTCCATAATATAGCCGGTAGTGGTAAAAATTCCGGCTCCGATAATGTTGGCGACCACAATGTTTGTGACCGGAAACAAGCCTAATTTTCGTTCGAGATGCTGATTAAAATCAAACAAGGGCTTTTATTTTGATGCCTTTTTGTAGCTTATTGAAATTCCTTCCCGACTATCTTCGTCGAAGGTTGTTTTGTAATTGCTGAGACTCTCAACATATTCCAAAAATTCAAGAATTCCGTTGGATCTCATGGCCGTATTGTGTGCCGTAAAACACCCTCCAACTTTTAACTTTGGATCGAGGGCGATAAAATAGTTTTTGTACCAGAACTTGTCGGCATCACTAAACACAAAATCGTATTGTCCCTCCAACTCAGGCACCAACTCGTGGGCATCGCCTAATCGTGCGTCTATGTATTTTGAAACTCCGGCTTTCTTAAAATTTGCCTGAGCCTCCAGGTAGCGTTCACTGTCAATCTCGATGGTAACCAGTTTTCCGCCGGTCTTACTAAGCGCCCAGGCAATCCAGATCGCTGAATGCCCGGTTGACGTGCCAATTTCCACGGCCTGGGTATATCCGTTTTTTACAATAATATCGTACAAGGCCTTCCCATCCGAAATCGGAACATTCATGTCGCGCCAATTCGTTGCATTATCTTCCAAAAAGGCTTTTATTTTTTTGTCGAGTTTGTTTTCCACCGGTGGGTATTGAGCATTAACGTTTGCTGCTGCAAACAGCAATAAAACAAACAGTGCCATCCATTTCTTAAGTTCCATTTAAAGTCGATTTAGAAGCGATAAAGTTAAAATAATTCAACGAAAATCTAACACCTGTCAAGTTGCCTGTTTTTAAGCACAATACCTGTCCACATAGGCAACAGAACATACCACTACAGAATACTAACAAATATCACTTCTCCTACCTTTTGGTTATGACTATCTTTGTAGTGCATTTGGGATTCATCCCATATTGTGTGTTTGGGGGTTAACATTTGGAAGGAGGCCACTGGGTCTCCTTCTTTCTGTTTAGATGCTTCTCTACTCAGACAAGTCTCCTACTAAATCCTTGCCTATCTGCCAATAAGAGCAAACCATTTCCGTTCATTTAAATCCCGTAACTTTTCATACATTTGCATTGAATTAAAGTTGAAGAATATGAAAATAGCAGAGATTCATACCGAAAAAGGGGTAATGAAAGTCAAATTTTTCGAAGAAGACGCACCGGGAACCGTTACCAATTTTATTAATTTGTCGGAATCAGGTTTTTACGATGGTCTTACCTTTCACCGGGTTATTCCGAATTTTGTGATCCAGGGAGGTTGCCCCGATGGAACCGGCGCCGGTGGTCCGGGATACAGCATTAAATGCGAGCTGACGGGTAACAACCAGTACCACGATCGCGGTGTTCTTTCGATGGCACACGCCGGAAGAAACACTGGAGGATCGCAGTTTTTTATTTGCCACAACCGCGAAAACACACAACACCTCGACCGTCAACATACTTGCTTTGGGAAAGTGTTTGAAGGCTTGGAAGTCATCGATGCCATTCGCGCAGGCGATGTAATCGAAAAAATTGTAATTACCGAAGGCTAAACAAAAAGCATAAGACAGAAAGGGGAATTGCTCGGCATTTCCCCTTTTTTTATTTTAAACTTGTCTCGTCCTGAAATAGCGTTACACAAAAAGTAGCGTTATGAAAGAAATCAATCATTCACAGTACGTTAAGCGTACACAGAAGGACTATTCGATGTCCTTTAAATTGCAAGTTGTCACTGAGATA
>NZ_JALGYW010000036.1 GCF_023111095.1 Maribellus sp. YY47
TATCTCAGTGACAACTTGCAATTTAAAGGACATCGAATAGTCCTTCTGTGTACGCTTAACGTACTGTGAATGATTGATTTCTTTCATAACGCTACTTTTTGTGTAACGCTATTTCAGGACGAGACAGAATGACAAAATAGGAAACAGGAGCCGGTTGGTTCCTGTTTTTTTATTCAATAAATCGCTTGCCAACTTTTATTCAATCGTAGCAAGCCTATTCGGATAATACATTACTTTTTCCACCACATACGAGTTATTCAGAAATTCAAAAGGAATTTTCGCCAGCATTGCAACGACAAAAAAATCACAATGCTATTTTTCCTGCATTATTCTGCTTCGGTAACGCCCGGGAGTTACGCCTTCAGCCTGCTTAAATACCCGGATAAAAGTATTTAACGACCCAAAACCAACTGCCTCAGAAATAGATTCGAGAGAATGGTTATCATAGCTGGAGTCAGCAAGCAGCTCTTTCGCTTCCGCAACCCGGTAATTATTTACGAAATCGCTAAAAGAGCATAAAAATTCACTGTTGATGAGATTGGAGACATAAGTACGGTTTGTTAACAGTTCTTCGGATATCTGTGTGATTTTAAGTTCGGGATTTCGATAGGGCTTTTTTTCAGAAAAAAGTTTCAGCAACTTTCTCTTTAGCATATCCTGGTTATAGATTTTATGGTTGTTTTTTTCTACATCCATATTTTCTTCCACAACCAAATCAACAACCGTATGATTTTGCATATAGCCCTGCAAGCCAATAAAAAATAATAAAATACTGAAAACACTGGAAGGAATAAGCAGCAAGACAGTCGAATCCATAAACTGTGTTCTTCCAATAATCATAAAAATGATACTCATTACCGAAGTTACTACCAATGAATACAATAGCGTTTTCACCCAAAGAATGGTTTTGTTGTTAAGGTTGGAATAAAAGTTTGCGATTTTTGAATTGTACCGCATTATAAGATTTCTTCCATAAACAAGAAAGAAAACAACCTGGATAGTAAAAACGATTCGTCCGGTAAGGTAAAAAATCTCCTGAAGCAATACCCCGGAAGAGGCCGATAGAAAGCCTTCTCTTTTTAATAGAAAAGAAGTTAGGTAATAATCTCGTTCTGCAGGTGTCATAATCAGATAAGTGCCAACAGAACAACAAAATAAAATGCTAGCTGGAAGAAGCATGCGCAGATTATACCATTTATAATCTGTTTCTATTGAAAGGAGTTTAATGTACCAATAATAAAGCGGATAAACCGACAAAGAAACAAAGGTGTATACAGGGTCGAACCATAAATAGCGGCTAGGTGACGCTTTAAAAAAAACGGCATGACATAAATACAGCAAAAAAGCCGCCAGCATAAAGAAGCCAAGAAAATGCCTGGCCCGGTTGTTTTTTCTGTTCGGAATAAGCAATACAATACACCAGAAAAAAGTAACATACATGGGTGTATAAACTACCAAATCTCGAAGCATCTGTTCCTGTATTGTTATTCAAAATAAATATCTGATCCGGCTCAATTGTACGTTGTGAGTAATGGTTTTACAATATAGGTATTAATGTTTTTATCCTGAGCATAACTTTGCTGCAAAACCCGCAAAAAGTAAAATGAACTTAACAAGCGCCTCGCAAACAATCAACTAAGGAGGATCATCCGGAATCAATTAAAACAAAAGTGCAAAATCATACACACCTAATTTACAAACCGAAATATGATAAACCAAACGGCAAAATAAAAACAA
Source organism: Maribellus sp. YY47 (assembly GCF_023111095.1). GTDB lineage: Bacteria > Bacteroidota > Bacteroidia > Bacteroidales > Prolixibacteraceae > Draconibacterium. The sequence goes on from NZ_JALGYW010000036.1 coordinate 1,738, forward strand.
AATCAAAATGAAGAAACTTTACTTTCTACCGCTCTTGTTTTTGGCATTCACAGGCTTTGCTCAAAAACAATTTGTTGTGCAAAATGGCACAGCACAAACTTTTAGCGATATTAACGCAGCTATTGCAGCAGCTAATGCCGGAGACACCTTGTATATTCCGGGTGGTGGATTTTCCGTTGCTGCTCCAGTTGATAAAACCCTGCACTGGCGGGGCGTTGGCCATTACCCCGACTCAACAATCGCAACCGGACATACCCAAATTACCAATACTGTTACCTTCACCGGAAACTGCGACAACAGTACTTTTGAAGGAATCTTCTTTCAATACGGTGCTAATTTTGGTTCGGCAGGAAACGAAGCTACCGGCATACGAATTAAATATTGCAGGGTGGATGGTACCCTCAACATGCGGTACAATACAGACATAAGCGGAGGCAATCCCGATTTGAATTTTAAAATATCTGAATCTATAATTACCAACATCAATGCCTACCTTGGTACCAACGTCAGAATGGAACAAAACCTGATTTTCGGTATCGCATTCAACTTCTTCCAATGCCTGTTTATCAACAACTCATTCAACGTCAATAATAGTAGTTCAGTATTCCGTGATTGTGATTTCTGCCAGTTTACCAACAATGTTTTTTCGTACCATCACGGCATGGATGGAAATTGCAGCAACTGCAACTTTACAAACAATATTTTTCAGGCAGCCCTGCCATACAATCCAACAACTTCTTCTCATACGGGGTCGGGCAATTTGTACAGTGTAGGGGTCCCGAATACATATGTTGCCATTACCGGCTACGTTTACCAATTTTCGTATGAAAACGACTACCGCCTGAATCCGGCCAGCACCGGCACCGCAGAAGACGGGACAACCGGGGTGAGTATTATTGGCACTGGCACTGACGGTTTTGATGCCGGGATTTACGGAACCACACTGCCTTACAAAGACGGAGCAGTCCCATATGCTCCGCACATCCGCACAGCAACCATCGATAACGAAGCGGTTTCAGGAAACCTGGGCGTAAAAATAACCGTTGCCGCACAGGAACGTTAAAACACTGCGAGAATCAAAAATCGCGAATCAAGTATCACGTATTGAACATCAAAAATCAACAATCATGAAAAAAACAATCATACTTCCCTTTTTATTCCTTGCCCTGCTTAGCTGGGGACAGGCGCAGTTTGTAGTGCAAAACGGTTCAAAAACCGAGGTTTACAACAATATTAATACCGCCATTACCAATGCGGTGGCAGGTGATACTCTGTATTTGCCCGGCGGTGGCTTTACCATTACAAACGCCACTATTGACAAAACCCTGCACTGGGTAGGGCATGGCCATTATCCTTCTGAAACCGGAGCTACCATGCAAACCCGAATTACAACAGCATTGAACTTTACGGGGAACTGCGATAACAGCACTTTTGAAGGAATTTATTTTACATCAACTCTCACGTTTGGAAGTGCTGAAGATGAAGCGACCAACATTGAAATTAAGCGTTGCAGAATTTTAAACACTCTTAACATGCGTGTAAGTAACGTCGGAAACCCTGATCTTAATTTTCACATCAGCGAATGTGTGACAGGTTTTCTTTATGCTAACAATGGCTCAAATTGTTTAATCGAAAAATCACTCATTTTCGGACCTGTTCATTATTTTGTTCAATCCTTTTTTTCGCACAATACAATAAATGCAAGCAATTCGAACAGAATAATATACGGATGTTCAAACAACCTTTTTAACGACAATGTTTTTGGTTATGAATGGGGATTATATAACTCGGCCAGTAATACCTTTAATAATAATATTTTCCGAAGTGGACTGCCATATACCCCTACTGATGGAAATGGCAATGGTGGCAATAACAACATCTACAATGTTGGCCTGGAAAATATTTACACAGACATATCGCACAGTGCGAATGTTTATATTTTTTCATACGAAAACGATTATCACCTAAACGTGTCAGCCACCGGGACTGCCGAATTGGATGGTTCAACAGTGAGTATTATCGGTACAGCCAGCGACGGCACCAATGCCGGAGTTTACGGGACAACTACTCCCTATAAAACCATCCCGTATTACCCGCACATCAACTCAGCCAACATTGCCACCGAGGCTGTAAACGATCAATTGGGAGTAAACATCAATGCAGAGGCGCAAAGCCGTTAATCGTTCCGGTTTAATTGAAAAGAAAATGAACATGAGACGATTCATCTATTTACTCATATGGCTGTTGCTTCCCGCCTGGTTATCGGCGCAAACCAATATCTCTGCCGTGGAATATTGGTACGATGGCGACTACAGCAAAGCCAGCCGGCAAACGGTATCAGCTCCGATAGTGAACTATACCGATTTGCTAGATGTAAGCACCCTTGAGCCGGGCCTGCACACCTTTTCTGTCCGTTTTCAGGACAACAGAGGAATTTGGAGCTCCGTACTCACAAAGTTCTTTACCTATTACCCGGGCTCAACACCTGGAATCCGCCAGGTTACCGATGTCGAATACTGGTACGATGGCAGTTATTCTACCTCAGTGGTTGTGCCACTTTCGCCCGGAGCAAGTGTTGATTTAAATTCGCTGCTTGATGTAAGCTCGCTGACAAACGGGTTACACACAGTAAGCTGCCGCTTTAAAGACGACCGCGGGATTTGGAGTTCACCACTGATCCGTTTTTTCAAGAAAGACAAAAACACCGGCCTTCAACAGCTTGTAGCACTCGAATACTGGTTTAACAATGATTTCAACAATAAACAAGACACGGTATTTACAGCAACGTCATTGCTCAACCTCCATAAAATGCTCGACGTGTCTTCCCTTAACATTGGTTTTCATTTTGTGAGTTTCAGGATGCAAGACGAGCAGGGTAAATGGGGCCCGGTAGCATCGTGGTATTTTACAAAGGAAAATCAGGAAGACTTACCGGAACTTCACCAGCTTACTGCTCTTGAGTACTGGTTCAACGGCGATTACTCTACCGTTCAAAACGATCCGGTTCCGGCAACGCCCTTGCTAAATATCGACACTGATTTAGACGTTTCTGCCTTAAACGACGGCTTACATATGTTGAGTTGCCGGTATCAGGATGAAGCCGGAAACTGGAGTCCTGCCTTTAGCCGCTTGTTTGCAAAATTCACAGCCGAACCGGCTCCTGCAATGCACAACCTGCTTGCAGTTGAATATTGGATAGACGGCAATATTTCAGCCTCGGTAAAAACTTCGGTAACACCCGGTTCTCAATATATTTTAGATTCGCAGCTTGATGTTTCGGCATTAAACAACGGGTTACATTTTATTACCTATCGTTTTCAGGACGAAGCCGGAAAATGGAGTTCGGGCACAACTCATTTTTTCAGTAAACATGAAAATGAAATAGTTACGGCAAACAATAAAATTACCAACTATCGTTATTGGGTCGATGACTTAATCGAATCTGCAATCGAAGTCGATTTAACCACACCACTAAAATCGCTGAATCTCGACGAAGTGGTGGATGTTTCTCCCTTACCTGGAGGAACACATGACATCTCCTTCCAGTTCCGCGATTCGCTTGGATTATGGAGCAGTGCTTACACCGAATCTTTTTCTCGGGATTTCAATCCTCGTGGAACAATAACAGCTGAAACCGATCCGGCTTGCAGTAACAGTGCGGTTACCTTTACTGCCGAAACCATGGATGTTGACAGTATCTACTGGGATTTTGGCGATACAACAGCAATTGTGGGAAGAGCAGCTTCGGAAGATGCTTACCACGCCTACACAAACGCAGGAACTTACACGATCACAGCCACACTTGTTTACGTCGACAGTGCATATACCAGCACTGCATCAACAAGCGTAACCGTCAATCAAAGTTATGGAGTATCCCTTGTAGCTCCCGAAAACCTTATCGCTTACTATCCATTCGACGGCAATGCCACAGATGCCAGTGGAAATGGACATGACGGCACAGTCTCAGGTGCAACTCTTACCGAAGACCGAAACGGAACACCCAACAGCGCTTATTTGTTTGATGGGAACGATGGGATTCTGGTACAACATTCCGATGAATTAAACATGTCGGGAGCACTAAGTTTCTCCTGCTGGATAAAACCAGATCTACTTCAGAATGCTATGATTTTTGGGAAATCGAATTATACAACGGCAACCAATTATCTGCTGCGAATACAATCAGACGGCAACCTTCAGTGGGAATACAACGGTTACCTGAACACCACATCACAGCCTCTGGAAGCCGGCAAATGGTGCCACATTGCTGTTACTGCCAATAATCCGGGAGAACACAGAAAGGTATACGTAAACGGGCAACTGGCGGCCGAAACGACGTCCTCTTCCGGGCCATTCGGCAGCATTACAAATCCATTGACTTTTGGATATGCCAGCCGGAATGCAGAATATTTTAAAGGTGCTATTGACGAGATTAAAATGTTTAATAAAGAACTATCTGCTGCAGAAGTTTTTCAGGAATTCAGTCAATTGCCAACTACCATGTTGCCGCCGATCGAAACAGAGATCTGTGCCAATGACACACCTTATGTTTTTGGTTCGCAACTACTCACCCAAAGCGGCACTTACTATGAGACCTACCCAACAGTAAACGGATGCGATAGTGTTGTTCAGCTTAATTTAACCGTGCATCCAACCTATAACGATACCATCGGAGATCCATTAAATGCATTAGTTATGGATGATTTTGAAAGTGATGCCCTTGGTACTCTTCCTGATGGTTGGGTAATCCGTTACAACGGGACAGGAGATGCGAACCAAAAGGTCGTGGAATCCCCTGTAAAAAACGGAGTTCATTCATTCCAGCTCTCCGGGTCAGGCTGGGCGGCAAACCTGAGTAAAAGTGTTCCTAACATGCCGGATACTGTTATTCTGGAAGGATGGATGCAGACACCAAATGTCAGTGCCAGTGGTGCTACCGGAATAGGAATCGGAAACCCGTCAATCGGTACATGGGGAACGTTCCTGGCAAGAGTAGAATTTTATGGTGGAAACCTGACTGCTATAAATTATTCAGGAGGTTCAGGAACACGATATATCTTACAATCTGCGGTTTCCGACACCTGGTACCATATTAAAATAGTGCTGAATCAAACAGGCGGGACTTACGAAGTTTATATTGATGGAGAACAAAGTGAGGGGGCAGCTGATGGACAGACATATACTGACTTTCCGGCAATTGATGTCACTCCTACTTCAATTGAATTATGGAGTAATAGTTTAGGCTATTTCGACGATGTAAAAATGTACGAAAGTGGAAGCACTGCAATAGTCATCTGCTCCTCAGAAACGCCATACGCTTTCGGAACGCAACAACTGACTCAATCAGGAACCTACACCGAAATTTTTCAAAGCCAGTTCGGTTGCGACAGCACGGTTACGCTAAACCTGACAGTATACCCTTCTTTCCTCCGGAAAGACACCGTTACCATTTGTGAAAATGAATTGCCCTATCAATGGGAAGATTCAACACTCCTTGCAGCGGGTACTTACACCCAGGCTTACACCACAGTAAATGGCTGCGACAGTATCTTAAATTTTACGCTAAACGTAACAGATACTTCCCTGATAGAACAAACATTGATTCTTTGCGAAAACGACCTGCCACATCTTTTCGGAACACAAACGTTAACCTCCAGTGGAACATTTACCGAAGTGTTTACCGGAAGCAATGGATGCGACAGTACGGTGGTGCTTACCCTCAATGTGCTTGACACTTCCCTTGTTGCGAAAAAAGTGACCATTTGCGAAAATGACCTCCCTTTTCAGTTTGGCTCACAAGTGCTTTCAGCCGATGGAATTTACACCGAAACATTCTCATCGGTTAATGGATGCGACAGTACAGTAACCGTATCACTAACGGTCTATCCGGTTTATAGCGATTCTGTCAACGTTACGGTGGGAATCAGTCAACTACCTTACTTGTTTGGAGATCAACAAATCAGCCAAGCAGGAATTTATACGCAAAACCTGCAAACAGCAAATGGTTGCGACAGTATCATCATCCTCAAACTAAAAGTGAATGATGATGTTCCTCCTGTTGTAACGTGTAATAATCTGGAAGTTACGATTTCCGAAGACGGGACCTACCTTCTGACTACTGACGACAAAGAACAGATCTCGTTTGGGACACAGGACAATATCACACTGAATGAGAACCTCGATATCCAAGTCGTCCCTTCCTCTTTTAGCTGTGCAAATCTTGGAGAAAACAACGCTACCCTCACCGTAAAAGATGAAGCTGGGAATACAGCGAGTTGTCAGGCTACGATCACTGTTTGGGTAGAAAAAACAGATCCGATGATGGATGAAATTCCGGATGTAATCCTTCAGGAAGATGACTCTTCAGTAGTAATTTTAACGGGTATTTCAGGGGGAACGATATGCGGACCGAGCCCGCTAAGTGTTCAGGCAGATCATAACAATACCGATTTGCTTGCAAACTTATCAATCGATCATCAGTCGTTCGACACAACTGCAACGCTGAAAATCTCGCTAAAGCCCGATCAGTTTGGAACAGATTCGATTGTGGTTTCCGTTACCGACACTTTTGGTGCGGTAACAAGCCGTAAATTTCTGCTAACAGTAATCCCGGTCAATGACTCTCCGTACTTACTAAGTCCTGCGAGCGATCAGGCAATGAAAACAAATGACACTCTGGATTTGACCTTTAATAAAAATGAATGGTTTGCCGACGTCGACGACAATACCCTGACTTTTGAAACTGCCACTGTCATAGGAACATTGCCGGATTGGATTCAAACGGATCAAAATCAGGATACTTATTCTATGATTTTCATGCCAACTTCAATTGACACCGGCTGTGTGGACATCGTTGTAACAGCAAGTGATCAGAACGGTGAAATGGTCAGGGACACGTTTGAAGTTTGTGTCACGCTTTTGGTCGGCATAAGAGAAATTGATGGTGACCATTTTGGAATCAATTTGTATCCAAATCCAACAAAAGGACCTGTCACCATTGACTTAAAAAATCCTTTGCCCGGAGAAGTCAAACTCATTGTCATGAATATTGCAGGCCGTGAAGTAATTCGAAAAACATATCAAAGCAACGAACAAATGATATTCGACATTTCGGATAAACCGAGCGGTGCTTATTTGGTTATACTCGAAACCAATGACATTCGAATGGTCAGGAAGTTAATTCTTGACAAAAAGTAGAGCTCACCGAACAGAAGGCGGATTCCTTACGAATTCCGCCTTCTTTATTTTTCCGAACATTCTCCAAAATTCTATCTGAATATTTCCGGTCAACGGTGAATGATTAAATCGTTTAACAGTGCGCTCCAACACCAGATTTGTCTGATTTGACAAATACGACCTGCCTCCTTATCGTTCTAACAGAAAAGGTGAAGTCCAAACCAAATTTATCAAACAGTAATTACCAGTTGAATTTAATCGTCTGGATAAGATCGGGATGTAAGCTCAAGGGAACCGGACTGATTCCGGCTACGCTTTCAACCAGTTGCTTTTCCTCTTCGGTGTAATTTTTCTTCGGAAAGGAGAACTCGACAATCACTTCTGCTACCCGGCGCGGATCGGAAGTCATGATCTTGGTAACATCTACATGCGTACCTTCAATGTCAATTCCGTTGTCGCGCGCCTTAATGCCCATGATCGTCATTATGCAACTTCCCAGCGCTGTCGCCAAAAGATCGGTAGGAGAAAAGAACTCGCCTTTTCCCCGGTTGTCGGTCGGGGCATCAGTTATTACTTTATTTCCCGATTGCAAATGCACATTCTCCGTGCGCAACTCCCCCAGGTAAATGGTCTTAATGGTTGTCATTTTCTATGCTTTGAATTTTCTGTGAATAAACATAAAGATACGATTATTTGCGCCTGTTTTTAGTTGAAAATGTTTACACGCGTTAACGCACAATCCATGTAGAATTGCTGCAAAAACAAATTTCCCTATATTCGTGTTACGATACACTAAATAAGTAACACCATGTCGGTTTCACGTTTTGGAGTTTCACTCGACGAAGATCTGTTAAAAGCACTCGACAATTATGTGAGTGATAATGGTTTTTCCAACCGATCGCAGGCCATCCGCCACCTTATTGAAAAAAATATGGTAGAGGAAAAATGGAAATGCGACAATATAGTTGCCGGTGCCGTTGTGCTGGTATTCAACCACGAAAAGAGCGATATTCTGAAAAGATCTTCTGAAATCCGCTTCGATTATAAAGATTATGTCTTGTCGTCGCAGGGCTTTTATCTGAACGATGAAAATTACATGGAAATAACCGCAGTAAAAGGTCCTTCACGAATATTAACCGAGATTTCAGACAAGTTGATTAGTCTGAAGGGAATTCAACACGGGAAGCTGGTGATGAGTAAAGCCGGCTAATTTTTTTTGACCAACTAGTAACACGATTCTATATTAACGTAACACGATGACAAAAACAACATTTAAAATAGTTCTGACGGGCTTTCTGCTCATGCTCTGCTTTGCACGGTCAACTGCACAAAATATTTCAATTTCCAACGACACGATTAAAATTGACGAAGTTGTGGTAACCGGAACTCCGGTTAAGGTAACCCGTAACAGTGTTCCAATGGCTGTTTCGGTGGTTGACCGCAGCCAGATTGAACAGTCGAACGAGTCGGCACTACTCCCGGTTTTAAACGGAAGAGTTCCAGGGCTTTTTGTAACCGAACGGGGAATAACCGGATTTGGCGTAGCAACCGGCTCAGCCGGACAAATCAGCATACGCGGCATCGGAGGCAACCCAACCACGGGAGTGTTAATGCTGATCGACGGACATCCCCAGTTTATGGGAATTATGGGACACCCGCTACCCGATTCGTATGTGGCTTCGGATGTTGAACGTGTAGAGGTTATTCGCGGCCCTGCATCAATTCTTTACGGTTCAAATGCCATGGGAGGCGTCATCAATATTATCACACGCAAACAAACGACCGACGGCACGCATGGTAATGCGCGCATTTCATACGGATCGTACAATACGCAGAAATACATGGGAGCCATGGGTTACAAAAAGGAAAAATTCAGTGTATTTGCATCCGTAAACCACGACCAAACAGACGGGCACCGCGATCATTCTGATTTCAAAATTACCAATGGTTATGTAAAACTCGGATACGATTTAAATCCTCATTTTTCAGCATCAACCGACTTCAGTATAGCAGCTTTCAAAGCATCCGATCCAGGCCCTGACACCCTAAATGCATCTCCAGGCGAAAGCATCGATATTTTGCGTGGTTACTGGGCCTTTACCTTGCTCAACGAATTTGAAAAAGCTTCCGGAGCGGTAAAAGTATTTTACAACTTTGGGGAACACGAGATTACCGATGGTTTTCATTCGAACGACCACAATTACGGTCTGAATCTGTACGAATCGTTCAATCTGTTTAAAGGAAACAGGCTGACTACCGGTTTTGATTTTATGAACTACGGAGGACTGGCAGAAAACCAACTGGTCATGAATGGAAACGGGCTCGTGTTTGCTGATACCACTTTATCTGAAATTGGAGTGTACGCCTTCACCCAGCAAAAGCTTGGAGAAAAACTAACGATTAACGCAGGGCTTCGTTTTCAGCATCACAGTCAGTACGGCGATATCTGGATTCCTTCTGCGGGATTTGCCTGTAACTTAAACGCAGATATTACCTGGAAAGGAAACGTTTCAAAGGGGTTTCGCAGTCCAACCATGCGCGAACTGTTTATGTGGGGACCGAACCCTAACCTGAACCCGGAGACCATCTGGAATTACGAAACCGGCTTTCTGACAAACCTCGGTAAAAAAGTTCAGGCAGAACTTACCCTTTTTATGGTGGAAGGCGACAACCTGATTGTTAATGCAGGCCCACCCAACGGGTACCAGAATACGGGAGAAGTATCAAACAAAGGCCTTGAATTCGCCCTAAATGCGGAGCCTGCCCGAAACCTGGGGATTCAGGCAACCTACAGCTATACCAACATGGATCAGGCGGTTTACGCAACGCCCGAACATCATTTATTTTTGAATGCAAGTTACCAGGTAAAGAAATTTCACCTGTCGGCAAGCGTGCAGCATATTTCTAATCTGGATAACGATCCTTCGCCAGTGGTAGTGAACAGAGAAAGCTACACCCTTGTAAATGCCAGAGCGACATATAAACTCAGTAAAAACTTTAGCCTTTTTGTAAGCGGAGAAAATCTGTTGGGAACAGTTTACGAGGTAAACCGTTATTATACGATGCCTAAAACAACGCTATTTGCAGGATTAAATCTGGTTTTATAGTATTTAATTGCGTTCGAGTTCGCCTTTAAATGAAGTGCGCACACAACGGAAGCCAATATAACATTTGGCGGTATCCTGGTATTCAAATGAACGTGTTGATGTTTGGATATAATAAGCAATGTCTTTCCAGGATCCGCCCCGAACTACTTTTCTTTTCATTACCGGCGGATCATCGGGTTTGGCATCGTATTCTATTTCCGGATTATAATCAGCCATTATTTCATACCCCGCTTCGAAAAATGCGGTAGAAGTCCATTCGGCAACGTTTCCGGCCATGTCATAAACGCCAAATGGATTGGGATCGAATTGCCCTACTCTCATGGCCGTAGTGGTCGTTTCATTGTCGGCAACGTAATTTCCGCGCAGAGGCTTAAAATTCGCCACAAAACAACCGTTTATGTTACGCGTATAATAACTTCCCCAGGGGTACTTATTATTCATCATACCACCCCGTGCTGCTACTTCCCACTCGGTTTCTGTAGGTAAGCGAAAATCGTGTGGCGCAGCTTCCTCTTCGCCTTTGGGAGTAAAGGCTTTTAAACCGGAGCGCCAATCGCAAAAAGCATTGGCCTGTTTCCAGCTTATACCCACAACCGGATAATCATCGAATCCGGGGTGCGAAAAGTATTTGATGGTGAATGGTTCATTGTAAGTATAAGCATAATCGCGAATCCAGCACAAGGTGTCGGGATAAATCGGCACCGATTCGCGCATCAGGAAAGAACTACGGTTCTGAATCGGGACCAGCTCTCCTTTTTCGTTCACCACATTTCCTTCGTAACGTTGCGTTTCGAAGTTATAGCTGTTACTGCGCCTGGCCGCTTGTTTAAAGTCGATCCAGTAGTATTCGTAAACCAACTTACGAGTATCTATTTCCTTCTTAAAGTTGAAGCGGTCCTGATCGGGAAGGTAAAGATCTTCCATCGCATTTTGGCAATCAACATCATCCCATTCAATGCGCTCGTCCCAGTTGATTTCAGGTTCATCCAGGGGATTTCCGCGTCTGTCTTCCGTAATCACAAAATCAGTATAAGTCTGCCCCAAAAGCTCGCGGGCGCGTTTATCCCGAACCCAATAAACAAACTGCCGGTATTCATTATTGGTAATTTCGGTATCGTCTATCCAAAACGCTTCGGTAGATACCATTTTATTGGGATTGACCCCATTCAGTTGATCGTCGTTGGCGCCAATATTATAGGCACCTCTTTGGATATATGCCATTCCAAAGGGTGTTGGTTCAAACCATTTTGGCTGTGATTTTTTCCCCAGAAGCAGGTACTTATTTTGGTCGGATTTATTGCATGACGACAGCAACAGCGCTGTCAAAAGAAACATATATGTAATTGTTCTCTTCATGCAATTTCCACTAAGGAATGAAAGTTTTATTAAAACGTAAGCATGTAAAATCTATTGTTAAAAAAAAGCCTTATGTTTCCATAAGGCTGCACACTATATTATTGGTCATTAATATTCCCAAAGATCCTGCTCGTAGTTGAAAATATCGTTTTCGATACGTTTAGATTCCAACATTGCATTGATTCCGCTCAAGTATGAACTGATATCTCTATCATTATACATATTGGATTCCTTAACAATGTAACTGGTAAACATTCTTTTGATAAACAAATCATCGAACGATTGCTGACGTGCATCATTGGCCGGATTCAGGGCCAGATTTGTTGCCAGTAATGGACGAGCTTCAGGAAAGTATATCCAGAATACTTTTTGCCGCTGAACTTCGCCGGAAGTGTCTCCCTCGCGCACATATTCACGAATCGGACAAATTCCAAGAATGCGTACATTCAATGTTGAAGTCTGCTTGTCGAAATACCACTCTTCCTTCAACATGTATTGTTTGATTTCGGTTGGCCGAATTTCTCCCTGAACAACCACATTCTCTTTTTCGCCGGTATCAAAATTGATTTTTTCCTGAGTGGTAGCAGTCGCACCGAAAATCTCTTTTACCTGAGTAAAAGTCATTGGAACCTTGAAATCGTCATCGTTTCGTGCATCGTAAGGTGTCAGTTGACTATTTTCAATTCCTTTCAAAAGCAAATGGATTAAATTTACCTTTCCGCCGATTTCCTTTGTTGGATAATATAAAGGAATGTTTGTTTTTTCTCGTAAGTCAATAACGCGCCATATCTTTTTCGACCAAAATACATCGGCCTCTCTCACCGACACCAAGGGCATTGGTTTCTTCTGTAATATGTCGGTTTGTGAATAGGCGCCATTGACAATTTGGGCGTTCGAGTTCTTGTGAGCCAGGCTCAATACAAAAACAAGCATACCAAAATAAATCCCAAACTTCTTCATAATCCTTATTTTATTTTAAATGAAATTGGATCCAGGTCCCTGGTAGAACCATCGTCACCAACCGCTTTAATGTCTCCAATATAAACTATACTGTTTATTGATGCATTTTTAAGTGCGTTCTTCTGCTCGGCTGTAAACCTGTTTGAATTTGCGGGATACCTGTTGGTATAGCCCCCTTGTCCGGTAGTTTCGAGTGTAAACTGAGTGATTTTATATTTAAACTCGAAATCAAAATCTTCCAGTACAGCCATCACACCATCCTGAATTCCCAGTGTTTCCTTGCGTATATCACCTCCCGACTGGCCTCCTACCTGGGCAACCGGATCAGGAACCTGTTTAACACGCCAGTTCGAGGTGCCAATTAAACGACGCTGACCATTAATGTTTGCATAAACCGTAACTTTTGTATTACGGCCTAACTCATCTAAATCAGTAGGACGAATAGTGAAACCATTTCCCTGTCGGGCAATTTTTCCGTTCGACATTGTTACTTCCAAGTTTTCACTTGGAATGGAACCTCCACTTACTTCAAAGGGGTTGTCCAGTCCCCGGTAGAAAACATTCATTTTAGTCGCCGACATGGTTACTGAAGGTTCTGTTACCTGGTATTCCTCTTCAAAAGGATAGCTTTTGATGATTCCTCCCGGAGTTTTGTATTTAATCAATCCACTCCATTTAAAAACTCCAGGTTTGCTCGTCGGGCCAATGTAAGTTGCTTTTCCATCTTTAACTACTGCTGATTGACCATTAATTATAATTTCAGGCTGTTGAGTAGTATCTTCAGCTGCCAAAATAACATCGGCTTTGTATTCATCGCCCATCAGCACCACATTTGAGGTCGGCAAAACCATTGCCCCCAAACGGTTAAATTTAAAGGATCCGGCATCGATCTCAGAATACAGGTATTTTACCATATTAGCTTCCGAGTTCTTTATATCGATCTGAATTTTAGAAAGCAGCACTAAAACGGCAATTAGAGGCTTATTTTCAAAATGTTCCGATTCCCACGATTTCTTTTCTGTACCGCTTTTTACGTTTCCTTTCGGATCGTCGGTTTTTAGTTCGTTCAGTACAGTTTGTTTTAAATCGTCGTTACCTTCGCCCAACATGTCAACTAAAAAGGCACGGTAGTCGCTGATCTTTTCTCTCAGTTCCTTTGCGTGTTTTTGTGTAATCATGTATTCCGACGGGCCATTCAAATCATCTACTTTTCCAATTTTCAGCGTATCTCCGTTCACCGTAACATGAAAATAATCTTCTTCGTCCAACACATTATCTTCATTTACAAGTTTGCTTCCCGAGTAATTAACAAGGTTATCTTTTAGCTCGCCAACAAAGGTGATCATCTCTTTTGATTTCGCTCTCACCTCATCCGATTTTGCTTTCCATTCTGCAACTTTCGTTGGGTTTTCGGCATAGGCCTGATCAAATGACGCGTATATCTGAGCATTCTGAATACCAACGGCTTCAAAGGTTTCTATCAGGCTTGAATTTACCACTCTGAAAGCCTCCAACACCTCTGCCGCAACGTTGATTGCCAACATTGCGGTAAGCACGATGTACATCATGTTTATCATTTTTTGCCTCGGTGATTCCGGGCAATTTTTTGCTCCCATATGCTATTCTTTCAGAATGTTATTTTTTATAGCTCATCGCACCCAGCATATTCCCGTAAATCGTATTCAACGCTTCCAGGTTTTTGTTGAGCTGCTCAGCATTTTCCTTGTATTTTTTCAATTCGTCAACCGATGACGTTAAGATACTATTCATCTCGGATAGATCTTTATTGAACTGCTGACTGGCTTTAAACTGCTCTTTGGTGTCTTGTAACTGTGATTCGAAATTGGTATTTAACGAATTTAGATTTTTATTCAGCTTATCCAGATTCGTGGCATATTCTTTCGAGCTTGTTCCAATATTCTGCAAGCCCTGAGAAATTACGTCAGCTGATTTACTGTACGTCTCAGAAAGACTGCTACCGGTTGCCGACAGCTGTTTTGCTGCAGACGAATACGAATCGAGCAGGCTTGTTACCGACTGGTTGATCGAATCGTTCGCCCGGTTGTTGATTTCGGCAAAGGTATTCATTGACGCAGAAGCTGAACCAAGATTTTTAACATACATATCGGTAGCCAGTGTAGCCGACGATATATCGCTAATACCACGTGCTGTATTACTCAGTTCATTTAAACCCTTTCCAACCCTGTCCAAAAGGTCGGGAGTCAACTGTGTACCGTTCAGCAACTGGTCCAAACCATTTTTCTTTGGTTTCAACTCTTCAAGCTCAGCTAATTCATAATCTTCCCGTAACTCGGGATACACTTTCCCCCAATCCGGCAAATCCATTGGTGGTTCAAATGCTGAAAGGAAAAAGATAAAAGCTTCCGTGCAAAGCCCGATGGTCAACAACAGGCCTGAAAATTGCCAGTGCTGTAGTTTAAAAAGTGCTCCGATTAACACAACAGCTGCACCCCAGCCGTACACATAACCCATAAAAGTCTTCCATCGTTTTGTTTTAAAAAGTTCTCCGAGGTTCATAATGGAATGGTATAAAGTTAAATTTAATTCAAACTGTTCTAAAATTCTTCACCAAAAGTCGATCGCACACATCTGAAACCAACGTATGATTTTGTAGTGTCCTGATATTCATAGTTGCGGGTAGACACCTGAACAAACTGTGAAATATCTTTCCATGATCCTCCTCTGATTACTTTACGTTTCATTACCGGCGGATCGTCTTTACGTGCGTTGTAGGTAAATGTAGGGTTTAGGTCACTAAAGTAGTTGTAACCCGCCTCGTCGTAGGCTGTGCTTGTCCACTCAGCTACGTTACCTGCCATATCGTACAAACCGTATTCATTAGGATCGTAACTTCCCACTTTCATCGTGGAAATTCCTCCATCTTCAACATAATTTCCTCTTAACGGCTTAAAGTTGGCCAAAAACACACCCTTTTCGTCACGGGTATAGTATCCACCCCAGGGGTACATCGAGAAATCTTTGGTACCACGGGCAGCATATTCCCATTCAACTTCGGTGGGCAAACGATATTCCATCAAAGTAGGCTCTTCTCTTTCTTCCAGATAATCGGTCTGAATTTTTGTACGCCAGTTACAAAATGCATTTACCTGTTTCCAGGTAACGCCCACCACCGGATATTCATCAAAACCGGGATGCCAGAAATAACGGGTTGCCAAAGGTTCGTTGTAGGAATAGGTAAAATCTCTGATCCAGCAAAGTGTATCAGGATAAACGTGAACCTGGTCGCGCATCATAAAAGATGAACGGTTTTCGATTGGAACAAGATCTCCATCGATATTGTAAACATTACCTTCGTAACGTTGTGTTTCGTAATTATAGCTATTGCTGCGTTTGGCTGCCTGATTTAAATCTACCCACCAGTATTCATATACCAGTTTTCGTGCGTCGATTTCTTTCTTGCCGAAAAAACGTTCGTTTTCTGGAACATAAAGATCTTCCATGGCCATCTGCACATCAGGATCTTCCCAGTCAATTTTTTCATCCCAGTTAATTTGCGGGGGGTCAATAGGATTTCCTTTCCGGTCTTCAGTGATCATGAATTCAGGATACTGATCAGCCAGTAATTCACGTGCCTTTTTTTCAGTTACCCAATCAACAAACTGGCGATATTCATTGTTGGTAATTTCGGTGTCATCCATCCAAAACGGCTCCTGCGAAACAGTCTTGGTAGGTACCCCTGCATTACTTGCGTCCTGATCGCTGGGACCAATATTGAAACTCCCCCGGCGAATGTATACCATCCCGTAGGGTTGCGTTTCCTTAAACCGTTGTCTTTTTTGCACCCCAACCAATTCACCATTACCGCCTGAACCACCGCCCAAACAGCCTGATAAACTTAACGCCAAAACGAATACGACGGCAATTAATAGTGGTTTTCTCATAGTTTGTATATTTTCTTAGCTAAGCTCCTTTTCTTCAACAATAAAATAAATAAATACTTTCCCACCAAACACGCAGGGTGTTAATTACAATTATAAAAACCGAATACTTTTATACTTCTGACTGCGGCTTCTTTCCAGATTAATCGAATAACCAACAAAAAACTCATGCGACCCCAATGTATTCCTACCTATCGCAGAAGTAGTTAAATCGAACGCATAGCCGACCCGCAAGCCATTAAACAGTTCAACACCCATCAAGAACGCCAGGGCATCCTGTACCCGGTACGACAATCCACCCCAAAATTTATCATTATAAACCACATTTGCGTTCAAATCCAATTGCCAGCCGGCAATGTCAGATTTCAACAAGAACGATGGTCGCAACTGAAATAACGGATCAGAAAGCTTAATATTGTATCCTCCCATTACGTAATAGTGTCTGGCAAGATAGTATACTTCAACTTCGTCATACTTCACAGCAGCCTGGTTGAGGTGACTGGCTGATATTCCAAGGTAATAATCCCGGGAATACAAATAAGCACCTAAACCAACATCAAACGCCAGTTGACTCGTCTCTTCACTTGGAATCGAGTTGTCTCCTGTATCTCCGCCTGTTGTGCCGCCACCCCCGTTTATTCCATCGGGAGTACTCCACTCTTCAGGCGAAATATTATAATTATAAAAGCCGGGGGAAACTCCAATCCCCAGGGTTCCGAGACCGGTGGTTACTTTATAGGCATAATTAAAGTTGATCCACATGTTATTATTATACCCCAACTGGTCTCTCACAATATTTATCCCAATTCCGCCGGGCGCACCAAATGCTTTCACCGGTGCGTTAACACTAAAAACCATTGTTACTGGCTCTCCTCCTCCAAATCCGGCCCATTGGTAACGATTCAATAAAATTCCGCTAATGGCATCTTCTGATCCGGCGTAACCCGGATTCGTTCCCAACTTATAGTACATGTGGTTCGTATATTGAGGGTCTTGCTGGGCGAAAACCACCATGTGAACCATTAGCAACAAATATAGAAAAGAAACAGTTTTCTTCATACTCTTCTTTCATGTGGCAATTTAGCCATTTCTTGCCCCGCCAAAGAAACAAAATTATTGTTGTTTGTAACAATCTTCTGTTAACAAGGTATGCAAAGAACGTTCGGAAAAGTGTATTATTTTAATATTTCGTCTATTTTTTGAACATATTTCAACCATATTTCAGGAATTTCATTGAGACTGGCATCAATAAAATCCTGCTCTGAACAGGCAAAGTAGAGAAATGAATTGTCAATCGACTGCAATTGCATCCACCATTGTCCGTTTTCCCTGTTCTCGAAAAAGACCAGCGGTGTTTCCACCTGCCACACTTCTACTTTATGAATAATAAATCCTTCCTGATCTTCAGGTTTTGCGTGACTTTGCTGAATAACGCCTTCCAAAAAGTACCAACCCGCCTGTGCTGCCAACTGAACATTAATTCCATTTGGATTTCCCTCGTCCTGAATTTCAAAAATACCAAGCGCTTTGAGTCTTCTGCTCAAACCGGCGTATCTCGCCAACTGACAAATATCTTCGGCATGCAGTCCATTGGGCAGTTTTTTCTTTCCAAGTGTCTCAGAAAATTTCAGGGTGCCAAAATCGAACGAAACAAAATCGCTGTTTCTGAAAACCGGCTCCGCCAGCGAAAGATCGCCATGCAGTTGCCCCAGGCCAATATGGTTGCCAACTCCTTTAACTTTACTAAAAAGCTGCTCAGGCACATAGTGACGCTGATACCCCAGCAAGTTAAAACTAAAAATGTCGGGTTGTTTACTAAAAATACGGGACAGGTAATTATCGGTCTGAAAGCCTTCCACTCCTTTCCTCACATCCAGAAAGGCATCGACCACACTAAACGAAAACAGTTTATCATTTCGAAAAGCCTGGCAGACTCCGTAACTCAAATCCTGACTGCCTCCCAATAACAAACAGGTTATTTTAAGCTCCGACAGGTAATCAACAATGTCGCGGAGGGCAAGAAAATTTCCCTTGTGACTTTGAGATTCTTTCAGGTTCCCTAAATCTATGACATTTAATTTGCCGGGATTTGCCAACTGATACAACTCATTGCGAACATAATCGGGTATCTTATTCACAACACAGCTGTTTTCAACCGTTTCGAAAGGTATACCGATAAGGGCCACTTCCACCTTTGCCAGGTTTGACTCATTTAACGCCAGCGTATTTTTTTCGATGGCAGCACCTAAGGTCTGTTTCCAGTTCAGACGTGAATTTTCAGGATAAACTGAAAAATCTACAGCATCGAAATACGGTTTCAGGTCCATGTTTTTTAACAAAAATAAGGGCAAATGATTAATTCAGATGCCCTCGCCTATTATTTTTTTCTGCTTCGCGTACTTTTTGTTGCCGGTGCTGCATTCACAATTTTCATACAGTCTTCGAACGAAAGTGCTTCAGCTTTGACCGTTTTGGGAATTTTAAAATTCTTCTTTTTGTATTTGATGTATGGCCCCCATCGCCCGTTAAGTACCTGAAGATCGGCATCTTCATCAAATACTTTCACCACCGCGTTTTTATCTTTTTCGCGCTTGGCATCGATCAATTCAACTGCCCGTTCCAACAGAACTGAATAGGGGTCATCTTCTTTTCCGAGTGAAACAAATTTATTATCGTGGCGCACATAGGGTCCAAAACGGCCAATGGCTACGGTTACTTTCTTTCCTTCGTACTCGCCCAATTCGCGGGGAAGCCGAAACAGATCCAACGCTTCTTCCAAGGTAATGGTTTCGATGTGCTGCCCGGCCCGAAGACTTGAAAATTGAGGTTTTTCACTACTTTCTTCCGATGCCTCGCCTAACTGGGCCAACGGTCCAAAGCGACCAATTTTTACCGACACCTGCTTTCCGGTTGTCGGATCGAAGCCCAGTATCCGTTCCCCTTTAGAACGTTCAGCGTTCTCGAGGGCATCATCCACTTTTTCGTGAAATGGTTTGTAAAATTTGTCGATCATCTCGTTCCAAACCACTTTCCCGTCAGCAATATCATCAAATTCTTTTTCTACATCAGCGGTAAAGTTGTAGTCCATGATCTCACTGAAATTTTCCACCAGAAAATCAGTTACAACCATGCCAATATCGGTCGGAAACAGTTTGCTTTTTTCAGCACCGGTAATTTCAGTCTTAACTTGTTCTTTTATCTTACCGGCTTTCAATTCCAACACCTGGTATTCACGTTCCACTCCGGGGCGATCTTCTTTTACCACATAATTACGGTTCTGAACCGTGGTAATGGTTGGCGCATAAGTTGACGGTCTTCCTATCCCCAGCTCTTCCAGACGTTTTACCAGCGAGGCTTCGGTGTAACGTGCCGGACGTTGAGAAAAACGCTCGGTTGCGATAGTCTTCGACATAGGAAGTACATCTTTTGCATGCAACGGAGGAATGATACTTTGTCCGCTACCATTGCCCTGGCCTTCATCGTCGGTTGATTCTATATATACTCTGAGGAAACCATCGAAAACGATTACCTCTCCACTGGCTATAAATTTCTCCGAAGCTGTGGAAACATCAATGGTCACCGTTGTGCGTTCCATAATCGCATCCGCCATTTGCGAAGCGATGGTTCTTTTCCAGATTAACTCATACAACCGTTGCTCCTGACTGGTTCCATCCACGGTTTCTTGATCCATGTATGTTGGGCGGATGGCTTCGTGCGCTTCCTGGGCACCCTTCGATTTAGTCTTAAACTTTCGAATCTGAACGTATTTCTCTCCGTGCAGTTCTTCAATCTTCTTTTTGGAAGTATTGATCGCCAGGCTCGAAAGATTTACCGAGTCGGTACGCATGTAGGTGATCTTTCCACTTTCGTACAGCCGTTGTGCAACCGACATGGTTTGCGAAACCGAGAAACCAAGCTTGCGGCTGGCTTCCTGTTGCAATGTAGAAGTTGTAAACGGTTGTGCCGGACTGCGTTTCCCTGGTTTTTTGGCCACATCGCTTACGCTAAATTCTGCCGTTTTGCATTTCTCCAGAAAAGCGGCTGCTTCATCGCGGGTTTCGAAGCGCCTGGAAAGCTCTGCCTTTAATTCAGTAACATTTCCTTTATCATCGGGAACCAGAAACGTAGCAATAACCCGAAAGGCCGACTCACTGACAAAATCACGAATTTCCCGTTCGCGTTCCACAATCAGGCGAACAGCTACCGACTGAACCCTTCCGGCCGACAACGAAGGTTTTACTTTTTTCCACAAAACGGGAGAAACTTCAAAACCTACAATACGGTCGAGCACCCGACGTGCCTGCTGAGCATTCACCAAATGCTGATCGATGGTACGCGGATTTTTTATCGCGTTAGTGATGGCATCTTTTGTGATTTCGTGAAAAACTATGCGTTTGGTATTATCCGGTTTTAGCTTTAATACCTCCATTAAATGCCAGGCAATCGCTTCTCCCTCGCGGTCCTCATCGGAGGCGAGCCACACCATCTGTGCATCCTTGGCCAACTTTTTAAGATCCGAAACGATCTTTTTCTTATCGGGAGTCACCACATATTTGGGCTGATAATTTTTCTCAAGATCAATCCCGAAGTCCTTCTTTTCCAGATCTCTGACATGCCCCATGCTGGAAGTTACTGTATAACCTTCCCCAAGGAATTTTTCAATGGTTTTGGCTTTTGCCGGAGACTCAACAATTACGAGGTTATTGTGCATATGCTTTCTAATCCTTTCACAAAATTTCTGCAAATTAAAGCAAATCAAATGCTAAGTTCAAAATTTATCTTTCTATTTTTTGAAATTCTATTTATTTGAAAATGATCATTTTATTTTATGAAATCAAAAATATAATCGCTTTTGGGGGCGTTAAAACAATTGCCGCGAAAGTATTATCGTATATATTTGTTGCCAACTTTAAATCAGCAAAATAGATGGGGGAAAAACAAAATAAATTCACCAAATATATCATCACGTTTTGGGCGATTGTTCTGCTTTCAATAGGAGCTCTTTTCCTTTTTTTCTCGATGATGGCCAATGGCAAACTTGGCTTTATGCCTAGTTTCGAAGACCTTGAAAATCCGAAGAGTATTCTGGCTACCGAGATTTTTTTCGAAGACGGAAAGATACTCGACAAATACTTTGTTAGTGAAAACCGAACCTATGTAGGGTACGAAAATCTCCCCCCTCATTTGATCGATGCTTTGATTGCCACCGAAGATGTTCGTTTTTACAACCATTCGGGTGTTGATTTCCGTGGTTTGATCCGCGTAGTAAAAGGAATTCTTACCGGAGATACCAGTTCGGGAGGTGGAAGTACCATTAGCCAGCAGCTGGCAAAAATGTTGTTCCCGCGTACCGGAGTCGACAGCAAAATGGAGCTGGTCTTACGGAAATTCAAGGAATGGATCATTGCCGTTAAACTCGAACGGAGCTATACCAAGGAAGAGATTATATTAATGTACCTGAACAAGTACGATTACCTGAACAATGCGGTTGGAATTAAATCGGCAGCCAATGTCTATTTCAGCATTCAGCCCGATTCGCTGCAGCTTCACCAGGCTGCGATGTTGGTGGGAATGGCCAAGAATTCGTCGCTTTACAATCCGGTTCGTCGCCCCGAGCTCGTTCTGCAACGCCGTAATACCGTACTCAACCAGATGGAAAAATACGGATACATTTCCCGTGCCGTTTGCGATTCGGTTAAGCAACTTCCACTCGATCTCGATTACAGTAAAGTAGATTACAAACAGGGACCTGCACCTTATGTCCGCGAATATCTGCGTCTGGCATTAACTTCAAAAAAACCGGAACGCGACAACTACCCATCCTGGCAGGGGCAAAAATTTATTGAAGACCTGGCCGAATGGGAAAACAACCCACTGTTTGGCTGGTGCAATAAAAACAAAAAGCCAAATGGCGAAAATTATGACATTTATACCGATGGCTTAAAAATATATACCACACTTGATTCGCGGATGCAACAATACGCCAAAGAAGCGGTACAAGAACATCTTAGCAATAACCTGCAACCGCTTTTTGATAGCAGTATGAAGGACTTGAACAATCCTCCCTTTGCCAATAACATGAGCAAGCAGGAAGTGAACGATCTGCTAAATCGCGAAATCAAGAAAAGCGAACGTTACCGTGTTATGCGCAAAGCCGGAAAAGACTTTGAGCAAATCAGAAAAACGTTCGAAGAACCTACTGAGATGACCGTATTTAAATGGGGAGGAGAAGTAGATACTACGATGACTCCGCTGGATTCGATCAAATACTACCTTCGCTTTTTCCGCTCGTCGTTTATGGCAGTAGATACCGAAAGCGGTAAGGTAAAAGCCTATGTGGGTGGCCCGAATTACCAGTACTTTATGTACGATATGGTAAAAGATGGGAAACGCCAGATTGGCTCCACAGTAAAACCCTTCCTCTATACTTTAGCGATGCAAAACGGATTAACGCCTTGCACCAAGGTTCCCTACGTAAGTCAGCAATTCATTCAACCCGACGGATCAATCTACGAACCAAAGGATTCGGACGTTGACGAAGAAATGGACGGAAAAATGGTAACCTTGAAATGGGGGCTGGCGAACTCGAAGAACCGCATCTCGGCCTGGGTACTGAAACAATATAACCCTCAAGCCGTGGTGGAAGTAATGAAACGTTTGGGTATTGTAAGCCCGATTGATCCGGTGAATTCCATGTTCCTGGGGGTTTCGGATGTTACTTTGTACGAAATGGTGGGTGCTTTTAATACTTATGCCAACCTGGGCGTGTATACAAAACCCTATTTTGTAACCCGAATCGAAGACCGGCATGGAAACGTTATTGCACGTTTTCAACCCGACCGGCACGAAGCCATCGATGCCGAAACATCGTACCTGATGTTAAACCTGTTGCAGGGAGTGATCAATGAAGGGACCGGTATTCGTTTACGTTTTTCAAACCTGGGTCGTGACAGGGTGACGCAGGAATATGGTAATTTCAAGATGCCAATTGCAGGAAAAACAGGTACTACACAAAACCATTCCGATGGTTGGTTTATCGGAATCACCCCAAAACTGACTGCCGGAGTATGGACCGGAGCCGACCTGCGGAGCATTCACTTTAAAACGATTTCCTCGGGACAGGGAGCCAACATGGCCCTACCTATCTGGGGATATTTCTACAGGAAAGTACTGGCCGATTCGTCGCTGGGAATACGCGAAGATGAGATGCAGTTTAAAGAGCCTGCCAACTTCAAGATCAACCTCGATTGCGATGAAGTAACCAAGAAAAAAGATAATGCTGATTCGTTTGATGAATTCTTCTAACCCATAAATTACTGTCTCGTCCTGAAATAGCGTTACACAAAAAGTAGCGTTATGAAAGAAATCAATCATTCACAGTACGTTAAGCGTACACAGAAGGACTATTCGATGTCCTTTAAATTGCAAGTTGTCACTGAG
>NZ_JALGYW010000037.1 GCF_023111095.1 Maribellus sp. YY47
TCTCAGTGACAACTTGCAATTTAAAGGACATCGAATAGTCCTTCTGTGTACGCTTAACGTACTGTGAATGATTGATTTCTTTCATAACGCTACTTTTTGTGTAACGCTATTTCAGGACGAGACAATTACATAAATTAAAAAGCTTTTAAAACAGCCCGTTGTTTTTAATCATTATAAATTCCGTCAGAAAGCCCTCAAAGTAATCTTTATCAGCTTACCACAGCTTATATTTGCAACGAAATCCATTGAGTATTTAACCGATTACAGGCAGGTGAAACTTTCAGAAATAATCAATTTAACAAACGCACGATTGGTGGCGGGTAAAAACATTGAATCGCATAATCTGACAAAGGCTTTTAGTTCAGACCTGATGAGTGATGTTTTGACCCTGGACGAAGAACATATTTTGCTTATTACAGGACTGGCTAATGTTCAACTGATTCGTACGGCCGAAATGGCGGACATCGAAGTGATGTTGCTTGCCCGAAACAAACGGGCAACAAAGGAAATGATAGATTTAGCCAACGAAGTGGGACTGGTGCTGCTCGAAACGCCCTATTCCATTTTCAAAGCAAGTGGAATATTGTACGAAAACGGACTGTTACCGGTGTATTGATATGAAAATGGAATTTGACATAGCAAGTGGTGATTTTAAACAGGCAGGACGAGCTTCTAGCCAGATTAAAAAGGTGCTCAAACAGTTGCACATCGACCCGAAAATCATCAAGCGCATTGTTGTGGCCATTTATGAAGCCGAGGTGAACGTGGTCGCGCATTCGGTGGGTGGAAAAATGACTGCTCTTTTCAAAGAGAACAGTATTGAAGTTACACTGACTGATAATGGCCCGGGTATAAAAGACATTGAGCAGGCTATGCAGGAAGGATTTTCAACGGCTACAAAAGCTGTGCGCGATATGGGATTTGGAGCCGGAATGGGCTTGCCCAACATTCGTAAGAATACGGATGAACTGAAGATTACAAGTGAGTGGGGAGTAGGAACTACTGTTTGGTTCAAAAATGAGTTTTAGGATGAAGGATTAAAACGCAGGAGGATGGATAAACTTCAAAAATATCACGCGATAAAAGTCAATGCCGACAAGTGCATGGGCTGTACCCATTGCATGAAAGCTTGTCCTACAGAAGCGATCAGGATTAGGGCCGGGGTGGCCCAGATAAATCCGGATCGTTGTGTGGATTGCGGTAACTGTTTGCGTGTTTGCCCGGTCGATGCATTTTATGTGGATCACGACGGCCTGGATCAACTCCGGAAATTTAAATATCGTGTGGTGCTGTTTCCGGCTGTAATGATCGGACAGTTTCCTGAGATTTATACAGAAGGAAGCATTTATGAAGCGCTGCTTAAACTGGGATTTACCCATATTTTTGAAGTAGAGCAACCCATTCAGTTGCTGATCGACAGTATTCGGGAACAGGTGGATGCGGCAGAGTCGAAACCATTGATTTCGTCGTTTTGCCCGGCCATTGTCCGCTTGATTCGCTACAAGTATCCTTCGCTGATCGATAATGTGGTTTTAATAAAAGCTCCACACGACCTGGCGGCAGAACACGCACTTGAATTGTTGAAGAAAGAAGGAGCCAGCAGGGAAGAGATTGGGATTTTTTATATATCACCCTGTTCAGCAAAAATGGCAGCGATAAAACGTCCGCTGGGGGAGAAGGAATCGATTGTTGACGGACTGATCAATATGAACGATCTCTATACGCTGATCATGAAAGTGATTTCAAAAAACGAAGAAGCAGATACTTCGTGTTGCCGCGATCAGCTTACCCGCGACGGAATTTTGTGGAGCCTGCCACGTGGCGAAGCCCGTCATTTTAAACGCAAATCGATGGCCGTTGACGGCATTCACAACGTTGTGAAAATTCTGGAACGCATGGAAAATGAGGATGTCCCGGAACTCGATTTCCTGGAGCTGAAATCGTGCCACCAGGGTTGTGCAGGAGGAATTTTGCTTACCGGAAACCGTTTCCTTACGGTGGAACGGTTGCAAAAAAGGGCCAAACGTTACCCGGTGGCCAAACCCAGTACGATTACCGATTACAACGTTGAAGAGTTAAAAGAACGACTCAAAATCAATCCCATTCAGCCCGATTATGTTTTTGCATTGGATCCCGACCGGATGAAAGCGCTCGAGAAAATGGAGAAAATGCAACGTATCTTGTGTCAGCTTCCCGGAATTGACTGTGGAGGCTGCGGTGCACCCAATTGCCACGCACTGGCCGAAGATATGGTGCAGGGCAAAGCCAAAATGTCGGATTGTGTTTTTCTGCAAAACAGGTATTTAAACGAAAATAAACTTACACTGGCCAGGGCTACCAAAAATCTTGAAAAAGCCTGGGGCAAAAACAGATTTGATGCAGACTGTAATAAAAGAGGAGGTAGAAATGAAGGTTTCTGATTTAGTTGAAAAATTCGGATTAAAAGTATTTTCAGGTGAAGCGGGACTTGACCGCGAAATAACGGGCGGCTACGTTTCCGACCTGCTGAGCGATGTAATGGGAAATGCCGGCGAGGGCGATGTCTGGATCACCCTGCAAACCCATCAGAATGTGATGGCCATTGCCTCGTTAAAAGACCTGGCCGCGGTAATTCTGGTTAAAGGGCATGAACCCGAAGAAGATACGCTGGAACACAGCAACGAAGAAGGTATTCCGGTGCTCGGTACCACACTGAACACTTTCGAAATTGCGGGAAAACTTTTCAATGTATTAAACCAGTAAAATGCAGCAGTTCCGGGCCGATCTACATATACACACCGTTTTATCGCCTTGTGCCGATGTGGAAATGTCGCCTGTGAATATTGTGCAGAAATCAAAAGAAGCCGGACTTTCGATTATCGGAATCGCCGATCATAATTCAACCAGGAATGCCTGGCTGGTAAAGGAACTGGCCGAAAAGGAAGGAATTTTTGTGCTTACCGGCGCCGAAGTTACCACCAAAGAAGAAGTACATTGCCTGGCCTTTTTTGAAAACAAAAGTGACTTGGCGGAATTTCAGACCTATCTTGAAGAAAACATTCAGCGCATTCCCAATAAAGATGGACACTTTGGATACCAGCCGGTGGTGGATGCCGATGAAAATATTCTGGAAATGATTCCCTACTACCTTACCTCGGCCTTGAAAAAAGGGATTTCCGAAATTCAGAAAAAGGTAGATGCGCTAAACGGGATTTTTATTCCGGCACATGTTAACCGGCCGCTGAACGGATTGTTTTCGCAGTTGGGATTTCTGCCACCAAGGCTTCGTTTCGATGCACTTGAAATTACCGGACAAACAAAATCCGCTCTTATTCGCGAACGATATAACATTGCAAACGACGTAACACTGGTGTACAATTCGGATGCACATTTTCCCGAGGATATCGGGCGAAATTTTTCGTCGTTTTATTTGGAAGAACTAAATTTTAACGAAATAAAAATGGCGCTGAACCGGCAAAACAACCGTTACGTAGAAGCTCTATGAGAACACTTTCTGATCACATAATGGATATTGTTCAGAATTCGGTGAGCGCCGGAGCAACCTTGATTGAAATCATAGTTGAAGAGAACAAAAAAAAGGACATTTGTTCATTGAAAATCAACGATAACGGTTGCGGGATGGACGAGGAAACGCTTTGCCGTGCAACCGATCCGTTCTTTACATCGCGGAAAACAAGAAAGGTGGGATTGGGACTGCCATTACTAAAGCACAATGCCGAGGCTACCGGAGGCTTTTTTAGTCTGGAATCGGCGCCCGGAAAGGGAACCAACCTGCTGGCGGCATTTAAACTGTCGAACATCGACAAGCCACCACTGGGCGATATCTGGAATACCTTGTACCTGATGCTTCTGAGTTACGACAAAGGGGAGTTGATTTACACACATCAAACAGAAACAGGCACGTTCCGTTTTAGTTCGGATGAAATAAAAGAAGTTTTAGGCGATGCTTCTCTTCAGCAAAAAGAGATAAGAGAAGGAATTATTGAATTGATAAAAACCAACCTCAAGGAAATTGAGGCAACATAATAGAGAACAATTTATAACCGCAACAACATGGGAAAAATCAAATCACTGGCTGACCTCCGCAAAATGAAGGAAGAGGTACAGACGAAGATAAAGCTCCGCGAGAACAGCGACCACCCGGAGCAAGTGGTACAGGTTAAGGTAGGTATGGCTACCTGTGGTATCGCTTCGGGAGCAAAAGATACAATGAAATATTTTGTGGAAGAGCTCGAACAGGAAGCCATCGACGCAGTGGTTACTCAAACCGGCTGCATGGGCTATTGCTACGCCGAGCCAACGGTGGAAGTAACACTTCCGAAAAAAGATCCGGTGGTGTTTGGACACGTTACCAAAGAAAAAGTACACGAAATCATCGACAGCTACATTAAACGTGGCGAGCTGGTGGACGGAATCATTCCGGTAAATTTTAAAACCATTGACGACTAATCAAAACTGAAACTATGACCGATTACAAAATGCATCTGCTAATATGCGGCGGTACAGGATGTAAGGCCTCAGAAAGCGATGAAATAAAAAAAGAACTAAACCGGGTGATCGAAAGCCTGAAGCTGGAAGATGAAGTCCAGGTGGTATCGACCGGTTGTTTTGGTTTTTGCGAAAAGGGCCCCATTATTAAAGTTCTTCCCGACAATACCTTCTATGTTCACGTTACTCCTCACGATGCGGTTGAGATTGTTGAAGAGCACGTGGTAAAAGGACGGCCGGTGGAACATTTGTTATACACCGATCCTAAAACCGCTAAGCATGTTCCCGACTCGAAAGGGATGGATTTCTACAAAAAGCAGATCCGCATTGCCTTGAAGAACTGTGGTTTTATCAACCCTGAAAATATTGATGAATACATTGCCCGCGATGGTTATCAGGCATTGGGTAAATGTCTTACCGAATTGACTCCGGACGAAGTTATTAAGGAGGTGAAAGATTCGGGACTGCGGGGCAGAGGCGGCGGCGGTTTCCCCACCGGATTGAAATGGGAGATTACCAAGAATGTGGAGAATGACCAAAAGTATGTGGTGTGTAATGCCGATGAGGGCGACCCCGGTGCATTTATGGACCGTTCTATCCTCGAGGGTGACCCTCATGCTGTACTCGAAGCCATGGCGATTTGTGGCTATTGCATTGGCGCCGATACCGGTTTGGTGTACATTCGTGCAGAGTATCCGCTGGCCATTCAACGATTGAAAGTAGCGATCAAACAGGCTGAAGAATACGGTTTAATCGGAGACGATATTTTGGGAACAGGTTTTAATTTCAGAGTGGAATTGCGTTACGGTGCCGGAGCTTTTGTTTGCGGCGAAGAAACGGCGTTGATTCATTCGATGGAAGGCTTGCGCGGCGAACCGACATTCAAACCACCGTTCCCATCGGTTTCTGGTTATATGGGCAAACCTACCAACGTCAACAACGTAGAGACCTTTGCCAATATTCCGGTGATCATCAACAAAGGAGCCGCCTGGTTTAGCAGCATTGGCAGCGAAAAATCGAAAGGAACAAAAGTGTTCGCACTGGCCGGAAAGATCAATAACGTTGGTTTGATCGAGGTTCCAATGGGAACAACTCTGCGTGAAGTGATCTACGACATCGGTGGCGGAATCAAAAACGGGAAAAAATTTAAAGCGGTTCAAACCGGTGGCCCGTCGGGTGGCTGTTTGACACAGGAACATTTGGATATCCCGATCGATTACGATAACCTGCTTGCTGCCGGTTCGATGATGGGATCGGGCGGGATGATTGTGATGGACGAAGACGACTGTATGGTTTCCATTGCCAAATTCTATCTCGACTTTACCCTGGAAGAATCGTGCGGAAAATGCACGCCATGCCGCGTCGGTAACAAACGGCTTTACGAAATTCTCGATAAAATTACCCGCGGGAAAGGCGAAATTGAAGACATTGAAAAATTGAAAGAGTTGAGTGTGGTCATCAAAGACACTGCACTTTGTGGTTTGGGGCAGACTTCTCCAAATCCGGTACTTTCAACCATTCATAATTTCGAAAAAGAATACCTGGCCCACGTTCTGGATGCGAAATGTCCGGCGGGGCAGTGCAAATCGCTGGTGCGTTACGATATTCTGGAAGATGCCTGTACCGGGTGTACCTTGTGTTTCCGAAATTGTCCGGTGGGAGCCATTTCGGGTGAACGCCGTCAGCCACATTACATCGATCACAACTTGTGTATCAAATGCGGTGTATGTTTCGAAAAATGTAAGTTCAACGCGATTACAATTAGCTAACCCGGAAACTCTGAATAATTATGGATACAATAAATCTTACAATCGATCATAAACCTGTTGTGGTGAAAAAAGGCACCACAATTCTGGAGGCGGCGTCGGGTATCGGCATCGATATTCCTACGCTTTGCCACATGAAACTGGAAGATCTGAATATTGAAAATAAACCCGGAGGTTGCCGCATTTGTGTGGTAGAGGTAAACGGACGTCGTAATTTGGCTCCGGCCTGTTGCACCGAAGCAAATGAAGGGATGGAAGTCAATACGCATTCGATGCGTGTGATCAATGCCCGTCGTACGGTGATGGAACTTATTCTTTCCGACCATCCTTTTGACTGTTTAATCTGTGCCAAATCGGGAAACTGCGACCTGCAGGATATGGCGCACAACCTTGGAATCCGCGAAATTCGTTACCAGGGCGAACAGTCAACTTACCGCGAAGATACTTCACCGGCCATTATTCGCGAGGTGGACAAATGTATCATGTGCCGCCGTTGCGAGACCATGTGTAGCGAAGTACAGACAGTAGGAGTGCTTTCTGCCATTAACCGTGGATTTGAGTCGGTCGTTTCACCGGCTTTCGAAATGAACCTCGACCATTCGGTTTGTACCTATTGTGGTCAGTGTGTGGCTGTTTGTCCGACCGGCGCATTAACAGAAGTCGATGAAACCGGAAAAGTGATACGCGCCCTTTCTGATCCTACCAAAACGGTGATCGTTCAAACTGCACCGGCTGTGCGTGCTGCACTGGGTGAGGAGTTTGGAATGGAATCGGGAACACTGGTAACCGGGAAAATGGTTGCTGCGTTGAAACGCCTTGGTTTCGATTATGTTTTTGATACCGACTTTGCCGCCGACCTTACCATTATGGAAGAAGGAACGGAATTGCTGAGCAGGCTTCAAAAGCATCTTTCAGGTGACCCCGATGTGAAGTTGCCGATCCTGACTTCCTGCTGTCCGGCCTGGGTGAAATTCTTCGAACACCAGTTCCCCGAAATGAAAGATATTCCTTCAACTGCCCGTTCTCCTCAGCAAATGTTTGGTGCTATTGCCAAAACGTATTTTGCCGATAAACTGGGCATTAAACGCGAAGACCTGGTGGTGGTTTCCATTATGCCGTGTGTGGCCAAAAAATATGAATGCGGTCGCGACGAGTTCAAAACCAACGACAATCCCGATGTGGATCATGCACTCACCACGCGCGAACTGGGAGCACTGATAAAATTGTCGAGCATCGATTTCAAATCGCTGCCCAACGAGGATTTTGATAATCCGATGGGTGAATCGAGTGGTGCAGGTGTTATTTTCGGTACAACAGGAGGCGTGATCGAAGCTGCAGTTCGTACGGCTTACGAGGTTCATACACAGAAAGAACTTCCCCGTCTCGATTTTGAAGAACTACGCGGAATGGAAGGCATTCGTGAAGCGACCATTGATTTTGACGGGTTACCCATTAAAATCGGTATTGCACACGGACTTGGCAATGCCCGTAAACTGCTGGAAGATATTCAGGCCGGGAAAAGCGAGTTCCATGCTATCGAAATTATGAGCTGTCCCGGCGGATGTATTGGCGGTGGTGGTCAGCCATATCATCACGGAAATGCCGATGTGCTGAAAAAACGCCAGATGGCTTTGTATACCGAAGACCGGAACAAAACCATTCGGAAATCACATCTGAATCCATATATCACTAAGCTCTACGAAGAGTTTTTAGGAAAACCAATGAGTGAGAAAGCGCATCATCTGTTGCATACTGAGTATTTTGACAGGACATAGCAATGCATGAATGCGGGAATGATTTAATGCTTTAATTTTAAAATCACAGAAAATGCCAAAAATAAAATTAGCAGAACATACCATCGAACTCATTAAAACGATTTGTGCTGAGTTTGAAAACAAGGAAAACGAACTGATTAACGTTTTGCACCGGGTACAGGGAAAACTGGGGTACCTGCCTGCTGAAGTGC
Organism: Maribellus sp. YY47; assembly: GCF_023111095.1. GTDB lineage: Bacteria > Bacteroidota > Bacteroidia > Bacteroidales > Prolixibacteraceae > Draconibacterium. The sequence continues at coordinate 8,221 of NZ_JALGYW010000037.1, forward strand.
AGGAAGTGATTGCCAAAGAGTTAAAAACTTCGGTGGCCAAAGTATACGGTGTAGTTACGTTTTACAGCTTTTTTACCATGATTCCGCAGGGGGAAAACCCGATTTCCATTTGTATGGGAACAGCGTGTTACGTTCGTGGTGCCGAACAGGTGCTGAACGAATTTAAACGTCAGCTCAAAGTGGAAGTGGGCGAATCTACCGAAGATGGTAAATTCTCGATCAACTGTCTGCGTTGTGTGGGCGCCTGCGGGCTTGCACCCGTTGTTACGGTGGGCGAGAAGGTTTTCGGCCGCGTAGCTCCGTCGGATGTGAAAAAGATCATCGCCGAATACCGCGATGGTTGCTCCGCCGACAGCAAAACAGCTTAAAGCAAAATACAGATAATGATGATAGTCCCTTCGGTTCGCCGGAGGGATTTTTTTTATCCTGAAATGCTTTTGATAAACCGGATGGAATGTTCGTTGAAAATATCGGGCTGGTCGATGTTGCACACATGACCGCTGTTGCGGATCACTTCGAGCTTCGAGTTAAAATGTTTCTTTACCAGGTTCGATACCATTGGCAGAAACATATGGTCGCGGTCGCCCATGATGTAAAGTACCGGAGCTGAAGCTTCCTTGATCAGAAATTCCTGCAGATTTTGTTTGATTTCGGATGACATCCGAAGCCATTTTCGAAATTCCTTTTCACCCAAGCGAACCGCTTCTTTAATAAACAGTTTGCGCGATTCAATATCTTTTTTGTAAGGAATCAGTATCCATGCATTGATTTTATACAACCACATGTACGGAACGATTGAACTCAGTATTTTAGCTGTGTTCAGCAAAACTTTTATTCTGGAGTTGAACTGAATAACGGCGCCTCCCAAAATGATGGACTCAGCCCGTCCGGGAGCCAGTTTATCCATGGCGCGGATCACAATGCAACCCATTGAAATGCCAACCAAATGTGCTTTTTCAATCTGGAGATGATCCATTGTTTTGATCACGTCCAAAGCAATCTCATCAAATTGGTATATTTCTGCCTGAGTATATTCTTTTTTTGATCGTCCGTGCCCACGCAAATCCACCAACAACACGTTAAAGTGCTTTTTGAATTCACGCAGTTGTCTGAACCAAACAACGTTGCTTCCTCCTGCTCCGTGGATGAACACCACCCACGTTTGCGAAGTCTTATGTCGGAATACTTTATGGTACAACATGCCACAAATGTAGAATTTATTTAAAAACGACCATCAGTGCGAATTGTTGAATAATGTTAATTGCCGGCAAATTTATACTGAGGTACAAATAATTCGCGGTGAGTTTCAGCCAGCATTTCCTTTAGCGGAATGTTTGACGGAATTCGGGATGTGTCTATTTTGGCTATGTTTTCAGTACTTGGTAAAACTCCCGGAAACCAATGGCCTTTTTGTTCGAAAATTTTATACCGGTACTTTGCATATTCTTTCATGTCGTAACATTTCCATAACTTTCTTAGCCTAAGTACCTGCGGAATGTTAATGCCCGAAGGATCATTCTGAAGGTCGTAGCCGTCGTAGCTGGCAAAAGGATCGTCGCTTACGAAGCTGTCGAGTTGCAGCTTTATTTTTTGTTCCTGCCTCGACCAGGGAACTACACAGGGAAAAATGCCTTTCATTTCGTCGAAGTGTTCGCTTTCATTCATTCCAAAAGAAAGCGTGTGTATGGCCGGATTCTGCAAACAAAACCGGGCGTTCCATTGAATCGGAGTCAGGGGAGCTGTTGCGTTTCTTACTTTTTCGGGAGCTTTAAAAAGTTGTCCTCCCTTGTCGTTGGGCGAGATAATAAAAACGCCCAAGTCGTTGATCTGAGCCATGTTTACAGCCGCCAGGTTGCGCTGGTCGAAATAATAGTAATGGAGATTCACAAACTCAAACAATCCTGATTCTATGGTCCGGATAATTACTTCGAGTGGTGCATGGGTACTAAAGCCCACGTGCCGGATAATGCCTTCCTCTTTCATTTTAAGCAACTCCTCCACTGCGCCACCCGGTTTGCAGCTTTGTTCAAACAATCCGGCGGTATTCATCCCGTGCCATCCGTAAAAATCGAAATAATCGGTTTGGAGATCCTTCAGCTGGTTTTCAACTAACTTACGTGTGTCTTCAGCGGTGAGTGGATTTCCCTTGGTCATCAGCAGGTAGGAATCACGGGGTACAGCGAGTTCCTGGTTCAATACCTTTCCGTAAACGGTTTCACTTTTTTTGTAACCCCAGGCCGTTTCAATATGATTGATCCCCGCATCGAAAGCAAGGCGGACAGTATTCAGACATTGTTCCAGCGTATCTTTCGGAATTTCGTTTCGCGGATCTTCTGTGCCATGTTTAAAACGCATTCCTCCAAGTGTAATTACACTCAGGTTTTCTTCGGTTTTACCGAAACGCCGGTATTCCATTCCCTCTTTTTGATTCAGAATTGTTGCCATAAGCAAAATTTTCAACAAAGCTCTTTAATACGCTCAAAAGAGCTTAACAGGCGCCGGCAAAAATTGTTTGGCTTAACGTTCTCTTATTGTAGGTGTTGAAAAAAATAAGACCCGGAATATTTCCAGGTCTTACTGTTATTTGTTTTTTACATATTTAGTCAGCCATTCATTTTGCTCCCAGAGCATGTGGAGAATCGATTCGCGGGCGGCATAGCCATGACTTTCTTTGGGCAAAATAACCAGACGAACGGTGGCTCCCAATCCTTTTAAAGCATTGAAATAGCGTTCGCTTTGCAGGGGATAAGTTCCTGCATTGTTGTCGGCTTCGCCATGAATCAGTAAAAGCGGTGTTTTCATCTGATCGGCATGCATAAACGGCGACATGTTGTAGTAAACATCCGGCGCTTCCCAGTACGTCCGTTCTTCGCTTTGGAAACCAAAAGGCGTGAGAGTGCGGTTGTAAGCGCCACTTCTTGCAATTCCTGCGGCAAAAAGGTCGGAGTGGGAGAGAAGATTCGCGGTCATAAAAGCGCCATACGAATGACCTCCAACAGCCACCCGGTTGCGGTCGATGTAACCCCGTTCGTCAACTGCATCGATGGCTGCTTTACCGTTTGCCACCAGTTGTTTGATAAAGGTATCGTTGGGTTCCTTATCGCCTTCGCCAACAATCGGGAAAGCAGCGCCGTCCAGGATGGCATATCCCTGTGTCACCCAGAAAATAACCGATCCGTAACCCGGATAAGTAAAGGTGTGCGGCGATGAGGTAACCTGGCCCGCTGTGGATTTGTCTTTGTATTCGCGCGGATAGGCCCAAAGGATCATCGGTAGTTTTTCTTTTTTCTCCCGGTCATATCCCTCGGGTAAATAAAGCGTGCCCGATAACTCGATTCCGTCGTCGCGTTTGTAAGTAATGACTTCCTTATAAATTCCGTTGAGGCTTTCGATCGGATTTTTAAAGAAGGTGATCTGAACCGGAGCAATTCGTTTTTTTAAGTTACGGATGTAATAATTGGGAAAGGTTGTGCTCGCTTCAACACGAGTTAGCAGTTCCCCGTTTTTGGCATCCAGCACTTTTGAGATGTATTCCAGTGTTTCTTTTCCATCAGCCCGCCATAAGCGATTGTTTTCTTTTGTTTTCAGGTCAAATTCATCAAAGAAAGGTCTGATCCCTTCGGGAGAATAACCATTGCCGGTGAGGTAAACTTTGTTTTTGTTGATGGTTAGCGTGTATTTTCCCAGTTCGTTTCTGTCAGTAACAAAGTTTCCCGGATCGTTGTAGTAGTCATTCTCGTTTCGGTCGAAAAGAATTTCAGGCTCCTGTGTCGGATCGGACGGATTAAAAAGATAGGTTTTCACATTGCGGGTGTTCCACCAGCGGTCATAGGCAATCGCTGTTTCGTCGTTTCCCCAGGTAATTCCGATGTAACGTTGCTTTGTTTTCAATATCGAAACAGGTGCTCCGTCAAAAGGAGCGTTCAATGTAAATACTTCATCTCTGAAATCCACTTCGTTTGCCGGATCCCCCTCGTCAAGCGCTTTTACATAGTACAGTTCTGCAGGTTTATCGGTGCGCCAGCGTAAACTTCTGATTTCTTTTGTGGTGGCCATAAATCCCTGGGGGCGCACTTCTTCAAGCGGCACGTTGCGAACTACTTTGATTTCATTTCCGGTCTGGTCGTAAATCACCGTTTTTTGCGGAAACCGCTCTGAAGTAACAAGGTAGGAAAATGGTTTTTGAAGCGTTTCCACCAGGATATATTTTCCATCCGGAGAAAAACTGCAGTCGGAGTACATCGCTGTTTCTTTCCAGAATGCTTTTGCCCCATTCAGATCAACTGTGTATAACGTGGAACGAACCAGCTGTTCAAAATTAAATTCGTCGGCTTTGTCTTTTAAAAGATCCTGGTAGGTGCGGTTTTGGGCTTTGGTGCCGTCGCTTACCGAAACGCTCGGGCCTATTGGTACGGCGGTTGTTTTGTCGATTAAGGGTTGCCGGTCGTCGGGAATGAATTTCACAAGCAATCGGTCGCTGCTTTCGAACCATTCGAAGGGCGTTCCCAGGTTGGCGTTAAGTCTGGCATCGGTTAGTTTTTTGCAGGTGGCAGTTGCAATATCGAGCAGCCATAATTCAACACCTGTTGAAGTGGTTTGAGTAAAAGCCATTTTGCTTTGGTCGGGCGACCAGCTGAAATTGGCCATAGCCGGTTGTTCCGGAAGGCCGGAAACGGCTAGTTCATCCGGTTCTCCCACTTTCATCAGCGAGATGTTGGTGTAGTAACTGGTTCGGCTGCCAATGTTGGTTACCGGATTTATACGCAGCCCGGCCAGGCGCATTTCTGTTTCCGACAGCTCGGCAATGCTTTTAAAACGGCTTTTGTTCAGCAGAACAATGTTTTCATTTTTGTAGTCAAAAATTGGAGTTGGCACCCCGGGAGCATCAACCAGTTCGAGGATTTCTTTTGGCGGTTTCTGGTAGGTGAGATCTACCTGTGCGAAAGTGTTACTTACGATGGCCGCAACAGCGAAGACAATAAAAGCAGCTTTTCTCATAGAATTGTATCGATTTAAATTGGTGTCTATTTTACGAATGTATAAAAAACATTGGATGAAATGGTTCATCCTTAGGATTCATCGGGTAGTTTAAGCTAGCCGAAAAACCGTTTTTATCTCTGTATATGGAATTCAATTATTGCATCTTATGTGGTTCAATGGAGGAATGAATTTCCCATTATGGGAAGGATGAAAAGTTTGGCATGTCCGTAATGCTCATTAAATCAATTAGATATGATTTTTGGTCTGGTAGTTGCGTTTCGTGTGGCAAGCGACAAAGAATAACAAGGGAGAACGACTTCTACAAATTGGTTGGTTTTAGATTTAGGGTTTGTAAATATCAATCATCTTTTAAAAAGCGTCACTACGTTCTACCCGAGTAAAATAAAAAAACCGTTCGGCCTCGAACGGTTTTTTATTTTGGGTTCTACTTCAAAAAGCGCCACCACAAAGCTTCTACAACTTTGCTGGTAAATAATTTTAAATTAAATTGAGTTTGCGTCCTTACATTATAAAGTTCTGCGAATCTTCAAAAGGTAACCTTTCCGCCGGTAATTTATTCTGTTTTTAAATAGTTCCTATTCGGTCTTACCCGCAATAACATTCGTTGGAGGCAATTATGCGTACAATTGTTCAATCTGCTTTCTTTCGCAGGTCAAATGCCGGGATGTTCCCTGTTTTTGCCTAAAGTTTTTCTATGTCAAAGGTGTCTGAAACATCAGAGTCCAATTCCGATACAGCTGTTTTCTTGAGCAGTATATTTTTTCCGAGGAGATCATTTGAAAACTGGTTGTTTCTGATTTGCACGTTTTTGCAATATTCGAAGGTAAAGGTGTATTGCCGTGCGTGGTAAGGCTCAAATGTGTAGCTGCGGAATAATTCGTTTTTGTTGAATGTGATTCCATCCACCGAACGGGCAAACAGCACCGGGTAGTCAAAAGGATGAAAGCGATTGTTCTCAATTTTTATGTTCCGGTGAAAACAGGGAGTTGCTTCATCCAGTTTTGGGATTATGGGATAAACCGAAATAATCGCTTCGCAAAACTGGTAGGAGCTGGTGTTGCACAATTCTCCAAAGGTGTTGTTGCGGATGGTTACATCTTTCACCGCACCCGATTCAAACCAGCCATTGGCATCTCCCGCAATCAGGATGGCACTGCCACTCGATTCAAAGTTGTTGTTTTCAATCACCACTTTTCCTGGAGTAGAAACCAGCAAACCACGCGCGCGGCAGCTCTTAAACTGGCTGTGGGTAATCTCCACATCGGGCGACCATGTCAAATTTTCCAGTGCATCGCCTACCTCCAGTGTTTTGGGAACGGGTTTCGAAAAAGTCAGTACAAAAAAATCTTTACTCAGGGGTTGGAACGCCACCACTTCGCCTGATCCAATGGAGTTCATTCGTTCGTTTTCGATAAAGCTAATCCGGTCGCCTTTGTGCCCCCACACCATTCCGGAGCTCTGGTTGTGCATAAATTTGCATTTCAATTTGTTGCCCTCCATAATTTCCTGTACCTGAACGCTGGTGCCGTGAACATTGATCGGATCATCCATCAGACCCGCAAATTCGCAGTTGGTAACCTTTATCAATCCTTTACAATTGGATACCTGCAGGCCGTCGTCGCCGCCGCCAAAATAATGGTTGCGTGCCAGGTTCGGAATGGCGCGGTACTGATCGAAAGTAAGATCTTCGCTAAACTGCGCCAGAATACCCAGACCTGTGGCATGAAAAAGAAATAAATTCTGAACGGTAATATTTTTCGAATCGGTAATAAATACTCCCGAATGAGCGCGGCTGGCAAAGCGCATCACCAGGAAGTTTCCGGTTTTGGGTTTTCTTTCGAAATTGTTGTATAATCGGAGGATTCCAGGCATGGTGGCTACTGCCCTGTAGTCGCGCCAGTTACTGCCCAAACAACCACGGTCGCCGGTTTGCGGTACCACGTAACGGCCTTCGTTATCAAATTCCATGGTGCTGTTCCAGGGATTCAGGTTTTCGCCTTCCGGAAAATAGAGTTTATCGTTTTCAATCCGGTAGTCTACTTCTTTTTGGTTGATCGATAATTCGATGTACTGATCGGTGACTTTCATAACCTTGCCTTGTGCAATCAGCGGGTATTCCCAGTCAATTCGCAGATTTTTCAATACAATGTTTTGGCAATTGTCGAAAGTAAAAGGTTGCATCTGATCGTGAAAGATAAGCGTAGCCCCACGGCCGTCGATGGTAAGGTTCTTTACCTTTTCAAATAGAAAGGCACAAGCCTTGGGATTGATGTCGGAAGTATTCGATTCGAAATAGGTTTTTTTGGTGCACTCGTAGGGATAAAAATGGTATTCTCCCGGACTAAACAACAATACTTTTGGCTGATCCCCCTGAATATCCTTCAGCGCTTCGTTGATGTATTTAACCGCATCTCTATCCCTGGTTTTATATAAGCCGTAATCCCTTAAATGAATATAAAGGGTGTCGTTTGGAGTATCGACAGCGGTGGCAGGCTGAGTAAAACTAAACAGTACTGCAAGGATAAGAAGGAATAGGCTTGTCTTCATTTTTTTGATATTTGTTGCAAGATAATAATCCCGCCGCTAAGGAATAACGGATTACAGCATATTTTTAAGCCCGGCGATGTGCTGCAGTTTTACCCAGTTGGGGTGTTTGGTTTCTTCCTGGGTTTGTTCGTGAATCCAGGTAATGTGAAAGGGAATGTGAATACCAAAGCCTCCCAGCTGAAGTACCGGTTCAATATCCGACTTGTAGGAATTTCCGATCATCAGAAAATCTTCAGCCTCGATTTCGAGGTGGCTGAGCAGTTTTTGGTAATCGGCCGGTCTTTTGTTGCTCATCACTTCCACATGATGAAAATATTTTTCCAGTTTCGATTTTTCCAGTTTTCGCTCCTGGTCGAGCAAATCGCCTTTGGTTGCCACAATTAACTTGTAGCTTTTGGATTTCAGGTACTCCAGCGTATCAATTACACCATCCAGCAATTCTACCGGCTGATTGATTTGTGTTTTCCCCAGTTTAATAATCTGCTCCAGTATTTTCGGCGGCACTTTGTTCCCGGTAATTTTCAGCGCAGTTTCGATCATCGAAAGCACAAAGCCTTTGGTGCCGTAGCCGTACTCATCCAGGTTGTTTATTTCAGTGGCAAAAAGTACCTCCATGGTTTCATCCGATGTACTGAATTCGGACAACAAAGCACAAAACTTTTCTTCGGTTTCGCGAAAAAAGGTCTCGTTTACCCAAAGGGTATCGTCGGCATCAAAAGCAATTACTTTGAAGTTCTTTTTCATTTGTTGAAAAGGTTTTACAGCGCCAGGTTAACCACCGTAATGCCGGAACCGCCAAAATCCACATGCTCGTCTTTGTAACTGCGCACCATGGGCTCGGCACGCAGGTATTCGCGGATGGTTTCTTTCAGAATGCCGTGGCCTTTCCCGTGAAGGATACGCAGTTGCCCGACTTCAAACATAATGGCTTCGTCGATAAATTCGGTAATTTTTGAAATGGCTTCATCTACCCGTTTGCCACGGACATCGATATCGGGCTTAAAAGAAAGACGGCGTTCCGAAAAATTCTCGCCCAACACCGAAGGCTTGCCGTAACGTTTTTTGTCGATCTTTTTGGCTTCGTTGTTACTGATGCGCTCCACGTTTTTACGCGGAATGGTCGTCATCAGCTGGCCAAAAGCCACAATCGCATTTTTCTCGTTTACTTCGATGAGGTCGCCAATGGTATCCTGCCCTTTGATGCGGACTTTATCTCCGGGGCGCATCTCGATCCGCTCTTCCAGCTTTTCTTTCTGAATCGGTTTTTTCGATTCCTCGGGGCGGCGTTTGTTGCGCTCTTCTTCCCGGCGCTGAAGCTTCGAAAGTTTGCCGGCGAGCTGTTGATCGTCACTGGCCGATTTTTTCCCCACTTCTTTTTTCAGCCCTTCCAGGTCTTCGCGCATTTGCCGGGTTTTCTCCTTGTCGGCCTGCGCATTTTTTATTTCGCGGATGGTGTTCTCAATCCGTTTGTTCACATCCTTCAGCAAAGCATCGGCTTCTTCCTTTGCTTTTTTCAGGATCTCCTTGCGTTGTTTCTGTATTTCTTCCAGCTCGCTCTGGTAACTTTCGGCCGTGTCGTCGAGTATTTTTTCCACCTTGCGGATCTTCATCCGTTTGGTTTCCCAGTAGCGTTTGTCGCGGTCGATCTGCCGCAGGTTGCGGTCGAAATCGATGTGATCCTGCCCGATCTTTTCGGTGGCTTTCTCCAGTATTTCTTCCGGAAGCCCGATTTTTCGCGCAATTTCAAAAGCAAACGAACTGCCGGGTTTCCCGATCTCCAGCTTGAAAAGCGGGTTCATCTGGTGCGAATCGTAGAGCATGGCGCCGTTTACAATTCCATCAGCCGACGAAGCAAAATGCTTGAGGTTGGTGTAGTGCGTGGTAATCACACCAAAGGTGCGCTGCTGGTTCAGCTTGTCGAGGATCGACTCGGCAATGGCGCCCCCCAGCATCGGTTCGGTACCGGTTCCGAATTCGTCGATCAATACCAGTGTTTTTTCGTTGCAGTTGCGCACAAAATGCTTCATATTCATCAGGTGCGAACTGTAGGTACTCAGGTCGTTTTCGAGCGACTGCTCATCGCCGATATCGATAAACAGCTGATCAAAAATACCGGTTTTGCTGCCGTCGTTTACCGGGATCAGCAAACCGCACTGCAGCATGTACTGCAAGAGGCCGGTGGTTTTCAGACACACCGATTTTCCCCCGGCGTTGGGCCCCGAGATCAGCAAAATATGTTCTTCTCCCGTGAGTTTAATGTCGAGCGGAACAATTTGTCGTTTTTCCTTTTGAAGCGTTTTCAGCAAGAGCGGATGAATGGCGTGGTACCATTCAATGATCGGCTCGTCGCGAAAGTCGGGACGTTGTGCATCGAATTCGACGGCCAGCAAGGCTTTGGCCCTGATAAAATCGATCTCACCCAGAAAGTCGTACGAATACGCCAGCTCGGTGAGGTAGGGGCGGATGTCGTTCGAGAATTCGGTAAGAATGCGGATGATCTCGCGGCGTTCGGCATATTCCAGTTCGCGAATCTCATTGTTCATCTCCACAATCTCCGATGGCTCAATGTACGAAGTTTTTCCGGTAGCCGATTCGTCGTACACAATGCCTTTCAGCTTGCGTTTGTTGGCTGCCGGAACCGGAATCACTGCCCGCCCGTCGCGGATCGATACCGAAGCGTCGTCTTCCACCCAACCGTCTTTTTGCGCCTGTTTCAGAATGCTTTGCAGCCGTTTCGACATGTTGTTTTGCATGTTGAAAATGCTGCGGCGAATCTGCGCCAGCTCCGGTGAGGCGTTGTCGCGGATCTTCCCGAATTTATTCACGATCGTGTCGATGCGGTCGTAAATATAGGGGAACACCTGTACGTTGGCGGTTTTTTGCTTCAAGAGCGGAAAAACCGCTTCCTCCTGTTTGCTGAAAAAAGTAACGATGGCACGCACGGCTTCGAGCGAGCGTTTCAGGTCGAACAGTTCCTGGGGCTCCAGGAAACGGCCTTCGATGCGGATCTTTTGCAGCGCTGCCCGCAGGTCGTAATAATGCCCGGCCGGGAAATTGTCGTACTCGCGCACAATGCGGCAAAACTCTTCAGTCTCGCCCAGTTGCTGCAAAAGGACTTCGTGCGAGGTCTGGAAATGCATTTCGTCCACCCACTCGTTACCCATGGTGCTGATACATTTGGCATGTAACATCTCGCGGATGCGGTCGAAACCGATTTTCGCCTCAAAATTATGTGGATAAACGTTGTTCATTGCCCCGCAAAAATACAGTTCAGAGATGAAAGTTCAAAGTTCAGGGTTCAGTATTCGGAGCATTAAGTGCAGTGATTAGTAGTCGGAGAATCGTTCTGAATGAATTTGTAGGGAGAGGCCCTATGTATTACAAGCATAGGGCCTCTCTATAGGTCGAAAAGAGAACGTTTTTACCTTCTCTTTTTGTTATAAGCCGCTAAAATCAACCTGTTCAAAAAGAATAGAAGGAGTTCTCCAGGATGAATTGAGGTTTACATCCTTGCCGATTTCACCAATGCCCGACCATAACTGGAGCATGTTTCCGGTGATATTCATTTCGGCCACCGGTTTTGTGATTTTACCGTTTTCAATCAGGAAACCTTCAATTCCATACGAAAAATCGCCGGAAGTGCCGTTGCTGTTACCTCCGTTAAACCCGGTAACAAAAATCCCTTTTTCCACCGAGGCGATCAGGCCCTGAAGGTCCTTGTCGCCTGTTTCAAAAACAAGGTTGGTGGTACTGCCGCTGGTTGGAGCCATTTCCAGCTTTTTCCCGTAATAGGTATCGATGTAATAGGTTTTCAGAACACCTTTGTCGAATATCGTACGTTTTTGAGTAGCCAGTCCTTCGCCGTCAAATAAACGCGAACCGCGACCTCCTAAAATAAACGGATCGTCGGTTAAGGTAAGCTTTTCGGAAACTACCTTTTCGTTTAACTTGTCGATGAGGAAAGAATTCTTTTGCTGAATTTCGGCTCCACTCAGCGCATTGATCAACGGCCCGAACAGGCGTCCGACCTGGCGGTTCTCAACGATCATGGGCATGGTGCCCGATTTTATCTTTTGCTGCCCGATTTTACTCAGCGCTTTTTCCAGCGCAATACTCCCGGCTCCCTCTTTTTTTAGGTTAGCGTATTGAATGGCGCTTTCGTTCCAGCCACCTTCGGGGCGTGCGTCGCCACCTTTTACCGATACCGATGTGTAAATGCCAAATACCGAATTGGCCGAGTCGCCTTCAAATCCGTTACTGGTAACCATTACGCGTTCGTTTTTACTGTCGTAATAACTGGCCGAAACCGAAATTAGCCGTTCGTCTTTTCCGAACACTTCACTTTCAGCGTCAAAAGCCAGTTTTATTTTTTCCTGCGGATCGATCTTCTCAAAATCTGTGTCCAGCAATTCCAGGTTCTCGCCTCCGCCTTTGTAGTAGAGTTCCGGATCGGGTAATGTTCTGAATTCGTCTTCCGAAAGAAAGCGTGTGCCGGCAATTGCTTCTTCAATAAAATGTGCCAGCTCTTCTTTTTTCAGACGGCTGGTGGAATGTGCCGAATATCTGCCATCCACAAAAAGACGAATCGAAAGGCCGCTTTGGATAGCTTGTTCCAGTTTGTCGATTTTTTGCTCGCGTACCTCCACGCTGCTGCTAACGCTGTTGGCAATGGTTACGCTTACCTGTTGGGCACCGTTCTCCAGGGCATGGTTCATGGCCCATTTGGCGAGATTATATTTTTCTTCTTTAGTCATTTTTTTAGTTTTTAGCCGCGGGCTTCAGGAAGCAAGTTGAGGAAACAGTTGAATTCTTACTTTGAATAGCTCGCACGTTGAACTTAAACACTGAACTCTTAATAAATTAGGCATTGGTGCCACCTACCGTCATTTTCTTTACCAGAACAGTTGGCAGTCCCAGTGTAACCGGAACAGATTGTCCGTCTTTCCCGCAGGTCCAGGTGCCACTGTCGTTTTTGTAATCGTTGGCGGCCATGGTAATGTCGGCCAAAGCCTGCGGCCCGTTTCCGACAATGTTGATGTCTTTGATCGGGCGGGTGAGTTTTCCTTTTTCGATGATATAGCCTGATTTCACAAAGAAGGTAAAATCACCAGCACCGATTTTTACCTCGCCGTTGCTGAAATTATCCACATAAACACCGTAATCCACCTGCGACAGAATATCGTCAACGGTATGTGGTCCGTTTTCCATGTAGGTTGAACGCATACGTGGCAATGGCATGTGGCGGAACGATTCGCGCCGACCGTTTCCGGTTGGTTCCACTCCGTAATATTGCGCACTAATCCGGTCGTGAATGTAACTGTTCAGGATACCGTCTTTTACCAGGTAGGTTTTCTGTACGTCGTTGCCTTCATCGTCAATATTGATGGCGCCACGGTCGTAAGGCAGTGTTCCGTCGTCGATAATATTGATAAAATTTTCGGCTACTTTTTTGCCAAACTTATCGCTGAAAATAGAGGTTCCCTTGCGGTTAAAATCGGCTTCAAAAGTGTGCCCAATCGCTTCATGAAGCAAAATTCCCGAACCTCCGGCGCCAAGTACTACGGGCATTTCACCTGCTTTCGGTTTGCCGGCTTCAAAAAGAATATTGGTTTTTTCAATCGCTTCGTTGGCAATTTCGTCCACCAGCTGGTCGGTCATAACTTCAAACCCGGAGCGGAAAGAACGGGCGGCGTACGAATTTTCGATCTGTCCGTCTTTTTCCATCACACACACTGCTCCCAAACGCATCATCGGGCGGTAGTCGTAGGTCAGTCGTCCTTCCGAGTTGTAAAACAACACATACGAAGTTTCATCACCCAGGAAAGCATTTACTTTGCTTACCTTTTCGTCGAGGCTAAAAACCTTATCGTTTATTTTTTGTACAAATGGCACTTTGTCCTGAATGGTAATATCGGTCCATTGTTTTGAAATACGGTAGAAATCTGCCGGCGCTTTTTCATTTATACCAACCGGAGTAAAATCTGTCGGTTGGTCAGCAATATTGGCTGCCAGCTTTGCTGCTTTCAGCATATCTTCCATGCTGATGTTTTCGGAATAGGCAAAACCGGTTTGGTCGCCTTTTAGTACCCGGATTCCTACACCAAAATCGACATTGGAATAGGCTCGGTTTACTTTTCCGTCTTCCAGCGAGATGCTGTTGGTAATTTTGTGTTCAAAATAAAGGTCGGCATAATGGCCTCCTTTGCTCATGGCTGCTGCAATTACTTTCTGCAGCATTTCGGCAGACACCTCAAAATGGTCTAAATAACTTTTCACGTTCGCTGAAATTTGTTCGTTATGGCACGATTGCAAAAATGTGGGAAGCATGACACCCCCTGCTGCAAACATACCACTTGTTTTGATAAAACTTCGTCGGTCCACATTCATAGCGGTTTATTTTAAGTGATTTTTGATCCCGAAAACAACTGATTTGTATGCTGTCGCGACGATTTGTTACAAGTTGGCCCGATTTTGCCTCTCGTTTTTTCCGGTGTGTGATAAAAATCGTGAAATGGATGCCTTCGGACTGTTTTTTTATTTTGAAGAAAAAGGACTTGTAAATGGGCTAGGGTGGTAAAAAATGGGGTGTAGTATTAAAAATAATAGATTGAAAATAAAATATCCTATTTTAATTTGTGGTGGATCGTAAAAGAAACATTAGTTTTGGGTGGTAGGTGGCAAAAAGTTGGAGGGGTGTTGTCAAAAATCTATTTTTAATGTAAATTTTGTATTAATTCTATACAAAATGATATAAAACGACGATAACTGATTTCATTTAATCATATTTTTGTGCTGAACAGTTATAGATCATCCATAATTTAAAATAATTTATTACACTATGAAATCAAAGTTGGAATACATTTGGCTGGACGGTACTGTACCAACTCAGCAGCTGAGAGCAAAAACCCGTGTTGCAGAAAACTTCAGCGGTAAGTTGGAAGATTGCCCGGAGTGGTCATTCGACGGTTCTTCAACTAATCAGGCTGCAGGTGGTTCTTCTGACCTTTTGTTGAAACCGGTATTTATTTGTCCTGATCCTGATCGCAAAAATGCATATTTGGTGTTGACTGAAGTATTGAATGCAGATGGAACGCCTCATGCTACAAACGGTCGTGCTCACATCGAAGAAGAGGACGAAGATTTCTGGTTCGGTTTCGAGCAGGAATATTTCCTGTATGATCCGCAAACTCGTCTTCCGCTAGGTTTCCCTGCTGGTGGTTTCCCGCTTCCACAAGGACCTTACTATTGTGGAGTAGGTGGTTCTAAAGCTTTTGGCCGTCAGATCGTGGAAGAGCATTTTGATCTTTGTTTGGAAGCTGGTTTGAATGTTGAAGGTATCAACGCAGAAGTAGCTGCCGGACAATGGGAATTCCAGATTTTTGCCAAAGGTGCACACAGCGCCGGAGACCAGATTTGGATGGCTCGTTTCCTGTTGGAGCGTACTGCTGAAAAATATGGTGTTGACGTAGAATGGCATCCAAAACCACTGGGTAAAGAACTTGACTGGAACGGTTCTGGTATGCACGCCAACTTCTCTAACGGTTTAATGAGAACTTGTGGCGATGAAAAAGTCTTCACTGCAATTTGTGAAGAATTCGGAAAACACATTACAGAACATATCTCAGTTTACGGTGCATACAACGATCAGCGTTTGACTGGTAAGCACGAAACTGCTGCTATTACTGATTTCAGCTATGGTGTTTCTGACCGCGGCGCTTCTATTCGTATTCCTGTTGGAACAATTGAAGCGGGTTGGAGAGGTCGTTTGGAAGACCGTCGTCCTGCTTCTAATGGCGACCCGTATAAAATTGCGGCTGTTATTATCAAAACAACAAAAAAAGCAATCGTTTAAGTTTATATTTGACTAGTCCTAAATAAGCGTTACAGATTATTGGACTAAGTTAATAGATTCACAGACCGTTTCAAAGCTAGCTTTGAAACGGTCTGTTCTTTTATAGCTTTTAATTTTAATGGTATCTTGTTTGT
>NZ_JALGYW010000038.1 GCF_023111095.1 Maribellus sp. YY47
TATCTCAGTGACAACTTGCAATTTAAAGGACATCGAATAGTCCTTCTGTGTACGCTTAACGTACTGTGAATGATTGATTTCTTTCATAACGCTACTTTTTGTGTAACGCTATTTCAGGACGAGACAACTAAAGGATTAAAGCGAAAGGCAGTCATAAAGGCTGCCTTTTCTTTTGGCTAAATTTTAATGATACGTGCCTTTGCAAATCAAACCCAACACCACGCAAAGACATAGGCGTTTTTTTATCAATATTGATTAGATTTAGCCAGGAATTAACCATGGCAAAAAAACTAATCTTCATACTGATATTTCAGTGTATTATTCAGTCAATTGCGGCTAAATATGCCGATCCTTGTAAAAAATCTACCGAGGGTACCGATTTTTGGTTTGGCTTTATGGAAAGCAGGAACTACCAGGAAACTCACTACTTAGAAATAACAGTTACAGCACGTGAAGCCACAACTTTTAGCATTGCTGTTGGCGAAGCCGCAAACCCTTATAATCAAACCCATACTATCAGTGCAAACAGTTCTGTTCAGGTTACTATTCCCTGGGACCTGGCTGAAGCAACCGGTTCGGAGCAAATTCAAAGCAAGGGAATCCATCTGTTTTCAGAAAAGCCGGTAAATGTATACGCACTAAACTGGTGCCCAAACTCAGCTGATGTTGCTGTTATTTTCCCTACCGAATCGCTCGGCACTGAATATTTCGCCATGTGCTACGACGCTCATGTCCATGAAAATAACAATGGTGGTTATGGGAATGGCCGAAACAGTCAGTTTCTGATTGTAGCTTCTGTCGACTCTACCAGAGTGATGATCATTCCCTCGAAAGAAACGGACCAAAAAATTGCTGCCGGCGACACGATCAATATCATTTTAAGAAAAGGGGAAGTCTACCAGGTACAATCAAAAAATTTTGACAATAACACAACAACGAATCAGGGCGATTTAACGGGCAGTTACATCTCTTCCGATAAACCGGTTGCTTTCTATTCCGGCTCGTTGGCCACCACGGTTCCGGCCACATCGGGGACATCGGCATGGGATCATCTTTATGAGCAGGTACCTCCCATTCACGCATGGGGACGCGAATTCTTTGCAGTTCCGCTAAAATCGCGAGAACAGGACAGATACCGGATAATGGCCGCTGTGGATAACACCGTTGTGCACATAACCAACCGTTCGCCCATTACTTTAAACCGGGGCGAGTATAAAGAAATTGTGCTCTACCACAACGAACCTTCACGCATCTATTCCGACCATCCTATCCTGGTAGCACAGTACAGTCAGTCACAGTCGGTCGACAAAGATTTTACGGGAAAAAACGGAGACCCGTTCATGATCATTTTAAGTTCCACAACACAGTCAAAAAACGATGTAACCTTTGTAGCCTACGATTCTGACCAAATTCAGAAATACTATGTAAACATTGTTACCTTAACCAGCGAAGTAGACAATATTAGGTTCAACGGCACACCTATTTCCAATGAATTTACACCGTTTCCCGAAAGCAATTATTCGTATGCACAAAAAGCGATCTCCCGGGGAACCTATCACATTCATAATGTAAATGAAGACCGTGGATTTTTGGCTTACGTCTACGGTTTCGGCGGTGTTGAATCCTACGGTTACGGAGTTGGATTTAACCTGGATTTGGTCCTTGATTTAGGAGAAAGCATCAATTTTGATGGCGACACCCTATTGTTATGTTATGGGGAATCAAAAACCCTGGATGCCGGACCTTATTTCGACACATACAATTGGAATACAGGTGATTACACAGAAATACTCACAGTGAATTCAGCCGGAAAATACAAAGTTAAAGCCACCACAATCGACGGATGCGAACTGGAAGACTCTGTTTATGTATACGTGAGTCACCCTGAAACAGAATTGGGGTTTGACTCCGAAGAAAGTTGTTACCCTTACTCACTGCAACTCAACGGAAATGACGGTTTTAATAAGTATGTATGGCAAAACACAGACAACGATACTCTGTCAATCGAACAGTTCTTTACCGCTGATCAAACCGGTGAATACCGGTTAACGGTCTACGATAAATACAATTGTTCGGCACGCGACACAATGAACCTGGTTGTTTATCCTGTTCCACAAATTAATATTTATGGAGAAGAATTGATTTGCGGCTCCAAACGTTCAGCGCTCAACGTTGAAATTTCAGGAACTTCTGAAGAAATCTGGAATTATGACGGAAGTTATACCTGGAAATCAGACAATGCGGCACTCTCTTTTACAAATACACAACACAAAAGCGCTGATATTGAAGTTTCTGAATGGGGAAAGTATGTCGTTTATTACGAACTAATCACAACCGATGGTTGTATTAAAACCGACACTTTTAATGTGTCTTTTCAGCCCACGCCTACATCTGAATTTATATACGTTGACGATCCGAACGATAAATGCAAAGGATATTCGCGTGAAGTGAAATACAACGGGAACGCGAGCCCTCAGGCCAATTTTTATTGGGATTACGGAGGAGCAAAGCTCATCGATTCGCTTGACTGGGACAATTTCATCGTTTCCATCGGGGCCTATAATACCCATCCATACCTTACTCTTTTTGTGGAAGAAAACGGCTGTTGGAGCGACACCACTTCTTCTTTACTCGGAGCAAATCCCGATTTCGTATTGGAAACACAAAAAGCATGGGGTTGCGATTCCTTCACTGTTTCTTTTAAAGGAGAACTCAATGTAGAAGATGCCTTACTTTTTGAATGGGATTTTGGAGACGGTTCTCCTTTAAGCATCGAAAAGGAAGTCGACCACTTTTATTCCGACACAGGATTTTACGACGTAAGTCTTCTGATTACAAACAGGCTGTCAGGATGCCAAATCGGATTCCAGATCGACAGCATGATAAAGGTATTTCCCACTCCGACGGCTGAAATAATTGCAGATACAAGCACCTGTCATCCGGATTCTGCCGAAATTATTTATGCCAACGCAATCGACTCCTCCATTTGTTTTTGGAGTTTCGAAGGAGCCCATCAGTCAGACACGGGAAACGATACCATTAGCATGATCCTTGACGAACCATTTGGCAAAGCAATTCTGCGCGTTGATGAGTTCGGTTGTGTTAGCCAACCTGCCGAAGTATTATTAAAAAGAAAACCTCGTTTTGATATTTCAACCGTCGATGAAGAAGGGTGTCAGCCCGTCACAAAAGAAATCAAAGCATCGTCACATGACAATTTCATCGACTTTACATGGCTAACCGACACCCTGCCCTATCCCGTTGGAAATTCACAGTTGTATTATTTCCCCGATTCCGGCCGGTTTGACATTTCATTAATCGCCTCATCTCAAGAAACAGGATGCCGGGACACGCTGGTAAAAAAAGACTGGATACGGATTCATCCCAAACCGGTTGCAGCGTTTGAAGTGGACTACCCCGTAGCCTTTCTGGAGCACTCTGCAATTACCTATTCAAATCATTCAGAAAATGCAGATTTTTACAGTTGGGATTTTGGCGATAAAACATCTTCGTTTGACAAAAACCCGATACATACTTTTACCAATCTGGGGGAATTTATTTCTCTGCTTATTGCTGAATCTGATTTTGGATGTAAAGACACGACTGATGCCATCATAAAAATTCTGCCGTTTTCGGGTTATACTCCCAATGCATTCCGACCGGACAGTGAAATTTCTGAAAACCGAACATTTATGCCAGTTGGTCTGGGTGCTGAGGAGGATAACTTCCATTTAAAGATATTCGATCGCTGGGGGCAACTTGTCTTTGAATCTCATTCTCCTAATGCGCCCTGGGATGGAAACAACAGAAAAGGAGGAAAAGCTCCGATGGGAAATTATGTATGGATAGCTCAATACGTAGATTTACAGGGATATGAGCATAATCAAAAAGGCCAAGTTCTTCTGGTCAGATAGATTTACATCTCACCAAACTCCTCCTCGTACCGGTCAAAAAATGGCAACGACTTAATTCTCTTATTCCCTTTCAATAAAAATACACACGAAACTTCGCTGGTTCCTCCCGAAGCGCCGGCTAAACCCGATACCGTTAAATCGTAACTATAGGTTAGCTGAACCCTGTTCCGCACAAATCCTAAAACGAAAATAACCGCGTCGTAGCGGATGCCGAAGTTCTGCCTAAACCACGTTCCAAGAGCTACCCCTTTTCGGGCTGCAAAAACACCATAATTAAACTGTTGAAATTCCCCCTGGCTTTCAATAATGAGTTGGGGAGATATGTCGAATTTCTTTCGATGGTGACCATATAAATAAACCGGTAAGCGGGCACCAAAATGACCGGTAAATTTCCGTTCAAGCGGTACACCATAGTCGTCATTTATGGTAAAGGTCTGATTCGGTTCGGTTAAATGGTGTGCGGCAAGCCCAAAAAACAATGTTTTACTGTATAACATCGTTCCTATCGAATAATCGAGATATGAATAATTGGATTCTGTTAAATAACTGGTCTCTGCTGATACTCCATGGTTCCCGTAGTACACATCCAGATTGTCGGCAAAAACCAAATCGTTAACGTTTAAAGTGTTCCGTACATATCCCACTTTAAATCCGCCATGCAGCGTATAGTTCTCGCTAATTTGTACGCCCACAGAATAAGCTGCGTTCATGGTAAGAACGCCCAAAGCGCCATTCCCCTGAACATCGTTTACCAAATTTACTCCTATTCCTCCCCGCAATTTTTCAACCGGTAAATCGAGCGCCACACTATAGGTATTAAAAGCGTTGGAAAACGAATGCCACTGGTTTCTGTATTGCATGGCAACTCTTGGCACCCCGATCGTTCCGGCAAAAGCTGGATTTAAATACAGCGGATTGGCATAAAACTGCGAAAATGTAACATCTTGTGAACTTGCGCCCAACGATAGCAAAGTCAAGACAATGATTGCAATGATATTTATAAATCGGGCCAAGTCTAAATTTTAGTTGAACAAAGCAAATATAATGGATTAAGAGTGCCGACAAACCTCGTTAGCAGGATTTTAAATAAAAAAGGGCTGCTTTTCAGCAACCCCCTAAAAATTCAAATAAAACTAATCGCTTTCTTTAACTTATATCTTCCAATAAGAATTGTCAATCATCCAATTTTCGAGTGTTAACTGGCCTTCTTTCTCTACCGAATTGGTAGAGCTGACTTTCCATGCCTTTTCATCGGTCATCCAGCTTTCCAGCTGAAGTTCCGTTTCTGCTTCGGGTGCGGCAATGGTTTTGGCCTGTACATTCCAAACACTTTCGTCTGTCATCCAGTTTTCGATGGCTAATGAGGTTTCAACTGTTGCATCATGGCTTGAGGCTTTCGCTCTGTTATCGCTCGCATTCACATTTCCGGCAAAAATGGTTACCGCGAAAATGGTCATTGCGATGAAGTGATTAAATCTAGTTTTCATGTTTTCTGTTCTTAATTGTTTTCTTTTCTGTTGTTTCTTACTTGCCTCTCTGAGGTCTTTTTCTGTTTCTGCTTTCAGTTAAATAGACTATTTACGCCCACAAAGGTTACACCCTTCGTTGTTAAAAAGAATAAAAAAAATGTTAATGAAATCCTAAGGTCGGCGAAAGGCCAATACTATCGGTAAATAAAAATACCTTGAGGGATGAATTTAGCCAAATCTACCGGTGAATGGCGAAAAATTCCGTAAACGGCCGAACCGCTTCCCGACATCGAAGCATACAAAGCCCCCATGTCGTACAGTAAATTTTTAAGCGATTCTATTTGCGGATACTGTGGAAAAACAGACTTTTCAAAATCATTTTTAATCCGGTGTTTCCATTCTTCGATCGGTAGTTGAGCTATTTTTTGAAGATCAAATTCAGATTTGCGGGGTACGATGTTCCGGTAAGCATCAGCAGTTCCAACGGAGCATTCAGGTTTTAAAAGGACAAGTTCATAGTTGGTAAGGTCAAGCTCAATCGGTTTAAACTGATCTCCGATACCATGAGCAAAAGCAGGCTTGTTCCGTATAAAAAACGGGCAATCGGCCCCCAAGTTCGCCGCATACTTCTCCAGCTGATCTTCATTTAAATCCAGCGAGAAGCATTCGTTTAGCATTTTCAGGGTAAAGGCAGCATCTGCCGAACCTCCTCCCAATCCGGCTCCAAACGGGATTATTTTATGAAGATGTAAATGAACCGGAGGCAAATCAAATTTCTGCTGCAACAGCTTGTAAGCTTTAAAAACAAGATTGTTCTCCGGCGCTCCATCGATTTGTATTCCTGACGAAGAAAATGCCGTTTTTTCGGATTCAACCAGTTCCAGAGCATCAGCCAGCTTCACCGGGTAAAATACCGTTTCCAGGTTATGGTAACCATCTGCACGTTTGGAAACAACGTTCAGTCCTATGTTTATTTTGGCATTCGGAAACGATATCATGGCACAAAAATAAAAAAGCCATCCGAAATTTCGGATGGCTCTGCTTTTTATTTGAATGCTTCGTATTCTTCAGGCGAACCACAGGTACAAATCAGGTTTCGGTCGCCCCAGGCATTGTCTACCCGGCCTACCGGAACCCAGTATTTGTTTTCGCGTACCCACTCCAGCGGATAGGCAGCTTTTTCGCGCTGATAAGCATGTGTCCATTCGTTGGCACAAATACTTTCAGCGGTATGTGGTGCATTTTTCAGTACGTTATCTTCTTTATCCACCGCACCGGTTTCCACTTCCTTCACTTCTTCAAAAATCGAATTCAACGCGCTGATAAAGCGATCCAGTTCGGCTTTCGACTCACTTTCGGTTGGTTCGATCATTAACGTTCCGTGAACCGGGAACGAAAGCGTTGGTGCATGAAATCCGTAGTCCATTAAACGTTTCGCAATGTCTTCTTCGGTAATTCCGGATGAAGCTTTCAGATGCCGGCATTCCAGGATCAATTCGTGAGCTACACGGCCGTTTTCGCCGGTATACAATACTCCGTAATTGTCTTTCAATGCACTGGCAATATAGTTGGCATTCAGAATGGCCACTTTTGTTGCCTCTGTTAATCCCTCAGCGCCCATCATTTTTATGTAGCCGTAGGTAATAGGCAGTACCGAAGCACTTCCCCATGGAGCTGCCGAAACGGCTGTAATTCCAACATGACCGTTATTGATCACCGGATGCGAAGGCAGGAAATCCACCAAATGGCTGGCAACACCAATCGGGCCAACACCAGGACCACCGCCACCGTGAGGAATAGCAAATGTTTTGTGCAGGTTCAGGTGACAAACGTCTGCGCCAATCATTCTCGGGTTAGTTAATCCTACCTGTGCGTTCATATTGGCACCATCCATGTATACCTGCCCACCGTTTTCATGAATTACTTCACACATTTCGATGATCGATGCTTCGAATACACCGTGCGTAGACGGATAGGTAACCATGAATGCCGAAAGCCTGTCGCGGTGAAGCTCTGCTTTAGCACGCAAATCGGCCATGTCAACATTACCTCTTTCGTCGCAAGCCACCACTACCACATTCATACCGGCCATAACCGCGCTTGCAGGGTTCGTCCCATGTGCTGATGATGGAATAATCACCACATCACGCTGAACGTCGCCCCGACTCTTATGATATTCCTGAATTACCATCAATCCGGCATATTCGCCTGCAGCACCCGAATTGGGCATCAGACTCACGTCAGCCATTCCGGTAATTTCAGCTAAATCGCGGCGAAGTTCTTCCATCATTTCCTGGTAACCACGTGCCTGATTTTTGGGGATAAACGGATGTAACCCGGTAAACTCGATCCAGCTCAACGGCAACATTTCGGTAGCCGCATTCAGTTTCATCGTACACGACCCCAGCGAAATCATCGACTGAGTCAGTGAAATATCTTTGTGTGCCAGGCGGTGAATATAACGGACCATCTCCGTTTCAGAACGGTATTTATTGAAAACCTCTTCTGTCATAAATTCGCTGGTACGCGCAAATTTCGTATCAACAGCAAATCCTTCCGGATATTCCATCGCCACCTGGAATTTTTTGTTGGCAGCTTTTGCAAATACTTCAATGATCCAGCCAATATCCTGCTGGTTGGTGGTTTCATCGATGCTGATACCTACGTCTCCGTTTTCGAAATAGCGGAAGTTCATTTCCAACTCGATCGACAACCACTCCACGTCTTCGCGTTTTACATGTTTTGGAAGTTGAATCCGAATGGTATCGAAGAAGTTTGAATTGAGTTGTTTGTATCCCAGTTTTTCAATTTCTACAGCCAGGAAAGCAGCAATATTGTGAATGCGCTGAGCAATTGTAACGATTCCTTCAGGGCCGTGATATACGCCAAAAAAGCCTGCCATAATCGCCAGTAATGCCTGAGCAGTACAAATATTGGAAGTTGCTTTTTCGCGTTTAATATGTTGTTCGCGGGTTTGAAGCGCCATTCTCAAGGCCCTGTTCCCGTGTTTATCTTTTGTTATACCAATAATTCTTCCGGGAAGATGTCTCTTGTACTCTTCGCGTGCAGCAAAAAAGGCAGCATGCGGACCACCGTATCCCATCGGAACACCAAAACGCTGGGTATTCCCAAATACAATATCAGCGCCCCATTCTCCGGGAGGAGTTAAAATGGCCAGCGAAAGCAAGTCAGCAGCTACTGCCACTTTTATTTCTTTTTCGTGTGCTTTTTGAACCAAGTCTGCATAATCGATCACTTCGCCATCCGAATTGGGATACTGAACAATTACTCCAAACACATTTTCATCGAATTCGAAGCTGTCTTTTGGCTGGATTTTCAATTCAAATCCCAGCGGAAGTGCCCTTGTTTTCAGTACGTCGTGGGTTTGCGGCCAAACTTTTTCGTCGACTAAAACCGTATTTACATTGGCTTTCACCATTTGGCGCGAACGAAGATTGGCCATCATTACCATCGCTTCGGCAGCAGCGGTTGATTCGTCGAGCAACGAAGCATTGGCAATTTTCATTCCGGTAAGGCTGCTTACCATGGTCTGGAAGTTGAGTAAAGCCTCCAGACGTCCCTGCGAAATTTCAGCCTGATAGGGAGTGTAAGAAGTGTACCACGCCGGGTTTTCCAACACATTACGCAATATTACTGCCGGTGTAATGGTATCGTAATAACCCATCCCGATGTAGGTATTGAATACCTTGTTTTTGGAAGCCAACTCCAGAATTCTTCTGAAGTATTTCCGTTCCGACAGCCCCTCGTTCAATTTAAGAGGTTGTTTCAACCTGATATTGGAAGGCACGGTTTGCTCCAATAATTCCTCCATCGAAGACACTCCAATTGCTTTTAGCATTTCTGCTATTTCGTGGTCCCGCGGCCCAATGTGGCGGGTTACGAATCTATCCTGAGACATATGTTGAATGAATTAATTTATTTGACTGAAATTTTCTGCAAAACTAAACAGAGTCAGGCGTTAAAAAAATGATTTTAAACCAACAACTCATAAAATAGACTTTCTGGTCTAGGTTAAAAACGGATTCGACCATTTCTCAACACCAATCGTTGTCTCCGGTCCATGACCGGAATACACTTTGGTTTCGTCGGGTAGCGTTAACAACTTTGATTTGATTCCTGAAATCAGGGTTTCGTAATTTCCTCCCGGCAGATCTGTCCGGCCAATGCTTCCGTAAAAAAGCACGTCGCCAACCACCAGCATATTATCTTTTGCCGAGTAAAAAACCACGTGACCTGGCGAATGTCCCGGAACATGAAGAATCTTCAATTCGGTATTTCCAAACTTCACCGTTTCGCCTTCTGTCAGGAAACCATCTATTGGCTTTACCGCGGGAATATCGAAACCAAACATTTGACTCTGCCCCACTGCCCGCTCCACCAGAAAAGCATCTTCGGCGTGGGCATAAAACGGCACCTTGTATTCTTCGCGTACAAATTCCACTCCCATAATATGGTCGAAATGGCAATGAGTGTTGGCAATCATCACCGGTTTCAACTGATTGGAACTGATGTACTCCTTGATTTCATCGCGCTCTTCAGCATAAAAAAAACCGGGATCAACAAAAATGCATTCTCCTGTTTCGTCCGACAAAATGTAGGTGTTCTCTCCCAGCGGATTCACCACAAATTTTTGTATTTTAATCATATCAGAAATTAACGGTTCCTTTTAACATGGGCACAAACAAAAACCGGCCATGTTTTTCAATTTTGAAATCATCCTCATCTACGCGAATAACAACGTACATTTCCTGCTTATTGTTGTCGCCCACCGGAATAACCATTTTTCCTCCAACTTTCAGTTGATTTTTTAACGACACCGGAACATTGGGAGCTCCTGCGGTCACAATAATCCGGTCGAACGGAGCAAAGGTTGGAAGGCCTTTATAGCCATCTCCAAAAAAGCAGGCCGGCGAATACCCGATAGCAGGCAAAAACTTATGCACTTTGTTGTAAAGTTCCTTCTGCCGTTCTACCGTAAAAACTTTCGTCCCCATGGCACACAACACCGCTGCCTGATATCCGGAGCCGGTACCAACTTCCAACACTTTATGATTTTTCTGAACGTCTAAAAGCTGTGTTTGAAAAGCGACGGTATAGGGTTGGGAAATCGTTTGCCCGGCACCGATTGGGAACGCCTGGTCTTTATAAGCAAAATTAATAAATCCACTATCCATAAAAAGGTGACGCGGCACCTCTCCAACGGCCGCCAAAACGTTTTCGCTTCGTATCCCTTTTATTTTTAGTCCGTCAACCAGCTTTTTTCGAAGTCCCTGGTGACGGGGAGTGTCATTTTGATCCATTCCAGAAATTAAATCACAAAATTAAACGAATTGCCCTTTTTTACCGAGGGTTGCAGTTCTTCAATATTAACATTTAACGTTAATAAATTAGCCATCACTTATCAAAAATATATGATTCCGTCTTTTACCTTTGTTGAAATCGTATAAATATCGGGAAAATGATCAATGTCGGGTTAATCGGGAAGACAGATATACTGGAACCACATGCTTTAAAACTGAAAGAAAATTCTGCTGTTAATATCATCGGGAAAGCCTCGGTGGGAAGCCACACACAACTGAACAGCTTTCATTATTCGGTTCCGGAGTTTAATCGCGTGGAGCTGGTTGAAAGAGCTGACCTTATCCTGATGGATAATTCAACCCCGAATGCATTCCGGCTGATGCAGGAAATGATCAAAAAATCGAAACATATTTTCTGTACCGAACATCCTGCAATTTCGATCGACGAATGCACCGAGCTGAATAAACTGGCCAACGAATCGGGCTCTGTTGTACAAATTACCAACCCGTACTATTTTACCCCGGCCATTCAGTGGCTGAACGAAAATGTAAATACACCTGCATTTATCGAATATTCGAACTTCGAGCCCGGCGGAACCGCCAACGAATCGTTGTACGCCATGTTGCTGATGTTGCTGGGGATTACCGGCATCAGTCCGAAAAAAATAGGCGCTGTTACTTTTCCAGGCTTCAATAATTCGAAGTTTTCCAATGTTCGCCTGGAATTTAGCGATGCTTCGGTAATCAGCCTTAATTATGGAAAACTTGAATCGCTGAACGATTTCAAAATCCGTATTTATGCCGATAACCAATTTGTGACATTCAATTTCACGCAGGGAACGTTCATGTGCAATAATAAATCCGTTAACCTGGATCATTATTCAAACGTAAATGAGTTTGACCATTTTATACAGACCATCGAGAAAAAAGTGAAAAAGAATAGTTGCCTGGAAGACTACCTGATTGCGATGCACGTGGTTCAAAAGATCAACCGGAAAATGATGCAGTTTTCCTCTATTTAGCCAGGGGTAAAACCATGCATCTGCGGCAATAATAATTCAGCTCGCCCGTTTTACAGCTGAATTGCAAGTAACAAAGCCAGACTTAATCGGAACGAATGAATAAAAAGTGGCAGGTTGTTAAATACCTCACTCTTGATTTTCTTGCAGCGACGCTTTCCTGGAGCCTATTTTTCGTCTATCGAAAGGAAGTCATTGAGCCCAAAGTCTTTGGCGGCTGGAATGTGCCCTTTGAGTTCACTCATCAATTTTTCCTTGCGCTCCTTTTCATCCCGTCGTTCTGGATCCTTTTTTACTACATCACAGGTTTTTACAGGAATGTTCTCCGAAAGTCGAGGCTACTGGAGCTGGGACAGACTTTTGCCACATCACTGGTTGGTGTAATTGTACTTTTCTTTGCCTTTGTGCTCGACGACTGGATTGCCTCGTACAAAGACTATTACCAGTCGTTTCTTGTACTGTTTGGACTGCACTTTTCGCTGACCTATTTTTTCAGATTGATTTTAACTACCCGAACGATACACCAAATTCACCACCGAAAAATCGGGTTCAATACGTTGATTATTGGTAGTAACGAAAAAGCCCTGACGCTTTACCGCGAAATGAGCAGCCAGGTGCGGCCTGCCGGAAATAAATTTGTAGGCTATGTGGCGCTGAACGAAAGCCAGGAGGATGCACTGAAAGGACATTTACCCAGGCTTGGGAATATCGGGGATATACTGAACATTATTGAAAACAACCGCATTGAAGAGGTGATTCTGGCTTTTGCTGATTACGATAAAGCCAAAGCAAACGAGACTTTGACGGTGATCGAGAACCGTCAAGTAAACATCTGGGGAATCCCCGACTTATATGATTTCCTCTCCGGATCGGTAAAAATCAGTACCATATACAGCAGTCCGCTGATCAAAATCAGCAATGGATTAATGCCTGCCTGGCAGGAAAACACCAAACGTATGCTGGACGTTCTATTCTCGCTGATTGCCATGATTTTGTTTTTCCCGGTGTTTATTGTACTCGCCATAATGATTAAAAGTACCTCGCACGGGCCTGTATTTTACAAACAGGAACGGGTTGGCCGCTTTGGGAAACTGTTTTATATCTACAAACTACGCAGCATGGTGCACGACGCAGAGAACGGCACTCCTGCCCTTTCGTCAGAAGACGATGGCCGCATTACTAAAATTGGCCGTTTCCTGCGCAAAACGCACCTCGACGAAATTCCGCAATTCTATAATGTTTTAATTGGAAAAATGTCGCTGATAGGTCCGCGCCCCGAACGCGAATACTACATCAGGCAGATTGTTAAAAAAGCGCCCCATTACACTCACCTGCACAAACTGCGCCCGGGAATTACCTCGTGGGGACAGGTAAAATACGGGTATGCTTCCAATGTTGAAGAAATGCTGGAACGGCTTCCGTACGACATGATGTACCTGAAAAACATTTCGCTTTACATCGATTTTAAAATCCTGATCTATACGATTATGGTCAGTGTAAAGGGAAAAGGGAAGTGAGTTCAGGCTTTAAAGTTCAGAGTTTTAAAGTTCAGGGTTCAGAGTTTTTTTATTTAAGCATTACAGAATTCATGCATTAAAGCATTCCTTCAGTCGATTCCGGTTCGTACCCATGTAAAAATAACGGCATAGCAGGATGGTCGTGGTGTTTGTGCAATCATTTTAAGCGAAAGATTTTTATCGGTTTGTAAATCGGTCCTTCCGGACGCAAAATACTTTGATAATAAATAAATTCCGAAACTTTCACCTGCTGGTAAAGAACCTCCGGCAAATCATCAACAACCGAGCAAAACCGGTTGCGGTTATTCAGGTGTTTGATCCTCCCTAGTGTAAGATGCGGACGAAATGCCTTTTGTTCTTCCGAAAAACTGGCAGCAACTGCTGCTGCTTCGACCTTATCAGCTAAAGCACTCAGCTTTTCGGCATCACTTATTTTCAGAAATAAAACTCGTGGACTGCCTTTGCTTTTAAAATACCCGGCGCCTTTTACCGCGAACTCAAAAGAGGTAAAACTGCTGGCGACTTCCTCAAAACGTTCGGATAATTGTTCTGCCTGCAAACCGGACGTATTTCCCAAAAAACGAAGCGTAAGATGGAAATTATCTTCGGCTACCCAGTTAATGCTGTCGTCGCGAAAAATGCTCTTAAACTTCCGGAACTGATCCAGCAATTCCTTTCCCGGAGTAATTCTGACTGCAACAAAAGTTCTGATTTCCTTGTCCACTTTTATAAATATCCGAGTTCAATCAACGTCACAATTTCTTCCAGCATTTTGTCCTCATCATCGGGTTCGTAACCGGCTTTCAGGTCGTTTTTAAACAACTTGGCAATGCCCTGCCAAAACACAGCGCTAAAGCCTCCCCTAAAGTCCTGAATCAGGCTGTAGGGTGTACGTTCGGTTTCGCGATTGATCAGCTTTAACAGAATCCGACCATCAGAAATCGACCATTTTTTCAATTCTTCCTTGTGCTTATCCAGCAGTTGCTTTTCCAGATTTTTCATCAACTTTCGCTGGTCGCCCCGGTCTTCCAGCGCGTCGTATTTGGGTTGATATTCTTTCAACAATTCACGGGCTTCAACAGCCAGCGGATAAACTTTTTTTACTTTTTCAATATAACGGGAATAGCGTCGGTACTCCCGTTTGTTTTTAAACTCGCGCTCGGGAAAAACCACCACTTCCTTAATGTTTTTAAACACAATGGTATCTCCGTTCTGGATCAATCCCAGCATCGCTTTCGAACTGTCGGGTTGCTGCGCCCACACGCTTCCCGCCAACAAAAGCCCTGCAAATATGAATAACAGTTTTCCCAAAGACATTCAAAATTTTACCGGTGTAAAAGTAGAACGAATAAATAATTTATCCATTACAGCCCAATCAAAGTTTATATATTTGATCTACTAAAAATCGAAACGAGGTATGAAGACAAGTGTTCATTCTGAGATCGGGAAACTGGAAGGCGTAATTATTCACACGCCCGGGTCGGAAGTCGAAAACATGACACCCGAAAATGCAGAGCGTGCATTGTACAGCGATATTCTGAATTTATCAATTGCATCGAAAGAATATGCACAGTTAAAAGGTGTTTTGCAAAAAGTTACCCGTGTTTTCGAAGTAAAGGATCTTCTTGCTGATATTCTCGAAAAAGAGGCGGCGAAGCAACAACTGCTCAACGATATTTGTACGCTTGAAAAAATTGAGCTAAGCAAATCGTTGCTGAATACGCCCGCCGGCCTGCTCAGCAAATTACTCGTGGATGGTGTTGCACTTGAAAGAAACAACCTCACCAATTACCTGAGCAACGAACGTTTCTGGCTGCGGCCACTTCACAATCTTTTTTTTACCCGCGATTCGGCCATGGGGATGAACGACCAAATGCTGGTGGGAAAAATGGCAAACCCTGTACGTGAACGGGAATCGGTGATTATGGATGCGATCTTCAATCACCATCCGGAAATTGAAACCAAGGTTCTTAATCCTTCCAAACCGGCTGAAGGAATACAGATCAGTCCGCGTTCTACAATCGAAGGCGGCGATGTTTTGATTGCCCGCGAAGATGTTTTTGTGATTGGAACCGGGATTAGAACCAGCACACAGGGAATCGATTTTATTATCGAAAATATCAAAAAGAGCCAAAAGGAAAAGCACCACATTATTGTACAGGAACTGCCTTCATCTCCCGAGTCTTTTATCCATCTCGATATGGTTTTTACTTTTCTGAATACCAACGAATGCATGGTTTATCCGCCGGTTATTTTTGGGTTAAGCCGCTACCGGACCATTCATATCGAAATTGAAAACGGAAAAGTAAACAAGATTGAGGAGCACCCGAATATTCTGGCTGCACTCCAAAAACTTGGAATGGACATGAAACCGATTTCGTGTGGAGGCCACGTGGATGAATGGATGCAGGAACGCGAGCAATGGCACAGCGGCGCCAACTTTTTTGCCTTTGCCCCGGGAAAAATTATCGGGTACCAGCGCAACAATCACACATTGGACGAACTCAACAATAACGGTTACGAAATTATTGCAGCTACCGATGTTTTGGATGGAAAAGTTTCAATCGACGATTACACCAAATGTGTGGTAACCATTGCCGGGTCGGAACTGGCCCGAGGTGGTGGCGGCGCCCGTTGTATGACGCAACCCATCAGAAGAGCTGAGGTAAACTGGTAATCTTTAGAGTCGCAATAGACAGTCTCAGTTTCCAGACAACATTACCAATTTAAAAAGAAATAATCTTTTAGAAACATACTCGAAGCTCATGGCTCGGGACTCACAGCTAACAAGAAATGCGAAAACTAAGAAACAGCGAGCTCAACCGACTTTCGGTGGACGAATACAAAGAATCGGAAAAATCACCTATTGTTGTGGTTCTCGACAACATCAGGAGTTGTCACAATATCGGCTCTGTATTTCGGACATCAGATGCTTTGCTGGTTGAAAAAATATACCTCTGCGGAATTACTGCAACTCCGCCCAATAACGACATACGTAAAACAGCACTCGATGCCGAGCGATCGGTTGCATGGAAATACCTTGAGCATACCGAGGACGCTGTAAAACAACTCAAAGAAGAAGGCTTTACCGTTTACGCCATCGAACAGGTGGAAAACAGTATTATGCTGCCTGATTTCCAGCCTCATGAAAACGAAAAGATTGCGCTGGTTTTTGGAAACGAAGTAAAAGGAGTGAAACAGTCGGTGGTTAATCTCTGCGATGGCAGCATCGAAATTCCGCAATACGGCACCAAGCATTCTTTCAATATTTCGGTAAGTGCCGGGATTGTGCTTTGGGATGTTTTTCAGAAGATGCAGCAATAAATTGTGCCTTCAATAAGTTAGTTCGCTTTCATGGAAATTATTTTTTGCGAAACCCTTGCGTAAAAAGTTTTCCATCACGCTTTTTTGAAATTTCACTGGATTATAAAAATAGTACCAGCCTCATTTTTTAATCTACCCCATAAATATTTAACCATTTTTTTCCTGCCGGAGGCCTTCATCTTTGCCTTGACGCAAAGACGAAGCAGAAAAGTCAAGGCTGCTTTTTATCTTCACCCGTCATCTTCACCCCGGCTAAGTTCGGACGGGTGATCTCTTCGATTCCTCAGAGCTTCCCGCTCTCACTAACCCTGGGTTTCGATTCGGGGATCGATAAAAACAGGCCATCCTCGTTTCAAATGCCGTAACAGATCGCGCACTTTGGCCTCGTCCGGTGAACCGAAAAACAAGTGAAGGCGGCGTTAAAAGAGTTCAGCTGTTTGAGGAGGTACGACGAGTTCTGAACTCTTAGCCGGCAACACGTAGTTTTTTCGTGCGAAGCGGACGCAGCCTAGACTTTTGTGTTTACTATTTGTGTCATGACAAATAGAAAAATCCGGCAGATAAGCCCAAAATTAGTAAAAGCAAGAAAACCTTACAAATTAGAATAATCTGTTCAACGGGCAGCTATTTATCAATATATGATTGAGCATTTTAAATAAAATTACGTTGGGCAACATTTCTGAAAATTCCTTATTTTTAGAAAAACTCAAGCCTATGAGCACCCCGTCCAACATGCCCGAAGAATTTCTCCAGTACATCTGGGAAAACCGTCTTTTCGACAATGAAAATACAGTAACCTCCGCTGGCGAACCGCTTGAAATTATTCATCAAGGGAGAAAAAATACCGATTCGGGACCCGATTTTTTTAATGCCCGCATTAAAATTGGCGATACGGTTTGGGCCGGGAATGTTGAAATACATGTAAAAGCCTCGGATTGGAGCAAACATCTTCATCAAAACGATAAAGCATACGACAATGTGGTATTGCACGTTGTGGAAACTTTTGATACTGAAATTGCACGAACCAATGGCGAAACCATTCCAACGCTGATTCTGACGTATCCTGACTACCTACGAAATAACTATCAAAACCTGCTCAGTGCGAAAACATGGATTGCCTGCGAAAACCGTTTTCACCGCATCGATCCGATCGTGCTTCAGCTGGGATTTAACCGCCTGATGATTGAGCGGCTGGAAAGTAAAACCGAAGCCATTCTTTCGCGGCTCGAACAAAACAACAACGACTGGAATGAAACTTTTTACCAGGTGCTGGCACGTTCCTTTGGGTTCAAGGTGAACGCTGTTCCGTTTGAATTACTCGCACGTTCGTTGCCGGTGTCGCTGCTTGCCAAGCACAAAAACAACCGGTTTCAGTTGGAAGCTCTTCTTTTTGGAAATTCGGGGCTGTTAAACAACCAACTGCTGGGCGACGATTATTACCTGAAATTGCGCGAAGAATATTCGTTTTTGTACAAGAAATACGGATTAAAAGCCATCGAAAGTCACCTTTGGAAGTTTCTTCGCCTGCGTCCGGTCAATTTTCCGACGGTCAGAATTTCGCAATTCGCTGCTCTTTTTCACCAGTCAGAGGCCTTATTTTCAACCATTATTGAAATCGAAAACCTTTCGGAATTGTACACGCTTTTCAAAGTAAAAGCTTCTGAATACTGGAACACACACTACAATTTCAATAAATCATCAAAAAGCAAGCAGGAGAAAGAACTGGGCGAAACCTCGATTCAAATCCTGATTATCAATGTGGTGATTCCGTTTTTGTTTGTGTATGGCGAAAAACAAAACAAACATCACCTAAAAAACCGGGCGCTGGAATTCCTGGAGCAACTACCTGCCGAAGCCAATTCCATTGTATCAAAATGGGGAAAATTGGGCATCAATGCACGGTCGGCCTTTGAATCGCAAGCCCTACTTCAGTTAAAAAACCAATACTGCGAAGCGAAAAAATGTTTAAATTGCCAGGTAGGAGTTAAGCTGGTTTCAGAGCGCGAATAATCACTCAAAATGGGATCTACAAAGTATCGCTACAACAAATTTCAGGTATTATCAAACAGGACCATCAAAATTGGGATTGGCCTGTTGGTCTCGATTTTGGCGTTCGGCACCATCGGGTATTATTTTATCGAAGGTCTGAGTTTACTCGACAGTATTTTTATGACCGTGATAACCGTTTCAACCGTGGGATTCCGCTACGTAGGGCACGAACCCACAGAAATGGGAAAAGTTTTTACCATCATATTGATTATTCTTAGCCTGGGAAGTTTGGCTTACGTGGGTTCAAACCTAGGCCGCTTTATTTTTGACGGAGAATTGGCTAACTACATAAAAACATACAGGGTGGACAAGAGAATTGCAAAACTGAAGGATCACGTAATCATTGTGGGTTACGGCAGAAACGGCGAACAAGCCGCAATGGAACTTTCTGAAAACGGAGTTGAGTTTGTCATCCTCGACAAACGCGACAATGTAATTTCACGATTACGCGAAAATCCTGAACTTCTCTATATCAAAGGCGATGCAACGCATGAAGATATTCTGGACCAGGCCGGTGTTCACCGTGCGCGCGCACTGATTGCCACG
Source organism: Maribellus sp. YY47 (assembly GCF_023111095.1). Classification (GTDB taxonomy): domain Bacteria; phylum Bacteroidota; class Bacteroidia; order Bacteroidales; family Prolixibacteraceae; genus Draconibacterium. The sequence goes on from NZ_JALGYW010000038.1 coordinate 19,160, forward strand.
ACTCCGAACGATGCCGACAATGTATTTGTGGTGCTTACCGCCCGCAGTATGAATCCCGGGTTAACCGTGATCAGCCGTGCTTCGGAAATTGAAAGCCAAATGAAACTAAAACGTGCCGGCGCCACCAACGTTATTATGCCCGAGCGCATTGGCGGACAACGCATGGCCAAACTGGTTCATCAACCCGATGTAGTGGAATTCATCGAATACATTCTTCTTCAAAAAACACAGGACGTTATTCTCGAAGAAATAACCTGCCGACACCTGGCCCAGCGCTTTGTGGGAAAATCGATCGGAGAACTTAGGGTCAGGGAAAAAACAGGAGCCAATATTGTGGGCATTAAAATCAGCGGAGCACGTTATGTTTTTAATCCCGATCCTCAGATGATCCTTTCGCGCAACGACCAGCTTTTTGTTTTGGCCAACCGGGAGCAAATCATGAAGTTAAAAGAGTTGATGCAGTCGAACGATTAAAACCAATAAAGAGTTGGTAAAATTTCATTCCGATTTGTTTAAGCGTGTTTTTAATTGGAGAGCTCAAAAAAGCTACAAAAAAAGCTGCCAGAAATCTGACAGCTTCGATCAAAGAGATTATTTTAAATTCCGTTATACCATCGGGTATTTTTTGAAGATCGTTTCTGAACGCATCAGAATATCAACATATTGGGCACGCTGGTAGGCAAACGGATCTTTCATATTCTTGCGTGACAGTTTTCCGCGGAAATAGTCAAGCGACTTGTAGCCCTTATCATCCATCCAACGGTTCATATCCATCAAAATGTCAGAAACAACAGTGGGGGAATTTCGGTAAATCGTACTTACCATTTGTACCACGTCGGCTCCCGCCAGTATCATTTTAATCACATCGTTGGCATCGTAAATACCGCGGCTGACACAAATACTTCCTTCGAGGTTCCCGTGCAACAGGCCGGCAAAACGCAAGCCCACCATGTGGTCCTTCGGATTACTTAGTTCCCACGGATAGAAATATTCTTCTTTGTCGATATCTACTTCGGGTTGGAAAAAGCGATTGAACAATACATACGCATCGGCACCGGCCTCGTCCACTTTTTTGATAAAGTTCAGCGGATTGGTGTAGAATAAACTCATTTTCACACTTACCGGAATGCTGACGGCTTCTTTTACTGCCCGAACGATCTGAACCTGTTTGTCCTCAATCGACTCTCCGGTTACTTCAAAATAGCCGGGAACGGCATACAGGTTAAGTTCCAGTCCGGCCACGCCTGTTTTCTCAAGCTCTTTGGCGTATTCCACCCAGGTGGGTTCGTAAATCGCGTTTAAACTGGCAAAAACCGGCACATTCACACTTTTTACCAGTTTTTCAATGTTATACAGGTGTTCTTTTGGCCCGGCATGTTCCAATCCCGGGAAAAGGCTGGTCATTTCGGCATTGCGGTTTTCGTATTCCGAGAGTAATTCATCCATCTGAAGACCTTCCAGCTGAATTTGTTCTTCAAAAAGAGAACGGTAAACAATGGCACCGATTCCTGCTTCTTCAATTTGTTTGATCACTTCAGGCTTTGACACCAGGTTACATGCTCCAAGAATAAGTGGGTTTTTTAACTGAATACCCATGTAGGTTGTTGATAGATCTGCCATAATGTATTTTTTATTGATTTAACTCGTTTTTGATAGAGGAACTTAATTTACAAATATTTTGTTCATGAAATACCAGAATTTTAATCGCGGTTTTGAAAAATAGTTGAATCTCCCCCTGTTTCTGACACCTAATCCAGCGCGAAAAGAAATGGATGATACTGTCCTTCAGACACAAAACGCAATCATGACCTACATTAATCACCAACAGAACTGAAAGTAATGACTTTTATTTCTATCGGGGATTTGTTTTCAATTTTTAATGCAGAACACCCAATGTAGAATTCCCAATATCCAATTTTCAGGATTTTGTTGAATATTTTACTTTCAAAATTGAGAATTGGATATTTTTAAAAAATTGACTTTCAAAAAAAAGCCACTGATCATTGACCAGTGGCTCCCTTTATTATTTCAAAATGTCTCGTCCTGAAATAGCGTTACACAAAAAGTAGCGTTATGAAAGAAATCAATCATTCACAGTACGTTAAGCGTACACAGAAGGACTATTCGATGTCCTTTAAATTGCAAGTTGTCACTGAG
>NZ_JALGYW010000039.1 GCF_023111095.1 Maribellus sp. YY47
AGTGACAACTTGCAATTTAAAGGACATCGAATAGTCCTTCTGTGTACGCTTAACGTACTGTGAATGATTGATTTCTTTCATAACGCTACTTTTTGTGTAACGCTATTTCAGGACGAGACATTATAATCATTAAAAAGGCGCTTAATTTTTTAAGCGCTTTTTTCGTGTGCAGTAATTCTTCAAAATAATTGTTTATCGATGGAAACTTAAATCAAAGAAGGGCCGATTCAAAATCGGTCCTTCTTTGCAACGTAACAATTGGAGTAACCTTGTCATAATTCTAAAAGTGGTAATTATTTACCTTCTCCTTCTAAAATTTTCTTCTTTTCGATCTCAAATTCTTCCTGCGTGATAATTTTATCATCCAGAAGTTTCTTCAGTTCTCTCAGCTTCTGAGCTTTAGAATCCGTTATGTCTGAATTTACCGAAGATGAAGTTTGTGGGTCTAAAGGAACCAACACATAGGAATGAGAAGGATTGTACTTCATGGTCCATAAAAAAGGGACTAACACAAAAATACCACCAATAATAGCACCAACATCTGCCTTTTCATCTCTCGAAAATGAGGTGTTTAACGTCTCATAGCCCTCCTTTTCAAGTTTAAGAGAAGTCGTACTTCCCACAATTTTTGTATCTCTGTGTTGATATGGAGTTTCTCCAACACTTACCCCATTGAGATAAACTTTTGCACCTGATGGAGTTGATTCCAACAGAGTAGTGCTTGCACAACTTGAGAAAAAGATCAGGAATGCCAGGCAGAATGATGTTCGTTTGATTCGTTTTGAATACCGGATATTCATAACTGTTTTTTGAATAGTTAGCCGATTTGAATTAAATCAGATATCAAGATGATTCAATTAAGAAACCTCCAATTAGCCGATAACTACTTGTCGCAAGGTTTGTAAATGGCTCCGGTGGCAAAATCTACTATTGTCCCGGGCCAAAACAGCAAGATGTCAGCAATTAAGGCTCCTACTCTCATATCACGCGATGGCTCTCCGGCAGCAGGTTTGGTTTTTTGGCAAGTAGATACTTTCCCGCCAAAAACAGTTGCGCAACTTGATAGCGACAGGGCTATCATAAAGACAAAAATGTACTGAAAGATTTTTGTTTTCATAATCATCAATTTTAGTCGTTTTGAGCATTATTGCCTTTTTATAAGTTTCGTATTCGAAATCCAATCGTGCAGCCCCCGTTTAAAAAACAGATAGGATAGGATATCTATCGGTATAAACCGGATAATTGTCCGTGTAAACAATTTCAAAATTTTGAACTCCTGATTATTGTAGACAATCTGTGTTTTGGTAATCATTTTTCCCGGCGTTTGGCCGCTGAAATATTCAAAAATGAAATAATAGAAGAAATAAATTCCGGCCGAAATATAACGAACGTATTGTTGCTCTGTGGTGTCCCTGATAGCAACGATTATCAGCGATGTGATAACCAGGTAAATAATGGTATCAACAATAAAATCGATTAAACGTAAACTTTTATTTGGGATGAGGCTGTTAGTTGTTTCCATTAATCTTGTTTCGGGAATATACGTGGATACCCGTACAGAGTTCGACTAATGGTGCATAATAATTATTTTTTTGTGTAGTACACTGCCTGTTGGCTAAACGGTGTTGGACTAATAATGATGCATGAATGTTGGATAACAGTCAGTATGTCAGTGTGAAGCGAGTTTGGATTGCAAAAGCTGTTCTGCAATTTGTAGTCGAATTTTTAGGGAATTTGCCCCATTGGGTTTAAGGCAATCGTTAAGATATCAATTCCCTTGTCTCAAAACCTACCTTTTGGGTAAGTTTGTAGTTTAAGTATTGATAAATCAGATTTTTTATAACGATGATCGCCCGGCCTGCGATTGATGCAGGTGACAACATCCGTTGGTATTATTGGTCTTGTTCTTACATCGGTTGCCACTCTTTGTAATTCCCTTGCACTGAACGAAAGAACTTAACTTCTGCTGAGCTTTTACTTGTACGACCATCCTGTCGAACGACCATTTTCCGGGATCGGAATGAGACTCTAGCTTTTCTTCAGTTGAATCATCCAGCTGCGGAAAAAAATCAACTCCGGTAAGTTCTTCCACGAGATCAACTGATACCACATAATCAGAAAGTTGCTTTTCCCGTTCTGAATTGGGCAGGATCAGCGCAATCATCTTTTCTTCTCCCGTGTAGTCATAAATAACTTTGTAGTAATAACCGGGAACAGTAACTTTATTTTTCCCAATCGCTCCTTTGTTATCTTTAAATATGGCGCCGGTAACTACCCAAATTCCATTCTCTTCCAGGCTCCATTTTCGAACCGTTTCCTCTAAATTCTTCCATATTCCCCGATTGAAGCCCGGCACTTGGGGCGACATATTGGATAAAAAGAAAGTCTCGGACATGGCTGTGGAGGACTGTTTCATATCGGCAGCCGGACACAGGTGACCACGATCGTAGCCCGAGCCTTTGTAATCTTCAAGCGACGCAGATTGCGTTGACACTTTAGGGTCGGGCCGAAAATCATCCGATCTGTCTGCAGCGCCGGTCACCATCTCAGGCTTTAAATGATAAAGCACCCAAAGGGCTTGTTCGTGCTGTTCGGAATAGGCTAATGAATAACTATTATGTTTTACGATTTCGCCGGAAGACTTTGGCGTATAGTTTTGGGCAAAACCAGTCATAAATGACAATAGCATTGCCAGCGTCAGTTTTATTCTCACTTAATTGGTAATTTATTCAAAATTCGGTCTGCAAATAAAGCCTTTTTCAGTGTCGAAACATTCATTTTTTTTTGATTTCATTTGCTGCACCGAAATATCAAACGTCAAAACGCTTCGGAAAATATTTTTTCAGGAGAGGCAATTTTTCAGACACATTATTTCAATCCGAAAAGAAGAGTTGAAATATAATTTGCGCGTGGATTTGTTTAAAATGAAAAACAAGGGTAAGGTGCTACAATACAAATGTTTTTCCGGATTTTGACGTGTCGTTCAATAACCAATTTCATTTTGAGATTAAGTTTGCCAACGGAATTTTCATAGTATCTTTTCCCCGATACAGGATTATAAATTTTACCATTGGTATTCATTTTTGAGTATGGATTTTCCGGTACTGTTAATAACTCCCTTTTTCATCACAAACGATTCCTTGTATATTCGCAGCACGTATGATTGTTTGTATTGCAGAGAAACCAAGTGTAGCCAAAGAAATTGCCCAGGTAATTGGGGCAACTTCGCGAAAAGATGGTTATTTCGAAGGCAATGGTTACCAGGTAACCTGGACCTTTGGCCATTTTTGTACCTTGTGGCCACCCGAGGATTATAATGCCCAATGGAAACGCTGGGATTTGCAGACACTTCCCATGTTGCCCCAACGTTTCGAAACCAAGGTTATGACGGGCGATAGCGGGGTGACCAAACAATTTAATACGATTAAAAGCCTGCTGAATAAAGCAACCCAGGTGATTAACTGTGGTGATGCCGGGCAGGAAGGTGAACTGATTCAGCGCTGGGTGATGAAAGAAGCTGGTTACAAAGGCGAAGTGAAGCGGTTGTGGATTTCGTCGCTAACCAACGAAGCCATAAAAAATGGTTTTCAAAAACTGCAGCCAGCCACCGAGTTTGATAACCTGTATTATGCCGGCAGCTCACGCGCCATTGGCGATTGGCTGCTCGGAATGAATGCCACCCGATTGTATACCCTGAAATACGGCGCTTACAAGCAGGTGTTGTCTATCGGGCGGGTACAAACGCCAACGCTGGCCATGCTGGTAACCCGTCATTACGAAATCGAAAATTTTAAGCCACAGCCTTATTGGGAGTTGCAAACCACTTATCGTGATACGGTTTTCAGCAATACTGAAGGTAAATTCTTCAAAAAAGAGGACGGTGAAAAATTGCTGAATCAGGTGCTCGATAAAGACCTGTTTATCATCGACGTTGAAAAGAAAGACGGGAAAGAATATGCACCAAAGCTGTTCGACCTGACCAGTTTGCAGGTATATTGCAATACCCGTTTTGGGCTGACCGCCGACGAAACGTTAAAGATTGTTCAACGGCTGTACGAAATGAAAGCCGTTACCTATCCGCGTGTTGATACCACTTTTTTGCCCAACGATTTATATCCGAAAGTACCCGAAATTTTAAAAGGACTGAAAGGTTACACCCAGTTTACCGGGAAGCTGCTGGAGAAAAAAATCAGAAAGTCAACCAGCGTTTTTAACGATAAAAAAGTTACCGACCACCACGCCATAATTCCTACCGGCGAAGAGAAATTGCTGGGAGGCCAGGAGAAAAATGTTTACGATGCCATTACACGCCGTTTTCTGGCGGTATTTTACCCCGACTGTACGGTAGCCAAAACGCAGGTAAAAGCCGAAGTGGACACGGTACAGTTTGTGGCCAACGGTAAACAAATTCTGCAACCGGGCTGGCGTGTTGTGTTTCAGGATGAAAATAGCAAAAGCGGCGATGGCGACACTATTCTTCCTGCATTCACCGTAGGAGAACACGGTCCGCACGAGCCAGCCTTTACCGAAAAAGAAACGAAACCTCCGCGTTATTACACCGAGGCATCGTTGCTGCGTGCCATGGAAACCGCCGGTAAAAATGTGGACGATGAAGAATTGCGCGATCTGATGAAAGCCAATGGAATCGGCCGACCTTCAACACGGGCAGCGATTATCGAAACCTTGTTCCGGAGAAAATACATTGAGCGGCAGAAAAAGCAGATTCATCCCACAAAAATGGGAATTCAGTTGATTGACACCATTCAGAATGAGCTGTTAAAATCAGCCGAATTGACCGGGCAGTGGGAGAAACGTTTACGTGAAATTGAACAGGGTGAATACAGCGCATCGAAGTTTATTAACGAGATGAAACGTATGGTTTACGATCTGGTAGTGGAAGTGCTCAGTGATCGTACAACGGTCAAACTGGCCGCTCCCGAACCGGAACCAAAAAAACCGGCCGAAAAGAAAAAAAAGGAGAAGGATGCCACGAGTGATGAAATGAAATGTCCAAAATGTTCGGAAGGCTCGATTCTGAAAGGGAAAAATGCTTATGGATGCAACCGTTGGAAAGATGGTTGTGATTTCAGGCTGCCCTTTGTTTTTATGGAGAAAAAGCTTACCGAGAAACAAGTGGTCCAACTGCTGGAAAAGCGCGCTACCTCAAAATTGAAGGGCTTTAAAATGGGCGACAAAAAAGTGGATGGTATCCTGCAACTCACGGATGATTTTAATGTAGAATTTGTGGATAAAACTCCAGTCAGGGAGAAAGCTGTTGATACAACGCCCAAATGTCCGAAATGTGGCGGAACCATTGTAAAAGGAAAAACAGCCTACGGTTGCAGCAACTGGAAACAAGGCTGCGATTTTAAATTCCCGTTTGATGCCATTCGCGAAAAAGCTGCAGGAAGAAAGTTAACCAGGGAACTGGTACTGGAAATTATTACCTCTTGAAAAATTCCTTTGAGCATTAGGTTGTAACCAATTTTATAATGCTTGCATTTTCGTTTCGGCATGCGTTCCCCTAAAAGCAAAAAGGCCAGTAAAAACTGACCTTTTTTTGTGCCCAGTAAAGGACTCGAACCTTCACATTCATAAGAATACTAGTCCCTGAAACTAGCGCGTCTACCAATTCCGCCAACTGGGCAATACTTTTTGAACTTCCAAATCTCCCTGAGCCGCGCCCCGTTTGATTTTGGTGGTGCAAATATATAAAAAATCCGCTCTCTGCAATACCAAAAAGCGGATTTATCTCCGAAGACACAAAAATTATATCATTCGTATTTGTTCTTCCGTCGTGATCTTCTCACAGTACTTGCATTTTAGCGCAATCGGAGCCTTCCCGATAACCTTGAAACAAGTCGTAATTTTTTCATTGTTGGTAATACATTTCGGGTTGAAACATTTCACAATCCCGGTAATTTTATCCGGTGTTTCAACAATTTTCTTTTCTACTACCTCGTAATCTTTGATAATATTCAGTTTGGCGTGAGGAGCAATCAAGGCAATTTTGTTGATTTCCACATCTTCAAAAAAAACATCACTTACTTTTATAATGGCTTTGGCGCCCAACTTCTCGCTGTCGAGGTTGGTTCCAAAAGTGATCTGGTTCTGAATTTTGTCTAAGCCCAAAATGCTGATGACCTTAAACAGGCTATTGGCCGGAATATGATCGATCACCGTACCTTCTTTTATGGCGCTTACTTTTAGTTTTAGCTTCTTTTTCGCATTATCTTTTGCTTCCATTGGATTTTTATTTAAGGTTCATCACATGTGAAATAATGGCTTCGCGGGTAAAAACACCATTTCTGGCCTGTTCGAAGTAATAGGCTTTTTCGTTGGCATCAACATCGGTGCTGATCTCGTTTACCCTTGGCAGCGGGTGAAGGATTCTCATATTGGGCTTGGTGTTCTTTAGCATTTCATTATTCAGAATATATACGTCTTTCACTTTTTCGTATTCAATCGGATCTACAAACCGCTCTTTTTGTACACGTGTCATGTAAATGATATCGGCTGCAGATATTATATCGGTGAATTCTTCGTGTTCAAAATAGCGAATACCCTTTTCCTGCAGGTGGTGCAGATACCCCTGAGGCATTTTTAGGTTGGGTGGTGCAATGAAATTGAAGATTGGATTTTCGAATTCAGACATGGCTTGCAGCAATGAATGTACGGTTCTTCCGTATTTCAGGTCGCCAACCATAAAAAGATTAATGTTGTCGAGTGTACCCTGTGTTTTCATAATCGAATACATATCGAGCAGGGTTTGGGTGGGATGCTGGTTGGCTCCGTCGCCGGCATTAATAACGGGGATCTTCGAAACTTCGGCGGCATAACGCGCTGCTCCTTCCAACGGGTGACGCATCACAATCAGATCGGCGTAGTTACTTACCATTTTAATGGTATCGTGCAGGGTCTCTCCTTTGGTTGCGCTCGAACTGTCGGGGTCGGCAAAGCCGATGATACGTCCGCCCAAACGGTTAATGGCGGTTTCAAAGCTTAAACGTGTTCGGGTAGAGGGTTCAAAAAACAGCGAGGCTACCACTTTCCCTTTTAACAGCTCCTGGTTTGGGTTTTCTTCAAACTCGGCAGCCAATTCGAGAATACGCAGGTATTCTTCTTTCGAAAAATCGGTAATCGATAATAAATCCTTCTTCATTGCCATTATTTATAGTATTTAATTTCGGAATGCCGTAACAGAAAAAAACCAACATTTCGGTAATGAAAATGTTGGTTTTCGTTGAATTGATAAAAAGTGTTTACTATTTTATCAAAATATACGATTGATGATTCTAATCGTTCGATGCATTTTTCAGGAAAAAGAACCTTCTGCAGGAGGCTTGTGATGCCTCTTTTTAGAAAAGTTGAAAGGAATATCGCACTTTGCATCATGGCTCAAAAATAGGTTCTTTAAATAACATTTGTCGGAATTGCCTGCCGGTACTTTTCACCATTTTATTAACACTGAATTTACCCGCTAATTTTCTTTATCCCAAGCCCGTAAATCTGGTCAAAAATGTTGAATGCCTTTTCAGCATCGCTTTTCCGAACCTTAAAAACCAAGCGGCAGTTTTCCTGAAAATCAGTTACGGTAATGTTCAGGTTTTCCTGTTTGATATGATACATTACGGTGTTGAGCAAATCATAACCAAACTTCAGTTCGTAGCTGGTTTCAATCAGTTTTGTAATAATTCCGGCATTGTTTAAGGCTTCAATAGTTGCATTCCGGTAAGCATTGATCAACCCGCTTACGCCCAAAAGAGTACCTCCAAAATAACGTACCACCACTACCAGAATGTTGGTTACCTCGTAACTTTGAAGTTGCCCGAGTATTGGCTTTCCGGCAGTGGAAGACGGTTCTCCGTCGTCGTTGGCGCGGGTGGTAATTTCTTCGGTTCCCAAACGCCAGGCATAACAGTGGTGCCGGGCACTGTGGTGCTCTTTTTTTAGTTGCTGAATAATGTCTTTGACTTCTTCCTCTTCCCGGATGGGGTAAGCATAGGAATAAAACTTACTTCCTTTGTCTTTGAAATATCCTGTACTTGTTTGCTCGATGGTTTTGTAAACGTCGTTCATTAGAATAATAAATACAAACTGATCATTGCCAGCACAATTCCTGCAAAGTTAGTTTTATTCAGCTTTTCTTTAAAAATCATCCGGCCTAAAACAGTGGTAAGCGCAACAATAAGCATGTTATTCAACGCAAAAACCAACGAACCGGGCATGCCTGTTTTGTTGAGTGCCTGTAGTATAAAATAGAGTGAACCAAAATTTGCGGTTCCGAGTAAAACGCCCAACAAAAGAGTAGGGAGGTGCAGACGGGTACTCCATTGCCGGGAGAGCAGAAGATATCCGGTCCCGCAAATCAGCGCCGCAAAAAATACGAGCGTGGTATATAAACTTACTTCGCTAGCAGTGATTTTTGTTGCCTGTACAAATTTCACCAGCGAATCGACTATTCCACTTCCTATGAAGATGAACGCGGGTAGCAGCACATAGTTCAGGTTGGTTCGTTTGAGATCCTTTTTATAAACCGTGAGGGCAACTGCAACAACTGCCGAAATAATTCCTAACAGTTTTAAAAATGACAACTCCTCCTCAAAATAGAACAGCGAGAAAGAAACGGGAAATACCAGCGAAAGCTTGGTCGCTAGACTTGTAACTGTTATTCCGGCCTTTTGCGTACTTTTCCCGACAACGAAGAACATAAGCGCGAACAAGATTCCGAGCAGCGCAGCATAAGGAATCCAGCGTATTGTGCTTTCGGTTGAATATGTTTCTAACGGTTCAAAAAGGAAAATTCCAAGAAGTGTGGCTGCCAGATAGTTAATGGTGATCAGCACTGCCAGCTTTGCTTGGTAGTGTTTGGCAACACGAAATACAACAAAGATCAGTGAAGAGGAGAGGATGCTTGCTGCAAGGTAGATCATGTGGCAAAAAAAAGGCAGACTTAAAAGTCTGCCGTGTATTTTACATTTTCAATTTCTTCTCTATTTCTTCCACAAAAACCCGGAAGTTCTTGTCGGTATCTTTCAGGTTATTTACCGTTTTGCAGGCGTGTAACACTGTGGCGTGGTCTTTACTTCCAATTTGCGCCCCGATACTTGCCAGCGAATATTTGGTTAAACTTTTCGAGAAGTACATGGCGATTTGCCGTGCCTGAACCACTTCGCGTTTTCTGGTTTTGGTCTGAAGTGCGTCAACGGGCATATTGAAATAATCGCAAACAACTTTTGAAATGTACTCGATCGACAATTCGCGTTTCGAATTTTTCACCAGCTTATTGATGAGCTTGGCGGCCAGTTCGAGTGTAATCTCTCTTTTGTTCAACATCGATTGTGCCAGCAACGAAACCAAGGCACCTTCCAGTTCTCGTACGTTATTGGTAACATGCGACGCAATGTACTCCAGCACTTCTTCCGAAAGAGTAATTCCGTCTTTGTATACTTTTTGACGGAGGATCTCCATACGGGTTTCAAAATCAGGAATTTGCAGGTCGGCTGTTAATCCCCATTTGAAACGCGACAATAATCTTTGCTCCATACCTTTCAATTCGATCGGCGGTTTGTCTGAGGTAAGAATCAGCTGCTTACCCATTTGGTGCAAATGATTGAAGATGTGGAAGAACGTTTCCTGTGTTTTTTCTTTGCCAGCAAATTCATGTACGTCATCCAGAATCAGTACATCTACCATTTGATAGAAATGCAGGAAGTCGTTACGGTTGTTGTTCCGTGTTGCTTCGGTGTATTGTGTCTGAAATTTGTTGGCATTTACATACAGAACCACTTTATCCGGAAAGCGCTCTTTTACTTCAATTCCAATTGCCTGTGCCAGGTGCGTTTTTCCCAGCCCCGAGTTTCCATAGATCATCAGCGGGTTAAACGCCGTTCCTCCCGGATTTTGGGCTACTGCATAACCTGCGCTTCGGGCAAGGCGGTTGCAGTCTCCTTCTACAAAATTTTCGAAGGTATTGTCCGGCTTTAATTGCGGATCAATTTGAAGTTTTTGGATGCCCGGAATAATAAACGGATTCCGGATGGTCGGTTTTTCATCCGACTTTAACGGGATGGTTAATGGTTTGTTCTGGATTTTGGTGTTGTTGTTGGTCGGGTAATTAACAGTGTATGGTTGATTACCGTTTTTATTTCCCATTACAACATTGTACTCCAGTTTTGCTGCCGGACCAATTACCATGCGCAGAGTCTTTCTCAGAATATCGATGAATTGTTCTTCAAGATATTCATAAAAGAATGCACTTGGTACCTGGATCGTCAGCACTTGGTTTTCCAATTTTACCGGTTCGATAGGCTCAAACCAGGTCCTGAAGCTGCTACTCGGAACGTTATCTTTTATAACGTTTAGGCACTTCTCCCATGCAGATTTGTATTCGTTGCTCATTTACAATTGCAGGATAATTGAGGTTCTACAAAAAATTTCCTTAGTGGTATTCCTGAGGACAAAAATTGCGAAAAAAAAATGAAAAAAAAAATCGTATTTCTATTGTTTTAAAACTTAATTATTTATCAGTTTCTATTTCAGGCGTTTATAAGGTAAAAAAAATATATCATTTTTAATTTACTGAAAATCAGATTGTTATGCTTAATGCCTTGATATATACAAGAATAACTGGTTGGTAGTGGTCAGAGATATATTTTGTTAATTAAAACCCCCGATTTTCGCTATCCCTTACTGTATCTTACGTAGAGCTTTTTCGAGTGTAATAATGCGTCCGTTTTTGAATGCAACAATGCTCGAATCAGGAAATTTTTTCCGAATGGAACTAAACAGAAGTTCGATTTCGGAGTAAACGCCCGAGTTACCTGCCAAATACGAATAAACTCCTCCCGAATAATATTCTTCTACATTCTTTATCCCGCTAAACCGATCACTGTTTAAATCGAGTTTTATTTTGCTCGAAACAAGATGAACCTTAAAAACAATATCTTTTGATGACAGATCTTGCTTTGTGTTTACGTACACGTCTTTCCCGAAATCAAAAGCCGAAAATTGCAGGTAACGTTTCGGATTTTTTTGAACATCGGCAATCAGGAAAGCCATATTCTCTGAAAGCATGTTGATGGAGTAGTACAATTCATCATCATTCAGCAGGAGCCCGGCCGTATTGTCATCACTGTTCAGTTTGTCGAGTGTGGCGATAAGTTGTTCCGAAATGTTTTCAATGTTATCCAAAACCGGCGATACCGATATTTGTGACATGGTATCGCTGAATGCATGAAGGTTTTGCACGGTTGCTTCAAAAGCTGAAGAATTGTTTTTAAACATTGTGGTGATGGAGTCAATATTCGTAATAATGTTTTTCATGCTTCCTTTTTCAGCGGCAACTATTTCCTGCAGGTCAGCAGTGGTGGCTTCAATGTTTTTAATGCTTTGGTTGATGTTGGCAAAACTCGCCGATAAATTGGCCTGGGCATCTTCATTTAAAATGGCGGTAAAAACCGTCAGTGCCGAATCCAGAGTTCCCAAAAGTTCTTCCGCTTTGTTTTTTAGTGGGAGAACCTGCATGCTCACCTGCTCTTTCAGGTCGTGCTCGATGGAGCCACGAATGGTGTCGTTGGCATGATGATAAGTTAGCTCGTCGCTCATATCAAGTTTTACCGATCGGGTTCCCATGATGTCGCTGCTGATAATTTGTGCCACAGAGTTTGTCGGTATACCAAATTCAGAGTCGATGGCCAAGGTTACGATCAAACGCCCGCTTCTGTCGGGGGCAAAAGTGATATCTCTTACTTTTCCGATTGGGTAGCCATTCATCATAACTTTGCTGGAAGGTGCAAGCCCGTCAACACGATCGTAATACACGTAATAGTAACTGGTGCGCGAAAAAAAATCGTTTCCTTTCAGGTAACTTAAACCCCAGAAAAAGATGGTGAGCGCTATAACGATAAGGATTCCAAGTCTCGAATATTTAGATAATCTCATGATCAGGTTTTGCTATATTTATTGTAAAATTAGCGATTTCAGTTCTCACTTCTCCAATTCCTGAGCCATTTTTACAGAAATTAACTGATTGTTGTGGAACGCAACCACAAATGCGGCGGGGTATTTTTTCTGAACTGCAGACAGCTCGGCTTCTGCAGTTGAGCGGTTTTCGTACTTGCCCGAGAAGTATCGGCTAAGTGGCGGTGCGTCTACCCGAAAAACGTTGGTCAGACCTTCAAAATTCTCTGCCGCAGGATTCAATTTCTTTTTTAGTGCCGCTATCTGGATGGAATAGTAAAGATCCTTTTTTACTGTATTTGGTTTTGTTTCGATAGCCGGGGCAGCCTGTTTTTTCGATTCAGCAACTGGACGGGGAACTGGCTGTGGTTTGACGTCGCTGGTTACAAGGTGAAAACTGCTTTTCTGTTCAACGTCGGTTTTGTATGTTTTAAATGCCCTGAAGATAGCAGAAGCGATGTTGGCACGTCCGCCAGGGCTACTCAGATAGTTTCGTTCTGAGGAGTTGCTTAAAAATCCGGTTTCAATCAAGACTCCGGGCATGGTAGTACGCCGCAAAACCAGAAATCCGGCTTCTTTTACGCTGCGGTCTTTTCGCATAGCTCGTTCTCTGAATTCATTTTGAACAATGTTCGCCAGGGAAATACTCTGCTCCTTATATTCGTCCTGTACCAGTTCAAACATAATGTAGGACTCAGAGGAGTTGGGATCAAAACCTTCGTAAGTATTGGTATAATCGTCTTCCAAAAGGATTACGGAGTTTTCTTTCTTGGCCACCTCCAGGTTATCCTGACTCCGGTGCTGCCCCAGAACAAAAGTTTCGGTGCCGTATACATAGCTTTGTTCAACCGCATTGGCATGTATCGAAATAAAAAGATCGGCGTTGCTTTTGTTCGCAATTTCGGCCCGTTTGTGTAAGGGAATAAACACATCGGTTTTGCGGGTGTATACCACTTTTATATCCGGAAACTCTTTTTGGATCTGTTCTCCGAGTTTCAGGGCAATGTCGAGCACTACATTTTTTTCCTCCACATTTCCTCCTACCGTTCCCGGATCTTTGCCACCGTGGCCGGGATCGATCACAATTACCGACAGCCGGCTTGCGTCTTTCGACTGAGTTAGCCCTTTTTTTACAGGGAACAGCACAAAGAAAGACAAGATGAATACGATCAGATAAATATGTTTTTGACAGCTGATTTTCATGCGTATTGCCGATTTATAGTTATTAAACCCCCAAAACTGGACGAATATTATCTGGTATGCCGGAATTTTCCTTTATAACCAAGGCTCCGTGTTTTAAACGTTAAAAATAGAAAATTAGAATTATTTTGCATTTTCTAGACAAATAGTCTTGGTCATATTTATATTTTTGTCCAGCCTTAGTGGTGTAGAAACACAGAAAACATTTTGAGGAAATCATTTTTAACATATCTTTTTATCGCATGCCCTTGCTGGCTTCTGTTTGGTCAGGAACCGGGAACTACATTTTCTGTACCCAATTCGCCCGTCGATAAAAACCTTGAGTTAATAGCGCCCGATACGGTTGCAATGGATACCCTTGCGTTGGATTCAACGCTGGCCGTTACCGATACTTCCAAAATAAAAGATCCGTTTCTGGTCGATCCGATTGTTTATAATGCAGAGGATTCAATGATTGTTTCGCTCGACGGTCAGAAGGTTTATTTGTATAACAATGCAAAAGTAACTTACCAGCAAATCGAGCTTACCGCATATTATATTCAGCTTGACCTTGAAACAAAGGAGATTTATGCTGAAGGTATTGTTGATTCGACCGGGACCATGAAGCAGAAACCTATTTTTAAACAGGGATCGGAGCAGTATGAATCGGAAACGATGCGGTATAATTTTGACACCGAAAAAGCCTTTATTACCAAAGTAGTATCGCAACAGGGCGAAGGTTTTATTCATAGCGACCGTACCAAGAAAATTGGAAAGGAAGTATTTGTAACGGAAAAAGCCAAGTATACCACTTGTGATGCCGATCATCCGCACTTTTACCTTCAGCTTACCAAAGCAAAGGTGATTTCAAATAAAAAGATAATCACGGGACCGGCTTACATGGTTTTGGAAGATTTTCCGCTTTATTTCCCGATTCTTCCTTTCGGATATTTCCCGAATTCGCCTTCTTACTCGTCGGGTATCCTGATTCCGACATACGGAGAAGAAAACAACCGGGGATTCTTTTTGCGTGATGGAGGTTATTACTGGGCGGCCAGCGAATACTTCGATTTAGCCGTACAGGGCGACATTTACTCCAAAGGATCGTGGGGAGGCCGTGCAAAAACGAATTACCGCAAACGCTACAAGTTTAGCGGAAACTTTAGCTTCGATTATGCGATTAACAAGTACGGCGAAAAAGGATTTGATACTTACCAGAAATCAAATCAGTTTAAAGTTTTATGGTCGCATACCCAGGATGCAAAGGCAAATCCCAATCAAACCTTTTCGGCCAGTGTAAACTTGTCTTCTACCGGATACGACAAACAGAACTCATATAGCAGCCAGGACTATCTGACAACAACAAAATCGTCGAGTGTATCGTATTCCCGTCGTTTTGAGAACACTCCTTTTAACATGTCGATGAACCTGCGGCATTCTCAGAACACCCGCGACAGTACCATGTCGCTTTCGATGCCGGAGTTAACATTTAGTATGGCAAAAGTGTATCCGTTCAGGAAGAAAAACAGAAGCGGGAAGCTTAAATTCTATGAGAATTTCGGAATAAATTATACGGGTAATTTCAAAAATTCAATTACAGCAAAGGAAGATGAGATTTTTAGCAGCTCGTTTGCTACCGATTGGCAAAACGGAATAAAGCATTCAGTGCCGATCGCATTCCCGAGTTTTAACCTGTTTAAATACATTAATTTCAGTCCGGGAATCAGCTACAACGAGAAGTGGTATTTTAAAAAATATGAGTACGAGTACGAAAAGGGTGCTAATTACGTCAACAATCCGTCGGGCGTACCCAATACAGTGCGCGTAGATACCATCACCGGATTAAACCGTGTATACGATTATGCGTACAGTGTTAGTGCATCAACCAATATTTACGGAAACTTTCAGCCGCTTAACCGAAATTCAAAAGTGGTCGGTATCAGGCATAAAATGACACCCTCGATTTCGTTTAGCTACCGGCCCGATTTTGGGAAGGATAAATTTGGCTACTGGCAGGATGTTCAGGTAGATTCTATGGGAACTGTACGTTACCTGGATACTAACCTTGGAGGAATTTACGGAGGTTCGCCGGGAAGGGGAGAATCAGGATCTATTTCATTCTCGTTAAGCAATAACCTGGAGATGAAAAAACTGGATACCCGTGATACCACAAAGGCTGAAGGAGATCAAAAGTACAAGAAGGTAAAACTGATCGATAACCTGAGTTTGAGTACTTCTTACGATTTGATTGCCGACTCTTTAAACCTTGCCCCGATTTCAATCAGGGGGCGTACAACAGTCGCCGGTGTTAGTATTAATGCCGGAGCTACAATGGATCCGTACATGGTGGACGAAAATTACCGAAAAATCCACAAGTATACCTGGAACGAAAGAAGTGGTTTTGGTAAATTGGGGCGTTTGACCCGTGCTAATCTTTCATTCGGAATGAATTTTAAATCGAAAAGCAAGGACGGGAGAGGCGGTCAAAATAATCAGCAGGGAGCTTCAGAAATACCGGGAGAAGATGAAAATACTCCACCGGTTGAAGAAGATATGCTGGCATCAACGTATGCGAATTATGTCGACTTCAATATACCCTGGGATTTTGGATTTGATTACAGCATGAATTACACCGGTAAATCAGCTTCAGCGCCCAATGGCCGGGTAACTCAAACGCTCGGGTTCAGAGGGAATGTCAGTATTACAGAAAAGTGGAAGATGAGTATGAATACCAACTTTGATATTCAGGCCGGCGAGTTTTCGT
This sequence comes from Maribellus sp. YY47, assembly GCF_023111095.1. Lineage (GTDB taxonomy): Bacteria > Bacteroidota > Bacteroidia > Bacteroidales > Prolixibacteraceae > Draconibacterium. The sequence goes on from NZ_JALGYW010000039.1 coordinate 15,905, forward strand.
TTACTACTTTTAACCTCACAAGGGATTTGCATTGTTGGGCCATGTCGTTCAACTTTGTTCCCTTCGGATTCAGGAAAAGCTACAGCTTTACCATCAATGCAAAATCGTCGATGCTGGCAGATCTAAAGGTTAAGAAGCAAAAGAGTCATTACGACAATAATTTCTAAAATATACAATATTATGAAACGACCATGACGGAGATTAACCACAAACAAGTATAATTAAAATCATGGGAGTTCCATCGAATACGAACGAAATAAACAATTTTAATGAGATGAAACGGATTATTGCAACGGATAAGGCTCCGCAGGCTATTGGTCCATACAGCCAGGCATTGGAGGTTAACGGAACGCTTTATATTTCCGGTCAGGTACCGCTTGATCCGGTAACCATGAAAGTGGTGGAAGGCGGAATTCAGGAACAGACTCAGCAGGTCATGAAAAACATTGGAGCTATTCTGGAGGCTGCCGGTTATTCGTTTGACGACGTAGTAAAGTCTACTTGTTTGCTTAGCGATATGGCGAACTTTAAACCGATGAATGAAGTTTACGGTGCGTATTACACCCAGAATCCGCCTGCAAGGGCTGCATTTGCCGTTAAAGAACTTCCGCTGGGGGTTTTGATCGAGATAGAAACCGTAGCGGTAAAAGGCTAAACTGGAATAAAAATCGGTCCGAAAGGGCATTAAAAAAGGGCTTACAAAATGTAAACCCTTTTTTTATTCTGTGTCTCGTCCTGAAATAGCGTTACACAAAAAGTAGCGTTATGAAAGAAATCAATCATTCACAGTACGTTAAGCGTACACAGAAGGACTATTCGATGTCCTTTAAATTGCAAGTTGTCACTGAGAT
>NZ_JALGYW010000004.1 GCF_023111095.1 Maribellus sp. YY47
CACAAACAAGATACCATTAAAATTAAAAGCTATAAAAGAACAGACCGTTTCAAAGCTAGCTTTGAAACGGTCTGTGAATCTATTAACTTAGTCCAATAATCTGTAACGCTTATTTAGGACTAGTCAAGGTTTTTTTTATGCCTCTACTTCAGCTTCTGGCTTCGAGAAGTCCATGGCTGCCAATCGTTTGTACGATGCGTAACGCCATTTTGCGTTGTCTTCGGCTGCAACAAACAGTTCGTCGGCAACGGCCGGGAACGATTTCTTGAGTGAAGTGTAACGTACCTCGCCATTCAGGAACTCCTGGAATTTAGTCCATTCAGGTTCTTTTGAATCCAACTGGAACGGGTTTTTACCTTCGGCTTCCAACAGCGGGTTGTAGCGGTACAAGTGCCAGTATCCTGATTCCACTGCTTTTTTCTCTTCTTCCTGAGTACGACCCATGCTCGCGCGCAGACCGTGGTTGATACAAGGAGCGTAAGCAATGATAATTGACGGACCCGGATATGCTTCAGCTTCGCGCAGCGCTTTGAAGTACTGCGACTGGTTAGCGCCCATGGCCACCTGTGCCACGTAAACATAACCATAGCTCATCATCATGGCGCCCAAATCTTTTTTGCGAACACGTTTACCGGCTGCAGCAAATTTAGCAACGGCACCTACCGGAGTAGATTTTGATGACTGACCACCGGTGTTTGAATACACTTCGGTATCCATTACCAGTACGTTTACATCTTCGCCGCTGGCCATTACGTGGTCGAGACCACCGTAACCGATGTCGTATGCCCAACCGTCACCACCGAATACCCAGATTGATTTTTTCACCAGGTATTGTTTCAGGCTTTTGATTTCAGCTGCGTATTTGCTATCGCTGTTTTTGATTACTTCCAATACTTTATTGGATGCAACAATTGAACCTTCACCGTCATTCTTTTGAGCGATCCATTCAGCAAAAGCTTCTTTTTCAGCTTCTGATGCACCGTTCGAAAGGGCAGTGGTCATGATGTCTTCGATACGGTTGCGTTGTGCAGAAACACCTTCAGCAAAACCAAAACCGTATTCGGCGTTGTCTTCGAACAGTGAGTTTGCCCATGCCGGACCGTGACCCGATTGTTTGTGTTTACAGTATGGAGTTGAAGGAGCCGAACCACCGTAGATAGAAGAACATCCGGTAGCGTTGGCAACCATCATGCGCTCGCCGTACAACTGAGTGATCAGTTTAATGTATGGAGTTTCACCACAACCTGCACAAGCTCCCGAGAACTCGAACAATGGCTGAGCGAACTGTGAGTTTTTAACCGATTTGGTTTTGTCAACCACGGTTTCTTTCACCGTTACTTTGCTGTCCATGTAGTTCCAGCGCTCTATTTCAGCCTGCTGTGTTCCAAGCGGCTTCATAACAAGTGCTTTTTCTTTTGAAGGACAAACATCGGCACAGTTACCGCAACCTGTACAGTCGAGTGGCGATACCTGGATACGGAAATTCAATCCGCCAAACATTTTTGAAGGAGTGGCAGTTTTTACTTCAGTTCCGGCTGGTGCTGCGTCCACTTCTGCTTCATCCATCAGGAACGGACGAATAGCAGCGTGAGGACAAACGTACGCACACTGGTTACACTGGATACAGTTGTCGGCCTGCCATTCAGGTACGTTAACAGCGATACCGCGTTTTTCGTAAGCAGCTGTTCCGAGCGGAAATTGTCCGTCTTCCGATCCAACAAAAGTTGAAACAGGAAGATCGTCACCACGCTGGCCGTTGATTACGTCAACAACTTTGCGGATGTATGAAGGACGTGCTGATTCTTCATCGTCGCCTTTCAGTACGATGTTTTTCCATTCGGCCGGTACTTCTACTTTTACCACATTTTTACCACCGGCGTCAACTGCAGCGTAGTTCATGTTTACAATGTTCTCGCCTTTTTTACCGTATGATTTTACAATGGCTTTTTTCATTTGTTCCACCGCCATTTCATAAGGAATTACTTCAGTAATTTTGAAGAATGCCGATTGCATGATGGTGTTGGTACGGGTTCCCAATCCAAGTTCTTCACCCAGTTTGGTACCGTTGATGATGTAGAAGCTGATATCGTTTGTTGCCATGTATTTTTTCATACTGTCAGGCAACTGATTTTTTGTTTCTTCTTCGTCCCAGATCGAGTTCAAAAGGAAAGAACCTCCTTTTTTCAAACCTTTCAATACATCGTACAGATGAATGTAGGCAGGAACGTGACAGGCAACAAAGTCGGGAGTGGTTACCAGGTAAGTCGAGCGAATAGGTTTGTCGCCAAAACGCAGGTGAGAACAGGTAAAACCACCCGATTTTTTTGAGTCGTACTGGAAGTAACCCTGACACATTTTGTCAGTTGCACTACCGATAATTTTGATCGAGTTTTTGTTGGCACCAACCGTTCCGTCAGAACCCAAACCGTAGAATTTAGCCTGGTAAGTTCCTTCCGGAGTCATGTTGATCTCTTCTTTCATCGGGAGCGATGTAAAAGTTACGTCGTCAACAATACCGATGGTAAATGCATTTTTCGGCTCATTCATTTCAAGGTTTTCGTAAACCGAAAGAATCTGAGCAGGAGTAGTATCTTTTGATCCCAAACCATAACGGCCACCAACGATAAGCGGCGCATTTTCTTTTCCGTAGAAATGAGAGCGGATATCGAGGTACAATGGTTCTCCGGCAGCTCCCGGTTCTTTTGCACGATCGAGAACAGCAATTCTTTTAACTGTTGAAGGAAGTGCTTCAACAAAGTGTTTTGCTGAGAATGGACGGAACAGGTGAACCGAAATCAAACCTACTTTTTTACCCTGGGCAGCCAGGTAATCGATGGTTTCTTTGATGGTTTCGGTAGCCGAACCCATTGCAATAATGATGTTTTCAGCATCCGGCGCTCCGTAATAGTCGAACGGACGATAGCTGCGACCGGTAATTTTGCCTACCTGATCCATGTAGTCGGCTACAATATCAGGAACTGCATCGTAAAATTTGTTGGCAGATTCTTTTGCCTGGAAGAAAATATCGGGGTTTTGAGCTGTACCGCGGGTTACAGGATGTTCAGGATTCAACGCTCTGTCGCGGAATGCCTGTATCGCTTCCATATCTACCAGCGGAAGCATGTCTTCCATTTCAATGGCTTCGATCTTCTGGATTTCGTGTGATGTGCGGAAACCGTCGAAGAAAGCCAGGAAAGGAACTCTTGATTTCAGGGTAGCCAGGTGAGCAACACCTGCAAGGTCCATTTCTTCCTGAACAGAACCGGCAGCAAGCATAGCAAAACCGGTCTGGCGTGCAGCGTAAACGTCGCTGTGGTCACCAAAGATCGACAAAGCATGACCTGCAAGAGCACGTGCACTTACGTGGAATACGGTTGGAAGAAGCTCGCCTGCAATTTTATACATGTTAGGAATCATTAATAACAATCCCTGAGAAGCAGTATAAGTTGATGTTAATGCTCCTGATTGCAATGCTCCGTGAACAGCGCCTGCTGCACCTGCTTCACTTTGCATTTCTGCCAAACGTACCGGGCGTCCGAACATGTTTTTCTTACCAAAAGCAGCCCATTCATCCACATACTCAGCCATAGTTGAAGACGGTGTAATAGGATAGATACAGGCAACTTCACTGAACATGTAACTCATATGCGCCGCAGCGTAGTTTCCGTCACATGTAATGAATTTTTTTTGTTTTGCCATTTTTATTTGCGTTTTTAATTTATTAGTTGCTTGATTTTTTTCTTAGTATAAAAATCCGAAAAGCCATAATGGAATTTTTTTGCCCTGTCCGATTTCAATGACATCAGACGCCGCATAAACATCACCTTCTGCTTGCAGTTTTCTACCTCCCACATTAAACGGATATTTACCGTCGACACAGAAATCGGCGACCGGCGATTTCGACAGTGTTCTTTTATAACCTACCTGGTTGTAAAAGAAGGTCTGGCGCATGGTCAGGTTGTCGGTATTATCGGGCGCAATCGCATGCAGCAGGTTGGTATTGTGCATGTATACTTTGTCCGGTTTTTTCATTTGATCTTCGTCTCCACCGCCGTTGGCGTATAGAAGATTGATCAGCCTTGCGTTTTTGAGGTATTTCAGGTAATTCATTACCGTTGCACGCGAGGTCTCAATCGATCCGGCCAGTTTACTTACATTCGGTGTAAACGGTGTTTCCGAGGCCAGTAAAAGAAGCAATTTTCTTAGCTTCGACAAGTATTTGAATTCGATTTGGTTGATGTACGGTACATCAATTTCCAAGGCAAAATTTATGTTTTTGAGCAAGCGGTCAGTATAGAAATTCGGATCATCCATGTAATACGGGAAATATCCGGTTTTCAGATAGTCGTCGAAATAGGCCAGCGGGCGAATTTCCCCTACTATTTCCTGAGCGATGGCTACATGATTGGCCAATATGTCTTCGAAACGATATACTTTAAAATTCTTGCCGGTTTGGTGATTCAGGTATTCTCTGAATGAAAGTCCTTCCAGGTGATAAATCTTTGCAAGTCCTTCCAAATCCGGGTTTCCTTCAGTAATTCTTAATACAGGCGAAGATGAAAAGATGATCTGAATTTCAGGAATTTCATCCATACATTTTCTAAGATCTTCCGACCAGTCGGGGTATTTCTGAATTTGATCGAGTACCAGTATTTTTCCACCCCTTTTGGCAAATTCATCAGCAAACGAACTGATTTTTCTTTTGGTGAAATAGAAATTGTTGAGGTTCAGGTACAGAACATCGTTACTGTCGAAATGATACTTACGGATATAGTCCAGCAGAAAGGTTGTTTTTCCAACTCCTCTGAATCCTTTGATACAGATTAAGCGGTGGCTCCAGTCTATATTGTCCATCAGTTCCCGTTTGATGGTTTCTTTCTGACTGACGAGCAAAGATTTATGTATCTGCTGAAAAAATTCCAAGGTATTTGCTTTTTATGAGGTTGCTAAAATTGCTATCTATACATAGCAAAAATAGCAAAAATTTGTCATTTACTGAAGTTGATAATGAGCAGTTCGCTCTTTTATTTTGCTTATTAATGTACAGTTAAACTTACACCAAACCCGAGAATCCCATAAACGCCATTGCCAGGATACCCGCTGTAATTAAGGCAATTGGAGTTCCTTTTAATCCCTTCGGAACATTTTGTAAGTCGAGGTGTTCGCGAATACCTGCAAAAAGGATCAGCGCGAGTCCAAAACCAATAGCATTTGAAACGGCGTAAATCACCCCTTCCACCAGGTTAAATTCTTTTTGTATGGTCAAAATCGCAACACCCAAAATCGCACAGTTAGTGGTGATTAACGGAAGAAAAATACCCAGAGCCTGGTAAAGTGGAGGGCTTACCTTTTTCAGAATAATTTCAACCAGCTGAACCAGTGCTGCAATTATCAGGATAAATGCAATGGTTTGCAGATAAGCCAGGCCGAATTTGTTCAAAACATAATTTTGAACGAGGTACGTAACGATGGTTGCCAAAACCATTACAAATGCTACTGCACCTGTCATTCCGACGGCGGTAGAGATACGTTTGGAAACCCCCAGAAACGGGCAAATTCCCAAAAATTTCATTAGTACAATGTTGTTGACTAATATGGCGCTTATTGCAATTACTAAATAATTCATTTTTCCCTCCTAGTTCTTTTTCATTCGGTTGATGATGGCAATTAAATAGCCCAGTACGATAAAGGCACCCGGTGCCAGTACAAAAAGAAGTGTTACAAAATTTTCAGAGTACAATGTCAGGTTGAAGATTTTGCCGCTTCCGAGAACTTCCCTGATACTTCCAAGCAGTACCAGTGCAAAGCTGAATCCCAATCCAATTCCCAGTCCGTCGAGTGCCGATGAGAGGGGATTGTTTTTCGATGCAAAAGCTTCGGCACGACCCAGTACGATACAGTTCACAACGATCAGGGGGATGAATAACCCAAGACTTTTGTACAGGGCAGGAACAAAGGCCTGCATCAGTAACTGAACAACCGTAACAAAAGCGGCAATGATTACAATGAAAGCAGGAATCCTTACTTTGTCAGGAATAACACCTTTTACAAGCGAAATGGCGATGTTCGACATCATCAAAACAAAGGTGGTGGCCAGGCCCATTCCCAAACCATTTATGGCTGAAGAAGTAACCCCCAGAGTAGGACACATCCCGAGTACCAATACAAATACCGGGTTTTCTTTTATAAATCCTTTCGAAAAATTTTTCCACTGATTCATATTTCCTTAGTTTAGAGTTTAGTGTTCAGTGTTTCGAGTTATTCCTCTTATCAACTAAATCTACTAAACTTATACTTATTTACTTTTTATATTTTTCGCCTTTCAGTTCGCTTTCCTTTAAATGACTGATTAAGCCTCGGTCCAATTTTCCGACTTCATCGGCTAAATCGTATGCCTTTTGGAACTCTTCCTGATTAATATATTTGTTGTCCAGAGCACGATAAAGTTGAGAACGAACTTCTCCGACAGAACCTTTAGAGATGAACAGAAATTGAACAAACTCTTTATTCCCACCTCTTTCAAATCCTTCTGCAATATTATCCATGGCTGAACCCGACGAACCTTTTATTTGATTCACCAGTTTAAAGTCTTTTGAAAAAGCATCGTAACCCGTGTAAACGTTAATGAGTTTACAAAGCTCTCTGGCTTTTTGCCAGGCGATGATATCTTCAAATTGATTAAACGTTGCCATTTTCTTTGAACTTTAAACTCTGAACTCTGAACTATTTTTTCTGTTCGTAAGCGGTGTATCCTCTGCGTATAGCGTCGAGGAAAGCACGTGAAGAGATGGTTGAAGCGGTGATTGCGTCAATGTCGCCACCATCTTTTGTTACCGTGAGATTTGTGGTCTCCGGGTTTTTCCCAATTACGTTCTGCTTTGTCTTTGCAGGGTCCGGATTTCTAAACCAGGTATCCATTTTTGATCCTAGTCCCGGAGTCTCTGCATGATCAAGGACCGAGTAACCTGAAATATTTCCATCCTTGTCGATACCGACCATAATTGAAATGTTACCGCTGAATCCAAGTCTGGTATAAGTGCTGATGGCTGTTCCTACAAGTTCGCCTCCCTTGAATGCAGGGAACAATTGGATACTGTCTCCACCGGCTTCGGTCAAAACTTTATAACTGGTCCCCAGTTCGTCAAATTCAGGAAGAACCTGGGTGATCGCTTCTGTTTGTGCTTTAATTTTTGCTGCTTCGATAGGCGCTTTGGTAAAGTCGTACACATAACCCAGTGCAGCGGCAGCAATTCCGGTTACTAAAACCAGGGTTACTACCATATTTGTAAAAGTCGATTCTTTCTTTGCCATCTTATTGTCCTCCGAATCGTTTGGGTTTAATGTAATAGTTGAGTAGCGGGGTTACAGCATTCATAATCAGAATCGCAAATGAGATACCTTCGGGGTAGGCACCAAACATACGAATGTTGATGGTGATCAGCCCAATTCCAATTCCGTAAATGATCTGTGCTTTCGGATTCATGGGTGAAGTCACCATATCGGTTGCCATAAAAACAGCACCTAACATTAATCCCCCTGCCATAATGTGGTAAACCGGATTAACGTACATTTCAGGATTGATCATCCAGAAGATTCCGGAGAATACCAATACTGTGGCCAGAATTGATACAGGAATATGCCAGGTAATTACCTTTTTCCAGATCATATAAATTCCACCTAAAACCAGCAAGAACGCCGATACTTCTCCCAGCGAACCGGCATTCATACCAAGTGCCATATCAGTGAGGTCGGGTAGTCCCTGTATTTTCGAGATCGGAACTCCGTTTTTTACACTTTCTTTAATCAATGCCAGAGGCGTTGCAGCAGATACTGCATCAACCGATGCCAGTTTTATCCCTGGCCACGAAGTCATTTGAACCGGGAACGACAACAACAAAAACACACGACCTACCAAAGCCGGGTTAAAAATGTTGCTTCCCAGGCCCCCAAACGAAAGTTTACCAATTCCCATCGATGCCAGCGCACCAATAAGAATGATCCACCACGGAAGGCTCGACGGAACGTTAAAGGCCAGTAATATACCTGTAATAATTGCCGATCCATCGGTAACCGAAGGTGTAACTTTCATCAGGTATTTTTGAATAAGGTATTCGAAAGCCACACAGGCTGCAACCGCAATCAGTGTTACGCGCAGAGCATCAACCCCGAACATAAATACTGACCAGGCCAACGCCGGAATCATGGCGTAGATCACCCGGTACATGATTTTTTGTGTCGAGTCGCTCGAATGTACGTGCGGCGAAGGCGAAACTGTTAATAATTTACTCATTATGCAGTTTATTGTTTATAGTTCAAAGTTTAAAGTTCAAAGATTCTTGTCGCGATGTTCTTCTGTGCGAAAATCATTTCTTCTGTAACTTTAGACATTTTTGTTTATTATTTCAGAATAATATTTTAAACTGGCCTCTATTTCCCCTCCTTGGGAGGGGTTCGGGGAGGCATTTATTTTTTTCTTGAACGAATGATTTGACCCACTTTCCCTTTTCCAAAACGGATGTAGTCGAGCAGTGGCCGGTTGGAAGGACAGGTGTAGCTGCACGAGCCACATTCGATACAGTCCATAACCTTTTCTTTTTCGGCGCGGTCAAAAATTTGTTTTTCTCCCAAAGTCATCAAAAGGAAAGGTTCCAGGCCCATCGGACAAACCGAAACACAACGGGAACAACGAATACAGGCGATGATTTCTTCCCGTTTCGATTCTTCTTGTTTCATCAGCAGTATGCCCGAAGTTCCTTTTGTTACCGGAACATCCAGTGAGCTGATGGCGCGTCCCATCATTGGTCCGCCGCTGATGATTTTTCCTGTGTTTTCAGGTAATCCGCCTGCTGCTTCCACCAATTCTGAAGTAGCCGTTCCAATCCTAACCAAAAAGTTGGAGGGTTGTGAAACGCCTTTACCAGTAATGGTAACTACGCGTTCAAACAGCGGTTTATTTTTTTGTACTGCTTCGTAAACGGCAAAAGCAGTACCCACATTGCTTACTACAGCGCCAACTGCAATTGGTAGTGCACCTGACGGAACTTCGCGACCGGTAACGGCATTGATCAGCTGTTTCTCACCTCCCTGGGGGTATTGAACTTTCAGCGCAACAACACTTATTCCGGCAACTGACTTGCATTTTTCGGAAAGGAGCTCAATCGCGTCAGGTTTGTTGTTTTCGATTCCGATTACCGCTTTGTCCACATTCATGGCCTTCATCAGCAATTGGATACCCACCATAATTTCATCGGCCTTTTCCAGCATTAAGCGATGATCGGAAGTAAGATAAGGCTCACACTCCACGCCATTGATCAGCAGTACTTCGGCTTTCATTCCCTTTGGAGGAACCAGTTTTACGTGGGTAGGAAAGGTGGCGCCACCTAAACCTACAATACCGGAATCCTGAATTTTCCTGACGATTTCAGCGCCATCAAGCGAAATTTCACTTACCAGTGTTTCTGAACGGTCGATGTCTTCCATCCACTCGTCGCTTTCCACATCGATAAAAATTCCTTGTTTGGGATAACCCGAGCTGTCAGCCGAGAAATCTATTTTTTTAACTGTTCCTGAAACGGAAGAATGAATGTTGGTGGAAACAAAGCTACTGCTTTGTGCAATGATCTGTCCCACTTTTACTTTGTCGCCTTTTTTCACAACCGGTGTTGCCGGTGCTCCGATGTGCTGTGCCACCGGAATAAATACCGCCGACGGAATCGAAAGAACTTCGATTTTCCGGTCTTTCGACAATTTATTTTCGGGAGGATGTACTCCGCCTATTTTGAACGTTTTTAACATCCTTAATTATTTAGCTATTGGTTTCAACTTCTACTTCGGGTTTCACTTTTCGCGGAGGAAAGTTCAGCTCGATAATTGCATTGGTTGGGCAAACTGCCACACATTTGCGACACAGTTTACATTTGTCGGAGTCGATAAATGCCAGGTTGTTTTCCATGGTGATGGCATCAAACGGACACTCTTTGAAGCATTTGCTGCAACCGATACAGGCAACGCTACAAGCCTTTTTCGCAGCAGCGCCTTTGTCCTGGTTACGACAGGCCACCACTACTTTCCGGTCTTTTGGCATTTTCTTGCGCAGTTCGATCAGGTTTTTCGGACAGGCATCCACGCATGCTCCGCAGGCCACACATTTGTCGTCGAGGATGAGCGGAACGCCCATGCCGGCGCGCAGGTCGATGGCATCGAAGTCGCAGGCATCCACACAATCGCCGTAGCCCAGACAGCCATACTGGCAATCGGTTTCGCCACTGTATACCGACGATGCGATGGCACAGGTTGTTGCGCCGTCGAATTGACTGGTTTTTGGACGGTTGTCGCAGGTTCCGTTACAGCGGATAAAAGCCACACGCGGATCTTTCTTAACGGCTTCCAGCCCCAGAATAGAGGCTACTTGTCCCATGGTTTCGTTTCCTCCAACCGGACAGTTCAAGTCGCCCAGTTCGCTGGCCTTCACACAAGCTTCGGCAAAAGCCCTGCAGCCTGCAAAACCACATCCTCCGCAGTTGGCTCCCGGAAGCGCCCCTTCTACATCGTCGATACGCGGATCTTCAAAAACCTTGAATTTTTGTGCCACAAAGTAAAGGATGACAGCCGCAGCTCCACCGATTACAACAAGTGTGACAATGGTATATACAACAGTGATACTCATTTGTTAATCAGTTTCTTCAAGTTCGAATTTGAATATTTTTTTTAATAGATGCCTAAAAAAATATAATGTTATATAGTATGGAATCAGAATTGCCAGCGAAATCAGCCCCGATTGTAATTCATTACCGGTAACCGATTGCATAACGATCAATGTCAACATTACGAAGAGGAAGGGAACGATGTACCCCCAGAGCAGCGCTGCAAAACCTTTTGATTCCTTAAAGAGAATGGTGACTTCCTGTCCGACTTTGTAATCACCCTTGTAATCAGTGATTTCAATTTCCTTGTCCTGGTAGTCGGCTACAGTGCAGGCTCCCTGAGCATGGCAGGAAGAACAAGCCGACTGGTTAATGATGGTGACAATTAACGAGCTGTTGTTCACTGCTTTTACAAAACCTTTATGTCGAATATCTGTAGTCGTCACTTTAAATTTTGCTATTTAGAGATTGCAAATGTATGCATTGGTTTGAATCTACAAGTGACAAAAAATTAATTTTTCTGAAATCTCAGAAATTTAGAAATAGTCTAAATTTAGTTTTCTGTACCTTCCATTTTTGAATTTGAAAGTTCTTCTTCTTTTATGGAATTAATATCCCAGGCGCATTCCGATTCGTGTATCAGATAGTTCTTTTCTGCCTGAAGCGTATCGGAGACCTGTTCCGAGAATCGTCTGCTTTCTCTGATAAAACGGTTGTGGTCTTCGAGCCAGTGTTCGTACAATTCGTCGGTGATCTGGTCTTCGTGATGTTTGAATGTGCGTGATATTCGGTAAGCTTCGTAGCGGTTAAAACCAAGCTCAACCAAGGCTTTTGCTCCCAGTTCGTTGGCCGAATCAAAGGTTTCACGCTGAACGATACGAACATTTAAGTTGTAAAACTCGAAGGTGTGAAAAATGTCTTTTGCCCGCGCCAGAATTTTCACCTTCGGATATTTCTCCCGCACATATTTGGCCACTTTTAATGCATCGTCGTGCTCGGCCATACTGAGTATCAACATGCGGGCATTTTGAATTCCCGCCTTTTCTAGCATTTGTGACCGGGTTACATCTCCGAAATAGAGCTTGAACCCATATTTCCGCAGCACTTCAACATTACTTGGGTTGTTGTCGAGAATGGTAACTTTTATGTTGTTAGCCAGCAGAATACGACCAATCACCAATCCGAAACGGCCAAACCCGGCAAGTATAACCGGGCTTTCCTGTTCGTCGACTTCGTCGTATTCCGGTTTATTTTGACGGCGTGCCAAAATCGGACTTACCGCTTTGTCGTTAAAAATCAGCAGTAAAGGCGAGATGGCCATCGAAAGTGTGACGATTAACAATAGCATGGAAGCGGTTTTTTCGTCGAACAACTGGTTTTGTTTCGAAAAGGAAATCAAAACAAAACTGAATTCGCTGGACTGTGCGAGTAAAAAGGCAAACAGAAACTCAAAACCTTTTCTCAATCTGAAAATGCGTCCCAAAATCAACAGAACTATGAATTTTACGACGATCAGCAAAATGACAAAAAAGACAACTGTTCCCGGATTTTCGACGAGTAAGTTAAAATTTATACTCGCGCCAACCGAGATAAAGAATAAGCCAAGAAGCAGCCCTTTAAACGGATCAATCGTAATCTCGAGTTCGTGGCGGTATTCGCTGTCGGCCAAAACCACACCGGCAATAAAAGTTCCCAACGCGGGGGAAAGACCGATTTTGTCCATGCCAAGCGCGATCCCGATGACCATCAGCAAGGATAGGGCAACGAACACTTCGTGTAAGCCTGTTTCTGCAATTAACCGGAAAACATAACGCGCCATAAAACGCCCCACAACCACCAATGCAGCAATGGCGCCGATAATGATTAAAAGCTGCAGCCAGCCGGGGAGTTGTGCCATTCCTCCAATTTTGCTCAGGCTCGAGTCAGACAAAGCGGCCGGTTGCCCCAAAGTGGCAATAAGAGGTAAAAGCGCTAGAATGGGGATAACTGCCATATCCTGAAACAGTAGAACCGAGAAAGCAGATTTTCCGGCAATGTTTCGCATTAATCCTTTTTCCGACAAAGTTTGAAGCACAATTGCAGTGGAAGATAAAGCAAAGATCAGCCCGATGGCAATAGCGCGGTTGATTTGAAAGTTGAATGCCAGCGAAATAACGGTAATAACTCCTGCGGTAATCAGAACCTGCAGTCCGCCAAGCCCAAAAATGGATTTTCGCATTTTCCACAAAAGGGATGGTTCCAGTTCCAGGCCGATTATAAACAGCATCAATACCACACCAAACTCGGCAAAATGCATTACATCGTCGGCATCGTTACCGATAAGTCCCAACACAAACGGCCCGATAAGGATTCCTGCCAGCAAATAACCCAAAACAGAACCCAGTCCGAGTTTTTTGGCCAGCGGAACCGAAATAACTGCCGCTCCCAGGTAAATGAGTGCCTGTGTGAAAAAATCCTGATTATGCATTTGATGTTGTTAAGTGGTTGAAATATTCTACGTTTTCAAAATCCTTTTCAGGATACTTTTCGTCTCTCAGTCCCGTGATTGCTTCTAGGTAACGGGCAGCTTGTTTGTTTAGCTCAGCTGGCGTGATGGTGTGCGCGCCATGTGTTACAAAAGGGGGCAGGTATCGCATTCTGCACAGCGTTGCCGATTGTTTGAACGGGATCAGGAATTCGTTTACAGAGTAATGATGACTCCCGGTTTCGGTGTACACTTCCTGCCGCCCACCCGTCGACACGGCCGACAGGACCCATTTCCCTTGTAAGGCACGCCCGGTTCTCCCGTAGGCAAAACCATGTTGGAGGACCAGGTCCATCCACTCTTTTAAAATGGCCGGAGCGCTGTACCAGTAAAAAGGATGGTGCCATACGATGATGTCGTGTTCCACCAGCAGCTTTTTTTCTTTTTCGACGTCGATAAAGAAATCGGGGTAATTTTCGTACAGTTCGTTGATCGTTACATTTTCGAGTCCCCGCACCGCACCAATCAATGCGCTGTTGATCATCGATTTATGAAAGGCAGGGTGGGCAAATAAAATCAATATCTTCTTCATATTTGTCGGCGGATATTTCGCGTTGTTCGTATTGTGCTGCTATTATGGAGTAAAATAATCATTTTAGAAATGCCTTCAAGAAGAAAAATTGAAAAAGCTTGCATGTTTTTTGTAAGAATGGCCAATCGAAAAACGGTAGCATATGTTAGGCTTTATAACTCAAATCGGTTAAATAACATAATTTATTGTGTGAAAAACTCTTCCTTGCGGGAAGGTAAGTGAAACATATTAGCTACTTTTAAAATGCCGCAGAGATCAATCCTTGTGAAAATAATGCATTGTTTTTGATGCCCGGTCCAAATTCATAATAAAACTGAAAAACGAATAACGATAACCCAATGAAAAAATTGATTTTCCCCATCGTAGCTTTGTTGATCATGGCTGTTTCGTGCACAAAAAGCGAGAGAAAAACAGTTACAACCGATGTTGCATTTAGCCGCTATGTGCAGGCGTTTACCAGCGGTGTTATTTCCAGCGAATCCACCATTTCGGTGTACATGTCGCAGCCTGTTGAAGGTGAAATAAACACTGAAGATCTGTTTCGGTTTAAACCGGAAGTTAAAGGAAAAACAGTGTTGGTGGGAGGACGCATTTTTGAATTCAGGCCGGATGAAGCGCTAAAGCCCGGAACCAATTACAAAGCCGAGTTTGCATTGGGCAAAGTTCTAAAAGTGGAGAGTAAATTTCAGCAATTGCCTTTCGAATTTGCTACCGTAAAGCAAACCTATTCGATCACCGTGGAGGGACTGAGAAATTACGAAGGGTTGAATTCCACGCAAATGCAGTTGACAGGATATGTTTTAACGGCAGATGTTGCCGATTCGGACCCGATTGAAAAAATTGTAACGGTTACCGCCAATGGAAAAGACCTGCCGGTAGCCTGGAATCATGACAGCAACCGTCGCAAGCACTTTTTTACGGTCGACAGCATTGCGCGCATGCAGGACGATGCAGGAAAAGTAATCGTTAAATGGGATGGCAGCCCGCTGAATGCCGATGTTTCAGGAACAAAGGAATTGGAAATTCCGGCGTTGAGTACGTTCAAAATATTGGAGGCGACTGTTGTTCAGCAGCCCGAGCAGTATGTAAGTGTTCGTTTTTCGGATCCGCTTTTAAAGACTCAGGATTTGGAAGGATTGATTGAGATGGATAACACCAAAGACCTGCGGCTGGAAATTGATGGGAATGTGGTGAAAGTGTGGCCCGGTAAACGTGTTTCGGGAGTAAGGACGATGAATGTGTATGAGGGGATAAAAAGCGCGAATTATGCCCGTTTAAAATCGGCAGAGACTTTCATTCTTAAGTTCACCAATGCCGAGCCGGCACTGCGTTTGATCGGTAAAGGAGTGATTGTTCCGGAAAACGACCACCTCGAATTTCCTTTTGAAGCCATTAGTCTGAACGCTGTGGATGTGCGTTTAATTGAAATTTACAAGGATAATATTGCTCAGTTTTTACAGGAAAACCGATTAAACGGAAGTTCGGAGTTGAAACGTGTCGGGAGATTGGTGTACGAAGGAAAGGTTGATTTGATGGCCGACAATCCGGTAAATTACAACGAATGGAATACTTTCAAAATTGATCTGGCCAAACTGGTTAAACTTCAGCAGGGGGCCGTTTACCGGGTAGAACTTCGCTTTTGCAAGGAGTATTCGCAATATGTTTGTCAGGAGGATTCTGCGAAGGAGGAAATTCCCGAAATCAGCTTGTCAACCGGTGAAGATTACGAAACCGAGTGGGATGCGCCGGGTTGGTACAGCGACTATTATTATCCTCCGGGGTATATTTGGGAAGAGCAAGACAATCCGTGTCACGTTTCCTATTACAACTCCGATCGTTTTGTGAGCCGGAACATCATGGCGTCGCAACTTGGTATTATTGCAAAGGAAGGTCGCGATCACCGCATGTTATTTGCCGTCTCGAACCTGGTTTCAACCAACCCGGAAGCGGATGTTGAACTCCAGCTTTACAATTATCAAAACCAATGGATTGAAACCATCAAAACGGATGCAAGGGGATTTGCCAGCGTTGATTTGAAAAAGAAACCGTTTCTTCTGGTCGCAAAAAAAGGCAGCCAGTTTGGCTATCTGCGCCTTGATGACGGAACCTCGCTTTCGGTGAGTAATTTCAATGTGGCGGGACAGGAGATCACCGACGGGATGAAAGGTTTTATATACGGCGAACGCGATGTGTGGCGGCCGGGTGATACTTTATTTGTGAACTTCATTCTTGAAACAGCGTCAGATAATCCTGAAAATCATCCTGCAATTTTCAGCCTGATCAATCCAAAGGAACAGGTGGTTGAACGACGCGTGATTACCCATAACGAAAATGGTTTTTATCAGCTGACGACGCAAACCAAAAAAGATGCTCCTACCGGAAACTGGCGGGCTGAAGTACAGGTAGGCAATAGCACCTTTTCAAAACGGGTAAAAATAGAAACCATTAAACCGAACCGCTTAAAAATTGAACTCGGTTTACCCAAAGATAAGTTACTCGGAGTTGATGATAAGAATTTGCCGATCAGCGCTTCCTGGTTACATGGAACTCCGGCAAAATCGTTAAAAGCCAAAGTCGAAGTACTGTTTACAAAAAGTGCGACACAGTTTGCCGATTTTAGGAACTATACTTTTACCGATCCGGCAACACGGTTCTCGAACAAGGAAGAAACCATTTTCGATGCTCAACTCGACGAAACCGGAAAAGGAACGATTCCTTTAAATCTGGAAGGCTTGGACAATGCTCCGGGAATGTTGAATGCCTGGTTTACCTCGCGGGTGTTTGAATCCGGTGGCGATTTTAGTACTTCGGTTACCAAAGCCCTTTATTCTCCGTATTCCACGTATGTGGGAATTCGCATGCCCGAGTCGGAAGATAACTGGTACAAAACCGACACCGAATATCTGCCCGAGATTGTATTGGTCGATAAAAACGGGAAAGCAGCTTCGGGCGACGATCTGGAAGTGCGCCTCTACAAAGTGAACTGGCGCTGGTGGTGGGAGTCAGGTTCCGAAAGCCTTGCTCACTATGTTTCCGGAAGTTATTATCAGCCGGTTGCTTCGTGGGCCATTAAAGATGCCAAACCAAAATCGCAGGTCCGGTTGAACGTAAAATACAACAACTGGCAAGACAACGGCCGTTACTTCCTGTGGGTGAAAGACAATACTTCGGGGCATTCCGCGGGTATTACATTTTACATGTCGGAGTGGGGTGGCTGGCGTTCCGACGGGATGACGGAAGGCGCTACTATGTTGAGTATCCGCGCCGACAAGCAAAAATACAATGTAGGCGAAGACATTGAAGTGATCATTCCTTCGTCAAAAACCGGAAAAGCGCTGGTAAGTCTAGAAAACGGAACCGGGGTACTCGATATGTTTTGGATGGAAACTTCCGATAAACAAACCCGCTTTACCATAAAGGCTAAACCGGAAATGGCACCCAATTTCTATGTTCATGTGAGTTTAATCCAGCCTTTTGGAAGTACTGAAAACGATGCACCGCTGCGGCTTTATGGCGTAATTCCGGTGGAAGTGGAGAATCCGGAAACCATTTTGAAGCCGGTAATTAAAGCTCCGGATGAAATTGAACCGGAAACAGACTACACGGTGGAAATTTCGGAAGCCAATAACAAGAAAATGACTTACACATTGGCCATTGTTGATGAAGGCTTGCTGGGACTGACGAATTATTCTACACCAAATCCACATGCAACTTTTTACCAGCGCGAAGCTCTGGGCGTGAAAACCTGGGATTTGTACGATTATGTAGCCGGCGCTTACGGCGCCCGTCTCGAAAAAGCTTTTGCCGTAGGTGGCGATGACGAAATGGTAGACTCTGAAAAGAAAGAAGCCAACCGTTTTAAACCTGTGGTGCAGTTTGCCGGGCCGTTTACACTCGAGGCCGGGAAGAAACAAAAGCATACTTTCAAAATGCCGAATTATGTGGGCGCAGTTCGAATGATGGTGGTGGCCGGAAACCAGGGGGCTTACGGTGCTGAAGAGGTTTCGGTGCCTGTTCGGAAGGGCTTGATGTTGCTGGCAACAGTTCCGCGCATGCTGGCTCCACTCGAAACGTTTGATTTGCCGGTGGATGTTTTTGCGATGAAAAGCAATGTGAAAGATGTTTCGATCACCGTAAAAACCAACGATTTGTTTGAAATCGTTGGAAGCAAGGAGAACAAGCTTCAGTTTACCGAAACGGGCGAGAAAATGAGTTATTTCAAACTGAAAGTGAAAGCTCAAAGTGGTGTTGGAAAAATTGTGGTGGAAGCAAAATCGGGTAAAGAAATGGCGAGTTACGAAGTAGAAGTTCAGGTGCGCAATCCAAATCAGGCTGTTACCGTTCAGCAATCGAAACTGGTAAAAGGTGGCGAAAGCTGGAATTCAGAATTGCAAAACCCGGGAGAACCGGACAGTAACGAAGCCTGGGTGGAAGTTTCCGGATTTCCTCCGCTGAATCTGGCAAAATACCTCGATTATCTGATTCAATATCCGCACGGTTGTGTGGAACAGGTAACGTCTTCTGTTTTTCCACAGCTGTTTTTGGCGAATCTGACAACGGTTTATGCCGATCAGAAACTGAAGATCGAAACCAATATTCGTCAGGCTCTGATCAAATTACAGTCGTACCAGTTGGGAAGTGGTGGATTTAGTTACTGGCCGGGTTCGTCGTATGCCAACGAATGGGGGACCAGCTATGTAGGGCATTTCTTGGTTTGCGCTGAAAATGCCGGATATTCTTTGCCTTACGGAATGAAGGACAAGTGGGTGCGCTACCAGAAATCGGCGGCCCGTAACTGGAAAAAGGAACAGAGCAACACGAATATTTATTATTACCGGAATTACGATCTGAATCAGGCGTATCGTTTATACACGCTGGCTTTGGCCGGAAACCCTGACCTGGGGGCAATGAACCGCCTGCGCGAGAAAGGTTCCAAATCTCCGGATGTGCTTTGGAGGCTGGTTTCGGCGTATGTTTTGGCGGGTAAAAAGGAAATTGCACAACAATTGGTTGCCGGTTTATCGAGCGAAGTAGAAGAGTACAACGAAATGGGCGGAACATTTGGTTCGTCGCTGCGTGATAAGGCAATGATTCTGGAATCGCTTGTTTTGCTAGAGGAACAGGAAAATGCCTTCAGCATGTTACAGGAAATTTCCGACGACATTAATAAAAGTAGCTGGCTAAGTACGCAAACCGCTGCCTGGAGCCTGTTTTCTGCAGCACAGTTTTCTGAGAAGTTTTATAAAAACGGTAGCGAAACCGCTTACGATTTATCCGTTAACGGAGAAAAATCGAATGCCCGTACCCAGATTCCGGTCATTAAAATTCCGGTGAAAAATGGAAAAACAAAGCAGTTTTCGCTCAATTATAAAAATACAGGGGCAAATGCCACTTTTGTGCGTTTGGTTGCCAAAGGAATTCCGGCAGGAGTGGATTCTTCTTCTGCTGCAAGTAATTTATTGCTGGAGGTCAAATATCTTGATGCGGCCGGCAAGTCAATCGACCCGGCTTCCATTCAGCAGGGAACCGATTTCAAAATGGAAGTTACGGTGAAACACCCGGGCAAAAAGGTGAATTACGAAGAGATGGTGCTTTCCACTTTGGTTCCGTCGGGTTGGGAAATCCTTAATAAACGGTTGGGTGACGCTCCTCAAAACGATGCAAATTTCGAGTACCAGGATATTCGCGACGACCGGATTTATACTTATTTCGATCTGGAAATGGGCAAACAAAAAACATTTACGTTTTATCTGAATGCAGCGTACAAAGGCGAATTTTATCTTCCGCCGGCAAGCTGCGAAGCCATGTACGATAACAGTGTAAATGCCCGTCTTGGCGGAAAAATGGTGACGGTGAAGTAGAAATATGATCTAAGTGTTTGGAAGGAAAATTTATATAAAAAGAGCAGGGAGAAAATTATTGATCTTCCTGCTTTTGTTCCTGATGTTGTTTTTCATCGGAGGATGGCTGGTGCCGCGTCCGCTTTTCAAAACATCCTATTCAACTGTATTGGAGAGTAGCGAAGGCGAGTTGCTCGGCGCCCGCATTTCAGATGATGAACAGTGGCGTTTTCCGCCGGTGGATTCGGTTCCCGTGAAATACGAAAAATGTGTGCTGAATTTCGAAGACAAATATTTTTATTTCCATCCCGGAATTAATTTGTTTTCCATGGCCCGCGCTGTTTTTCAAAACATACGGGCGCGGAGAATCGTTTCGGGCGGTAGCACCATTACCATGCAGGTTTGCCGCCTGGCGCGCGGGCAAAAGGAACGAACGATAAAAAATAAACTGATCGAGATTTTCTGGGCACTACA
Organism: Maribellus sp. YY47; assembly: GCF_023111095.1. Classification (GTDB taxonomy): domain Bacteria; phylum Bacteroidota; class Bacteroidia; order Bacteroidales; family Prolixibacteraceae; genus Draconibacterium. Next base: position 20,014 of record NZ_JALGYW010000004.1, read on the forward strand.
TGTGGAATTGCGGTATTCCAAATCCGAAATTCTGGAAATGTATGCTTCTCACGCACCGTTCGGAGGAAATGTGGTGGGGCTTGATGCTGCTGCCTGGCGTTATTTTGGCCGCGATCCCGGTCAGTTGTCGTGGGCCGAGGCAGCTACATTGGCGGTATTACCCAATGCTCCGTCGCTCATTTATCCCGGGCGTTTAGATCAGCGCTTAAAGCAAAAACGCGATCAGTTACTGAATCAATTGTTATTTGAAAACGAGATCGACAGCATTACGTATGATTTAGCCATTTCGGAGCCCTTACCTGAAAAGGTAAATGCGTTGCCTGAACTGGCTTTTCACATTACAGAAAAGGCGAATGCCGAAAAACACGGGCAAAGGATTCATTCGACACTTCGTTATGAACTTCAAAACCGCGTGAATGAAATTGTTGCCCGGCATCATCAGCGCTTGAAATCCAATTTTATCCATAACATGGCGGTGCTGGTGGTCGAAATTCCGTCGAAAAAAGTATTGGCTTATGTGGGAAACACAGCCAGTACCGATAGCACAGCGCATGGAAACCAGGTGGACGTTGTACAGGCGCCGCGAAGTACCGGAAGTATTTTGAAACCCTTTCTCTATTGCAAAATGCTAGACGATGGTTTGCTTTTGCCAACCATGTTGGAGCCTGATATTCCTGTTCGTTTGGGAGGTTTTACGCCTGTTAATTTTGATAGGGAGTACAACGGAGCTGTTCCGGCTGAAGAAGCGCTGGCGCGTTCTCTGAATATTCCGGCCGTTCATATGTTAAAAGATTACGGTGTCGGCCCGTTTTATTCTTTTCTGAAAAAAGCAGGGATGAGTTCCTTAAAAGAACAACCCGAACATTATGGTTTGTCGCTGATTTTGGGTGGGGCCGAAGTTAAATTATGGGACTTGGCCGGAATGTACGCATCGCTGGGAACCATTTTGAAACGATACGATGAGGAAGATGGGTTTTATTCATCCGATCCATTTAGCCCGTTAATCTGGGATGAAAACTTACAGATAACAGAAGAGGAACGGACACAGCCACTTGTACGGGCAGCATCGGTTTATTCCACATTCGATGCTTTGCTAAAAGTAAAACGCCCGGAGAGCGAAGCGGGGTGGGAGCATTTCGCACATTCACGAAAAATTGCCTGGAAAACCGGAACCAGTTTTGGTTTCAGAGATGCCTGGGCGGTTGGAGTTACTTCGCGGTATGTGGTGGCGGTTTGGTGTGGAAACGCCGACGGGGAGGGCCGTGCTGGTTTGACGGGTGTTACCGCAGCTGCACCGGTAATGTTCGATGTGTTTTCGTCACTTCCTTTTTCGGAATGGTTTCCGGTTCCTGTAGACGAAATGACAAGCATTGAGGTTTGTGCTGAGAGTGGTTATCGTCCGGGAAAATTTTGCCCTGAACGAAAAGTGGTGCAGATCCCGACAGGAAATAAAATAGGTGTTTGTCCGTGGCATCAGCGCATTCACTTAAATAAAGAGGGAACGCACCGTGTAAATGCCGATTGTTACCCGGTTTCGGAGATGCAACACAAAAGCTGGTTTGTTCTTCCTCCGGCCATGGAGTATTATTACAAACGTCAGAATGTTTTGTATGCAACTTTACCGCCGTTAATGCCCGGTTGTTCAGAAACAGAGCAGCAGCTGGAGTTTATTTATCCGCGCGAATGGAACCGGCTCTTTATTCCGGTTGATCTCGACGGAACTCCCGGAAAAATAATTTTTGATCTGGCTCACCGGTCAAATAATGTAACCGTGTACTGGTATCTAGATAATCGTTTCCTGGGGACAACAAAAAACGTACATCAGCTGGAACTGAGGCCAGACGAGGGCTGGCATAATATTACGGTAACCGATAATCTTGGAAATTCGTTGACAAAAAGGTTCAAAGTAGTTAACCGCTGACCGTTCAATTTCAGAGAGATGTATGTTATTATAATCCAAACAGGTTTCTCTTATCACTTAAATCATGAACTGATTTCGTAAAAGTTTGTAATTTTGCACCTGATTTTAGAGACAGGTATGACAGACATCAAGCTTAATACGATACCCGAAGCCATCGCTGCCATCAAAAATGGTGAGATGATTATTGTGGTAGACGATGAGGACAGAGAGAATGAAGGGGATTTGATTGTTGCTTCTGAATTGGTGACAACCGAGATCGTAAATTTTATGGCTAGTCAGGCGAGAGGCCTGATTTGTGTAGCCCTGACCGAAAAAAGATGTCAGGAACTCAGCCTGGATTTAATGGTGGGAAAAAACACATCGTCGAACGAGACTAATTTTACGGTTTCTGTCGATGCCATTCATCCCGAAGTAACAACGGGTATTTCTGCAGCCGACAGGGCGATCACCATCCGTATGTTGGTGGACGATAAAACCCGACCGGAACAACTCGGCCGCCCCGGACATATTTTCCCGTTAAAAGCAAAAAACCGCGGAGTGCTTCGAAGAAGCGGGCACACCGAAGCGGCAGTCGACCTTACCCGTTTGGCCGGATTAAAACCATCGGGAGTTCTGGTCGAAATAATGAACGAAGACGGAACAATGGCACGCTTGCCTCAATTGTACGAATTCTCTCAAAAACATAACCTGAAAATTGTAACCATAAAAGATTTGATTTCTTTTCTGTTTCAGAGCGAAAGCCTGATCGACAGGGGAGAAGAGGTCGAGTTACCTACTCAATTTGGAGATTTCAGAATCGTACCTTTCCGTCAGAAATCGAACGGAGCAGAACATGTCGCGTTGATCAAAGGCACATGGGATACTAACGAGCCCATTCTGGCGCGTGTGCATTCATCGTGTATGACCGGAGATATTTTTGGTTCGATGCGATGCGAATGCGGCGACCAGTTGCACAAGGCCATGGAAATGATCGAAAAAGCCGGGAAAGGTGTGATCGTTTATATGATGCAGGAAGGCCGGGGAATTGGCTTGCTCAATAAAATTGCAGCCTACAAATTGCAGGATCAGGGACTGGATACTGTGGAAGCTAACCTTCATCTGGGTTTTAAAGCCGATGAACGCGATTACGGTGTGGGAGCACAAATACTCTCGAATTTGGGTGTTACCAAAATGCGCCTGATGACCAACAACCCGGTGAAACGCGTGGGATTGGAAGGTTACGGGCTGGAAGTGACCGAAATTGTACCGGTTGAAATTCCGCCAAACGAACACAACCAGCGGTACATGAAAACCAAACGTGATCGAATGGGGCATCACCTGAAAGGTTTCAATTACGACAAATAACGGAACAGATTTCTTTGTCCACAACCCCAGAAAGAAGCTGCCTTTTGGGGCAGGAAGTATTGCTGAAAGGTAAAACGGGAAAGATTTTGCTTAAACTCATCTTCCCTTTTGTTAAATAACATTTCATTGCTTATTTTAGTCGAAATTTAAATCTCGAAACAATGGATGGAAAAACAAAAGCAATTGTTGCGCACATTTACTGGATTGGCTGGGTAATTGCGCTTATTTTGAATTCGAACGACAAGGATGAACTTGCCAGTTTTTACATTCGACAGCTGCTCGGCTTATTTTTGCTGAGTATCGTATTGTTATTTATTCCTATTATTGGTTGGATTGCGAATATTGTTGTGTTCGTATTTTGGATTATTAGCCTGATCGGAGCAATCAATGGTGAGAAAAAACTAATTCCTTTAGTAGGGAACTTATTTCAGGATTGGTTTAAAGCCCTGTAATAACATTTTTATTTTTCTGATTTAATCTTTCGATATCAGCATTTATGGTGAAATGGGTTGGAATTCATTTTCAGCTCATTTTTATTTTTTTGATTATGTTAATGGCATAATCTTTGTCGGAACTGATTCCCATATAATTCGTAACAATCAATAACCTATCTTATATGATCCGCCGAATATCCATCGTCACAATTTTAGTCGTTTTGGCCGTAATTATTTCGGTATTTGCGTTAAGCCCATCAAACGACAATGAAGCATTGTTAACCACAATTGCACAAAAAGGTAAATTCGAATCTTTAGTTTACTCCTCCGGGCAACTGGAATCACAGGAAGCTGACTATATTCCTGTTCCGGAAATTTTTAGGGATAACCGACTAAGGATTTGGGAAATTACAATTGCCGATATGATAGAAGAGGGCTCTTCTGTCGATTCAGGTGATTATGTCGCTACCGTTGACCATTCTGCAGTAGACGAACAGTATAAAAATGCAATGGACGAACTTGACCAGCGTTTTACTGAATACGAAGACAGTAAAATTGATTCGAACCTTACGCTTAGTAATCAGCGCGACCTGATTGTAAATGCACAACTCGATCTGGAAGAAAGAGAGATCGTGATAAAAGAATCGGCTTATGAGTCGCCATCGGTAAAAAGAAAAGCCGAAATGGACTTTGAAAAAGCCGAACGTAAACTGGAACAAATGAAGCAGGCTTACGTGTTGAAACAGCAACAGGAAGCCAATAAGGTAGATCGAAGATTTATCAACTACAAGCAGGCAAAAGAAAGGGTTGATCTGTTGAAAAGCGTTTACGATGCGTTAACGATTCGTTCACCAAAATCCGGAATTATCGGGTACTACCGCTATTCGGGAAGAGGAGCTGCTATTCAGGCCAATTCTACCATTTCTACCCGAAGTCCCGCCATTGCAACTTTCCCGAAAATGAATACGCTGATATCTACAACCTATATCAACGAAATTGATATTTCCAGGATTAAAACCGGGCAGAAAGTTGACATCGGGATTGATGCTTTTCCTGAAAAAATGCTGGAAGGCGAAGTAAGTTCCATCGCAAATGTGGGGCAATTGCTCCCGCGAAGTGATGCAAAGGTTTTCGAAGTGAAAATAAAGGTAATCGGTGATGATGAAGAATTGAAACCATCGATGACCACCAGTAATGTAATTCAAACCGGTTATGCCGAAGATGTGGTTTATGTACCGCTGGAAGCTGTTTTTACCAACGATTCGCTGAGCTATGTTTATTTGTCTGACGGCGATGGTCGTAAGATGGAAAAGCAGGTGATTGAACCCGGAATCCAGAATGAGAATTATATGGTGGTGCTGCAGGGAGTCGCAGAAGGTGACCACATTGCACTTTCTGAACCTGAAACTGCCGAATCCATGGATTTTCAAGGGATGGAGATCTATGAAGCAATAAAGGTTAAGGAAAATCAGCCAGCTGAAGAAAATTCAAAGGAAGCATCTGTAGCCAAAACAAATGAGTTCACCTCCAAATAATCCAATCTCATGTTTATAAAACGTTATCTGCACGACATTGGCATTGCCGTAGAAGCGATTATTGCGAATAAAGTGAAATCGATACTAACGGCGCTCGGTATTATATTCGGAGTAGCTGCGGTTATCAGTATGATGGCCATAGGCAACGGAGCCGAGCAGGAAATTCTGGACCAGATAAAAATGGTCGGCGTAAACAACATCATCATTACTCCAAGCACACTCACCGTGGAAGGGGGAGCCGGTGGTGGTGGCGATACCGGAGACGACAAAGCCGGAGCAAAAAAGTTTTCACGGGGCTTAACCCTTATGGACGCAGAGGCCATTCAAAAAATTGTGCCTTCGGTTCAACAGTTGTCGCCTGTCATTTCATTTAACTACTCTGCCTTGCTTGATGCTCACTCCAAGCCGGTTGTGCTGGAGGGAGTAAATAACAACTACTTCGATTTGTTTAATATTCAATTGAGCGAGGGAAACCAGTTTAGCGATCAGCAAAGCGAAAAAGGCTATCCGGTCTGTATTATCGGGGACAATATAAAAACCGAATTTTTCAGAGGTAGGGAAGCCGTGGGCGAACTAATCAAATGCGGCCAGATATGGCTCAAAGTGATAGGCGTTGTAGAAAGGCGCGATTTTACCGCTTCGGCATCCGATGAACTGGGAATCAGCAGCTCCGATAACAAAATATTTATTCCGGTACAGACCATGTTGCTGCGCTTTAAAAACCGGTCGCTGGTAAGAGCCGATGAAGTAGCAAAAGCAAATAAAGGAAGCGGTCCCGGGGGCGGCGGAATGGTGGTGTACCGGGTTGGAGATAATTCTTCGGAGGAAGAATACGAAGAAACAGATTCGAACCTGAACCAGTTGGATAAGATTGTTGTACAGGTAAAAGAAACTGACCAGCTAAATGAAACAGCTTTGTTAATTAAACGGATGCTGTTGCGGCGCCATTCCGAACTGTACGACTTTGAAGTGACCATCCCGGAATTGCTCCTGAAACAACAACAAAAAACCCGTAACATATTTAACATCGTGTTGGGTGTAATTGCGGGTATATCGCTTGTAGTAGGCGGAATTGGCATCATGAATATTATGCTGGCTTCGGTAATGGAACGTATTCGGGAAATCGGTGTAAGACAAGCAGTTGGTGCCAAAAAGAAAGATATTATAGCCCAGTTTTTGGCTGAATCGACTTTGATCAGTCTTACCGGTGGTTTAATCGGAATCGTTCTTGGTATTGTGCTTTCAAAGATCATTACGGGAATGTTCGATATCAAAACCATCGTTTCTTTTTTCAGTGTATTTATTGCGTTTGGAGTGTCGGTGCTGGTAGGAATAACTTTTGGTTATCTCCCGGCCAAACGAGCTTCCGACAACGACCCGGTTGAATCATTACGTCAGTAAACAAAAAAACTATCTTATGAAACAATTTATTATAGCGCTGTTTTTGTTAGGCATAACAGCTGTTCCGGTTTATTCTCAGAATCAATCACTTCGGTTGACATTGCCTGAGGTGATCGATCTGGCAACAGAACAATCCATTGATGCATTCCGAAATAAAAATATGTATTTGGCCCGTTACTGGGAGTTCCGGTATTACAAAGCTGATCGCTTACCCGGGTTGTCGCTTAGTTCGTCGCCCATTGATTTGAACCGATACAGCCGGAAGGAATATAATTTTAATACCAACCAGGATGAATACCGAATGCGGGAGTATTTTAATTCCGACGTATCGTTATCGCTGGTGCAAAATGTTGCACAAACCGGTGGTCAGCTTTTTTTGCGGTCGAGTTTAGGGATGGTAAAAAACCTCGGAGATGGGGGATCTACTTCTTATGCTGCGACTCCTATCAGTATCGGTTATTCTCAGGAATTGAACGGATACAATGCTTTAAAATGGAAATCGAAAATCGAGCCGTTGAAGTATGAAAAAGCAAAAAAGCAATTGATAGAGAACAACGAAACGTTAAAGCAAAAGGCGGTTTCTGTATTTTTTAGCCTCACTCGTGCTCAGATCCAAAAATCAATAGCCGAAACCAATTATGCCAACGCCGATACCTTGTATAAAATCGGGCAGGGGCGTTACCAGGTGGGTACGGTTACTCAGGATGAATTGCTGAAACTGGAGTTAAGTTTGTTAAATGCCAGTCAGGCGCTGAACCAGGCCAACGTGAGTGTAAAACGTTTACAATCGTCGTTCAACTCATTCCTGGGCCTCGAAAAAGAAACAAACGTAGAATGTGTTATGCCTGAAGTGATCCCGGATTTTAAGGTGAATGCCGATAATGCTATTTCACTGGCTGTGGAAAACAACCCAACGATTATCGATCACCAGCAACGTACGTTGGAAGCCAACCAGGCAGTGGCTTCTGCCAAATCGGAGACGGGTTTAAATACTTCCGTTTATGCTTTGTATGGCCTGAACCAGGATTCAGAAGAATTTTCAGATGTTTACGGAAAGCAAAATGAAAGTCAGCGTTTTAACCTTGGAATAAACATACCCATTGTAGATTGGGGAAAAAGAAAGGGACGGTTTGAAATGGCAAAATCAAACCGGGAGGTTGCCCTGGCTGTAATTGAACAGGAAAGAATTGATTTTGAACAGGAAGTATATCAACGTGTTCTTGAATTCAATCTTCAGGCCGGACAGGTATACAATGCCGCAAAGGCCGATACCGTGGCTAAAATGGGATACGATGTTACTTTTCAACGTTTCCTTATCGGGAAAATTGATGTGGTGAAGCTGAATATCGCCAGCAACGATCAGGAAAGTGCACGCATACAGTATGTGGATGCCTTGAATCAGTTTTGGACCAAATATTATCAGCTGAGAGGGCTGACACTGTACGATTTCGAAAGAAAGGAACAGCTTATTGTAGAATACGATAAAATCCTCCAAAAACAGTGATATGAATAAAAAGCGAATAATTACTGCCGGGATTATACTGGTTTCAGTCGTTGCCTTGTTTCTTATTTTCAGAAAAGAGGTGACAGGTGAGGCAAAAGGAATTTACACCGTCCAGAGCGGGAGTTTTGAAGAAGTTATCAAATGTAAGGGTGAGATCAACAGTGCAGATGTTGTTGAAATACGACTTCCGAATATACTGGCTGATCGTTCTCTTCGGGTATGGTCGTATCGTATTCTTGATATTGTAGACGAAGGAAAAGCGGTAAAAAAAGGTGACTTTATTGCACAATTAGACCAGAGTCAGCTGACCACACGAATGCGTGAAGTAACCCAGGAACTGGAACGTTTGAATGCCGATTTAAAAAATGCGGTGATCGATAGTACCGTATCGCTCACTCAGCTTCGGGAAGATATTAAGGATGCCGAACTCGATTTGGAGTACAATAAAATCGACCTCGAACAGTCGGTTTTCGAATCAGAGGCTTATCAGCGTAAGATTCAAATGGCTTATCAAAAAGCAGAAATTGGAATTGAAAATAAGCGACGGAATTACCAGTTGGAAATCAACAGAAGAAAAGTGGGTATCAAACGCCTTGAAAATTATGTGGAAAGCCGAAACGAAGAAATTGGAAAGATTCGTGAGGCAATTGCGGCTTGTCGTATTACTTCTCCAGATAGTGGAATTGTAATGTTAGCCAAAAGTCCGTTTGAGGGGAAAAAATTCAAACGCGATGACTACTGTTATCCTTTTATGCCGGTGCTTGCTGTTCTTCCTAATCTGAATAAAGCAAACTCTGAAGTGTATGTCAAGGAAATTGACATTTCAAAGATCGCTGTTGGCGATAGTGCCAGGATTTCATTTGATGCCTTGGAGGGAGTTACCCTAAAAGGAAATGTAGTTTGGGTTGCTTCAATGGGAGAAGACCATAAGGATTTTGACATGAAAGTTTTCAAAGTGTTTATTCGGCTCGATGAATCGGATTCGGATCTTAAACCGGCGATGACCAGTAGTAACGAAATCATAGTAAGCAACCTGGAAAACGTTCTTACTGTACCAGTGCATGCGGTATTTACCAGCGACAGCGGAAAATTTGTATGGTTGAAGCAGGGAGGGAGTTTTGTTCAGCAGAGTGTCACTATCGGCCCGGAAAATGAAGAGTCGATTGTAATTACCGATGGAATTAAGGAAGGAGATAAAATTGCGACTGAGGCCCCTGAAATGATATAAGCAAGCAGTGAATAATTCATAAAAAAAGGCTCAATCAGAGCCTTTTTTTATGAACTATCAATTAATTCCGTTTGTCGTCTCCTCCTCGTTGATCGCGGTATTTTCGGAACATATACATCCTGAATTCACCTTCGGTCTTGTATAGTTTCAGCACTTTCTGGGGCGGGAGAATTTTCAGAAACTGTTCGTTGTATTTTGTTGCGAGTGTTCCTTCCTCGTCCATTGTCTGTGCAAATTCACGGGTCAGTTTTATGATCTCTTTGTCCGAAAGGGTTTCAGCTGCATCGCGAACCTGTTGTTCCAGTTCTCGTCTGGCCATCTGAGCGTCGAGTCTTTCCTTCTCCATTTTGTTGTAAACGGGCCAGAAGTTTTGTGCTTCTTCGGGGGTAAGATCCAGTTTAGCCGTTAAAAAGGAGATTTTTTCAGCTCTGAATTTTTCCCACCTGTCCTCTGGTTTTTCGTGTTGTGCCAAGGTGGCAAACGAAAAGGTCAGAAACAGAAGACTAATGCTTAATGTGTATAAGTATTTTTTCATTTTAATTACTTGTCAGATTTTCAAAAAGTTCATAATCACTAAAGTTGGCACTTACATAAAGCGCCAGGTCATCGTCGGTTAAATCGTTTTCAGATTCACTGTCGTTCAAGAGCGCAACAAAAGTGGCTTCGTCTATTTTTTCAATAATATTCAGAAAATTGGTATCTGTTGTATCTGTCACTTCTGCTACCTGATTTATTTTATCGGGCGTAAATATGCGTAAGGGGACGTATACCAGCATCATAATCAATGCAAAACTTGCGGCAAGGCCGAGTGCAGGTTTTAGCAAATGAATAATTCCTGACCTGCGGGGAACGGAAGGTGCTGCTTCTGCTTCCATCCTGACTTGAAGACGGGCAGAAAAATCGTCAAAATAATGATTGGGAGTGCCAAACGGATTCTCCTTGGTTATTTCTGACAATTTCGGTGCGTTATTTTTTAATTCATCCATTATCCCTGATTTTTAATATTGACTGTACATTTACAAAAAGGTTTAATACTTTCATTTACTCGTTGTTCTTTAAGTAATCCTCTACTTTTTTTACCGCATGGTGGTACGAAGCCTTAAGGGCTCCAACCGAAGTGTTCAAAATCTCCGCCATATCATCGTATTTCATTTCATCAAAATATTTCATGTTAAAAACCAAACGCTGTTTTTCGGGAAGACGTACGATCGCTTCCTGTAATTTCATTTGAATCCGGTCTCCTTCAAAATAGGGGTCCGACATTAGGTTTTCGAGCAGATACTCGCTTTCGTCGTTAAGTGGTAACAGGTTTTTTTTCTTTTTCGAATTCAGAAAAGTGATCGATTCATTGGTAGCAATCCTGTAAAGCCAGGTAAATAAGCTCGATTCCTCTCTAAACGTATCGATATTCCGCCACACTTTCATAAAGGTATTCTGGAGCACATCATCGGCGTCATCGTGGTTTAAAACCATTTTTCGGATATGCCAGTACAACCGCTCCTGGTAGGTTTTAACCAGCATGTGAAACGCAAGATTCCTCTTGTTTTCATCCTTCAGGTCTGCGATGATATGTTGATCGTTATCCGACATAATGTGATTTACAATAAGACTTGCCTGGCGGGTGAAAGTTTAATAATTAAATGCTAAAATTTAAACCTTCTTCCCGAAGTTTATTGTACATCTCCATATCAAAAGAAAAGAGTTTGGCTGCCCGGTGAGCAACATGCTTTTGTTTTTCTCCGGTGTCCATCAGCAGATTCATATTTAGTATTTTTTTTCTGAAATTACGGGTATCCAATGTTTTCCCCAAAATTACCTCATAAAGGGTTTGCAATTCATTTAGTGTAAATTTATCGGGCAGCAGGTGAAATCCAACCGGGTGATACTTTGCTTCTTCTCTGAGTGTTTTTAAAGCATGTGATATGATATCTTTTGCATCGTAAGCTACATCGGGCAAATTATCTATATCAAACCATTTTACCGCTTTGGCCACAGGCGAAAGTTTTAAATCATGATATTCAGGGTTTATCAAAGCGTAATAGGCCACGGTCAGAACTCTTGTGTGCGGAATCCGGTTTATACCTCCAAATGTTTGGAATTGTTTCAGGTAAATGTTTTGTAGCCCGGTAGCCATTTCCAGAATCTTTTTGGTGTAGTCATTCAGGTCTTCTTCAACCGGTAAATGCATGCCGATTAACCCCCAATGTTTATCTGATTTTAACGCGGGATTATTTTCATAGATTTCTTTAAATTCCAGGTATACATCATTCAATATCAGGAGTTTTTTGACGATCTCCGGCTCTGGCTGCCAGAGTAAAACATTTAATTTATTATCCCTGAAACCAAATATTACGCAGTCGATCGAAAGGTTTTTGAATATCATGAGTCAGAATGTTTGCACAAAAGTAATGAATCGTCAGGTTTTTTCAAGGATTTCAGTTTGTGCACAGTATATTAAGTCAGCCTGGGGGAATTGGACTGTGCGTAAATAAAATCAAAAAAAAATTACCTTTGCAGCGCAAATTTTTTAATCAAGTAAAATGGCTTTGAAATGTGGAATCGTTGGTTTGCCAAACGTGGGGAAATCAACGCTGTTTAATTGTTTGTCGAGTGCAAAAGCTCAATCAGCGAATTTCCCTTTTTGTACAATAGAACCCAATGTTGGAGTGATAACGGTTCCGGATGACAGGTTAACAAAACTGGAATCATTGGTAAAGCCGCAGCGTGTGGTGCCAACCACTGTCGAAATTGTGGATATTGCCGGACTGGTAAAAGGTGCCAGCAAAGGTGAAGGTTTAGGAAATAAATTTCTTGGAAACATTCGTGAAACCGATGCGATTATTCATGTTTTGCGTTGTTTTGACAATGACAATATTACTCACGTAGACGGAAATATTAACCCCGTGCGCGACAAGGAAACCATCGACATTGAACTTCAGTTAAAAGACCTGGAAACAGTGGAAGCCCGAATTGCCAAAGTGGAAAAACAGGCCAAAACCGGTAACGATCAGGAAGCGAAAAGGTTGTTCCGTATTCTTTCGACTTACAAAGATGTGTTGATGGAGGGGAAATCGGCGCGTACAGTTGAGATTGATCCCGCGGATGAAGCCCTGGTGAAAGGCCTGCAATTGCTGACCAATAAACCGATCCTTTATGTTTGCAACGTGGACGAACCTTCAATAGCAAAAGGGAATAAACACGTGGATGCAATAAAAGAAGCCATCAAAGACGAAAATGCCGAAATGTTGATGATTGCAGCTGCCACCGAAGCAGATATTGCTGAACTGGAGGACTATGAAGAGCGTCAAATGTTTTTGGACGATCTAGGACTGGAAGAATCGGGCGTAAGTAAATTGATTAAAGCGGCCTACAAGTTACTTCAACTGGAAACATATTTTACAGCAGGGGTAAAAGAGGTTCGTGCGTGGACATTCCGTAAAGGATGCAAAGCACCGCAGGCTGCGGGTGTAATTCACTCCGACTTCGAAAAAGGATTTATTCGTGCTGAAGTGATCAGTTATAACGATTACATTACTTTGGGTTCGGAACAGGCTTGCAAGGAAGCCGGAAAAATGTCGATCGAAGGTAAGGAATATGTTGTGCAGGACGGAGATATCATGCACTTCAGATTTAATGTATAGCGTACAGAAGTTATACTAAATACTATTCAGTAAAGGTTGGTTGCATGAAGCAGTCAACCTTTTTTTCTGAAAGTCAATTTTAAAAAAATATCCAGTTCTCAATTTTGAATGAAAAACAACCAACAAAATCCGGAAAATCAGATTTTGGGAATTTTACATTGGATATTCTGAATTAAAAATAATTCCCAGATAGGAGTATAAATTTTTACTTTCATTCCTTTTGATGATTCCTGATAATCATGATTGTTTTAGTGCTCGTTTCTTCCGAAAAATAATGTTCCTGTTAAATCACACCTAAATGTCTTAATTGCGAAATTTTCTTATCTTGTGAGAGGAGGAATTAAGAAAGAATTTATGGAAGAATTTCACATTAACATACTCAATATTGCTGCAGTTTTGCTGGCAGCATACGGGGGGGGGGTACTAATTCGTAAAATCGGGTATCCGGCTATTTTAGGTGAGTTACTGATTGGGATAATACTTGGGCCCGGCATGTTGGGAATTCTCGAATTTACCGAGTCAATCAAAGTCTTGTCCGAAATCGGTATCATTTTGCTCATGGTGTACATTGGCATGGAAATCGATTTTCATGATTTAAAGAAGGCTTCGTGGCCCGGGCTTCTGGCTGCCATCGGCGGATTCTTTGTCCCTTTTGCTCTGGGGTATTTTACCATCGTATATTTTGGCGGAACAGCCATTTCCGGTTTGTTTGTGGCCATTGCTATCGGAGTTACATCGCTGGCAACCAAAAGCCGCATACTTATCGATTTAAAGCTGCTGAACACAAGGATAGCCTATGTGTTGATGGCCGGAGCGCTGATTTCGGACACCCTGGCACTGGTGATTTTTTCGGGGATCACCAATTTTGCTGAAACCAATGTTGTCAATATTCGGGAATTGCTGATTATCAGTTCAAAAATTCTTGCATTTTTCGGTGTCACCATAGTGGTCGGTTTGTTCGTCCTTCCGCGCTTGGGAACTTTTATTTCAAAATCGAAGATCAATAACAGCACCATGTTTTTTACGCTTATCCTGATCGTAACTTTTGGGTATTGCGAGTTGGCCGAACTGGCTGGTATGCACAGTATTCTTGGGGCATTTATGGCGGGATTGTTTCTTAAAGCCAATTTGTTTCCAAAGAATATTTCCAAAGAATTGAATAAGGCTTTTTACGATGTATCCATTGGTTTTATGGCACCGATTTTCTTTGTGTCGGCCGGTTTTTTTGTAGATGTTTCGGTATTTCGCACTGATCTGATGTTGCTGATAACTGTTACTGCACTTGCTGTGGTCGGTAAGATTGTCGGTACGGCATTGTTTTATCTTCCGTCAGGAAACGGATGGCGTGAAGGTTTAACCATCGGAACCGGGATGAACGGACGAGGTGCAGTGGAGATTATCATCGCTCAAATCGGGCTCGAAATGGGAATCATTGATAAAACAATCTTCTCCATCCTGGTATTCATGGCCATTTTTACCACACTTACAGTACCGGTATTATTAAGTTGGACTGTGAAATGGTTAAGGCGAAAAGGTGAACTGGTATACATGGATAAACGCAAAGGGATACTTATTCTTGGAGTTAATCCGGTAAGTTTGTTTCTTGCACGCTTTCTCTCAAAAATTGTTCCCGTGACTCTGATTGACAACAACTACGAGATGGCAGAACAAGCCAGGGCTATGGGGTATAAATGTATCCACGGGAATGCCCTGAACGAAGAGGTGCTAACAGAAGCCGCGCCTGAAAATATTGCTACGTTTATTGCCATGACTCCCAACAACCAGGTAAATCTGCTTGCAGGGCAACTGGCGTCAGAGGCTTTCCAGATACCGAATATTAACCTGGCTGTTTCGGCTGCCGATGTAAACCACAGTCCCGAGTTACTAAAGAAATTAAAAGCGTCCACTTTGTTTGGTATTCCTGTTAATCTCGAAAAATGGTTCCAGCGGTCGGGCATCGGAGAAAATACGGAGACCAGCGAGCCGGCAAAAAATGAAATCAGCGGCAGGAACTACGCAGAAAAACAAGCCGTGGCGACAGAGCACAATCTTCCTGTTCTGATTGAGAATACTTCTGGTGAATTCAGACTGTTCCTGTCTGAAGAAAAGATTCTGGTGGGAGAGAAAGTGGTTTCGCTGAAAGATTAATAATTCGACTTGACGCCATAAAAAAAGGGTTGACCATTTGTTTGATCAACCCTTTTCTATTTTTTCTCAAAGCGTATTAGCGTTGTGGTTGAGCATCGCTCATGTCTTTAATAATGCCAGCTTTATCTACTTTGATTTGAACATCTTTTGCAACTTCAAGAATTACATAAGTATCTTTAACCTCAGCAATTTTACCATAAATTCCTCCGGTAGTTACTACTTTATCGCCCTTGGCCAACGACTCGCGAAATTTGCGGGTTTCTTTCTGGCGTTTCATCTGTGGGCGGATCATAAAAAAGTAAAATACAACAATAATGAGCAACAGTGGCAGGAAACTCATTAGTGGGTTCGCATCTGCACCTTCTGGTTGTTGCATCATCAATAAAATACTATTCAACATGTCGGTAATTTTTAATATTTAATTTTCAATAATTCGTTTTCGACTATCGCAAAAATAGCTAAATGTTTTAATTCCTTGCTATTTCCTTTGATTTCAATTGCCTTATATTCGCGGCCAACCATTCCCGATGAGTCGAATTCGATTTCAATGTTTCCTGTTTGTCCAGGTTTTACGGCTTCCCGTGGAAATTGAACCGATATACATCCACATTCCGTATCAATACTATCGATCAGATAATCAGTGTTCCCGGTGTTGGTGAATGTAAATGTGCACACCACAATTTCGCCGGCTTTCAGCGTACCGAAATCATACACCTCCTGATCAAAAGCAACTGTTGTTTTTTCGTCGGATGTTGTTTTTTCAGCACTCTTTTCTTGCTGATTTTTTCCGCCCGAGCATGAAAATGTCAACAGGATTATAAGTATACCGGCAATGCGTTTCATTCTTCCCCAATCAGTCCCCGGCCTGCTTTGGTCACTTTTTCGGTGCGTTTCAGGTCTTTCAGGGTTTTATCCAGAATAC
This sequence comes from Maribellus sp. YY47, assembly GCF_023111095.1. Lineage (GTDB taxonomy): Bacteria > Bacteroidota > Bacteroidia > Bacteroidales > Prolixibacteraceae > Draconibacterium. The sequence goes on from NZ_JALGYW010000004.1 coordinate 36,092, forward strand.
CGTTAATGAAATTCCGGCTTTTTTCGGTGCTGTAAAACTTCGACAATTCGATGTACTCGTTCAGCGAAACTTTTGTCGGAATTGTCGGGAAATAAAGGAACTCGGTAATGGCCAGCTGCATAATCAGAATATCCATAAACGCAATTCGTTCAACATCCCAGTTTTTAGAGTGTTCGCGAATAAGTTCACGTAATTCATCGTGATTTAGAATTGCCTTTCTAAACAGGTCTTTTGTAAACTGCCGGTCTTCTTCGTCTTTGTAGAGCGGCATTAATTTCTGATCGTTGTCGGAAAGCTCGTGAAAGCGTTTCAGTGTTTTGGTGATCATCGAAATGACAAACTCCACGTCGTCGTTCCAGTAGATGCTCTTTTCTTCCAGAACATTGTAAAGGTCTTCTGAAACCAGAATTACTTTGTTAAACAGTTTTTCGATGAATTTCCGGTCGTCGAGGTACGAACGTGTTTTGTCGTTCATATAACCGTTATACGATTCTGAATCGGTCATTAACAGGTACAATTCCTTGATCAGCTCTGGATTGTCTTTCCAATGCAATTTCTTCTGATCGAGGTAGGTATTCAGCTGTTTGTTAGTGCGAAGTTGTTCAATTACCTGGTTGGAAATAAACTTCGTATTGGGATTTAAGTCTTCGTAGGTTGGCTGATGTTTGTTCTTTTTGATTTCGATCCTGCTTTCGGCATAATCCGCAATTTCAATTACCAGGTAAAACAGGTAGTGGTAGAGGTCGTAGGCTTTGTGGATACAGAAGAAAAGTTCTTTTTCTGTGTTGTTGATTGACTTATCTTCTGTTGAATAATAGGCGTACAGCACTTGTAACACCTTGGTACGGATAATCCTTCTGCTAATCATTGTAATGAACTTCGTGGTATATTTTTGTGCAAAATTACATCTTTTTTTGAATACCAATAAACTTGTTTTTCGAAACGGCGAAACTTAAAAAAATTGTGAACTCGGTATTGTACGGTTTGGGAATCGGTTCCTGTTCAAAGAGAATGATTTCTATTGCTAATAAACAAGAAATAGTTGAATTTAATGTCTGAAAGCCAATGGTTTGGTTGGCTATCTGTAAAATGTGGGGTACTTATTGTTTAAGCGAAAACCGACGCCCAGCATCAGGAAATTGGGTTCGTGAAAATCTTTTAAACAGTAGCCGATGTGAACAAACGAGCTTCGGGTAACTTCAATTTTAAGTGCTAGTGTCTGGTAAATTGCCTTAAGATCTCCCTTGCTGTGAAACAGATTCTGCCCGAGTCCCAATCCTACGGTGAAGAAGGGCATAACGTATTCAACTCTTCCTGAAATTCCAAATGCCACCTGTTGGTTCAGCGGTGGTTTAAAGAATTTCTGATCGGGGCCGGCGGCATAATCCTGCGTGTATACATTGGCGCTGCCATCGTAAACCGCGTCTAATGCCATTCCCAGCCGAAGTTTATAGCCATAGTTGTACATGGGCGCTACCGAAACACCCAAAACCGGGTAGGCTTCGGGCGAGGCAATCTTCATGTCCATAAAATCAACACCGGTCCGGCGCCACGAACCAAACAAAACAACATCGTAGCTGATGTGTCTGGTAAAAGCGGGGAGCAGCAGAGGTTGAGTGTTGGAACTATGCGAATTGTTTTCCCGGTTGAAATTGTACACCAATCCGGCTTTTACTCCCGCTGTGTTCAATCCGGCGTTTGGAAATTTGGTGTTGCCGTTGGAAAAATGGGTGAGTGAAAGCCCCGTGTTAAAATCCAGTCTGGGCGATAGTATCCAGCTGAAATAAAAATTTGTATTGATGTAAGCATTGGCTTTCGATCCAATTACGGTGTTATGTGGATTTTCTTCATAGTCGTAAGGTTTCCAGCCAAACGATAAACCGAAGTTCCATTCGTAATTTAACGACAGTTGTGGACTAATCTGGCTGATTCTTGCTCCCTGGAACAAATAGAACATAAAGGGATTTCCCAGTTCCCGGGTGTTTCCAAATTGATAACTGGCCAGTCCGATACCCTGATAGGCAGCTCCGTATATTTTGTCGGTATAGGTGTTGGGGCAAAAACGAAAGGCATATTTGAGGTGCGTGGAGAACGAAGCCCTGATGGGATTCCATGATTCATTTTCTCCCCGCAAAAACGGATTGGTAGGCAAAATGTAGCTTGGGCGAATTTCGAAGCCCAGCTGGTGTAAAATGGGCGCTGAAAACAAAGATGAATCAGGTTCGGGAGCCAAGGAAGCAAGAGGCAGATCTTCGGAAGGATGTATTGCTTTGTCTGTGTTAGCCTGTATAACGTTGTTTAAATTCTGGTCCTGGGCCGTTGCCAGCACAGCAGCAAAAAGCAAAACTTTTAAAGTAAACACTACTTTTAAATTCCATTTTTTGCTTATCGTCATCCCTGCAAGTCTGTTTGATTCAATTCGTCCGAATTCGAAGAGGAACAAATATACATTTTCTTTATTTAATCAGGTCCTGATTCAACGGTGTTTAATGCGTCGGACGGACGGAATCCTCAGCAGAGTTTTCCGCCTGACTTTCATCGTCCGGTAACTCTTCATCTTCTTCATCCTCTTCTTCTTCCCAGTCATATTTATTACGCCTGATGATGTATTTCCGGTAATAAAAAGCCAGGACGACACCCGAAATGGCTCCCCATAAATGCCCTTCCCACGATATTTCAGGACGAATGGGCAATAAACCCCAAACCAAACCACCGTACAGAAAAACCACCATTACCGAAAGGGTGAGCAGGCGTACATCGTTTCTGATAATGCCACTTACGAAGTGAAAAGCTGCCATGGCGTAAATCACACCGCTGGCGCCAATATGCCAGGCTTCCCGACCTGTGAGCCAAACACATATCCCCGATAAAATATAGAGTTGGAAAAAAATGCGGTACGAAACACGCCGGTAGAAATAGATGAGCATAAACATGAGGATAAAAAACGGGATGGAGTTGGAGATCAGGTGCTCAAAATCGGCGTGAATAAACGGCGTTAAAAGTATACCCGGCAAGCCCTGCCAGTGTAACGGATAAATTCCAGCCCGTACAAAAGTAAATCCCATGGATTGTTCGATGATTTCCACAATCCAAAATGCAAGCACAAAAGCTGCGGGGAAAACCAGGCTGTGGAAAAAGATACGTTTTTCCATTTCGGGGTCCAGTTTTGTCGGATTGCTGGGATAATATCTGAACAGGCTCATTTTTATCTTCGGGAAACCCGGGTTTCTTTATGTTTTTAGTAATTGCTTAATTAGTTTCACAAAATCATAAATCTCTTGCTCGCTCGTGTCAAACGAAGTCATCCAGCGTACTTCGTTTATGGATTCGTTCCACATATAAAAGAAGAATTGCTCTTTCAGCGGTTCAATAATTTCGGGTGGAACAATGGCAAAAACGCCGTTTGCTTCCACTTTTTGGGTGAGTTTGATTTCCGGGATTTTGGCCACCTCCGATTCTAAGAGTTGCGCCATTTGGTTCGAATGAGCTGCCGTCTCTTTCCATAAATCATTTTCGAGGTAAGCAATAAACTGGGCGCTGGTAAACCGCATTTTTGAAAACAGCTGCATGCTTTGTTTGCGAATGTATTTGGTGTACTTGGTTAATCTCGGATTGAAAAACAACACCGCTTCGCCCGACATCATTCCGTTTTTGGTTCCTCCAAACGAAACAACATCAACGCCACTGTCGCGGGTAAAGGCCCTGAAATCGAGATCGAGCGAAACCGCTGCGTTGGCCAGCCGTGCGCCGTCCATGTGCAGAAACATATTGTGTTTATGCGCCAAATCGGCCAAAGCAATAATTTCTTCCGGCTGATAAACCGTGCCCATTTCTGTTACCTGCGAAATGGAGATCACCCGGGGTTGAGAATGGTGTTCAAATTCGAACCCTTTCAGGTGAGGCAGAACTGCTTCAGGAGTAACTTTCCCATTCACCGGTTCCACCGGGATCAGTTTACATCCGGTAAACTTTTCCACTGCGCCACATTCGTCTTCCTGGATATGCGCGGTTTCGGCACAAATAATCGAATGATAGCTTTGTGTAATGGTCGATAAGCTCAGAACATTGGCTCCTGTGCCGTTAAAAACAAAAAATACCTCGGTATCGTCACCAAAGCGTTTTTTGAAAAGTTCCACAGCCTTTTCTGTATATGGATCGTGTCCGTAACCGCTAACATGGCCCTGGTTGGCTGCCTCAATGGCTTTTAAAATGGTCGGGTGAATTCCCGAATTATTATCGCTTGCAAATCCTTTTCTGATCGTCATGATGCTGGTATTAAAAAGAATGTTTGTTTGATATAAGCTTGTTTATTTGTAATTTTTCCTGGTCTTTTTAAGACGCATAAAGTAAGAAAAAATCAAAGTCAATTGAAAATGGAACCGGCACTTCCTCTTGCTCAAAAATTATATTTTTTAGCGATCCGGCCTGGTAAGGGTGGAATCAGTCAGCAAAGTCGTTCTGTGCTCGATTATATATTGTTGGGAGCGCTGTTTATGGAGCTTTATCTACTGAAAAAGATAAGGTTTGAAGATAAAAGAATGGTTGTTTTGAACACCAAAGCAGAAAATGAAGTGCACCGTTTTCTTCTGTTAAAAATGAGCGAAGCAAAAAGTCCGCGAAAAATATCTCGCTGGATCAGTAAGTTTTATTATTCGCTGAAATACATCAGAGGTGAAGTTCAGAACGGTTTGGTGGATCGGAGATTGATTCGCATGGAGGAAAAACATTTTCTTTTCTTTAAATGGGAAAAACCGTTTGTAGTAAATATACCGGCACAAAGAAATCTGGAAGCTGAAATTCGGGAGTTGATAATGAAAGGAACCCGGGACGAAGAGCAACTTATTCTGTTGTCGTTTTTGGTGCCGGGTGGCTTGTTGCACCGATTGTTTTCGGAGAACCAACAACGCCGGGAGGCCAGGCGGCGCTTAAAAGCAATGGTGCTGGACAATCAGGTTTCGGTAGCGGTTCGCGAAGCCATTGCTGCTGCTCACGCAGTCGCAGCTTCAGCGGCGGCGGCTTCTGTTGCTGCAACTTCAGCATCTTAAAAACAGTACAATGACAAAACTTAAAAAGATTGTATTAATGGTAGCAGGACCAGGCGTATTGCTGGTCGAGGCAGTGGCAGTATTTGTTCATCTTTTTACGGCGCGCAATGCCAACGCTGTTATTATCGGTGGCTTGGCTGTTTTCTTTCTGATCTTTATTCCCTTGTATTCGATCGAATATTTCAGGCAGGAATTTCAACACGAGAAAAAGAAAAATCTTCACTTTAAACGAAAAAATACGCGTACCGAATGGCGGGGCGGAAATATTCACGGAAAAGTGCCACACGAAGAGGAAAAACCCGGTAAGTTTTTCAATAAATGAATACCATGCTTTGCTAATTTTTCCGAGCATCACATCTAATGGCTTTGAATTCAGTAGATTGTGGCTATGTGGGGAAACTGTTAATAAAAAATCGGCTGTTTGAAGGCAGATTTGGTTATCTTTGGACTTCCGCAAAGCAGGGTGCACTTATGGAGAATTTTATCGTATCGGCAAGAAAATACAGACCTGATTCTTTTGAAACAGTTGTGGCGCAGGCCTCTATTACAGGGACACTGAAAAACGCCATCAAAAGCAAACAGCTGGCGCATGCCTATTTGTTCTGTGGTCCGCGTGGAGTGGGGAAAACTACCTGCGCACGTATTTTTGCCAAAACCATCAATTGCACCAATCTTTCTCCGGAAACTGAAGCCTGTAACGAATGCGAATCGTGTAAAGCTTTCAACACCAGCCGTTCGTTTAATATCCACGAATTGGATGCGGCATCGAACAACTCGGTAGATGATATTCGAACGCTGACCGATCAGGTGCGGGTTCCCCCACAGATGGGAAAATACAGCGTGTACATCATCGATGAGGTTCACATGTTGTCGTCGGCGGCGTTTAATGCTTTTCTGAAAACGCTGGAAGAACCGCCAAAACATGCGCTTTTTATTTTGGCAACCACCGAGAAACATAAAATCATTCCTACGATTTTATCGCGCTGTCAGATTTTCGACTTTAACCGTATTGGTGTTGCTGAAATTAGCAGTCACCTGGAATATGTGGCGAAAAGCGAAAGCGTGGAAGTGGAAAGTGCCGGGTTGAACATCATTGCTCAGAAAGCCGATGGCGCCATGCGCGATGCACTGTCTATTTTCGACCAGATCGTTAGCTTTTCAGGCAAGAAAATTACCTACCAGGATGTGATCACCAACCTAAACGTGTTGGATTATGATTATTATTTCCGGCTGGTGGACGAATTCCTGAAGAACAATGTGACGGAAGTATTGATGATCTACAACGATATTCTGAATCATGGATTCGACGGTCATCATTTTATAACCGGTTTGAGCAGTCACCTGCGTGATATTCTGGTGTGTAAAGATGCCGTTACGGTTCAGTTGCTCGAAGTCGGTGGCGAAATCAAAGAGAAATATAAAGCGCAGGCAATGATCGCTAACAGCGATTTTCTTTTGGAGGCTTTGCAGATTGCCAATGAGTGCGACATGAACTACAAATCCAGCCAGAACAAACGACTTCTTATTGAGCTGGCTCTTATTCGGATAGCGCAGCTAACCTTAAAAAAAAAATAGCTGACGGCCCGGATGATATCCTGGAACCTATTTTTACCGGAGTTGATGTTCAGGGAGGAACCTCAATAGAACAAGCACCGAAGCCGGCTTCGAAACCTGTAGCTACCCCGGTACAACCGGAAACTACTGCAAAAACGCCCCCACCTACTGTACAACGCGTTGCAAAAAGAAAAGGAAGCCTGGGAACTCCATCTATCAAAAGAGCTTTAAAAGGCGAATTTGATGATGAAAAGAAAATTTCTGCAAAAGAACAGCACGAACTTTATTCAAAGGCCGGCGAAACGAATGCGTTTACCCAGGAGCAGTTAACCGAGAAATGGAATGCCTTTCTTCCCAGGGTGGAAGACCGTCCAAGTATCAAGGCCACTTTGTCGGCCGTTCCAAAAATTCTGGAAGACTTTTCGTTGTTGCTTGAAATTGATAACCGTATTCAGGATGAGATGCTGGCTGAGATACGCCCGGAACTTGTTTCGTACCTGAGAAAAGAACTGCGTAATTCAAACATCAATTTGAAAACCGTCATCACCGAAATCAAACGCGAGAAGATTATCTATTCCGATGTCGAACGCTACCAGGCGATGGCCAGTAAAAATCCAAATCTAGCATTGCTGAAACAAACCCTGAATCTCGATTTCTAGGTTAGGGAGCCAGTCGTTTGATAATCCAGTTATCCGCTTGTTTTTCGTAGACCATGCGGTCGTGTAAACGATTCTCGCGGCCTTGCCAGAATTCAAATTTTACAGGACGTACCAAGTAACCACCCCAGTGTTCCGGTCGTTCAGGATCGTTTCCCTTGAGCTGATTTTTTAAATTCGAAAACTTCTCTTCCAGGTAATCCCGGGAAGGAACTTCCGAACTTTGGGCCGAAACAGCCGCTGCAATCTGGCTGTCGAGCGGGCGCGAATGGAAATATTGTTCCGAAGCCTGAACCGGTGTTTTTTCCGCTATTCCCGAGATTCGCACCTGGCGTTCAAGTTCCGGCCAAAAGAAATGAAGGCTGATTTTCGGATTCAGCGAGATAGCCCGTCCTTTTTCGCTTTGGTAATTGGTGAAAAAGGTAAATCCATCAGAATTGAAATCTTTCAGCAGTACAATTCTCGACTGCGGAAATCCATCTTCGCCAACGGTTGACAACGCCATCGAGGTGGCGTCACGAAGGCCAGCAGAAAGGGCTTCATGCATCCATTTTGAAAAGAATTCTGTGGGATCAGTGATCAAATCTTTTTTGGTGAGCGATGCCCGTTTGTAGTCTCTTCTTATCGAATCCAGCTTCATAATTAAAAGTTTTCATCCAAGAAACCATGTACATCGGTTTTTGTTTACCGGATGAACCAATAATTATTCCTGGTTGTTTAAATAGCAGACAACTAAGTATTTTATTAAAACAGAGAATTATGAAGAAGTTAATGGTTTTTGTGATGGTATTGGTAGTGTTTTCGAGCTATGCCGGAAACAATCCCGGAAAACTTTCGATTGGAGATAAAGCTGTTCTGACCGATGTAAAAATGACGGATGTTTCGGGAGCAAAAGTTTCGTTGAGCGACGTGAAAAAGGAGAATGGACTGTTGGTTTTGTTTTCGTGCAATACTTGCCCTTTTGTGATGAAGTGGGAGGGAAGGTACAACGATATCAAAGCCTGGGCCGATAAAAACAAAGTTGGAATGATCGTTTTGAATTCAAACCATCAGAAACGGGATGGAGAAGATTCGATGAAAGCCATGAAAGAGAAGGCCGAAAAGCAAGGCTACCAATTTTACTATGTAGTGGATGATGATTCGCAGGTTGCGAATGCTTTTGGCGGCCAAACAACACCTCATGCCTTCCTGTTCGACGGAGACTTTGAACTCGCCTATAAAGGTGCCATCGATGATAACTACGACAGTGCCGATGATGTGAAACAGGCTTATGTGAAAGATGCAATGTCCAGTTTGTCGAGTGGAAAGGAGATTGCTGTAAGTGAAACCAAGCCTGTTGGCTGCGGAATTAAACGAAAACTGGATTAATACCGATTATCATTTGATAATCTTTGATATAAGTGGATTGAAAAGGAAATGGAGGAAAGCTCTCAATTACGGTTGGGGGCTTTTATTTTTCAAAAAAGCTAAAATGAACTTTACCGTAATGCCTCATTTCCTTGAAACTGGGGTGAGTGCTAAAGTCGTATTCCTTCGGATGCTCTAGGATAAAAACACCCTCGGGAGTCAGAAGATCGGTCGAAAGCACTGCTTCCGGAACCGCTTCAAAATTCGGTAAATCATATGGCGGATCTGCAAAAATGATGTTGAAGGAGTCGCGCGATTTCTGCAGAAACTTAAAAACATCGGCCTTAAAAACTCGGGCATTTTCAATGTTTAAAGCTTCCAGAACTTCCAGGATAAACTTGTAATGGTTGAAATTGCTTTCCACCAGCGTAACCTGCCGGCTGCCACGGCTAACAAATTCATAACCCATACTTCCCGTTCCGGAAAAGAGGTCCAGTACTTTTTTGGTTGAAAATTCGTAACGGTTTTCAAGAATATTGAACAAGCCTTCCTTGGCCACATCGGTGGTCGGACGTGCTTTAAACTTCTTTCCCGGATGAAACATCCTTCCTTTATATTTTCCTCCAACTATTCTCATCTCATTAAAATAAGCACGGGTATTCTGATAGTGTTTTTTGATCGACTCCGGTATTATGCCTTACGTACGGGACAAAGTAATCTACTGAGCGGAAATATTTTTCGAGCATTTGCCACGAATCGTTCATGTATGTCGATTTTCCTGCAATGCACAGGGGAGTGTTGCTCAAGGGAACCTGAAATTGTTTTAATGCGGTTAGCGCATAATAAACAACATCGTTGGCATGTTTTATACTGAATGCGTTGCACAGCATGAGCTCTTGCTCGTTGAAATACACAATGTACAGGTCTTTTTCATCGAAGAATATACGAACCTGTTTGCCGTCTTCCTCTGATTCTTCTTTTTGAATCAGTTTTTCCACTCCATGTTTTAACTGAAAAACTTCAAATTTCTCATTCAGCATCTTTTTCAGCTCCTGCGACACCAAGAAAAGAAGATTTGCATTCAACTGCTTTATTTTCGAAATGGAATAATCTTCCGTTTGAGTTGAAAACAGTAATCGGATAGTATCCGAGTAGATTTGCTCGTCGTCTAGGTTGGCAGGGAGTAGCGTGAAATGATTGCTCAGTACAATGATCTCCTGCGATTTGTATTTTTGCTGTAAAAGTTCTTCTTCCAGTATCCAGTCCTCCAACCTTCGGGTAAGAAGTTGTTCGTTACTGATTTTTAATGCTGTATGTTTAAAAACCAGTAAGCTTCCGTTGTCGGGTTTGCGGATACAAAAAGAAAATCCATTCAGGCTAACCTGAATGGATAATTTGTATTCTGATGATTCTTCTTTACGAAATGATTCGTCTAAATAGTCATACATGTGATTTATTCCCAGTTTCCTGCGTTGTTGTTAGCTTCTTCCAGTGAACCCACTTTTAATCCGGGATATTTATCGTTGGTACGACGTTGGTCGTTAAGGTTGATTAGCAACTGCTCATCTAATCCGCGAAGAATAACATTGTTGTGTGCTTTAGCTTCGAAAACCGGAACCTTAATACCTGAACCTGTTGTAAGAATAGTTTGAGCTAAATGGAATTCAGTTGGTTCCCCGGGAACCGGAACATAACGAAGGCTGTTAGCGTCGTATTTTCCGCCAAAAAGTGCATCAATAACACTAACCTTCACTGTATCACGGATGATCAGTCCCATTTGGATAGCTTTCTTTTCCGTAATTTTCGCTTCGATCATGCTATCGGTTAATTCACCAATTGCTCTTACGTTGCGTACAGAATCATGAGCTACAAAATCAACCAGAGTGTCCCAACTTCCGGTGTATTGTCCATGGATATTTTTATAAGCATCCTGAGCTTTTCGGATGTCTTTAAGCTTTTGAATGGTTGCTTCATAACGAGCTTCTTTTGCCTTGTCAAATTGAATAGGGCGTTGAACGCTTTGATAAATTAAGTAAGTTATAACAACAGCACCAATGACCAGTAAGATCTGAATTACGGTTCTCATTTTTATTTTTTTATAGGTTCATTTTTCGTTTGCCTGCAAATTTATAAAAAAAAATAGATTAGCTTCCTTTACAAAAAGTTATTTTAGCCGGCATGATCAAAAATCACCTGATAAATCTTCTCACGTCAAAATTGCCCTTCGAACCCACCGGGAGTCAGCGTCTTCTTATCAATATATTAGCTGATTTTATTGCCTCGGATGAAACGGATGAACTAATGTTAATTAAAGGCTATGCCGGTACCGGAAAGACAACCATGATGTACTCGCTGACACAGGTGCTGGATTCGCTCAAAATAAGATCGGTTTTAATGGCTCCCACGGGTAGGGCAGCTAAGGTTATGGCCGGCTACACCGGAAAACCTGCGTATACTATTCACAAGACCATTTACAGGCAAAAATCCTCTTCTGATGGTATGGCCGGATTTGTTTTGAATAAAAACTTATTCAAAAATACTTATTTCATTGTAGATGAAGCATCGATGATCTCGAATGCTTTGGCCGAAAACTCTGTTTTTGGGAGTGGCAGGGTCTTAGACGATTTACTCGAATATGTTTATTCGGGCGTAAACTGCCGGTTGATTTTGGTGGGTGACACCGCACAGTTACCTCCGGTTGGTTTAAGCATCAGTCCGGCGCTGGAAGCCGCGGTGTTGGAAGATTATGGTTTCGGAGTACGCGAAATTGAACTCACCGATGTTGTTCGCCAGGCCGAAAACTCAGGTATTTTAAGCAATGCCACAGAAATACGAAGTATCATTGGCGACACTCCCGATTTTGAAGGATTTTTTCCGATACACATCGAAGGATTTGACGATGTTGTTAAAATATCGGGGGGTGAACTGATCGAAACACTGGCAACGTGTTACGATAAATATGGCTTGTTTGAAACAACAGTTGTTACGCGTTCCAATAAACGGGCGAACCTATTTAATAAGGGAATTCGCGGATCGATCTTATACAAGGAAAACGAAATAGAGAAAGGGGATTTGCTCATGGTGGTTAAAAACAACTATTTCTGGGCAACTCCCGATTCCGGAATTGAATTTATTGCCAATGGCGACATTGCTGAAATTATTACCATTAATGGTTATGAAGAGTTGCATGGTTTTCGCTTTGCCGATGTGAGTCTTCGGTTTGTGGATTACGAAAATGTTGAAATAGACTGTAAGATATTTTTGGATGCACTGGCATTGGAAACCGCCTCTCTTTCAGCCGAACAAAACAGAAGTTTATTTGAGTCGGTTTCGGAAGACTACCAGGAGGTGCGAAACAAACGCGAGCGATGGAAGAAAATCAAGGAGGACCCGTATTTTAATGCCCTTCAGGTGAAATATGCTTATGCCTTAACCTGTCATAAAGCGCAGGGGGGGCAGTGGAAAGCGGTTTTTGTGGATCATGGCTACCTGGTGGAAGACATGCTTGATACTGAATACTATCGTTGGTTGTACACTGCTTTTACACGCCCTTCAGAAAAATTGTACCTGGTAAATTTCGATAAAGGGTTTTTTTGAAGATTAGGGTTTAAATCAGGTATTTGTTTCCTTCTTGTGCAGCCTCGGTATTGGGAAACACTTCGCGAGTTTCCTGTACAAAACGCGAAACATCCTTATAACGGGCAGAGTAATGCCCAATCAAAAGTTTGCCGGCATTCGAAAGTTTGGCCATTTCACCGGCCTCTTTTGTGGTGGAGTGAAGTGTTTTGTTAGCCAGTTCCCGGAGTTCTTCCAGAAAAGTCGCTTCGTGATACAGCAAATCAACCCCATTTATTATTTCAGCAATTGGTGGAAAGTAAGCCGTGTCGGTGCAAAAGGCGTAGGATGTTGGTTTTGGTGCCGGAATCGTAAGATCGGTGTTGGAAATAACCTGTCCGGTTGAAGTGGTGAAATCAGCTCCTGCTTTAATCTCCTTGATGGAAGCAATGGGGATGTTGTATGCCTGGATCATTTCCTTGCGGATATTCGCCGGTTTTTGTTTTTCCCTGAACAGGAACCCACAGGTGGGCAGACTGTGTTTCACCGGGAAAGACAATACTTCTACTTTTTTCGATTCAAAAATCAACTGAGGCTTTTTGAAATTCAGGGGATGAAATACCGGTCTGACCGTCATGTCTCCCCGGATGAAATCGAGCTGGGGCTGAATCAGGTCTTTTAATGAAGAATGGGCGTAAATGTGCAAGTCGTTTTTGATCCCCATCAGGTTCATGGTGGAGATTAAACCGATCAACCCGTAATAGTGATCGCCGTGAAGGTGTGAGATGAAAATATGCCTGATCTTGCTGAAACTGATCTTGTTGCGCCTCAGCTGAATTTGCGTACCTTCTCCACAATCGATCAAAAAACAAAACCCAGGTACTTCAAGTACCTGGGCTGTTGGATATCTGTTCGAAGTTGGTAATGCTGAATTACTTCCCAATATGGTCAGTTCGAAAGACATTTTTGTTCTACAGGTTATCTTTCTTTTCCAGTAAACTTTCGGCTTCTTCAACAGTATCTGTAATTAACAGTACTGTGTGCAGCATCGAAATTTTAACCAGGTTTTCCACATCAGGTTGAAGGCCACAAAGGATAAATGTTCCGATGGCATCTTCACATAGCCTGTTGGCAACCAAAACTGCTCTCAAACCTGAAGAATCGCAATAAGTAACGTTACTTAAGTCGAGAACGATGTTTTTCTCACCTTCATTATTTACAAGAACCAATTCCGATTTTAGGTCGGGTGCATTGTTGGTATCTAATCTGTCGGCGTTTACTTTTACCAAAGTATACGATCCGCATTTCTGAATGTCGAACGTCATGGTTTCAATTTACGAAATTCAGGTTGATATTACCAACTGCTTATTTGTCTTTTTTCTCTTCTTGCTCCATTTGAGTTTTCAAAGCAGCCAATTCGCTGATGTCGCCAAGAGTCGTTTTCTCGATGTTATCGCTTACCGATTTCATCGTCCGTTTGTTCGAACGTGTTTGAGTTTTACGAGTCTCAGTTTCTTCAGCACGTTTTACGTCTTCGGAAATTCTAGAGTGAGAAACAATGATACGTTTTGCCGACTTGTTGAATTCGATTACTTTGAAATCCAGTTTTTCATCCTGTTTTACAGAAGAACCGTCTTCTTTTACCAGGTGACGTGGAGTAGCAAAACCTTCAACACCGTAAGGAAGGGCAATTACAGCGCCTTTGTCCATCAACTCAACCACAGTTCCTTCGTGGATTGAATCAGGTGTAAAGATGGTTTCGAATACATCCCATGGATTTTCTTCCAGTTGTTTGTGGCCAAGGCTCAAACGACGGTTTTCTTTATCGATATCAAGAACTACAACTTCAATTGCATCACCGATTCCGGTAAATTCTGAAGGGTGTTTGATCTTTTTGGTCCAGCTCAGGTCTGAGATGTGGATCAAGCCGTCAACACCTTCAGTGATTTCAACGAATACACCAAAGTTAGTGAAGTTGCGAACGGTTGCAGAATGTTTGGTTCCAACACCGTATTCAGTATCGATGTTTGACCATGGATCTTCTTTGAGTTGTTTGATACCCAGTGACATTTTGCGTTCTTCACGGTCAAGTGTCAGGATAGCAGCTTCAACTTCGTCGCCAACGCTTAAGAAGTCTTGTGCACTGCGCAGGTGCTGGCTCCAGCTCATTTCTGAAACGTGGATCAGACCTTCAACTCCGGGAGCAATTTCAACAAATGCACCGTAGTCGGCAATAACAACAACTTTACCTTTTACTTTGTCGCCAACTTTCAATTCTGCATCCAGGTTATCCCATGGGTGAGGAGTAAGTTGTTTCAAGCCAAGAGCGATACGTTTTTTGTCGTCATCGAAATCAAGAATAACTACATTCAGTTTCTGATCCAGCTCAACGATTTCGCTCGGATGGTTAATACGTCCCCAAGAAAGGTCAGTAATGTGGATTAATCCGTCAACACCGCCAAGGTCCATAAATACTCCGTAAGAAGTAACGTTTTTAACGATTCCTTCCAGTACCTGGCCTTTTTCAAGTTTAGCGATAATTTCTTTCTTCTGTTGTTCCAGTTCAGCTTCGATAAGCGCTTTGTGAGAAACAACAACGTTACGGTATTCGTGGTTAATTTTAACAACTTTGAATTCCATTGTTTTACCCACAAAAATATCGTAGTCGCGGATCGGTTTAACATCAATTTGTGATCCGGGCAAGAAGGCTTCGATTCCGAATACATCTACGATCATACCACCTTTTGTACGGCATTTGATGTAACCTTTGATGATTTCGTCTTTTTCCAAAGCTTCGTTAACACGTTCCCAAGAGCGGGTAGCACGGGCTTTTTTGTGCGACAGGATCATCTGTCCTTTTTTGTCTTCCAGACTTTCGATGTAAACGTCTACCAAGTCGCCTATTTTCAGTTCCGGATTGTAACGGAATTCGTTCAAGCTAACGATACCGTCTGATTTGTAACCGATGTCAACAACAACTTCACGTTTGTTCAACGAAATTACTGTTCCTTCCAACACTTCTTTTTCTGAAACGGTGTTCAGCGTGTCGTTGTAAAGGTTTTCCAGGTCGCCTCTTTCTTTTTCAGAATAAGCATCTCTGCCAACTTCCAGGCTTGCCCAGTCAAATTCTTCAGTTTTGTTTTCTGTTTTGGCAGGTTTTGCCTTTGCTGCTGCTGCAACAACTTCTTCTTTCACGGCTTCTGCTGCCGCTTCTTCCTGAACAGGAGCATTTTTTACTTCCTCTTCAAGATTTACTTTTTTTTCTTCTGTCATGTAATTCTAAATAAATTAATGAGTTAGACATTATATTGATTGAAAATCGCGCGCAAAATTAAAACTTAATTCAATCCGCGCAAAGTATTTTCGCTATTTTATTGGTATTGAGCGAAAAAATACCTTTCAGTTTACAGATTAAATACAAGAATCGATACTTTAAAAAACTTAATAATGCCAAATGGCTCAAAAGTGGTACATTTGCTCGCATAATTACATAACGGTTCAGGCTCTTATGAGTTTCAAAACACCGGGAAAACTTTAATGCACAGTATTTAACTTTTGAACAAAACAAGTTGTATTATATGAAAGGAATTATTCTTGCCGGAGGCTCCGGAACGCGTTTGTATCCGATTACCCGTTCCATTTCAAAACAAATAATACCAGTATACGATAAACCGATGATTTATTATCCTTTATCGGTGTTGATGTTGGCCGGAATTCGCGAAATTCTGATTATTTCAACTCCAACAGATATTGGTTTATATAAGAATCTTTTTGGCGATGGTTCGCAACTGGGATTAAAATTATCCTATGTAATACAACCATCGCCCGATGGATTGGCACAGGCTTTTATTTTGGGTGAAGAGTTTATTGGCGACGATAATGTTTGTATGATTCTTGGCGACAATATTTTTTACGGGTACAATTTCAGCGGAATTCTTGAACAGGCTGCCGGCTTGAACGATGGTGCCATTGTTTTCGGATATTATGTGAACGACCCGGAACGCTACGGAGTGGTTGAATTTGACGAAACCGCGAAAGTGATCAGCATTGAAGAAAAACCGGAAAAGCCCAAATCGAATTATGCGGTTACCGGTTTGTATTTTTATTCGAACGACGTGGTCGGAAAAGCCAAAAGTTTAAAGCCCTCGAAAAGAGGAGAACTCGAAATTACCGATTTAAACCGGCTTTATCTCCAGGAAGACCGGCTGAATGTAAAACTTCTTGGCCGCGGATTTGCCTGGCTCGATACCGGAACACACGACAGTTTGCTGCAGGCGTCGAATTTTATTGCGACCATTGAACAGCGGCAGGGTTTAAAGGTATCGTGTATCGAGGAAATCGCCTTTAAAAAAGGATTTATCGATAAAGATCAATTATTGGAATTGGCAAGACCTTTAAGTAAAAATCAATACGGACAGTATCTTTTGAGCCTGGCCGAAAAACAAATTATTTCTTTTTAATCAATGAATGTAATGGAAACCGGATTGCCGGGTTTGCTGATTATTGAACCACAGGTGTTTGATGACAGCAGAGGTTATTTTTTTGAATCCTACCAGGCAAACCGCTATGCGGAGGCCGGAATTGGAGCTTCTTTTATTCAGGATAATGAATCGAAATCGGGAAAAGGTGTTGTTCGGGGACTTCATTATCAGCTTGGCGAGTTTGCTCAGGCAAAACTGGTGCGGGTAATTCAGGGCGCCGTGTTTGATGTAGCGGTTGATTTGCGCGCAGGTTCTCCTACTTTCGGACAGTGGTTTGGCGTGGAACTAAACGCTGATAATAAAAAACAGTTATTTATTCCGCGCGGCTTTGCACATGGCTTTTCGGTTTTGAGCGAAACCGCTATTTTTACCTATAAATGCGACAACGTATATAATAAAGATGCCGAAAGATCAATTCACCCGTTTGACCATCAGTTAAATATCGACTGGAAAGTGGATGAAAAACTGGCAGTTGTGTCGGAGAAAGACCGGGAGGCGCCTCAGTTTGTTGAAGCTCAAATGAATTTCAGATTTTAAAATGCGAATTGTAGTAACCGGAGCATACGGACAGCTTGGGAGCGAGATCAAAACGCTCAGTACAGAATACCCCGGATGGGATTTTCTGTTTACCGATGTCGACAGTTTAGATATAACCAATGAAAATGCGGTGGATCAATTCATCGCGGATAAAAATATCGACTTCGTGATCAATTGCGCGGCATACACTGCCGTTGATAAAGCCGAATCAGATCGTGAAACGGCCCGAAAAGTAAATGCGCTTGCGCCGGAAATTTTGGCGAAAGTGACTCAAAAATACGGCGCCCGGCTTATTCATGTTTCTACCGACTATGTTTTTGCCGGAGATGCCTGCGAGCCGTATACCGAAACGGATGAAGTAAATCCGCTGGGAGTTTACGGTCAGACAAAGTTGGACGGAGAGAACAAGATTCAGGCACAAAATCCTGAATCAATAATTATTCGTACAGCCTGGCTCTATTCGGTTTACGGAAACAATTTTGTTAAAACCATGTTGCGCATAGGCCGCGAAAGAGGAGAGTTGGGCGTGGTGTTCGATCAGGTTGGATCGCCAACCAATGCTGCCGATTTGGCGGCGGCAATTCTTGAAATCATTCGTTTATCGGAAAAGGATTCAAAAGGATTTGTCCCGGGTATTTATCATTTCTCCAACGAAGGAGTTGCCAGCTGGTACGATTTTGCAGTGGCTGTTTTTGAAATAGCGGGAGTAAAATGCAAGGTAAATCCGGTAACCAGCGAACAGTTTCCAACACCTACTAAACGTCCGCATTACAGTGTGTTGAATAAATCGAAAATAAAGAACACTTTTAATATTCGGATTCCCTATTGGAGAGACAGTTTACAGCTTTGTCTTCAAAAAATGACCGAATAATTTCTTAATTTGTAACTTCGTTTTGTAAAAAATATCTGTGATGTTGACAAAAACAAGATTACTGGCTGAAATGGATAAGTTCCCGGAGGAATTTTCAATTGATGAACTGATTGAGCGGCTCATTTTGATTGAGAAAATAGAAACCGGAAACCGGCAATCTGAAAGCAATCAGGTGGTTTCGGAAGCAGAAATGGACTATGAAATAAAAAAATGGTTAACATAAACTGGACCCTTCAGGCAAAATCCGATTTGAAAAACATTGCTGATTTTATTGCAAAAGATTCGGTAAAGTATGCGAGGATTCACGTAATGAAAATCAGAAAACTGACAGAGGTTCTAAAAACACACATGCAAATAGGGAGAGTAGTTCCTGAAATTGGAGAACCTGAAATTCGGGAGTTGGTTTTTCGTAACTATCGGATTATTTACAAAATTGTGTCTGAGAATAGAATAGATATTTTGACCATTCATCATTCAGCCCGAGATCTGAAAAAAGAGAAATATTAATAAAACATATTGAAATGGAGAATAATGAATTACTGGAAGTAAAGGCGAAAGCAAAAGAGTGGCTTTCTGGTACTTACGATGCAGAAACACGCGAAAAGGTGCAGGCCTTGCTCGATGCCGAAGACCCGGCAGAGCTGGTAGATGCTTTTTACCGAAACCTGGAATTCGGAACCGGTGGACTTCGCGGCATCATGGGCGTTGGCACCAACCGAATGAATATTTATACTGTTGGAGCTGCAACGCAGGGATTAAGCAATTATCTGAAAGTAAATTTTGCTGACCTGGATGAAATTAAAGTTGCGATTGGTCACGATTGCCGCAACAACAGCCGCTTGTTTGCCGAAACCAGTGCCAGAATATTTGCTGCCAACGGCATTAAGACGTATTTGTTTGAAGATTTGCGCCCAACGCCTGAGCTTTCATTTGCCATTCGCGAATTAGGTTGTCAGAGTGGAATTATTCTGACGGCTTCTCACAATCCAAAAGAATACAACGGCTACAAAGCGTATTGGGAAGACGGATCTCAGATTGTTGCTCCGCACGACGTGAACATTGTAAACGAGGTGGCTAAAATCAAACCGGAAGACATTAAGTTTGACGGACCGGATGAGCTGATCGAAATAATGGGAGATGAGATGGACAACAAATTCCTTGAAAACGTTAAGGCTGTTTCCATTTCGCCCGATGTGATCGAACGTCACAAAGACATGAAGATCATTTACACACCTATCCACGGAACGGGAGTGAAACTGATTCCTGCGGCATTAAAAGCCTTTGGATTTACAAACATTGTCAATATTCCTGAACAGGATGTGGTGAGCGGTGATTTCCCAACGGTTGTTTCTCCCAACCCGGAAGAACCCGCAGCTATGGAAATGGCAACAAAAAAGGCTGCTGAAATAAACGCGGATGTGGTATTGGCTTCCGATCCTGATGCTGACCGAATTGGTGTGGCGGTTAAAAACGATAAAGGTGAATACGTTATCCTAAACGGAAACCAGACTGCCCTGCTTTTCTTCTATTACATTATTGTAAACATGAAGAAAGAAGGAAAATTGAAAGGCAACGAGTTCGTGGTGAAAACCATCGTTTCCACCGAAATGATTGCCGAAGTAGCCCGTAGAAACAACATCGAATATTACGACGTTTATACCGGATTTAAGTTTATTGCTGAAGTGATTCGTGAAAACGAAGGTGTAAAAAAATACATCGGTGGTGGCGAGGAAAGTTTTGGGTTTATGCCTTCTGATTTTGTTCGCGATAAAGACGCTGTTTCTTCGTGTGCGTTAATGGCTGAAATTGCAGCCTGGGCAATGGATCAGGGAAAAACGTTGTACGAACTGCTGCAGGATATTTACCTCGAATACGGATTCTCGCGCGAGAAAATGAAGTACGTGGTTCGGAAAGGAAAAACCGGTGCCGAAGAAATTCAGCAAATTATGACCAAATTCCGCAACGATCCGCCAAAAGAACTGGGTGGTTCGCCAATGGAATGGGTAAAAGATTATTCCACGCTGGTAGCTAAAAATCTGATTACGGGAGAAGAGAAAAAGATTGATCAGAAGATCACTTCGAACGTGTTGCAGTTTTTTACCAGGGAAGGAACAAAAATTTCGGTCCGTCCATCGGGAACAGAGCCCAAAATTAAGTTCTATTTCGAGGTAAAGGGAGAACTGAAAGGAAGAGCCGATTTTGATGCGGCAGAACAAAAGGCCGATGCAAAAATCGATGCCATTATGGATGAACTCGGTCTGTAGTTCCTGTTAATTATACTTGATATTCTGTGTTTAAAACATAGTAAGGTGGCCGAAAAAGCCGGCCACCTGCAACGAAACATAAAATTTAATAACCAATACAACTAAATCATGAAAATCATTTCTTTAACTTTCGTTTTAATGGTATTCGGTGGTTTTGTAATGGCTCAGGAAGAGGAGTCGATACAAATGAAACCGGAAATGACTGAAATCTGGGATCCGGAAGTACCGGTAATCACTCCCGGAGAAAAAACTACCGATGCACCTTCTGACGCAATTGTTTTGTTCGACGGCACCGATCTGGGTCGTGAATGGACCAATGGTGACGGAGCTGAGCCGGGCTGGATTGTTGAAGACGGTTGTGTTACCGTTAAAGCCGGAACCGGAGTAATCAAAACAAAACGTGTTTTTGGCGATGTTCAGTTGCACATCGAGTGGCGTACACCTGCCGAAGTAAAAGGCGAAAGCCAGGGACGTGGCAACAGCGGAATCTTCCTTCAGGAACTCTACGAATTGCAGGTATTGGATAATTACAACAACCGCACATACCGCAATGGTCAGGCAGGTAGCCTTTACAAACAACATGCTCCACTGGTAAATGTCTGCAAAGGTCCGGGTGTTTGGCAAACCTACGACATTATCTACACAGCCCCGCGTTTTAACGAGGACGGAACTTATTTTACCCCGCCAACGGTAACGGTTTTGCAAAACGGAGTGTTGGTTCAGAACAATGTGAAATTGCGCGGACCAACAGAGTACATCGGTATTCCCGAATATTCAATACGTAAACATGGAGACGGAAGTATCATCCTTCAGGACCATGGCAACCCGGTTAGCTACCGGAATATCTGGATAAGAGAGTTGTAAAACATACCCGGCCCGGAATACTGCTTCCGGGCTTTGTTTTTAACACAAAAACCAATGCTAACTAAAACTACCGGGATTATTCTGTCCGTCTTTTTGTTGATGAGTACATTGTCTTCAGCACAGAATATTTCCTTTACCAGCCAGTTACCCATTTTTTACCTGAACACCTCCGGACAAACAATTCCTGACGATCCGAAAATTCAAGCCCGTTTGGAAGTTGCCTGGAAAAAGGGTGGAACCAATTCAACATCCGATACACGCGATCATTTTAAGGGCAATATCACGATTGAGGTTCGCGGCTCTTCTTCTCAGTCGTTTCCAAAAAAATCGTATGGTTTTGAGTTAAAAGACGATCAGTGGGTAGACATGGATTTTTCATTGCTTGATTTACCGGGTGAGGAGGACTGGATTTTATATGCACCGTATTCAGATAAGAGTTTGCTTCGAAATGTATTGACTTTTACATTGGCAGCCCAGCTAAGTGACGATTATGTGCCGCGTTGTCGATTTGTGGAATTATTTCTGAATAATAATTACGAAGGCGTGTATGTTTTGATGGAGAAGATAAAACGGGGGAATGACCGTGTGGATATTGCCAGGTTAAGAGCAGAAGACATTAGCGGCGAAGAACTGACCGGCGGATACATTGTAAAAATTGATAAATCGACAGGAAGTGGTGGAGATGGCTGGTCGTCGGATTATTTAAACAGAAGTAGCAGGCAAACATTTTACCAGTACGAGTATCCGAAGGAAGACGAAATTCTTCCGGAACAAAAGGCATACATACATCAGTACATCGACGGCTTCGAAACAGCGGTTAAAAATTTGTGGCACGGCGAAACCAACGGGTACCAGAATTACATAAACGCGAAGAGCTTCTATGATTATGCAATCATAAATGAATTTACACGGAATATCGATGGCTATCGTTTAAGTTCTTTCCTCAATAAAGACAAGAACGGGAAATTAAATGCAGGCCCAATCTGGGATTATAATCTGGCTTATGGAAATGCAAATTATTACGACGGCTGGAAGACTTCCGGACTCGTATTGTATGAGGATATTGGCAGCGACAACTGGCAGATTCCTTTCTGGTGGATAAAACTGGTGGAAGACGATGCTTTTGTAAACCCGATGCGGTGCCGGTGGGAGGCCTTGAAGGAGACCGTGCTGAATGAAGCAAACGTGATGGCAGTAATGGATAGTTTGACCAATTACCTGGGAAATGCTGTGGATCGAAACTTTAACCGTTGGCCGATTCTGAAT
Organism: Maribellus sp. YY47; assembly: GCF_023111095.1. Taxonomy (GTDB): domain Bacteria; phylum Bacteroidota; class Bacteroidia; order Bacteroidales; family Prolixibacteraceae; genus Draconibacterium. The sequence goes on from NZ_JALGYW010000004.1 coordinate 58,532, forward strand.
ACAAGTATTTGGCCCAACTATTATATAGGCGGAACATATGCGAACGAAATTGATTGGATGAAAGACTGGATTAGTGCGCGCTTGAACCGGCTTGATGCTGAATTCCCCGGCACATGCGATCAGGCAACCGATGCATCTGATTTTGAAAATGAGAATGTGTATGCTTTTTATCCGAATCCTTTTTCAACCGAGTTAAACCTGAAAGTTGTTTCCCGAACGAATGTAACCTGTCAATTGGCTGTATATAACATTAACGGAGCCTTGATTCAACAGCTTGAACTTCCGGTGGTAACGGGTGTAAATCATTTCGATCTTTCGCATCTGGCTTTGAAAAACGGGATTTACCTCTGCCGCATTACTCAGGGTGGAAATGAGCTGTATACCAACAAGCTGGTAAAACTTTGACCGGGTTGTTTACAGGACTGATGGAACAGAAATTTATAACCTGATGCAAACTCTGGGCTGGCGGGGCAGGGCACGATATATGGCTTTGGCATCGTTTTCTGAAATCACCAGTTTGATGGTCGGATTATATTGCGGAACCTCAAATTTCAAGGTTTTGGCAAAGTTGTTTTTGATCTGATGATAATCCTGTTTTAGCCAGAACTTGTTATGCCACGCATTCGAAGTGCGGGTGGTATCGGTTCCTTCCACTCTTAACTCAATCCCGTTATCGAGCATGATCAGCCAATGGACATCCTCTCTCTTTAAGGTATCAACCACATGGCTTTGGGCTGCATATTCCAGGGTGTCTTTGGGCGCTTTTTTTACAATCAGCGGAATTTTCTCAATGGTTGCCTGCATCTCCCTGCTGGCAGTTTCTTCGCCAAAATAATGATGATAGGCCACCGGATTTAGTTCTTCGAAGAAACGATCAGCATGAAGTTCAATAATGGGAGTGGTTTTAATCACAACTCCTTTTAATTCTAATTGTAATATGCTGTCTTTCAGGTTGACCGATAAGCTGATCGAATCGGTTTTCGATGTTTCCAGCCTGCATTCGATCCAGTTTCTGTCTTTGAATGCGCTGATCCAGGCGGAGTCTTTCACATCATAAAAGGGTACATCAACATCTTTGATCTCTGAAACCATTTTTAAGTGTTCCTGTACCGAAATTGTTGATAACGTGGCGTACTGAATGCTAACAAGCAGCAAAATGACAGGCAGTAAAAATGCCAGCCATCGTTTTTTTGAAGAGGTTTTAGGTGCTGTTCCTTCCTGATTTTCCATTTTAATAAATAAATACTTTTGCGCCATTTGGCAGCGTTTTAAATACAAGCTCCAGATCTTCGTCGCCCATTCTCACACATCCATGCGTGACGGGCATTCCGAGAAAACGTTTGTAAAGTGTACCGTGTATCAGGTAGCCGTCTCCCAAACTAAGGGCATAATCTCCCAAAACTCCGTATTCGTAGCGCGACGGATCTCCCGCTGGTGGCACGGGTAAGCCCTCTTCAATAAATGCCCAGTCGGGTTTTCTCCAAACCGGATTTACGGTTTTCCCTTTGATGGTGAATACTCCTTTGGGAGTTTCAAAAAGCCAGTTTTTATCGGTTTCAGTTTCCAGTTTTATGTAGCTTCCTGTGGAGCAAACTCCCTCGCGAATCAACTGCCTGTTTTTGTATAGGAAGAAGGTATTGTCGGTGGTGTTGATGACCAGGTAAACTCCACCGGGTGTAAGTCTGTCGATCTTTTTTTGCAGTTGAATGGTTTCGATCTGAAGCATCTTTACATCGGTGGGCGATACGTTGCTTGCTTCCCGTTTGGGTAGAAAACGGTAAAAAACAGGTTGATTGATTAACCATGGAACTACCGAAAAAAGCATCCATATGAAAACGATGAGGGTGAAAAGCTGAATCAGTGTAAATCCCAGCCAACCTTTTAAAAGACGGCCTAACTTTTCAAAAAATTTATTCTCCACTATAAATTGATTCAGTTTCATTCTGCTACGTTTTTTCCTGTTACTTCATTTAGCGACCTGATCGATCCAACAATGACCACAGGTGTGCCAACCGCCACGAGTTGATACAGTGCATCCATTTCATCATTTCTTAAGGCAACACAGCCATCGGTCCAGTCTACTCCTTTTCCTCCCAGTCCGTGTATTTCTATCAAGCCGCCAATGTCGGCTTTCGACGGAATAATTCCGGCTTTTTTGTTTTGCTGAAAGCGTTGACGATCCTCGTCATTCGGATAGTTGATCAGCAAAGCCTTATGGAATTTTGTATTACCTCCGCTTTTCTTTTGGGTTATTTTGTAGTTTCCTTCGGGAGTGGCTTTGTCGCCTTTCGATTTTTTGTCTCCCATCCAGTTCACACCAAGTTCGGCATCAAAAGTCCGTATTGCTTTTTTATTCTGATAAACCGTGCAGGTATGTGCCAGCTTGTCAACAACAATTACTTTTTTCCCGTTTGCCGATTGTGCAATGGCCGCTTTGGCTAATTTTTGCCAGGCGTTGTGCCCACTAAACCATGATGTTAGCAGCTTTTCTGCTTTGTTGCTGGAAGCATTTATCAATTCTTTTGCCTGTTGAAAGCTTTTCTCTGCTTCACCAAAACGTTTGTTTTCCCAGGCAAATTTTGCTTCCGAAAGTTTGATTGATCCTTTATGATGCGCTTTTGTTACGCTTGAGGGTAAGGGCAGGCGTTTGTAAAACCGGTTGTAGATTTCAATTTTCTTTTCCAGAATTGAAATTCCCTGTTGTAATTTATTTCCTGCTGATTTTGACCTTTTCCCCGACAGCTGTTCGGCTTCTGCTGCCTTTTCGATGGTTACCGAGATCCACCTATTTAACTCCGTATAATCTCTGAACAAAAAGAGGCGTTTGTTTTCTTCTGCCCAGCATACCATTGCCGAATCGTATGCCTGTTCAGCTGCTTTGTAGGCATCGTGGGCGTAGACCTGTGCCTCGGCTTTTTTCGCCTCGCTCAAACGTTCAAGGGCTATTTTCATTTCATCGAGCGGAGGTTCAGGTGCTGTGTAAATCCCAAAAGCCACTCCGGCAGCCGCCAGTCCAATTATTCCTACTCCTGCAATCGTCCTTCTTTTCACCTTCATCCTAAAAATAGCCCTGAAAAAAATCCCCGGAACATAGTATTCCGGGGAAGAGTTACAGGTTTTACTTGGCTAAACTCTCTTATTTTTTCCTGTTTTTGCTGTATTTGGCAATCACCTCGTTTAACTCGGTGTTGAGTGCTACCGCTTTTTCTTTTGCTGCTTTTGCTTTGTCAAGCGCAGGCAATAACTGGTCGGCTGCTACCTGGTTGGCAACATCGGCAATGCTGGCTTCAACCACACTAATGTCACCTTTAATGGCTTCCAGTGCAGCTGTACCTTCTTTTCCTTTTGGTGCCTGGGCAACGAGTTCGTTGTTTTGAGCAACCAAAGCGGCAACTTCAGCCTGAAGAGCAGCTACTTCCACTTTCACTTCTTCTTTACGAGCTTCAGTTTTTGTTTTAACTTCAGCTGTCAACTGATTTACAACGGCCAGTTGTTCAGTTACTTTGCTGTAGTTTTTAAACAGTTTACCGTTCTGCGCTTCAACACTCTGGTTAACGGCAAGCATCGAATCTTGTAAAGCTGTAAAAGCTTCAGCTACATAAACATCAGCTCCTGCAGTTTTTACTTCTTCAATAGCAGCGTTAGCAGCATCAATTTCAGCTTGTGGAACTTTTCCGCAACTGCTTAACAATACAGCCACGCTCAGGGCTGCGATCAATGTCAAAAATTTTGTTTTCATTTTTAAAACGTAATGGTTCTTTTTTGTCATCAAATTGATTTGAAAAACTAAATTCGCTTTACTTTTGCTTCAAAGCAGAATTTACATTTAGACGGGAGTAACTTTTGAAGTAACGCAGGTAACGAATTTTTTTTTCTTCTCTGTTTGAATTATGGTGAAAGAAAATCTGGAAGGGATTGACGATGAGGAGCTGGTAAGGCGAATAATCGTGGAAAATAGGACGGCGCTTTTCGGAGAACTGTACAGTCGATACTATTTAAAGGTAGTGGATAAATGCTTCAGTTTTATCAAGAATCGCGATCAGGCAGAAGATTTTGCCAACGATATTCTTTCGAAGGCGTATGAGAAATTGCCTGGATTTAAAGGAAATTCAAAGTTTTCGTCGTGGCTTTACGCGATTACCTATAACTATTCGATCGATTATTTGCGGCACAAGAAAAAACTGCACTATCCGAACTGGAACAGTGAAAACGAGATCCCCGATATTCCGGATGAAGAAGAAACCGATCTGGAAAATCTGAGTTATGAAAATCTTCTCAAAATTCTGGAAATGATTCACCCCGAGGAAAAGGCATTGTTGCTGATGAAGTACCAGGATAATCTACCCGGAAAACAGATTGCCGAGACACTCAGAATTAGCGAGGATGCTGTTAAAATGCGTTTGAAAAGAGCACGTACCCGGGTCGTTTACTTGTTTCAGAAAGAGTTTAATAAAGCGTAGATGAAATGAGTTACTTTCGAAGATTTCATCGTCAAAACAGTTGAACAGAAACATTATGGAGATAAAACAATTTTTTCAGAAAATATTTTCAGCAAGTAAAGAAATACAGGTTCCGGAGGCAGTAAAGAATCATTTTTCGGAACATTTTTCAGATACTTTAAATACTGAATGGCAACAAACCGGCGATTTGTTCGAAGCCGTTTTTTACAAAGAAGAACTGGAGCACATCGCCTCCTATCAGCAGGACGGTGCATTTGTTTGTTTAAAAATAAACCAGCCTTTATTGGAGCTGCCTGATAAAATAACAAAAGCAGCTGAAAAGCACGGCGAATTAATGAATGCCATACTGATTGAATGTGAAGATCACAGGGAATACGAACTCATAATTCGCGATGCTGAACTTATCCGCTATTTCTTTTTGGTAGATGAAGACGGAGCTGTAAAGCGAAAAGAAAAACTTTAAAAAAGATTGATTTATTCTCCAATTTAGGCTTAGAATCCTGCAATTTATTGTTGCTACTTTAGTTGCTGAGACCTGTAATTCTTCGCTTGAAGCATGAAGCCAGAAGTATAAGTCAAAGTTCTTAAAATCGTTCTTCAGGCTTCAAACTTCCGTCTTCGGTTCAATTTGGATTGGCAAAACGAATTGCATTTATAATACAACCTGTGCATTTTGAATCCACAGCGGTTTGTGTTAGTTTATCTGGCCAGTCTTCTTGTTTGCGTATGATTTAAAAAATCGATGGTTTTATTAATTCCCTCGTACATAACCGTGTCTTGTTCCACAAAACTTACCTTTTTTCGGTAATCTTTCAGGAAATTCTCCAGGAAAGGAGATGTTTTTACCGGTCTTCTGAAATCCATTGCCTGCGCTGCGTTGTACAATTCAATGGCGAGGATCTTCTCCGTATTTAAAGCCACTTTTAGCGCTTTTGTTGCGGCATTTCCTCCCATACTTACGTGGTCTTCCTGTTCGTTCGACGATGGAATGGAATCGACCGAAGCCGGAGTACATAATTGCTTGTTCTGACTAACAATAGATGCCGCTGCATACTGCGGAATCATAAAGCCTGAATTCAATCCGGGATTGGCTACCAGAAACTCCGGAAGCTTGCGTTCTCCCGAAATCAAACGATAGGTTCTTCGTTCCGAAATACTGCCGAGTTCGCTCAGGGCCATGGCCAGAAAATCGAGCGAAAGTGCCAGCGGCTCGCCGTGGAAGTTACCGCCCGAAATAATCAGGTCTTCATCCGGAAAAACGGTTGGATTGTCGGTAACCGAGTTGATTTCGGTTTCAAATACTTTGGAGACATAACGCACCGCATCGCGCACAGCGCCGTGTACCTGCGGAATACACCGGAAAGAATAAGGATCCTGGATGTGTTCCTTGTGTTTGGACTGCATTTCGCTTCCCGCCAGCACATGCCGGAAATTGCGGGCCGTTTCTGCCTGCCCTTTGTGAGGACGAATGCGCTGGATGTTTTCGGAAAAAGGTTCCAGCAAACCGTCAAAGGCATCGAGCGAAAGCGCCCCGATAATATCGCCCTGATCGATGATTCGGAAGGTTTTAAGTAAGGTGTAAACACCGTGTGCACTCATAAACTGTGTCCCGTTTAAAAGAGCCAATCCTTCTTTGGCTTCCAGCCGGATGGGGTTCCATCCAAATTTTTCGAGAACTACTGCGGAATTCACTTTCTTCCCTTCAAAATTTACTTCTCCCAAACCCAGCAGAGGCAGGAATAACATCGCCAAAGGAGCGAGGTCGCCACTTGCACCCAAAGATCCCTGTTCCTTTACAACCGGAAGCACATTGTTGTTGAAAAGATCGATGATGCGCTGAACGGTTATTAACTGAACAGCAGAGTTCCCTTTCGAAAGAGCGTGTGCTTTTAGCAACAACATCAGTTTAACCACATCGGCCGGAACTTCGGTTCCCAGGTTGCAGGCATGCGAAACCACCAGGTTTTCCTGTAGTTTACTCAGGTCTTCCTTCGAAATCTCGATGTCGCACAAAGCGCCAAAACCGGTATTGATCCCATACAGCGGTTTTTCTGCACGTTCCAGTTTGCGGTCGAGGTATTTTTTGCTTTTTTGAATGAGTTCTACCGATATATCGGAAAGTTTCAGTTTTACATCGTTCTCCAGAATGTCCTGAATAATTTCGTAATTAAGCTTATTGGGAGATATTTCAAAAACGCGTTTTGTCATCATAGTAATTAGTTTAAAGGTAATTCGGAAATTGTTATTGGTTCAACCAATGAGTGTGAAGGGCAATTTAAAGCAAAAATTGCACGAAAGGGAAATTGCGTCAATGAAAATATCAGGGAAAACGAACGTCTCCGCCAAGGATTTTTACAAGCCGATCGGGTACCGGAATATTCATATAAATGATTTATTCCGGCAATATCATATAATTGAAATTATTAAGACAGGACTTTTATCAGTTCTTCTGCACTTACCGACTGTTGATCACCGGTTTCCATGTTTTTTAGCGTGAACTTTTTAGCGGCTATTTCTTCTTCTCCCGCCAGAACAACATAAGGAATTTCTTTCCGGTTGGCATAGTTCATCTGCTTTTTCATTTTACCACTTTCCGGGAAAATCTCGGCATTTACACCAGCCTTTCTAAGTCGCGCTAAAACCGGCAAACAATAGGCCTCTTCCGTTTCTCCAAAGTTGATAAACAGCGCTTTGGTGGTTTCCAGCGAGTCTTGCGGGAACAAATTGAGTTGGGTAAGAACGTCGTAAATACGTTCGGCTCCAAAAGAAACGCCCACACCCGAAACATCGGGCATGCCGAAAATCCCGGTCAGGTCGTCGTAGCGGCCGCCGCCACAAATGCTCCCGATTTGCACATCTTTCGATTTTACTTCGAAAATAGCACCGGTGTAGTAGTTTAAACCACGCGCGAGTGTCAGATCAAGCTCCACTTCGGTTTTCAAATCAAAGTTTTTGATGTAGGCAAACAGTGTCTGCATTTCCGAAATACCTTTCGCTCCAACTTCTGTATGCCCGATAACGGCGGCAATTTGCTCCAGTTTTTCGGCCGTGCTGCCTTCGAGTTTTAAAATGGGCTGCAGTTTTTCAATGGCAGTTTCTGAAATTCCTTTTTCAAGCATTTCTGCATTTACTTTCTCCAAACCGATTTTATCCAGTTTATCGATGGCTACGGTAATGTCCACCATTCGGTCGGCTTCGCCAATGGCTTCGGCAATTCCGGCCAGTATTTTCCGGTTATTGATTTTGACAACGGTATTAATTTGCAGGCGCTGAAATACATCGTCGATAATCTGCACCAGCTCCAATTCGTTTAGCAAACTGTCGCTGCCAATCACATCCACATCGCACTGGTAAAACTCGCGGTAACGTCCTTTTTGAGGGCGGTCGGCACGCCAAACCGGTTGGATCTGGTAGCGCTTAAACGGAAAAACAATGTCGTTTCGATACTGAACCACATAACGTGCAAAGGGCACAGTCAGGTCGTAACGCAGTCCTTTCTCTGAAATTTGAGTAGTGAGTTTGTTCGAATTTTTTTCTTCGATCAAATCTTGCGGAACTTTCGAAATAAAATCACCTGAATTCAGAATCTTAAACAACAGCTTGTCACCTTCTTCCCCGTATTTTCCCATCAGTGTCGACAGGTTTTCCATGGCCGGCGTTTCAATCGGCTGAAATCCGTACAAACGAAAAACATCTTTGATGGTATCGAAAATATAGTTTCTTCTCACCATTTCAACCGGTGAAAAATCGCGGGTACCTTTTGGTATCGAAGGTTTCTGTGCCATGATTCTTAGAATTAGGCCGCAAAAATAAAGAAAAAGAACGAAAGATGTAATTCAAAGCAAAACAGAGTTTCGATACTTAACACAGGCTTATGTAATCTGCGATAAAAAGCTGGTAGACTGCTTTAAACTCGGTCATTTTTTGTTATTTCGTGCAGATATTTATGTTGACGGTTATGGAAGACAAAAAGAAAGAAGGACGTTACGAGCGGATTTACAAACAGTTGAGTGAACTGGTTCTAAAAAGTCAAAATACAGAGGCGAGAATGGCAACCATCATTGCCGTGCTGCATCATAAAATGGAGTATTACTTCTGGACCGGTTTTTATCTGATCGATGAAGGGAAAATGACGGTGAGCATGTATCAGGGACCAGTTGCCTGCCAGATTCTGGAAAAAGACAAAGGTGTTTGCTGGGCGGCATTTAATCAGCAAGAAACGATTGTTGTGGAAGATGTACATCAGTTTCCCGGTCACATTGCCTGCGATTCGCGTTCCAACTCTGAAGTTGTTGTTCCGTTCAAAAATAAATCAGGGGAAATTATAGGTGTTTTGGATATCGACAGTAAAGACAAAGCTTCATTCTCGGAAGTGGATGCCCGGTGGCTGGAGAAAATTCTGGAACTGGTTTGGAAATGATCAGATTCTACTGTTTCTGCTAAAATCACTTTTATTATCTTTTTAATGAACCGTGTTGGGCATTGTTGTTGCTCATCGAGAAAGTTTCATCCTGAATATCTCTAAAATAATTGTATTTTCGGTCAACAAAACAGAAACCAGTCATGAAACTTAGTCCACGAATGCAATTTCTTGTGCGCAACGGCCTCAAAGGCTTTTTATGGCTGACTGTATTGTTAGCGGCTTACTTTCTTTTCAGGGAAATCGTGATCACGCATACTCCTGATGCCTGGGTCGAACGTTTTTATGCCCGCCCGATGATTATTTACATGATCTACTGTTTCTCTGAGTTCTTTTTCGGAATCCTTCCTCCCGAATTATTTATGATTTGGGCGGTGAACAAAGCCGACACTCTGCATTACTTGTTTAATTTGTCCCTGTTTGCAGGTATATCTTATTTGATGGGCTATATTAACTTTCTGATCGGGAGCTTTTTTTACAAAAATGAGGCATTCAAAAGTCTGAAAAAACGTTTGCTCAAGGATTCGGTTCAGCAGGTAAAGAAATACGGTATTTTCCTGATCATTGTGGCTGCACTTACGCCGCTTCCCTGGTCAGCCGTGAGTTTACTGGTAGGATCGGCCGGTTATCCTTCCAAACGTTTTCTAAAATACGCCCTGTTTCGTCTTTTACGGTTTGCCGTTTATGGGTACATCGTTTACCAAACCCACCAGATTTAGAAATTCAAACTCGTTATCCTGCAAACATACTTCATCTCTGTTTTGTTACTTTAGGTAAATGGGAAGTGTTTAAGTAGAGGTTGGTTGGGCAACAATTGATCTTCAGCAGGTCAGGCATTTCCTGTAAATAATGATTTTGACAGAAATAAACGGGGAATCATGAAAAAGTCTATCGTAATTATATTTCTTATTCTATCAACAACAGCTATGGCAAAAGAAGTAGAGAAAGCAACATTGGGTGGCGGATGTTTTTGGTGTACAGAAGCGGTTTACCTGGAATTAGAAGGAGTAGTGGATGTAAAGCCAGGTTACAGTGGCGGACATGTAAAAAATCCTTCGTATAAAGAAGTTTGTACGGGAACTACGGGTCATGCAGAGGCGGTTCAGATTACGTTTGATCCGGAAGTGGTTAGCTACAGTCAGATTCTCGAGGTGTTTTTTGCCACACACGACCCAACCACGCTAAACCGTCAGGGAAACGATGTTGGCACGCAGTACCGTTCGGCGATTTTTTACCATAACGAACAGCAAAGGGAAACAGCCGAAAAAGTGATTCGTGAGCTGGAGGAAGAGAAGGTTTATGACCGGCCCATTGTTACTGAGATTACCGCATTCGATAAATTTTATGTTGCCGAAGATTATCACCAGAATTACTATGCCCGAAACAAATCGCAGGGCTATTGTCAGTTTATTATTGCTCCAAAGCTCGATAAATTCAGAAAAGTATTTAAAGATCAACTAAAGAAATAACTAAAGAACGGCTTATGACGAAACTACTTTTTCTGCTGCTGCTGACTGGTTTCACGATGATTTCTTTTGCTCAGGATCAACGTGAATTTTCCTATTCAGAGGGAGACACTACTTACGTTGTGAAGCGATATGTTTTTATGCTGTTGAATAAAGGCGAAATGCGGAGTCAGGATTCTTCTGAAGCGGCACAAATTCAAGAGCAGCACCTCGCACATCTGAATCATCTTTCAGAAAGTGGAAAACTTATTGTTGCCGGGCCGTTTGAAGAAGCCGGAGACTATCGCGGCTTACTGATCTTTGACGTGGAAACGGTGGATGAGGCATTAAAACTGGAAGCCGAAGATCCGGCAGTGAAATCCGGTCGTCTCAGTATGGAAGCCTTCTACTGGTGGGGCGCCAAGGGAACGGTGATCAGGTGAGTTTAGAGTTCAGAGTTTAAAAATTCAGAGTTGAGTGGCGTCGTTTACGGTGTAATTCGTCTAAAAAGCAAGCCGCGGGTTTCAGGGATTGAGGGATTTTAGTCGCAGTTTTCAGTCACAGTTCACAGTTGCAGTTTTTAGGGATTGAATGGTTGAAGGATTGATGAGATTGCATGCCTGCTAACCAATGACTAATGCCTAATGACCAGTGACAAATCGCTCGAAGCAGGAAGTTCCATCTTCCTATGTTTAACCGTTTTTCAGTTTAACAATCTATCACTTGCTCGTGCCCCAAAAATTTCAAGTTTAATCAACTCCTTCAGTCCCTCAATCCCTCAGTTCTTTAGTCCCTCAGTCCTTTTATGCCAGCCTTCTTCCAAACGGTGTGAGTGCAAGTGAAGCCATTTTAAAGTGTTGGCGTGCCCATGGAATCCCAATGATGGTAATTCCGAGCAGCAATCCGAAAAGGATGTGTGTCAGCATGATCCAAAATCCGCCGATAAACAGCCACAGAATATTCATAATGGTGGAAAGACAGCCTGGAGCATAATCCATGTATTCAATTTTTTGTCCGAAGGGCCATAGCGCCAGTACACCCAGTTTGAACGATTGGATGCCAAACGGAATTCCAATTATGGTGACACACAGAGCGAGGCCTGCAAGCATGTATTCCAGGAAAATGGCGAAGCCTCCGAATATCAGCCAGATGATGTTGCCCAAGAATTTCATAATTATCGGTTAAATGGTTTTTCATTTTTTACCCGGACTTTTACTGTTTCCGGTTTTACTTTATTTCTGGTGATCCATTTGTTCCAGGCCAGTGTACCCAGCAAAATTATTGTCGCAATTGTCAGTATCATTTTCAATGGATTTAAAATTCATGCGGAAAATACTTAATAGATCATTACCAGCGCAAAAATAAAAGGTGAACGAGCCATTTTTACAGGTAAAAAGGAGAATTCAGGATACTTTCAAAAAAATACAGGAGGAGGGTGTTTTAGAATAGTTTGTATTTTTACCTCAAAGGTTCATACTTATGATTCAGCAAAAGGAAATTACATTACCCGCATTTAGAAGAGGTTACCACCTGATTACCCGACTTATCGAAGAAAAACTGCCGGAACTTCCCGAAACCGGTTTACTACATATTCTGGTAAAGCATACATCGGCAGGAATTACACTGAACGAAAATGCCGATCCAACCGTAAGAACCGATTTCGAGAACTTTATCAACAAAATGATTCCCGAAGACGACCCGGTGTACATTCATACTTACGAGGGAAGTGATGATATGCCTGCCCATTTAAAGTCGACATTGATTGGCGCTGAAGTTACGATTCCGATCACCCGGCACCGCCTAAACTTGGGAACCTGGCAGGGGATATATTTTTGCGAATTCCGCGATTACGGAGGCACTCGCCGCCTGGTTCTGACCATTTACAGCTAGAACGAGAGTCATCCTTTTTTTCGGTGTTGGAAATTTTGTTGGAAAGCCAATCGCTTGGTTTTGGATGGCGGGTTGTGAACTCGGAACGCATTTTTTTCGACAATTTATAGGTCTTGCTGCAACCAGGAAAGATTAGTTGATTCACTTCCAAAGTATTGCTTTTACTCGGTTTTTTACCCTCCGGAAACAAAATGAACCGGGCGAAAAGAAAAGTTGTTTTCCGGGTTTCATAATTTGATTCTTGTGATAAATTTGTAGTCCTATAACAGAGAGTAACAGTATTGATTATTAACACCGATTAATTTATATTTAATCTGAAATTTAGACAGGGGTTTCTTCACTGTTCTGAAGCGTATAACAAAGTAAATTTTATTCTATGAAGATTGATGTTACACAATATTCTCAGGACGAATTAGAGCAAGAGGGCGTTTTTAACTGGCCGGTTTGGGAGCGCGATGAAGAAAAATTCGACTGGTTTTATGATCAGAATGAACTGTGTTATATTCTGGAAGGAGAAGCAGTTATCACCACTGAATTTGAGTCGGTTACTATAAAGGCCGGCGATTTTGTAACTTTTCCAAAGGGTCTGGAATGTGTTTGGGACATTCAATCGGCCATCAAAAAGCATTATTCATTCGAATAATATTTGAGATTTTAAAAAATTTTACAAAGTTTGCATAGAATTATAATTTTCAAATGTCTATGCAACGATTATTTTGGACTTTGGTTGCTTGTGTGCTCTTTTTTAAAGGAGTAGCTCAGGAAGATGCAGCCGCCAGGGAGAAGAGAATGCAATGGTTTGAAGACGCTAAATTGGGCATCTTTATCCATTGGGGAATATATGCTGTAAACGGAATCGACGAAAGCTGGTCGTTTTTTAACGGGTATATTTCGCACGAAGATTATATGAATCAGCTCGCGGGATTCACAGCCAAGAACTACGACCCGGTAGCCTGGGCAAAATTGCTGGCCGAGAGTGGCGCGAAATACTCGGTAATAACCACAAAACACCACGATGGGGTGGCATTGTGGGACACACATTGCAACGATTTAAGCGTAGCAAAAAAATCTCCGGCACAAAAAGATCTGATTGCCCCTTTTGTAAGTGAACTTAGAAAAAATAAACTGAAAGTTGGATTGTACTATTCGTTACTCGACTGGTCGCATCCCGATTATCCGAATAAAACACGTGTTGAAAAACGCTACGAGAACGATTCTTTACGTTGGAACCGTTTTGTCGATTTTAATTTCTGTCAGCTGGAAGAATTATCTAAAAACTTTAAACCCGATTTGTACTGGTTTGACGGCGATTGGGAAGCTTCGGCCGAAAAATGGAAAGCCCGCGAATTAAGTGAGAAGCTGAGGGAATGGAACAAAGGCTTGATTCTAAATAGCCGGATTCAGGGTTACGGCGATTATGCCACACCTGAGCAGGGACTTCCGGTAACCCGGCCGCGCAGCCGTTACTGGGAGCTTTGCATGACCATGAACGACAGCTGGGGCTATCAGCACAACGACCATAACTACAAAACGCCCAACCAGGTGATTCGTATGTTGGTGGATGTGATCAACAAAGGCGGAAATCTTTTGCTGGATATTGGTCCCAAAGCCGACGGAAGTATTCCCGAGGAGCAAGTGAATATTTTGAAGGAACTCGGACGTTGGACTAGCAAGCACGCAGAAGCAATTTACGGAACGCGTGCCGGAATTCCCTGCGAGCATTTTTACGGCCCCACAGCTTTAAATAAAGGAGGGGACATTCTTTACCTGTATGTGCCACACAAGCCAAACGGTCCGCTGATTTTAAAAGGAATAAAAAACAAAATCAACCGGATTTGGGTGGTTGGCAACGGTACCAAACTGAACTGGGATGTGAAAATGAAGCAATACTGGAGCGCCGTTCCGGGAATTGTTTACATCGATGTTCCGGAGAAAGTACTCGATCAGCAGGTAACGGTCATTGCAGTTTTGCTCGACGGGAAAGTGGACCTTTACCGCGAGGAAGGACAGGTGATTGAGAGCAATTAGCCTGTTAATCAGGAAATAGTCAGGACATCTCCGTTTTTACTCACCGAATACTTTTTAAGATTGGCAGTCGCAGGTCCGTTTATAACTACACCTGCAGTGGTGTATTTTGAACCGTGGCAAGGACAAGGGACATTGCCGTCGGCATGACTGTATGTTACATCGCAACCTTGATGTGTGCAAATCTTCGATAAGGCGAGATAATTGTTTTCACCGGTTCTGAAAACCATAATGTTGCCTTTGTAGGCATAGCCACCAACGGTTCCCAAAGCTGCGTAAGCTGATGCAGTCAGATCGACGGTGATTGGCGACGATCCACCCGGGTCGTTGTTGTTACCCATGTCTTCGTCTTTCGAACAGGCGTTAAAAAGCATAGGAGAAGCCAGAAGGATACTACCCCCAACGGCAAAGTTTTTAAGAAAGTTTTTTCGTTCCATGATTATTTCTTTAGATTAGAATTAAAACACCTAAAGGTGTTTTAATGTTTTCATCTAATTCAAAAATCAATACTCACAAATTTTTTCTACTTCGTTGGTTGCCAGGTACCACAGGTAGCCGCTTACTCTTTTAAAGCCACTTTCTTTTAAGGTTTTGGCATAACGATTTACCTGCTTGTTGTATTTCGTAGGAATCTTTTCGCCGGTCTTGTAGTCAACCACAATCGCATTATCGCCCGAAAACATAATACGGTCGGGACGAAGCAATTTTTGCCCGGTTAGCAGATCGCGCTCATTCAGAATTTGAAGGCTGCCATCGAACCAGCTTTTCACTTCAGGAAGTTGCAGGTTTTCATCAATGGTTTTTTGAATTTCTACCATTTCTTCGTTGTCAATTCTTCCTTCGTTCAACGCTTTCAGGCAAGCCGCTTTCACATCTTTAACCGTTTCGATGCCCGAAAGGATTTCGTGTACCAGTTTCCCCAGATTTTTCTCGGAATGGTGCTTGTCACTCGACACTAAAAAGTCCTCTCCCGACAAGCGCAGGTTGATTCTGTCGCCCAGGTCAGAAAAATGGTAATTGGTGACGGTAATGCTTTTTGATTCCTCCTTTTTCCCTAAGCTCGGAGAAACGGATCCAAATTCGAAAATGCCTGCTTCTTCATCAAAACAAGCGCTGAACATTGGATTGGAAGCTGTTTGCTGAACGGCCAGAAATAGCAACAAGTCCACATCAGAACCCGAATATTCGCCTTTTTGATTAAGCTTTGGCTGGGGACAATTAATCAGCAACGCCGATTTTGCCCGGGTAACTGCCACGTAAATCAGGTTGAGCGAGTCGATATAGCTGCTTACTTTTTCTTCGAAATGCGCCGGAGCAAATTCCGAAGCTTCCATTTCCTTTCCGCTTTTGATGGGCAACAGCGGGAATTTATTAAACGGTTCGCTGGTTGGCTGGCACCAGATAATATCGCCGCTACGGCTGGTTTCCCACTTAAAATAGGGGAGAAGCACAGCCTTAAATTCCAAACCCTTTGAACTGTGGATGGTCAGTAAACGAATGGAACCTGTTCCTTCATTTACGCTTACCGACGTAGTTGAGCCCTTTTCGTTCCACCAAAAGAGCAGGTTCGACAAATCGTTGGAGAGCGATGTCTTAAGTTCGCCGGCTTTGTCAATCAGGGTTTGAATGTAGGGAAGCTCGTTTTGAAGTTTTAATAAGCCAAACAAGGAAGCAATTCGGGTAACCGTCTCATCGAGCGATGAAAGCAGTACCTTCTGTTTTACCTGCTCCAGTTTTTCGCCCAGTTCACTTTCAAAAAGTGCATCGTAATCATTTCCAAGCTGCCATTTTTCGGTTGGTTCGGGAAACAATGTATTTTCGAAACCTTTTTGCGTAGGTTTTAGCCAACTCATCCACAGGTGCAGCAGCGTAGCTTTGTTGATTTCGCTCAGCGGATCTACCAGCCATTCAATGGTGTGAATGATAAACAGTACCGCTTTGGAGGCAAAAAGGAACAGCGAGTCATTCGAAAGGACGGTCAGGTTGTAAGCCTTGTTCTCTTCCTGTTGAGCTGCTTCCAAAAAGGCTTCCACAATGCGGGTGCCTTCTCCGTTTTTCCTTACAAGTATGGCAATTTCTTCAGGTTTTATTCCCTTATCCTGCAACATTTTTACCTGCTCAACCAGCGTGTTGGTGGCCGTTTCATAAAAATCGTCGCCCGGCAAAAAGTTCAGTTGAACATAGCCTTTGGGGTCAGCTTCCTTTTTCCCCGGTTTTTGCTGAAATGAAGCATAAATATTTCTGAATTTATTCAGGTACTGTTCATTGTCGGGAATGGCCGAGAAAAGTCTCGATTCAAAAACATCGATCAGGCGGGCAATGATTTCGTTGTTAAAATCGATGATGTTTTTATCGCTTCGCCAGTTGAAATCGAGGTGTTCTTCTTTTTTCTGTGCTTCCGTAAAATCGTGATCCAGCTCTTCTGCCAGAATGTTCCAGTCGCTGTTTCTCCACCGGTAGATCGACTGTTTAACATCGCCCACCACCAGGTTCGCGTGACCCTCAGAAAGCGAGTTGACTACCAGTGGTTTAAAATTTCGCCATTGCAAACCCGAAGTGTCCTGAAATTCATCGAGCATAAAATGATGATAGAAATTCCCGATTTTCTCGTAAACAAAAGGCGAATCGCTTTCCCCGATAATTTTACTGAGCAGGAGGTTGGAATCCGACAATTGGAGCATTTCCTTTTCACGCAGCAAGGCTTCAATTTCTTTTCGCAGGTCGGTTAAAATGCCCAGTGTGCGAATCTGTTTTAATACTGCGATGGTTGTATTGTAACGGGTAAAATGTGTAGTGAAATAGTGGATCAGATCAGCCAGGCCGGGTTGAAGATTTTGCTGAACCAAAGCTCCCAGTTCGGCCGCTTGTTTGTGGCTTTTGGCAAACCATTTCTCCACGTCTTCCGAAGCCGAAATGGCTCGCCCGGTTGGTTCTTTGATTGCTCCACCGGCCACCGCTGCAATATAACCAGCCACCCCGGTTTTTTTATATGAAAAATCGTCTACACTGAAACCGTGATTTTCGATGGACTGCAAAAGTGAGTACGCTTTTTTCTTTAGCGTATTTTCAAAACCACTTTTTAATTGTTGCAGCTCTTTCCCAAATTCGTTAAGCGTTTGTCGGTTGTAAACCGATTCTCCGTCTTCGGGAAAGAAAACCTGGAAACGTTCCTTGAAAAGTTCTTTGCCAAGGTCTTTGATGTCTTTATCTATCCGCTGACTGTAGTTCCCTTCAATTTTTTCGCGGCTGTATTCCTGCAGCCATTTCAGCAAATCGCGGTCCTCGCCCAAACGGGCCAGCATCCGTTCAGTAGCCTCTTCCAGAATAATATCGGTATCCAGTTCCAGCGAGAAATTTGGCGAAATCCCCAGTTCGCGGTTAAACGATTTTATTACTTTCTGGGTGAAGGAGTCGATCGTATTGATCGTAAACCGGTTATAATCGTGCAGAATATTTTTGAGTACCTGCCGGGCCCGCTGGCGGATAAATTGCTCGGAATAATCGCCTTCTTTCTGAAGTATTGCAATATAGTCGGACGGTTGATTATCGGCCAGTTTGTGGAGCTGTTCCAGAATCCGGCTCTTCATTTCGTTGGTGGCTTTGTTGGTAAACGTCACCGCCAGAATATGTTTGTAGTTGTAGGGATTGCCCAATATCAGTTTCAGGTATTCAACTACCAGCTGAAAGGTTTTTCCTGATCCTGCAGAAGCTTTGTAAACAGTGAGCATGAAAGAGTTTCGAGTTTAAAAATTCAGGTTTAAAGATAATGAAAACTTGGAGTTCAGTGTTCAGTGTTCAAAGTCTGTAAATTACCAGGACATTTGTCACTGGTCATTGGTTGGAATGAATTCAATCTTTTCGATCTAATTCAATCTCATCAATCCTTCAGTCCCTCAAAACCCCGGAGGTCCCTGTTGACGGCCGACACTCACGCTGGTTTCGATCTTAAAGTTTTTCGAAACTTTATACTGCATAAACATGGTAGAGCCATAGGTGTCGAAATAAGTTTTGTTGGCATTGGGAAGCGGCGCCGAAAAAACGGAATTGGCACCGTAGCTAAATCCCCCGATGGTGAATTTGTCGCTGAGTTGAGTTGCCGAACCACTTAATACCTGTCCGTTTACCCAAAAGGGTGAAGTAAAATTAAAGGATATTTCCGGGATCAATTGTATACTTGGAAATGCCGTGATTGAAGGATTTATTGCGTATCGCTTTATAAATTCCTGTTCGATATTTAATCCGGGAAGTTCCAGATGGTTCATAAACAGATCGCTTCCCGGTAATCCGGTAGTCAGCCTGAAATATTCGATTTTGCGTTCCAGTTCCAATTCAGTCGAATCCTGCTTTGGCATCAAAAGTTGCGGACCTTCCTGCGCAAAGGCACCGAAACCGATAAAAAGCAATATGACCAACAGAAGGTTCTTCATTCGATTTGATAATGGGCACGAAGTTACTTCTTTTTTGCGACAGCCCTAAAACGGCAACCGTTAAAAAGTGCAAAGCAAAGCTTCTGCTTCACTTAATGGGGAATAGTCTGCGTCTGTTTGTTTTAGGAAAGCTTTTCGTAGCGCGCTTTAATCTCACCGATCAAACCTTCGGAGATAGGATAAAGCGGCAGTCGCAATACATTTTCAATGGTTCCCTGGAGATTCATCAAGGCTTTCACGCCTCCCGGATTTCCTTCTTTAAACATCAGCTGGAACATTTCAATCAGTTCAAAATGAATTTTCCGGGCTTCGGCATAATTGTTTTCCATTGCCAGGTGCATCAGTTTGCTCACTTTCCCAGGCAAAGCGTTGGCAATAACCGAGATCACTCCTTTACCCCCGATGGAAGAAATAGTGATCGCCAGAAGATCGTCGCCCGAGATCAGCGTGAAATTATCCGGAGTATATTTTAGGATCTTAGTCATTTGAGAATGTTCGCCGGACGCTTCTTTTATGGCAACCACATTGTCAGCAGCTGCTACAATTCGGCCAACGGTCTCTGCTTCAAGATTGATTCCTGTACGTGATGGGACATTGTATAAAATCACCGGTACCGGACTGGCTTTGGCCACTTCCACATAATGGCGGTACATGCCTTCCTGCGAGGGTTTATTGTAATACGGGGTAACCACAAGAATCCCCGAAATCCCATCAAAATTAAAATTATCTATTTGGTTGATAATGGCGCGGGTGTCGTTGCCACCCATTCCCACAACCACGGGCAAACCGGCCGACTTTTCTTTAACCAGCTCAACCACATTCGATTTCTCGTCCTGTGTTAGCGTGGCGGTTTCGGCGGTTGTACCCAACGCAACAAGGTAGTCCATTCCTCCCTTCACCTGATTTTCAACCACTTTTTCAAGCGATTTGTAATCCACATGACTTTCCTTTGTAAACGGGGTAATTAATGCAACACCTGCACCTGTAAAAAGCTGACTCATTTGCTCGTATTTTTATTTAGCTGCGCAAGATAAAAAATTTGTTGTTTGGCAAGGAACATCGAATCCTGATTTTCCCCAATGTTAATGTTTAAGTCGAAGTAATTGTTTTCATTGGGCGACCAACCTACTTTTAAATCGGCATGAGCGATGGCTGTGATATAATCGAGCACAAAATTTTGTTCCAGCGCAATATTCAGCAGCACATCAAAATGCATCTGAAGAAAATCCTGCGTTTTTTCAGGCTTGGGAATGCCCCACCAGTTCAGATCGTTTACGGTCAGGGTATTGTTGGCTTCGTTGGGGTTGCTCAGTTTATCAAATACACAGTAGGTACGAAAAATAATGTGGTTTTTGTTGAAATAGTTTTTCAGGTAATTCACTGCCTCTTTTTGCGAAGGCTGCCAGATAACGCCTACTTTCTTAACATCGTCGATGTTGTGAACCACCGGTTCACGTTGTATTTTTGCAAGCTCTTGCCTGAGTTTTCGTTCGCGGTATTTTTGTTTGAATCCCATCGGTGCTTGTTATTGGTTTCTATTCTTTTTTTTCGACGGTTTACAGTCTTTACAAAATTCGTTTAATTTTTCCAGTTCCTGGAGCACCCATTCGTTCCAGCGCTTTATTTCGTCCATACTGGCCCCATGAAAAGTCTCACTTTCCACTTTTCCGAGTAACACGGAATGCTCCGCTGCCACTTCCTGGTACAGAAGACCCGGGCCTTTGGTGAGGAGTTTTCCTCTTTCATCATAGAATTTTTTTCTAAGATTGCGGGCCTGCAACTCGTAAACATTAAAAATTAGTTGCTGGTAAGCCAGCAAACGGTTAGTGGTTGCCGCATCGGCACGGTCGATGTACGACGCATTTTTCTGAAAGTTGGCATGCACATACTGATTCAGGTTTCGGGTGGAAATCAGGCTTAATCCTCCAAATTCGTAAGAAACAGAGAAACTTCCTGAAACCGTTTGCATTTGCCCGTTGTTGGGAGCCGGTGCTTCAAAATCTTTTACCGTAAGCGGATGATCTTCGGACCATTCCAGCATATTTTGAGCCCAAACAACTGTCGCGGTGAACGCAAAAAGAACAAGGAATAAAAGTTTTTTTATCATGGCTGTTTTCAAACTTAGAGTTGAGAAAAGCAAATGTAGTTACATTTTTGAAAATGGCTGAATACGAGAATGCATAAATACGGTAATGCTTAACTGCTTTAATATTCGCTGCCAGCGGTTTTTTTCGCGAATCGAAACTCCTTCATTTTTCAATCCACCAGACCTTGCGTTTCTGAAAACTGAGACTGTTAAACGTCATTCAATCTACCATTGCTCTCAGGTTTCTTCTTTAAAAAACCTTATTCTTCGCCTCAGCCTTTGCCTACTGTTGTTCCAGCATTTCCAGGAAATCGTCTTCGCTGATCATTGGGATGCCCAGTTTATTTACTTTCTCCAATTTACTTGGGCCGATGTTTTCGCCCGCAAGAAGATAGCTCGTATTTTTTGAAATGGAACCAACGTTTTTACCACCGTTCATTTCGATCATTTTTTTCAATTCGTCACGCGAATGTTTTTCGAAAGTGCCTGAAATGACGATGTTCAATCCTGCCAGTTTTTCTGTTCTTCCGGCCAGCTGTTCTTCGCTGATGGCAAACTGCAAACCTTTTTCTTTTAGTTTTTGAATGATTTCCTGGTGTTCCGGTTTTGAAAACCAGTCCACCACGCTTTCCGCAATTCTGCTGCCTATTTCATCAATCTCAGTCAATTGCTCCAGTGTCTGGCTTTGGATGTTTTCGATGGTATGAAGTTTTTTGACCAGCGTTTTAGCCACTGTTTCCCCCACAAAGCGAATTCCCAGGGCAAACAACACCCGCTCGAAAGGAACTTTTTTCGAAGCTTCGAGCCCGTCGAGGATACGTTGCGCCGATTTCTCTGCCATGCGATCGAGGTTTTCGAGCTGTTCTTTTTTCAAATCATAGAAATCGGTAATGTTATGAGCGAGGCCTTGTGAATAAAGCAGTTCAACGGTTTCTTCCCCAATTCCGTCAATGTCCATCGCTTTTCGGCTGACAAAGTGCTCCATTTTTCCTTTGATCTGAGGCGGGCAACCATCTTCGTTGGGGCAGTAGTGCGCCGCTTCTCCCTCTTTGCGAATCAGCCGTGTGCCACATTCCGGGCAGCTTTCAATAAATGTAACCGGCTGAAACATCGGGTGACGCTTAGTGGCATCCACTGCGGTTATTTTAGGAATGATCTCGCCGCCTTTTTCCACAAAAACGGTGTCGCCCAAATGCAGATCAAGATTAAGGATGATGTCGGCATTGTGCAACGAGGCTCTTTTTACAATGGTTCCGGCAACGGGAACAGGTTCAAGATTGGCCACCGGCGTCACAGCTCCGGTTCTTCCCACCTGGTACGAAACCGATTTCAGAATAGTGGAAACGCTTTCCGCTTTAAATTTGTAGGCAATGGCCCAGCGCGGCGATTTGGCGGTAAATCCAAGATTATCCTGCAATCGTTTTGAATTGACTTTAATTACCACACCGTCGGTCGCAACAGGAAGATTAAAACGTTCGGTATCCCATTTCCGGAGAAAATCGAAAACATCCTCCAGACCTGGGCACAGTTGCATGTGTTCCGATATTTTAAAGCCCCATTCCTTTGCTTTTTGCAGGTTTTGGTAGTGGCCGTCTTCGGGCAGGTTTTCACCCAGCAAGTAATACAAATAAGCATCCAGTTTACGGGAAGCCACCACCGAGGAGTTTTTCATCTTCAAAGTCCCGGCTGCTGTATTTCTGGGATTTGCCAAAAGCGCTTCGCCACGTTCCTCCAATTCGGCATTGAGTTGATTGAATACCTCGAAAGGCATCAGTATCTCGCCCCGCATTTCAAAACTATCGGGATAATCATTTCCGCGCAATTTTAGCGGAATCGATTTAATGGTGCGCACATTGGCGGTGACATCGTCGCCTTTTACGCCGTCGCCGCGTGTTACCGCCCGCACAAGTTCACCGTTTTCATAGGTCAGGCTAATCGACGAGCCGTCGTATTTCAATTCACAAACGTATTCACATTCGGTACCAATCAACTTTTTAACACGGGTGTCAAAATCCCTGATTTCTTCTTCCGAATAAGCATTCGAAAGCGACAGCATCATGTACTTGTGTTCCACCTGCTCGAAGTCGCTGCTTAAGTCGCTTCCCACTCTTTTGGTGGGCGAATTCGGATCATTAACACCGTATTCTTTCTCCAGACGTTCCAGCTCTTTCAGCTTCATATCAAATTCATAATCGCTGATCGAAGGTTGAGCCAAAACATAGTAATTGTAATTGTGCTCTTCAAGTTCTGTCTGAAGTTCTTTTATTGTTTTTAATGCCTGTTGCTGATCCATTTTTTGTGTTGATTATGATAATGCCGGCCGATTTTTCCGATCAAGGCTAAAAATAGAGAAAGATTTTGTTTCTGATTAAACAAATAAGTGCCGAAATATCTTTTACTTTTAAACAACTAAAAAGTGAAGCTATGGCATTTACGCTTGAAACAGGAACAAAAGCAATTGATTTTAAATTACCTGCAACCGACGGGCAGACCTATTCGCTCGACAGTTTCAGCGATTCGAAATACCTCGTGGTGTTTTTTACCTGTAACCATTGTCCGTATGTAATCAACAGCGACGAAGTAACCCGTGCGACTGCGGAAAAGTATGCCGAAAAAGGCGTTGTCTTCGTTGGGATCAATTCGAACAGTAAAAACACCTATGCTGAAGACGATTTTGATCACATGGTGAAACGAATAGAGGAACACAATTTCCCGTGGAAATATTTGTACGACGAAACGCAGGAAGTTGCTTTGGCGTATGGAGCATTACGCACGCCTCATTTTTATGTATTTGATGAAAACCGGAAACTGGTTTATACCGGCCGGGGAGTAGACAGTCCGCGAGATATTTCAAAAATGACCGTAAACGATTTGGATCGGGCTTTGGAAGAATTGACATCGGGCAAGCCCATTTCTGTTCCGCTTACGAATCCCATTGGATGCAATGTAAAATGGGACGGCAAAGACAAACACTGGATGCCGGCCGATGCCTGTGATCTTGTTTGGTAAGTTCGCTCCATAAAACAATCATGATTCTCAGGAATCACCAACAGATATGAAAGTAATGACTTTTACTCTCCCTCGCTCCCTCTCTTGGATAGAGAGGGAAGATTGTGTCGCAGGCACAATCAGGGTGAGTCAGACAATATTGAAACTTCTTTTGCTATTGATTTTCGATAGACTTTCAGAAAAAAAATAAAACCAAATAAAAACCGACTTTTAACGATGTATCTGATTAAACCGATTTACCTATTCGCAGGTCTTCTCCTGTTGATGAGTTGCTCGACCAGTAAAAAACAGGAAAAGAAAAATCCCAACATCATTTTTATTCTTGCTGATGATTTGGGCTATGGCGATGTTTCGTGTTTCAATCCGAATTCAAAGATTCATACGCCAAACATTGATGATCTCGCAACTGACGGTGTGATGTTTACCGACGCGCACACCAGTTCTGCCGTATGCACTCCGACCCGTTACAGTGTGTTGACCGGTCGTTACAATTGGCGTTCAACCTTAAAAAGCGGGGTTTTGAGTGGTTACAGTAAAGCCCTGATCGATCGCGAGCGGCTGACACTTCCGGCCTTTTTAAAAGAAAACGGCTACCATACGGCGTGCTTTGGTAAGTGGCACCTGGGTTGGGACTGGAAAATCATTGAAAATGACTCTTTAAGCAAAGATGATCTGAATGCCCTTCCCAATGTTGATTACGCAAGCCCGGTTGAAAATGGCCCCAAAACACGTGGTTTCGACGAGAGCTATGTTTTTTGCGGTTCGCTGGACATGGCACCCTATGTTTGGGTGGAAAACGATGTTCCTACCATGGTTCCCACTAAATACACTGTAAACACCGGTAAACAAACCTGGTGGAGAAACGGTCCCACCTCCGATGATTTTCAGCACGAAAATGTTTTGCCCAAAGTGGCGGAGAAAACAGTGGAATATATTCGGAAGCATGCAAAAGACCAACATCCGTTTTTTGTGTATATGCCGCTGCCTGCGCCGCATACCCCAATTCTACCAACCGAGAAGTTTAAAGGGAAAAGTGGTTTGGACAATGCCTACGGCGATTTTGTAATGATGGTGGACGACGTTGTTGGCCAGGTAATGAAGGCTCTGGACAAAGCAGGAGTTGCAGAGAATACATTGTTGATTTTTACCAGCGATAACGGATGTTCGCCTCAGGCCGACTTTGAACAACTGGCGACCAAAGGGCATCATCCGAGCTACGTTTTCCGGGGGGCGAAAGCTGATATTTACGAAGGAGGCCACCGGGTTCCGTTTGTGGTGCGCTGGCCCGCAAATGTCGCAAGCGGCGTTTCAAAGCAGTTGGTTTGCACTACCGACCTGTTTGCCACCTTTGCCGAAGTAATCGGGGTTGCTTATCCGGATAATGCTGCCGAAGACAGCTACAGTTTTTCCGCTGCGCTCGGGCTGGAATCTCAGGCTCCGGAACGGACAAGCATGGTACATCATTCGATCAACGGTTCTTTCGCCTTCAGAAAAGGTAAATACAAGGCAATCTTCTGCCCGGGATCGGGTGGTTGGAGCACTCCACGACCAGGATCGCAGGAAGTAAAGAATTTGCCGCCGGTTCAGCTTTATGATTTGGAAACCGATATATCGGAACAGAAGAACCTCGAAAGCGAATTTCCTGAAATTATTGAAGAATATCGTTCTGAGCTGACTGCCATTGTAAAGAATGGAAGAAGTACGGTGGGCGTTCTTCAAAAAAACGATGGCCCTGAAACATGGCCGCAGTTAAAGTGGATGAAGGAATCTGCCGAACTTACTGAGTAACATTTAATAAAATTGAAACCTTTTCTTGCATCCATATTGATTTTTTCTATGCTGAGTTTTCAACTGTCGGAACTCATGGTCGTGGTTGGATTTAAACTGAGACAGGATTACATCGCCAAAAATCTTTGTGTAGAGAAAGATGTGGAAGGATCAACGTGTAAAGGATGTTGTCAGCTAAAGAAAAGGCTGAATGAGCAGCAGGAACAGAAAGAAGAATTACCGCCTGTTCAAACGGAAAAGGAGAATATCTTTATAGTTCGGCAAACGCTGGAATGTACGCTTTCCTATTACCCTTCCAAACATGAGTTAACAGAATCGATCAGAACTGATTATAGTTTCTTACTAGCCGTTAAAATTTTTCATCCTCCCAAAGTTTTAGGTTTTCTTACATAGTTCTTCAATGTTATCGAAAACTTTAAAATCATTTGGGAATGAAGATAAAATCTTTGCTTTCCGGAACGCGCATGTTCTTTTGTGTGGTGGTCTTTCTGGCTATTGGGAATGATGCGTATTCACAGGGAAAGAGTATTAAATTAATGGATAAACAGGATGGGACACCGATCCCTGATGTTCATTATACTTACAATGGGCAATCCGGAATATCGGATGAACAGGGTGTGATCCTCCTTCATTTGAAACTAGGCGAAACGCTGTATCTGTCGCATGTGCAGTATGGTAAACAAAGCATTGCGTCGTCAGATGTAATAAGTGCGGGCAACAGCGGAATATTAAAAATTCAGGAGGCAGAAAATTATCTGTTGCCGGTTACACTGGTATTGGTTCGGCCCGAAACGGGTGGTGCCGGAACGCTGGAGTTTTCAGCACAAAGTAAACTGGCTCACGATGCGGGGGCCTTGCTCGAATCGGTATCGTCAATATCAAGCATTCGTAAAAGCGGCACCTACGGTTTCGAACCGGTATTGCGGGGCTTTAAGTACGATCAGATCAATCTGGTGCTGGATGGAGTTCAAACGGCTTCAGCTGCCTGTCCCAATCGCATGGATCCGGGAGCGAGCCAGGTGCCGATTAATATGATTACACAAGCCGAAATACTTAAAGGTCCGTATAGCTTGCGGTATGGAAACGTTTTTGGAGGTACAATAAATTTCAAAAGCAGCGAACCTGAATTTAGGGAAAAAGCGACACCGGTTGGCCGTTTGGGGACAAGCTACGAAACCAACGGTACGATTTTACGAACCGAAGGTGTGGCAGGAGTAAGCGGGAAAAAGGCTGACTTTCGGGTGTTTGGTGCCTATTCGGTGGGCGATGATTATACCGATGGTGAGGGTGTAGATATCGCTGCCCGTTTTAACCGCCTGAATTGGGGAGGAAAGCTTGGTTTGAAAATCAGTGAGGCGCAAACACTGGGGGTGATGGTTTCCAATAATTTTGCGAAAGATGTTGATTTTCCGGCCTTACCCATGGATTTGCGAAAAGACAATACCTGGCTGATCAACGCCAGTCATTCAGCAACGTTTTATGAGCATTCGTTGTCAACATGGAAAACCAGTTTGTACGGAACATTTGTCAATCATGAAATGGATAATCTGGATAAAGTGCTCGATCCGAGGATGATGGATGCCTACACCGATGCTTCCACCCAAAATTATGGAGGGCGTACCGAGTTGCGTTTTAATTTTGACAGAAGTCATGTGTTTGCCGGGTTGGATTATCGTTCTGAATCGGCCGAGGGGCACCGGACACGCGAAATGTTGATGGGGCCGATGGCCGGGAAAGTTTTCATCGACAATGTGTGGCAGGATGCAGAAGTGCACAGATCCGGATTGTTTGGCGAATGGCACGTTCACAGGACCGGTTATCAGCTGGTGTTTTCTGGAAGGCTCGACATGAACAATTCGACAGTAAACGATCCTGATGCGCGTTTTTCATCCATCTACAATGACCTGGAATCGAATACCGTTCATCCTTCGCTGAGTGTGGGGGGAACCCGCTTTTTCAACGAAAAAATTTCGCTGGGTTTGTGGCTGGGCCGTGCATCACGAAGTGCGGGAATTGCCGAAAGGTATATCAATCAGTTTCCGGTAGGCCTCGACCCGTATGAGATGTTGGGTAATCCGAACCTCGATCCCGAAATTAATAACCAGGTGGATTTGATTCTGGCTTTCCAGGAGGGTAGCATGCGCTTAGATATCAACGTGTTTGCTTCGGCGCTTCGCGATTATATTTCGTCGGAGATCAGGCCCGATCTGCAACCTGCCATGTCGAGTGCCCCGGGAGTACGCCAGTTTGTAAACATCGACAAAGCGCTGATGACAGGTTTTGAAGGAAGTTGGAAACAACAATTTTCGGACAACCTGAGCCATGATTTGAGCGTGGCTTTCACTTACGGCCAAAACAAAGATGCAGACGAAGCGCTGCCCGAAATACCACCGCTGGATGTGCGTTATCGTTTGACAGGTAGCTTTGCGGACAACAAAATCCGGCCTGAAATTCTGTTGCGGCATTCATTTAAACAAGACCGGGTGGCAACATCATATGGTGAAACCAAAACTCCCGAATTTACTGTAGTTGATGCAAAAATTGCCTGGCAAATCAGCGCTCCACTGAGTCTTTCGGGCGGCGTGTTAAATTTGTTGGATACGGCTTACTACGAGCATTTGGCCCGCTCGGTGCGGAGTGCGGAAGCACGACCCATTTATTCGCCCGGAAGAAGTTTTTATATTACACTGTCATTGAATTTTTTATGATACCGTTGAACCGTTCTGCATGCAGAACGGTTCTTTTTTACGCTTTTACGTTTCTGACAGAAACCAAAACTTTTTTAAATCAGTGATACTCTGATTTCAGGAGCGATATTGAACTGAAATTAAGAAGTCGAACTCCTGCCCGTCCGGCAGGCGGGGATCCCGATTGCTGTGCATCGGGATCTAATGGGCTGTCTTACCTGCCCTTTTTGGGGAATTGAGAAATATCATACCTTTGGGATACTCCTTCTGCTCTGCGGCGGGGCATTTCATTCAAGCCACATTAAAAACTGATCCGATGAAGATTGTACTTTTTATTCTTTCCATATGCGCGGGTATCCCAGGTATTGCACAGAATTCCATCAGCAAAAAAATAAAAACAGCGGCTGAGCAGCAAAGTGTTTACGCTTTTGAGCTTTGCAAACATCTTCATCAGAACCCGGAGTTGTCGTTTCAGGAGTTTGAAACGGCTAAACGAATGGCAGCAGAACTAGAGAGCATCGGTTTTGAAGTAACTCCCAACTTTGGAGGTAACAGTGTGGTGGGTGTTTTGAAAAACGGGGAAGGCCCAACGGTATTTTTACGTACCGATATGGACGCTTTACCCGTGAAGGAAGCAACCGGTTTCGCCTTTGCGAGTACAAAAACTGCCGATTTAAACGGAGATGAAGTTTGGGTAATGCATGCCTGCGGGCACGATATCCATATGTCGACCTGGACAGGCACCTTGCGAACGCTGGTTCAACTTAAATATGAATGGACAGGTACTTTGGTGGTTATTGCCCAGCAAGCAGAAGAGTACAGCGGTGGTGCCGGAAACGCAATTGATGCAGGGTTGTTTTCAACTTTTCCGAAACCTGATTATGCACTGGCGTATCACATCAACCCGGAGCTGGAAACCGGGCAGATTGGTTTGCGCGGCGGGCCTGTTTTTGCCGGCGTGAAAACAGTGGAAATAACGGTTTACGGAGTGGGAGGACACGGCGCTTATCCGCAAAAGTGTATCGATCCCATTGTTATCGCATCTAGAATTGTAACTGACCTGCAAACGATCGTCAGCCGCGAATTAAGCCCGACTGAACCTGCCGTGGTGACGGTTGGTTCGATTCACGGTGGAACACGGCCCAACATTATTCCGAACGAGGTGAAACTTGAACTTACCTTACGTTACTTTTCGGATGAAACCATAGCGAAAATTATTGCATCGATAAAAAGAATCAGCAATGCGGCAGCCAGCATGGCCGGAATGCCCGATGACAAGCTTCCGCTGGTACATGTGTTGCCGGTTGAAACGCCCCCGGTTATTAACAATGCGGCTTTGAGTGAAAAAGTAAAGCACTTTGCGTCGGATATGATTGGGGTCGAAAATATTGTGGAAACACAACCAGAAATGGTGGGGGAAGATTTTGGAAAATACGGGAGGACGCCTGAAAATATTCCGATTTGTTTGATATGGTTGGGAAGCACAAGTCCGGATTTGATGAAGCAACTGGAAGCCGAAGGAAAACGCCCGTCGCCTTTGCATTCGCCCACACTGGAACCCGATTACGAAAATACGATCAGAACCGGTATTGAGGTAATGACTTCGAATGTTATTGGTTTATTAAAAAGGTAGAGGCGCTTCCCGAAAGAAACGCCCCTTTGCCTTATGCTAATTGTCAGGTAGATAAGAGTGATCAAAGTCGATAAAGCCCAAATGATGTTCTGTCCCGGAAATCAGCGGCTTTACTTCTTCCCAAAGTTGAGTGCCCTCTTCCCCGAATTTTTGCCATTGTTCTTCGTTTTTGGTGTAGTAATCAACGGGGTTACTTCCCAGTTCATCAACAAAATATACAACCGACATATCGGGGGCAAGCACCGGGTAAAAGGTATAAAAGGGCTGGTTGTACCCGTGCTTTTTTCTCAATTCCACATATTTTTTGGTAGCCGCCTCAAATTCCTTGTATTTCCCGTTTTTCAGATGGAATTTCTCATAAACCCGAAACTTGGTGCCGCTCGTTTGTGTGCTTGGTTGTTCGGGCATTACTGAAAGATTGGGTTGTAACTCAAGCACCAGTGCTCCTACTTTTTGATAGGTGTTTTCAAAATTTTTGCCCAGAGCTTCCATCTTTTCTGCATTGGCTTTCCATATCTTTTGTTCAGCTTCCCGCATTTTGTCAATGTCTCCCAGGCTTTCGATGGGCGAAGAAGCCCACAGGTATCCGTCGTTGGTACGTTGGATAAGTTCACGGTAGGGATAGTCTTTTTCTCCCAGGAAAGAATGCATGGCATCGAGTGCGTTTAGCAGCAAATCCATTTGTGCCGGTTCAACACAAACCTCCCAAACAACATATCTTGGTTTGGGAGCTTCTTCTTGTGCGACGACTGATTGTATAGAGAATACAACCAACAAAATCAGTGACGTGGTAATCAATTTCTTCATTTCATTCAGTTTTAATATTACACAGTTAAAAAAGAAAGCCCTGTTGGACTCAACCGGGCTTATATACAAGTTATTAAAAATGAACGAATTCTAAAAATAAAAACACCGAAAGGTATTTTTATTCTATTTGATCTGGGTTCGATATATATTTTAGCTGCTTAAAAAAAACCGTCTTAAAAATTAAGACGGTTTTTAATATATGTTGCATTCTGACTATTTTTTTATCGCAGGAGTGGGATACGGCGGAGGCGTAAAATCTTTTATTCCTTTTTCTTCCACCATTTTCAATACTTCTTTTACAGCTCTTTCCAATTGCGGATCAATGCCTTTTTCAAGTGATTGGGCATCCTGGCGAACTGCAATGTCGGGCGCAATACCTTCGTTTTCCCCGATCCATTTGTTGTTCACAGGATCAAAGACTGCGTTTGTTGGTGCTGTCAGGTAACCTCCGTCAACCATTCTATAGTGAACGGCGGAAGAAACAAGCCCTCCCCAGGTGGTCGCTCCAATCAGTGGTCCTGCATTTTGATGGCGGAACACCCAGGGGAAAAAGTCTCCTCCCGATCCTGCTTTTTCGTTGATAAGTAGGGCTTTGGGACCTAAAATTCCTGCAGGAAGGATAAACGGTTTTCCATTGGGGGCCTCGTTGGTTACAGCTGCTCTTATGTTGCGGGTCATCAAATCCACCATGTAATCGTCGAGCAGGCCGCCGCCATTGAAACGTTCATCAATCACTGCACCCTGTTTATCCTGTTGTGCAAAGAAGTAGCGGTTAAACGAAACAAGCCCAGGAGTCCCGGTGTTTGGTACCCAAACGTAAGCCAGCTTTCCTTTCGAAAGTTCGTCTACTTTTCTGCGATTGTCTTCCACCCAGGTGCGTTGGCGCAAGGCATTTTCATTCGATATTGGTTTTACTGTTATTTTCCATGCACCTTCAAATTCCGGTTTGTCATTGATTTGTAGTACTGTTTGTGTGCCTGCAGTTCCATCAAGAAACGCATAAGGATCGTCAGTACTCTTTAGCTCTTTGCCGTTTACTCCAACCAGATAATTGCCTTCTTCTACTTTTAATCCCGGTTCTTCCAGTGGGCTCGACAATTCCGGATTCCAGTTCTCGGTAGTAAAAATCCGTTCAATCTTCCAGTATCCTTTTTCAGTTGTAAGATCAGCTCCCAATACTCCAACTGTATTCTTGTCGGTTGAGGGGTAATCGCCACCACCCACAAAACTATGACCTACCGAAAGCTCTCCGTTAACCTGGTCGAGTATATAGGTAAGATCGGCGCGATGTTTAATGTAAGGCACCAGCGGGGAATAACGGTTGTACACTTCATCCCAGTCTCTGCCATGCATATTGGATGCGTAGAAATAATCGCGTTCGTAACGCCAGGCTTCTTCAAAAATCTGATTCCATTCCTGCGAGCGGTCCAGTTTCATTTTTAGTTCCGGATCGAGCGATTTCCCATCTTTTCCGGAAGCGCCTGAGGTATCCATAATTTTCCACGAAGAACCGGCCCGTGCCAACATCTTCTTGCCATCGCTGGAAACAGAAACGCTGCTGACTCCACTTACAAATTCTTTTGCTTCTCTGTCTTTTAAGGTGAACTTTTGAAGCGTTAATCCGGATGTGTTGGGTACAGATTCTCCAATAAAAGCAGTTCCTTCGGGTCCGGTAACAATCATTCTGTAATTCCGTTTGGGCATCGGAAGGGCTATGGTTCTGCTTTCGATACCGTCAAAGTCAATTTTTATTGAATCGTTCTTTTCTTCGGATTTCTTATCCTCTTTCTTGTCCTCTTTTTTATCCTTTTCTTCTTTTTCTTCGCCTTCGCCTTTGTCATTTTTCTCTTCCTTTTTCACTTCTTCTTCGTCGCTTCTTAATTTGAAAGGCGAATCTTCTTCTTTCTGAAGATTAATCACATATACGCTGTAACTGGCATCGGCCGTCATTGCACTGGTATTAGCCCAACCCGACCCAAGTGCGAGGTCGGTACTTGCGAGAAAGTAAAAATGCTTTTTATCACGGTCCCAAGCGGGAGAGATAGCATTGGCAAAGTTGTTGGTAAGCTTGTGAATACTGTTGTCTTCG
This sequence comes from Maribellus sp. YY47, assembly GCF_023111095.1. GTDB lineage: Bacteria > Bacteroidota > Bacteroidia > Bacteroidales > Prolixibacteraceae > Draconibacterium. The sequence goes on from NZ_JALGYW010000004.1 coordinate 91,298, forward strand.
AGCGACCAAAGCGTAATTTGGCTGAAGTTATTGGAAGCGCCCTTTGCATAAGCCAGCCATTTGGAATCGGGACTCCAGGTCAAACCCATTCCTCCGCGCTCCAGGTTATTATTCCCTGTGTCAATGGTTTGAATGGTTTTCGCTTCGATATTCACTACACGGATTCGGGCTTGATCATCATTAAAAGCAATGTACTTTCCATCAGGTGACCAGGTTGGTTCCCATCCAAGTTTTGATTCGCCAATGGAAATGCTTTGGGGTTCAGATAAACCATCCTGATCGGCGATCAGTAATTCGTATCCTTTTCCGCTGCGATCGGAAAACCACGCCAGTTTAGCTCCGTCGGGCGACCACAATGGTTCGCGGTCGGCCACTCCCGAAGACTGAGTGATGTTGCGGGTATCACCATGCTCCGCAGGTATTGTAAAAATCTCACCACGCGCTTCAAATATGGCTCTCTTTCCTGTGGGGGAAATGGTTGCAGCACTAACCGAACTGCTTACGTCTTCCCACTGTGTTTCAGCCCACGGGAAATCGGCTGTAATAGAAATATTTAGTTGAGTGATTTCTTTGGTGTTCACATCCATTAACAACAGGTAGCCGTCACGTTCAAAAGTCAGGGTGTTTCCTTTTCCTGATAACCATTTTACATCCGATCCTTCAAACTGTGTTAGCTGTTCCAGTGCTTTTGTTTTTGTGTTGTATGACCAGATATTGCTTACAAAATCGCGATCGGAAAGGAAATAGATATTATCTCCGAGCCAAACCGGATGAATGTCAGTCTCTTTGTTGTTGGGTAGCAATTCTTCCGAAAAATCTTTCAGGTTCAGAATAATCAGCGGTGTGTTTTGTCCGCCTCGGTAATCACGCCATTCCACGTCCCAGCGCGAAACACGGTCGATAACGATCTTTTTGCCGTCGGCAGAGTATGAACCGTCGTTGCCAAATTGTTTGGTGAGCAGGGTAGAAGGGCCGCCGTCTTTTGATACCGTCCACAAACGACCGTAACCAACAGGTGCTGTTTCCCTTGATGAGGTATAAAGAACCTTCTCTCCATTTGGTGTCCAGCCTCTTACGTTCGCCGCGCTCGGATACCAGGTTAAACGTGTTGGTGTGCCGCCTTCCACCGGAACGGTGTAAACAGCCGTGCTTCCGGAACGGTTGGAACTGAATGCAATTGTTTTTCCGTCGGGAGAGAAATGCGGATCGCTCTCAACAGCTGCGGTACTGGTTAAGCGAAGGGTTTGTCCTCCTGTGAGATCCGAAACCCAAAGGTCGCTTCCATAAATGTAGGCAATGTGCGAATCGCTGATGGAGGGTTGACGCAGTAATTTTGTTTCCTGCGCAATTGCTGAAGTGATGGTCGCCAGCAATAAAAGAATGATAAACAGTTTCTTCATATGGTATTTTTTGTTGGAAATTCTCAGAAAGCATATATAACAGGCACTTTGTGCATCAGTTCACGTAGAAGTATAGCGAGTGACGGTTTTATCATCAGGACTTGTTTGTTAGCCAATTCTATTTGTATGATTTGCTTTATGTGTCAACGATATGACTCACAAATTACAGCAAGGTTACATAAACGAAAGAACCTCTTCCCTGCGCTTAGCAGTTTTATGCTGCTTAGCGCATAAATGAGCAATTGAATTTGGCTGGAGTATAAAAAGTATGGTCTTTCGCAGAGTATACGCTAAGCGGTTCTAACCGCTAAGCGCATTCGCCTGTTTGTTAACGATCTGCAACGGCGCTTAGCAGTTCCCAACTGCTTAGCGCATATTAAGAGAGTTCCCCACTGTTTTACCAGACAGAGAGCGGACTTGCTGTAAAGTATATGCTAAACGTATTAAGGGATGATCTGCGAATCCATTGCCACAAAGAACAGAAGATAAGTGCTAAATTACTTATCTTTAAAAGAAAAATGCATTTCGAACCCGACGCGCTTTATCATATTTGCAACCGATCTAACGATACCGTTTTTTATACCCGGGAAAACTATCTCTACTTCTTAACAAAGACCCGGAAGCTTATCTTTCCTTATTGCAATATTCTGGCATGGGTGTTAATGCCCAATCATTTTCATTTTTTGATTCAAGCAACCGATGCTAGTTGCAAAAATGCGGCAAAAGAGAATCAGATTCCTTCTCAGGTACTTTCGAAAAATTTAGGGGCTCTATTGAGCAATTATGCTCAGGCAATTAATAAACAGCAAAACAGGCGAGGAAAACTATTTTCGCACAATACCAAAGCTAAAAACCTGAATGAAGCGACATTACATGACACGTTTAACGGCTCATCTCATTCTTCCTGTCGAAAAACAGATTATGCAACCGCCTGTTTTCTTTATATTCATCAGAACCCAATAGTCGCAGGCTTGGTGCCGCGATTAGAGGATTGGGAATTCTCTTCTTTTCGCGATTATGCCGGATTGAGGGATGGCCGATTGGTACAAATGTCGCTGACAAATGAAATTATCGAACTTGATTTTGATGACTTTCTGCGTCAGTCAAATACTTTGGTTGATGAAGAGTTGTTCAGGAAATTGTATGAATAAGGTGTTGATCGCTTAGCAGTTTTATGTTGTTTCTTACCTGGCAGGGAGAAGGCTTACTTGGAAGTATACGCTAAGCGGTTCCAACCGCTAAGCGCATCGTAGCATAAACAAAAGAACCGGCCTCTGTTAAAAGACCGGTTCTCAGTTATAGTTGTTATTAATTTACGCTTAAACGTTGTAGGTAGACGAGGCTGTATCGCCGCCACGACCTGTCCAGTTGGTGTGGTAGAATTCACCCCGCGGTTTGTCGGTGCGTTCGTAAGTGTGTGCACCGAAATAGTCGCGCTGTGCCTGCAATAAGTTGGCAGGTAAACGTTCGCTGCGGAAACCATCGAAATAACACAATGCTGAAGTAAGCGCCGGAACCGGAATGCCATTTTCAAGCGCTGTGGCACAAACCCTGCGCCAGCCGGCCTGAGCTGCTTCCACTTTTTCTTTGAAGAAAGGATCGAGCAGCAGGTTCGGAAGTTCCGGGTTGTTGTCAAACGCTTTTTTGATGTCGCCCAGGAAGGCCGAACGAATGATACAGCCGCCTCTCCACATCAGCGCAATACCTCCGTAGTTCAGGTTCCATCCGTATTCTGCAGCCGCTTCCATCATCAGGTTGTAACCTTGTGCGTACGAAATGATCTTCGCACCGTATAACGCCATTTTCAGATCGTCGATCAGCTGAGCTTTGTCGCCTTTGAAGTCAGCTTCAGGACCCGAAATTACTTTCGATGCCTGTACACGAAGGTCTTTTTGTGCTGACAAACAACGCGCAAACACCGATTCGCCAATCAAAGTCAACGGAATACCCAGATCGAGTGCCGATACTCCGGTCCATTTTCCGGTACCTTTTTGTCCGGCAGTATCCAGGATGAAATCAACGGTTTCTTCGCCGTTTTCATCTTTGTATCCCAATATGTCACGTGTAATCTCGATCAGGTAACTGTCGAGCTCTTCGGTGTTCCATTTTTTGAAAACCTCGTACATTTCATCGTTGCTCATACCTAGCAATTCTTTCATCATGTGGTAGGCTTCGTTGATGATCTGCATGTCGCCGTATTCGATTCCGTTGTGCACCATTTTTACAAAGTGGCCGGCACCGCCTTCACCTACCCAGTCGCAGCAAGGTGAACCATCTTCCACTTTTGCAGCCACTGCCTGGAAAATTTCTTTTACATGGGGCCATGCAGCAGGCGATCCGCCCGGCATCATGGAAGGGCCTAACAGTGCACCTTCTTCGCCACCCGACACACCGGTTCCGATGTACAACAGACCTTTGCTTTCCACGTATTTGGTACGACGGATGGTATCAGGAAAATGTGAATTTCCACCATCAATGATAATGTCGCCCGGTTCCAGGTGAGGAATCAGCATATCGATGAAATCGTCCACAGGAGCACCGGCTTTTACCAGCATCATCACTTTACGCGGACGTTCGAGTGATGCACACAAATCTTCGATGGAATGTGTACCGATAAATTTCTTTCCGGCACCACGACCGTTCATAAAATGATCTACTTTTTCTACTGTACGGTTAAAAACGGCTACCGTAAAACCTTTGCTTTCCATGTTCAATACCAGGTTTTCGCCCATTACGGCCAACCCTATCAAACCAATGTCTGCTAATTTTTTCATATTGTATTCTATTGTAATTTATTGATACTTATCGTAATTGATTGTGACTAATTGTTTTGGAAAATAACAATCAATCACAATCAGTTTCAATCAATCTCTTGTGGTTTTAAATCCCAACAATCGTAATTTTTCCAAAGTCTTTTCCTCCATATTCTTAGCCTTCACCGTGTACGAACCAAACTCCCGACGCACGGGGTAATTGCCTCTGAGTTTTTCAAACAGATGAGGTGCGTCTTTTAACGCTTCATCATCGGTTTCAATATCGTAAGTGGAAAGAATCGCCTCTGCCAAAATTGAATATTCGCGTCGCTGATTACCGTCGATTTCAATAATGGGATGCGCAGGTTCTTCCACTCCCGAAGCTTGCCAGTCGTCGATACCCAGGTTAAAAAAGCGGCTGATTGCCTGCACGCTCATTTGAGTACCGTTGGCTTTTCCGTCTTTTGAATAACCGGCAATGTGTGGTGTCCCAAACTCGGTTTGATTGAGCAGGTCCAGGTTGATGTCGGGCTCATCTTCCCAGCAATCGGCAATGTAAGCCTGAATGTCCTGCGCCTCAAGTGCATCGTAAACAGCTTCGGTGTCAATCACCTCTCCGCGACAGGAATTAATGACCAACGGTGTTTTTCCTAAATGCTGAAAGAAGGTTTCACTACCCAAGTGATACGTTTTGTCTTGGCCGTTTAAATTGAGCGGAACATGAAAAGTGATAATATCGGCTTCCTGCTGGATCTCTTCCAGCGAAACAAACTTCTCCGGCCCCTCCATTCTTTCGCGAGGCGGATCGTTCAACAGAACTTTCATGCCCAGTATCTCGCAGGTTTTAGCCACCCTGGAGCCAACGTTTCCAACTCCCACAATTCCAATGGTCAGTCCTGCGAGGTCAATTCGTTTGCGCATCGACCAGGAAACAAGCGCCGAAGCAATATACTGATTCACACTTTCTGCGTTGCAACCCGGAGCGTTGGTCCATTGTATGCCGGCCGATCTGCAATAATCGGTATCGATATGATCGAAGCCAATGGTGGCGGTGGCGATAAATTTTACTTTCGACCCTTCGAGCAGGTCGCGGTTGCAAATCGTGCGGGTGCGGGTAATGATCGCATCAGCATCTTTTACTACTTCCGCGGTGGTTTTGTTGCCCGGCAGGTAAACGACTTCGGCATAAGGTTCCAGAGCGCCTTTTATGTACGGTATTTTATTGTCGATGATGATTTTCATTCTTTTTGATATTGGCTCTTTGTCGTTGGTTTTTTTTAGAACAGAACTGAATACTGAGACTGATTACTGCGACTTGTAATACTCCTTCACCAGTTCATCCAACACCCAACTGGTTCGCGCAGCCGATTCTCCGGTACTTGGAGATTTCCCTTTTCCCAGTAATTCTTCGGTTACCTGTTGTACTAGGTTCTGCGAAATGTGTTTTGGATTTTCAAATTCCAGTTCTTCTGTTCCGTTCGCTGTTATTACTTTCATTTTACCATGCAAAAAACAAGGCAAACAAATTTCACCTTTTTCTCCCACAAATTGGATATAATCTGCAACAGAATTTTTATCAACCACAAAACACCAGCTTCCGGTTCCGATAACGCCCGATTCGTGTTTCCATGTTCCTGAAACCGTATCTTCAGCAGGATAGAGTCCCGCTAAATTTGCAGCATTTCCCTTTACTTCGGTGATCTTCCCCAGCACAAAATCGAGGAAATCCAGCTGATGCGATGCCAAATCAAAAAAATGTCCGGCACCCGCAATCTCCGGATACACATGCCAACTCATTTCATCCGGCTTTTTCCCTCTTTCTCCGGCTTCCTTGTAGAGCTTAATGTTTACCATCAGCGGCTTTCCAATAACACCCGATTCAATCAACTCTTTTGCTTTCAGAAAGGCAGGCAGTGTTCTACGGTAGTACGCCACCCAAATGGGCATTTCGGTTTCTTTTGAAACTTTTAGCATTTCCTGACATTCAGAATAATGGCGCGCCATGGGTTTTTCCACATACACCGGTTTTCCGGCACGCATTGCTTCAATGGCATACGAAGCGTGCGAATCGGGTGGGGTAGCAATGTACACCGCATCCACGTCGGGATCGTTGATGAGCTCCGAAGCATCGGAGTACCATTTGGGAGTATGGTGGCGCCGTGCATAATCGGCAGCTTTTTCGGCATTGCGGCGCATCACGGCCACCAGCTGCGAGTTGGGCACCTTGTAAAAGGCAGGCCCGCTTTTTACTTCGGTTACATTTCCAACTCCGATAATTCCCCAGCGGATCGTATGTTGCGATTTATCTTTCAATGGGTATCCAGTGTTTTAGTTATTTATGCATCTGTGACGGATTTTAGTTTTCAGTCACAGTCTCAGTTTTCAGTATTTGTTTCGTATAATTCGCTATCTGATATCCGGTAATCAGCGTCTTGTAACCAGCCTTTGGTTTTCAATTCCCGATAATCAGTGAGCGACTTCCGGTAATCAATGACCAATTCCCGGTATTCAGTGCTTGAAAACCGGTATTCAGTGTCCAATTCCTGGTAATCAGGGACCGATTCCCAGCATCCAGCATTCAATATCTAGTACTCAAATCTATCCCTGAATGCCCACAAACCAATGGCGGGGTTGGAAATGTAAAACACTTCTTCGCCGTCGGGCATGGTATTGTAACCATCTTTCAGTTTATTCGGATCGTATTTAGCTGTCATTTCATCAAAGTCGGCCCAGTTAAAACCCACACTTTCAATTTCTTCTTTGGTCAGATTCTCCGGACCTTGCCCCGGACAATAGGTAATGCTGAAACGTCCCTCCGATGATCCGTGGATCAGGTGGGCAGCAGCACCGAGGTTATTCTGCAGGTCTTCGTTATCTTTTACCAGTTGCAGGGTGTGCGGTGTCCCGAAATACCCGTATTTGCGAATCAGTTTATCGATCTGCTTGTCTTCTCCAAATTCCTTTAACGCCGGAGCCAGTACGATCAGTTCTCCGTCATCGGCCAAGGCCATGCGGGTACGGTAAATACTTTTGTTGCCAAGCCAGGTGCTTTTGAATTCTGTAGGATCGAGCCACACCACTGCTTTTTTGATCGGTTTATCGAGCATTTCAAAATTCACTTCGAGCGAGAGTTTGGCGGCTTTGTCAAACACCTCAAAATCGTCACCGATAAACAGACCGTAGGTTTGTAGTTTGCCCTGTTTGTTCAGGCCCACCACAGTTTGCACATAAACAATCGGTAAATGATTGGAGAAATTCTCGGAAGCATAGTTAAATACTTTCCGAACAGGCGTGTCGGCACGTCCCATCATCTTTTCCATTCCGTAAGCAGCGCCAATATAGTGGCTTTTGTTGATCCCTTCGGCACCGCCTGTTCCCACAAAAATATTTTTGTTGTAGTTGGCCATTCCCACCACTTCGTGGGGTACTACCTGACCAATGGAAAGGATCAGGTCGAAATTTCCTTCCACCAGCAGCTTGTTTACCTGCGCCGGCCAGGTGTATTCCACGGCACCTTCCGACACTTCCTTGATGTATTCGGCAGGAACAGTTCCCAGCGTGATCACATCGTTGCGCCAGTCGTGGGCACGGATCAGATCGGTGGGCAATTTGCCAAACATATGGCTGATCTGCTCCATGGTCATCGGTGTGTGCGTACCCAGGGCCGGAAGCACGTCGGTCAGTTTTTCCCCGAAATACTCCCAGGCGAATTCGGTCAGATCGCCCGCTTTCGATGGCAGACGGGTATAGTCGGGCGGGATTGCCAACACCTTTTGTTTGGCACCCATTTTATCGAGGGCTTCAAATAAGCCTTTTTTCAGATCTTCCCTCAACAGCGATGTTTCGGTTGAGCCTTTTTCGTAGAATATCATTTCGTTGAAATTAAGGGCTAAAGCCCGTTTTACTAGTGTTTCACATTCCCCGGACTAAAGCCCGGGGCTAATCATATTCGTTTTCCCAAACTCCTCCCCTTTGGGGAGGTCGGGAGGGGCCTCTATCTCTTTACCCTCGCATTTCCGCCCCAGATGCTCCAAACCTGCTCTTCGTCGGCGGGTTGTGCATAGTCGGTGAGGAAGGTAGTGGCCAGTGCACCGGTTGCCCAGCCAAACTGCGCCCACTTTTCGGCTTCCCATTGTTTGAGGATTCCGTAGAGCATTCCACCTACAAAACCATCGCCGCCACCGATGCGGTCGAGTACTTTTATCGGACGGGGTTCAACCACATGCCAGTTCTCGCCTTCGAGCATAATGGCGCCCCACAGGTGCTCGTTTACGCTGATCACCTCGCGCAGGGTGGTGGCAAAAACCGATGCATTCGGAAAAGTCTCCTTCACGCGGTTGATCAAACCTTTAAAACCGTCAATCTTCGCATTCAAACCTTCGCCTCCCGCTTCCGGTCCTTCAATGCCAAAACACAACTGAAAGTCTTCTTCGTTACCGATCAGAATATCCGAAACCGAAGCGATTTCTGTGAAATCCTTGCGCAGTTGTTCTTCGCGGCCTTTCCAGAAAGACGCCCGGTGATTCAGGTCGAAAGAAATGCGGCTGCCGTGTTTTTTGGCTGCGCGGGCCACTTCGAGGCAAAACTGTGTCGTTTCGGGCGACAACGCACCGATCAATCCCGATAGGTGAACAATCTGCACGCCTTCTTCACCAAAAATACGTTCCAGGTCAAAATCTTTTGCATTCAAGGTTCTTCCCACTTCTCCGGCACGGTCGTTAAACACACGCGGACCGCGCAAACCGTAACCACTGTCGGCAATGTTGATCTGGTGACGGTAACCCCACGGGTCGCCCTGCGGAACTTCCGGACCTTCGTAATCCATGTTTCTCGACCGCAAATTGCTTTTGATGAATTGGGCAATCGGACTTCCCTTTACAAAAGTGGTGAGTACTTTCACGGGCATGCCGAGGTACGAAGCGATACTGGCTACGTTGGTTTCGGCGCTGGTAGCGAACAAGGTAAACTTGTCGCTGCTGTGAACAGGTTGCCCGTTTTCGGGAGTGATGCGCGTACCCATGCTGGTAGGCACCAACATGGCGTATTTACAGTTTTGTTTTAGTTGGATACTCATATTTTTTGTTTTATTAACCGGCCAGGCATTGCAGCCCGACCGGCTTCATAGGTTTATACTTTTTTACTTCGGAAACTCCGAAAAATTTTATTCGCTGAAAACCGCTCCGCTTCTTTTTATACCCATTTCCAAGCCGCGAAGTTCGGCCATTCCGCGTAAAAGACCAATAGCCGAGTAACCCGGATTGGTTTTTTTCTTGAGGTCGTCGAGGATGGTATGACCGTGGTCGGCACGCATCGGAATACGGTAATCGGGACGGTACACTGCCTGGCGTTTGCGCTGTTCTTTCAAAATGGCGAGCATCACGCCGTACATATCCACATCACCTTGCAGGTGGCTGGCTTCGTGAAAGCCGTTCAATTCATCGCGTTGGGTACTGCGAAGGTGGGCGAAGTTTAGTTTAGCGCCGTGGCGTTTTACCATGCCCACCAGGTCGTTGTCGGCACGCACACCGTACGAACCGGTGCACATGGTAAATCCGTTGTAAACACTGTCGTAAATATTCAAAATGAATTCCAGGTCTTTTTCGGTACTGACCACCCGTGGCAACCCAAACAACGAGAATGGCGGATCGTCGGGGTGAATAGCCAGTTTAACGCCGCTCTCTTCGGCAACCGGAGCCACTCTTTCCAAAAAATACTTCAGGTTTTCGCGGTAGGTAGTATCATCGATGTTTTTGTACTCGTCGAGTTTCGCCTGAAACTGTTCCAGCGTGTACGATTCTTCCGCTCCCGGCAACCCGGCAATAATGGTTTTTTCCAGTTCGTAACGCTGTTCACTGTTCATACTCTCGAAGCGGCGCTGTGCTTTTTTCAGCAGTTCAGCACTGTAGGCTTCTTCGGCTCCCTTTCTGCGGAGGATAAACACATCAAACGCCACAAAGTCCACCATGTCGAAACACAATGCGCGGGCACCGTCTTCCAGTTCCATGTGGAGGTTGGTGCGTGTCCAGTCAACCACCGGCATAAAATTGTAGCAAAGCACCGGTATCCCCACTTTTCCTGCGTTTCGGATACTTTCGATGTAGTTTTCGATCAGCCTGTCGCGATCGGGGCGGGCCTGTTTAATATCTTCATGAACGGGAATGCTTTCGATCACCGACCAGGTGAGTCCCCGCGGGCGGGCAGGGGTGCTGCTGTCGTCCCATTCAATAAAACGTTTTCTTTCTTCCAGCGCTTCCACGCTCCAAACTTCTCCGTTTGGAATCTCGTGCAGAGCCGTTACAATGCCTGTTGCGCCTGCCTGCCTGATGTCCTGCAAAGTTACCGGGTCAGAAGGCCCGTACCATCTCCATGTTTGTTCCAATGACATTCTTTCAATCCTTTTTTTCGATTACTATTTTTGATTTTTGGTAGATCGTTAGCGTTAACGAAGCTTTTGTTTTAAAAAGCCGGAGCAGCGCTCCGACTTCTTTTATGTTTTGGTTTTTACTGATTACAAGTAGGATTTATACTCCGCCAAAAGCGCTGTATCCGCCGTCAACCGGGATAACGATACCCGTGATGAAGTTGGAAATATCCGAGATCAGGAACAAGGTTGCTCCCTGCAGGTCTTCGGGTTCTCCGAATTTCCCCATCGGTGTATTGTCCACAATTTTTTGTCCGCGCGGCGAGTAGCCACCTGTTTTTTCATCGGTAACCAGGAAACGGTTCTGGTGTGTGATAAAGAATCCCGGAGCGATGGCGTTTACCCGGATACCCACTTTGGCCAGGTGAACAGCGAGCCATTCGGTGAAATTGTTGATCGAAGCTTTGGCTGCCGAATAGGCCGGAATTTTAGTCAGCGGTTTGTAAGAATTCATCGACGACACGTTTAGCACCACGCCTTTGCGGTTTTTGAGCATATCGGTTGTGAAAACCATGGTTGGCAGTAGCGTGCCTTTGAAATTCAGTGCAAAAACCTTGTCGAAACCTTCCATTTCCAAACCGTAGAAACTGTCTTCCAGGTTGTCAATGTTTTCTTCCAGTAACTGCTCTACTTTGGTGGTGGCCTGCGGACTGTTGCCACCGGCTCCGTTGATCAGGATATCGATCTCGCCCAGTTTATCGTTGATCTCGGCTTTGGCTTTCTCAAGCGAAGCCTTGTCGAGTACGTTGGCTTCAACGCCAATAACCTGTGCTCCCGATTCGGCTGCAATTTCAGCTGCTACCTTATCAGCTACTTCCTTGTTAATGTCGGCAATGGCGATTTTTGTGCCCACCGAAGCGATGGCTTTAACCATGGCGCTTCCCAAAACACCGGCGCCCCCGGTAATAACACAAACTTTTCCCTGTAAATCGTTAAATGATAGTGGATTCATATTCTTTTCGGTTTATTTGAATTCTTTGTAATAGTCAACGTTTTCTTTGGTAATGATATCGATCGACGTGTAGTTTTTTTCTTCGATGGTTCGTTTCTGCACCACGCTTCTGAACAGTTTGTTGATGGCTTCGTAACCCTGTTCCTCGGGACGTTGGCAAATCAAGAAATGCACCAGTCCTTTTTTCAGGTAACTGACGTTCTCTTTAAGCAGGTCGTGCCCGATCACTTTAATGTCGTTGATTCCCTTTTTTTCCAGCAGGCTACCCACATTGAAAACCTTCGAGTTGGTCACAAAAATTCCTTTAATGCCGTTCGAACGTATTTTGTCGGTGATTTTGTCTTCCCATGCCGGATCGTCGGTATCGGCCACATCGGTAGTAAAAAGCTGGTGAGGTGATCCGGTTTGTTGCGAGAACCAGTCGTAAAAAGCCTTTTCGCGCTGGATAAGGTGGTTCTGGTTGTCCATTTCGCGGGCAAAGTGGATCACCAGGATGTTCCCATCGGGTAAGATCATATCGAGCAGTTTGCCCGATACCAGTCCGCTTTGGTACGAATCCTGCCCGATGTAGCTCAGCTGGCCGGCATCCCGTATTTCGGAGTCGATAAACACAAAGGGAATGTTCAGTTCCTTCAGCTGATCGATAAAACGCAGCGCTTCTTTTTTGAAAAAAGGCGCTAATGCCACACCGTCGGGCTGCAGTTCGAGTATCCGTTGGGCTTCTTTTTCAAAACTTTTGGAGTCGCCCTGGTTAAACATAAAAGGCTGCATCTGAAGTCCGTACTGCCGCAATTCGGCAATTCGCTTTTGTGCGCCCTTTGATGGTTTGCTCCAGTATGCATCTTCCGACAGCGGCTGAGGCATTAAAGTGGCAAACACAGCCGATTTCTTCGATGCCAGGGTACTGGCCAGGATGTTGGGCTGGTAATTCAGCTCCTCCACAATTTCGAGGATTTTTTTCCGTGTCGACTCGGCTACTTCGCCCCGGTTGTGGAGCACGCGGTCGACGGTGCCTATCGAAACCCTTGCCCGGGCTGCGATATCTTTGATTCGTATTTGCTTATTTGATTCGATAGCAGTTTATTTTATACGTTTTTTTAGTCTGATCTGTTTGTCAGGATGAATGCAAAACTAAAGAAAAATTCCATTTGTCGTGTTCGTACACGGAGAAAATATGTGCAATTTGCCAAATGTGTTAAATGAAGGAGGAAATGCTTGTTTTGGGGGCTTGTGTGTAAAGATAATTATTTTGGGGCAAGGTGCTGCTTGGTATTATGTGCTAAGTGGTTCCAAACCGCTAAGCACTTTGTTCAGATCAACGCAGGAGACAAGGGTTGGATGCTTTTAAGCATGTAAGTAGGTAAAATGGTGTGTCCTGTAAGGTTTTAATTCGCCCAGTTGGTCAGCAAGCCCTCTTGTAAGCTGTTGGCCTTCCCTGTTGCGTTTTTGCCTCTTCCTGTAGAACAGGACGGGAAAAATTGTAACAGGATTTAAAAAAAAATGCAACAGGGCGACAGAAAGTGTTACAGGACGCCACAAAAAACTACAGGAATTCGAAAAATAGCTACAGGAACGCAAAAAAAAACACAGGGCGTTGAAAAATGTTGCAGGGCGACCCGAAAACATGCTGGGGATCGAAAAATTGTTGCAGATAGGCAACAAAGATCGTTGGATGGTCACCGGATTAAAGAAGAGGAGTGACCTCCCTAAGAAACATCAGCGTGAGATTATGCGCTTCGTGGTTCAGAACCGCTTAGTGTTAGTTCCCGGGAGGCAAGCCTGGAATTAAGGAACCATTCTTTTTTTGAGAACGGTTCCTCAGGCACAGGGAAATCATAACGGCGGACTGTTCCGGCGTGGTGCAGACGCAGGATATTATGTTTCGGGACTGTTCCATAATCCTTCCGGACAAGGAAATTACTCCTCCTGTATAGTCCGGAATGACTCTGGATAAGGAAATTATCTTTATTTTCCGGGTAAAGTAGTCTTTCTGAGTACCCGAAACCCGCAACACATCAGTAAAAGCACTGGTAATCAACCTGTGTTTGTAAAATTGTGATGTTAAATAACGGTGACGTTTGTTTTTCTTGTTATCTTCGGAAAAACGAAAATTAAACCGCCAACGATGATCTGGCTCCCGACAAAAATTTCACTTCTGCATAAAAGGAATACCAGTATTGATTTACTGCAATTACCATTTGCAAAAGCTTATCCTATTTCCGGAAGGGGAGTTATTGTTAGCATTCATAGGAAAAGAAGAAGACATTAACTACTTAAAGTTAAATGGTAAAGAATGTTTTTACTTAGAGGTAATTATGAAAACAGAAAAAAAAACAGGTTTCAATAGATTAATCCTAATTGGGAATGGTTTTGATTTATTGCATGGGTTGAAAACGAGATACAGCGACTTTGTCAAAGATTATCTCACTTATTCAATAAATAGCTTTTTCATTAATAGTTACTACTCAGATGAGCTGATTGAAATATCCTATACGGATTCTTATAAACCTACCCCATTACCTAGTTATAATCTTGAGAATATCTTTGACTTTTTTGAAGATTTTAAACCAAGAGTTAATAATCTTGTAAAAGTTAACTTCAAAATTAAATCAACATTCTTTAGCCTAATCTATAAAAGTTTAAATCTAGGGTGGGTCGATATTGAGAAGATATATTATTCCCGTTTAATTGACCTTTATAAAATTATAGGCAATGACAGGAAACAAAACGAGAATGTCCTTTCAATGGTTAAGAGGTTAAATGCTGACTTAAACGTTATCCGGGAGTTATTGCGAGAGTACTTGAAAAAAGAACAAGAAAAATATATAATACAAAATGTAACTAAACGTGCAAATTTGAGAATAGCATTTCAAAATCCAGAAGAAGATGATTTTCCTCAGAATGGGAATTGGAAAGGTAAAGAAATAAGTAAAGTGCTATTTCTAAATTTTAACTACACCGAACCAAATTTTACAGACAATATGCTGGCAGTAAATGGTTTTGACTGGGATGTAATTAATATCCATGGCACCTTAGTCGATGAAATGGTTTTTGGTTATGGAGACGAGTTGGACGAGCATTACAAAATGATTGAAAAACTGGGTGAGGATGAATGGTTAAAAGGATTTAAATCTTTTGGATACCTTCAAAATCACAAATACAACAATCTTCTTGGGTTTATTGAAGATACTGAGTTTCAAGTATACGTAGTTGGACATTCTTGTGGATTAAGTGACAAGACTCTTCTAAATCAAATATTTGAACATAAAAATTGTAAGAACATAAAAGTTTTTTATCACTCCTTCGAGGAAGGTGGGAGAAAAGGTGAAGACACATTTAATGATACAATTTATAATATTGCTAGAATTATGGATGATAAAGTAAAAATGAGAAGTATTATCTCTAAAAAGACACAATCTTTAGGACTAAAAACTCTTCATGATTTAGCTCCATCAAAATGATAAAAAGGCTATGAAAAGCTAACACCATGCCATATTGCATTGCTGGCTTAGTGGTACACCAGTTGCGCCCCGAGACTTCTAGATTCAGCAGCATGTACGCATCGTTTTACTCTATTTTGATGAAAACCAAACGGAAACAAATGAGTTCTAAAAGCTAATCATTAAACGAACACAAATAAAATCTGATACAATGAAGAAAAACCTAAAATGGAAAAAGCAATTTTTCTCAAGTACTTACTCCATCTATTCTGATGGGCAAATTGTAGGAATGTTAAAAGATAAAACCTTTTCACAATCGGCTATCGGAGAATTATTTGGCAAAAAATACACGTTCAGAACAAAAGGCTTTTTTAAGCAAAACACAGAAATTGTCGATAATAAGGAAGGCAAAGTGATTGGGAGAATAACCTACGGTAACTGGATGACCAAAGCGACCAATCGATGATGGACAAGTCAGTCAACTGGAAATATGATAATGTTTGGAATACCAAGTGGAGTCTTTTTGATCATGAAGGTATTGAAATAAAATACGCAGGATCATCAACTAATGGGCGAATTGAATCAAATTCGGATGATGCTTTACTTTTAATAACCGGATTATTTGTAACCAATTATTACTGGCAGGTATCGGTGGGGATTATGCTCGCAATCTTTTTACCAATATGGTTGAATATACTTCGTTAATAAGGAAAAAAAGGATTTTGTAAATGTACGATGGGCGAGGAGGGTGCGTTGTCTCTGCTCCTTTCATGACCGTCCAGGTACTTTGGACATTGACACTCTCCGAAATCCGCTCCGACACATGTACCAACCGTCATCTGACGGGTTTACCTTTACTAGGCTTATCTCCGGATATTCTCCACTGTTATCACCGGCATATTTTCGAGGTCCTGCATGGCGTTAATCAAGCCTGCTTTGGTGTATTTGTCCAGATCGTCGAGGGTAATGCGGCACACTTTAATCTTTCCATCTGAAAGGAGTCGGGCGCGCTGGGTTCCGGGCAAAAGGGGAGTGTCGGGTGTCCACCATTCGCTGCCGTCGAAAAACACCAGGTTGGCGGTGTAACTGTCGGTAATGCAGTTGTTTTTTACGATCACGATGTCATCGCAGTCGCCTTTCTGGGTAAATAGTTCACCTAGGTTTTCGCGGTCGGCAAATTTATAGCCATAGTCGATGGCCTCTTCTTTTATCACTTGCAGACTTTGAATCGTCCGGTATTCGTGTGGCAGAAACTCGATTTTTTCGATTTGTGCCGAATACAGCACGCGGCATTTAAACAATCCGTTTTGGCACTCTTCGGGCACCTGAATGTGCTCTTTGAGTACAACGGTATCGGTACAACCCAGAAAGTTTTTCCGGACCAGGTTAAAACGGCTTTGGTGGTAAGAGAGGTTATGGAGTTCTCCGTTGATGCAACGGATGGTTTCAATCAATAATTGGGACATACACTTTGTTTAAAAGTTCTTCGTATTCTTTTTTTGCGTCGCTCATAAATGTAATTCCTCCTCCGCTTTTGTACACCAGTTGCCCGTCCATGTTTTCGATGTAACGGATCAGTACACAGCTGTCGAGGTTGCGGCCGTCGAAGTAGCCAAAAATGCCGGTATAGAAACCCCGTTGGTAGTTCTCGGCGGCGTGGATTACCTCCACGGTTTTCTTTTTGGGCGCTCCCGAAACCGATCCCGCAGGCAGCAGCGTAAAAAGGATATCGCCAATGTGTGGGGCATAATCCTCCGGAAGCCGGCCGGTAATTTTTGAGCTTACCTGCCACAAGTCGCGCTGACGGGTTTGGATACGGTCGAGGTACCGGAATTTTTCCACGCTTACGTTTTCGGCGACCAGGCTCAGGTCGTTGCGTATCAGATCGACAATGGTGTTGTGCTCGGCCAGTTCTTTGGTATCGTTCAACAGCTCTTCCTGCGCATTGCTGCTGTTGGCGTCGATGGTTCCCTTCATCGGGAACGAGGCGATGGTTCCGTCGTTGATCTGTACAAACGTTTCGGGCGAAAAGCACACAAAGCGGTCTTTTAGCATCAGCTTGTAGCGGGCCGAACTCAGGTGGAAGATCTCTTCGAGCGAAAGGTTGCATTCGATGGACGTGGGTTGGGTGTAATTCAGCAAATAGGTATCGCCGTTATGAATGTGGTGCTGCACCAGGTCGAATCCTTTTTGGTAGGCCTCAAAAGAAATGGGATGTGTTTTCCATTTTTCGATACGGGCACCTGGCTTTTGCGGGGTGAAATTGGCTTTTGATCCCGCCTGCCAAAGCAGCTGCGAGTCGTCGCCGGGCGGCAGAATGATGGCTTCCTTTTGGTCAAAGTCGATCAGAAAAACAAAGGCTTCGCCCTTGCTTCCCAAAGCATTCATTTTCTGTCCTATTTCCTCCCTGATGTCCATCTTGCGGGCGCAAAGATAAAAAAGCTTACGGGATTTCACATCTGGGTATATTTTGTAAGGTGTTGTGTTGCACGGAGCATCGGGCACGGAACATGAGTCAGAAGCTCGAACACGATGCTTAAAGCCTGCAGCTAGAGGCTCGTGGCTTGAAGCTTGCCCCTTATCTCAAATTCCTTTCTCCGATCGTCGGCGATTCGGCGCATTATTGCTATTTTTACCCCAAATTGCCGGAAGGATGGAGATTGCAAAAAATTTACTGGAAATAAAAAAAGGATTACCGGCCGGAGTGCAACTGGTGGCTGTTTCGAAAACCAAACCCAACGCTGCTATTCTGGAGGCCTACGAAGCCGGACAGCGTGTTTTTGGCGAGAACAAAGTACAGGAGCTGGCTCAAAAGTACGAGGAGCTACCCAAAGATATTGAATGGCATTTTATCGGGCATTTGCAGAGTAACAAAGTAAAATATATGGCGCCCTTTGTAAGCCTGATTCATGGCGTTGATTCGCTGAAACTACTTAAAACAATCAACAAGGAGGCAGCCAAAAACAAGCGGACCATCCGGTGCCTTCTGCAGTTTCATATTGCCGAAGAAAGCACCAAATTTGGCCTGTCGGAAGAGGAAGCAATGGAAATGCTCGATTCGGGTGAAGTTCAGGCGCTTGAAAACGTTGAAATTGCCGGCGTGATGGGAATGGCAACTTATACCGATGATGAAAATCAGATCAGAAAAGAGTTCCGTGTGTTGCACAATATTTTTTCTGCGCTGAAAAATAGATATTTTGCGACTTCCGGTTCATTCCGCGAGATTTCGATGGGGATGTCGGACGATTATCCGATCGCGATGGAGGAAGGAAGCACGATGATCCGGGTTGGAAGTAAAATTTTTGGAGAAAGAAATTATCAGCATTAAAAAATCAAATAGGAGTTTATCTTTGAACTCTGAACAATTAATTTTAAACTATTTATGGCAAATTTTGAAACTACATACCTCGGATTAAAATTGAAAAATCCGATTGTGGCAGCCAGCTCGGGTTTAACGAGTTCAGTTGAAAAAATTAAAGAACTGGCCGAAGCCGGTATTGGCGCTATTGTGCTGAAATCGATCTTCGAGGAGCAGATCAATAACGAAGTGACCAATATGCTGAGTAAAGATCAGCAGAACACTTCTTATCCCGAAGCGGAAGATTACATTAAAAATTACCTGCGCGACAACACGGTTACCAAACACCTCGAACTGGTAAAAAAAGCCAAAGAAGCGGTGGATGTGCCAATTATTGCCAGCATTAACTGTGTAAGCTCGGCCGAGTGGACCAGTTTTGCCAAAGATTTTCAGGAAGCCGGCGCTGATGCCATCGAACTGAATATTTTTTACCTGCCTACCGATCGCAACGAGAAACCCGGGATGGTGGAACAATTGTACATCGATGTGCTGAACAAGGTGAAACAGGAAGTATCGATTCCGGTGTCAGTAAAATTTGGCTTGCATCACAGCAACATCATCGGTATGGCCGATAAACTGAAAGCCAACGGCGCTGCAGGGATTGTAATGTTTAACCGTTTTTATGAACCGGACATTAACCTAGATACACTGGAACTTACCGCTTCGGAAGTGTTCAGTTCGCCGGCCGATATTCGCCGGAGTCTGCGCTGGGTGGGCATTGTTTCGTCGGCGGTTAGTAAGCTCGATATTGCAGCCTCCACCGGTATTCACGATGGCGATGCGGTGATCAAACAATTGCTGGCCGGAGCCAAAGTGGCGCAGATTTGTTCGTCGCTGTATGTAAACGGCTCGGGCGTCGTTCCGAAAATGGTGGATGATATCACTGCTTTTATGAAAAAATGGAACTTTAAAACCATCGAAGATTTCAGGGGCCGGTTGTCGTACAAAAATATTCCGGATCCGCTGATGTACGAACGTTCGCAGTTTATGAAATACTTCTCGAACAAGAAATAATCCGAAAATACAATGATTTCAAAACCGGCTTTCCTCTTACCATTGGTCATTTTTATGGGGATGGCCGGTTTTGTTTTGGGGCAAAACTCTGCGCCGCCGGTATTTGAAAACTC
This sequence comes from Maribellus sp. YY47, assembly GCF_023111095.1. Taxonomy (GTDB): domain Bacteria; phylum Bacteroidota; class Bacteroidia; order Bacteroidales; family Prolixibacteraceae; genus Draconibacterium. The sequence goes on from NZ_JALGYW010000004.1 coordinate 110,749, forward strand.
CTCCGGTGTCAGGTTATATTGTGCGAATCCGATTGCCGTAGCCCCTTCCATGACCATTGAAAATGTACAGGTAAATGAAGATACGGAAGGGATTAAGATTTCCATTTCCAATTATATTAAAGGTCAGGATGTTCTGGAATATGAGAAGGTAGGAAGCTTCAGGTATAAATGGGATACCAACACCGGAACTTTGGAGATTACGGGTGTGGGATCAGATCAGGCCTATGAAGAGGCTGCCCGTAAGGTGTATTACCGAAACCTGTCTTCGAATCCTACCGGTGGCATTCGTTCCTTTTCCATTAGTTTGCGTGATGCCGATTATTTGCCGCTTACAGCTGATTCGGGACATTTTTACCGCTATATTCCCCAGCTGGATGTCACCTGGAAAGAAGCCCGTGATTTAGCTGCCAATGATGATTATTACGGATTAAAAGGATATTTGGCGACCATAACATCCAGTGCAGAAAACGATTTTATCTGGACAAAAATTGACGGTGTTGGGTGGATCGGCGCCTCCGATGAAGCCGAAGAAGGAAAATGGATGTGGGTAACCGGGCCGGAAGCCGGTACGCATTTCTGGCAGGGAAATTACCCCAATGGTTCTTCTGTAAATAACAGTTACTCGTTCTGGAACAGTGGAGAACCCAATAATCAGGGCGACGAAGATTATGCACACATTAATTCAAATCCCGGTACCATTCAGAAATCGTGGAACGATTTGCCGAATGCCGGTGGTGGGCCGAGCTCTCAGTACTACCGGGCGCAGGGTTATGTGGTGGAATACGGAGGAACGCCCAACGATCCCGTATTAAAGCTTTCAGCCACTGCTTTTGTGGATGTCAAGGACAATATTTATCCGCAACTCGATTACAACCAGGTGGATACTTTTATTTGCGGACAGTTGTCGCAGTTGTATAAAATCGCCTTTACCAACGGCCATCCCGATATTTTACTCTCGCCGCTTGATTCGCGGGTAACGGTTACTAATCAGGATACTTATGCGCCAACGATTACCGTTCCTGAATTCGGAATTTATCTTTTTCAGCTGAATATGATTGCAGAATCGGGATGTGAATATACCGATACTATACGAGTGGGATTTCATAACCAGCCCGAAGCAAAGTTTGAACTCGACGAAACAAGTTGTGGAGGTTACAACCTTCAATTGTCGTTTCAGGGAACAACGGTGGAAGAAGCCTTGTTTACCTGGTATTATAACGGTGAAGAGTATGCTTCGGAAACGGATTTGACGGAGCTTGAAATACCGCTCGGATTTCAATTAAAGGATCGTTCGGTCGGACTAAAAGTCAACGAGCTGGGCTGTGTCGATTCCTCAGCGGTTCCGGTGACGGTAGCTCCGAAAAATACGGTAGAAGTGGAAGATTCCTTGGGATGTTCACCACATTCAATTCAATTGAGAGCAACTGCTGTTGAGACAACTGAATCGTATGCGTGGAATTTTGGCGATGGTACCGGATCGCTGGAGCAGAAGCCGGTACATGCCTTTGTGAATACTTCGGATACCGTTCGCCGATTTGATGTGGATTTAACGGTGATCGCGAATAACGGGTGCCGCAATTATGAAATGATGGAGGAGCTGATTACTACTTATCCGGTTCCCCGGGCGGCATTTGATGCAGTTCCGGAAGTTGTGCTGATCACCTCTCCCGGAATAAGTTTTTACAACAACAGCGAGGCTGCGGATTCTTATCTCTGGGATTTTGGTGACACCACTTTGGTTTCGGAGGAAGAAAATCCCATACACAAGTACAACGATATCGGCGATTTTAATGTGCGTCTCGAAGCCGTCAACGATTTTGGATGCAGGGATACCGCAGAGCATATCGTTGGGATTGATTTTGACCGTTTTTTTCCGCCCAATGCCTTTTCTCCGAATGCAATCCTTGCAGAAGACCGCGAATTCCGGATTTACGGAAAAGGAATTGTAGAGGAAGGTTATCAACTGATGGTGTACAATCGCTGGGGCGAAATGATCTTCGAATCGAACAGCTCTTCGGTAGGTTGGGACGGGAAAATGAGCAACGGAAATGATGCGCCTGCAGGCGTTTACACCTGGTTGCTTCACTATGTCGATGTTAAGTCAGAAAAGCACACTCAGCAAGGAAATGTAACCTTATTGTATTGAGCATTTTTTTCGAAAAGTTAACATACAACCTTCTCTCTAACATTTTATTTGCCCCCTGGTTTTCGTAACTTGTATTACTCTATTTAGGTGGGTAATATGAATAAAACGGAATGGACCGAAAATGATTTGGCTGACAGGAAATATCAGGTATTTAAAGGGTACCGGGTGAAGATTGTGAGGAAGAAATTAGAGATGATGGAACAACATTTTGTTGTACCATGGGAGATGAAACATGATGAATGCAAAACAGTCACGCATTAAATCATCGGTATCAGCAACTTGTTTTGGATGATTCTTTTTCTTTCAACATTCATAAAAAAAGTCAGTGATATTTCGTGAGAACCGTAGCTGTAATTCGATAATTTTGAAAGGGTGTAATCGAAGCTGTAGCCAAACTGGAATTTCTCGCGGGCAAATCCTATTAATGCAATCAAGGCATCGGGGCGTTTATCCAGGTTGTGTCTGAGCCACCCCCCGAAAACCAATGATTTTTCGATCATATAAATTCCCAGGTTGAGTTGTTTAAAGCTGCCCTGCTGCTGATAAAGTATATTGGGCGAGAGTTTGAATTCGCGCGAGAGTAAGCCATGATGATATTCGCGGGTACGGCTGCCCATATGAACGGTTATTTTTAAAGGAAGCCTGCCTTTTTGGTCTCCTTCAATGATCGATTCGTTGGGTTGATTCAGGTGGTCGACACTGGCTCCCCAGAATACCTGGCGGTATTGTCCTACGGTTCCAAATGCAAAATCGGGAAAAATCTTCCGGTCGTTCGAAACGGTTATGGGTGCACTTCCGGTAATCACTCCTGAAATTTGATCGATGTTGGAGGGGAAAACCAGTTGCCCGATATCAAATTGTTTAAAAATAAATCCAGCCCGTAATCCGAGGGTCATAAAAGTTTCTTTTCCCAATTGAAGATGATGGGAGTAAGCCGCATTGGCTGAGGTTGTATTGATAATATTATTGGGCTCGCGGTCGTAATAAAGCTGAAAACCAATTCCCGACTTCAGGTTTTTGGTCAGGCGGTCGTACGATACCGAATAGTTGGTGTAGGAACTGCCATTCTGCGGCCACTGATTGCGATAATTTACTACGGCCCGCGGAAGTTCAGACGTTCCGGCAAAAGCAGGATTCAGGTGAAGGGGATTGGCAAAAAACTGAGAATACCCCGGGTCTTGAGCAAAGAGTACAATGGGGAAAAAGAAAAGAATATACGCCAGTCTGCCAAGGTTCATTCGATCCCTGTTAAGTTGTTAGTGCGGCCAAAATACAAAATCATTTCTACTTTCTTTTCACTGCCCACGGATTAATTCGGGAGTAATCCATTTCAGGAATGGTAACGCGCAGGGCAAGATCAACACAAAAGCCGATTTCGTCTGAAATTCCCGGTATTCCGGTTCCTGCGCTCAGGTCAATTCGGGTATAGTTGCTGGCGTAGCCAATGGTTGCACCCAGTGCATGCATGTTGTTGGTAAAGTCGTTTTGAATAAATGCACCCAGGGTATGCGAAGTATGTTGGGCAACCAGTTTGAAGCGGCTCACAAAAAAATCAGCATGGTACGAAACAATCAGTTCGGGTATGAGCACATACGGTTTCGACCGGAGCCCGTTTTTATAACCTTCGTTCTTTCTCGAGAGGTACAAAACAAAACCTGCCGGATGATCTGCCGTTTCCAGGGAATCGCTTGCCATTTCCATTTTTAGCGGAACGGTTACGGTCATACCCAAAGTAACAGCTTCTGAGTCCCACAGGAAACCCATTTGCGGTTTGAACAACACATAACGCATAAATTCCCTGCCGGGGAGGTTGGGCTCCAAACCGGGTTCGACTAAGGTCTGGTCGAGTGTTTGCACCCACCATTGTTTAGTGGCCAGCAGTATATTGGCACCCGCTGAAAAACGAATGTTGCCGTTTTTTGTTTTTTTGGGGAACCTGGTGTAGCTGAACCCTGCTTCGGTGGTATTGATATTTCTGCTGCCAATCAATCCCTGTTGAAAAGAGAAGGCTATTCCGCCCTTTAGTTTTTCCGAGTAGGTGTCGTAGGTTGCATAAAACAGGTTATAGGTAAGCGAATCGTTAAGCTGGTAATAATGGTTGCCGGTTCGCAACGATGTGGTCTTATCGAATCCGGCGAATCCCGGGTTGGCGATCACCGGATTCCATAGCGGAACAACATGGCTTTCATCCTGGGCATGCGAAAACATGCTTGCCGATGCAAACAGTAACAAAACCCCTATTTTTGAAACACTCCTCAAGTAGGCTTGTTTTTAGGATGGCATTCGTAAAATCTCTTCCAGGAAATATTGTTTCTTTTCGTCGGCGGTTTTTAGTGCACCGGCAATTTTCAATTGGATCGCTTTGTGTTCTTCTTCCGGTGGAAAATGCTCCAGGTTTTCGATCACCGTAAATGCTTCAAAAGCCACCTCCCAGCTTTCGGTAATCACCAGGTCGACAAAAATACCCATATGCAAACTGAAATCCAATCCGTTTTGCCAGCAGGTAGTGGTAATTTCCTTTCTGATGCTTTTGTATTTTTCATTCTGAAGAACATCGATGAAAACGGGGATGGTTTCCTTGTCTTTAACGGTTCCCAGTAACTTTAATATGGCAACTTGCACTTCGGCTTCCGGCGCAGAAATCAGTATATCAAAAAGCATGGGAAGATACTCTTTGTTTCCTTTTTCGCGAAGTGACTCAACGGTAGCCAAAACAATTTCGGTATTGGCCGAAAACAGTTTATCCCGCGTTGCTGTATCTATCTTTTGCGTTTTCATTCTTGTGCTTTTTATCTGTTGTACGGCTGTAAAAATACGTTATTAAATAAGCCAAAACAAAGCCCATTCTTAAATGTTTTCCATTATTCATACCTTTGGTCGATTCATGAATAATATTGAAGAATTAAGAGAGGCTAGTGTTGGCCGGTTAATGCTGAAATATTTCATTCCGGCTTTTGTGGGTGTATTTGTGAATGCACTGCACAATATTGTCGACCGTATTTTTATCGGACAGGGAGTGGGAGCTGAGGCGCTTTCAGGTGTTTCGGTCATTTTTCCGATTATGCTTGTGATGATGGGATTCGGAATGTTGATCGGAATCGGAACAGGCGTTTATGTTTCCATTAATATGGGACGAAAGCAAATGGATCGTGCCGAACAGACACTAGGGACCGGTTTTGTACTGATGATAATTGTATCGGTTTTATTCACTGTCGTAACGTATATTTTTAAAGTTCCTATTCTCCTGTCATTTGGTTCTACGCAGGAAACTTTTCAGTATGCCAACGATTACCTCGACATTGTGGTGGCCGGAACTATTTTTATGATCGTTGGTTTTTCACTCAACAACGTGATCAGGTCAGAAGGAAATGCGCGGATTGCAATGATCTCGATGTTGCTGAGCTCTGTTACCAATCTGATTCTGGATCCGATCTTTATTTTCGGCCTCGGTATGGGAGTGAAAGGAGCTGCTTATGCAACAGTTATTTCCATGTTTGTTTTAATGGCGTGGGTTCTTTTTCATTTTCTGTGGAGTAAGCGGGCGATCATCAAACTTCGCCTGAAAAACCTGGGGATTGACTGGCGGATCGTCTGGGAGATCATTGCCATCGGAATGGCGCCATTTTCGATGCAAATTGCCAGTAGTTTTGTGCAGGGATTGCTGAATAAACAGCTGATTGGTTTTGGTGGCGACTTGGCAGTGGGAGCCATGGGAATTATCAACTCGGTTGTTTCGTTGGTGGTAATGGCCATTGTGGCTTTAAATATGGCATCGCAGCCGATCATCGGATTTAATTACGGCGCCAAATCTGTGGAGCGAATCAAAGATGCTTTGCGCATTTCGCTCATCGCTGCAACACTTATTTCTACCGGAGCATTTGTTTTTATTGAGCTTTTCCCGGGATTGATCATCCGGGTGTTTAACAACGACAGCCAAACCTTGTATGAAATAGCCTCCCGCGGATTGCGTATTTTTGTAATGGCCTTTCCTTTTGTCGGTTACCAGGTAGTGGCTTCCAACTTTTTTCAGGCCATCGGCAAAGCCGGTCTGTCGATGTTTGCAACATTGTTCCGGCAATTATTTGCCTTGCTTCCGCTGCTGTTTATAATGCCCGGATTCTTTAAAATCGACGGCATTTGGATGAGTTTTCCGATCTCCGACATCCTGGCAGCTATTGTTGTCGCATTTCTGCTCTACCGCGAATGGAAGCGTTTGCCCGAGATTGAAAAGAATACAGCAGAATAGTCACGGAACAGAATAACTGTTACAGTTTTTCCTTTAGCGCCATTCCGGTGTACGAATCTTCAACTTTTACCAAATCTTCAGGTACGCCTTCAAACACCAGTTTTCCACCCTGATCGCCACCTTCCGGTCCCAGGTCGATGATCCAGTCGGCACATTTAATAACTTCCATGTTGTGTTCAATCACGATGATGGAATGTCCGCGCGAAATCAAGGCATTAAACGAATCGAGTAACTTCCTGATGTCGTGGAAGTGCAAACCGGTGGTGGGTTCGTCAAAAACAAAAAGAGTAGGAACGTCTTTCTCGCGTGCCAAAAACGAAGCCAGTTTTACACGCTGGCTTTCACCTCCTGAAAGTGTGCTCGACGATTGTCCCAGTTTGATGTAGCCCAGGCCGACATCTTTTAACGGTTGAAGTCGTTTTACAATTTTCTTTTCAGTGGAACTTTTCCCCTTCGCAAACAGTTCGATGGCCTGGTTAACGGTGAGGTTCAGAATATCGTCGATGTTGTGCTCGTGGTAGCGGACTTCCAGCACGTCTTCTTTGAAACGTTTACCGCCACAGCTTTCACAAAGCAGGAAAACATCGGCCAAAAACTGCATTTCCACTTTTATTGTTCCTTCTCCCTGGCATTCGTCGCAACGGCCACCGTCTACGTTAAACGAAAAGTGAGAAGCTTTCAGTCCCTGTATTTTTGCCGCCTGTTGCTCAGAAAACAGTTTTCTGATTTCGTCGTAGGCTTTCAAATAGGTAACGGGGTTGGAACGGGATGATTTTCCGATGGGATTCTGATCGATAAACTCAACCGCATCCAGCATTTTGTAATCTCCCAAAACCGCATCGTGATAACCGGTTCGCTCTCCGTAACCGCCCAGAATTTTTGTGAGGGCAGGAGCGAGGATTTTGGTCACCAGCGACGATTTCCCGGATCCACTTACCCCGGTAACCACCGTCATGGTATTCAGCGGAAATTTAACACGGATATTTTTCAGGTTGTTTTCGCGTGCTCCCACCAGTTCGATAAAGTTGGTCCATTTACGTCTTTTTTCCGGTACCGGAATTTTCTCTACTCCTGTGAGGTATTTGGTGGTCAGACTTTCCGGTTTTTTTGCCAGTTCTTCGTGGTTTCCCTGGAAAACCACTTCGCCGCCGTGTTGCCCGGCCAGGGGGCCAATGTCGATAACTTCGTCGGCTGCGCGGATAATCTCTTCGTCGTGTTCTACCACAAACACGGTATTTCCAATCATCTGCAAACGGCGCAACACTTTGATCAGTTTTTCGGTGTCGCGCGAATGAAGACCGATACTGGGTTCATCCAGAATATAAAGCGAACCCACCAGGCTGCTTCCCAGCGATGTCGCCAGGTTGATACGTTGAGATTCACCTCCCGAAAGCGTTGATGATAAACGGTTAAGCGTAAGATAGCCCAGGCCAACATCGCAGAGAAATTCCAGACGATTGTTGATTTCGATGAGAATTCTTTTTGCGATTTCAACATCGTGCGGAGTCAGTTCCAGGTGTCGGAACAATTCCCGTAAATCACTGACCGGCATAAGCACCAGTTCCTGTATCGATTTCCCCGAAATTTTCACATAACCGGCTTCCCTTTTTAAGCGACTTCCCTTACACTCGGGACACACGGTTTTTCCGCGGTAACGCGACAACATCACACGGTACTGTATTTTGTAGCTGCTTTCTTCCAGAAATTTAAAAAAGGCATTTAATCCGTTAAAATATTGGTTACCTGTCCAGATCAGGAATTTTTGTTCTTCAGTGAGTTCGTAAAAAGGTTTATGAATCGGAAATCCAAATTTATCGGCAGCATAGATCAGCTCATTTTTCCATTCACCCATTTTTTCGCCTTTCCAGCAGGCAATGGCATCCTGATATATCGAAAGCGATTTATTCGGAATAACCAGGTCTTCATCAATCCCGATTACTTTTCCGTAGCCTTCACAAGTGGGGCAGGCGCCAACCGGGTTGTTAAAGCTGAACATATGAACACTGGGTTCTTCAAACTCAATGCCATCGGCTTCGAAACGATTGGAGAATTGAGCGCTTTGAACGCCATCGGGTAAATAAGCTTTTATGGTGCATTCTCCGTTCCCTTCAAAAAAAGCTGTTTGCACCGAGTCGGCCATCCGGCTTTGGGTATCTTCATCCCGTTGAACTGACAAACGGTCGATCACCAGGTTGCAGGCTCCATTACAGAAATCATCGCTTTTGGCCAGAATCAATTCGTCGATTTTTTTTATTTCATCGTTGGTTTCGAGGCGCGAGAATCCCTGCTGCATCAGTAGTTCTGCTTCTTCCAGAATACTTCTTCCGTTTTTGGGGATCAGAGGCGAAGCGATAATTATGCGGGTACCCTCGTCAAACGAGTTGATAAAATCCACAACATCGGTAACGCTGTGCCGGCTAACGATCTCTCCAGATACGGGAGAATAGGTTTTCCCAATTCGCGCAAACAACAGTTTCAGGTAATCGTATATCTCGGTGGATGTACCCACCGTAGAACGTGGATTGCGGGTATTTACTTTTTGCTCAATAGCAATCGCTGGCGGTATGCCGTTAATAAAGTCAACTTCCGGTTTGTTAATTCGTCCCAGAAACTGCCGGGCATACGACGAAAGGCTTTCCACATAACGACGTTGTCCTTCAGCAAAAAGGGTGTCAAAAGCCAGTGACGATTTACCGGATCCCGATACTCCGGTAACGACGATAAACTTATTCCGGGGTATTTTTAAACTGATGTTTTTCAGGTTGTGGACCCTGGCATTTTGTATTTCAATGTATTTTTGGTTCTTATTATTCGACATAATTTTGATCGTAAATGCAATAATCCGTTAAAAATACTTGTATTTTTCGATGAAATGTTCCATTTTTGGAACACGCAAAATTACAATAATAGTTTTACTACACTTAAAAATTGACGCCTATAGAAAAATTTTACTTTTTGTTTAAACATAAATAGAAGGTAATGCTCAAACTTAACTCACTGGACGACAATGAGCTCGTTCAAAGATTTATAAATGGCGATCAAGAATCACTGGAGACATTAATTTTAAAACATAAGAACAGGGTGTTCTCGTACATTCTGTTAATTGTTAAGAACCAGGAACTGGCTGAAGATATTTTTCAGGAAACGTTCATAAAGGTGATCCGTTCGCTTAAAAAAGGGAAGTACATCGAGAATGGGAAATTTATTTCCTGGGTGCTTCGTATCTCGCATAATCTGATCATCGATCATTTCAGAAAAGTAAAATTGAAAGGAACCGTTTCAAACGACAGTTCTGACGTGGATATTTTTAATTCACAAAAGTTTGCTGAGCAAACCATTGAAGATGAAATGATCAACATGCAGATTCTAAGCGAGGTAAAAGATTTGATCCAGGAATTGCCCGAAGATCAGCAACAGGTGATACATATGCGTCATTATCTGGGGCTAAGTTTCAAGGAGATAGCCGACCAAACCGGCGTTAGTATCAACACCGCGTTGGGGCGCATGCGATATGCATTGATTAATCTTCGGAAACTGATCGAGAAAAAGAATCTCTCGTTAACGATGGTTTAACTTTCGTTAACACAATAATAAGCTGTAGGGGGCGTTTTTTAGGTAAATGAAAAAAAGATGCCTATGCAAAAGTTCTCTACCTTAATTTATTGTGTCAGCCTTGTTCGTTGTAATGTCGATGCTTTCGATGATTCAGAGCTTGAGAATAAGGTTGATTTTTTTAAAACAAAAGAAATGGGACCATCAGAAGAGTCCGTAAGAAACATCCTGAATTTTGCACGCAGCTACGACGTTTTGAATACAAAATCAGCAGGTTTCGTAGAAATGATATTAAACTAAAAAAGGCACCTCTCCGGTGCCTTTTTTAGTTCGTTATATCTTTAAATTATACCTTTTCTTTGACGGTTAATCGTATGGTAATGTAACCCAGTATTCCGGCTATGGTTGAACCGATAAGAATTCCCATTTTGGCAGAATCGATCAAAACAGCATCGGTATAGGCAAGGTTGTTGATGAACAGCGACATGGTAAATCCCAGGCCTCCCAGGAACGATACTCCCGCCAATTGTTTGAAACCAACGTTTTGAGGTAGTTCGGCGATATTTGTTTTAATGGCCAGCCATGAGAATACAAAGATGCCGATAAAGTTTCCGACGATCATACTAATGGCCAGGTTGATGGATAAGCTTACATTCGAATCGCCCGAAAAGCTGAAGATAACTCCCGCATTGGCGAGTGCAAAAATCGGCATGATTAAGTAGGAAACCCATCCGTGCAACTGATGTTCAAGATTTTGAAGTGGCGATGATGTGGTCTCTGTCAGTTCCTGTAAATCGTCTAATAGGTGAATTTGCTTCTTGCTCAAAACAGCTGTTTCTTCCTTTGTATTGCATTCCTGCAAAAACTCATCGAGATATCCTTTACTTTTTTGATAAAACGAACGGGTATTGGTTTTACGTTGCAAGGGGATGGTCAGCGCCAGCAGAACTCCAGCAATGGTCGCATGGATTCCCGATTTAAGGAATAATATCCAAACGATGACTCCGGCGATAAAAAACAAGTATTTCGAATAATAATTGAATTTTGAAAAAAGGCCGAGTACAACAACAATTCCCAGTCCGATAAAGATGTTGGACCAGATTAAGTTGGTGCTGTAAAAGAAGGCAATGACGAGGACTGCGCCCAGGTCGTCGATAATGGCAAAAGCCATTAAAAATACCTTTATGCCAATTGGGACACGTTTACCCAGCAAGGTCAGAATACCCAAAGAAAAGGCAATGTCCGCAGCCATTGGGATGCCCCATCCTTCGCCACCAGCATTTCCTTTATTCAGGATCGTGAAAAGTATAGCCGGAACAATCATTCCGCCTATGGCAGCAAATAGCGGAAGTGATGCCTTCTTTATATGACTTAACTCTCCGGTAAGAATTTCGCGTTTTATCTCCAGGCCAATCACGAAGAAGAAAATGGCCATTAATCCGTCGTTGATCCATTTGTAAATGGGTTTCGATAATTCGAAGCCCGGTAAGCTAAAAGTGATGTACTCTTTCCAAAATCCGAGGAATTCTTTGCTTAAAGGGCTGTTGGCCAGTATTAAAGCAAGAATTGTGGTGCCGAACAGAATGATACTGCTGGAAGTTTCGAGCCTGATAAACTGATTGATAGGCTCTTTAATAAACTTGATCGGTGATTTACTCATGTGCAGTTCTTAACTATTTAATTGTTGTGATAATGACTCAAAGTTTCAAAAATAAAAATAATAAATAATTGACCAAATATTGCCATTGTAAGTAAAAGGTACTAATTTTATGATATTAAAATAATATCAAAATACTAAAAATTTAAAGTTATGGAAAAGCAATATTCTGGAATGTCGGGTTATGTGTTTTTGCTGCTGGAACTGTTTCTTTTGGTCGTTATTGTTTTGGGCTTTTGGGCTGGAATGGTCGTGCCCTCAGTAATTCTGTTACCTTTCTTTGTGTTGGGAGCGATCGGATTTACGGTGGTCGATCCCAATCAAAGTTGCGTGTTGGTATTGTTCGGGGCTTACAAAGGCACCATCAAAACCAATGGATTTTACTGGGTCAATCCGTTTTTTGTGCGGAAAAAGATTTCACTTCGCGCGCGGAATTTTGACAGCGAAACCATCAAGGTAAACGATAAACTGGGAAATCCAATTATGATTGGTTTGGTGCTTGTTTGGAGAGTGGAAGACACGTACAAAGCTGCATTTGGTGTCGATGAATTCGAGCATTTTGTAGTCGTGCAAAGTGAGGCAGCCCTTCGGAAACTGGCGGGATTATATCCGTACGATAACATTGAAGATGAAAATGCAAAAGTTACGCTTCGCGACGGAACCGAAGAGGTAAATAACGAGTTGGAGCGTGAAATTATCGAGCGTCTCGACATCGCCGGTATTTATGTGATTGAAGCTCGTATTAATCATATCGCCTACGCCCAGGAAATAGCTCAGGCCATGCTTAAACGCCAGCAGGCAACAGCAATTGTAGCTGCCCGCTATAAAATTGTTGAAGGTGCGGTAAGTATGGTTGAAATGGCACTCGACCAGTTAAGCAAAAAGCAAATAGTCGATTTGGATGAAGAGAAAAAAGCAACGATGGTAAGCAACCTGATGGTTGTTTTATGCGGAGATAAAGATGCCACGCCGATTGTAAATACCGGAACTTTATATTAACGCGATGGAGAAAGTTCTTTTTGCTGAAGAACAAAGGGTTAGCCAGGGAAGGATGCTGAAATCGATTGTGATAGCAATCATGCTCGGAATGGTTGTATTGGGATACTGGTTTATCCGTCTCGGTTACAGCAGGCGAAATGGAGTAGATGAGATTTTTTCCGATTCGTCATTTATAGTAACTGCGATGGTATTTTTTATTGTTTTGATAGTAGTTGTGATCATTAATTCTGTTTCGCGTCTACGTACTAAAATCCAAATCGACGGCATCTACGTCAGTTATTTTCCTTTTAAAAGGAAGTGGTTAAAAATCAGTGCTTCCGATATTTTTTCATACCGCTTAAGACGTTTTCGAGCTTATCGGGAATACGGTGGATATGGGATCAGGGACCGCAGGCGTAAAGGAAAGGCCTATATTATTTCGGGGCAAACGGGACTTCAGTTACAGCTCAAAGATGGAAAAAGGATACTTATAGGTACACATAGAACGCAGGCCATAAAATATGCTATGGATAAAGTGATGAAAGCATAAAAACAGCTTGAAATGGCAAAGAAAAAGACATTTGTGTTGAGGGTGGCCCCGGAGATGATGGAAGCCGTGGAAAAGTGGGCTGCCGATGATTTTCGGAGCATTAACGGGCAGCTGGAGTGGATTATTCATAATGCGCTAAAGGATGCCAAACGCTTAAAAAAGAACACAGAGAATGAAGAATCATAATAACAGATCAAATAAAAACGGTAGAAAATGTCGTTTTTGAAAAGGTGCTAAAAATATGATACTGGTGGATTCCGGTAAGCGCTTTGGTGGTCTTGTTGGTTGTCGAATTCGTAATTTCTTATAAAAAATGATACAGATAAAACATATCAATAAAAATCAAAAGTCATGAAAAAAGCTTTTAGTTGCCCGAAATGCAGTGGCTGGGAGTACGAGGTTGACGAGATTCGTACCACGGGCGCAGGATTTACCAAATATTTTAATATTCAAAACCGCCGTTTTACAGCAGTTTCATGCCGGCGGTGCGGATATACCGAGTTTTACAAAGGAAACCGTTCGAGCGGAGCCAGCAACATACTCGATTTCCTGACCAACTAGTGGGGGCCGTGTCTGTCTCAGAGAGAACGGGCTTGAAGACAACACAAAAAATGAATCCGATCTCATTGAAGGGATCGGATTCATTTTCAGACATTCATCAGAGAAATTCAGTTACTCGTTCATATTTGAAAGTACTGCGTTCAGCAGTTTATGTTCGTGATCGGCACTGTATTCCCAAAACATAACACCTGCCAATCCGCGTTTTTTCAGGTATTCAATTTTTAATGCAATCGACTGTTCGTCTTCGTACGAAATAAAAGTCTTTTCTTCCGCATTCCAGAGATAGGGAGCTTTGGCTGTATCGTCCCAGTAGCGGGTGTAGCCGTTTGCATTGATATTTTGGTAAAAATCGATGTAGTCGATTCCCATTCCCACGGTTTCTGCCTTGTTAAAAAGAATTTGGTCGCCGCTGGCTTCAACACCTTTCCATATGCGGCCATAAAAAGGAATGCCCAGGTTGATCTTTTCAACCGGAAATCCTGCTTTGGTGTGCATATCGACCGCATTAACCGCGCTGTTCATGTCCAACTTGGGTTGTGCCGAGGGATACAGATTGCTGTGATGCCCGTTTACCGTATGTAATCCATTGTAAAAATCGTAGGTCATAATGTTCAGAAAATCGAGGTATTCAGCCAGTTTCCCTAATTCGGTGTTATCGACATAGGCCTGGTCAGCACCCGTGGCAATACTGAGCAGATAATGATTATTCTTGCCTTCCTCCCGGGCCATAAGGTCCAGTTCTTCCCGCACCGCCTTGAGCATTAAGGTGAAATTTTGAACATCTTCGGGGCGGTAGATATTTCCTGCTCCGGTTTGGTTGGGGTATTCCCAGTCGAGATCGATGCCGTCGAGTTGATAGTCTTTTACAAATTTCGCACAGCTTTGGGCAAACTTTGCACGCGATGTTTCGCTCAGCGCGGCATCAGAAAAACCACCTGACCATGACCAGCCTCCGATGGAAACTAAAACTTTCAATTTTGGATTTTTTGATTTCAGTGAATTTAGCTTTACAATGTCATCAGGACTCAGGCGTTTACCGTCGATCTTAGTGGTATCAAAAATGGCTTCACCGTCGCGAATATTTCCAAAAGCATAGTTAATGTGCGTAATTCCGGTTACATCAATGGTCGAGAAATCAAAATCGCGATAGCCCGCCACATAGGCGACTACCATATAATCTTTGGAGGAGTTGATTGTTGCGACTTCTGTTTTGGATTTTGGCGCCGGATTGCAACCTGAAAAGATCAGCCCAACAGCAAAGGTTAAAATCGATAGAGAAAGTTGTTTCATGATGTACAGCTTAAATTAGTGTGGGTAAATTTATTGCTT
The DNA here is from genome assembly GCF_023111095.1 of Maribellus sp. YY47. Taxonomy (GTDB): domain Bacteria; phylum Bacteroidota; class Bacteroidia; order Bacteroidales; family Prolixibacteraceae; genus Draconibacterium. The sequence goes on from NZ_JALGYW010000004.1 coordinate 125,768, forward strand.
TTCCCCATTCAAACTAGAAACTTTTTAAAAAAAATTAAAAACATTGTCGATATAGCAAAAAAGAAACAAATTATAATGTAATTTCGAATTCTTATTTTTTAGTGGAATCAATCAACCGGATGAATTAAAATCTATTACATGCTGAAAGAAAGAAAGAAACTGGCAAGACCGGCATATTTTTGGGTACCAACTGCTTATTTTGCAATGGGCCTTCCGTTTATTGCCATTAATCTGGTCTCCGTATTTATGTTTAAGGATCTTGGAGTATCGGATACACAAATTGCATTTTGGACCTCTCTTATTATGATGCCCTGGACACTAAAGTTTTTGTGGAGTCCTTTCCTAGAAATGTACCGGACCAAAAAGTTCTTTGTAGTAATAACGCAATTAACAAGTGGCGTTTTATTTGGAATCGTGGCTTTTTCCCTGTTTTTCGACTACTTTTTTGCGATTAGCATTTCTACGATGGCGGTGATTGCTATCAGCGGAGCTACCCACGATATTGCCTGCGACGGCGTTTACATGGACGAACTCGATAAAGAAACACAAGCGAAATACATCGGAGTGCAGGGGGCTTTTTACAATGTCGCAAAACTTGTTGCTAACGGAGGCCTTGTATACATAGCTGGTGCAACGGCTAAGCATTTTGGAGCCATCGAGGGAGCTTCATTAAGTGTGAATAAGGAGGCTTATTCGTCAGCCTGGACGATTATTTTCGGCATTATTGCTGCCATAATGATTCTGATAGGGATGTATCACATACGAATTTTGCCTTCCACGCAGGTTCCGTCAACCGCCAAAAAGACATCGCGCGAAGTGTGGCGGGAGCTTGTTGCCGTAATTGCCGATTTCTTTACCAAAAAACACATTCTCTACTATATCAGTTTTATTATTCTGTACCGTTTGGGAGAAGGCTTTATTATGAAGATTGCGCCTTTGTTTTTGCGGGCGTCAAGAGACGTGGGCGGACTTGGACTGTCGCTGGAAGAGATTGGGACACTGAATGGTATTTTTGGTTCGGCTGCCTTCGTAGTTGGTTCTTTGCTGGCAGGTATTTATGTTTCCCGGTTCGGATTGAAAAGAACCCTTTTTACCCTGTGTTGTGTGTTTAACCTTCCTTTTATGGCTTACACATTTCTGGCGGTTACACAGCCCACTAACCTGTATTTAATAGGAAGTTGCATCACCCTGGAATATTTTGGCTATGGATTTGGTTTTGTGGGTTTAATATTGTTTATGATGCAACAGATTGCTCCCGGAAAACACCAGATGTCGCATTACGCATTTGCATCAGGAATTATGAACCTGGGTGTGATGCTCCCGGGAATGGCGAGTGGTTATTTTAGCGATTTACTGGGGTATCGCGACTTTTTTATTTATGTGCTGATTGCCACCATCCCGGCTTTTCTGATCACTTATTTTATCCCGTTTACGTATGACGATTCAAAAAAGAAACAACATAAAAATCAATGATTATGAGTAAGATTCAAATTCCTTTTGAAGAGCGCCCACAGGGGTGTCCCGATGTAATGTGGCGCTACTCTCAAAATCCGGTAATCGGTCGTTACCTCATTCCTACTTCGAACAGTATTTTTAACAGTGCTGTGGTACCGTTTAAAGATGGTTTTGCCGGTGTTTTCCGTTGCGATAACAAAGCGGTTCAGATGAATATTTTTGCCGGGTTCAGCAAAGACGGCATCAATTGGGAGATCAATCATGAACCCATTGAAATGGTCGCCGGAAATACCGATATGATTGAATCGGCTTATAAATACGATCCGCGTGTTACCTGGATCGAAGACCGCTACTGGGTTACCTGGTGCAACGGCTATCATGGCCCAACCATCGGGATTGCCTATACTTTCGATTTTAAGACCTTTCATCAGTGCGAAAATGCCTTTCTTCCTTTTAACCGGAACGGAGTGCTTTTCCCTGAAAAGATCAATGGAAAATATGCCATGCTAAGCCGGCCGAGCGACAACGGGCACACGCCATTTGGTGACATCTGGATCAGTTACAGCCCGGATATGAGATACTGGGGCGAACATCGTTGTGTTATGAAAGTTACTCCTTTTGAACTCAGCGCCTGGCAGTGTACCAAAATCGGAGCCGGTTCGGTGCCGATCAAAACAAAAGACGGCTGGCTGGAATTTTATCACGGCGTAATCAATACGTGTAATGGCTTCCGCTACTCGATGGGTGCTGCTCTGCTCGATTTGGAAGATCCTTCGAAAGTGCTGTACCGCACACAGCCTTATTTGCTGGCTCCGGCCGAGTCTTACGAGCTGGCAGGAGATGTGCCAAACGTAGTATTCCCATGTGCTGCACTTAGCGACGGAGAAAAAGTGGCCGTTTATTACGGAGCCGCAGATACCGTGGTGGGAATGGCCTTTGGTTACCAGCAGGAAATCATCGAGTTTATTAAATCCAATTCAATCTGATTTTAGTGTTTGTACATGATACAATATTCACCGGTTGATTGCAGTTCAGCCGGTGAATTTTTGTTTATACTGAACACTACGCTTCGTGAACTGTGCGGAGTTTGAAATGTGGCCAACAGAGCGTAACCGAAGAGGCAAAGATCATGGCTTTCAGCTCCTAACATTTTTCATTTTCCCTGAATTTTACTCCCCTTTTAACTTTACTTTAAATCATTTACTTTAAACTTGTTAACAGGAGACATCCTGCCAAATTCCCCTTATTTTTGGTACGCTTTTCGAAAAATCAATTAATACATATTAAAATGAATATTAGCGCATTACAAAAAGAAAGGGCCAAATACCAGCCAAAACTCCCAAAATCTTTAAAAGGAGCAGTTAAATTGGTGGAAGGTGCCAAAACCGAATCGGTTGCCGATCAGAAAGAGATTGCAGCCTTATTCCCGAACACCTACGGCATGCCATTGATTTCTTTTGAAGAAGGAGGAAAAGCCACTGAAAAAGAGCCGGTTAACGTGGGTGTGATTTTATCAGGTGGTCAGGCTCCGGGTGGACACAATGTGATTTCCGGAATTTTTGACGGTATCAAAAACATTCATCCCGACAGCAAACTTTTTGGATTTTTAGGTGGTCCCGGCGGATTGGTCGATCATAAATATGTTGAACTGACAGCTGATATCATTGATGAATACCGCAACACCGGTGGTTTCGATATCATTGGCTCGGGTCGTACCAAACTGGAAGAAGAAGCTCAGTTTGACAAAGGTTTGGAAATTGCAAAAGACCTTAATCTGAATGCGCTGGTAATTATTGGTGGCGACGATTCAAATACAAACGCTTGTGTTTTAGCTGAATATTATGCAAAAATCGACGCAGGTGTTCAGGTAATTGGCTGTCCGAAAACCATCGACGGTGACCTGAAAAACGAAATGATCGAAACATCGTTTGGTTTTGATACGGCTACAAAAGTTTATTCGGAACTGATTGGTAACATTCAGCGTGATGCCAATTCAGCAAAAAAATACTGGCACTTTATTAAACTGATGGGGCGTTCAGCTTCTCACATCGGTTTGGAATGTGCATTAAAAACTCAGCCCAATATCACACTTATCTCAGAGGAAATTGCCGATAAAAAACTGACTCTGGGTGAAGTGGTTGATTATATGGCAAAAGTGGTTGCCAAACGTGCCGACAACGGCGATAATTTTGGTGTTGCGCTGATTCCTGAAGGTTTGATTGAATTCATTCCTGAAATGAAAGTGTTGATTTCAGAATTGAACGATTTGCTGGCTGAAGGAACTGAAACTGAAAAGGAATTCAAAATGTTGCGCAAAAGCCACAGAAACGAGTGGGTTGCTTCACATTTGACTGAAATTTCTTCCAGCGTTTTCCGCTCATTGCCCGATGGAATTGCCACTCAGTTAACACTTGATCGTGATCCACACGGAAACGTTCAGGTTTCGTTGATCGAAACTGAAAAACTACTGGGTGAAATGGTAAGCACCCGTTTGGAAGAAATGAAAGCTGAAGGTAATTACGTTGGCAAATTCGGAACGCAGTACCACTTCTTCGGGTACGAAGGACGTTGTGCCGCTCCTTCGAACTTCGATGCCGACTATTGCTATTCTTTGGGTTACACGGCTTCTGTTTTGGTTGCTGAAGGAAAAACCGGTTATATGGCATCGGTTAGAAATACTACTGCTCCGGCTGATCAGTGGATCGCGGGAGGTGTTCCGGTAACTATGATGATGAACATGGAAAAACGTCACGGACACATGAAACCTGTAATCCAGAAAGCTTTGGTGGAACTGGAAGGCGCTCCATTCAAATACTTTGTATCCAAAAGAGGAGAGTGGGCATACAATACCAACTTTGTGTATCCTGGTCCAATCCAGTATTTCGGTCCTGCAGAAGTTTGTGACCTTACCACAGAAACATTGAAATTTGAGCAAAACAAGTAAGACTCAATTCGATAATATAACAGAAAGGCTGTTTGTCCGTCATATGACGGACGGATGGCCTTTCTTGTTTTTGCACTGTTTCAGAAAAATTCAAAAACAATAACGGAGATGTATTATTTCGGGAGTTTTCTGCGTTATAGAGATGTATTAAAAAGCAAAGAATATGAATAGATCGTTGATTGCAGTTGCATTGTTATTGATAGCAGTCTCTTGTCAGAACTATAAAAAAGATGCCGTAAAGCTGACGCAGGAGAGAGACAGTATTGCGAAGGAGGCCGAACTAAAAGACTCGGCGATGGTGGGTTATCTCGAAGATTTCAATGAAATCATGAATACGCTCGATTCCATCAAAACAATGGAAAAACTGGTGACCGTTAAAGCTGCGGAGCAACGCGAGATGAGTTACAGCCGGAAACAGGCGATACTGGAGGATGTGGCTTTGCTGAATGAGATGCTGCAGCAGAATAAAGAAAAGGTTGAAGCGCTACAGAAGAAGCTGAATAATGCCAATTATAAAGTGGGGAAGCTAAACTCGACTGTACGCGAGCTCGAACGCCTGGTGAGTAGTTTAAAAAAGCAGATTGATGAGAAGGATGAAGAAATTGCCCGTTTGAATATGGATGTTCAGAACCTGAGCCGCGATGTGATCCAGTTGAATGAAAAGATTGCAGAGATGGAAACCGAGAGCCAGGAAAAATCGAATACCATCGACATGCAGGTGAACGAACTGAATAAAGCTTTTTTTGTAATTGGCAGCTTCAAAGAACTGGAAGAAAGCGGTGTAATTGATCGCAGTGGCGGCTTCCTGGGAATCGGCAGGACATCGGAAGTAAAAGAGGATTTCAACAAAGAAGTTTTTACGCCCGTCGATATTCGCGATTTCAGCTACATCCCGTTAAATACCAAAAAGGCGGAGGTAGTAACGGTGCACCCGGCGGGTTCGTTTCATATTTCGGGGGCAAAAACAGCCGACACTTTGTTTATCGACGACCCAGGTACTTTCTGGAATGCATCGAAATTCCTGATTGTGGAAACCAAATAAAGCCTGCTGTTTTAGTTCGATTCAGAAGCCCGGGTTCTCTGAATGTGGGTAGCGAAGCACAGCATTTGGCTGTTGATTATTACCTTCATTTCGCAAGTATTTTTATTTCACGCCGATTGCGCTGATTCCCGCAAAAGTGATTTCACTCAATGGTTGAAATCACTTTCAGCGTAAATCTGCGTTATCTGTGTGCCGTTCAATTCCGCTTACGGAATTAAGGTATAAGTCAAATCAATGTGAGAAAGAATAGTAGTTGTGTTTCTACTCGTAAATCACGTCGTAGGGGTGTGGTTGTTTAGTTGATTGAGGAGCCAGACCATGTTGTCGGCCAGTGTACGGATGGTTTGCATGCCTTCAGCATCGTTTAGTACATCGCCGGGTTCGCGGCCTATGGCAAAGTTCCAGTAACTCGATCCGGGGACTATCATCTGATTGATCAAAAAGAAATTGTTGATGGTTTCAAAAGCATGAAGCGCGCCGCCACGGCGAACAGCGATAACACCAGCCCCAACTTTTCTTTTCAGCAGATGTCCGCCGGCTCGGGTGGCATAACCGGCTACATCGATCAGCGCTTTTATTTCGGTGGTAACATCGGCAAAATACACGGGCGAACCAATAATGATTCCGTCGGCTTCTATCATTTTTTCGATACACAGGTTCAGGTGATCGTTTTTTATGTGACACTTTCCGTCTTGCTTTTCCTTGCATTTTGCGCAAGCTGTGCAGCCGTGAACGGGTTTATTGCCCAATTGTATCATTTCGGTTTCAAAACCTTCAGCTTCAAAGATCCGGAACATCTCGTTGATTAAAAGTGCTGTGTTGCCGCTTTTGCGCGGACTCCCGTTTATGGCTAGTATCTTCATGATTAATGCTTAAATGCTTGAATGCGTTAATGCTTTAATAGTTCTGTCTCTCAATATGTAAGCTAATTGGTCATAAAATATCTGCAGGCTTTAGCTTATTCAATTTGTGCTGAATCACGGTAGTTTTGGTATTATTTCCGTTTTATCGTCTTACTGTAAGTGTATTGTTTTCAGTTGTTTTCAGTATTTTGGTATTTATGCATTTCAGCATTCATGCATTTTTTCTATTACTGATTAAAAGCAAACGAAATAATATTTGCTCCCATTTGCAGTGCTTTCTCCCGGAGTTCGGGAGGATCGTTGTGCACGGCTTCGTCTTCCCAGCCATCGCCCAAATCGCATTCGTAGGTATACAGACAAACCAGGCGGTCTTCAATGAAAATTCCAAAGGCCTGTGGCGGTTTGTTATCGTGTTCATGAATTTTGGGTATCCCGTTTGGAAAGTCGTATTTCTGATGAAAGATGGGGTGAGAAGGCGGCAATTCCACCAACTCTTTTTCGGGAAAGACCTTTTTCATTTCGCGACGGAAATATTCATCCATACCATAATTATCATCGGCATGTAAAAAACCGCCTCCTTCGAGGTAATGGCGAAGGTTCATCGCATCGCTTTCCGAGAAAATAATGTTGCCGTGTCCGGTCATTTCAACATACGGGAAGTTGAAAATTTCGGGACTACCCACTTCAATGGTCGATGGTTCTGCCTGGATGTTGGTGTTTAAGTTACGGTTACAATATTCAATGAGGTTGGGAAGCGCAGTGGGATCGGAATACCAGTCGCCACCCCCGTTGTATTTTAACAAGGCGATTTTTACCCCGCTGTTTTGAGCGTTGGCAGCCACCGCCAGAAAAATCAAACCGATTAATAATCTAAACCGCATGTTCTAATTTTTTCGAAAAATACAACACGAATCTGAAACCCGAAACTATTCCTTCAATTTTTAAGAGACATAGCAGAGGTGTTTCTGTTCCTCTGCCAATCAGTTGCAAAGTTCCTGAACGATGAATAAATCGTAGTGTTTTTGGGAAAAAGGATAATCCCAACAACCCATTCGGTGAAACAAATCGCCCCCGAACCCTTTTTTGTAAATATGAATCCCGTGCAACGGATGACTTTGGTTGATGTTGGGAGCCGATCCAAACATATCGTATTCGGAGCAGCCCCAGTTCTTCGCCATTTTTATGGATTCCCACTGCAGGGCATAGCTGGCCAAAATGTTTTGTTTATTGGTGGCTGAGGCTCCGTAAAGATAAGTGCCGCGCTTGTGCGACAGCGCCAAAAACATTGAGGCCATGTATTCTCCTTCCCAGTCGGCCATTAGCATTTTTACCTTCACCCCTTTTTTGTTGTTATCCTGTTTTTTAAGGATGTTCAGAAAATACTGTTCGTTTTGCAAGGGCAGCTTGTGCCGAAGCGCTGTATCGTAATACAAACGGTACCATTCGCTGATGTGTTCGACACCGTATTCCTGAATTCTGATGCCCTGATTCAGCGCCCGTTTTACATTGTAGCGGGTGTTGTAACGCATGTTCGACAAAAGCGTATCTTCCTGCTGGGTGAGATACAGAAAAAACGTATTCTTGGGGAGAATGTCGCTCGGGCTTTTTTTCAGTCTCCAGTTGATGGTTTTATAATTTACCCTGAATTCCTGAACCTGCTCATCGGGTGGCCCGGTCCAGTTTCCCTGGGCATCAAAATAATCGTCATCGGCCGACCACTGGTTTTGCCACGCCAGGTCGTAGCGGATGAAAATACAGTTGTGCGGAAGATAGGGTTTGATGGTTTCCGACAGTTGTTCCAGGAAAACACCCTGGTTTTCGAACTCCGGTTCCAGTTCCGGACCGTATGGAACATAGGCAAAACAATGGGTGGCATCGATGTATTTGATGAGTACCAAAAGATCATCGCTCTCACTTCCCAACACATCGCCATGGCTGAAAAGTGTATCCTTTGACACTGAAATTTCAAATCCTTTGGGTTGAAAGCCTTGCTTATCCTTTAATCTTCCCCAGAAAGGTGTTTGAGAGAGAATGTTGCTTGGCTTAATCTCCTCAATATTTTTTTGAACAATCGTACAATCCATCTCCAAGATTTTGGGCAAAGCTATCCAATATAAAGAGGAATAAAAATTTAACCGCCAAAACCCCGGGGATTTCCGCATTGGTTACATACTGCTAACATTGTCCCCAAGAAGAGGGCAGAATTTGGAAGGAAAGAGGATTTATTGATCTATTGTTTCATGAATTTCATTAACGGAGTGATGAATTGATCAAAGCTTTCGATGTGGGGTAAATGGCCAATATTTGGAATTTCCACCAGCGTTGCGTTGGGAATGGCTGCCTGTGTTTGCTTTCCCAGATTTTCGTACAATCCCATTGTCTTTCGCACATCTTCCGAAACCAGTCCTTTTCCCAGGGCCGTCCGGTCGCGGGTGCCGATGATCAGCAGGGTAGGAGCCTGTACATTTGGAAATTCGTACAACACCGGTTGTGTGAAAATCATATCGTAGGTAAGCGCAGCATTCCAGGCGATACGCGAATAATCAGAATTTAATGTCCACCCCGCCAGCAGGTTTACCCATTCGTCGTATTCGGGCTTCCATTTTCCGTCGTAATAACTGGCCAGCTGGTAATCTTTTATTTGCTGATAGCCTTTTTTAAGTTCGTTTTCGTACCACCATTCCACCGGTTTGTAAGGTGCAACCAGTTTCCAGTCTTCCAGTCCGATCGGATTTTCAAGAACCAGTTTTTCAGCCGTTTCCGGGAACATCAACGCAAACCGGGTGGCGAGCATTCCACCCATCGAGTGCCCCAAAACTGCTGTTTTTGTCACATGCAGATAATCGAGCAGCATTTTCGTGTTGTTTGCCAGTTGCTGAAAGGTATAATGAAAATTTTCGGGTTTCGACGATTTCCCAAAACCAATCTGATCGGGAACAATCACCCGGAAACCCTCTTTGGTTAAGGCATCGATGGTGGTTTTCCAATAGGCGCCGTTAAAATTCTTGCCGTGAAAAAGTACGATGTTTTTCCCGTTGTAATTTTCGGGTTTAACATCCATATATGCCATTTTCAGGTTTTGCAGTTGTATGTTTAACTGCAGGTATTCAACCGGATAAGGATATTCGTAATTGGTAAGTTCCAAGTCGAGCCATTTCAACTGGTTCGACTGGGCCGTGGCAGATACCTGAATAAAAAGAAGAAAAATAATTGTGTTTAACGTCTTCATGGTGTTTTCGTATTAATTAGATTGAAACGAAAATCTACCATCAATGTTCAGGCTTTTTGTTTTAGTCGTTGGCCAGGTTTACAATGTGGCAGGCCACCACGCCGGCAGTTTCGGTCCGCAGGCGGGCATTCCCCAGCGAAATTTCGGTGAAACCGGCAGCTTTGGCACGTTCCACTTCTTCGGGGCTGAAATCGCCTTCCGGGCCAATCAGTATCAACACGTCTTTTCTCCGAGACACCAATTTTTGCAGATGTTGCTTTTCTCCGTCGTTACAGTGGGCAATGAATTTATCGCCCTGAAAATCTGTTTTGAGCAGGTCGTCAAACCGTGTCAGTTCACTGAGTTGCGGCAGATAGGCTTTTACCGATTGCTTCATCGCCGAAACCAGGATCTTTTCCATACGCTCGGGTTTTATCACCTTTCTTTCTGAATGCTCCGAAAGTAAGGGGGTGATCGTATCAATTCCTATCTCGGTACATTTTTCAAGGCACCATTCAAAACGATCGATGTTTTTGGTTGGAGCAATGGCCAGGTGTAAACTGAAATCCCGTTTTTCAAATTCTTTATGGGTTTCCAGGATAGAGATGGTGCAGCTTTTTGGGTGGTCGTCCACAATTTCAGCCAGGTAAAAGCCCCCTTTCCCATCTACAATCTGAACTTTATCGCCGTTGGTCAGACGCATGACTTTTACCGCATGTTTTGATTCATCGGTGTCGAGCGTGACTGTAGTTCCTGTTATTTCCGGAATATAAAAAAGCTGCATTTTTTCTCTCGATTTGTGATGGACACAAAAATAATCAAATCATGGTTTTATCTCTATCGTTTGGCAATGATCATCTTTTTGAATTAAAAGTTGTCCCGGGTATCGTCGCCAAATTTGAAAACCTTGTATAAATAGCCCACCGAAGGGAGAATGATAAGTACACCCACTACAAGAGCAATCAGCAAATACAGCTGGACTTTGTAGGGCGCACCTGCATTTTGCAGTGTAATATCGGGTCCATCTTTGATATTTACCAATACGGGAAACTGAATGGCAAACCAGCCGGTAACGATCATGGTGGTCTGGAAACCGCCAATTAGCCGAAGCATAACAACGTTGGGATGATTGAGGTATTTCCACAAAAAGGGCAGTGCGATGGTGGCCAGAACGATGGCAGCAATACTTACCGGCGACTGGATGAATTCAACCAGTAATCCGTGGCCTTCGAGTTTGGCCGTGAGAAAAACGAGCGCACCGGTAATCACCAATCCCAAAAGCAGGCGTTTGGTCACTTTGGCAAAGTAGCGGACGTATTTTTCATCTTTTATCTCGCTAACCGTAAAAATACCGGCGAGGAAGGCAAACAATAACACCAGGAACAAACCCATACTCATCGAAAACAGATTCATCCACGGGTGAATGTAAACCTGGTAAAAACCTTCGCGGTAGTCCATCGTAATTTCTCCCAGAATGATCCCTCCCAGTGTTACGCCTAAAAAGAAGGTGGTAAAAAGGCTGGAGTATTGAAAAATAACGGAATAAATCTTCATCGGGCGTTTCTCTTCTATGTCGTAATGCCGGAATGTAAAAGCCGATCCGCGCATGATAATGCCGATAAGTACCAGTAAAACCGGAATATGCAAAGCCGTTAAAACGGTGGAATAAACCGACGGGAAACCGACAAAAAGAATCACCACCACCAGGATCAGCCAAACATGGTTGGCTTCCCACACCGGGGCAATGGCTTTGGTAACAATGCTGGCTGCTTTTCCGCGGGTTAATAATTCAAGGATTCCGCCTCCGAAATCAGCTCCACCGAGCAAAACATACAAAAAGAGGCAGATGACCAGTATCAGAAAATTAAATTCAACCATTGGACAGATATTTAGCATGTAAAACTTTGATTTGGCGGCTCAACAGCCAGATAACCACAAAACTGAGGATGAGGTAAACCACCGATATGGTGTAAAATGTGTATTGAATGCCCGGCATCGGAGTCAGCGAATCTTTTGTTTTTATGATGCCGTAAATGATCCACGGTTGCCGTCCGACCTCGGTGACAATCCAACCGGCTTGCACCGCTATAAAGCCGAGCGGGGTAGCAGCAAACAACATTTTAAGCCACCATTTCTTTTCGAGCCAGTGTTTGTATTTGAATGTTCCGGCCAGGAAAATAGCCGCGATGAGCATCAAAAAGGTACCAATACCCACCATAATCTGGAATGAATAGTGCGTGATTGGCACGGGGGGCCATTCTTCTTTTGGAAACTGGTCTAAGCCGATGACTTCGGCGTTAAAATCGCCGTGTGCCAGGAAGCTTAAAAATCCCGGAAGTTTGATGGCGTATTTTACTGTTTCATTTTCCACATCGGGTATTCCGCCAATAATAAGCGGCGCTTTCGTCTGCGTTTCGAAATGAGATTCAAAAGCAGCCAGTTTGGCGGGTTGCAGCTTGGCTACATTTTTTGCAGCCAGGTCGCCACTGACAGGCTGAAGGATAGCTGCCACCGATGCAAATGCCAGGGCAATGGTGATGGCCTTTGCATGAATCTCAAGTTTATTCTTTAAATACAGAATGGCATGTACGCCGGCTACGGCAAACCCGGTGGCAGAGAAAGCTGCAATGGTCATGTGGTGTGCCTGAGAAAACCAGGCTTTGTTGAACATTGCCTTAACCGGATCGATGTTAAATGCCTGGCCGTCGATCCAGTCAAACCCGGCGGGTGCGTTCATCCAGGCGTTTGCTGATACAACAAATATTCCGGAAAGTACACCGGAAATTCCAACCACCAGCCCGGTGTACAGGTGTACCTTTTTATTCAATCGTTTCCATCCGTACAGGAATAAACCCAAGGCAATGGCTTCCACAAAAAAAGCCGTTCCTTCCCACGAAAAAGGCATCCCGAAAATGGGGCCGGCGTGTTCCATAAAACCGGGCCAGAGCATGCCAAGTTCAAACGACAGTACCGTGCCTGAAACGGCACCAACGGCAAAGAAAATTGCCACTCCCTTCGACCAGGCTTTGGCCAGATCGAGATAAACCGGGTTGTTGGTTCGCAACCATTTCCATTCGGCCACAAACATAAACCACGGCATAACCATGCCTATACAGGCAAAAATGATATGAAATCCGAGCGAAACCCCCATCTGCATGCGGGCAGCCATAAATGTATCCATGTTTTTATATTAATTGTTTGTAATTGTTTTCACTTTCATCAACAGTCCTAATTCATTTCGGTTTGCTGTAAAATCAAAAGTTAACATCCGGGCCCAATGTTGCCTGTGGCAATGTTTTGATAACTTGGATATTAAGGAACGAGAGGCGCAGTTCGAACAGAGTCAGATTTAACATTGGCCGGAAACATTAGCCGGCGCTTGCAGATTACTTCAACATTCGCGGCGCTAGATGAAAAGCGAGGGACCCGGTTCGGGCTTTTACCTCTTTCCAGTCGTCGATATCGAATTCGATTCCCACGGTTGAGGTGGTGGGCATATCGCCGTGAAACGAACGCAACAGATTGGCGGCGAAGTAGTAAAACCCCGGATTATGGCCAAAAAAGAAAACCGTTTGGGCTTCTCCTGGCAATTCCTGGATAAAATCGATAAAATCGCCCGTTGTCATCCCATCGTAAATGGCTTCCACTTCCCGGATATTATTCAGATCGAACCCCAGGTTTTCGGCAAAAATACGAGCCGTTTTTAAGGCCCTTTTGGCGGGGCTCGAAATGATTTGGTCGGGTGTTACTTTTCTGCGGTTTAATTCGGAACTCACCAGCGCAGCATCACTTTTCCCGCGATCCTGAAGATCACGGTTAAAGTCATCGTCGTAGCCGTAAGGAACGGCTTTCCCGTGGCGAACTATTACTACTCGTTTCATTTGTAGTTTGTTTAAGATGAAAGTTTTACGAGAAAAGCAGGCCCGCAGTTTACTTACGATTCGTTAAATCGTTTGGTAAACATCAATTTCGGCCGCGGCCAGTTCTACAATTTGGGGTACAATACCGGTAAAGTGCGGAGTATTGTTATGAAAATCAACAGCTTCCTGGTCTTTCCATTTCTCAATTAAACAATACACTGTTTCGTTATTCAATGCTTTATGGAGGACGTATTCAATGCATCCTGCCTCGGCCCTCGATGCCTTTCCCAATTCGTCGATCAATTTCAGGAACTCTGTTTCTTTTCCGGACTTTACCGTAAATTTGGCTACTATTGAAATCATATTTACAATTTTTGGTTATTTGATTTTTGGTTCAAACAAATTTAACTTAATTTATCGCAATAGAAAATACAGAGATGAGGCGCATCGGATTGTTATCAGACACACATGGTTTTATTCACGAACGGATTTTTACATTTTTTGAAAAGGTAGACGAGATTTGGCATGCCGGCGATATTGGCAACATTGAAACTGCTGACCGGCTGGCCGCTTTTAAAACGCTGAAAGCTGTTTACGGAAATATCGACGGACAGGATGTACGCATTGTTCATCCCATGCATCAACGTTTTAAATGCGAAGAGGTGGATGTGTGGATGACACATATTGGTGGTTACCCCGGGCGATACGAACGCTATGTAAAACCTGATATTTATACCAATTCACCCGATCTTTTTATCAGCGGGCATTCGCATATTTTAAAAGTGATTTACGATCAAAAACTCAATTTTCTGCACATCAACCCCGGAGCAGCAGGCTACAAAGGTTTCCACAAAGTGTGTACGGCCGTGCGTTTTGTCATCGACAGGAAAGAAATTCGCGACCTGGAAATCTGGCAAATTCCGAGAAGCGAGGCTGTACCTACTTTGTAAATGAGTAGGCTACCCAGTTGTTTTTTACTTTGAAGCCGGCGTCTTTCAGCCCCAGACTTTCAGCCTTTGTTTTAATGGCCGACATGTCTTCCTTGTAAAATCCACTCATGATCAGGGTACCTCCGGCATTCAACACGCTGTTGTAGGCTGGCAGGTCGTTGAGCAATACGTTTCGCTGGATATTCGCAAAAATTACATCGTAAGTATCGGTCGACAATAATTTGGCATCGCCCAGTTTTACGTCGAGGTTATGAATGTTGTTGATCCGCGCATTTTCGAGACTGCCTTCGTACGACCACTTATCTATGTCGATGGCGGTAATCTTTTCTGCTCCTTTCATCGAAGCCAGAATGCCAAGTATTCCGGTTCCGCAGCCCATGTCGAGCACCGATTTTCCTGACATATCGTTCTGAAGGATCGATTCGAGCACGAGCGAGGTGGTTTCGTGGTTTCCTGTACCAAAAGCCATGTTGGGCTCAATCACAATCTCGTATTTCAGTTTTGGATATTCGGTGTGAAAAGGTGCGCGAACCACGCACTGGTCGGCAACCACCAAGGGTTTAAAATAGTTTTTTTCCCATTCTTCGTTCCAGTTCTGATCTTCAATTGTTTCCGATTTCACATCAAAACAAAAGTCTTCAGAAAACTCGTTCAGCACTTCGTTGAGCTGTCCTTTGTGGTAATTCGACTCCGGAATATAGGCTTCGAAACCTGCCGGGCTATCTACAAAACTATCAAAACCAATTTCGGCAAGCTGCGCTGTTAATACTTCGCGTAGCCATTCTTGAAAGGGGGTGATTTCGATGCTTACCTTTTTGTAGTCCATGGGAAAAATTTTTTGTGAAGGTATAAAAAAAACAGCCATCCGATTATCGAACGACTGCTACTATTTTTGCTTTTTCTTTCTATTTGAAAAATTTGTTTGGAAAGAAATTTACCGCTAAAAAACCATAAATTCCTGTGATGCAAACAATCACCAAATCAAGTATCTGATTGGAAGGTTTTTCGTTCCGTTTACGGATAATCATAAACTGAACCAGCGCAAGAAACAGGCTCACCGCAATCCAGTAATACGAACCACTTGCTTTGCAATAAAAGTTGATGTATTCTGAATTTTCATCTGTCATGCTTAGTTGAGCCGGGAACAACGCTGCGGCGATTTGTCCTTCTTTACGTTCGCTTTGAACCGGCCAGCTTTCAGCATATTCATTCACCGGATTGAGATCGCGGTCGAAAATATGTGAACGCGTAAAACCTTCACCTAAAACCTGCACATCATAATTGAGCAAATTGCCCCAGATTCGTATTTCGTACAAATCAGGATTGACGTCATCAACCGGGAAGCGTTCCAGCAAATAATCCCACTGCGTTAATCCGTACAGGTGATTGTCTTCAGAAAAAAGATAGGCATAATAGAGCTTGTCGGCATCGTCGACACATTGAATCGTTTTGAATTTCAATCCTTCAGGCAGATCTACCTTCCGTACAAAAGGTTTTCCTTTTATCATTTTTACATGAAAAAGCTGATCGGCAGAATCGACAATCAGGTAACCTTCGTCGCACGATTTCAGGTTGGTGGGTATCCCGTTAATTGAAGTTGCCGGAAATTTAAAACCACGGTTGTATAAAACGGCTGAAAACATGCGGCTTTTTTCTTCGTTGATTTGATTGGTTGCGGCATCGATAAATTCCATTCGCCAGTTAATCCGGAAAAAGTCTTCGGGCATTTCGAGGGTTGCACGTCCTGATTGCGACTCAAACAGCGGGTAAAGCGAGGGGCGGGGAGTGTTAACATCCTCTGGTTTCAAATTAAAATTCGACTTGTATTTGCTGATCTGGTGCGGATCCATTTCAACACCGTTCAGCGAGTCGGGCAGGTTTTGATTCATCAGCAACTGGCGGGTGTACATAAACGGAAGTTTGGCTTCGTATTCTTCGCGTGTAAATGTTTCACCTTTGGTGTTGGTAAAGCCTTTGTCTTCACCGGTTCGCATGATCATAAAATCGTGATCGACCGCACTGTACTGGATAAAGGGTTTTTTGATGGGTTGGGCAAAAGCTATCCAATAAAGTTTTGGAAGGACAATTGCAAACCCGATAATTGCAACGAAGACCAATACGTATCTACTAATTTTTACCATTTTACATTTCTCCTTTTCTAAAGCGGTAACCCGAGAACAACAATGCGATACTTAATAAGATTGTAAGAACAGCCAGACTCAGGTTGACCGGCTGGTAGGCTGCGGCCGGGCCGTTTTCGAAATACAAAGGAATTATTGTAGCTGCTGTGAGCACATACAAAAAACGGTATTTCCAAACCGGTTCCAAAACAATAAGCGCAAGCAGGTAGTAACCCGCAAAACCCGCCAAAAACCATGGTGCAAGTGAAACAAGAGCCGGAGCAATAATGTCTGTCGGAAAATAAAAAGCTGCAATTCCGGTAAACAGTAGTGTGAAAACAAGGTAAGCAGCCAGTAAAATAGCGGTGCCGAAACTCATCATGGTAAGAAGTATCTTGTTTTCGTTCACCGGAAGATGAAAGGTGAGTTTGATGCGTTTGTTCACCGTTTCGGGGAAATACTGGGCAATCGCCACGAGCAGACCACCGGCAAGGGGAATGAACTGAAGCGATCGGTAAAAATTCAGTTTTTTAAACAGAATCAGGTACCAGTAATTATTGGTCTGGTTAAAGGTGGTGTCGTGTTGCACTTTCAAAAAAAGATAGCCAACCACCAGTATTCCCAGCAGGGCATAAACGATGGCAAACCATCTGACTTTTAGCCATTCTTTATATATAACTGATTTCCACATCGTGCTAATATTTTCCGGTTAAACCAATAAAGGCATCTTCCAATCCCATTTCCACATTTTGAAATGCCTGGTACTTAATCCCGTTTTTTTCCAGGAAACTCTTTACAAATTCTTCCGATTCGTAAGTGTAAATCTCAAGCTTGTTGTGTACTTTTTCGATGTTCACCACAAAATCCTCGTCTTTCAGGCTGATGGACGGATCTTCCAGTTCGAGGTAAAATTGTTTGAAGGAGCGCATAAAGTCGTTCACGTTTTGCTGGGCCAGCACCCGGTTGTAATCCATAATCAATACATCGTCGATCAGTCGCTCCATATCCTGGATAATGTGCGAGGTGGTGAAAATGGTTTTCTTTTTGGCCTTAGCATATTCACGCAAATAATCGATAAATAATCGGCGGTAACCCGGATCGAGCCCCATCGAAAAATCATCCAGAATCAACAGGTCAGGGTCTTGTGCCAGAATCAAACCCAGCGCCACCTGCGATCGTTGTCCGCACGACATGGTCGAAATTTTTTGTTTGGGTGTAACTTTCAGTTTCGACATCAGTTCCCAGTACGGTTCGGGATTCCAGCTTTCGTAAAAGCCCGAATAGAACTTTTCGATCTGGTGAATATTCATAAACGCATACTGAATATGGCCCTCGATAAGAAAGCCAATGCGCGCCTTGTTTTGAGGAGTGAGGTGCTGAGTGTTTTCCCCGTAAATGAGGCACTCGCCGCTGCGTGGCTGCAGAAAACCATTTAAAATATTGATGGTCGTGGTTTTCCCGGCACCATTTTTTCCCAATAATCCCAGTATGCTTCCTTCTTCTACATGGAAATTCAGGTCTTCATACACCATTTTTTTCCCGTAGTAATGGGTGAGGTTTTTGCATTCTATCGCGTATGAACTCATGTTTTGTTAATCGTTGATTGCTAGTTGTATGTTTGTTCTGTTTTGTTCCCGGTCAGCTGTCATTTTAGATAAGCGTTTCGTATAGTCGATACCCAAATACAGTTGCATGGGTTGTTGGTACATTTGGATTATCGTTTAATCATTTCAGGTTGATTTGTCTGCTTTGGTTTTTATTTACAATATATGATATAAGGTCTAAAATATAAATCCAATTTTAGTGGTTAATATATCTTGTTGGGTTCCGAGGTTGGTCGTCTCCCAATGATCAAATCCTATTTTGATAAAGAGCTCGTCGGCAATATCGGTTTTGGGTAAATTCAATTCACAATTGACCATTAATGAAACCATTACCCAATCAGAAGTATAAAAACTGAAGTCGTTTAAATACACATTTTTATTTTGTTTTATGGTTGCATCGCTGGCAAGGTTTATTTCGCGCGAAAGATTGTACTTGTATTTTATCTCCATTTCCGGAGCAATACTAAAAGATGGCGCATTGAAATTCCTGATGAAACTAAAGCCACTTTCAATATTCGAATATTCGGCATTAAACACTTCAGGGATGTAATAGTATTTTTCCCTGTTAATTTTAATGGCAGAGTAGACCGACCCTAACCAATTCATTTTTTTTGTTGCCTGAAACCTCAAAAAATCGAAATTAAGCTTTGCTTGATATATCTGCCGGTTAAATTTCAGGTTTTTAGAAAGCGTAATATATTCGACGAAGTTATCGTCATTTACTGCCTGCTGCTGATTATACTCAATGCCATCTCCATTAAAATAGGAGCCATTAAATGAAAGTTTCTGAATCGACCGTTGATTTTCTTTTGTAAGTTGCTGATTAAACTCAATTTTGTAGCTTTTCCAATCTCCTCCGGCTGATTTTTTATTATTGTTTTTTCCATCACTAAGCTTCTCGAGGCTGTAATTCGCGTTAATCTCGGTGAGCGACTTTAAATTCCTGATGGAAGTTTCAACCTGCATACCACCAGAATAGCTGTTTTGCGACTGAAACCGATAATAAGCTTGGGCAGTCTCGGAGGAGTAAAATCCTAATCCTTTAAACATAAAGTAGGTCGGATCTGTGTCGTTGGTAACAATTTGTTTGTATTCAATATCTTCCTTTCTGTTCCGAAATCCCAGGTTTATGCCAAGCTTTGTATTTTGAAGAAAAAAAATTACCGACGGACTTACCGAAAATTCAGTGACAATATTTTCCGGACGTGGATCTTTCTGTTTGGCAGCTACTCCAACTTTATATTCGGCCAACAATCCCGATGAAATATTTTCAGTTATTTTTTTTGCGATGCCTCCTGATAGATGAAAGCTTTCTTTGTGGTAATTGGCGCCCGACACTGAGTCTCCGATAATATAGGGAGTTTCTCGGTTAGGATCGAAAACGCCCACCCATAAATTCCCATTTTCGTCGCTGTTGCGGTATTCAAATTTTCCGTAGAAATAATTGTCTTTTAAATGCAGGTAGCTCTCCGAAAAGAGAGAATAGTTTTTTTGGTGTGACGGATTTCTGGTTAGATGGAAATCTCCATCGCTTACCTGATAACCGCCATAAACACGGCCAAGTTTTGATTTTGGATTAAATATTATGCCTGAAATGTTATTGCTGTTCAGCCAGGGGTTCTGCAATTCATACAATCTGAATGAATAGATAGAGTGAGTACTATCCTGCGACGTATTTGCCCATACATTTCCAGCGAAACATAGGGCCGAGAAAAGCAGGAATATGGTTTTGAACTTTGTCATTCAGGAAAAACAATTGAAAATCTGCCTCTGCAATACAGAGGCAGATTTATCTATCATATAAATTATTGTTCAGCAACGGTTGGATTAACGCCGGGCGTGGGAACTAAATCGTGAAGAAAATCTACGGACGAGTTATTGGTGTCTTGATATATAACCCTTCCATTAACAATCATTTTTGCTTTTCTTCTAACGGATTTCGAAGAGAACGGTCCCGCTTCAACATAAGTGTATCCGGCATCCAATTCAGCAGGAAGGCGTTTATAAATCTCTGGCGCATCAAATTTAGCTAATTCAACCGCATCAATTACATAATCCCGGTCAATTAGCATATATTCAGTTGATTGACTGCTGCCGGGTTTTATCATAAAATTATTCGCATCCGCCACATAGCTTTCCCAGCTGTTTGGAAATCTGAAAAGCACAATTGCTGGTCCCAAAGTAGAGATAACCCAGTCTGCCATTATCGTTGAAGTAGTATAGACCACAGTAAGATTTGGAACCGAAGAAGCATCGAGATCTTTGCCCGAAGACTCAACATAGGTTTCCCAGTCAGCCGAACTTAGATCAACAGGAGAATTTGGATTTCCATTTTCATCGGTAATGTGGTTAATCCCGTCTTGGGCGATTACAATATTCTGCCCGGGATAAACTGGGTGATCGGTTCCGTTTCCCGGCACTATCCAGGTATGGAAAGCTAAGGGCAGACGCTCCATAAGAGAACCATCTTCATTAACCCAAACGGTGAGTTTGGATGTAGTGGTATGATCCAGTACGGCGAGGCAAAGCCCGTCAGCATAAAGGGTGTCTCCAGAGTTGTTGTAAATTTCAAAAAACTGGTCAGAACTGTAAGACTTTCCTTCCGGAGTCTTCGAAGATACATAATAAATTTCCTTGAAAATAAACCCACCTGTATTATCGGCAAGAATCAGGTTCATATCCACCATCGATTCCATCAGTAAGCTGTAATTGGAAATGGCTCCGTTGAAGGTATATTCCTGATTGTCATCTCCGGTAACTGAAAACACAGTGTTAAAGTTGTATGTTCCCTCAACTAATTCAAAAGTAACTGTGCCATTGGGAGTTGCCACAACTGATGTGACTCTCGATGTATTGGTGTTTGTGGCGGTAACTGTCACGTCTCCCGGGAAATCGGCAGCAGTGAAACCGTCCGGATATACTATTTTTAGGGTCACAAGGTGGCTTGGGGCGATATCATCCTTTCCACAGTTTACTAGGAGTAAACTCAGCAGAAAGGTAAAAATTAGGCTTCCTTGTTTTTTCATATCGGTGAAAATTTATTGTTAAAGATATTTATAATTTTAAAATTAATTCAGCTCCAAAATAGGCTGGCTGGTTCATTCTTTGGTAAATTCCTGTTTTCGACAACTTTACCAACGGTCTTTGATTTAGTAAGTTATTGGCAAAGAACGAAAGGTTGGCATAATGGCCAAGTTCTTTGGTTAACTTTAGATTAATCTGCCAGCTAACAGGATAGGATTCCTGATCGAAATAATCACTATCGTATTTGGTTACCATGGTTGAATAAGGGGCAACAAACGAATAATCATTTTGCCAGTCATGGTACTGCATGTTCATGTCAAAAAAACCTATTGGATCTATATTCAGCTTTTTCCCATCATTCTTTTGGCCGTATAAGCGTTCTCCATTTTCTCCTATCGAATATGCCAGCGGATTTCCCTTGTTATCTTCCCAAAATGACTGAGACTTATCCATCCAAATGGTTTGGAGTGTGAAGGTGAAAATCATTTTCAAATCAGGAATGTGGGTAGTGGTTTTAAAATTGGAGTTAAAGCGTTGCGAAATCAGACCTTTGTTACCGGGAAGTATACTTGAAAAGGGATAATCACCTCCTTGGTAAGTTGAATATATGTAATCTGAAAATGGAATAACAGAAGAAGTTCTTTTTATAAAAAAATAGGCGCCGTCGATACTGAAATTTGTTTTAATTTGCTCTAATTGGCCAAAATTAGCCACGTACTCAATCCCTTTTTTATCGACGCTGTAATTATTTTCAGGGATATCAAAATATTCAAACCTTGTTTTTGATTCGAATCCAAGTATCTGAGGCGCTCCGTTATCGTTATAGATAATTTCTCCGTTTTCAAACACCGGAAAATAGCCTGGGCCCAAAGTGTGCCATTGTTTGTAATCCATGGTGTAATACTTACGACTCCAATTGAATCCGTTTCTGATTTTTTCTTTGAATCCGGTAACCATTAATTTTACTCCAAGAATGGAAATGTCGGCGCCCAGCTCCAGCTTATCATTGGTCATTGGTTTTAAATCAGGATTGGAAATTCCATCAAAAACTTTTGAAGTAATAACAATTAATTCGGGATAGTAGTTAAAGCTTATTCTATCAAAATACGCTTTGTCGGGATACAGAAATAACATGGCTGGAGTTTTGGAGGTTTTCCCGTAGCCAAAGTGAAAAGTAAGGTGCTGAACTGTTTTTTCCCGATTAAGTTTGATGATGTTGTAAGCCGTATTTATTCTGGGTTCAATGAAGGTATAACCATTTGTCGAAAATATTCCTTTGGGAAGCATATTGTTGTAGCGGAGGCCAAACTGTGTTGTTAACCGGGTTTCTCCGATTGGAATTACAAGTTCTTCTTCAACAAAAAGCGCTAATTTTTTATTGGCTGGAATATCATTAAATGCCCGGGGGCGGGTACTGATGCTACCCAACGGAGGACGTGTCAGATCGTATTGTCGGCCTTTTCCCTTATTCCCCGAAATACGCCAGTCGAAACCGTAAATCATTTTACTGCTCAGCCTGCCGATTTTCCAGCGTGAGTCCATATTAACGGTGGCAAAATAGTTATACGGTTTTCCGTCGATGGTTAATTCGGAGTAATAGCTCGAGGGTAATATGTCAGCTACAAATTCCCCGGAGGAATAAGAGGAGGGGACAGGAGTTGAGCTGCCTGAATTTAGCCGGTAATTGTAATAGTTTTGTTTCTTAAAACTACCTGAAAAGTTGTAGCTTATGTTTCCCAGCCACCATTTTTGAATCGCCCATTTCCCATATATTTTAAGGTCTAGGCCTGATTCTCTTTCCCTTTCTTTTTCCAATTGAAGTTGATCGGGATCATTTTTTTCATCATCAATCGTATGGAAGTATCCAAATTTAGTATTGATGCTCAATGGTTTATTTTGTTTGAAGAGGGTATTTGAATAACTAAGTTGTCCGGTAATTCTTTTGTAACTTTCTGCTGGTTTCCTTAGATCGTCATAAGAATGCGTGAAGTCGAAGTCGATGTTTGCAGCTCCCAGATTGTTGCCCGCTAAAAGGAAGCCTTTTGAAATGGCAGCTTGCTTAATATTGGGATCGGCTTTTACCTTTGCTTTCAAAGGTGTTTCTCCTGCCTTTGTTTTTACCAAAACTGCACCGGTGGTTAAATCTCCATACTTAACTGAAGGAATACCTCTGATGACTTCGATGGATTCAATATTGTCGGTTGAAATCTGTCTTAAGTCAACTCCTTGCCCGGCAGTGGAATAGGTTTGTGATGTCCCACCACGTGTGGTATTTAAGGTTTGCATATTTGCATCATTATCAACAGGTGTTCCATCAATAATAATAGCTGTACCTAATGCATCGTTGTCTGCCGGATCCTTTTGAGTATTTATGTCTCTTATTGAGATTTGATTCGTCTGCGACATATCAGGATTAAGCGTTATTTGCCCCGGAATAAGCTGCATTACATCGGCAAGGTTGGTTGCCTGAACGTGTTCTAATGCAACACCTTCTATTTTCGAAGATGTAGTTAAACCGGTGTTTTCCTTTGCAACAATAATAACTTCGTCCAGGCCCAAAGAAGTTACCTCTAAATTAATTCTGAAATCATAAATATTAGTTTGCAGGGTAAGCTGAATTTCATATTTCTCATATCCCAGACATGATGCCTGGAGGGTATATTTTCCTTCGGGGACATTCTCAAAAGTAAATTTACCGTTCATGTCTGAAGTCGTCCACCGGTTCAGTTCCAGAATTTGAAGGGCAACCAGTACTATTTTTTCCTTTGATTCCTTATTTTCAACTACTCCGGAAAGCTCATAATTCTTCTGGGCCATTGAAATGACAGGTAAATAAAGGAGGATTAGCAGTACAGTTTTACCAAGAGAAATTCTCATCATCTGAAATCAGAATTTTAATCTTTTGTAATTTCGTCACTAAAGTCAAACATATTAGGCACTTTCCCTGTGTTGCCTGACGAATAGGTAAGGCTCAAAGAGTCACTCAATAAAGCATTTTCCACGTTTATCGTATTGGTCATCGAATCTACAAATGTAATTACGACTTGTTCCCGGTAACTACTGTCGAGTTCAGTTTTGAATTCTACAATTCCGTCATCGTTCGACAAATGGCTGACAAGATAAGATATTCTGTTGTACACTGTTGTGTTTTTCCCCAGCGGAATTTTGTACGTGTTCAAAACATCGTCGGAGTAGGTGGAGCGATAATTAAAACTCCGTTTATAAGGTATGAAGAGGGAGTTGAGGTATTCACCCTTCGAAAACTCAAATAATTCGGGCTTACCAGCTACTTCGTATCCCAGCTTGTATGTGACTTTGTCACCGGTTTGGCTTTCCACGGTTAATGATTTTGATTCGATGATCGTTACTAAGGAATCGATATTTTCAATTTTGTTCGGAAACAGTATTTTGACCATCACCGGACAATCGAATTCCGAAATCATGCCAACAGCGTTGGTTTTGTAGTACAACAACAGGTTGAGGTATGAAAAATCCATGTCGTCGAAAAAATTATCGAGTCTGAAGGTGATGCCGTAAACCGTATCGATATCGGAAGAAACAGGACGAATGGTTTTCTTTTGCGGGGTAAACATTGCTTCCTGGATTTTTTCTTCGGTCAGGCGGCTGTCGTCGTATAAAAGTTTCACCTTATTGTGTTCCACAAAAGTTGCCACTCCGTAAATGCCGTCCAATTCTCTCATTTTGTTGGCAAAAGCCATGGAGCTGCCGTAGCATTTAATGTTTTTAAGGCCGGTTTGGGTAAATTCTGCCGCGCTACCCAGTTGTTCCGCATTTGCCCAGCGAAGATCGATGGTGGGAACTTCCCATACATTTCCAAGTGTGATGCCCAGCGCCACCAGCGCCACCAAAGCGATAACCGGCAAGCGTTTTAATTTCGGTCGTTGATTAATGGTGAGCGTTTTCTCTACCGGGCAAACCTCCAGACAATCGCCGCAAAGGTTGCAGTCAACATTGTTGACCACTTTTAAGCTGGCCACATCGATTGCCTGGTGACATTGATTGCTGCATAGCTTGCAGTTAATACAACTTCCGGTGCTGCGGGTAATTTTGGCTGCAGGTGTGAACCTGCTTTTTAAACCGCCTATTTCGATAATATAGCCTCCAATACAGGCTATTGCCAGGGGCCAGACATAGCTGATATTTATTCCTGCCTGCAGCAGTATTATGTATACGAAAAGGAGCGCAATAAAGAAAAGTGAGAATTTAAATAAATTGGAAATTGCTCCGAGCGGACAAAGGTATTTGCACCAAAACAGGCGTATAAAGATCGATCCGAATATCACCAAAGCAATGGCGCCAAGGGCATACATCAGCTCAACATCGCTGTTAAAACCTGAAGCCAGCGCAAAATATGGATCGAATTTTTTACAGAACAGTTCGTTGGATTGAAGGGTATAGTACAAGGTAACAAACAGAAGAATGTATTTTAACGAACGAAGTATTTTATCGGCGATTCCTTTAATGGTAAACCGAATTTTGAGTTTGTCGCCAAGCTTCCCCAGTGTCTCGCTAACGGTCCCGATGGGACACACATACGAACAGAAAAGCTTGCTGAATAGTAAAATCCCTGCAAAGAGGATAACTCCCATAACAATCTGGGCGCTGGTCATGGTACACGACAGAGCCTGGCTCAACAAATAACTGCCCAAGGCTTGTAAGCCTCCAAACGGACAGTAAGCTTCAAAATCGGGTGCTGTTATTTTGGTGAATCCGGGCAAAAAAGCGAGGATAAGAATGAAGGCTAAAATACCCCATTGAACGATCAGGCGAGGCCAGTTTGTATTTTTGGTTGTTGGTTTCATTTTAAGATATGGTGTTGAAGGATTTATCGGTGTTCCAAGTTCGTTTTTCGTTCGTTTCTTGTGGTTTAGCGAGTAGGAGCAGTGGCGACTT
The DNA here is from genome assembly GCF_023111095.1 of Maribellus sp. YY47. Lineage (GTDB taxonomy): Bacteria > Bacteroidota > Bacteroidia > Bacteroidales > Prolixibacteraceae > Draconibacterium. Next base: position 151,752 of record NZ_JALGYW010000004.1, read on the forward strand.
TCTTTAAAATATTAGGATTATGTCAATGATATTTCCGAATTTTTTAAATCAGTCTACTACTGCGATTCTATTACATCAATATTTAATGCTGGTAAAGTTTATCTCCGATTCTGGCAGGGGCTCATCTTTTGATGAGTTAACGGTTAATCTACCGTTGCCCTGTCTGATATCTTGTATATTTTCATTTTTTTCAGTGCGTCAACTGCTTCTTCGAAACTGAGATACAGATCGCCTTCGTTTTCGTCCCAGGTTTCACCTTTACTGATGCCCATTTTGGTACAGCCTTCCACTTCCACCAAACTAACGGTTTCAAGAGCCTTCATTTTGATGGCATCTCTACCCATTTGAACAACCTTTGCTTTCACCGGCTTTCCCTTTACCGGATTATCGTTCCCGTCAACCTGTACGACCAATCCGTAACAAATGGTTCCTTCTTTTACCCATTGCGGAATGTTAGCTCTGAGCTTACTGTTCATTTCCACTTTTTCTTCTTTATAGGTATAAGAAGCTATTTCTTCCGATTTTTTAGAAGCATTATGACAACTTGTGATTGAGAGGGTTATTATTAGACTAAGGAGTACGACCGGATACTTCATTCTGTAATTTTATTAACGAATAACAAGCTATGCCGCCTTATGCTTAAAAGACCAGAATCTGTTAAACATTTTGATCCTGTTGGCATTGTGTTGCTAAATTACAAATTAAGTCGTATAAACCTGCGTTATTGACAAATTTGTGTTACAGCTTTTTGTTAAGCAGGATGAATATTATGGGAATAAAAAAACCATGATCCAGTGAGTTACCGAATCATGGTTTTTGAGAATATTATTAAAGAATAATACCTTATTCTTAGAATCCTTTGATGATGCCGATAAAGTCTTCAGCTTTTAAAGCAGCGCCACCAATCAATCCACCGTCAACGTCTTTGTTGGCAAATAATTCCTGAGCGTTGCTGGGTTTGCAGCTTCCACCGTAAAGAATAGAAGTACCTTCAGCAATCTCTTCGCCGAATTTAGCAACAATGGCCGCACGAATGTTGGCGTGCATATCCTGTGCCTGTTCAGAGCTGGCAGTTTTTCCTGTTCCGATGGCCCAGATGGGTTCGTAAGCAATTACGATTTTCTTGAAATCTTCGGGTGACAGTTGGAAAACTGTTTCTTCCAGCTGGTTAACCACATATTCGTTGTGTGTTCCGGCTTCGCGAATTTCAAGTGCTTCACCACAGCAATAGATCGGAGTTAAACCGTTAGCCAGTGCTAGAGCTACTTTTTTATTCAGGATTTCACTGGTTTCGCCATAGTATTCGCGACGTTCAGAGTGACCAAGGATCACATATTCTGCGCCGGTTGATTTGATCATTTCTGCTGAAACCTCGCCGGTGAAAGCGCCTTTGGCTTCGGCAGCACAGTTTTGTGCCGAAACACCAATTCTCTTAGTGTTTACCGATTCAACCACTTTTGTAATGTGAGTGAAAGGAGTTCCGATAACTACCACTACATCGTCGGCAGCTTCTTTTGCTACTATCGCATCTACTGCTTTTGCCAGTTCGATACCTTCCTGCAAAGTAGTGTTGCATTTCCAGTTACCGGCTACTATTTTTTGTCTCATATTCTGATAAATTATTTAATAGATTAGAATTTTCTAAAACGCACACAAAATTAGCAGGTTAAACGATACAATCCTGCATCCCTGCATTGCAGCGCCTACAATTAACCATTTATTTACTCATATATTCCTGGCTGAATTCCTCCGGCGAGGGGATATCGTTGTAATGATATTTGGCTACCACTGTACCGTCTTTGATCACCATTAACCCCGGATTGGAGCGGATGATGGTTTTCAGCGTTACTTCATCAGCATTGAAATATTCATAGGGTGTACCGTAAGTTTCGGCAAAAGCCATCGCATCGTCTTGTGCCGACGCCGTGAGACAGATAAACGAATACCCCTGTGCCTGTGCCCAATCCGCCAGCGTATTGATCTGATCCTGAGAACTGACCTTGGCATTGTTTAAGTCGTAGGCGATGAGTATAAACACGTAATTCTTGTCGTAAATAAAGAAATCGGTGATGTCTTCTCCTTCAGGCGATTCAATCATAAAGTTATGAATCGGAGGTTCGTATCCTTTCTGAATCAGGTTCGATTCCATGTCGTGGTATTCCCAGTTCACGGTGTCTTTCCAGGGGTAGTTTTCTTCGGTGAATTCCTCGATTTCTCCCGTATTTTTATTCTTGTAATAAAAAATGTTTTCGTATACATCCTGGGGAGCACCTTCGGGAACACGCATGGCCTCGGGAATGTTGGTGCCAACTTTGTAAGGCCGGAAATCGATAAGCGGTAAGTGATTATAGGAATAGTAAACAATTCCAAAATAAACCACAAAAGTGACGGAACTCAGCACCAGTGGCATTGGGGTTTTTACCTGCTCTGCATACCATTTTCGGTTGATAACGGCAATAATGGCCAATGCTGAAAACACCAGGTTTTTATAGAAAGTTTCCCAGTTCGATATAACGAGGGCATCGCCAAAACAGCCGCAATCGGTCACCGGATTTTTAACGGCAATCCAAAGTGTTAGCGGAGTGAAAAAAGTCATGAAAAGCAACCCCAGCCACGAAAACACCTTCATCCTCGAGTTAAAAACAAAAGCCACACCGATGGCGAATTCAGCAAATGCGAGCAATATGCCCAGCGGGAAAGCAGCCCACACCAGGCTGTCGAGATCCATTGCGTGAAAGTAATCGGTAAACTTATAGGTCGAGCCCAGCGGGTCGATCCCTTTTACAAAGCCGGAAAATATAAAAACAAGTCCGAACAGGATTCGGGCGAGGTGTTTCAGAATTTTTATCATATTGACTTATGTTTCGTTTTCGAACTCAATTTTGATCATGGCAAAAACGGCATAGTTGATCATGTCCATGTAGTTGGCATCAATTCCTTCCGATACGAGGGTTTTTCCCTGGTTGTCTTCAATTTGCTTGGTGCGCTTAATTTTCATCAGGATCAAATCGGTGTACGAGCTGATTCTCATGTTACGCCAGGCCTCGCCGTAATCGTGGTTCTTGTCCATCATCAGGTTTTTGGCCCCGATGAAATATTTATCGTAAAGTTCCAGCGTTTTTTCTCCCTGCAGTTCCTCGTCCGACGGGCCTAGTTCAAGTTGTATCAAACCCATAATGCAGTAATTGATAATTCCGATAAACTCGGGCCTTATGCCTTCGCCAACCTTCGAAATGCCTTTTTCTTCGATGCTGCGGATACGTTGGGCTTTTATGTAAATCTGATCGGTCAGGGATTGGGGCCGTAAAATACGCCAGGCAGTGCCGTAATCGCTCATTTTTTGCGTAAATAGATTTCGGCATATTTCAATCACCCGATCGTATTGCTGGTTTGTCTTCTCCATGTGCGATGTATAACTCTTTTTTTGATTTCAATTCAGGGCGGAAAGATAGGCCAATTAATCGTTTCCTCATTGCTAAATTGAGAGATAAAAGTATGAAAAAATGGCTATATTGACTTGTTTTATTCTACTTTTGTAGTTAACGGCTTGTTACGAGTCCTTAATGATTTGTTAAATAGAAATGACACTAATGTTATGTTGATTACACAGTCTGCAGGCAAGTTTCTAAAACGTAATAGTACGATTCAACTGGGAAATAATCAGGTTGATCTTTCCATTCCGGTTGTGATGGGAATTGTGAACATCACTCCCGATTCGTTTTACGATGGCGGAAAAATGGAAGACGAAGTTACGATGCTGAAAGCAGTTGAAGAAATGGTTGAGAACGGAGTTTCGATTATCGACGTGGGGGCGGTGTCAACGCGCCCCGGTGCCGAGGCTGTTTCAACCAAAGTGGAGTTGGGGCGTTTGCTGCCTGCCGTTCAGGCTATTCATAAAAATTTCCCGGAAATTCCGATTTCGATCGATACTTTTCGTTCGTGGGTGGCAGTGCGTGTAGTCGATGAAATCGGCCCGGTTATCGTAAACGATGTTTCGGGAGGAATACTCGACTCGAAAATGTTTGAAACCATGGCGCAACTGCAGGTGCCATATGTTTTGTCGCACATACAGGGAACATTGAAGAACATGCAGGACAGTCCGGAATATACCGATATCATCAAGGAAATTTCTACCTACTTTGCCGAAAAAGTGAAGAAGCTCAATAAACTTGGAGTGAAAGACGTGATCATCGATCCGGGGTTTGGGTTTGGGAAAAACCTCGATCACAATTACGAGTTGTTAAACCGGCTCGATGCGTTCAAGGTATTTCAGTTGCCAGTAATGGTCGGATTAAGCCGCAAGTCGATGATCTGGAAGGCGCTCGACGTCACTCCGGAAACAGCGCTCAACGGAACCAGTGTGGCCAACACCCTGGCTTTACTCGGAGGGGCCGATATTCTTCGTGTGCACGACGTAAAAGAAGCCGTTGAAGCCGTGAAGATTTTTTGTGAAATCAAAGCATCTATACATTGATCACCGCATTTGTTACCATACGATTTCTCGACATCCTCGATATCATCCTGGTTGCGATTTTGATTTATCAGTTGTATCGCCTGATAAAAGGAACGGTTGCTTTTAATATTGCAGTCGGGTTGTTTTCGATTTACCTTTTGTGGTTAGTCGTGAAGGCGCTTAACATGGAATTGTTGGGGTCCATTATGGGGCAATTGTTTGGAGTAGGGGTAATTGCTCTGATCATTGTATTTCACCCCGAGATTAGAAAATTTCTTGTGCTGGTTGGGAGCAGATACAATGTGAACCGGCTTTTGTCGTTCGATAAACTTTTTGGTGCGGGAAAGATAAAGGTGATCAATCACCAGCAGATTGCCAGTTTGGTGGATGCCTGCGAGTCGATGTCGAAAACCAAAACCGGAGCTTTGATCATTATTGCCGGAAATTCGGAACTCAACGAACAGATCAATACCGGCGAACAAATTAATGCTGCCGTTTCTTCGGCGCTGGTTCGTACCATTTTTTTTAAAAACTCACCGCTTCACGATGGGGCGATCATCATCAAGGGAAACCAGATTGTGGCAGCCGGATGTATTCTGCCGCTAACTTCTAAATCGATGGATAAAGCCCTGGGGTTACGGCACCGTGCAGCGGTGGGAATGTCGGAGAATTCCGATGCCTTGTCAATCGTTGTTTCCGAAGAACGCGGTTCCATTTCGGTGGCCGAGAAAGGCGAAATCAAACGCCGGATTTCCAAAGAAGCGCTGATCCAGATTCTGGAAGAGCGTTTTCAGGAAGAAGTTCCCGTTTAATTTCTGAACATGTTTCGACGCTGGTTTTGTAAAATCCAACCACCCGGCGAAGCGTTGGCGCTTGTGTTAAAACCGATAATATAGGATGCCGCCAGGCAAAAAGCCTATTGTAAGCACAATTTATTTTATGAAAATGCATAATTTCCTAAAGATAAAGTGACGATATTTTAGCAGATTACGCAGTTTCCTAAAGAAATGACCGCTATTTTTTATCAAACTACGCAGTTTCCTAAAGGTACGGCTGCGATACTTTATCAAATTATGTAGTTTCCTAAAAATATGATTGAGATATTTTATCGAATTACGCATTTTCCTAAAGATATGATTGAGATACTTTATCAAATTAGGTTGTTTGCTAAAGATTACACTTGTTTTCTGTTGAAGTAAATAAACCGCCTATGGAGCTGGAGCAGGGATATACGGTTTTTAACCGCGTTAAGAACATCCGGCGCGTGGCCGTTTGAAACCAAAATAGTCAGTAGCCAGTAACCAATAGCCAATTTCTTCAAATGTTTCTGAAAATTGAAGAATCCGCTTTTCGGATGCAGCGAAGTCCCGAATGTGCCGGATAATTCTTTCCTTCGCATAAATTTTACGTCATGAACAGAATCTGTGAATTATTCAAAATAAAATATCCTGTTATTTCCGGAGGCATGGTTTGGTGCTCGGGCTGGAAACTGGCTTCTGCCGTTAGTAACAGCGGCGGACTAGGCCTTTTGGGAGCCGGTTCGATGCACCCGGAAACGCTGGAAGAGCACATTCTAAAAACCAAAGCGGCTACCGACAAACCTTTTGGGGTGAACATTCCTTTGTTTTATCCCGAGCAGGAACGGATTCTGGATATTATCGTAAAACATAAGGTTCCGGTGGTCTTTACTTCAGCCGGTAGTCCTAAAAAATGGACATCGTGGTTGAAAGAGCGTGGAATAACGGTGGCGCATGTTGTTTCGAGTTCTGTATTTGCCAAGAAATGCGAGGAGGCCGGAGTGGATGCCATTGTGGCGGAAGGTTTTGAAGCCGGAGGTCATAACGGTCGTGAAGAAACCACCACAATGACTTTGATTCCTGCCGTACGTAAAGCAACCACTTTACCCTTGCTGGCTGCCGGAGGTATTGGTTCGGGAGAATCGATGCTGGCAGCCATGGCTTTGGGGGCCGAAGGAGTGCAGATCGGTTCGGCCTTTGCCGTGGCAGAAGAATCTTCGGCACATCCCGATTTCAAGAAGCTGGTAACATCGCTTGGCGAAGGCGGGACCCAACTGATGTTGAAACAACTGGCGCCGGTTCGTTTGATTCGGAATGGGTTTTTCGATCAGGTGGAAGCGGCCGAAAAAGCAGGGAAAACAGTGGAGGAATTACGTGAATTGCTGGGCCGTGGCCGCGCCAAAAAAGGAATGTTTGAAGGCGACTTGGTGGAAGGAGAACTTGAGATCGGACAGGTTTCGGCGCAATTAAACGAGATATTGCCGGTAAGTGTGATCATGGAAAAACTGATCCATGAATACCGTGCGGCCAAAGAGGCTGTTCAGAGTGGAAAGTTTGATTGGTAGCCATTAGTGTCTGGCAAATTTTCAAGGTTGCTTCGCGATGCTCGCAATGACGTACAATAAAAGGTTTTATTACACGGGAGAGGTTGGTTGGCGGAATGCCGCCAACCAACCTCTCCCGCAAAGCTAACAGTCTGAATGCATCGTCATTGCGAACGAAGTGAAGCAATCTCTTCATTGATGATTATTTTAACCGGACAATAGTAATTGGTAGCCACAACTTTTAGGATAGCTTTTTAATTTCAACAAACAGCGAGTAATAATACGGGTCGGCGTGGGTCATGCTCCGTATGTACAATTCCGATTCTTGAAGGTCTTTCAGGAAAAGGTCCCACTGAACGGCTGACGAAAAAGTATCCACGCAGTCGTTCCAAAGCGTGTTGGCATAAAGTATCTTATCGCTGTAATGCATCACGATCTTTTTGAAAAACGTCCATTCCTTTTGCTTTTCAGCCAGCTGTTCTTTTAGAGACTCAATACCTGAAAAATACTGACAGAGGATAATGGAACCACCTTCGTTAAGCAGTGAAGCTGCCTTTTCAGGCACTCTCTTTTGGTCTTCGCGGCTGAAATAAAACAGCACATAATTCATTAGTACAAAATCGTATTTGGCGCCAGATTGAAGTTCAAAAAAGTCAGTATTGACGATTTCAACATTTGGGTCGTCTGCAAATTTATCCCGGGTAATTTTGTAAACTTCCGGATTAATCTCAACCCCGGTAACTTTTGAATGAGGCAAAGTTTCACGAACCAGTTCCACGTAATTGCCATAACCACAGCCGAGATCGAATACTTTGACCGGTTGAATTGAATCGGCAAGTTTTTGGATATATTTCTGAAAAAGTGGTTGGGTGAAGTTCCGAAAAGCGCTGCGTCCCGATTCGGTGTAGTAAGCTTCATCAAACGGACTGCGGATTTTACTTTCTGATTGAAACTTCCAAAGATGAAACAAGGTTTCGCTTAGTCGTATTTCGTAATCGAGTTTATTTGTTTTAAGGAGTTTTTCCCAGGTTTTGCCGTGTTTTTTGATGTGCTTAAAATCGGTGTCGGGTTGCCGGTATTTTTTGATCAGATCACGTACAAACAGGAAATCGTCGACTAAACGCTGCTCGCCGGGAGTGAGGTTGACATTGACCGGATTTTTGTTCTCTTCCATTAACGCAATAAGCTGGTTCTCGCCAAAGTGGATATATTTTGGATTTTTAATCCATCTCCCGTTCTGTTGCTTAATTATTCCAAAATGAAGAAGAAATTCTTGAAACGAATGACTGAAAGTTGGAGCTTTTGCATTTAGTTTATCCAAACTGTCCTGATTATTGACAAGGGCAGTCAACCCAATTACCCGGAGATAGTTCAGAAAACGTTCGTAAAATTCGAGTTTATATGCCGTTTCTCCCGGCTTCAAAAAACGAATGGTTCGAATCAGAAAACGGATGGACGGAGCTAATTCGCGCGGCGAAGCGGATGTATTGAATTGTTGGAAGTTTATTTCGTTATGTTCGATCATCTTTTACAGTTTATGAGATAAGGATGTCTATGGGTCGATTTGCATTATAAATGGGTAAAGTGTCCGGCTTGTTTTATTGTGCTCATCTTTTGTCGGTGAAATTTCAAAGCTTATAACAGGTGAATTCGATTTAGGTTGATCAAAGGGCATCAACACCGGATCAATAAATGACATTGGTGCAGATTAGTTAACAAACGGTGCTGAAATGGAAATATTGATGGGCTTTGAAATAACGACACTGGATTGTGCCTACCTTTGCGGCCTGAATTTAGAACTGGTCGTTCATGGCACATTTATTTCAACCCAAATTATTCAGTGTATTAAAAAAGGGATACACAAAACAACAGTTTACAAAGGATCTTTTTGCGGGGATCATAGTCGGAATTGTGGCGCTGCCACTGGCCATTGCTTTTGCCGTGGCTTCAGGAGTTTCGCCCGAGAAAGGACTGATAACGGCAGTCGTGGCCGGTTTAATTATATCGGCGCTTGGAGGGAGCCGGGTGCAAATTGGAGGCCCTACCGGCGCTTTTATCGTGATTGTGCTTGGTATTTTGCAAACTTATGGTTTTGATGGTTTGCTTATTTCAACCATGATGGCGGGTGTTATTCTGATTTTGTTTGGTGTTTTTAAGCTGGGCTCGTTGTTGAAATTTATCCCGCATCCGTTGGTGGTTGGATTTACCAGCGGTATTGCCCTGGTGATTTTTTCTACGCAAATAAAAGATGCACTGGGCTTGCAGATCGAACAGCTTCCTTCTGCCTTTATTCCCAAGTGGGGCGCTTATTTTTCAGGATTGGGAAGCATGAACTACTGGGCAGTTGGTATTACCATTGTCACCATTCTGATCACCGTATTTTTTAAGAAAGTAACGACAAAGATCCCCGGTTCGTTTGTGGCTATTTTAGTGATAACCGCGCTGGTACAGTTGCTGGATGTGCCGGTAACCACCATCGAAACGGTATTCGGATCGATACCCAATAAAATACAACTGGCGTTCCCGTCCATTGAGTTGAGTGAGCTGGGAGCTTATTTGGCCCCCGCATTAACAATTGCTTTGCTGGGAGGTATCGAATCGTTGCTTTCGGCAGTTGTTGCCGATGGGATGATCGGTGGAAATCATCGTTCCAATACCGAATTAATTGCACAGGGTGTTGCCAATATCGTAACTCCGATATTTGGGGGGATTCCGGCAACCGGCGCTATTGCCCGTACCGCAACCAATGTTAAAAACGGAGGACGTACACCCGTTGCCGGGATAGTGCATGCCGTTACTTTGCTGCTGATCATGTTGTTTGTGGGCAAATGGGCAAAACTGATTCCGATGTCGTGTCTGGCGGGGATTCTGATTGTGGTAGCTTATAATATGAGCGAATGGCGGTCGTTTGTTTCCATTCTGAAAGGATCGGGTTTTGACATTCTCGTATTGCTGGTTACTTTCCTTCTAACGGTTTTGGTCGATCTTACCTACGCCATTCAGATTGGGGTGGTACTGTCGTCGTTACTGTTTATGAAACGCATGGCCGATTCGGGCAAAAATGCTACGATGGAGGTCGACAGCGATGTGCTGGAAAATTATGCCAGCTTGCCGGAAGGGGTAGGGATCTACGAAATTAGCGGACCCTTCTTTTTTGCTTCGGCCAAACAATATTGTTCCATTCTGAAATCCATTGGTTCACGGTCGCGGGTACTTATTATCCGGATGAGGCATGTACCTTTTATCGATGCAACGGGAATTCATAACCTAAAAGCGGTGATCAGGGAATTAAAATACGGACATACAACGGTTATCCTTTCGGGAGTACGTCCGGAAGTTTTAAAGGAACTGGAAAAACATCAACTAACCGATTTGCTGGATGAAGGAATGATTCTTCCAAGTTTTGACCTTGCCATTTCAAAGGCACGGGAATTTTAGAGGATTAACCATCGAAGAGTAATTTTTGACGAGTAGTTTAGTTTTTTCGAAGGTTGTAAGCTCTTGTTAGTGCTGCTTCCCGAGTAAGCCAATCAACACTGTTACATAGTAATTTCGCGGATCTCCGGGATAATAATACCGGGGCGGCACACCGTTGAACGAAGGCGCGTTTACAGCGAGCATCGCAGCGTAGTGTTCATCAAAAATATTCTGAATTCCACCTTTGATTCCCAGTTTTAACCGGCCGGCATTTCCCTGGTATTTCAGTTCGAGACCGGCAACTCCAAAGGCTTTTGAAAAATCGGAATTGGCATCGTTTACCGCCATTTTGCCGGTGTATTGATGCCAGATATGAAGTGAAATGTTTTTCACCGGATTCAATTGCGCCGAAACCGACAGTAATTGTTTGGCTGTACCGGGCAGGAGTTTCCCGGAGTAGTTATTATTAAGGTCAACAAAATCGGTAAAATGATAATCGGCCAACGTGGCGCTTCCCCTTAAAATCAGCAAATTCTCTCCGTGCAGCGTAATGGCATTCCATGTAAATTCGGCTTCCACTCCCGGATGTACCGATTGCCCGGCATTTACACCAACATAGGCATCTTCTCCGGTACGCCGGGCCACCAGCAGGTTGTCGATGTAGATCCGGTAGTAACTGGCCGAAAGCAACAACCTGTTTTTAAACTGCGAACGAAATCCGATCTCAAAATTCCAACCCGTTTCAGGCTTGATTTCCGGGTTAACTTCGCCCTCGGGTAACAGCGTTTCCTGGAACGAAGGTGTCGAAAAACCATGACTGAAGTTTCCAAAAACTGAAAGCTCTTCGCGCAGCAGTACGTTAATGCCTAAGCGTGGCGATATAACCGGTTTGTAATTGCGTTTTCCCGATTGGTCGCCATTGTCTAAGAATTGATCCGTATAGTTAAAACGGGTGAGGTTACCGTTGATACCTGTGGAAATAAATACGCGGTTGTTGATACTCGATTCCAGCTGAACAAACAGGTTTTCGTACTGGCGTTTCTCATTGTTATCTGAAAGCAAGCCGTGGTTGTCGTTATTGTAGGTACTCCAGTTGAAATTCTCGCGAAACATTTCAAATCCGGTAGTAAGTACAAACTTTGCATTTTCAACGGCCACAACTTTTTGCATTTCGGCCCGCCAACCCAGGTAATCCGACGATTCTTCCAACTTATTGAATGGCCTTAACTCGTCGAGGCTGCGAAAGCTGCCAAAAACACCTACCGAAATTTTTCCCTCGCGCTGGGTAAAACGGTTAAGCGAAACGCCAAACTGTGTTTTGGTGTATTCCTCGAAACCGGCTATGGCCGCCCAGTTGGCTGCGGCACTTTGAGGACTGTTGTTAAAGGTTTCCAAATCGAGCGAACTCGGAATATGGCCTTTCATTTTGGTGACCCGAATCAGTGATTGTAAATGGGTTTTATCCGAGAATTTATACAACGAATTCAGAAAAATATTTCCTCGGTCGGTTTCGTTGTTGTCGCGGTAGCCGTTGCTGTTGAGCACAGATCCGAGCGCAAAAATATTTAGTTTGCCATCGTTTAGTCCTGCCGCCAAGGTATTTTTTGACGTACCAAAAGAAGCGGTGGTGTTGTTGTACTGGACAAAGTCTTTACTTACGCTTTTGGGATGAAACAAAATGACTCCGGCCAAACCTGCACCATACAAACTCGACGAGGGGCCTTTAATGATTTCGATGCGTTGAATCGACAGGTTTTCAAGGTCTTCAAGGGTTGTTTCTCCATCGCCGGCAGTGAGCGGAATATCTCCAAAGTAGGCTTTTATTTTGTTGGTGCCGTAAGGTGTGCGCGACCCGATTCCTCGAATGGTCAGACGGTTGGTGTTTAACGTGCCATGATGCATCAGTATTCCGGGAATACGATTTAAGGCATCAACCGGGGTGAGCGCGTTGCCCGCTTCGAGTTGTGTGCCAAGGATCAGGTTTACCGGCGCCGGTGTATTAAAAACATTGTAGGGTGAACGAAAAGCAGTGATGGTTATCTCTTCAATTTCATCGTTCAGAATGGTAGAGTCCTGTTCTGAAGTTAAATTCTGAGCTTGTGTAATACCCGGAGAAAAACTTAAATGAACAAAGCATAAAATACAGATGATATACAGAATAGATTTCATGGGTTGTAGGTTATTCGTTCCCTAATCAAATTTACAAAAAATGCTTTAAACGACCTTTTCTTTGGCGTTGATGAGTTTCTTTTTCACCTCATTGTTTTGCCTTGTTTTCCTCTGCTCTAAAGGCAACTATTCTTTTTATTAAATCGACAGGAAGCGGCTGATCGACCGGGAACTGAACAGAACCTTTTCCCTGTTTATAGACCGAGAGTTCCTTCGCAAATTCGGCGTGTCCGCTCGGTGTCGCATAAAAACCAATGTGTTTTGGATACCCTGCAAAATAAACCAATGGCTTTTTGTTGAGTTGGTAGGCTGGCATTCCGTATGCAATGTTTTCAACGGCGTCAGGTGCTGTTTCTGTGATTACGGTTCGCATTTGTTTTAGTAACAACCGAATGTTTTCAGGAAATCCGTTAATGTAATGGTCTACTTCGTTCATAGATGTAAATTAAGAAAAACATCCGGAATAAAATCGGAAATCGTCAGTATGCACTTATGGGGTGAAAAAAAGCCTGTCGCGAACAACAGGCTTTGTCTTTCTTTAATCCAAACTATCTAAAAAGGCATCTCTTTCTTTCAGAAACTCAGAGAGGCGTTCGATGGGGTCGCGGGTAATGGCCACCCTTCCGGAACGAATAAACTGCATGACATGAAATTTATTGAGTTCCTCGAACAGCGCCTGTGTTTCCTCTTTGTGTCCTGTTCTTTCAATTACCACATAATCTTTGGTGATTTCCAGGATACGGGCACCGGCTTTACGAACAATCTTTTCGATGGCATCGCTCTCGTAGATCGGTTCGATCGGAACTTTATACAGGGCAATTTCCTGGTAGATCATTTCTTCGTTGGTATGGTAGAAGGCTTTTAGTACATCGATCAGTTTCTCAAGCTGATTGACAACTTTTTGTGTTTGCGCTTCTGTTTCCTTGATAACGATAGTGAATTTGTAAATCCCTTTTATCGCCGATTCCGAAACAGTAAGGCTCTCGATGTTGATTTTTCTCCGGGTAAACACGATGGTAATACGGGTCAGCAAACCAATGTGGTTTTCGGAGTATACGGTTATGATGAATTCTTTTTTCATACTATTAAATTATTTATTTTCAAAGGTATAGTATGGAACTCGCATTGTTTTTATTATCCTGTTGGTTATGAATATTCTTGATGCTCGTTTCATTTGTCTGTGTTTCTTGATTTTATACCACTTTGCACTTCATTAGGGTTCTAGGATTACATCCGAAACCGAAGCTCCGGTGGGTACCATTGGAAATACGTTGTCTTCTTTTTCAATCACTACTTCCAAAAGATACGGTCCGTCGTGATCCATCATTTTCTGGACACTGGATTCAAGATCCTCACGTTTGTCAACTTTATGACCGTCGATTCCGAAACCTTTACCAATCATTATGAAATCGGGATTCTGAAGTTCGGTAAATGAATATCTTTTTTCGAAGAACAGTTGTTGCCACTGGCGCACCATTCCCAGGAAATTGTTGTTCAGCAAAATGATCTTAACGGGCAGTTTGTTTTGAGCAATGGTACCCAGTTCCTGGATGGTCATCTGGAAACCGCCATCGCCGATAACTGCAATCACTTTACGGTCGGGAGCACCAATTTGTGCACCCATACTGGCAGGCAAACAGAAACCCATCGTTCCCAAACCGCCAGAAGTTACGTTACTTCTTGAGTGTTTGAATTTAAAGTAACGCTGTGCAATCATTTGGTGCTGGCCTACATCGGTTACCAAAATCGCGTCGTGGTTCGATTTTTCTGAAGCAAGACGGATTACTTCTCCCATAGTAAGACCGGGTTTTACCGGATGAAGGTCGCGGTTGATTACTTTTTCCTGTTCAATTTCAGCGCATTTTTTGAATTCGTTCAGCCAATCTTCGTGCTTGTTTTCCTTCGCGTTGTAAGTAAGCATCTTCAAGGCTTTTTTCGAGTCTCCCAGGACCTTTACATTTACTTTGATGATTTTGTTGATTTCTGCAGGATCGATCTCGATGTGGATGATCTTGGCTTTCTTGGCATATTCACTCACTTTGCCGGTAACACGGTCGTCGAAACGCATTCCAACGGCAATAATCAGGTCGGCTTCGTTGGTGAGTACATTGGGGCCGTAATTTCCGTGCATTCCCAACATTCCCACATTCAGCGGATGATCGGTGGGAAGTGCAGACAGCCCCATAATGGTCCAGGCAGCAGGAATTCCCGTTTTCTCGATGAATTCTTTTAATTCCTGTTCTGCACGACCGATTATGATACCGTGTCCGAAAAGAATCAACGGTTTTTTTGCCGCATCGATCAAATCAACGGCTTCTTTTACTGCATGCGGATCAACCGGTGTTTCGGGTACATACGACCGTATTTTTGTACATTTTTTGTATTCAAAATCAAGCTCGCCAAACTGGGCATCTTTGGTTAGATCGATAAGTACCGGTCCGGGACGGCCAGTGTTAGCGATATAAAATGCCTGGGCGATGGCTTGCGGAATCTCATCCGGTGAAGTTACCTGGTAATTCCATTTGGTCACCGGAATTGACATGCCCAATATATCTGATTCCTGGAAAGCGTCGGTGCCTAGCAAAGGAGAAGCCACCTGTCCTGTAATACACACCAAAGGGGTTGAATCGATCATTGCATCAGCAATACCTGTCATGAGGTTGGTAGCGCCCGGACCTGAAGTAGCGAAACAGACGCCGGCTTTCCCGGTGACTCGTGCATATCCCTGTGCTCCATGGATTGCTCCCTGTTCGTGACGTGTTAAAATGTGATTCACCCGTTTGTCGTAATCATACAAGGCATCGTAAACGGGCATGATTGCACCACCGGGATACCCAAATATGGTATCTACCCCTTCTTCCAGTAACGAAAGAATCAGTGCTTCAGAACCGGTAACTCTTTTTGTTGTCATACTTTTTACTTTTAGCGATGGCTGCTCTTTAGGCAACCTATTTCGATATATATAGTTTAATTATTTGGTAGATAAAGTTTAGTTACTTTCTCTTTTGTTTGTTTTTTAGTCGATTAGGCGAATGGCGCCCAGGTCGGCAGAAGAAACAAAACTTGCATAAGCTTTCAGCGCTTTTGAAACGTTGCGTTCTCTTTCTCCCGGTTTCCAGGCATCTTTCCCTTTTGCATCTTCTTCTTTTCGGCGTTCTGCCAGTTCTTCCTCTGAAATCAGAAGATTGATGGAACGTTTGGTAATGTCAATTTCAATGTCATCGTTGTCGCGAATAAGTCCGATAGCTCCACCACCTGCTGCTTCAGGTGACACGTGACCGATCGACAATCCCGAAGTCCCTCCTGAGAAACGTCCGTCGGTGATTAGTGCACAATATTTATCGAGCTGCATCGATTTCAGGTACGAAGTGGGGTAGAGCATTTCCTGCATTCCCGGGCCACCTTTGGGGCCTTCATAACGAATTACAATAACATCTCCTTTCTGAACGGCAGCTCCCAGAATTCCGTTAACCGCATCTTCCTGCGAGTTGAAAACCCGCGCCTTTCCTTTAAACTGAAAGATCGAAGAATCTACGCCTGCTGTTTTTACGATACATCCTTTTTCAGCAATGTTGCCAAATAGAACAGCCAATCCGCCATCTTTGTTGTAGGCGTGCTCAATATCGCGGATACAACCTTTTTCGCGATCGTCATCCAGCGCTTTAAATGTACTTTCCTGCGATCCCATTACCAGGTTTCTTCCTCCACCCGGTGCCGATTTAAATCTTCTGGAAGCGTCTTCGGTTACGGTTTCACGTTTAATATCGTATTCCGAAATGGCTTCGGCCAAAGTTTTTCCGTCAACGCGGTTAACATTGGTTTCCAACAAACCGCCACGCTCGAGTTCACCCATGATGGAAAGAATACCTCCGGCACGGTTTACATCCTGAATATGATAGTGCGAGTTGGGCGCTACCTTGCACAAGTTGGGTGTTTGCCGCGAAAGCCGGTCGATGTCCGACATAGTGAAATCAACACCGGCTTCGTGCGCAATAGCCAAAAGGTGAAGAACGGTATTCGTAGAACCTCCCATGGCTATGTCCAGTTTCATGGCATTCAAAAATGCTGCACGGGTTGCAATGTTTTTGGGAAGAACTTTGTCGTTTCCTTCGTAATAATAAGTTTTGGTGGCTGCAATTATTTTTTCAACGGCTTCTTCAAACAGACGTTTACGATTGGCATGCGTGGCAACAATGGTTCCGTTACCGGGTAGCGCCAACCCAATTGCTTCGGCCAAACAGTTCATCGAGTTTGCCGTGAACATTCCGGAGCAGGATCCGCAGGTAGGGCAAGCATTCTCTTCCACTTTCGCCAGGTACTCATCGGTGATTTTGGAGTCAGCGGCCATAACCATGGCATCAACCAGGTCGAGGTGGCG
The DNA here is from genome assembly GCF_023111095.1 of Maribellus sp. YY47. Classification (GTDB taxonomy): domain Bacteria; phylum Bacteroidota; class Bacteroidia; order Bacteroidales; family Prolixibacteraceae; genus Draconibacterium. The sequence continues at coordinate 168,510 of NZ_JALGYW010000004.1, forward strand.
GTCATCCACTTCGCCGGCTTCCATTGGCCCGCCGGAAACAAAAACTGCGGGAATGTTCAACCGCATGGCCGCCATCAGCATTCCGGGAGTGATTTTGTCACAGTTCGAAATGCAAACCATGGCATCCACCTTGTGCGCATTGCACATGTATTCCACGCTGTCGGCAATTACATCGCGCGAGGGGAGGGAATACAACATGCCGTCGTGGCCCATGGCAATTCCGTCGTCGATGGCAATGGTATTAAATTCGGCAGCAAAATAGCCTTGCTCTTCAATTAAACCTTTAATGTGTTGGCCTATATTGTGCAGGTGTGCGTGACCGGGCACAAACTGAGTAAATGAGTTAACCACGGCAATCAGCGGTTTTCCGAAATGCTCTTCTTTCATTCCATTGGCTCGCCAAAGGCTTCTTGCTCCTGCCATTCTTCGTCCCTGAGTAGTGGTATTACTTCTTAACGGAATTTGCATACTTATTTGTCTTTATTCTGTCTGTTAAACAATAAAAAAGCCTTTCCCGGTTCTGAGAAAGGCTTGTAAATATCTTTTAAACTATCACACAATCTAGCCCCTCTCAGAAATTCCAAGAATGAGTACGAGGACGACTAGAATGTTAATAGTTAAACGCATATCGCTATTTTTATGATGTAGCAAATGTAAAAATTAAAATTAATATCCAAAATGATTTGAAATTAAAATCTCCAAAATTAAACGAATTTTAAAGATATGAGGAGATTTACTTTTGGATTGTAATTAATTTGACTCTAAATCTGATGAATATTCTCTTTGGTTTAAATCCGGTATTTGATTGATTTTATTAATTTCAACCTTTGCATTAAACGCCACAAGAACTAATCATGAACCAGAGATACTATTGGATATATTTTTTCCCGCTATTGTTATTTATCTCCTGTACGTCAAAACCCGATGGTGAAGTATTGAAAAGTGAGCAGCCGCTTAAAATCTATCCCGACTATTCCGAAATTGAACTGCCAAGCAACATCGCACCAATGAATTTTGTAGTGGAAGATAACGCAGAGGCGTATTACTTGATCTTATCAGGAGAGAAGGGAGGCCTCCTGGAGGTTTCATCGCGAAATGGTGAATTTTGCTTTTCGAAAAAGAAATGGGCGAAATTACTGGCACAAAATTCTGGAGCAAAAATCAACTATCAAATCTATATTCAAAAGCAAGGTGAGTGGTATCAGTATCCGGTGTTTAGCAATAATGTTTCAACCCAAAAAGTTGATCCGTTTTTGTATTATCGTTTGTTATATCCGGGTTATGAGAGTTGGACCGAGTTAAGCATCGTACAGCGAAGCTTGGAAAGTTTTCAGGAAAAGACGGTTATTGAAAATAACGTGGTGGGGCAAAACTGTGTGAACTGTCATGCTTTTAATGCTCAGAATCCCGATAACTTTATGTTCCACATGCGCGGAAATTTAGGCGGAACCTATTTTGTTGAAAATGGTAACCTGAAGAAGGTAAACCTGAAAACCAAAGAAATGGAAAACGGAACTGTTTATCCGCGTTGGCATCCGTCAGGGAAGTATGTGGCGTATGCGTCGAATAAAGTAGTTCAGCAGTTTCATGCGATGGATAAAAAAAAAATAGAGGTTTCTGATTTGAATTCTTCGTTGCTGCTTTACGATATCGAAAAAAATGAGTTGCTGCAGGTTCCGGTTGATCCCAAAAAACAATTTATGGATACGTATCCGGAATGGTCACCCGATGGACAATTTCTTTATTTCTGCCGTGCTGCGCAAATTGGCAAAGCTTACTTTTACGAGGACATTAAATACGATTTGTGGCGTGTAAGTTTTGATCCGGAGAGCAGACAGTTTGGATCGGCGGAAAGGATTTTCGATGCCAATGCCATCGACAAGAGTGTGTCGTTTCCCCGTATTTCTCCCGACGGAAAATTGCTGGTGTTTACACTTCATAATTACGGTTGTTTCCCTATTTGGCACAAAGAGGCCGATTTGTTTGCACTGAATTTGGATGATCATTCCTGTAACCAATTAGAATTGAACAGCGAGTTTACCGAAAGTTACCACAGCTGGTCGTCGAATGGGAAATGGCTGGTTTTTAGCAGCAAACGTGGCGATGGATTAACAGCAAGACCTTATATCTCTTATGTCAATGACAATGGGAAGGCAAGCAAGCCCTTTGTTTTGCCTCAGGAAAATCCCCTGTTTTACAAGGATTTTATAAAGACGTATAACATTCCAGAGTTTGCGCAAAGCGATGTAAGTTTTTCTCCGGGAACGATAAGAAGGGCAGCAGATAAAAAAGCGATACAGGCTGCATGGAGCTCAAAATAATTTAACGATATGGCACCAACTAAGCTGAATAAAAATCAGATCATTCTTTTTATGCCCTATATCCTGTTTTTGGGTTTGGGAACATTTTACTACAACAGATTTGCAGAATATATATTCTTTTATCACGAAAAGTCGTCTTTATTTTTGGTAACCTTTCAGTATTTGCTGGAGCACTTACGACAACCCGGTGACTTTCTCGAATATTTAGCAGAATTACAAGTCAGCCTGTATTTTTACCCAATTTTAGGAGCGTTGATGGTTACTGTCGGGATATGTCTCATGGTATTTTTGTTGCAACGGATTGGAACGTATTTAAGCGGCAGATTACCCGCTGTTCTTCCTTTTTTTATCGGGGCGGTTTTATTCGTTATGCAAATTGATTATTTGTATAGCCCTGTAAATAACCTGGGAATCATAATTCAGGTATTTTTATTCTGGTTAACGCTGCGTTTTTTGGGGCGAAAAGGTCGTTGGATTCCGGTAGCTGCCTTCTTTTTATTGTATTTTTTATTTGGAGCCTATGCGCTGATTTTTGGACTGATGTACTCCGTTCTTCTTTGGCAGAAAAAACAATGGTTGAAATTGACAGTCATGTGGGGCCTAACCTTCACCTTTTTTTTGATTGGGGCCGAGTTTCTTTTTTATCAGAAAGTAGAAACTTTATTGATACACCCTTTTTCTTACGAAAAAATGGGAAGACAGCTTATCCCGTTTGTCTTCACTCTGGCTCTGATCGTTTCTTACCCTGTTGTAGTGCAGCTTACTATTGCCCGTAAAATGTCATGCTTTGCCATTCGACGAGTCAAATTGAGCCAGTTTGCACCATGGGTAATCCTGCTTGCAATGGTTATTCCCTGCTGGCAGGGAATCGATAAAAAGAACAGTCATTATTTTTATACTGAAAAGCTTTTCTATGAGCAAAAGTATGAAGATTTGATCAGCTATAACATGCAGTTCCCTTCAAACAACAGGCTTACAGTGTTTCTTACGAATATTGCATTGGCTGAAACGGGGCGGCTATCCGATATGCTGTTTCATTTTAACCAAAGTTCTGATGGGAAAACCCTGTTTCCGGAATGGCAAACCATAACTGAAGTTTTAAAACGCGGGGCGCACTATTATTACTGTATTGGTATGATAAATGAAGCACAGCGATGGGCTTATGAGTATATGGTTATGAAGGGAAATACTCCCGAATTGTTAAAACTACTGATCAGAACCGAACTTATAAATGGAAATTATGAGACAGCAGCAAAGTATATTTCCGTTTTGGAAAATACCCTTTTTTACCGCGATGAAGCCAGTTATTTTCGAGGATTATTATACAATGATTCTGCTGTTAACTCCGACGCAGAGCTGGGGAATAAGAGAAAACGGGATGTTAAAAAAGACTTTTTTGTGATAACGGAGAACCCTCTTATTGCTGTTGACAAAATAACTGAAGGTGATGTAATGAATAAGCAGGCCCTTGAATATAAACTTTCGTGGTTAATGTTGAATAAGGATATGAAAGGGGTTGTTCAATTGTTGCCTGCAATGGAAAAAGCAGGTTATACACGACTTCCGCATAATGTAGAAGAGGTAGTGGTTACCTATAAATTGTTGAAAATGGGCGATATGCCTGAGTTGACAAAATTAAAGATCGATCCAAAGACAGAACAAGGCTTTCAGCAATTTTACATGACCTTTCAGCAGAATAAGCATAATATGAAACAGGCCCAAAGGGCTCTGTTTCATGATTTTGCGTATACCTACTGGTACTATGTCTTTTTAGGTAGCCTGAATGCCAAAGCCACTCAAGACGTCTGAGTCTTCTTCTTCCTTTTTTACTGGTTTTCAGTATTGTTTTTAAAGAAGATGGTGAATAATACAAGTAAAAGAATTGACATTAGCGTTATAATCCCCCAGATTGCATCCCAGTTGTATCCTTCAGGACTTCTAAAAAGGTCGATAATATGGGCACAAATAAAATTACCCACCAATAACCCGACACCAAACGTAACCAGGAATATAAATCCCTGCGCCTGCGATTTTAATTCAGCAGGTGCTTTTTTGTCAATGTAGATTTGGCCACCTACGTAAAAGAAACCAAAAATTAACCCGTGAATTAGAATACCAATGTAAAACATCCAACTTTGGTGGATTACTCCTCCTGCCCAAAACGACAGGTATCTGATAAACAAAGCCATCAAACCCAGTATCATTACCTTTCTTAATCCAAACTTCTTTATGGCTGGTGTTACCAGGAGTAAAAATCCCATTTCTGCGAGTACTCCCCAATTCATGGTAACCGAGATATACTTGGTTTTAATGTTTAAAAGAAATTCAGAGAAAAATGAATAATACATGGCAAATGGAATCATGGATAAGAACGAGAAAAGGATGAACATGGCAAAATTTCGGTCCTTCATCAGTTCTATTGTTCTCAGACCAAAGGTGTCGATCAATGATCCTTTTTGTCCTTTGGCTGGAGGAGGAGTGTCAGGAAGAGCAAGGTTGGTCAGAATGGCAATTAAACTTACACCGGCACCACAATAAAAGGGAAGGTTGGTACCATCGAAATCGATATTCAGTACTTTGATAAAAAGTACACTGAAAATACCTGAGGCTACCCACCCGATAGAGCCAAAAATACGAACCTTTGGAAATTGTTCCGAATCAAGGTGAGCCATAGCAATGGAACTGGTGAGGCTCCAGCTTGGCATATACCCCAACATCGCAATTACCAGACAGATAAACAGTATGTCATGATTGTTGGTACTGCCGGCAAGAAATAACATGGCTGCATTGATGGTATTTAAAACGGCTAAAACCTTTTGACCTGCGAAAAAACGGTCGGCCAGCATTCCAACCACAGGTGAGAAAATACAGCCGATGGCCATAGAACTTAAAATCAGTGATTTCTCAAGACTGCTTACCTCCAGATTGGTAAGATAGGCAGCCAACGGAACCCACCATACAGCATACATCATATACTGCAGAAACAGCATTAATGAAAGTTTGATTCTTATCGTTCCTGTGTTAATTGTAGTGCTTGCCATAGTATTTTGCGTTATTGTATAAGTTTTGATTTGATTGTTTTGATATCGATTGCAGTGATAACTTGTAAAAAAGACCGGCTTTTCAAAGCCGGTCTTTTTATTTTCTAGCGAAATTAAACCATTAGTTATACCCCGGGTTTTGTTGTAATTGCGGAGCCTTGTTTTTCTCGGTACGCGATATTGGTAACCAGTAGTTGACGTCATTCCATGACCTTTGGTCCACAGGTGTTGCTTCATTGTAATTCCAAATTGTTGTACCATCCTGGAAATGGTAAATATTCATTGGACTTACATTTTGAATGACTTCGTCAGCAATCATCCATTTACGGATCATATACCAACGGTCGCCTTCGCCAAAGAATTCAACCTGGCGCTCGTGGCGATACCATTCTCTAGCCTGTTCCTGGCTCGATGTCACGCGGTCGGGTAATCCGGCACGGTTACGGATCATATTAAGTGCATCGATCCCTGCTTGCAGGTTTTCTCCACCTAATTCGATACATGCTTCGGCATAATCCAGAACTACTTCGGCGTAACGCATTTCGATCCATGCATTTTCGTTATTGAAATATTGACCGACAGTTGCAGGATCCTGGTATTTTTTGATGTAGTACCCGTTTTTCGTTCCGTTCCACGCTTCAATAGGTCCCTGGCGCGTATCAAGTCCGGCTACCTGATTACCAGTTGCTGCATTTACAAAAGCATCAACTTTTGTAGAGAATGCTGCTTGTCCAAGTCCGATATAGTCAGTACCACTTGTATTCAATTTGTAGCTGGTTTGAACACGACCTTCTGGGTCTAATGCTGCGCCGTCAGTTGGGCGGTCAATCCATTTCGCTCCGTCAAACAAGATTGATGCATAGAAACGTGGTTCACGACCAACGTATGGATTTCTTTCCGGATCTGCAGCCTTTTGAGCTGCTGTGGCAACCCTGTAGATGTTATCTCCCGGATTGTATTTATCCCACACAAAAGCAGAACCGTCGGCCATTTCAAATTCACGAACAACAGGTTCGTTTGGCCCATTATTACCCCAGTTGTGGTATCCGTTCGGACCCCACCATCTGTTTTGAGTAGTTCTGTTACCTACGGCCTGTAAATGTTGAACTCCCCAGATTGCTTCGTCGTTCCATGCGCCTTTTTGTGTGAAAATGCTGAAGAAGTTTTCGGCATATGCATCTACATCGGCTTCAGTCATAGGAGAAGGTGGATCGGATAAACCATTTACCGAGGTTAATGCATAGTCACCATAATCTCCATCCATGATATCTTTCGCAATCGTTTTGGCTTCTTCAAGTAAAGAAGATCTGCTATGAGACTTGAAAGAAACCAGTTCATCATTGGAATAAGCACCATGCATAAGTTCTCCGGTACTCCAACTCAACAGACGAGACTTGAGTGCCGCAGCAGCGCCCTTGGTTGCACGTCCTTGTTCCATAGCGTCTTTGGTAGGAAGGCCTTTAATGGCTTCATCCAGGTCAGCAAGAATAAAATCGAGTGTTGCATCCAAAGATGATCTGGTAATTGAAAGGAAGTCGTCGTCCAGAGCAAAAGGCTCGTCAATTAAAACAACACCGCCATAGGAGCGCATCAGGTTGGTATAGTCGAAAGCACGGATGAAATAAGCTTCAGCGATCATCACATCCAGTTCATCCTGTTGCCCTTGATTCTCAACAGGTACCTTATCAACGTTAGCCAGAAATACGTTAACGTTTTTAATGTTGGAGTACAAACCCCAGGTGATCCAGTTAAAACGCCAGTTCCCAAAGTGCCCCAATTCATCGGGGGTCATGTTTCCTTTAACAAAAGGATAACCTCCGGGGCGGTGAATACACAGTAATTCATCGGTTGCCCCTGAAAGCAGGTCTTCGCGCAGGCCCAAAAGCATATTATCGTCAACGCCAATGAAGTCGTAGCATCTTCCCAGATATGCTTTGGTGAGGTTCAGATCGCTGAATACAGATTCCTCGTTAAAAGCATCCACCGCTTTCTGATCGAGAATATCGTCGCAGGATGTCGTTACCCATATAAGTGAGAACAACAGTATTGAATATCCTAATATTTTTTTCATATTCGTCATTTTTCAAAATTCATTGATTCACTAAAATGTAACTTTTACACCAAGTGCCAGTGTTTTAACAGCAGGATAGTTCATTGGCGCTCCAATTTCAGGATCGAAATTTTTCTGAGCTGCATAGATCAGGAAAAGGTTGTTTCCTGCGAAATATACCTGAGCTCTTGAGATACCGAATTTTCCGAATACGTCATCCGGAATAGTATAGGTAAGAACAAGGTTTTTCAATCTGCAATAGGCCATGTTATCCAAATGGTAAGTGCTCATGTTTCGGTCGAACGACCAGTAAAGGTCATCACGGTTGTAGGCTCTCGCTACATCGGTGTGTGTATTCTCCGGTGTCCAGCGATTATCAAAACTCCATTGGAAGTAGTTACCTGCTTCACCACGGCGACCATCTGCAATGTTCATCCGGTAGTAAGTTCCCTGTCCTTGTGCTAACGCTGTTAAATTCCAGTTTTTGTAACTGATATCCAACGACAATCCGTAGGTGATTTCGGGAGCATTGGCTTTGTCTACCAGAATTTTATCGTCGCTTGTAATGGAACCGTCGCCATCAACATCGCGGAAAATAACGTCACCAGGTCTTGCGCCATCCCAGTGAGGATATGCATTAACTGCAGCTTCGTCGGCAAATATACCGATGGCATCGTACATTAACCATGCACCGTAAGGGTGTCCGGTGCGCTGTTGCCATGCTTCAGCTCTTTCCGGTTCATCCATAAATACCACCTCGTTGTGGGTGTAGCCAATATTACCGATAACATCAACCCGAAGGTCGTTGTTGATACTTTTGTGGTATCCGGCTTCAATTTCAAAACCACGGTTATCTACTTCTGCGATGTTTTCGCTTGGTAATGATAGTCCCGTAAATGTGGGGACCGAAGCATCTTTTTTTGCCAGGATATCGCTACGTTTTTGGTAGAAGAAATCAGCATTTAATGAAAACAGGTTATCCATGATCTGTGATTCGAAACCAAGGTTGTAAGTCGATTGCTTTTCCCAGGTAATATTTGGATTAGCAACAGTTGCCTGTTGAACAACTGTTTCAACAACTTTACCTGATCCCATGGTTAAACCTGTTCCTAATTTGTACTTGTTCATGTATTGGAACGGATCACCCGGGTCCATACCCATTTTACCATACGATGCCCTTAATTTGAAGTAGTTAATAACTGACAAGTTTTCTTTCCAGAAATTTTCTTCAGACGCACGCCACCCTGCCATAAAACCGGGAAAGTTACCCCAGCGGCTATCCGGCGGGAATTTCAGCGAACCGTCACGACGGAACAAAGCTTCGAATAAATATTTCCCCTGGTAACTGTAATTAACACGTCCGATAAGTGATTTACGAGCATAAATCCACATGGAACCCCAGTTGTCTTTATCCAGGTTGGCTCCTGCGTCGATTGTCTGAACAACATCAGAAATATAATATTTACGGAATGCTCCGAAATTATTGCTGGACTGATCAATTTGTTCGTAAGCTCCGAAGATGTTCACTGAGTGGTCGCCAAATTCACGGGCATAGTTGAAGTTGAAGTTAGCTAACTTGCGAATATTACGGGTATAATCTTCAGCCAGTTCAGGAGCAGAATAACCACGAAGTGCTGGCGTAAGATCCATGTCAATTACGTAGCCTTCCGAGTCGTAGGTTGCTGCTTCCCAGTTTTCGGTATACAGTGTCCACGGTTTGCGGAAACGTTTCCTGTACCAGTTGGAAACATCGTATGTATAGTAACCACTCAAAGTCAATCCCTTTACCATAGGAGGAGTTATGGTACCTTTAAATGTAAATTGATTGATGTAGTCTTTTTGATCATCGTAACCTCCTTCAAAAGTAGAAGTCACAACAGGGTTGTCTCCATATTCAATATCGGGGCCAGGTAAGCCGTTGGGCCAGAAAGACCAGCGGGTGGGAAGCAAACGGGTCGATTGCCCGTAGATATCACCGGCACCTTTAGTCGGATACTTTTTGTTGTTTAAGAATCCGGCATAGTCAATAGAAGTACTTAACCAATCGGTAATTGGCATTTCCAGTTTTGCGCGAATATTATATTGCTTGTAATTGGTTGATTGCTGCTCATAGATGGCTTCTTCGTTTTTGTACCCTAAGGACACATAATAACGCATACCATTTGAACCACCATCGATACTGAAGTTATGTTTGCTGGTTGTAGTCCAATCGGCTACAAGATCGCCAACCCAGTTGCTGTTGGGGTGTACCCATGGATCACGGCCACTGTAGAACAAGGCAATATCCTGATCAGAATAAGTTCTTGGTTTACCTTCATAATCCTGATATTCACTCAACATGGTAGCATAATCGCCGGCGTTGGTTACTTTGGGCAGGATGGTGGGTGTCATAAATCCCTGGTAGAACTGGTAGTTCATTCTGGGCTTTCCAGCTTGTCCTTGTTTGGTTGTTACCAGAATAACACCGTTCGCAGCAGAGGCTCCGTAAATGGCTGCAGAAGCATCCTTCAGTACCGACACACTTTCGATGTCCACAGGGTCAATGTCACTTAACGAACGACCCGGAATTCCATCAACTACCACCAAAGGAGCGGTTAGGGCTTCATCTTTGGCAGCATCGCTGTCTCCTAATGTTGTGCGACCACGAATTAAAAGTCTGGCATCACTCTGTCCTGGTTCTCCTGTTGTTTGAATACCGGTTACACCAGGCATACGGCCTGACAAGGTGTTGGTAACATCGGCTGCCGGAATTGATTCAATTTGATCGCCACTAACAGTAGCAACAGAACCAACAACATTGGCTTTCTTTTGCATGGCATAACCTACCGCAATTACTTCGTCCAGACCGATGGCTTCAGTTTCCAATGTTACATTAATCGTAGTGTTGTTTCCAATTCTAACTTCCTGTGGCTTCATTCCAACAAACGAGAAAACAACAGTTTCTGCATTGGCAGGAACTTCCAATGAATAGTTACCGTCAACATCGGTAATAATTCCCACTGTTGTACCTTTAACTACAACAGAAACTCCGGGTAGGGGAGCACCTGTATCGTCAATAACCTTACCTCTGATTGTTTTATCCTGTAATCCGTCTGTGGAGGTCTTCGAAGTTGTGGGATTGTCAATCGCATAGGAATTTGGTGCGATTGTTAGCATACTTGCCAGTAGAATTATGGCAATACAGCTTAGCTTTTTCCACTTTCCCAAGTGTTGGAAAAGCAAAACAATTACGTTTTTTTCCATAAGAATTAATGGTTTAGCTTGTTAAACAAATTAAATTATTGTTCTTTTCGAAACGCCTTATAACTGACCAGGCTCGTTAACGTTCCAGTTACTTAGTTTTAATGTAGATATTCCGGTCGTTTTATTGTGTAAAGATTTAGTTCGTTAATAAGTATAATTAAAACTCGCTTATTTATTAATCAACTTAGTTTTTCCCTTTTACTTTTTGGTGATATGGCCAGAGCCTGATAATTCAAGGACGTAAAAAAATGTTTTCGTCAAGTTTAAGTTATTGTTTTACGTTGTTTTCAGCATCCTAAAAATTTTAGTCTGCGGTTCTAAATTATACAGGTTGGACGTAATTCCCTACCATTACCGACCTGTTGTAAAACATGTAAGGAGTTACTAATTGTGAAATGGAATGGTTTAATGCTGTGGTAGCCAGGAGTATGTGTATTTGTGCCTAGAAGTGTAAAAAACTCACTTATTTAACGTTGTAGAACTAAAATATAGCATTACACAAAATGTAGTAATGTAAGTAAATGGGTAGGTAACAGAAGATGAAAATTCGCTGGTATCGTTATTCCGAAAACATCAAATCAATTTTTAAAGATTACCAACATTGCATTTCGTTTGATTGATTATTGTCGTGCTAAACATCATTCATTTGAAATAAGCTTGAAAGATTCTTTTAAATTTGTTGGAGTAATAAATAAAAGCTTAATAATAACAATAAACATGACTGGAATAAATTGCTACCTGCCGGTTGAAAGTATTGAAACTGTAACGGATGTTATTCGTGAATTGCAGCAAAACCCTCTTGCTCAAACTATTTATGTTTCTGATGAAACCGCCAGACAAGCGGGAGGTAAGGCCAAAGCTTTTTCCTATAAAGGATTCGGAAGTACAAACTGGTTGAAAGCGTTTGCTGAAACGATTTCCGATGTAGATTATGTGTTGTTGTTATCAAAAGATACAAGGCTTTCTATGGGACAGTTTGCTTTGGAGCGGATGTTGGGAGTTGCCGAAGCTACAGGTGCCGTAAAAGTGTATTCTGATTACTATGAAGTAAAAGAAGGACAGCTTTCTGCACATCCGGTAATCGATTATCAGGAAGGCAGTTTGCGCGACGATTTTAACTTTGGACCTCTGGTTTTATACCGCGCCGATGCTTTGAAACAAGCGATTGATAGCATGATCCAGGAGTTTGAAAATGCCGGAATGTATTACCTGCGTTTGAAATTATCGCAATTGGGAGAATTTATCCGGATTCCTGAGTTTTTATATACCATCGACGAAACGGATCTGCGAAAAAGCGGACAGAAATTGTTTGATTACGTGGATCCCAAAAACCGGAGTGTGCAAATTGAAATGGAGCAGGCTGTTACCGAACATTTGAAGGATGTGAAAGCCTGGCTGGCGCCCGAAACAAATGTGTTGGAATTTGATCAGGCTGCTTTTAAACAAAAAGCTTCAGTAGTGATTCCGGTCCGCAACCGGGAAAAAACAATTGCCGATGCGATTGAATCTGTTTTGTCGCAAGAAACAAGCTTTGATTTTAACCTGATCATTGTTGATAATCATTCAACAGATAGAACAACGGAAATTATTCGCTCGTTTGCGGACAAGGACAAAAGGGTAGTGCACATTATTCCCGAACAAAACGATCTGGGAATTGGTGGATGCTGGAACCTGGCTGTACACGATTCGCGATGCGGAATGTTTGCCGTTCAACTCGATAGCGACGATATTTATAAAGATGAAAATACACTGCAAAAAGTAGTCGATGTATTCGAACAGGAAGGATGTGCGATGGTAGTCGGAACCTACCAGTTGGTAAACTTCAAGCTCGAAGAAGTTCCTCCGGGAATTATCGACCACCGCGAATGGACGCCTGACAACGGTAAAAATAATGCTTTGCGCATAAACGGACTGGGAGCGCCGCGTGCCTTTTATACGCCGGTATTGCGTGAGGTGAAAATTCCTAACGTGAGTTATGGTGAAGATTATGCGGTTGGCTTGGCAATTTCGAGAGACTATTCAATTGGCAGGATCTACGAAAATCTATACCTGTGCCGCCGTTGGGACGATAATTCCGATGCTGCGCTCGATATTGTAAAAGTAAATGCTCACAATACCTACAAAGACCGTATTCGCACCATCGAATTAAAAGCGCGTCAACGTAAAAATGCCTGATATGCAGCAGTACACTGAACAGGTATTACAATTGCTGACGGAGCAAAAAGAAGGATGGCCGCTGGCTACCAAAAATTTTGCCGGGTTGGAGAAAGTACGCACACGGGCTTTCAACTTTGATGAAGTTGAGATAAACGTTCAGTTTAATCCGGAACGAATTGTTTCTTCCGCTGCAAAAGTGGATGCCAAATCCATTGAGGCACGCCCGTGTTTTTTGTGCAGTGCCAATCGCCCAAAAGAACAGCGTGGAATTGTTATAGGTTCTTATTCGGTGCTCGTGAATCCTTTCCCCATTTTTCCTCAACATTTTACGATTGTAGAAGCCGAACACGTTCCTCAGCAAATAAAAGGACGTTTGGGCGACATGCTGGAACTGGCCTTCTCGTTGCAGGGATTTACCCTCTTTTACAATGGCCCAAAATGCGGCGCTTCTGCTCCCGATCATTTCCATTTTCAGGCCGGAAACAGGGGATTTATGCCGATCGAGGACGAGCTTGAAAAGCTGAAAAATGGTGCGTCGCAAAAGCTTAATTATTTAAAATCAGATGTGTGGGCAGTAAAAGATGGTCTGCGTAATTTTCTTTTGCTGGAATCGGCCGAAAAGGATGTTCTTGAAAAGGATTTTCAGAAAATATATGAAAATTTAGAGGCAGCTGAAGAGGAACCGATGATGAATATTCTAGCGTTTTACGAAGGCGGCAAATGGAAGGTGATTGTCTTTCCGAGAGCGATTCATCGTCCTGCGCAATATTTTGCAGAAGGGGAGGGGAACATTCTGATCAGTCCGGCATCGGTGGATATGGGCGGTGTATTGATCACTCCGCTGGAAAAGGATTTTGATAAAATCACCCAGGAAGACATTAGTGATATTTTTAAGCAGGTACTTTATTCTAAGTCTGCGTTTAACCAATTGATACAAAAGCTAGAAAATGCATAAAATCCCAACCATCGACGTGGGCATCATGAGTGCCGACGAAATTCTGTTTTCTTTAAATGGTTCATTTCTGTTGAATGGCAATTCTGCTGTGCTTTCCGGAGAGCAATCGGTAAGATATGAAAATGGAATGCTTAAAATGCATAACTCCGATTTTTGTGAAAAAGAATTATTGTTTACTCCGATCGATTTTGATCAAACTGAATTTCAACTGAAAGACGTTGTGATCGGTGTGAACTTTCACTGGGAGCAAAAAGAAAATCAGAAATTTAAAGGCGCACTAAAACTGATTGTTGAAGACGGAAAAGTTACTGCTATTAATGTTTTGCCGCTGGAAAACTATTTGATTTCGGTGATTTCTTCCGAAATGAGTGCCAACAGTTCGCTGGAACTTTTAAAAGCACATGCCATCATTTCCCGCAGCTGGCTGATTGCGCAAATCGAAAAACAGGAGCAGATCACCGGGGCGACCGAAAAATATGAAAGCACCTTTGTTTCCGAGCATGAATACATAAAATGGTACGACCGTGAAGATCACAGTAATTTTCATGTGTGTGCCGACGATCATTGCCAGCGCTACCAGGGAGTAACGCGTGCTGACAATCCCAATGTAGTAAAGGCAGTGAATGAAACTTCGGGTGTAATTCTTTCTTACGATGGCAAAGTGTGCGATGCCCGTTTTTCGAAAGCCTGCGGAGGGATAGCCGAACGGTTTGAGAATTGCTGGGAGCCGGTCAGTCATCCTTATCTGACAGCTGTGGTGGATAATCCCCAATTTCCGGCGGGTTTTGAGCAGGATTTGACGATTGAGAAAAATGCAGCGAAATGGATCACCGATGAGCCTGAAGCTTTTTGCAATACGCACGATGAGGTAGTGTTGAAGCAGGTGTTGAACGATTACGACTGGTCGGCGAAAGACTTTTATCGCTGGACGGTGGAATATTCGCAGGCAGAAATTAGCGATCTGATCCGGCGACGTTCCGGAATCGATTTTGGCGATATTTTGGATTTGGTCCCTGTTGAAAGAGGGACGTCAGGTCGTCTGATTCGCATGAAAATTGTAGGTTCAAAACGAACGATTACTGTTGGAAAAGAGTTGGAAATACGTCGCTGGTTAAGCGAGTCACATTTATACAGCTCAGCATTTCTGGTTGAGAAGCTGGAGGTTGAAAACGGTCTGCCCGGAAAATTTGTATTGAAAGGCGCAGGCTGGGGACACGGTGTGGGGCTTTGCCAGATTGGTGCTGCCGTGATGGGACACAAAGGATATAAATACGACGAAATTCTGAAACACTATTTTAAAAACGCCACACTGGAAAAACGATATTAAAAACCTATCTTCAACATCAAACCGAAAAAAATGACTAAAAAACGTTCTCCCTGGTTTTGGGTTCCCACTCTTTATTTTGCCGAAGGTCTGCCCTACGTAATGGTAATGACCCTTTCTGTGATCATGTACAAACGGCTGGGCATTTCGAATGCGCAATTTGCACTTTACACCAGCTGGTTGTATTTACCCTGGGTGATCAAACCTTTGTGGAGTCCTTTGGTCGATCTTTTCAAAACCAAGCGCTACTGGATCATAATCATGCAATTGCTGATCGGGGCCGGTTTGGCGGGCGTTGCTTTTACTATTCCTGCCGATAATTTTTTCCGGTATACCATGGCTTTCTTTTGGTTGCTGGCTTTTAGTTCGGCCACACACGATATTGCTGCCGATGGTTACTACATGCTGGAGTTATCGTCGGGAGACCAGGCTTTCTTTGTGGGGATCAGAAGCACTTTTTACCGGTTTGCGATGTTGACCGGACAAGGTTTGCTGGTAATTCTGGCCGGCACGCTTGAAACTGCAACCGGTTTGCCTCCTTTGAAAGTAGAGGTAGAAGCTCAGCGAAATGCCATTCTTCAGAATGATTTTAATCCGGAAAGCTTTTCCGCTTTAAATGAAACGGGTGAAACTTATTTTGTCGCTCCCGAAACGTTGACAATTCCAATTGGTAAAGTGTCAGCAATTAAAGCTGATTCGGTGTTTAAAAGGATTGATCAGTGGAACATCGATCACGGATTTTATTTGAAAGAGGAAAAAGTAACGAAAGATAAAAGGCCCGGCATTTGGAAAAAGTATGTTGTTATTCCATTGGAAAAATCGTTAAAAAAACTCTTCAATTCAGAAGAGAAAAAGAAGAGTGCGCAAGTAGGAAACTACGCGATCTTACCCATTCAGCTTTCTAAGAAACCAAATGCTGGGGATCAACTGGTTTTGAATTTTGGATTTGATAACGGTGACAACAGTATTCGTCTGATTCATGAATACCGTTACGAGTTTAATGAAAGCAACTGGGACAAACCTGCCTTTGCGGTAGTTCAGCTCGATTCGAAATTAAATAAACCCACGCAGGCCAGTTTTATTGGCCGGTCGGGGAACATTCGTTTTGCATGGTTGGTGTTGTTTGTAGTGGTGGCTGTACTTTTTGTGCTGTTTCACCTTTACCATCGGTTTATGTTGCCAAGGCCGGCAAGCGATGTTGCTGCGAAATCGAATAGTAAAGGAATCTGGAGTGAGTTTCTGGAAACTTTTGCCAGTTTTTTCAGGATGAAACAAATTGGTGCGGCTTTGCTGTTTATGCTTTTGTACCGTTTAGCCGAATCGCAACTGGTAAAAATGGCGTCACCGTTTTTATTGGATGCAAAAGAAGCCGGAGGTTTAGGCCTTACCACAGGTGACCTCGGACTTGTTTACGGAACGGCAGGAATGATCGCACTTACGGTTGGTGGAATTCTGGGAGGCATTGTTGCTTCCAGAAACGGTTTGAAATACTGGATTTGGTGGATGGCGCTGGCCATTAACCTGCCCAACCTTGGATATCTTTTATTATCTGTATTTACACCCGATTCGTTGTGGTATGTAATGGCGGCAGTGGTGGTGGAGCAGTTTGGTTACGGCTTCGGATTCACTGCCTACATGTTGTACCTCATCTACATTGCACAGGGAAAGTACCAAACCGCGCATTATGCGATTGCCACTGGTTTTATGGCGCTCGGGATGATGATTCCGGGAATGGTGAGCGGTTGGTTACAGGAAATTCTGGGTTATCAGCATTTCTTTATTTGGGTGATGATTTGTACACTGCCCATTTTTGCGGTTTTACCTTTTTTGAAAATCGATCGTAGTTTTGGAATTCGGAATAACAAGCAGAATTCATAAAGGATCTCTGATTTGACTGTCAGTTTTTGCCTAAAATATTTTACATTTAACGCTTTGTAAAATCAGTAAAACATGGAAGAATTAACCGTTGGAACGAGGGTCGAACACCCAAGATATGGCGAAGGGATTATCAGTAAGGATAACATCACTGCCTACGAGATATTTTTTGAACGCGGAGGTAAAATCGAAATTACCAAGCGAAATACCGATTTGAAGGTTTTGCAGTTAAATCAAACGGGAGCCAAGTCCGGATTATCGATAAAAGATTTTGAAAAAGTGATGACTTACGTGCTCGATCAGTACGGTGCATTAAGCGAAATTGTTCCATTGGGCGAAAAGTGGCAGGGAGGAACATTGTTGATGCAGCCGGCAAATCCTGCGCTTCAACCCAAAGAAATACCAATTGAAACCTTCTTTCATAAAATTGTAATGTTGCGCGACCGTTTAAGGGTTCTGGAGCAGAACATTAACAGCAGCACTTCACTTTCTGACGAGGAAAAAGTAAACATTCAACAGTACATTACACGTGTTTATGGATCGTTGACAACGTTCAATGTTCTCTTTTCAGAAAAAGACCATTATTTTGTAGGAGTAAAATCAAAATAAAAAAGGGCGGGAGGTGAAGAACCAACCGCTTTTTTCTTAAATCATAAACCAATGAAACTAATTCGATTAATTGTAATTATCATGTTTATAAGCGTGGGCGTTGATGCTCAAAATGAAGTGTTAAAAGTATGGCCGAATGGCGCACCCAACGATAACGGGATGAAATTACCCGAAGAAAAGTACGATGGTGTTCGGGTACGAAATGTATCGGAGGCCGAAATGTATGTTTTCCTTCCCGGGAAGGAAATTAACACCGGCACCGCTGTTTTGATTTGCCCCGGAGGAGGTTATGCCATCGAAGCAATGGATCACGAAGGGTACGATGTGGCGCGTTTTTTACAGGAAAAAGGTATTGCCGGAATTGTGCTGAAATACCGGCTTCCCTACGGACATGATGAAATTCCGTCGTGGGATGCCCGGCGCGCCATGCGCACCATTCGCGCAAATGCGGAGAAGTGGGGAATCAATCCTGAAAAGATAGGAATTGCCGGTTCTTCTGCCGGAGGTCATTTGGCTTCCACTGCTGGAACCGTTTTCGATGCAGGAAATGCGCAAAGCGAAGACCCGGTTGAAAAATTCAGCTGCCGCCCCGATTTTATGTTGCTGTTGTATCCTGTTATTACCATGAACGAAGAGTTCACTCACATGGGTTCGCGTGAAAACCTCATCGGCAAAGGACACGACCAAAAACTGGTGCGCAAATATTCAAACGAATTAAATGTAACGGCAGAAACACCACCAACATTTTTAATACTGGCCGACGACGACGCGGGAGTTCCGCCAAGAAATTCGATCGAATTTTATTCGGCCTTGAAACGCAATAAAGTGCCGGCAGAACTGCACATTTTCCAAAAAGGTGGCCACGGATTTGGAATCAGACAGGAAGGTCTGCCTGCCAATAACTGGCCCAATATGTTTGTTGACTGGCTGAAAGCCAGAAAGATTGTTGAATAAAGAATGCTGATTAACGAATAATGATTGCAGAAGTTTTTTCCCTGGAAAATCCTTCTTAAATCTTCAATCCTTAATCGACATTCACAAATCTGATTTCCATGAGTACTCATCCACTGAGAATTTTAAAATACTGTCCGAAATGCGGTTCCGAAAAGTTTGTTCCCTCTGGCGAACGATCCTTAAAATGCGGAACCTGCGGATTCCATTATTTTGTAAACTCGGCCGCTGCGGTGGCGGCTTTAATTACCGACGAAGACGGAAAATTGATGCTGGTTACCCGCGGCGTTGAACCCGATTACGGAAAACTGGATTTGCCGGGTGGCTTTGTCGATCCGATGGAGACGGCAGAAGAAGCCGTAATCCGTGAATTGTCAGAGGAACTTGGGTTGACAGTTACAAGTCTGGAGTATTTGTTTTCGGCACCCAATGAGTATATTTTTTCTGAATTCAAGGTTTTCACCCTCGATCTTGCTTTCTGGGTAAGTGTTGATTCAGTGGAGAATTTAAAGGCCATGGATGATATTCTGGCTTATCGTTTTTATGCTGAAAATGAGTTTGATTACGCCGAAATTCCGGCGCCATCCATTAACAGTTTTGTTAAAAGGTATTTTGAAAGAGAAAGACAGAAAAATAGCTAGATAGAAGTAACGGGAGATTAGAAGATGAAAGATATTATTCAACAAAGAATAGCAGCCCTCCGTGCTGAAATGAGTAGAATAGGAAT
Source organism: Maribellus sp. YY47 (assembly GCF_023111095.1). Lineage (GTDB taxonomy): Bacteria > Bacteroidota > Bacteroidia > Bacteroidales > Prolixibacteraceae > Draconibacterium. The sequence continues at coordinate 187,763 of NZ_JALGYW010000004.1, forward strand.
TGACGCCTGGTACATTTCGGGTACCGATCCTCATTCAAGCGAATACCTTCCCCAGCGATGGGAAACACGCGAGTTTATCTCCGGATTTACCGGTTCTTACGGATTGGTAGTGGTTACGAAAGAGAAGGCGGCGCTGTGGACCGATTCCCGGTATTTTTTACAGGCTGCCGATGAGTTGAAAGGAAGCGGAATTGAAATGATGAAACTGCGTGTTCCGGATGCGGTTTCGCCGCAAGTGTGGCTCACTCAAAACCTTAAAGCAGGGAGTAACGTTGGGATTGATGCAAAAACGGTTACCGTTGCAGAATTTCGTAACCTTCAAAGAACACTGGTCAAGCAAAATATAGAACTGGTTGAAACGCCCGATTTATTTGATGCGATTTGGGAAGATCGCCCTGCAATTCCAACAGATAAGGCGTTTGAGCTGGATGTACAGTATGCCGGACTGTCCAGGAAAGAAAAACAACAGGCAGTTGCTGTTGAATTAGCTAAAACCGGTGCCGATCTTCAGGTTGTTTCCATGCTGGATGAACTGGCCTGGTTGTATAATCTGCGTGGCTCTGATGTGCCTTACAATCCGGTATTCACCGGGTTTGGTATTATCGGAGCAACGGAAAGCACTCTTTTTGTTGATGCCGGAAAGATTGATCCGGCTTTAAAATCGAAACTGGAAACCGAAGGAGTTCAGCTAAAAGCTTATACTGAATTCTACACCTATCTTTCTGAGATAAGCGGTAAGAAAATATTTATCGACTCCGGATCGCTGAACTATTCCGCCTGCAGTGCGCTAATTGAACAAAATGAGATAGTGGAGGGAACTTCGAAAGTTGCCATTTTAAAGGGGCAGAAAAATTCCATTGAGATTGAAGGGTTCAGAAAAGCCATGGTAAAAGATGGCGTTGCGTTGGTCGAATTTCTGTATTGGCTGAAAGAAACGATAGGGAAGAAGCCGGTAAGCGATTATGAAATTGGCGCGAAATTGGCTGAATTCCGATCAAAACAGGCAGGTTTCAAAGGCGAAAGTTTCCCGCCGATTGTCGGGTACAAGAGCCGCGGAGCCATTGTTCATTTGCATATCGGAGCAAACGATGGTTTGCCTGTTGAAGCAGATGGCGCTTTGTTGTTTGATTCGGGCGGACAATACATTGACGGAACTACCGACATAACTCGGACTGTGGCGCTAGGCGCTGTATCCGATCAGTTTAAAACCGATTTTACGTTGGTGTTAAAGGGAATGATTGGTTTAACCATGGCTAAGTTTCCGTATGGTACAAAAGGCTGTCACCTGGATATTCTGGCTCGGCAGGCACTTTGGGAAAACGGCATGAATTACGGACATGGAACCGGCCACGGAGTGGGGCACTTTCTGAATGTGCACGAAGGTCCGATGGCAATTCGCCAAGAGTACAACGAAAATCCGATTCTTCCGGGCAATGTGATGTCGAACGAACCTGCATTTTACCGCGAAGGGCTTTATGGTATTCGTTCCGAAAATATGATGGTGTGTGTGGAAGGGGAAGTAACTGACTACGGTCGCTTTCTGAAGTTTGAGACGTTGACACTTTGCCCCATCGATACTTCGCTGATTAACCTGGCTTTATTGAACGAGCGGGAGAAAAACTGGCTGAATAAATACCACAAACAGGTGAATACAGCGTTGAAACCTTTACTGGATATACAGTACCACGATTTTCTGGATAAGCTGACAGAAGAAATTTAGTCGTTTCGTTTCCGGAACAGGAGAAAGGCATTGGCCAGGTAAGCAAGGGCAATTAAGAGGTTACCAACCAGGTTGTGGGTGAACTCGTTTACCAGCTTTCCACACAGGGCAATCAAACCGCCCGTGATCATGGCCAGTGCAACATTCTTTTTGTTCACTTTCAGCTGAAACAATCCGGCCAGCGTGGGGACTACAAATGCTCCTGAAAAAAAGGTAAGCGCCAGCAGCAGTGCCTGGATAATCGAGGTGATGTACAAGGCGATCAGCAGGCTCAATCCGCCAATTACAACGATCAGGTAGCGGGTGAGTTTTAAGGACCTTTCCTTGTTTAGGTTTCCGGTAACCAATTCGCTCAGAATAATCGAAGAAGTGAGCAAAGTAGTATCGGCCGACGACATAACTGCCGATAACAGGGCCGCCAGAAAAAGCCCGTAAGCCCAGGCCGGGAGTAAATGTTGCGCAAACGAAACGATCGCTTCGCCCGAACCTTTCGAATAAATGCCCAGCCAGGTAAGCGCAAATGAAACCGGGATTAAAATAAAAGCCACTATTAAAACGCTGCGGGCGGCAGTTTTTTCGTTGCGCGCACAAAATACACGCGAATAAATATCGGGTCCTACCACAAAAGTAACCGAGTAGGTAAGGAGCAGAATCACGAGGTCGATCAGGTCAAAAGATTCATTAAACAAGGCCGATGGAGTCAGGGCTTCAAGTTGCATGCTTTCAGGGGCTGGCAAGGTGAATACCAGCAGCGCCATTATTCCGGCAAGGATAAGTACCGATTGCAGGGTATCCGTTTTTAAAATACTCATTTGACCGCCCAGCAAAGTGTAAACAATAAACACAATCCCCGATAAAACAGCGGCTTGCGGGTAATCAATCGAATTCAGCCCGGTAAGAATTTTGGCTGCGGCAATAATCTGCGCAGCTACAATTCCCAGCCACGCGATCGGAATAATCAGCGACGCGATGGTTTCAGCTTTTTTCCCGTAAAAAGTACCGAGTAACTCGGGCAAGGTAAAATTCCCGAAGCGTTTTACGTATTTCGAAAGCGGTACGAGCACAAACAGGCCAATGGCCGCACTAAACAAAAACCACAGTGCCGCCCACCCGGTTTTCTGGCTTAATTCGATGGTGCCTAGCACGGCCGAACCACCCAGAATGGTTGCCAGCAAACTGCCCGAAACCGGCAGCAAACCTGCCTTTTTACCGGCCACATAGTAGTCTTCGGGCTTTTTTATCTTGAAGGCCGAGTAAACGCCGATTCCAACGATAAAAACAAAATACGCGATGATGATTCCTTCTACTAACATAATGTGATGACTGCAAATATCGAAAATCTGAAACAAAATTGTACATTCGATACTAATATATCAATCCGGTTCAAGATTGTTGAAGAGAAACGGATGGGTGAACGTTACACTGTAATTCAGGTATCTTAAATTTATTTCATATGAACAAATCGATTATTGTCCCCCTATTGCTAATGCTGTTTCTGGCCGCCTGTTCATCAAAAGAAAAGGTAGTGCCACCGGTTGTTAAAAAGATTCCAAAAGAACTGACAACCCACGGCGATACACGTATTGATAATTATTACTGGCTGAATGAAAGAGAGAATCCGGAGGTAATTGCCTACCTGGAAGCAGAAAATGCATATACCGATGCGGTGATGAAACCTACGGAAGCGCATCAGGAAAAGCTTTATGAAGAGATCAAATCGAAGATTAAACCGGAAGATGAATCGGTTCCGTACAAAGAGAACGGATATTATTACTACGATCGTACGGAGGCTGATCAGGAATATTACCTGGAATGCCGGAGGAAAGGCAGTTTGGATGCCGAAGAAGAAGTATTGCTGGATGTAAATGAAATGTCGGAAGGCTACGAATATTATGCTGTTGGAGGATTATCGGTAAGTACTGACAACAAACTGCTGGCTTTTGGCGTGGATACGCTTAGCCGACGGAAATACACCATCTATTTTAAAAACCTGGAAACCGGAGAACTTTTACCGGATGCAATTCCGCTCACCACCGGAAGCGCTGTTTGGGCCAACGATAATAAAACCGTTTACTACACGCTCAAAGACGATGTTACCTTACGTTCAGAGAAGATTATGAAACATGTTTTGGGAACTCCATTCGAAAATGACCAGGAAGTTTTTAATGAGGCCGATGAAACGTTTTCGTGTTTTATTTACAAAACCAAATCGCAGGATTACCTGATTATTGGAAGTGAAAGTACCCTGACATCAGAATATCGTTACCTCGATGCCAATCATCCGGAAGGTGAATTTAAAATCATTCAACCACGCGAAAGAGGGCTGGATTACTCAGTGGATCAGGCAGCAGATTATTTTTATATACGCACCAATCTTGATGCACAAAACTTTCGATTAATGCGCACTTCCGTCAAAGCCACCTCAAAAGAGAACTGGGAGGAAGTGATTGCTCATCGTAACGATGTCTATTTTTCTGACTTTGATGTTTTCAAGGATTACCTTGTGGTTTCAGAACGTAAGGAAGGAATTAACCGGCTTCGTGTAATGCCCTGGCAGGGAGAGGAATATTATATTGATTTTGATGAGGAAGTTTATACTGTTCGTCCAAATGTGAATCTTGATTTTGATACTGATTTGTACCGGTTTAGCTATACTTCGCTGACAACACCCAGCTCTGTTTATGATTTCAACATGAAAACAAAAGAGCGTGTTTTGTTGAAAGAGCAGGAAGTGCTGGGGGGATTTAACAAGGACAATTACGAAACCAAACGAATTTATGCCACGGCAGGCGACGGAACCCTGATTCCGATGTCGATCGTTTATAAAAAAGGCATTAAAAAGGATAGTAACAACCCGACGTTGCTGTATGGCTATGGTTCGTACGGAGCAACCATGGATCCCTCTTTTTCTGTATCGCGTCTGCCGTTGCTCGATCGTGGTTTTGTGTATGCAATTGCCCATATCCGCGGAAGCCAGATCAACGGCCGGCAGTGGTATGAAGATGGCAAGCTGCTGAAGAAAATGAACACTTTCACCGACTTTAACGATTGTGCTCAGTTTTTAATCGACGATGGTTATACCAACCCGGAAAAATTGTTTGCGCTAGGAGGTAGTGCCGGAGGATTGTTAATGGGCGCCTGCATCAATTTGCGTCCTGAACTGTACAAAGGAGTCATTGCCGCAGTTCCGTTTGTGGATGTGGTGACTACCATGCTGGATGAAAGTATTCCGCTTACGACCAGTGAATTCGACGAGTGGGGAAATCCGAAGGAAGAGAAATATTATTATTACATGCTTTCGTACTCTCCCTACGATAATGTGGAAGCAAAAGACTATCCGGCATTGATGGTAACCACCGGGTTGCACGATTCTCAGGTGCAGTACTGGGAACCTGCCAAATGGGTAGCCAAACTACGCGATATGAAAACAGATGATAATCCGCTGATTTTTCATATCAACATGGATTTTGGACACGGTGGCGCTTCGGGGCGTTTTGAATGGATCAGGGACGTTGCCTTACAGTATGCCTTTATTTTTGACCAGATCGGAATCACTGAATAGCGCAACTTACGGTTTTATGCCGCATTAAAAAGAAAAGGAATCGAACAGGCAGGGAGGTGTTCGGTTCCTTTTTGTTTTTTCGGGACTAGAAAAAGAAACCGCACTCTGTAAGGAGAACGGTTTCTGATGCCAGCGGTTGGAAGCCGCTTCTATTTTATGCTTTTAGCTTCTTGTATTTGAAGCGTTTCGGAGCTTCGGCACCCAATCGTTTTTTGCGGTTTTCTTCGTATTCCGAGAACGAACCTTCAAAAAAGTGAACGTGTCCTTCGCCCTCAAAAGCCAGAATATGTGTTGCGATACGGTCGAGGAACCAGCGGTCGTGCGAAATAACAACGGCACAGCCTGCAAAATTTTCGAGGCCTTCTTCCAGCGCACGAAGCGTATTTACGTCAATGTCGTTGGTCGGTTCATCGAGCAGCAACAGGTTGCCTTCCGATTTTAGTGCCAGTGCCAGGTGCAGGCGGTTGCGTTCTCCACCCGAAAGCACCCCGCATTTTTTCTCCTGATCTGATCCCGAGAAATTAAAGCGCGAAACATAGGCACGCGCATTGGCCTGCTTGTTTCCAAGCATAATGGTTTCGGTTCCCCCGGAAATTACTTCGTACACCGATTTGTTCGGATCGATGGCTTTGTGCGTCTGGTCGACGTAACTTACTTTCACGGTTTCGCCAATTGCAATGCTTCCTGTATCGGCATCCAGCTGTTTCATGATGAGTTTGAAGAGTGTGGTTTTACCCGCACCGTTCGGGCCGATAACACCGATAATCCCTGCAGGAGGGAGTTTGAAACTCAGGTCTTCGAACAGAATGCGATCGCCAAAACCTTTTTTAACGCCTTCCATTTCCACCACTTTATCACCGAGGCGTGGACCGTTCGGAATATAAATCTCCAGTCGTTCCTCTTTCTGACGTGTGTCTTCGTTCAGCATTTTATCGTAGGCGCTCAAACGGGCTTTGCTTTTGGCTTGACGCGCTTTGGGCGCCATACGAACCCACTCAAGCTCACGTTCCAGTGTTTTCTTGCGTTTCTGACTGCCTTTTTCTTCCTGTTCTAAACGGGCTGCTTTTTGTTCCAACCACGAGCTGTAGTTTCCTTTCCACGGAATTCCCATACCACGGTCCAGTTCCAGGATCCAACCGGCCACGTTGTCGAGGAAGTAGCGGTCGTGGGTGATACAGATTACAGTTCCCTTGTATTGGTCGAGGTGGGCTTCCAGCCACTGAATACTTTCTGCATCGAGGTGGTTGGTAGGCTCGTCAAGCAACAACACATCGGGTTCCTGTAACAAAAGACGGCACAAGGCAACGCGGCGGCGTTCACCCCCCGAAAGTTCGCTGATGGGCTGATCATCCGGCGGACATTGCAGCGCATCCATCGCACGTTCCAGTTTGCTGTCGAGGTTCCAGGCATCCAGAACATCCATTTTTTCCTGCAGCTGTGCCTGTTCGCTCATCAACTCATCCATTTTGTCCGGATTTTCATACACCTCGGGCAGCCCAAACAGTTGGTTGATTTCTTCGTAGCGATTCAGTACATCCACTGTTTCCTGCATGCCTTCTTTCACCACTTCAATCACGGTTTTGTTTTCATCGAGCTTTGGCTCCTGATCGAGTAAGCCGACCGAATAACCCGGTGCAAAAACCAGCTCGCCGTTAAACGATTTGTCCTGGCCGGCAATGATCTTCAGCAAAGTTGATTTTCCTGATCCGTTTAACCCGATAATGCCTATTTTGGCGCCCAGGAAAAACGAAAGCGAAATGTCTTTAATCACTGTTTTGTTGGGTGGGTAAACCTTACTCACCTTATACATCGAAAAAATTATCTTCTTGTCGTCGCTCATTTTGCAAAATTTAATTCCGCAGCTAAAATACAACAGAAAGCGGTATTAAAGAATGGAAACGCCGGAAATAGTTAAAGGGGAAATGGACGGTGGGTTCAGAGTTCAAAGTTCAGTGTTCAGAGTTCAGTGCAGTGATCAGTTGCAGTTCTAAGGGGCTGAAGGATTGATGATATTGAAGGACTGGAAAGGCCGAATTTCCAATGGCTCGAGGCTCGCTGCTTATTCTCGCATTAAAGCATTGACACATTAAAGCATTTCAATCTTTCAGTCCTTGAAAATAAAACTGAAACATGCACCTTTTCCGAAATTACTACAGAACGATTTACCCGCGTAAGTCAGCAATTCTTTTGTCCATCAAAATAATTATTGCGGATCGATTCGGGTTCGCATTCTCCTCTTTCAATTTTCAGGATGGTTTCCCATTGGGCATTGCTTAGTAATTGCTTCAGAGGTTGTGATACATGTGGAGTTCTTACAAAGGCTTTTTTTAGTGTATTATCCCATTGTTTGTGGTATTTCAGCAGGTCGTCGGGATAAACGGTTTTCCGTCGTGTACCTTCGTCGCTCGGGCGAAATGGTTCGATGATGTTCAGAAAACCGTAATCATTGGTGAGTTGCTCTCCCGGTTTAATATCCGAAACAGCTATTTCAAAGCCATAGGCAGTAGCCATGCTGTTGGGGCGGAAACTGTGGTTGGTATAGCGCGCAATGTCCCAGCAAAGCACATAATTTCCCTTGTTGTTGCGGTAGGTATAGGTTTCGACCAAGGGGCGGCAAATGGGGGCCAGGTTTTCAATATCGGTTTTACTTAATTCCCTGTCGAGCGGGTCTTTCACCCAGGTAATAGTCCCGGCTGGTATTAATTGAGAGGCAAAAACCCCGTAGCCGATTTCGGCACTGATGAATTTTAATTCGGTATGTGGATGTATCATTTTGACTGATTTGTTAGGAAACTGTTTGCTTTTCGTTCCGGTATTTAAAAACAAAAACGATCATTAATAAAGTAGCCAGCAGCGCCATTGCCGAACCAAAGTAGAAGGGCGCGTTGGCATTTATTTTATCGTACATAATGCCGGCAATTAAACTCGCAGGGAGTAAAGTAATCCCCAGTACTGCATGATATAATCCATAACCTGTTCCTTTCAAATCGTTACTCACAATGTCCGATACCAGCGCTTTCTGGGCAGTGTCGGTTAGGGCACTGTAAAGGCCGTACAAAATGAATAAAAAAATGAATACGTTGATGCTGTTGAAGCGCCCAAACAGAAAATAAACTATGGCGTATATCAGAAAGCCCGGAATGATTAATCGTTCGCGTCCGATTTTGTCGGAAATTTTGCCGACCGGAACTGCCAGAAACACGGAAACCGTATTGAAAATCATGTAAACAAACGGCACATAAGACGGATCAATACCCGTTTCGGCAGTTTTCACCAAAAGCAACGCGTCTGCGGAGTTTCCCAAAGTAAAAACAAAAATGATGAGCAGGAAAAAGTAGAATTTTTTAGGAAGCAATTTCAGGTGAAACTTCTTTCTGACTGCTGTCGGGCGTGCCCTGGCATCTTTGATAAAAAGAATAATTGCCAGAACTCCCAAAACCGCCGGGATGGTGGCCAGCAGGAAAATGTTTTTGTAATTAAGCGGAAAAACCGACAAAAGAATAAACGCACCGAGCGGCCCGATAATGGCTCCGCTGTTGTCCATGGCTTTGTGGAAGCCAAAGTTTTTCCCTGCCTGGTTTTTGGGCGCCGAACCACTGATCAGGCTGTCGCGCGGTGCTGTACGAAGCCCTTTCCCGATGCGCTCGAAAAAGCGAAGCAACAACACTTGCAGCGGTGTTGTTACTGCTGCATAAACCGGCGTAACAAGAGCCGTTATTCCGTAGCCAAAAATCATAAAGGGTTTGTTTTTCCCGATTCTGTCGCTCCAGTAACCCGAGAATGCTTTGAACAGCGATGCGGTACTTTCGGCAATTCCTTCGATAAGCGAAATGGATGTTTTGGAGGCCCCGATCGATAGCAGGAACAGTGGCATTACACTGTAAACCATCTTCGAGGAAGTATCGGTAAGGAAGCTCGTTAGCCCGATGTAGAAAACATTTTTATCCAGCCCGAATATTTTCTTTTTGCTCATTCAGTTAAAAGTTTAGAGACCGGTTTACAACGGCGAACCGTTTGTGTAAGATAAACAGCTTATCGGCGTTTTTGATCAGCGAACCCCAGATCTTTATTGTCTGAATGCTTTTGGCGGAAATATCGTCTTTAGTTGGCGTGTTGATAGCGGCATTATTTTCTTTATCCGGTAGCTTCAAAAATACCCCTTTTACACCTCCATGTAATAAATTGATTTGTAGTCGAGTTTGTTGGCACCCACTTTTTCATAAAAAGCAATGGCGCTTGTATTTCGGTTATTTACGTACCAGTCGACCATTTTTGCCCCCTCTTTTGCCGCAAATTCTTTGATGTAGGTCAACAGTTTTTGTCCGATTCCCAGTTTCCGGTATTCGGGAAATACAAACAAATCTTCGATGTGATAGTTCGTGACGGCTTTAAAGGTAGAGAAGGTTTTGAATATCAATGTAAACCCACATATTTTATCCTGATCGGTTTCGGCCACAAATACTTTAACATGGCTGTCGGGTTTAAACATCGAATTACGAATGTCCTCTTCCGTAGCTGTTACCATTCCGAGTTGGTTAACGTGAACAGCCAGTCCGCGAATGCATTCCATAATTATCGCACTATCATCTGTTTTGGCCTCTCTTATGGTAATCTTCATTTTTCTGTGATAAGCTGGTTTTGACACTTTGGGAGCGGTTTATGATTTCCTGTATTGCGAGTCGTTAAGCGGAATAAAAAACTCCACCTTCCCGCATTTTGGGCAGGCGTATAAATCGAAGCGTTCAGCGTTAACAAATAGCTCGAATAAATTTCCCCAGGCTCCCAGTCTGGCTCCTTCATGAAAATCGTACCTCCCCGAAAAAATAAGGGGAATATCGCATCTAAGGCAATTTACTTCTCGGTTTCCTTCCTGGAGGGTATAATCTTTTATTTCAATTACTTTTTGTTCGGAAAAACTGTAATTGCAGTTCCAGCACAATTCGAAAACTTCTTCCACATCGGCTGAGCAGTGGGGACATTTTTTCATAGTAATAATTTATTTCTGGTTGTTTTGAATTTGGGTTTCAAGTTCTTTCACTCTTTTCGTTAAAAGAGTAATAGCGATTGCAGAACCGATAAGGTTTGTAAAAATGCCCGTCCAAAACAAAAGGTCTCCGTAGGGATAATGTTGTAGTTTAAAAAGTGCACCTGCTAAAATTAGGATACTTGGAATAGCAGTCAATAAGGTTATTCGTTTTTTCATAGTTGAGCATTATTGGTATGCGACTGAATAGTTGCTTAAAAATAGTACTATTTTGTTAAGTGGCGTATGGTAATCGGTTGGTGTGCTGTTTAACTTATCTGTAACGAATGCCTGATTTCGTTTGCAATTTCATCGGGATTGAAAGGTTTGCTAAAGTATTTCCGGATAAGGCCCTCGTCGAGCGCTTTCTGTATTTCTGCATTGATGTCGAATCCGGTAACGATGTAGTAATGGTTTTCCGGCGCCAGAGCGGTTGCCTGCCTGATGAATTCAATTCCACTCATGTGTGGCATCTTCATGTCGCTAAATACCACTTTGATGTCGCGGTTGTTTTTTAATACTTCGAGACCGGCGATGCCATCGGGGGCTGTTAATACTTCGTATTGTTTCGATAAATTGGCTTTTAGCAACAACAGGTTCAGCGGTTCGTCGTCAACGTACAAAATTCTGGGCTTTTTCATAATGTGTGATTTTTATGGGGAGTTCAACAGTTACGGTGGTTCCTTTTCCGGGAAGGGAGCTAAAATGCATTTCTCCCTTGTGTTCTTTAATAATATTGTAGGTGATGGACAAACCAAGACCGGTTCCTTTTCCCGGATCTTTAGTGGTAAAAAAAGGTTCGGTAATTTTTGACAGATCGACTTCATCAATACCGCTGCCCGTATCGGTTATTTCGGTAACGGCTGCTGTGCCGGTGTTAAAAGTACGAATCCTTATTTGTCCTTCTTTCGGAATCGCCTGGCTGGCGTTCATCAGAATATTGATAAAAACCTGGTGTAGTTTACCTACGTTTCCCTGAATTATTATTGGCGGTTCGGCATATTGTTCTTCCACATGTATGCGGTATTTCAGTTCGTTGCTCAGAATCATCAGACAATTACCAATGATTTCATTCAGGTCGCAATTTTCTTCCAACGTGGTGTTGTTGCGGCTCATTTTATTCAGCCCCGAAACAATTGCATTCACCCGTTCGATTCCGGTGCGGATGCTTTTTAGAAAAAAGTCGGTGTTTTCGAGTTGAATATTTTCTTCTTTAAAATAGTTTTCGAGCCCGGTGAGACCGCCAAGAATGTAGTTGAGCGGATTGTTGATTTCGTGGGCTATGCCGGCGGTGAGCACACCTATTGACGCCATCTTCTCTGCCTGAATCAATTGTGACTGCATGCTGTTCAGATTTTCGAGGACATGTTTCAGGTCTTCGTTTTGTTGCTTAATGGTTGAGTTCTTTAACGAGAGCTCCTCAACAATTTTATCCAGTTTCCGGGTTTTCTCAACAACCATTTCATGCAGATTATCGCGGTGTTGCTGAAGCTCTGTTTCTGTTTCCCTAAGTTTATGCAGGTGTTTACGCAGCAGAATAAAAAAGAACAGTCCGGTGACAGCCACATAAAACCAACCTTTATAGGTTTGCATGCGCGTGATCGTTTCAGGGTTGGAGATTACAACATTAAGCAAGTAATCTGAAAAGATGATCCAAAGCCCTCCCACCAGTAAATAAGCGGCAGTAAGGATATATTCAAACCGTATTTTTTTTATCATCCTGTACCTTGTTCCGGTTTACCCAATTCAAAACTAATACTAAATGTCCGAAAATTTTTTTCAAAATTCAACACCCAAGTGTCTGCTGCTTTATAAACAAATGTACTGCGGGTTATTGTTTATGCTGAACGATAAGTAATTTGTAAAACAGAGTGAATAGAAATTAATGTGTCCAAATGTTCAGTTGTACCCGCTTGTAGTTTAATTCATCGTTGTAGACGCAGGATCCTTTTTCTTTGCCTTGCGCATCGGATTATCAGACGAGTACCCGCGACCACCACCATAGCGCGATTTGTACAATTCGAAGCGGGTGGGCTCTTTGCGTTCGGGCCAGTAGTTGTTGTCCATGTCGCAGTCGGCAGTTTCCTGGTAAGGATCAAGTATAATCTGTTTCACCTCTTTGTTGAACATGAATACTTTTGAAACTTCTTCGTTATTTCGGCGCCATATTTCAGCCGGAATGCGCTGAATTTCTTCGGTCCCGTCCATAAATTCGAATTTCAGGATGAGTGGCATGACCAAACCTCCGATATTTTTGAAGTCGATCTGGTAGAAATTATAATTTCCGCCCAACAATTCTTTTTCGTCATCCGAAAGGCTCTCCAGGAAACGGTCGTATTCTTTTTTGTCTTCTTCGGTAACTTCGTATTTGTCGTAAGAAGTATAGAAATCGGCTGCTTCCGGGTTATTGGCCAGATAGGTTTCTGAAGTATGTTCGCGGTTGCGAATCTGGATGAGTGAAATATCGGCTTCCTCTTGTTTCCTTGCCAGCGGCTTTTCAATTTCCGGATTTTTAGTATTGGGCTGATACCATTCTACTTTTTCCATCGAAATATCACAATTGTCGGTCGTATAGAACCATCCACGCCAAAACCAGTCGAGATCAACTCCCGAGGCATCTTCCATCGTACGAAAGAAATCGGCAGGGGTGGGGTGTTTAAACATCCAGCGTTGAGCATATTCTTTGAATGCATAATCAAAAAGTTCGCGCCCCATCACTGTTTCCCGCAAAATGTTGAGCGCCACGGTAGGTTTGGCGTAAGCATTACTTCCCAGGTTCCATACCGATTCGGAATTGGTCATAATGGGGGAGATGTATTTTTTATCGCCTTTCATGTAGGGGACAATGCTTGCCGGCATTCCGCTTCGTGATGGATAGTTGGGTTCCCAGGCTTGCTCGGTCATGAACTCTAAAAAAGTGTTTAATCCTTCGTCCATCCAGGTCCACTGGCGTTCGTCGGAGTTGACAATCATCGGGAAAAAGTTATGGCCCACTTCGTGCACAATCACTCCGATCATTCCGTACTTGGTGCGTTCGCTGTATGTTCCGTCATTTTCGGGGCGGCCGCCGTTAAAACAAATCATCGGATATTCCATCCCGATTCTGTCGGTATGAACCGAAATGGCTACCGGGTAAGGATAATCAAAGGTATGTTTTGAATAGGTTTTGATGGTATGTGCCACCACCCGGGTTGAATATTGCTCCCAGAGCGGGTTTCCTTCCCTGGGGTAATACGACATAGCCAGCACGCTGCGGTCGCCGAACGGAACACGCATGGCATCCCAGATAAATTTCCGGGAAGAGGCAAAGGCAAAATCGCGCACATTGTTTGCCTTGTAGATCCATGTTTTTACTGTTTTTACCCGTCCTTTTTCGGCTTTTTCAGCTTCTGTCTGAGTTACAATCATCACGGGTTTGTCTGATTGTTTGGCCGTTTCAAAACGTTCAATTTGCTCTTTTGTCAGCACGGCGTCAGGGTTTTGCAATTCGCCCGTTGCAGCAACAATATGATCCGACGGAACGGTTAGTTTTACTTCAAAGTCGCCAAAGGGAAGGGTAAATTCACCGGCTCCCAGAAATTGTTTGTGCTGCCAGCCTTCCACTTCGTTGTAAACCGCCATGCGGGGGTAAAACTGAGCAATCGCGTAGATATAGTTGTCCTCGTCTTCAAAATATTCATACCCTGAACGACCACCGTCTTTCATACGGTTGTTGATGTTGTACCACCATTTTACCGAAAACGAAAACGACTTTCCTGGCTTTAACGGCTCCGGCAAATCAATCCGCATCATGGTTTTATTAACGGTTGAAGGAAGATCTTTTCCCGAGGCATCTTTTACATACTCCAGTTTGAAACCACCGTCAAAGTCTTTTATGAGTCGCTGAAGTTGAGAAAAACTCACCCTTTCGCCCATATCCATGCTCGCCGTTTTATAGGTATCCGATTCTTTGGCGCGCATGTTTTGATCCAGTTGCAGCCATAGATAATTTAATACGTCAGGCGATTGGTTATGGTAGGTGATGGTTTCTTCTCCATAAATCTTCTGATTATCATCGTCGAGTGTGATGCTGATTTTGTAATCTGCTTTTTGTTGCCAGTATTCATGACCGGGCGCTCCCGAAGCTGTTCGGTAAACATTGGGTGTAGCAAGTTCTTGCTTTAACTGGCGGAATTTATTTTGATTGATGTTTTCCTGACTAAAAACAGACCAATTGGCAGCTATCAAAAGGATTAAAAGCGCGCAATTTTTTTTCATTTTGATGTTCCGGTATGACGTTGGTAAGAAAATATTGTTTTCCTTCCAAATGTAACAATCTTTGTGTCTGATTGTTGGTACTACCAGAATTTATTTTCGATTAGTAATATTAAGGCAATACCAAAGCCTGCACCCGAAATATACAACCTCCAGAAGTCGTGGCGCACTTTCATGAGGTTTACGGTGAGGAGATAGAGCAGAAAGTAAAGGCACAATATTACGATTTGCCCTGTTTCGATCCCAACATTGAATGCAAATAGCGGAGTAAGAATGTTGCTCTCTTTTCCGAGTAATCCTTTGAGGTAATTGGAAAAACCAAGTCCGTGTATCAGTCCAAAAAACAAGGTGGTGACGAATACAATCCTGAGGTTGCCTCTTCGTGAAGGCAATACGTTTGAAAGTGCTGTAATTAAAATGGTGGCCGGAATCATAAATTCGACGTAGCGTGAGGGAATACTCAAAATATTGAGGGTTGACAAGGCCAGAGTAAGCGAATGCCCAATGGTAAAAGCAGTAACCAGAATCAAAACCCGGGTTATTTCTTTGGCGCTGTAGGCCGCACAAAGCACGAGCACAAAAATAATGTGGTCGTAACCGTGAATATTAATGATGTGCTGAAATCCCAGCCTTAGATACATCTCGAAGGTGCTCATATTTTCGTATTTTAGCGTCTCAAAATCCGGAGCGTGAAAATAATTAAAAAATATCTTTTATTGCTACTGCTGGTTGCGGGTACTGCATTAAGCGGAGCGGCGCATCCGTATTACATTAGCTTGTGCCAGGTAAAGTTAAACAGCGAAACCGCTTCGCTGGAAATTCAAGTGAAAACATTTGCCGACGATCTCCTGCTCGGGCTTCAAAAGGCAGGTCACGATCATTTGTATTTGGGTGAGGAACGCGAAAACCCTGAAACCAACCAATACATCTTCGATTATTTGAAAAAGGTATTAAATTTCAGGATAAACGATAAAGAGCTTAACTATGAGTTTGTGGGAAAAGAGATGGAAAATGGCACAGTGTGGACGTATCTTGAAATAAGTGGAGTAAAAGATTTTACCACGATTGAAGTGAAATGCAGCCTGCTTACCGAAGTTCTGGAAACACAAGCCAACATGATACAGGTTCAAAAAGGGGAAACGATCAAAAATCTGCTGCTGAATAAAAGAACCACCAACGGAGCCCTCGCTTTTAACGATTAGCTATTTTATATTAAACTGCGGAAGCTTATCTTTGTTTAGAGGGAAAAAATTTCACATGGATCCTATAATTCTGCTTATTTCTTTTATTATGACGCTCGCATTTCTGGCCTTTGGCATCGGAAGTGTTTCGCTGGAGCGTTTTAAAATCATCGGTACCATCGTACTGGTTTTTTTTACCACGGGATTTTTATTTAATGCAGCGGCTGTTTTATTAATGGTACTTCTAATACCGTCGTCGCTGCTTTCAACCAACGGACTGATCATGTTTAGTTCCTTCACCATTATGCTGGTTGATACGGTTTGGGTGTGGGCAAGATACCTGAAAAACGGCATTGACTCTGATGTCAGTAAAGGAATAGTGCTTTACACCAAAATCGCCTTTTTGGTGTGGGTATTGAATTATCTTTGGGGCATCGTACTTTTAATTTGGATTTAAATTATGGCAAACGACTGGAAAGAAAGACTCGGGGTAGTATTCTCTACCAATCCCGATTTTCAATATGAAAAAGGAGAGGAAGAGGAAACGTCAACGTTGCCTCCTCAGCAACAGAACCTTAAGGTAATGCTCGACCGGAAGCAACGTAAAGGAAAATCGGTGACATTGATAACAGGTTTTGTTGGAACAGAGGAAGATTTAAAGGAATTGGGAAAATTGCTGAAATCGAAATGCGGAGTGGGGGGCACCGTAAAAGACGGTGAAATTCTGATTCAGGGCGATTTCTGTTCGCGGGTGATGGATCTCCTGAAAAACGAAGGCTACAAAGTGAAACGTGCCGGAGGGTGATCCCTGGAATTCAGAAATCTATCTCATAAAATATGTCGAGAAACTTGAAGTCTGTCAACCTAACTGTAATCGGGAAAATATTAACGGCACATGATGAAATCGCCAATATGCCTATTCAACCGAATGGTGCGGAAGATCAGGTGGGTATTGCTGAAGTTTATCCTGAATTTGAAGAAGGACTGATGGATCTTGACGGATTTTCACACATCATTTTACTGTATCATTTTCATGGGCAACAAGGGTATCAATTGGTAGTGAAACCCTTTATGGACGATACCGAACACGGGGTTTTTGCTACACGATCGCCCAAAAGACCCGGAGCTATTGGAATGTCGGTTGTACGCCTGTTAAAAACAGAGGGCAACAAGATTTATTTTGAAGGTGCCGATATGCTGAATGAAACACCCTTGATAGATATCAAACCATTTTTCCGAATGTTTGACAATCGCCCGGATGCCGTGAGTGGTTGGCTCGAAGGTAAAGATGAGGAGCACATTAAAAAAGTGCGCTCCGACAATCGGTTTAAATGAGCTGTTTAGCCCTGAAGATTTAACTCATCCTGCTCTCCGGATAAAAGAAATTATTACCTCCGTTTATCCTTCTTTTTGAAAATACTTTTAATTTTTCGCCAGATTTCGCCTTTGTCCTCCTCTTCGGCTCTTGTTTCGCGCTGGCGGGTTTTTTCCAATTCTTCCGATTTATTTCGTTTGAAAATATCAGCCAGGTTGAATTCGTGTCTCTCGATATCGAGAACATCCTTGTACCCCGGTTCGCTCAGCATGGCCAGCATTTCTTCTCCCGGCAAACCAAAGGAACTGTTTTTCAGGTTTGAATATTTGCTGTCGCGGTAGGTTTTATTGAAGAATTTTCCGACAATTGGCAACGCCATGTAGGCACCTTGTCCGTAAGTGGTGGTTCTGAAATGCACGCGCGGGTCGTCAGCGCCCACCCAGCAGCCAGTAACCAATCTGGGAGTGATTCCAATAAACCAGCCGTCCGAATTATTTTGGGTGGTACCCGTTTTTCCTGCAAACTCACCGGGAATTTTATAATCTGTCCTGATGGCGCTTCCGGTTCCTTCATCCACCACAGCTTCCATCATTTTGATTACCGTCCGGCAATTCTCGGCCGATACCACAGGGTTTCTTTCAATCTGAGGTTCAAAGGTCTGAAGTACCTTGCCGTTTTTATCCGAGATTTGAACCAGGTAATTGGCTTTTACCGGAACACCGTCGTTCACAATGCCCGCATAAGCTTCCACTATTTCTTTCAGCGAAATAGAAGCCACACCGAGCGCCAGGGAAGGGTATTCGGGAAGGTCGGCCGAAATTCCGAGATCGTGCGCAATATCAATGGTTTCATCGATTCCGGCTTCGAGCAAAACATCTACTGAAACCGTATTGATCGACTTTGCCAGGGCACCTTTCATGTTGTAGTAACCAACATAGTCGTCGTGCGAGTTTCGTGGTGTCCAGTCGTCGTATTCTGTGTAAACTTTTAACTGGTTGGGATAATAGGTATCGGGTGGAATATTTTCTTCGAGTGCAGCCAGGTAGACAAACGGTTTGAATGTCGATCCGGTTTGCCGCGGCGCTTTTACGTGGTCGTATTTAAAAAAGCGGTAATCGATGCCGCCCACCCATGCTTTTAATGCAGCTTTCTGCGGATCGATGGCAATAAAACCGGCATTCAGCATCTTCAGGTAATGCTTTAGTGAGTCGAGCCGAGTGAGTTCCTGCGATTTCAAACCATCCCAGGTAAAAAGCGTAGCATGCGTTTTATTTTTATAGGTTTCCAGTTCTTCCTGGTAGCTTTTTCCACTGGTATTCAAATTCTGGACAGCACTTTTCAAAATAGCCGGATTGGCTTTAAACATGTCTCGATCTTTCCAGTGGTTGTCAAACACCTTTTGAAGGTCTTTCATGTATTCCTTTACCGATTGTTGCGCGTAAATCTGGAGGTTGTAATCCAGGGTAGTGGTAATCTTCAAACCGTCGGTATAAAGGTTATAGTTTTCCCCTTTTTCATTCTGATGACTTTCGCACCACTCAAGTAATTCGGGTTTGAGCATTTCAACAAAATACGGAGCAGGACCCTGGTCATAAGAAATCATCCGGTAGCGCACTCCCAGTGGTTTTTCTTTGTAAAATGCTGCTTCTTCGGCGCTGAGGTAGTTGTTTTTTAGCATCTGATCAATGACCACGTTCCGACGTCCAAGCGCCCGGTCGGGGTGAAGCCGCGGATTGTAATAGTTGTTGGCTTTTAACATTCCCACCAAAACAGCTGCTTCGTGCACGTCGAGTTTCGACGGCGCTTTGGAAAAGAAACGTTCGGCGGCCACTTCTATCCCAAAGGTATTTTCGGCAAAAGGAACGGTGTTCAGGTAAAGCGCCAGAATTTCGTTTTTTGAATAGATACGTTCGAGCCGATAAGCAATAATAGCTTCGCGCAGCTTGTTTACGGGCATCGAAAGCGGACCGTAATTCACCCTTGGAAACAGGTTTTTGGCAATTTGCTGGCTAATGGTACTACCTCCGCCTGAATGATCGCTACGCATCAAAACCGACTTTACGAGTACGCGTGCCAGTGCAATTTCATCTATGCCACGATGTTCGTAAAAACGTGAATCTTCGGTGGCTACCAGCGCATTGATGACGTTGGGCGAAATCTCTTCGAAAGATGCATAACTGCGGTTTTCCACATAATACCTTCCCAGTACTTTCCCATCCGACGAATAGACTTCCGAAGCCAGCGGATTATTGATGATGTGCAGCTGATCCCTCGACGGAACCGGCCCGAGAACACCTAAAAATACCAGGATAAAAAATAAACACCCGAGCAGGAAAAGCACGAGCGCTGCTTTGCCGATCCAGTTGAGGATGGGATATTTTTTACCCGACTTCTTTGATTTTCTTCCGGATGAAGTTTTTGGTTTGCGTGCCGGCTTACTTTCGGCTGAACTGCTATTTGTATTCTTTTTTGCCACGCGACAAAAATAATTTTAATTGGGTGATTCCTGATATAAAACTCAAATTCAAAGCTATTTATTATAAACTTTAAAATGTTTATGAGCTGAAAATTGGTGTGACGGATATTTTACGGCACTTTGCATGCGATTGAATTCTTAATTATTTGTTACTGCAAAAGCCTCTGGAATTTATTTTTCGCATAATAACGGGTTAAGTCGCAATGCGGAGTTTATAAGTTTGTATTTTTGAGCGATTTTAGCTGGAAAAATGGAAAGTAGTTTGAGATTATGGTTTGCTGTTTTACTGGTTGCAGTTTATAGTTTCGGGATCGGTTATGGTTCCGGACCTAATGCTGCCGGTACATATCTGCCAGCCGATAATCTTGAGAGTGAAGTGTACTCTTCGGATGCTTCAAACCAACTTTCGTATCATTTTACGGAATCGGAAAAGTTGGTTTCCGATAGTAGAACCAGTTCTCCGGTTACTTTCAAAACTTCGTTTGCCCAGTTTCTTGCTTTTGTTCAAAATTCCGGACTAATACTGGCAAACGGGTTCACCCAATATCGAAGAATTTCTGAAAACCTTCTGATACGCTACCGAAAAGCGGATATCATTTTCCCCTTTCATTATTTCTGGTAATCCATAAAAATCATCCGGATTTTTTGTGTGTTTTATGTGCATTGCAACAACTGGTTGCAGTGTTTTTTTAAATCTTAATGAATATTATTATGGATTCAGGAACTGTTATCGTAGGACTGGTTTTGGTCGCGATATGTGTTTTGCCTATCGTCATATTAAACGGGAGAAGGGCTAAAAAAGGACGTGGAATGTTACAGTTAATCACAAAGGTGGCCAATGAGCACAACTGTAATATTTCGGAACATGAATTTTGCAGTGAATACTGCATAGGAATGGACAAAACAAATGGATTTGTATTTTTTGCAAAAGAAAAAGACGGTACAAGCGAAGTGAGACATATAGATCTTGCCCCGGTGAAAACGTGTAAAATCAACAATACGGGAAGGATTGTAACTTACAAGAATCAAAACAACAAGATAATTGAACGCTTGAGCCTGGATTTCTATCCGAAAGAAAAGGATAAGGGCGTTGTAACCTGGGAGTTTTATAATGTGGAAGAAAATTTACAACTCAACGGGGAATTGCAGTCGGTTGAAAAGTGGCAACAAACCATTAACAACTATCTGAAAGGATAAAAAAGAAAAAGGCACTGTGGAATTCCATGGTGCCTTTCTGTTTTTTTTGATGTTCGTTTTTCCGTTTGTCAGGAATATATTATATGAAAAAGACTTTGATAAAATGCCAGGTCATTAGTCCGGAAGCAATCAGTTTCAGAAGGGTTCCGAGCAAAAAGCCCATAAAAGATCCAAAGCCTGATTTTAAGGCTGAACCATGATCTTTCCCGGCGGTAAGTTCGCCGATAACGGCACCCAGAAAAGGGCCGATGATAATGCCGAAAGGCGGGAAAAAGAACAGTCCGATTACAAGCCCGATAAGGCTTCCCCAGACACCTCTTTTACTGCCGCCAAAGCGTTTGGTTCCCCACACCGGGATAAAATAATCGACCACGTAAACCACTACGGTAACAATTCCCCAGATAATCAGAAAAGTGGTGGAGAACTGGTAACGGGAAGTAAAGTGCAATAGCAATAAACCGATGTAACTTAACGGAGGCCCCGGAATAACAGGTAAAACGCAACCTGCAATGCCGGCTATCATAAATAAAGCTCCCAAAAATACGAGTAGAAAATCCATGATATCAGATTAATTGTTTGTGCTTAAAAATAGGGTTTTTGATTTAGCGGCGATGAAAATGATCGGTAAACTCACGATAATTTTCGGTTTTTGCGTAACCAGGGAATGCTGGTGAGGATCATCAGTAACACAGATAGTCCAATGACCAACCCACTTTGGTAAAGCAGTTGTTCCCTTTCCTGAAGGTAGATCGGATATTCCCTGATTTGCTGCCAGTAGGTGACCGAAAGCAACACCATGGTATTGTTGATGGAATGGCCGATAATGGCAACCAGGATGTTGTTGGTACGCAACATCAGCCAGCCCAGTAAAAGGCCCAGAACAAAAGTCGCGGGCATTTGCCAGGGATTCAGGTGAAACAGCGAAAACAACAAGGCCGACATAAAAACAGCTACAAAACCATTGTAATTTCTTCGGAATCCGTTCAAAAGCAATCCTCTGAAAATCAATTCTTCAACAATGGGCGCAATGACCGAAACTTTCATAAAAGCTCCCATAAACCCATAGTCGCCTTCGAAAATGCGGTTAAACATTTCCCAAAACCAGGGTGGAGCAGGAAGCAGTTGTTCTACTTTGGCATTCACCACATCAAGAAAATTATGAGCACCCCACAGAAAAGCGATGGTTGGCAGAAAAATAAGCGGATTAAAAAGCTTGAAGGGGAAGATCTGCAAAACCGGGGATTTCGATTTCCGGATACCGTAAAACAAAATAAATACCACCGATCCCACTCCGAGTGCAATTTTCTTGATTGGATTATATAAGTATTCAGTGCCTTTGTAATAGTCGATCAAAGCCAGCGGAAAATCAACCACTGTTTGAATAAAGATATACAGAATCACTAGGTGAATGCCCTGTAAAATGGTGGGATAATATTTTTGACGTGTCTCTTCCATCGGTCAACTAAGATAAGTATTTCGGGAAAAGAACATTCTTCGGCCACAAAAAAATTATGAGTTGCTTCTTGTTGCGAGTTGCATGCCGGCGGTACGGAAACTAAAATAGCGTTGCGCCACATAACTGTATACTACAACCAGCAAGGTGGTTATGAATTTTGATACCGGTGCGTAGAGCTTGCAATACTCCACAAAAAATTTCAGAAATACATAATTCAGAAAAATGGAGCCGGCCACTGTTACAAGGTAGCGGAAGAGCTGGATACGGCCTTTTAACTCGGAAGTCGTGAATGTCACATACTTTGCGAGCAGAAATCCGGTGGCAAAAGTAATGGGAAAAACCATCAAAAAGGCGGCAATGTGCGCACTGATGGCAACAAAGCCGAATTCCACTACCTGCATGTCGAGTACATACTGGTAAAAAATAAAATAAAGAAGAAGGTCGAACAGGGTGTTGGCGCCGCCCGTTGCTGCATAGCGAAAAATTTCGCGGGGAATAAACTGAAGAAAAGGGAAATAAAACCAGTCGACAATCCTGGTAATAAACTCCCCGATAGATTCAAATAATTTCCTCATGCAATAACGTTGAATAGCCTAATTCGAACTACAAAGTAAAGAAAAGTATTGAAATAATGGATTTTGACGAAACTGAAACTAAATTTTAAGCTCTTAATTACTCTTTTGATGCAATTAATAGGGCACATGCACTTGCAGATGTTAGCTTGTTATATTTTCAATTTTCTCGTTTTTCAAGCAGCACAACTCTATCCGGATCGTTTGTTTTGAAGGCGCTGAGATCGTAACCGACATAAGAAACAACCGGATGACAAAGGCCAATCACCATTTTAGCGGGATAATAATAAGATCCCTCAAATGTAATATCCTGTTTGAACGCAAACCATTTGTCGTCGGTAAAATGTTCGGTATTGTAATTGGCCACAAAGAGATTATGTCCCGGATTAAATACGACCGGGTAACAACAGCATTCAATCTCAAGCGTTTGGATGGAACTGCTGTGGTGGCTTGCTTCAGATAACATACCCACGTTACAGCAAACAATCTGTATATCCTGCCCAACCATGTGCTCGCTGAATTTAAATCCGCAGGCATATCCTCCAATTCTGATCATTCCGATTCGAACCAAGGCATGATTGTTAATTTCTGGAGTGATAAGCCCGGTGCTTTTGCCCGGTGCCGGATCGAGCGACTCACTCAACGGACCGTTCGTGTCGATCAATACATTGTCGAAATAGCATTTGCTGGCATATCTCAAATTAATGCCGTTCATGCTGTTAATAACGGGAGTCGAGTCTTTTGTAGTAGAAGTTCTTACCCCCAAATCTTTGAAACTCGGGGTGGTGTAGTTCCATTGCGACCAGCTGCCGTCGGGTCCTTTCTGCATTGCAATTACGGCATGTCGCGGATCATCGGAAATTATCGACGATAGCAGAATTGCGCCATTGGTAGAGGGGGGAGCGTTTACTATTCCCTGCAATTCAAATTCGGGAGCGGTTTCTCCCTGGAAAACGATGTTCTTGGAATTTGTTTTGTCGGAATGCGGTATGTACAACTGCGACAGGCATTCCAGTCCATCGAGTGAGTCGATAACCGGCCCTGCAATATTGTATACGCCATTCGGGAAATAAACCACGCCTCCTTTTTCTGCCGCTGCGTTGATGGCCGCCTGAATGGCCTGGGTATCATCCGATCGGGCATCTCCTTTTGCCCCGTAATTTTTTACATTATAATAGTAGGCATTACTTTCTTTTTGTGCTGAAGGATGGTTGCCCAATGCTGAGAGATCATGCACGTTGATCAGCATGAGAAACAGACAAAAGATACCTATTGGTTTAATAGATTTCATAATTGGTTTATTGTTTTTGAATGATTTAATCGCGGATCTAAAGTTATCAGAATTTGGGTGGTTGTCGTCTTGCTTTCTTTTCTGCCATTTGTTTTTTAATATCCAGTCGTTTCAGTCTGGACGAAAGGGTAGGAGATGTCCGGATTCTTTTCTTTTTGGGCGTGAGTGCTTTTTCAATGAGCTCAAAAAACAGCACAGTAACCTTTACTCTGTTACGCAGCTGGCTACGTTCGGCTTCGGAAGCCAGAATAAGTTCACCTTCCGAATTGATGCGGTTTTTAAGTTTGTTGAAAAGGATACTTTTTTCTTTGTCCGATAACAGTTGTGAATTTTCAACAGAGAAACGAAGTTCAACGCGCGTGTTTACTTTGTTTACGTTTTGCCCGCCGGGACCGCTGCTGCGGCTGGCCGAAAAGGTACACTCGGCTTCGAGTAGCTTTTTTATTTCTTCAGAGAGCTGCATTCTATCCGTTTCTGCTTATCACTTCCAGCTTTACTGCGTCGGTAATTTCAATGTTTTTGCCATCGAGGCGGATGATTTCTTCTTTCTCAAACTCCTTCAGAAATTTAATGGCGCTTTCTGGCGAAATCGAGGCAAAATCAGCCAGGTCTTGACGTGTAAGAAAGGAAAAAATATCCTCTTTCAGGAAATCTTCGTGCGAGAGGTAAAGCAGCGCCGATGCCAGTTTTCCACGCATTTGTTTATACGACACATTTTTAATGATCTCCAGCAAATGGCGTTCGGTGCGGTAGTTTTTCGAGGTTACTTCCAGCGCAAACGAAGGGTTGTCGAGCAAAATCTGTTTCAGGCTTTCTTTTTCGATCATACAAATTTCGGCGTTGGTAATCGCTTGTGTGGAATAGGTGTGAACCGGTTCGCCAAAAATAGAGGCAAAAGCCAGAAAGTCGCCCGGTTTGGCCACTCCGATATTGATTTGCTTGTCGAAGCCGGTTTGAAGATAGATTTTTACCAGTCCCTGCACGACATAAATAACGTAGGGAGCAAAAGCGCCCTGTTTAAAAATGTTTTCGCCTTTCAGGTACTGCACCCGCGTTTTGTGTTCTTGCAGGCCGCTGATCTCCTCAAAGCGTTGTTCCGGTTTCTGGTCTGACTTGCTTGTGCTCATATTTGGTATGCTTAACGCTACAAACAAAAATATCAAATCTGCCCGTAATATCAGGCCTTTGCCATTATTTCTATCGTATGACAGGAAAAAAACTGAAAAAGTTCAGTTTTCGTCCTGTTGCCCCACAGCCCGTTTTTCCGGCACGGAATTCAGGTTCAAAATATCTTTGTAACGTAATTAAAATTGAAATGAGACGGGTAGCAATTCCAATAGCAAATAATGTTTTGAGCGAGTACTTCGGCGGCTGTAATCATTACGAAATCTTTGAAATCGAAAATGACGATATCCGTAAAACAAGCTTCGAAATTCCGGAGGTGGAAGCCGTTAACGAATTGCCCGACTGGTTGGAAAAAAGAGGGATTACCGATGTGATTGCTTACAAAGTGAAAAAAGAGATCATTCGTCTTTTTGCCTCCAAAAAAATCAATCTGTTTGTGGGGGTGCCGCAGCAAGATCCGGCCCGGATTATTGAAGCATATTTAAACGGAAAGCTGGAGTCGGACAAACGAATCATTGAGGAATTAACGAATTAATACATAAAAATTAATCATTTAAAATATAACGATATGAAACTATTAAGCACAGGTTTACACGAGATTGAAACAGCAGCTGAATTGGATAAATTCATCAACGAAAACGAAAACGTAATGGTATGCTGTGGCCGGATGGGCCCGATGTGTTTACCGGTTTACGATATAATGGAAGAGCTGGAAGAAGAGCGTGACAACGTAAAATTTGCCGTAATGGCCTTTGATAACCCGGAGGCAGGAGTGATCAGGAATGCTCCTGAATGCCGCGGGTTTATGGGACTTCCGTTTACGATGTACTATAAAAACGGAGCCGTTGCGCACGCCACCAGCAGCATTCAAAACATGAAACAGGTGACAGGCATTTTGGACAGCAAATTTGGGGTTTAGTTAGATTGGGAGAAGTTGATTAGTCGTTCCCGATACTTCGGGAGCGGCTTTTTTCAAAACAACAAAATCAGAGATCATGGATGAAGTTTTCGATACCATTATTGTCGGGGCAGGGGCTGCCGGGTTAACCGCCGGAATTTATGCTTCGAGGGCCAAATTGTCGACGTTAATACTGAATGAAGGCGCCGTGGGTGGACAGATGGTGTTAACCGAAGAGATTGCCAATTACCCGGGTGTTCCAACAACCAAAGGTTACATGCTGGCCAACAACATGAAAATGCAGGCCAAAAGTTTTGGGTGTAAAATCAAATCGAATATAAAAATTGCCAAATACGAACTGGAAGGCGAGATAAAAGCCATTGAATTGGAAGACGGCCGTACTTTTCAGGGGAAAACAGTGATACTGACTCCCGGAGGAAGACCCCGTTCGTTAAATATTGAAGGCGAAGATCAGTTTAAGGGAAAGGGAATTTCTTACTGTGCCACCTGCGACGGCGATTTCTTTACCGGAAAAGAAGTAGTGGTAGTTGGCGGAGGAAACTCGGCCTTGGAGGAGGCGGTTGCACTTACCAATTTTGCCACCAAGGTGACCATCGTTCATCAGTTCGATCATTTCCAGGCTTTTCAGCATGCCATTGATGAAGCGAAGAATAATCCAAAAATCGAATTTGTGATGGAGTCTGAACTTCGTGGGTTTTACGGAAACGGTCAGTTGCAAAAAGTGAGTATCGAACATTTGCCTTCCGGTAATCTTTCAGTTTTGAAAACCGACGGAACCTTCATCTTTATTGGTTATCAGCCCAACACCGAAGATTTGAAAGGAATTGTTCCGCTAAACGACCGGAACGAAATTGTGGTAGATTCAACTATGAAAACACAGGTGTCGGGTGTGTTTGCTGCCGGCGATTGCATTAATAAACGTTATCGGCAGGTTACCACTGCGGTTGCCGACGGAACCATTGCAGCACTAAGCGTTTCAGAATACCTGAGAGGTTGATCCCATGTGCAAAACATTATTTTTACAACTTTATTAAAAATTCTACACATAAACGAGATATGTCGAAACAACAGGTTAAAATAAACTGGTTAGAGAAAATGGCATTCGAAGCCGAAGTGAACGGGCACAAATTGATCCTGGATGCCGCAGAAGAAGTGGGGGGAGAAAATCGTGGTCCCCGGCCAAAGCCGCTATTGTTAACAGCTCTTGCCGGTTGTACGGGAATGGATGTAGTGTCGATTCTGAAAAAAATGAGGGTGGAACTGGACAACTTCGATGTAATTGTTGAAGGCGATTTAACCGAGGAACATCCCAGGCAGTTTTTTAAAATGAACGTTATATATGAGTTCACCGGGAAAGACCTTCCATTGGATAAACTAAAAAAAGCTGTTAGTTTGTCGGAAGAAAGATATTGTGGTGTGAGTGCCATGTTCAAAAAGGCGATCGAAGTTACCACAGAGATAAGAATTATTGAATCATAAATTATGTCAGTAACACTCATTGTAATATTAGTAGTTCTTGCAGCATTGATAGGGATGATCACGTTCACCTATTTCAAAATGAAAAATGCGAAACCTGTAAATAACAGCAAGAACATTCTGGTTTTGAATAATAAAAACTTTAAAGTTGCGACCAAAAGAGGTGTTTTCCTTGTCGATTTTTGGGCAGCGTGGTGCGGTCCCTGTAAAATTATTGCACCTACATTAAATGAAATTGCTGATACTCAAAGCGATTTCAGGGTGGGAAAAGTAAATGTGGACCATAACCAGCAACTGGCGCAGAAATACAATGTGCGAAATATTCCCACCATGCTGATTTTTATTGATGGCAAGGAAGTCGGACGTATTGTTGGCGTGAAGACAAAACGTGCCATTTTGAAGGAAGTGGAAGCGGTGATGGCCGGTTAGCTTGAAATAAAAACCAAAATTTAGATATTCTATTATCAATTAAAGGAGGCATTCGTCTCCTTTTTTTTTGTGCCTAAAATATTGGTTTTAAGGAATATTAAAATAAAATACTTGTCTGTCTGAAATATAGTATATAAATTGAATAGACTCTCCAAACTTAGAAAAGTTGTAGTTGAAAAACACCATTAAATAAATCCAGGGTCCTTTTTGAAAATTCAAAATGTAGAAGTGATACGTTGAGAGCGCTCTTCTACGGATATTGATCGGAAGTTAACGTCAACTAAAAAACAAAAAGATGGAAAATTTGAAAGTGTGCCTGAGTTCAGGTGAACAAAGTGAACTTGATCTGACTAAACTGGAGGAATTCAAAAACGGACTAAAAGGTGAGATTATAACGCCTGCGGATAGTAGTTATAACGAAGTGCGTAAGGTATACAACGGTATGATCGATAAAAAGCCAGGATTTATCGTAAAATGTGCCGATGTTGCCGACGTAATTTACTCGGTAAACTTCGGAAGGGAAAATAACCTTTTAACAGCCGTTCGTGGAGGTGGTCACAACGCCGGGGGACTTGGATCCTGTGATGGCGGTATGGTGATTGATCTTTCGGGGATCAAATTCGTTAAGGTAAATACAGCCGATAACACGGTTTATGTAGGTGGAGGAAATACGCTGAACGAGCTGGATCATGCGACCCACCCGTTTGGATTAGCCGTTCCCGGCGGAATCCTGTCGACTACAGGGATTGGTGGCTTAACACTGGGAGGCGGAGTAGGGTACCTTTCGCGTAAATACGGGTTAACCATCGACAATTTACTGGAAGCCGATATGGTTTTGGCAGATGGTAGTTTTGTTACCGTAAATGAAAAACAAAATACTGATCTGTATTGGGCGATTAGGGGAGGAGGTGGAAACTTCGGAGTTGTAACATCCTTTAAATTTCAGGCACATCCTGTAAAAACCATTTACGGAGGACCAACATTCTGGGCCATTGAGCAAACAGAAGAAATTATGGAATGGTATCATGAATTTATTCACAGTGCTACTGAGGATTTAAGCGGATTTGTTGCTACCCTCGAAATACCCGGTCCGCCGTTTCCGCCAAACCTGCACAACAAAAAACTTTGCGCGGTTGTATGGTGCTATACTGGTGATTTAAAAAATGCAGAGGAAGTTTTCAGGCCCATCAGGGACAAGAATCCAATATTCGAACTGGTGGGAGAAATGCCATTTCCCGCTATTCAAAGTTTATTCGACGGACTAATGCCTCCGGGTTTACAATGGTACTGGAAAGCGGACTTTTTTAACGATATTCCAAAGGAAGCTTCGGCTCTTCATAAAAAGTTTGGCTCCGAAATTCCGACTCCTCTCTCGCAAATGCATCTTTATCCCATCAGTGGCGCAGCCGGCCGTGTTGGGAAAAATGATACTCCCTGGGTTTATCGCCACGCAAAATACGCCGGTGTATTTGTTGGCATTGATCCTGATCCCGCCAATGCCGGTAAAATCACCCAATGGGCAAGAGATTATTGGGAGGCGCTTCATCCCTATTCTTCAGGAGGAGCATATCTTAATTTTATTATGGATGAAGGCCAGGAACGTATTAAAGCGAGTTACGGTGAAAATTATGAGCGATTGGTTCAGATCAAAAGAAAATATGATCCGGATAACTTCTTTAAAGTCAATCAGAATATAAAACCATAATAGGATTCGGAATCTAATATTTCATTCTCTTCCTGGAGAATAAAATGGGTATACTTTCCTGCAAAAAATAAGGCCGGCTCAATTACCCGGCCTTATTTCCCTGAAAGTTTATCAACGAAAGACAGCTAGTTTTCGTCTGGAAGTACTGTGAATCTATGATCAATTAACTTTTCCGGACGATTTCCCTTCGGTCATTTCATCTTGGTGTTAAACACCGAGTTAGTCACATTCGGCGCTTTCAGTGCCATAAAAAGGGAAGGACTGAATCATCACCGTCCGGTTAACCCGTCATAACTTTGTAATTCTGTTTAATATCCCGAAGGGATAAAATAGGATTAACCTCGGGTGAAACCCGGGGGTGATGTGTAAGTGAATCAAAGGCGCAATCAATAAGCTATTTAAGGCGCAATCGTTTTCTGCGCCTTGTAATCTAACTATTTTTATGAAATGCTGCGACAAGCCTTACTTTCATTCCTGTTGGTGATTCCTCGGGATCATGACTATTTTATTTGAACTGTAATTTTACTTTCCAATACAGTAAATGTTTTTAACTCCTTTAAAAATGTAACTATCCTTTGTAACTGCAATGGAAGCCCAAAACTTGTCGTCAATCGAATTGCTGCCAAGAACCTCAAACTCGCGACCGGGCTTTATAATGTTTGTAACGCCTTTTTCATCATAAAAATAAAGCTGGTTGTTGCAAATCCATGGCGATGCCCAGCATGCGGCCACTTTACCTGCTTTTTCCTTATAAACATGTTCCCCTGTTTCCGGATCAATACAGGTAACTTCTCCATTTCGATCTGCGATCAGGTAAAGGAGCCCGTTGTACAGCACCGGCGAAGGGTTGCACAAACCGGCGAGCGTGTCCGACCAGGCTACAAATTCGTTGCTGCTTTTGTAGGCGGGAGTTAGCTTTCCGCTTGCACCTGCTTTTACCGCATGCAAAGGGCCAACATCACGCGGGCCGCCCGACAAACCAACATATATTTTTTCTTTGTCAAAAACGGGAGATGCCACAGCTCTTCCCTTGTTGAATTCCAGTTCCCAGAGTAACTCCCCGGTTTCAGGATTGTAGGAACGTGCTTTTGTGCCAAGCGTTACCAGTTCTGTTCGCAAACTGTTTTCCCAAATAACAGGAGTGCTGTAAGTAGTGGTTTCGTCACGATCGATCTTCCATTTTTCATTTCCGGTTTGCGCATCGTAGGCGATTAAAAATGAATTTTCTTCGTTATCAACCAGTACATAAAGCGTGTTGTTGTACAAAACCGGCGACGATCCGGTTCCCCAATCATTCAGCGTGGGATAAGCACCGGGATCTTGTTGCCATACCAGGCTCCCATTTAAATCGTAACAATAAACGCCATGCATACCGTAGTAAACCCACACATGTTTTCCGTCAGTTACCGGTGTTTCGCAGGCATAAGTGCTACCTGCGTGCTTTTTTATTCGCGGGCTTCCTTCGCGGGAGACCACATTCCAAAGCTTCTTCCCACTGTTGGCATCAAGACAGGTAAGTTGCCAGCGGTAAACATCTTCGGGCAGGCTGTTTTTGTCGGCTTCCTGTTGAGCAGGATCTTCCGATTTCGGTTTTTCAGGCGCTTTTTTTACCAGTACTGCCGACGAGTAAAACACCTTGTCATCATAAACGATGGGAGACGACCAGCTTTCTCCGTCCATTGCTTGTGTCCATCTGATGTTTAAACTATCGCTCCAGTCGGTAGGCAGATTTTGACCGGGAACGATCATATCCGATTTTGCTCCTCTGAACTGAGGCCATTCATTGGTGGAACACGACGAAAGAATAAATATTAAAATGATAAGTGATACTGATCCTCTGAGCAGG
This sequence comes from Maribellus sp. YY47, assembly GCF_023111095.1. GTDB lineage: Bacteria > Bacteroidota > Bacteroidia > Bacteroidales > Prolixibacteraceae > Draconibacterium. The sequence goes on from NZ_JALGYW010000004.1 coordinate 219,310, forward strand.
ATGAGATGTTGCTTTTTCATGTTAATATCAGTTGTTAATTTTTGGTTGAATTATGGTAAATTTATGAAAATTCGGGAAAGGGGAAAATCTTTCCGCTTAAGATTAAAGGACTATATGATAGTGATTTAAATCAATTTTCTTGTAACTTTTAAAGAAAATAAACATATGACAGTTATTTGCAGGAATATTTTTTTCGCAGGATTGCTATTGATGGGGCTTTCAGCATGCAAGACAGGAATTGACAAAGACACTTATGGAAAGTTTCAAAACAGCGGTAGTGAAATTACAAATCAGGCGCAGGCGGTACTTTTATCAAATGTTGGAAGTGCCATCCAAAAAGGAGGGACTGAATTTGCAGTTGAATTTTGCCATCTAAAAGCGTCTCCTTTGATTGATAGTCTGAGTCAGGTTTTTTCGTGCAACATCTCGCGTGTTTCCGAAAAGAACCGGAATCCGAATAATGCGTTAAATAAAACAGAACGTGAACTGTGGAAAGTTTTTCAGACAAGGACTTTACCCGATACGCTTTTGAGATTAAACAGCAAAATCATTTACTATAAACGAATTCATACTGCCATGCCGGCGTGTTTAAAATGCCATGGTAATGTTGATGGAGAGATTGACAGCGCCACTCTGGAAAAAATTCAAAAGTTGTATCCCAACGATCTGGCAACGGGATATCAACTAAATGATTTCAGGGGTTTATGGAAGGTTGTGTTTGAGGAATGAGTCACCATACATGGTGTAGAAAGTAATGTAAGAGAAGATTCATTTTAGTAGGAATTTGCCGGAGCAACAGCGTAATCTTGATTCTGGGACCTACAAAAGAGTTGCTATTATCGCAGAATAGGCAAGGTCCAATACCGTTTTATTCCAAAAACAAAAAAATCAGTGAAGAAGAAATGATGCTTCATCACTTAAAAACATTAAAATTGTAATACCAATGCAGCTAAAAAAGAATCGATGAAATGACAAGTCTTTGGTTTCGGCACAACTGGTAATTTTTGATTGACGTTGAGAAAAGTAGGTTAACAGATGCCACAGGATGCAGAATTTTTCGAATTGCAATTTCTTCGTAGAGCAGTATAGCCGTAGTTGGGAAAGGGACATTACATTATTTAAATTCTCAATTCTAATGTCATTTTCAGGAAGGGAATAAAAAGCTATCCTTTTGCGGAAGATGATGGAAACGGTACCGGGTAAATAGTTGAAACAAAAAGACAATAGTTAGGCTTTGCATCTTTCTACAAACATATGGTTAAAGGACGAGGGGGGATTCAAAAGGTTTTTTGAAAAACAATACCCGTCGCTTTGCATATTCGCAGATCATTATCTGCAGGATAAGGACGCGAGTGCGGATATTGTACAGGAGGCGTTTGTTTATGTGTGGAGTAAACGGGAATACATTAGCGATGCCGCAGCTGCCAGATCATACTTGTACAAATACATAAAAAATCATTGTTTGAATTTAATACGTGATACCAAACGCCGTCACGAAATATTATTTGAAAGACTTGAGTCTCCCGAATTTTTTCGCGATAATTTGATTGAGCGCGAGGCTTACGAAATAATTTATTCGGCGATTAAGGATTTAAGCTCTCAAAATCAGCAGGTAATAGAACTTTCGCTCGATGGTTTATCCAACAAGGAAATTGCTGAACAGCTTGATATCACTATAAATACTGTAAAAACAATCAAACAAAGATCTTTTAAAACTTTACGAAGAGTTTTGAGTCCCAGCTTATTTACATTCTTGTGCATGTTTAGCGAAAACTAAACCCAAAAGCCAAAACAATAATTTTAAAAATTTATATGAAAAAAACGTTTTGGGTGTCACCCCAAATCGATACTTACGTGCTTCATTAATGTTGGTATACAAAAACAGACAATGCCCGACTTAGAATACGAAAAAATAGCGTTACTGATAGCTCGCGAAATAAGCGACGAAATTGATGAGGAAGAATTAAGGGAGCTTCGTGCTTGGCGCAATATGAATGCAGCCAATAACGCTTTATATATCAAACTCAAAAATTCCCAAAACTTTAAAAGCTGGCTGGCTGATCGGGAAGATGTAAATGTTGATGAAGGTTGGTCGGCAGTTTACTCGGAAATAAAGAAAAGATCGAGAACAATAATTCTAAGAACCATTACACGCATTGCGGCCATTCTAGTTTTACCGCTTTTTGTAGGGGGTGTTGCCTATTTTTATTTCGACAATCAAATCGCAAAAAAGAAAATCAATCAACAACAGTTCGCCCAAATAAAACCCGGATCATCAAAAGCTACATTAACCTTGTGTGATGGTCGCGATGTTTTTCTGGATTCGATCAATATGTTATCACTCACTGAAATCGATGGTACAGAGATTGAAAAAATTCAGGGGGAGATCAGTTACCGAAAATCAGACGAACAGTTGATGAAACAACCGGTTTACAACATTATCAATGTTCCGCTGGGAGGCGAATACCGTTTGACATTGTCGGATGGCACGAAGGTTTACCTTAATTCGATGACTTCATTGAAGTATCCGGTACAATTTGGCTCTGATAAACGAGAGGTAGAGTTGGTGGGTGAAGCTTATTTCGAAGTCACAAAAAATGCGGGAAAGCCTTTTGTGGTGAATACCAAAGAAATGAAGGTGGAGGTTTTGGGGACATCGTTTAATGTAAATGCTTACGAAGACTCAAAGAATACAGTCACTACTCTGGTTGAAGGTAAAGTGAAACTATCGAATACCCAGGACGATGAGAATGTCCAGATTTTGAATCCAAACGAACAGGCCGTAATGGATAATCTGTCGGGTAAAATTGCGCTTCGTAATGTCGATGTAAGCAATTATATCAGCTGGAAAGATGGTCAAATGGTTTTCTACGATATGCCGCTGGAAGAAATTATGGTTTTGTTAACCCGCTGGTATTCAGCTAAGGTTTTTTACATGAATCCGGAAGTTAAAGACCTGAGATTTAGTGGCAGTTTGGATAAATACGACGAAATTGAAAAGTTCATAGACATAATAAAAGCAACAAATCAAGTTAACGTAAGAGTTAACGACAACACCATTTTATTCGCGAAAAAGTAAGCGAATAAACGGAACTAATAAAACTGAAAAAAAGAAAGACAGGAAATGTTGGCAGCATTTCCCGTCCTGAGAACAAATATCCGCCGCGAAGCGGAGTATTAATAATTAAACATTCAAACTTATGAAAAAAAATGGTGTAATGAGCACTTTCCTTAAGTGGGAGGTGTTTCAATTTTTAATTATGATGAAAGTTGTTTGGGTGATTATTTTGGCTTCAGCATTTCAGGCTGCTGCAACGGAGTCTTACTCACAGGCTACAAAGATTAGTCTAAGTATGAAACAGGCATCGCTTGAAGAGGTCATCTGGACAATGAAGAAAATGACCCAGTTCAATTTTTTCTATCAAAACGATGAGATAGAAGAAGTTCAGGGGTTAAATGTAGAGTTTAGCGATCAAACTGTCGACGCTATTCTCGATGAGTGTTTGAAAAACACGGGCTTAACGTATGAGATCGTTCATAAGGCAGTTATAATCCATAAGGATACCAAGAAAATCGAACCACCGGGTCTGCTTCAGGAAAGCGAAGCAGATGCGCCGCAAAAGAAAACAGTTTCCGGTAAAGTAACTGACGCTAAAGGTTTGCCATTACCTGGTGTTACGGTTATCGTAAAAGGGACCACTGTTGGAACCGTTACCGATCCCGATGGAAATTTCAGCTTCGAAGTGCCAGTTGCAGCTGAAATTCTGCAGTTTTCGTTTGTTGGGATGAAAATGCAGGAAATTGTTTTAGCCGGACAATCAACATTCAATATCGTACTGGAAGAAGAAACAGCCGACCTCGAAGAGGTGGTTGTGGTAGGTTATGGTAGCCAGAAGAAAGAATCGGTAACTGGTGCTATTTCTTCGGTTCGCACAGAAGAGTTGAAACAAAGCTCAGCTGCGAACCTTTCTGTGGCATTGGCCGGACAGCTTCCTGGTTTAACAGTTATGCAATCGTCAGGACAGCCCGGTAGCGATAATGTAAACCTTTACCTTAGGGGGATGGGAACATTAAATGATGCTTCCCCACTTATTTTGATCGATGGTATTCCACGGGAAAGTATTGATAAATTGGATCCTAATGAAGTTGAATCTATTTCAATTCTGAAAGATGCTTCGGCAACGGCAGTGTTTGGTGTCCGAGGTGCAAATGGTGTTATTATTATTACTACACGAAGAGGACAGGAAGGCAAATCGGAACTGAATATAACAGTAAATCAAAGTTATCAGAAGTTTCTTGTTCAGAACGATAGAATTCACTCGTGGGAATTTGCTGAATTACGTAATCAGGCATATCTCAATGGTAACCCCGGAGCAGCAGATGCAGATCTGCCTTTCACTCAATATATGATTGATAAATATAAAAGTGGTGAAGATCTTGTATTCTATCCCGATCGTGATGTGTTTCATGATTATTTTCGGGATTGGGCTCCTCAAACCCGCGTTAACGCTAATTTTAACGGAGGTGGTAAGTTTTTTTCGTACTTCCTGAATGCCGGATATATCGGACAGGGAGGTAACTTCAAAACCGAACCAGAGAGCTTCCTGGGATACGATCCCAGCTACGCTATGGACCGTTATAATTTCAGGGGAAATATAGACTTTAACCTGGCCAGTAATCTAAAAGCATCATTGAATCTTGCAACCTACTTGCAGAAAATGAACACGCCACAAACTGTGTCTTTATTCAGTGGTAGCGTGGAGGGTATGGTTCAGAACATGATTGCTTATACTTGGGGAACTCCTCCTACGGACCCGGGGCCAATTACAGTTGCCGGATATGGAGTACCCGAAAATGAAATTGTAGCTCAGTCGGGGCAAGACAGGAATACCTATGGTGAAATAAACCGCAGGGGATACAGATCGGAAGGTTCAACCGTATTGAATTCTTCTTTGGCAATCGATTGGGGACTGGATTTTATTACAAAAGGATTGAGTGCAAAAGGAATGGTGGCCTTTGATAGTCACGCAAGCACCGTACGTCAGGGATACCGTGGGGTAAATGTTTACGGTTTCAATGTTGCACGGAATGCTGACGAATCGAGCTACTATTCTCCGATTAGGGAAAATCAGGACAAAGCGATGACTTTAACCAAAGGTATGAGTACCTATTATTATTCGAATTATCAGGCATCTCTGAATTACGCCAGAACATTTGGTTTGCATACCGTCACTGGTTTGGCGCTTTATCAGAGAGACAAGTGGGATAAGGCCAGTGCTGATTTACCATATAATGTAATTGGATATGTTGGTCGTGTAACTTACGATTATGACAATCGATATTTAGCCGAATTTAACTTTGGTTATAACGGATCCGAGCAATTTGCACCGAAAAATCGCTTTGGTTCATTTCCTGCTTACTCGTTGGGATGGGTAGCCAGCAACGAAAGTTTCCTGAAAGACAACCCGGTCGTTACGCACCTAAAATTTAGAGGTTCGTACGGTATAACCGGTAATGATAAACTTGGCGACAGCCGATTCTTATATCAGAGTTCAATAACTATGTCAGGAGGGGTTATTCCTGGGTTAGGTTATGGACAAAGTGTTGTACAGGGCAGAATGGGTAATGAAGCTCTTCAATGGGAAAAAGCCGAAAAGAAAAATTTCGGAGTCGATTTAAAATTGTTCAACGATCTTTCGCTTACCGTTGACGTCTTCGACGAGCATCGTGATAAAATCCTTATTAGCAGATCAACGATTCCGGTACTGCAGGGTGTACCGTTAGGTAATATTCCAAAAGTAAATATTGGTGTTGTGGATAATAAAGGATATGAGATTGAACTTGCTTACCAAAAAACGGTGAACAAAGATCTTTCTTTTACCGTGAGAGGTAATTTCAACTACAACGAGAATACTGTAAAATATGCTGATGAAGTTCAATACGGAGAAGATTATGCTTACCGTTACAGGAGTACTGGTTTTAGTATCGGTCAACGTTTTGGATACCAGATTGATTACAGTAATGGTAATGGTTACATAAATACGTTGGAAGAGCTCGACAATCTTCCTACCTATGAAGTTGGTGGAACGCCAAGACTAGGTGATTTTATGTATGTTGATGTCAATAACGATGGAAAAATTAACGATCGGGATTTAGTTCCAATCGGTAATCCTACGGTGCCGCGTATATCATACGGTTTGTCCAGTGCGATTAATTACAAAAACTTCGACATGTCGTTTGTATTTTCCGGTATCGCTCAAAGTAGTATCACACATACGGGGTGGGGGGTAACTGAATTTGGATTGGTAGGTTTCTTTAGTGATTGGCATAAACAAGCATGGACAGCTGAACGATATGAAAATGGAGAAGAAATTTTATATCCTGCGCTTGGAATGTCGGCCGGTGTTAGCCAGAAATCGAATAACTTCTTTATCATGGACCGCTCCTACTTGCGTTTGAAAAACATAGAGATTGGTTATAGTCTGCCCGAGAGTATTTTAAAACCTGTTGGCATATCCAGAGTCAGAGTTTTCGCTAATGGCAACAACCTGTTAACATGGGATAAATTACCGGTTAACACAATCGATCCTGAACAAAATGATGCACTGGTTTACCCATTAACCAAAATGGTAACATTTGGTGTTAATATGACTTTCTAACCGCTTAATCTGAATAAAAATGAAGAATTACATCTATATAATTTTGGTATTAATTGTTGCGTTTTTCAGCAGTTGTACCGACGCTTTAGACATGGCTCCTGACGGAAATATGCAGATGGATGAGGTACTGTCTGATCCGGATAAAGTGGAAGCCTTGTTGAACCGCGTTTATAATAACATTCCCCAAAAAGGGTATGCCTACTTCTTTTTCGATCCGGCAGTGGTAGCCTGTACTGATGACGGTTGGACGTCGGAAGATTCACAGGGGCAGTTGGTGGATCAGTACTACAAAGACAATTGTTCGGCCAGCTGGCATCCTATGCGTGATTTCCCCGATGGACACGGTGCCAATAACAATAGTTATTGGAGCCGTTACTGGCAACAGATACGTTTATGTTCGCAGTTTATTGAAGTGATTGATGAAGCTGCTGTTAACGATGAAGCTGACCGAGGAAGATTTAAAGCAGAAGCTAAAGTGATGAGAAGCTTCTTTTACATGGAGCTGATTAAATGGTTCGGAAAAGTTCCTGTATTGAACGAAACAGTTCCGTTTGATGCTGATTTTTCAACTTTGACACGGCAATCGGTTTATGAAGTTGCTTCGCTTATTGTTGCTGATTGTAATGATGCTTTAGCAGAGTCAGAACTCCCCTGGAGGATAGACGGGAGTGGTGATGGAGGTCGTGCCACAAAGGCTTTGGCCTGCGCTCTGAAATCTGAGGCGATGATGTTTGCCGCCAGCCCGCTGCACAACGAAGGAGAAAACCATTGGGAAGAGGCCTATCAGGTTACAAAGGATGCGGTATCAAAATTAAAAGCAAATGGCTATGAGCTATTTACAGTATGCACCCAACCCAATGTGTTTGGCACCGGCCCTGCAGCTGCCTATCGGCAGTTGGTAGATCAGGATGCAGATTTTGTACCAACACCTCGCGATAAAGAAACCATATACCGGGCCAGATCAGGTGGACTGTTTGTTTGGCATATCGGTTATATTGGAAGTAATATGCCAAATACTTACAAGTGCGGTACCTGTCCGACACAGGAATTAGTCGATGCCTTTGAAACGATCGACGGACAACCTGTATTGGATCTGGAGCGACCTTATTTGGATGAAAAACATCTGCAACCTAACTACAATGAGGCTAATACGTTATACGATCCTAATAATCCGTATGCTAATCGTGACCCACGACTGGCTCAAACGGTGTTGTATAATGGAAGTGAAATCTTGTTTGATAACAAAAAGGTGACGATTGAAACCTACACAGGAGGGAAGCATGCTCCCAGTTGGGATGTTACCAACAGGGTTTCATCGCGAACCGGTTACTATCATTGTAAAATGGTTACACCCGGTGCCAGTGGAACCAACCAAATCAACAACGCAAATTGGAAGTTTTATCGTTTAGGTCAGACCTTGCTTAATTTGGCAGAAACGGCTGCTGAAGCGGGTCACTTGGATGAAGCCAGAGCTGCTGTAAACGAAGTTAGAGCCCGTTCAGGAATGCCCGAGCTCTCTGCCGGTTTGTCAAAAGAAGAACTGATATTGCGAATTCGCAATGAACGTCGTGTTGAATTGGCCTGGGAAGAAAATCGTTTCTTCGACCTTAGAAGGTGGCAAGATCCAAGTGGTGATTTAAGTGAAACCAGTAAATGGTTTACAGCCATGGTTATAACTAAAAATTCAGATGGTAGCTTTACTTATTCACGCCGTAATATCTCGGAGAGTCCTCGCGGAGGATGGCAAAACAGAGATTTACTGCTTCCGCTTCCATTGTCTGAAGCAGCACTGCTTGAGTCGGTAACCGGTCAGCCATGGCAAAATCCGGGATGGTAAACTAATACTTGAATTTAAAATTCATAATTATGACAATAGATAAATTTATCAAATATATAGCGCTCAACATTGGATATTTGTTGATGTGCGTCAATCTATATGCTCAAGGAGAATCTCTCCCCCAAAACCTTGTGGTAAATGAGTACGGAGAGCCGGTTGCCGGTGCTGTAGTTGTTTCAGAATTTGGCAAGAACCAATATGTAACATCTAACGATGGTAGTTGTCAGATTACAGTTGACGATGGAAGCTCATATGTAGTTGTAAGAGCAATTGGTTTTCTGGATTATAAGATTCCTGTGGATGAAATATTAAGCACCCAGAAAATAACGCTGAACTTTGATAATCATAACATGGGCGGTGTTGTGAATATGGGATATAACTCTTATTCCCGAGAATCGGTAACCGGTGCAGTATCTTCGGTAACGGGTGCAGAGTTAGACAAAACCCCCAGTAATATATTATCCGAAACGTTATCAGGTAGGTTACCCGGTTTAACCAACGTGCAAAACCTTTCTGAATTAACTTTTTTCGGATACGGAAACTATACTAAAACAATTCGGGGTATTTCTTCTCGAAATGGATCTTCGCCTCTAATTATTATAGATGGTGTAGTTTGCCCCACTCAGTATTACGAATTCATTTCACCAAAAGAAATCGAAAGTGTGAGCGTTCTTAAAGATGCTTCTGCAACAGCAATTTATGGAATGCAGGGAGCCAACGGAGTGATTGTTATTACCACCAAACGTGGGTTTAATGGCGAAAAAAAGGTAGAAGCTTATGTTGATCAGTCTTTCCAGCAAATGATTAAGCGGCCGATGTTTATAAATTCGGCTCGCTACGCGCAACTTCGGAATGAGGCAGGCGAACGGGATGGACTTGGCACGTATTCTCAGTTTAGTCAGGACGAAATCGACCAGTTTGGTGCAGGTGATAATATTGCATATCCGAATAACGACTGGTACGATATGTTTATCAAAGACTATGTGTTGAGACAGCGCGCAGGAGTAAATGTTTCCGGAGGTTCTAAAAAGTTTAAATATTTCTCTGAATTGAATTTTGTGAACCAGGGCGAGCCTCTGATTGTAGAAGATGTTGCTGACCGTAAATATGATCCAACTCCCCATGTTAATATTTTCAATTTTCGCTCCAATATGGATGTGAATTTTAATCAGTATGTATCGGGTTTTATGCGCCTTGCAGGTAGTGTGAAACGCGAAAAGCAAACAGGAGCCGGGATGAACTGGGATATCTACAGTAACTTACTCAGTTTGCCTCCGACAATGTATGGGCCATTGTCTCCCGAGATTGAGGATGACCCGGACCAGAGCAACCAGGTTGTTACGATTGTAGGAGTTGATAATCCAGCTTATGGCGAAATTAATCGGTCGGGTTATAAAGAGATTATCGAAACCAATGTAATTGCACAAGCCGGATTAAGTGCTGATTTAAGTTTCATTACCAAAGGCTTGTCCGTTAGTGGAGCTATGGCTTATCAGGCCTATCTTCGGAACAATACCTCTACAACTCAGGAGTATTATAAAGTGATTAGAGAAAATGATTATTCGGTGTTGGATAATTTTAGGAAATATGGTGATGACGAGAATACTCCGTTGGCTTATTCCAAAGGTTCAGTTTACTTCTATTATCTCGATTTGTTTGGTACGGTTGAGTACAAACGTCAGTTTGGTGATCATTCAATCGACGCTGCTGCTCACACCTATTATTTATACCAGGAAAAAGAAGCAACAGGAAGCGGAAGTGATGTATTACCTTACAAACGACAGAATGCTGGGGTGAGTGTGCTCTACGGGTTTAAAGACCGTTACTTTGTAAAAGGAGACCTTGGTTATTCTGGTTCAGAACAATTTCATCCGGATAACCGGTTTATAGCTACACCGTCCATTTCAGCAGCCTGGATTGCCTCTAAAGAAAATTTCTTTGATGTTGATTTCATCAGTCTATTAAAACTAAGGGCTTCATATGGTTTAACAGCAAACGATCAAATAGGTGGTTCTCGTTTCCTTTACCTGGATAACATTCGTTCTTCCGGCGAAGAGAAAGAGAGGGGGAATCCTGATTTGTCTCCCGAAAAAATTAAAAAGCTGAACCTTGGTCTTGATCTTGGTCTATTAAATATGTTTACCATCGGTGTTGATTATTTTAAAGATAAAGTCGACAACATGTTGGTGAATAGTTCTTCAACAATTCCCGTTTACCAGGGTATTCCTCTTGGGTACTATCCTAAACTGAACAATGGTAAAATGGAAAATAAGGGCTACGAAATTTCGGTTGGTTTCAATAAGCAATTCAGTAAAGAGCTGAGAGCTTATGCTACTTTTAATTTCATGCAGGCGAAAAACAAAGTGATTAGCATCAACGAATCTCCTTATTCTGATGATTATGCTTATCCGTACCGTACCGAAGGATATCGCTATGGGCAACAATGGGGGTATAAAATTGACTACAGTAACGGAAACGGAATGTTTAATTCAGAACAGGAATTAGCAAGCTCAAACCTCGTTTATTCTATGGGTATACCGCGTGTGGGTGATTTTATCTATCAGGATTTGAATAATGATAATACAATCGATGAAAAAGATTTAGCGCCCATGGGATATGCCAAGATACCTGAGCAAGAATATACTTTCAACGGTGGCGTAAACTGGAAGAATTGGGAAATGTCGTTTCTTTTCCATGGTGTAAGAAATGCTTCTCAGTTTATAAGCGGTACAGGGGTTTATGAAAACGAGAGCCTGGGAATATTCAATGATATTCATTTAAATGCATGGACACCTGAACGTTATGCTGCCGGAGAGGAAATTTCATATCCTGCTCTGTCATTGTTACCTTCAACCAACCACGTTAACAACGATTTCTTTTTGATGGATCGTTCGTATCTGCGTTTAAGAAATCTTGAGATTGCTCATACCTTACCGGTAAACCTTTCCAAGAAAGCGTCGAAGGAAACCATACGTATTGCCGTTAACATTCAAAACTTGTTTACGATTGATAATGTACAATCAAAATACATCGATCCTGAAATTGGGCAAATGAATACATTCCAGCCTTATAGGGTATATAACCTTGGCGTAAATATTAACTTTTAAATGGCTTTAGCATGAAAAAATATATTTCAAAACTATTTACAGTGTTTGTCTCAGTGTTAGGCTTAGTTTCCTGTGCCGACCTGGATATTCCATCTGATGGACGAATGACGCTAAATGACATTTTCATGGATTATTATTCCACCAGAAATTACTTTAACAGATGTAGTGACTATATGCCGCAGGTTGGTTTTTCTTACGAAAATACCCCGTTGGCTTCGTTTTGCGATGAAGCACACGATGCCAGCGACGGCGTAAGCGGTGCTGTAAACGATTGGTATAACAACCGGACATCGTCATCAAACAATCCATTAGCATCGGGAGGCGATCCCTGGAGTCGTTATTTTGAGGGTATTCGGAAATGCAACACTTTTCTGGAGAGTATAAACGATCCAACTGTTGCTACTGCAAATATTGATGAAGAGGAGAAAAATGGCTGGATTGGTGAAGTTTATACCTTACGGGCATTTTATTATCTTCAATTAATAAAACGATATGGTGGTGTACCTATCATTGATGCACCTTACGAAATTACCTACGATTTTTCGCAAGATAGCCGTGCTACATTTGAAGCATGTGTAGATTTTATTTTGGCTGATTGCGACAGAGCTCTTGAAATTCCGGAGAGCAGTGTCTCGACCATCGGTTTTAGATGGGATATTAGTGATAATGAACGAGGTCATGTCACACGTGCGTTTGCATATGCCGTAAAATCGCAGGCAGCATTATACGCAGCCAGTCCGCTTTGGTATGAGCAGGGGAGCAAATACACCTGGGATAAAGTCACTGAAATTACAAAAGAAGCACTTGACGAATGTTTGGCTCATGGATTTGAACTTTTCGATATTACTCCAAACGCAGATATTGCTCAAAATGCTTATGCTTATTATTTTATTAATCGTTCCGATCCAAGCCGCTCGGTGGATAAGGAAACGATATTTGAAACTACATCTTCCCGCACAAATGTATGGAAATACGCAGGAACGCCCATTACAGAGGGAGCTTTAAAGGCAGGCGCTGGTCCTTCTCAGGAACTGGTTGACGCCTATGGAATGCAGGCAACAGGTGAAATGCCGGTTTTGGGATATTTCGATGCCAGCCATTTGCAGCCAATCATAAACGCCAGTGCCGGGTACGATCCTGCTAATCCATACGAAGGAAGGGACCCACGCTTTTATGCTTCTGTTTACTACAATAACTCGCCACGTTCACTAACTACCGGGAATATCGATAAGGATTTGTTTCCCTTAAGTTTTACTTCAACGATCAACAATATAACTGCAACTAAAAATGGTGACGAAGTAACTTTGGCAACAACAGGTAGTGATCCATGGATATTCACGACAACTTTAACCCGTCCGTTAACTGCAGGAGACAGTCGTGTTGTTTCGTTCGAATATAAAAGTAACAAATCAATTACTGATTCTGAGTTTTTCTTTTGTGTGGCTGGTGGCCCGCAGGGCGGAGTTGAATCAGGCCAGAATATTCACATTCCACAGGCTTCTGAATGGACTCGGTTTGAATACGATTTAACGACCGCTATCAATACGTGGGGTTTTGGCGTTAATTCAAGTGGAGGTGCAAGTCCTGAAAATCATTTTCTACGTTTTGACGTAACAGGCGGAGCTGGATACGAAATTACAATCCGTAATTTCAGAATCGAATGTTTTACACTACCGCCGGCACCTACGCCAGTCGAAACTTTTGTCGGAGGGAACTGTGAGATATCGGATCGGGTAAATGAAATTACAAATACCAGAACCGGCTATTACATGCGTAAGTTTAATAACTACAAATCGGGAGTAAATGTCGACCAGGATGGTTTGATGAAGATCTTCAGACTTGGTGAACTGTACCTGAATTTTGCAGAGGCAGCTTATCAATCAGTAGGTCCCGATGCAGCTGTGCCGTCAACAGTGGGCGGATCTGCTATGTCTGCTCGCCAGGCTGTGAATACAATACGCGAACGTGCGGAAATGCCGCCTCTGCCGGCAGGTTTGTCAGAAAGCGAGTTTGAGGTGCGGTATCGCAATGAACGTCAGGTTGAAATGGCATTCGAAGAACACCGGTTCTTTGATGTTCGCAGGTGGAAAATTCTGAATGAAACAGATGGTTTCGTTACCGGAATGAAAATTACCCAGGAAGGCGATTCTTATACATATACACGTATTAAGCTGGAAGATAGAGGTACTAATGCTGACAAGTACTTAAGGTACCCAATCGATCAGTCTGAAGTGTCAAAAATGGAGAGCTACACCGGTACCAGCTGGCAAAATCCAGGTTGGTAAGTTCATATCTTGTTTAGATGTAGTGTAATATTGAAAATGAGAAAGAGCAGCCAATTGGCTGCCCTTTTCTCATGATCAAAACACGATATTTTCCAGTTAAACCTAATGCTTTGTAAACGAACCTCTTTCTTTTTGAAAGAGCGTTCGACGCAAAGTTTCTACTACTGCCACTGTTGTCATTCGTATAATTTTAAACGACTTGAATATTAAAAAAGTAATATCATTGAAGGTATTCTTGTTTGGTCTTTCAAGATGAGCAGATTCGTCTATCGGTGCATTTTGCAGTTATAATTTTTCCTGAATTTGCCGATTCGCAGAACTCGTTAATCCTGAAAAACATCATGTATAAACAGGCTGCACCTATAAAATGGCACATTAATTTAAAAATGATTGGCTAACAGAAAACTTATGAATAAGCGATACAAAAAGGATTCAAGTAAGAGGGACCGATATAGATTAAGGTGCTTGATGGTGCTTTTTTGCTGTATGCTTATTTGTTCCGCAAAAGCCGGCGACAAAAACAAAGTTCAGGACAAATTTTCGGTACTGCCTTCGGGGGCCGTACAATTGGATGGATATTTAGACGGTTATATTCAGAAATCAATAAAAAACTGGAACAAAGGAGTGGTTCCTTATGCCTCTTTTGTTGATTTCTTTAGAAACGGCAGGCCTCAGTTTGCTTTAGGCGAAATGTGGGGTAAAGCGGTCCGCTCCGGCTGTATGTTTTACCGCTACACGCAAGATCCGGAATTAAAACGTATAATGGAGGCAACGGTAAAAGACTTGCTCTCTGCGCAACGTGCAGACGGAAGTATCAGTTGTATTGAACCTGAAAAACAACCCGATGCCAGCGATTTGTGGGAGCGAAAATATGTAATGCTCGGACTGGAAGAATATTACGAATGGGTAAATCCCGATCCGGCAGTTTTAAACGCTTTAATAAAACATGCCGATAATATTATATACTTAATCGGACATGCTCCAAAAACAGAAATTACCGATGTGGGCTGGAGTGCAACAAACATTGGTTACGAAGCATGTCATGTTGAGTCAAGCACTTTGTTCGAGCCTTTTATGCGTTTGTACAAGTGGACAAATGAGCAACGTTATTTAGATTTTGCGAGCTATATTTTCGAAGCAGGAGGTACGAAAAACTACAATGTTTTTGAGATGGCGCTCAATAATGTAGAACCCTATAAAATGGCCGGGCATTATCCAAAAGCCTACGAAACAACGTCATTATTTGAAGGCTTGGTTGAATACTACCGGGTGACTCAAAATCCCGAAGTGCTGCAAATGATTCAAAACTATTTTAATAATGTCAGGACCAAAGAGATAACGATAATTGGTAACGGAGGGAGCGACCAGCCCTATCATCCGATGGTTGCCGGAGAAGCCTGGGGAAATACCGCGGTAGAGCAAACCAATCCTGACATTACCCGTATGATGGAAACTTGCGTTGGCGTTACCTGGATGAAGTTCTGCAGCCAGGTTTCACGGCTTACAGGAACGTCATCGGCCATGGATGAAATCGAGAAATATGTTTACAACGGATTAATTGGTGCGATGAAACCGGAAGGCGATGGCTTCAGTTATGTAAATCTGCTGAATGGAACCAAAGTTAATGGCGAAGGCTGGGGCTGGATGTTCGATAGTCTTCATGTAACTTGTTGCAACCTGAATGGACCGATGGGGCTTGCCTACTTACCCTACGTGGCGGTTATGCGCACCGATGAAGGTCCGGTTGTGAATCTCTACAATACTGCAACAGCTGATTTTGTTACTGCCAAAGGAACAACGGTACAATTAAAAATCGAAACGGACTTTCCTCGTTCAGGGCTGGTGAAAATTAAAATTTTATCGGATAAACCGGCATCTTTCCCGGTGATGCTTCGTATTCCCGGTTGGAGTGAAAAAACGAGTTTGAGTGTCAATAATAAGCCGGTGGAAGTGACTCCCGGTACTTATGCTGAAATCCGGAGGAAATGGAATCCGGGCGATGAAATGGAACTGCAGCTCGATATGCGTTGTCGTATTGTTGATGCACCAAAAGGGAGTAACCGTGCCGGCGATCATTTTAACGCATTGATTCGCGGTCCGATCGTTTTAGCCCGAGATGAGAACATCGATGAAAATTACAATCAGCCGGTAAATATTGTTTCCGAGGATGGTTATGTGAATATTATGCCCGGGAAAAGTTCAGATGGTGCCGACTCTGGGATGGAGTTCCGGGTGCCTGTTGAAGGGGGCTTTATTACGGTTGTTGACTATGCATCGGTTAACAACTGGAACGGCAAACACATTTGTACTTGGCTGCCAACAGCTGAGTAGTAGTAGTAAGGCTAATAGTTTGAAACGGTCAAAAAAAATACAGACGAAATTAGATGAACGATGAAACAAACCATTAACATAATCCTGTTTTATTCGGCCTGCATGTTTTTATCCATTGTAAGCCTGGCTCAGCAAGCCGGTAAAAACAAGGCAGCAATTCCATCGTTTAGTAAAAAGTTAGCTCATCTTCCCGATGATATTCAACCGGTAATTGGTGCGTGGTTTTGGGGCGAAAATGATTTTACTGCTGATGGTTACAAAGCATCTGTTGATATGTTTGAAAGCTATTCGTGTTACGATCTCCTTGCTGTTGGCATCCGACGTTCCGGACACGATATTACAGATATTGATGTTCATAACCAGGTTAAACGGGCTGCTGAATACGCTCATGAAAAGGGATTAAAATTGGCCCTCGAACTGGATCCCAGAATAGCACGGCATAAGTTTCAGGCAATGTATCCCGATGAGTTGCAGCAATCATTGTGGCTTCAGGAAGTGCCGCTTTCAGAAAATGAAGCCGTTTCAACCATTGTAAAAAGTATTGACCTTTCCGATCACATGACTGGAAATAAAGTTCCGTATGTTTCGTTAAGCGGAGCCTTGCTGCGTGTGTATTCTTATACAAAAACTTCTGATGGGATCGATCCAAATACTCTTCAGGATATTAGCGACGAATGTAAGATAACCGTGTCGACAAAAGATTCGCTCGTGGTGAAACTGCCCGCAAAGCACGGATACAAAGAGCTTCGTGCCTGTGTAATGGTAACGTTTACACATCTTTATCCTGATGTTTTTGCTCCGCATTTAATCGAGTTTACACGTAATATTATTGACGCTTATGCCGATGTCCCCCTGGCAGGAGGCATGAGAGACGAATGGGGATTTCCGCCAAGTACGCCTGCCGACCGAATGGCTGGCGGGAATCATTTTTGGTATTCGAACCATTATGCCGAAGCGTATGCTAAAAAGACGGGAGGACGGGAGCTGTTGGCCGACTGCTTGCTGATGTATGCCGGAATAAAAGGAAAAGAAGCGGAACGTTACGGCGTAATCAATGCCTATATGGAACTGAATCGTGAACGTAACATTGAGTTGGAAAACGATTTCTACGAAAACATAAAAAAGGTTTTTGGACCGGATGCTGCAGTGGTGACCCATCCCACCTGGTTTCCCTATCCCAATAAGCTGGAGGCAAAAAAGAACGGTCTTTATTGGTGGGCAGCAAAGCGTGACTGGGCGCAAACCGATGAGGTGACTCCGTTTGCGGCACGAACTGCGGTCGCAAAAAAATGGGGAAGTCCGGTGTGGTACAACCAGTATTATGGAACACAACGGGAAGCCTACGAAGACGAACTTTGGAGTTCAGTATTGGCCGGAGGAAGAATAAACTATCATCCGCTATATCCTAGCGATAAAAGCAGGCAGGAAAAGTACACCGAGTTGCTTAAAGGTGAGTTAATGCAGGGGGAGAGCCGGGTCCGACTATTGAATTTTATAAGCGAGAGCCCCTTGAATTGTCCGGTCGCTGTTGTTTTCGGCCATCCTTCGGCAATGAACTGGGCGGGACCGTATGCCGAAGATTTGGGAATGACACTGATTAATCGTTTGTGGAGTGAGGGGATTCCTGCCGATTTGATTCCAACCAGCGAAATTGAAAACGAAAGCATGCAAATCGATGAAGATGGATGGATTACTTATGGAAGTCAGCGCTATGCTGCCGTTGTTTTATACCATCCCGAATTTGAGAAAAACTCAACATCAACATTTTTTCAAGAGGCCTCAACCGGACAAACGAACCTGTTTCGGATCGGGAACTGGACACGCGATTTTAACGGACAACTTTTTGATGGAAACGCGGCTTTGCCTTCAACAATGAAAATTTCAGAAAACATTGAAGACCTGATTAAAAAAGTTCAAAAAATTCTGAAAAAGCAAAAAATCGAGTTGCAGACACCTGCTTCACGCTTGCTTTCAGGATTTGGTTATGCTTCCAATACTCCGCCAACTCAGGGATTTTGTCGATTGATCGATGGTACCCTTATCCAGGTGGCGGCGATAAATCATCCGTCAGGCGATCCAATTGAATCTAAAATGAAAGTTGGAAAATACGAAGTTGTTTTTAATGCACTTGGAGTTGCAGCAGTACGGCTGGATGATAATGGACAGCTGGAGGCTCTTGCAGCTGGTGGATTGACCTTTTTTAAAACCGGTAATTTATCGATCAGGTTGGATAAGCCGGTTGATCTCGCAATATGGACTAACGACAAGGGAGAGCTGGAAGGAGTGATTCAAGGTGAAGTTGAAGATGTGCCTCAGGCTCTGCTCGATATTACTCAAAACTGGACCTACATAAACAGTCCTTTAAAATTTGACTAAATAAAGTAAGGAGGTGAATCAAGGCGTTCACTGTCAATATCAAAAATGAATAATCAATAAAAATCGAACGATGAATAATTGCCAATCCAATTTAAATCTGAAAAGAATATTGAGTTTACTATTCCTGTGTCTGCAGCTTCCGCTGTTTTCGCAGTGTAGCAATAATGAACCGGCGGCGGTTGTGGTCGTCGAAAGCACTAAACCTGTTATCGACAACGAAGTACTGACATTGAAACTCGATTTAACCCGCGGCGGTGCCATTTCCTATTTGTCGTTGTCGGGCAAAGACCGGAGTATAGTAAATATTTTTGATGAAGGCCGTTACATTCAGCAATCGTATTATGCGGGCAAAAGTGTAAACCGGCAGGACGAAGGACAATCGGCAAGCTGGTCGCCTTGGAGTTGGAACCCGATACAGGTAGGCGATGCTTTTCGAAATCGTGCTGAAATCCTCGATTTTCAGAAGTCGGAAAATGAAATTTATGTAAAATGCATACCCATGCAATGGGATATGAACAATAAACCGGCAGAGGCCGAAATGGAACAGTGGACCACGCTGGATGGAAATGTGTTGAAAGTAAAGAATCGCCTGACGTGTCACCGCACCGATACCATTTACGGAGAGGGAATTTTAAATGATCAGGAATTGCCGGCAGTTTACCCGATTTCTGCCCTGAGTAAGCTGTACAGTTACATGGGCGACGCCCCGTTTACGGGTGCCGATATCACGCAGCTCGAAGTTGTAAATCTTGCCAGCGGCTTTTGGGGAATTTACAACAATGTGCCGGAAAACTGGATGGCTTTTGTTGATGATTCCGGGTGGGGGATGGCTGTTTATAATCCACAGTGTATCCGCTTTTTAGCCGGAATGTCGGGCACTCCGGGCGCTGAAGCTGACGAAGCTCCTACATCGTATATCGCTCCGGTAAAAAAAGCAACCTTGAATAAAAACAGCGTGTACGAATATGAATATTACATCGTGGTAGGTACGCTTACCGATATCCGCAAAAAGATTTACGAATTGCATTTGGATAAAAATTAAAAATAATGAAACCCAAAAGGCGAAATAGGTACGGTAGATTGTTTCTGGTTAGTTGTTTCTGGTTGGTTTTTGGGAGTTGTTTCACTTCCGGAGCTCAGGAAAACAGCGGTAAACATTGTCTGGGAAATGGAAATTACTGTGTTTATGCCAACGGGGTTGATATTCAACAGGTGTTTGGCCCTCCTTACAGCACTCCGTCCTTTTTTAATTCATCGTTGAGCACATCGGGTATTGAGGTTGAAACCAGCAGGGAACCCGGAACTGATATTTATATACACAAGCTTTATAAAAACGGTAAAAAAGTTGGTACAATAACCGATTTTGTTCCCGCTGGAGTGGATTGTTTTTGCCGGACTTCGGATTTAACCGAACCTGTATATTTCTCGCTGTCGGTTGAAAATCATCGCAATTCTGTTTCTGTAATCGATTATCCTCGACACGAAAAAGAGTTCGGGATCAATAATAGTTTGTTGGTTAGTGCTTTGCCGGGCGTATTTGTTTACAACGACTATCCAAGCCCGTTTGAGATTAACCACCAGATTGTAACAAACGGTTCGGTTCGTGTTTACCCCAGTGCCGACGATAAAATGGAGTATATGCTGAAATTTGGAGAGGGGAAAGGTGTTTTGTACCTGGTTGGAGGCCCGGCGTTTCAGCAGTTAAACAGCAATCTGGATAAAATCCTTCGCCAAAAACCGGAGGAATTGCTTTCAAATACCCGAGGAGACTGGCATAAATTCGTAACACAAAGAACTGACTTTGCCCGGGAAATCGACGGACAGAATCCGGATAAAGCCGAACTGATGAAAGCGGTTGACGATGTGTCTGTTTTGCTGAGAACCCAACAAGGCGAATCGGGTGGAGTATTGGCAGGGCATTACTATCACATGGCTTATGTGCGGGACGAATACGGTGTTTCGCGGGCCTTTTTGGCGCTGGGATACTACGATGAAGCACGTAAGATTCTGGATTTCTATTTCGATGTCTGGCAACGATTTGGTGTACTTTATAATGCACAGGCCATCGGTATTCCCGGTATTTTTCATAAACACGAAAACGACGAGGTCGAAATCACCGGTTATTTGCTCATTCAGGCATTTGATTACCTGAAGAAAACCGACGATAAAGCCTTTGTTAAAAAGATATTGCCTTTTCTGGAATGGAGCTGGGAGGTTCAAAAAAAGAACCTGGTCGATAACATGCTGCCCTTTAACGGCGATGAGACTTACATTGCAGGGGGACTGATTCCGCGCAAGGTTTTAAACGATGGTTCTGCCGAAGCTACCTTGCTTTTTGTTGAAGGAGGAACACGTTTATTACGATTTATTGAAAATGAACAACTAAAAGATGCCGCTTGGTTAAATGAAAACAACGACTTGCTCGATCAGGTCAAAGCCGGTTTCCGAAAGAATTTCATGAAAAATGGTCGTTTAATGGCCAACAATCCCTCGCGTGCAGAACATTGTGACTATCCTGAATTCAGATACGGAGTATGTCTGTACCCGGGGCATGGTGGCTATCGCGGAATTCTGAAACACCACAAAGGTTCCTTGTATTTCTGTAAAGAATGCTATGGAAAAGTCAGCGACGGGATTGAGTCGGAGCCTTCGGATGAGTTTTTCCTTCCCTCGGTTTATCTGATGCCCATTTATGTGGATGCCGAATTATTTACGAACGAAGAAAAAGAGACGATGCTGAATGAGTTGGTGGCGCTTTACCAGCAAAAAGGACGTATAACGGTTGCACAGCAGGAAGGAAAATTGCTGGGATACGATTACGGCTTGTTTTTGTATGCCCTTACCTGGTTTAATCATCCACTGGCAAAAGATATTTACCTGAAAATGATGGATCTGCGCGACGAAACCGGAACATGGTGCGAATATTACCTCAACGATGTTCCGAACGGTTGCCGTTACCGCCCGTGGGAGAGCGGGATAAATATTGAAGCCGCAGTAAATTATGTGGAGGGGAATCAAATCACAAAAAATAGAGACGAAATTAATGACGTAAAATAGTGGAAGTATGAAGACATTAGATTTTTACAGATTATTACCGATGACGTTGTGGCTGTTACTTTTCAGCGCTGCCGCTTTCAGTTCGTGTGAAAAAGACTCGGTGGAAAAACCTGAAACGGAGCCTATCGTTGTAAAAAGCTATTTTAGCTTCAATTCATCATCTGCGCACGATCTGGAGGTGACCAACGATGGCGCCCACCAATATAAAATTCAGACAACAGGAACCGATCCGTACGTTACTTTAAATCCGCTGACAAGTAGTATTGCAGAGGATAAACTTGTGTTTACGTTTGAATACCAGAGTACCGCTGCGCTCAACAATCTGCAATTGTTTCTTGCACCGCCAACAACCGAAGAGCGCTCGGTGAAATCGGAGGAACTGACAGAATCAGGCAGTTGGAAAACCTTTTCCATCGATCTGGGTGATTATATCGATGAATTTAGCTGGGGAAATACAGGACATTACTTGCGACTTGATTTTGGCAACAGCTCGGGAGTTACCATTCTGGTCCGTAATATGGAAATGAGGGTGCGCACCGAAAGTGAGCAGGCGTTGGCCGATGCACGTGCCGAAGAACGCGAAAGGTTGCGCATTCTGGAAGAAAAACTAAATAATTATCTGGCAGCTACATTCGATGCATCTGTTACTGATGTGTCGGTTTCGGCTTCAAAAATTACGGTTACGGGAAATTGTCCCGATCCAGCCAATCTTTTGTTGTGTGAAGTCACTCCTTATCAGGATTTGGTAGAACTTACCAATTTTGAAAATGGCGTAGCACCCGGAAGTCAGAACTTTTCCATCGAGCTGGATCGTTACATTGAAAAAGACGGTTTCAACTACGATCGCAGCCTGTCGAAGTGGGTGTTGGTAAAAAGCGGTTCCATCACCGATGAAATTGTTTCGTTTGCCCGTTACGCCAGCGAGATAACTCCACAGGAAACAATGCCGGCCGGTCAGTTAAGGAGTAAAAAGGGACTTGGAGGTTATGCCGTTAGCCGTGGGTTTCAGCAAGATCTCGACGACCTGAAAATTACGAGTGTAACCGTAAATGTAGCGCTTACTTCTTATATGTACCTTCAACCACGGGCTAATACGTTTGAACATGTGTATGGCGGGAAATCCTATTATTTCAACAAGGCAAGAATAGAAGAACTCGATAGGACCATGCAGAAAGCCTACGAGAAAGATATTATGGTGGCTGCAATCATTTTGATTCAAAAGGCTTCTGAATGTGCCGATCCTGAAATTGGTGAATTGTTGCAGCATCCGGGGTTTAGTGGCGAAGGCTTTTTTACAATGCCCAACATGACCAACGCGGCCAGTTTAAATTGCTATACCGCAGCACTCGATTTTCTGGCCAGTCGCTACAACCGCCCCGACAACGCCTACGGAAGAATTCATAACTGGATTATGCACAACGAAGTAGATGCCGGATTAACCTGGACCAACATGGGCGATGTTCCCATGATCAATTTTATGGATACCTACATTAAATCCATGCGGCTGTGCCACAATATTGTGCGGAAATACGACGAGACAGGTCAGGTGCTCGGATCGTTTACCCATTCGTGGAAAGATGCGGTGGAATCGTATGCAACCGTGGATATGCTGGAGGTACTCAAAAAAGAATGTGCTGCCGAAGGAGATTTTCAGTGGGGACTGGCTTGTCATCCGTATCCGCAGGATTTAAATGAGCCCAAAACATGGAACGATGCAAAAGCGACGTTTAGCATGAGTTCATCGCTGGTTACCTTTAAAAACCTGGAAGTGCTGGATGCCTGGATTAAAAAGGCAGAGAATAAATTTCAGGGAACCATAAAACGCACATTATGGCTATCGGAAAACGGAACCAATTCAAGAACCTATGGTGAACAGGATTTAATGGAACAGGCTGCGGGCCTGGCGTATGCCTGGAAAAAATTAGAGTTGCTTGATGGCATTGATGCCATTCAGTGGCACAACTGGATTGACAACCGCGGCGAATTTGGCTTACGAATTGGCCTGCGCCGCTATCCCGACGATGAGGAAGATCCGGGTGGCGCAAAACCGGTGTGGTATGTTTACCAGGCTGCAGGCACCGATCAGGAAGATACGGTTTTTGATCCCTATAAATCGCTGATCGGAATTGGCGACTGGAGTGAAATTATGCACACCGTGTTGGCTCCGTAGAGTGCTTTCGTAGTTGTTCGGCTGCTGATTATCCGGGAAACAACGGACAGTGCAGGATACAAATCTGCGCTTTTTACAGTTGATTCGAAAAACATATGACATAAACCAATGAATAAACATAAAATGCGAACTAAATATTTTCTTTTATTCTTTTTGATCATCGGAACCTTGGCGGCATCTTCCAAGCCAAAATCAAACTTTACATTGTGGCAGCTTCCGTCGCAAATTAATACCATCGGCAATTCGTATGTTTTTAAAATGAGCGATGGGAAAGTGGCGGTTATGGATGGCGGAGTATCGGAAGAAGCGGATTATTTGCGGGGTTTTTTGGCGGCGCTGGGTAATCATGTCGATATTTGGTTTATCAGTCACCCGCATCCTGATCATATTGGTGCCATAACCGAAATATTAAAAGAGCCCAAGGGCCTCAAAATTGATCTGGTGGTGCATTCCGGGTTTTCTCCGGAACACCGGAAGACTGAGCCGGGCAGCACCGAAAAAGCAAACGGTTTTTACGAAGCACTGGCACAATCCGGCATTCCGCAGGAAAATATGACGGTACCGGGAAAAGTTTTTCAGCTCGATCAAACCCAATTTAAAATTTTAGATGTGAAAAACGAAGAAGTTACGGTAAATCCTTTTAACAATTCGTGTATGGTTGTACGGGTATGGGATGCTAAAAAATCGATGGTGTTTTTGGGCGACAGCGGAGCAGAACAAGGCGATCGCCTGTTAAACGGTCCTTTCCGCGATGAGTTGGATTGCGATTACCTGCAAATGGCGCACCATGGTCAGCAGGGAGTGAGCAAAGAATTTTACCGGACCATCAAATTCAGCGCTTGTTTATGGCCTACGCCATCGTGGGTGTACAACAACGATGCAGGAAAAGGCTTCAATACCCATATTTTAAAAACCATTGAAATACGTGATTTGGTAGATTCATTGGGGATAAAAGAGCAATATATCAGCTTTCAGGGCTTAAGTAAAATTGACTAGCAGATAACAGGACAGGCCGAAAATGGCATTGAACAATAACCTATAACTCTTGGGGATGTAGTATTTTTATGGACTACACAAAAACATAATGGAACAATGACAAAATTACCTTTCAAAAAACTACTGACCTTTATTATGGCGATATGTGCGACAGCTTTTTTCGGTTTGAATGCTAACGCGCAAAATCGCTGGGAATTAGCTCCCGACGGAAAGATTACCTGGAAAATTAGCGATAAACTTCCGCATTCCGATCATATCGAGATGAGTGGCGACAGTATCTCCGTTATTCTGAATTATACGGTTATTGCCGATCGTTCATTTAAACTTGAACGAAAATTGGTGTGGCCCATGCTGCGCACTATTCCCAATAATACCCATGCCAGTTTAATTCGTTGGGTGAACGACGATTGCCTCTCGAAAGTGCTGGTAAATGGGAAAGCCTTACAAAACATCGAAACCACGAGCCTCGCACACGGCGGACTGATGGAAGTGAAAAGTTCATCGGATCAGGTGGAGCTGGTGCGCACCCTGTTCCCGTCTACAGAACATCCGGCGTATTTCGAACATTATGTGCTGACCAATAAATCGAACGATCGATTGGCGCTTGAAATTCCCGATTACACGATAATCACTTCCACCGATCCGGAGCGGGGAGTAGAAGGAAGTTATAAAATTCTGACAGAAGTGGAAGGCGGAGGATTCTATGCGTTAAAACCCGGAGAATCGGTTGAATGGAATATGCGTATTGCTGCCAAACCTGAGACCGGGAGTTTTGCTTCGCAATCGGTGAGCGTGGAAAAACAATCACGCGAAAAACTGGTGGCTTCCTGGTGGAACAACCTGGTGCTCGAGACTCCCGATGAGGTATTGAATCGCGCTTTTGCTTTTGCCAAAATACGAGCTTCCGAAAGTATCTATAAAACCAAAGGCGGCTATATGCACGGTCCCGGAGGTGGCGCCTATTATGCTGCCATTTGGGCCAACGATCAGGCTGAATATGTCGGGCCGTTTTTCCCGTTTCTGGGCTACGAAAAAGGGAATGATTCGTCGCTGAATGCTTACCTGCATTTTGCCCGGTTTATGAATCCGGAATACAAACCCATTCCAAGTTCGATTATTGCCGAAGGAATCGACATCTGGAACGGTGCCGGCGATCGCGGCGATGCTGCGATGATTGCTTATGGCGCCTCACGTTTTGCACTTACTTTGGGCGACCGGGAAACGGCTGAAAAACTCTGGCCGCTGATTGAATGGTGCCTCGAATACAACAAACGAAAACTGAATGATGGCGGCGTAGTTTCTTCCGATGCGGATGAGCTGGAAGGGCGTTTCCCGGTCGGCGATGCAAACCTGTGTACTTCAAGTTTGTATTACGATGCCTTACTCTCGGCTGCAAAGTTGGGAAAGGATTTGGGAAAAGATGCCGCTCAGCTCAAAACCTATCAGAATGAAGCAAAAACACTAAAAAGCAATATCGAAAGCTTTTTTGGACGGAAAGTGGAGGGCTTCAACACGTATCGCTATTACGATGGCAACGATGTGTTGCGCGCCTGGATTTGTATTCCGCTGACGGTGGGTATTTACGACCGGGCAGAAGGCACCATCGACGCCTTGTTCTCGCCACGTTTGTGGACTGATGACGGACTGGCTACGGAAGCCGGCGATAAAACGTTCTGGGATCGTTCCACCTTGTATGCCCTGCGTGGTGTGCTTCAAGCCGGAGAAACCGAAAAAGCCATGGAATTTCTGGAGTATTATTCGCAACGAAGATTGCTTGGCGAACATGTTCCGTATCCGGTGGAAGCTTATCCGGAAGGTGGTCAGCGCCACTTGTCGGCTGAAAGCGGGCTGTATTGCCGCATTTTTACCGAAGGTTTGTTTGGCATCCGGCCAACCGGACTCTCAACCTTTGAGTTGACACCGCAGCTCCCGGAAGGTTGGGATAGCATGGCGCTTCGGAAAATTCATGCATTTGGCGAGGTGATGGACATTGAGGTGCAACGGAAAGGAGCTGGCATTCAGGTAAAGATTATTGCTTCAGATAAAGCGATTTCAAAGAATTGCAAAAATGGAAAAACCATACAGATTAACCTGTAATAAAAAGACAACCAACTCAACCTGACCGGAATAGCCGGCAGCCTAAATAAAAAAGGATGACAAACAAAGTAGTACTCATATTTACCGCTTTCATACTTACATTTAGTTGGTGTAAAGCGCAGTATCTGCAACGGGAAATTCCCGAATTTGGGAAATGGATCAGCAATTGTGAGGCAGAATCGACCGACAATGCTGATAGGTACTCCAATCACCCGGCTCCTTTGTTTCGCAGAGCGTTTGCAACACAGACGCGAATAAAAAAAGCTACCCTTTTTATTACGGCTGCCGGATATTACCAGGCCAGTTTAAACGGAGAGAGAATAGGCGATATTTATCTCGATCCGGCTTGGACCGATTTCAGCAAACGAATTTATTTTTCAGAATTCGATCTTACTGAAATGATAAAAAAAGGGGAGAATTGTCTGGGTGTTACCGTCGGAAATGGATTCTATAATCCGCTGCCCATGCGCATGTGGGGAAATCTCAATCTTCGGGATGCATTAACAACCGGTATTCCCGCCTTTACAGCTGTTTTACGGCTTGTTTACGACAATGACAAAACGGAAACAATTCAGACCGATGAAACCTGGAAATTTGCGGATGGCCCCCTCTTAAAAAACAATGTTTACCTGGGAGAGTGGTACGATGCGCGCCTGGCCCCAAAAGGCTGGAATACCCCGGATTATAATGACTTGGAGTGGACTGCCGCTTGCGTGGTGAAATCGCCGGGAGGAGAACTTTTACCTCGCTTTTTCCCACCGATAAAAGTAACCGAAAGAATATCTCCTTTAACGATTCGCTCATTAGCCGACGGACTTCAGATGGTTGACATGGGCGTCAATTTTGCGGGTACTTATAAAATCAGACTAAAAGGAAAAACCGGGGATACCGTTTCATTTCGATTTGGCGAACGTATTTACGATGACGGTACGCTTAATCCGATGACGAGCGTTTGCGGGCAGATTAAGCGCGAAGGAACAGGAGGTCCGGGTGCTCCCGATATTGCCTGGCAAGCCGATACTTATGTGTTTGGTGATGATCAGGAAATCTGGTACTCACCTGAATTTACCTTTCACACCTTTCGCTACATGGAGATTAGCGGCCTGTCGTATCCGCTTTCGGTGGATGACCTGCAAGGACTGGCGCTTAATACTGCAGTAGAAGAAACCAATCATTTCGAGTGCTCTTCTGAGTTGCTGAACAAAATACAGGAGATTTCGGTCCGGACGTTTAAATCCAATTTGCAGGGGGTGCAATCCGACTGTCCGGCACGCGAACGATTTGGCTATGGAGGGGATATAAATGCGGTAGCCGAATCATTTATTTATAATTTCGATATGCACTCTTTTTATCGTAAAGCGATTTACGACTGGGTGGATGCGATGAACGATTCATCGTTTGCCGATACTGCTCCTTTTGTTGGCTTGAAATATTGTGGCATTAGCTGGGAGTCGGCATTTCTGTTTCTTCAGGATGAATTGCTCAAAAATTACAACGACACCGGAATTGTTCGCGAACTGTATCAACTCGATCTGAAATGGATGGAGAAAGCCGATCGCTTGATTCCCGGATTGATCGTAACTGAAGGCTTGGGCGATCACGAATCGTTAATACCGGTTCCTGTTCAGATAACCGGAACCTGTCATTACCTGAAAGCCGCCAAAGTGATGAAAGAATTTGCGGCATTGATGAATGACCGGATAAATGAGGAGAAGTTTGCGAAGCTGGAAAGCGCCATCCGAAACGAACTTTACGAGAACTTCTGGAGAAATCCTGATGCTGATCTGACAAAAGTAAACAAGCAGACACTGTATGCCGCCTTGCTGGTTTCCGGAGTTATTCCTGAAAATGAAAAACAGGCTGCTGTTGATTCGCTCGTTTCGGCAGTTAATGAAAACGGGCACGGACATTTTACAACGGGAATTTTTGGAACCTACTTCATATTGGAAGCTCTTTCGCAGGCTGGTTTATCTCAAATGGTTTTTGATATTGTCAACAGTCCTGAATTTCCGGGATGGGGATACATGGTGGAGAATGGTGCCACCACGCTTTGGGAAACCTGGAAAGAAAGTGACAATGTCTATTCGAACTGTCACCCCATGTTTGGCAGCGTTTCCGGCTGGTTTTTCCGCTGGCTGGGCGGGATTCAACAGGATGCAAATTCGAAAGGATTTAAGCTTTTTCATCTTGTGCCGCAAACTCCGGAAGGATTGAATTTTGCAAAATGTTCGTATAAAACACCTTATGGCCTTATTCGGTCGGAGTGGGAGCGAAAATCAAACGGCAAAGTGATATATCGGATTACCGTTCCGGAAGGAACAAAGGGCGTTTTAAAAATAAAGTCGCCGGGAAAACCTGAAGTAAGAATCGATACCGGAGCAAAAGAAATGAAACAGGAAGGGAAGAGGGTAAATGAGTTTTATTTGATGGAGTTGGAAGCTGGAAAATATGAAATCGCATCAAGTAAGTAACCCATTTTTTTTGTGACGAAAGATCTAAACCAATAAAACAATTAATATGAGACAATTAAGGACTATGCTTTTTGTGCTGTTTTTGCTTAGCCCGTTTTCCGGGCAGCTGATGGCACAACAGGTAAACAGCGATCAGTGGGTAGCAACCGACGCGCTTGGACGTGAACTGTGTACCTTCGAAAATGCAGGAAATGAGAAGAAAGACAAATTCATCGCTATGTTTTACTGGACCTGGCATCAGGGAAACGACGACACAACCTACCAGGTAAAAAACATTACAGAAATTGTACGGAAATATCCCGAGGCAATGAAGGATTATCATCATCCGGCCTGGGGAACCAAACAACCCGGATTTTTCTACTGGGAGCAGCCTTTGCTGGGCTACTATAAAACCACCGATCCGTGGGTGCTGCGCAAACATGCCGAGATGTTGGCCGATGCAAAAGTCGATGCAGTATTCTTTGATTGCACCAACGGTAGCATTACCTGGAAAGATTCGTACGAAGCACTCCTGAAAACATGGGATCAGGCGCAAAAGGACGGTGTGAATGTGCCCAAAATAGCGTACATGCTTCCTTTTGGCCCGGTTCCACATGCATTGGTTTCGCTTCGTCAGCTATACCGCGATGTGTACAAACCCGGCCGGTATAAAAACCTGTGGTTTATCTGGAAAGGAAAACCCTGCATCATGGGCTATCCCGATAATCTGACCGATTCGGAGGAAGACCGAGAGATTGCCGAGTTTTTTACGTTCCGTCCCGGACAACCCGACTATGTGGATGGTCCCACACGCAATGATCAGTGGGGATGGCTCGAAAATTATCCGCAACATGGTTATGTAAAAGGCGAAAACGGCAAGTTTGAACAGGTGACGGTGGGAATTGCCCAAAATGCCAGCCCCGAAACCAAAGGTCATTGCAGCGCTTTTAACCTGCCCGGATCGTTTGGCCGTAATTTCACTCAGCGCGATGGTTTTGATCCTCGCGTGGAAGGCTACTTGTACGGTTGGAATTTTATGGAGCAGTGGGACCGTGCTTTTGAGCTCGATCCTGAACTCGTTTTTGTGACCGGATGGAATGAATTTATTGCCGGACAGTGGTTGCCCAAAGACAGCTGGACAGGCGATCCTTTTTCTTTTGTGGATCAGTTCGACTGGGAACGAAGCCGCGATATTGAACCCAATAAAGGTTGGGGAGACCGCGGAGATGTTTACTACCTCCAGTTAGTCGACCAGGTGCGGAAATTTAAAGGAATGGCAGTACCCGAGGAGGCTTCTGCTGCAAAAACCGTGAAGCTCGGAAAAGCCGATGACTGGGCCGATGTGAAACCTTATTTCGCGCATTACATGGGTAATACCATGCATCGCGATCACCGCGGACGTTACGATCAGTACTATGTAAACAACACCGGGCGAAATGATATTGCCGGCGCTAAAGTAGCCCGCAATAATCAGAATATTTATTTCTATGTGGAAACAGCAGAAAAACTGACTTCCAAAACCGACAGGAACTGGATGATGCTTTTTATTGACAGCGACCGCGATAAATCCACCGGCTGGAATGGCTACGATTTTATCGTAAACCGCATAAATCCGGATAAAAAAGCAATCGTGGAAAAAAATGTGGGTAACCGCTGGGAATGGGAAAAAGTAGCCGAAACCAATTATGCGGTTAACGGAAACAAGCTGGAGCTGGAAATTCCCCGCGCAGTGTTGAACCTGCTTGGTAAAAACGTTGACATTGAGTTTAAGTGGAACGATAATATGCAGGAAAACGGAAACATCATGGATTTTTATGTCAACGGTGATACCGCACCCGGTGGACGTTTCAATTTTGTATATGCTGAATAAATAAGATCAAGCCAACTAAATGTATATGAACCTAAAAATTTTCTCAAAAAAATACCTGATTGCTTTTATTTTACTGTTAGTAACGGTCGGTCAGGCATTTCCTCAAAACCTGGAAACTACCGGCAACGCCAAATGGATTTGGTATCCGGGCGATTTTGAAGTGTGGCTGCATACCCAGGTAGCCGGGAAACGGCAGGAACGCGGTCAGCCTTATCCTCCGTTTTGGCGCGTGGATGTGCCTTATCCGGTAATCCGTTTCGAAAAGCAGTATGAACTTGAAACGCCTGAAACGGTTAAGATTTATGCTGATGGTCGCTATTATATGCGCATTGATGGCGTTATTCAAACGGATTTCGATCCGCAGAATTTTACGCTGCCAGCCGGTAAACATTCGCTGTTATTTCTGATTGAAAACTACAAAACTTTTCCTTCGCTTTTAATTCAGGGAAATCATGTTCGTACCGATAACAGATGGACGGTAACCAATCAGGACAATTCGTATTACGGTGCGGCATCGGCCGATTTCGCCAAGCCCGATGCACCACCAGCCAGCTTTAGTTTGGAATATACGCCCATTACAGCCAAAGTTATTCAGCAGGATAAAAATGCACTCTTGCTTGATTTCGGAAAAGAAACTTTTGGAAAAGTGGTGGTGGAAAAACTAAAAGGGCAGGGCCGGCTGAAGTTATTTTATGGTGAATCGAAAGAGGAAGCTTTGGCAAAAACAGAAGCCGAAACATACGACTACCTGGACATTAATCGCCAATTTACAACCGATGAAACCACCGATACGCGGGCTTTCCGATACATTTATGCCGTTTGGGACGAAGGGGTTTCTTTTCAGGAAATCACAGCCTTGTACGAGTACCTTCCGCTGGAACAGAAAGGAACTTTTGAATGCTCGGATTCTTTGTTGAACCGGATTTATGACGTGTCGTTGTACACACTGCAACTGACGACACGTGAATTTCATCTCGACGGAATTAAACGCGACCGCTGGATTTGGAGTGGCGATGCTTTGCAAAGTTACCTGATGAATTTCTATTCATTTTTCGACGAGGGCGTGAACACGCGCACCTTGTATGCTTTGCGCGGACACGATCCGGTTAAAATGCACATCAATACCATTCTTGATTATTCCTTTTACTGGATGATCGGCATCTACGATCACTTTTTGTACACCGGCGACAGCGCTTTTGTAAAGCAGATTTATCCGCGGATGAAAACACTCATGGATTTTTGCCTGGAACGGACCAATAAAAACGGTTTTGTGGAAGGCCTTCCCGGCGATTGGGTATTTATCGACTGGGCGCCAATCGAAAAAGACGGAGAAATAAGTTTTCAGCAGTTGTTGTTGGCCCGAAGTCTGGAAGCCATGGCTTTGAGTGCCGAAATTGTCAACGATCAGGCTTTTGCCGAACGTTGCAAAAAGCAATCGGAAACGATCCGGCAGCAAATTGTGGATGTTTTCTGGAGCGACGAGCGCGGTGCTTTTCTGCATAAACGCAAGGATGGCGTATTGGACAATACCGTCACCCGCTATGCCAACATGTTTTCCATTCTTTTCGGTTACGCCGGCAACGACATGATCGGCAAGATTCGCGATAACGTGATTTTAAACGATGAGATTCTGAAAATAACCACGCCCTACATGAAGTTTTACGAGCTGGCTTCGCTTTGCGAAATTGGCGAGCAGCAAAAAGCCATTGAGTTTGTGAAGGACTACTGGGGCGGCATGCTTAAGCTGGGGGCAACTTCGGTTTGGGAGGCTTTCGATCCGGAGCAATCGGGAGCCGAGCATTACGCCATGTATGGCCGGCCGTTCGGAAAAAGCCTTTGCCACGCTTGGGGCGCCAATCCCATTTACCTGTTTGGGAAATACTTGCTGGGCGTAAAACCAACTTCGCCGGGGTACAACGATTACGTTATCTCACCTTCGCTCGCCGGCCTGGATTGGATAAAAGGGAAAGTGCCAACGCCTTCCGGAGCCATCGAAATTTACATGGACAAGCGGGTGATCAACGTGAAAACCATTGACGGGAACGGTATATTGCGCATCAAAAGTAAAAGCAAACCAAAAGTGAAAAAAGGCATTGATGTGCGTGCCCTGGAAGGTGGAATCTACGAGATTGTACTAAATACCGCCGGAGAATATGAGGTGCGCTACAATTAATTTATTTCCGAAGAAATAGAAATGCAATCAACTATAAATCAATACAAACAATGAAAACAATTTTATCATTATTTACCGCTTTTTTTATTGGATTGACCTTGTTGGTTTCCTGCGGGAAAACCGAAAGTGAATCCACTAAAAAAATGGAAACAGCCTTTATTAATCCGCCCGATTCGATTCAAACCAGTTGCTACTGGTACTGGATTTCAGATAATATCTCAAAAGAAGGAGTAGAAAACGACCTGATTTCGATGAAAGAAGCGGGTATAAACCGTGCTTTTATTGGCTACATCGGGCAGGATGATGTGCCTTACGGAAACGTGAAAATATTCAGCGACGAGTGGTGGAACATCCTTCATGCAGCGCTAAAAAAAGCAACCGAGCTCGACATCGAAATTGGAATCTTCAACTCGCCGGGCTGGAGCCAGTCAGGAGGTCCCTGGGTGCAAGCCGATGAAGCCATGCGCTATTTGGCGACTTCTGAATTGCACGTAAAAGGTCCGCAAAAGCTGAGCAAAAAGCTGGAAAAACCACTTGAGCCTTTCCAGGATGTAAAAGTGATTGCATACCCCGAACCCAAGTTTTACGAGCAAAGTTTTGATGCTCAAAACGGAAAGATTACTTCATCGCCCAGCGTGCAGGGATTGACAAAAATTGCCGATAAAAATACAGCTACAGGGGTTAATTTTCCGGCCAAGGGCGATTTTACCATCGATTTTGAAGCGAAAACTCCGTTTACTGCACGCAGTCTTTCGGTAACTTCCATCGAAAAAGGAATCAATAACCCGGCTGTTCTCCAGGTAAAAGAAAACGATGGAAACTACCGTACGCTGGCTGAATTTGCCATCGACCGCTATAATGCTTCGTTAAATGTGGGCTTTAAACCCTACGCGCCAATCGTTGTGTCGTTTCCGGCCGAAACAGCCACTTCGTTTCGCCTTGTCATCAAAAATGTAAATCCGGGAATGGGCCTTGCTGAAGTTGCGCTTTCATCGGCTCCGCGGGTGGCACGCTTCCCTGAGAAATCACTGGCGAAGATGTACCAGACACCACTGCCTTACTGGAAAGAATACCAGTGGCCCGGGCAAGCAGAACCCGAAGTGAAAGATGCGGTGATCGACGCTTCTAAAGTGATCGATCTAACTGCTCAAATGTCGGCTGATGGTACTTTGAACTGGGAGGTACCCGAAGGAAACTGGGTAATTCTAAGAACCGGCATGACACCTACAGGCGTGACCAACGGGCCGGCATCGCCGGAAGCAACCGGTTTGGAAATCGATAAAATGAGCAAAAAGCACGTTGAAAAGCATTTCTATGCCTACATCGGCGAAATGCTGGAACGTATTCCGGAAGCCGACAGAAAAACGTTTAAAGTGGTAGTTCAGGACAGCTACGAAATGGGAGGCCAGAATTTTACCGACGGTTTTCTGGACGAATTTAAAGAACGATATGGCTACGATGCATTGCCGTTTTTACCGGTTTACGAAGGTTTTGTGGTAAACAGCCAGCTTGAGTCTGACCGCTTTTTGTGGGATATGCGGCGCATGGTGGCCGATAAAGTGGCTTACGATTATGTGGGTGGCTTGCGCGATGTGAGTCATAAACATGGGCTGAAAACCTGGCTCGAATGTTACGGCCACTGGGGATTTCCGAGCGAATTTTTAATGTATGGCGGACAGTCGGACGAGATTGGCGGCGAATACTGGAGCGAAGGCGAGCTGGGAAACATCGAAAACCGGGCCGCAACTTCCTGCGGACACATTTACGGGAAAACAAAAATTTCTGCCGAATCGAACACGGTTGCCGGCGGTTCTTTTATGCGCTATCCGGCGATGTTCAAACAGCGCACCGACCGCTTTTTTGCCGAAGGAATCAACAATACCTTGTTACATGTTTACATTTCGCAGCCTTACGAAGACAAAAATCCGGGGGTGAATGCCTGGTTTGGCAACGCTTTCAACCGGAAAAATATCTGGTATCCGCAGCTCGACGTGTTTGTGGATTACCTGAAACGTTCAAATATGATGCTTCAGCAAGGTTTAAATGTGGCTGATGCAGCTTATTTTATTGGCGAAGATGCGCCCAAAATGACCGGAATTACCGATCCTGCTTTGCCGGTGGGCTACCAGTTCGATTATATGAATGCCGAAGTAATCGAAAAATACATGACGGTTAAAGACGGTTTGATTACGCTTCCGCACGGAACACAATACCGGATATTAGTATTGCCAAAACTGGAAACGATGCGTCCTGAATTACTGGCTAAAATCAATCAGCTGGTAAACGAGGGAGCCGTTGTAATGGGACCAGCCCCGCTGCGTTCGCCCAGTTTGCAGAATCAACCGGAAGCCGATCAGCAACTGCAGCAAATGGCTGCTGAATTGTGGGGCGATGTGGATGGCCTAACCGTAAAATCGCGAAAAGTGGGCAAGGGTATGATCCTGAATGGTTTGTCGATGGAAGAAGCTTTTGCATTGATGGACTGTATTCCTGATTGTAAACTTCCGAATGATAACAGCATTCATTACGGGCACCGTACGATGGATGGCGCAGAAGTTTATTTTGTTGCCAACCAAACGGATAAAACAAAAGTGGTTTCTCCTGAATTTCGCGTAAGCGGCCTCCAGCCCGAGCTATGGAATGCAACCACCGGTTCGGTGCGTGACCTTCCGGCTTACGAACAGTTGGAAAATGCCACTGCCGTACCGCTAAAACTGGCACCTTACGAAAGTGTGTTTGTGGTATTCCGCAAAAAGGCAGGCAAAGCAAAAGCGCAGGGCGTGGAAGCGAATTTCCCGGTAGCAAAAGTTTTGGCTGATATGAGCAAAGCCTGGAAAGTACAGTTTGACCCATCGAAACGCGGACCGGAAGAACCGGTTGTTTTTGAAACACTTCAGGATTGGTCGAAATTTTCTGACGAGCGCATCAAATATTACTCGGGAGCCGCATCGTACGAGCAAAGCTTTCGTTTGGATGCTGCACCAACAGCCGAAAACATAGTATTGAGTCTGGGCGATTTAACCGCCATGGCCAAAGTGTATGTAAATGGAGAATATGCCGGAGGCGTGTGGACTCCTCCTTATCAGATCGATATTACCAAGCTGGTAACTGCAGGTGAAAATACATTAAAAATTGAGGTGGTAAATACCTGGGTAAACCGCTTGATCGGCGACTTAAATTTGCCGGAAGATCAGCGTGAGACCTGGTGCCCGGTAAATCCGTATAAAGCCGACAGTCCGTTGCAGGCATCGGGATTATTCGGGCCGGTTACTGTTTCCGAAGTAAAATACTAATTCTCATTTATTCAGGTGCAATCAACCGATTGCGCCTGAATATACTGTTTTGCGCAGCGTTTAATTCAACCAATATAACCAATGAAACGAATACTGATTTTAATAAGCTTTACAATTTTGGCAGTTTGGCAACTCCATGCACAGTCGATCATTCTGACCAGTGATGAGCAACTCGAAGCTTTGACCGATCCTGAACAAAAGCTGGACTTATCGCTGGGGTACAATAAATATGTCCGCAGCCTGCGCGAAATTTGTGAAGAAGGACAACGACGCGGATCAAAAGAGATCAATCTTGCTTTCGATGAGTTTTTCAGGCAATACAGGAACGACACCGGAGCCGAGCGGAAATTAACGCCCGATATGGATGCCTATGTCGATAAAATCAAAATCGTGAGCGACTTCGCAAAAAAATATGACCTTGGGCTTTGCCTGAGTTTGCTAAGCCCGCTGGAACTGGGACAAGCTTATAAAAAACAGACCGGCAACAGTGGTCGCTGGCTGGCTTACAAAGTTGGTTTTAGGGATCCAAAAACCGGAAAATTTGATATTTCAATCTGGCAGCAACTTTACTGGACCAATAACAAAGGCAAATCGCCGATGGTGCTGAAAGGTGTTAAAGCTTATGCTTTTAAGGAAAGTGGCGGCGATATCCCATTTAGGGTGGTGGAGCCTGAAAACATCGTGCCTTTAACCGATGTGCAGTATGAAGCGACGGATACTATGAATTATGCAGCACGCGGAATCGGACAGAGCATCGACATGCGGCATCTGCAGGTATTTGGCGAAAAAGCTGAATATCCGGGTTACGACCGAGTGCTGGTGATGCTTGAATACGAAACGCAGGAAATGGATTATTTTAATGCTGATGCTCCGGTATTTCTAAAGTCGCTGATGGATAAATACCACGAAAAGGGAGTGAACCTAACCGCTTTGTATTCTGATGAAATGCACATTCAACAGGATTGGAGCTATTTCAGCCATCATGAAAACGGACAGTTTGCCGAACGCTATCTGAGCCAAAGCTTTTCGGATACCTATTCTAAAAAATTCGGACAACCTTTCGATGATAAATACCTGCTTTATTTTGTCTTCGGAGCGCCGAATTACGAACCATTTGCGCAGTCGGTAATCAATGTGCAGTACGTTATGGGGCCGAATCCGGAAGATATTCACCGTACTTTTTTGCTGCGTGACCGCTACTATAAGTTGCTCAATAATGGCGTAGTGGATTTGTTTAAGGATGCAAAAACGTATGCTGAATCTCTTTTTAAACGCGAATTAAGAACGAGTGCACATGCTTCGTGGGCGGAAAGTCCAACCATCGATTTGTGGAATACCGAGAAACAACCGGGCTTTGCGAATCAGTATGAATATACTTCGAATTTTATCTGGAGTAATACCGTGCACCAGGCATCTGCTGCGTGTTACGATTACTTTAAATGGGGAGAATACCTGGAGCCTACCGGTAACGATTTTGCCGAATGTGGCTGGAGTGACCGGAATTATTATGGTGCTGCAATGGCAACTTCAATTGGTGTAATTAACAAATACCCCAATGCTTACGCTGCAGCTTGGGGATTCCCGAAGGAAGCCCTTGAACGCAGAATGGCGATCAACCATGCTTTTGGCGCACAGCCTCCCCGCGATATTGAGATGATGACCGGCGGCGTTCACCGTGATGTGGAAGTACTTGCCATCTACCCCATGAGTCTGGTTGCGGTTGAAGAACGTTTTGGTAGCTGGATGACCCAGTATGGTTATGCGAATTACCTCTCGGCTGCCAAGCTGCTGCAGATGGGAAAACTGCAGGACGATGGCAAACTGGCGGTGAAAGACAAAAGTTATGGCACTGTCGTAGTATTGTTTGAGCCGCTTCCGGAAAAAGGATTGCTCGACCTGCTTGCACAATTTGTTGAAAAAGGCGGGAAAGTACTCTGGTATGGAACGCCTCCGATGCTCGATTCCGAAGGAAAAGATTGCACGGCACAATGGCAAAAACTTGCAGGTGCGACTTATCATTTCGATAATTATATGGGCGAAATTGCTGCCGGAAAAGAAGTTGCGTTTTCGGGAAGCTTTTCGCAGGTGCCAACGCAAACCATCCTGACCGACTTTCTGGTCGATCGCATTTATCCTGTTGATCCCGAAGCAGGCGAAGTGGTTGCCCGTTGCGATGGAAAAGTGGTTGGCGTGAAAAATAAGCTTGGAGAAGGTGACTTTTATTATTTGGGATTCCGTCCGCGCGACGACCAATCGAAAAGCCTGGGTTACGAAACACGCACTTTGTTCGAAAACCTCAATGCTGCCGGCGCTTATCCTCCGTCGGGTGCCATATCCGGAATTAATGACAATCCTTCTGTGGTTTCGCGTACCTCCGAGTACTTTGTTACCACCTTCCCGAATACAACGACCATGGTTGTTCGCCACTATCGCACACACCGCGAAAACTGGGAAGGGGGCTTTTCCCGCAATGCTGAACATGATGCGCAGGCATTGGCGGTAAATCCTTTGCCTACCGATAAAATTGAACTGGACGATGCCGCCATTAACGGGCATCGCATTACGTACAACGGGCGCTTGTGGATGGCATTCCGAACGAACGAAAACAGACTGTCTGCTTTTATCGGAAACAATTGCAATGAAATCACCATCGATGGAAAACTCTATCACTTTACCGATCAGCCTCTTGCGAAGCTTGTTTTTATTCCTGAAAGTAAGGAGAAAAACACGCTGTATCATGTTCAGGTATCCGGCCTCGGGAAGGTGAAATTGCCCATTGCTCCGGGAAAGAAAAGTGTGAAAGTGAAAGTCGGAAAACAATCAGTTCCGTTTAAAGCGACGAATGACGAAATCGAACTGGAAATAGGAGAATCGCTTTCCGGCAAATGGATAACAGTAGTGCTTTAAGTGTAACCCATAAAGAAATGAAACCAATGAAAGTAATCACAAATCCTGTTCTCTTCCTTTTCCTGTTTGGACTCGGACTGGTAAGTTTTTCCTGCCAAACCCGTGAAGAGAAAGACACAACTTCCATAGCGGAAGATAAAAATAGTTACTACCGCGATATTTTTCCTGACACCTGGGTCGCCAACGATGCCTTGGGAAGGGAGATGCCTTCTTCTGATGAAGTTGGTCCCCGGAAAGATGATCAACGCCGGGTAGTGGGAATCTTTTACATAACCTGGCACACACAGGGGCTGGCTAAGCTGGAGCAACCTTATCGTGCCGATGTAACCAAAATACTGGAGAAAGATCCGTCGGCACGACTAAAAGCCGACCATGAACTGTGGTACACCAATTCGTATCACTGGGGAGAACCGGAAATGGGATACTTTTTAAGTCAGGATGAATATGTGATTCGAAAAGACATGTCGATGCTGGCCGATGCCGGAGTTGATGTGCTGGTGATGGATGTAACAAATGCAGTACGTTATTGGGATGAATGGGAAGTTACGTTCAGCACGATGCAGAAAATGAAGGCCGAAGGAAACAAGGTGCCGCAGTTTATTTTCTGGGCTTTTAACGGTCCGGTAATTACAGTTGTTCAGGATTTGTACGATCGTATTTACAAAGAGAAAAAGTACGAGGATCTGTGGTTTTACTGGGATGGGAAACCGCTGCTACTTTATAATGGAAAACCAGCCATGGATGCCAACGGTGGCGGGGTGAAAAATCCAAATCCGCACTACGATGCTGCTGCAAAAACTGATGAAAACCATCTGCATTACGGCGACCCGGATTATGCGGAAGAATTCTATACCGATTATACCAAAGAGGTAAAAGACTTTTTTACCTTGCGTACCATGTGGTGGGGCTATTACGAGTGGGCCGGCGAACGTTTTGTTGGCACCGAAGACAACTGGAGTTTTGGCTACAGTATGGCCGATCCAAAAGTAAAAGCGCTGAAACCCGAAGAGCTTCTTTCCACACATCAGGGCAAACGCGAGCAGGCAGCCGTTACGCCGGCACAGCACCCGGTAACCATGACCAAAGAAAATATGGGAGTGGGAAAATCGTGGTCGCGGCAATATGGCGAACCGCCATTAAATGAGTATGATATGCCCGATTCAGCGTATGTTCCGTGGCTGGGAAAAACGGTGAGCCATCCAACTGATTATGGTATTTATTTCCAGGAACGCTGGAATGAAGCGATTGCAGCGAATCCCGAATTTCTTTATATCAACGACTGGAACGAGTGGACCGCCGGGAAATATCAGCCCGACGGAGGCGGAACAACACCCTGGCTTGGACGCGATAACCCGTTCTTTTTTGTCGATCAGTACAATGCTGAATTTAACCGCTGTATTCATCCGATGAAAGGGGGTTACACCGACAACTATTACATGCAAATGGCGCAGAATATTCGTCGCTACAAAGGAATCAGACCGATTCCCGAGCAGGAAGGATATGATAAGATGAAGGCTGACGGCGATTTTTCAGATTGGGAAAAAATACAGAATGAATTCCGTGATACGCAGGGCGATATTTTTCACCGCGATGCGATAGGATATGCCGGCGTTCAGTATACCAATAATTCGGGGCGGAACGATATTATAACTGCGAAAGTTGCTGTGGACAAAACGAACATCCATTTTTATGCGGAAACTTCAAACGAACTGACGGCGCACAGCGATAACAACTGGATGCTGTTGTTGATCGATGCCGATAAAAATCCTGAAACCGGCTGGTATGGCTACGATTTTATTGTCAACAAAAAAGTCCTTGATGAGAAAACCACAACGCTGATGCGTTACCAGCAAGATAATGCTGCTCAACCCTGGGCGGAAGTTGCCACACTCGATTATCGGTATGCCGGGAAAGAACTGGAATTGAGCGTTCCGAGAGCACTGCTAAACCTGGAAGGAAACGCGGTATCGTTTGATTTTAAATGGGCTGATAATCCGTCAGAACTCGAAGACCCTATTTCGCTGTGCTTAAACGGAGATACGGCTCCCAACCGCAAGTTTAATTACCGGTTGATTTGGAGAAAATAATTTTGAAGATCAGTCTTTTCGAAAAAAATGAAATATGAATAATAGGAGAAATAACATAAAAAAAGCAGCAATTGGCAGCTGTTTGTTTGGGATATTATTCGCTCTCAGTTTGTGTACAAATAAGGTACAACCTGAAAACGATTATACCGTGGCTGCATTTTACTGGCCTGCATATCATTACGAACCCAGGGCTGAATTTTTGTTCCCCGATAAAAAAGGAGAATGGGAGATCATTTACAATGCTGTTCCAAAAGAAGAAAACCACGCGCAACCTAAAGTTCCCGAGTGGGGTTATGTTGACGAGGCTGATCCAGTTGTAATGGACAAAAAAATTGAAACAGCCGTCGAGTATGGTGTGGATGTTTTTATTTTCGATTGGTACTGGTATGAAGGGCACCCGTTTCTGGAGGACTGCGTAAACAACGGATTCCTGAAAACCAATAACAATCGGATGAAGTTTTATCTGATGTGGGCCAACCACGATGCCACTACCTACTGGGACGTTGATAATCCCAGTATCGACTCAATAATATGGCCGGGAGAAGTGGATCGGGAGCAATTCAATATTGTGGTTGATCGGGTGATTGAAAACTATTTCAAAAATCCGTCTTATTATAAAATTAATGGAGAACCGGTATTTTGCATTTATGAGTTGAATACACTGGTTCGCGGACTGGGAGGAGCACAGGAGACCAGAGAGGCATTGGATTATTTCAGGCAGAAAACGATTGAAGCCGGATTTCCGGGACTGCATTTGCAGGGGATTCTGTGGTCAGCTCTTCCCGCGTCGCTTGAAGGGGTACCGGCCGATAATGTGAAAAGCCAGGATGATGTTTTAGCTTATTTGGGATTCAACAGCCTGACCAATTATTGCTGGGCGCATTTGCAACAGCCCGACGGCGATTATCAAAAATGGGGCGATGCTTCCACTGCGATGTGGAGCAGTTTTAGCAAGGATTTTAACGTTCCTTATTTCCCGAATGTAACGATTAGTTGGGATGCCAATCCACGCTTTTTATTCAAGGCCGATTACATCACAAATTCAACACCCGAAAAATTTGAAAACTATCTGAAAAAGGCAAAAAAATACGTCGACGAACATCAGCTAAATCCTAAACTGATCACCATCAATGCCTGGAACGAATGGTCGGAAGGAAGCTACCTGGAACCGGACACGGTTTGGAATTACGGTTATCTCGAAGCCGTGAAGAATGCCATGAATACGAAAGAAAAGTAGCATGATGCGAATTACGAATGAAAATCTGAAAAATATAAAAATGCACAATCCACTTACTAATTTACTGGTCGTTCTCTTTTGTTGTATTTCGTTTTTCGGATGCGCCGAGAAAGGAACAGACGAGAAAAAAATAAGCACTGGCTTGTCAGAAGAGATCATTGTACAGCCTCTGGCGGGAACCGATGAGTTGGGTAGAATCTTACCGCTGAACGAGAGTGTTGGAAATCCAAAATCCAATCGTCAGGTCGGGATCTTCTACTTTCTGTGGCAGGGCGATAAAGGCTCGCCAACTTCTGAAAAGTACTGGGATTTAACCGAGATTGTTCCGGACCACCCGGAAGTTTTGGAAGATGTTACTCATCCGCAATGGGGAACAACGAATTATGGCGGGTATTATTTCTGGGGTAAGCCTATCTACGGTTATTACCGGGGCGACGACTACTGGGTGCATTTGCGCAGTATGCAGCTGCTCGCTGATGCACAGGTCGATTTTCTGGTCCTTGATGCCACCAATACCCTGATTTATCCTGAACAGTCGGAAGCATTAATGCAGGCCATTGAAGACATTCAGACACAGGGGATAAAAGCGCCCCGGATTGTTTATTACACGAATACCGCTTCGGGCAACACCATGCAAAATATTTACAATACTTTTTATAAAACGGGAGCGCCGCAT
Source organism: Maribellus sp. YY47 (assembly GCF_023111095.1). Taxonomy (GTDB): domain Bacteria; phylum Bacteroidota; class Bacteroidia; order Bacteroidales; family Prolixibacteraceae; genus Draconibacterium. Next base: position 262,918 of record NZ_JALGYW010000004.1, read on the forward strand.
TATCATCCGTCAACCTGGTATTATCTGGATGAAAAACCGTTGATCGTCGGAATATCAGATGAAGCCGCCGGAAAAGATTACGAATCGTTCTTTACCTTCCGCGAATCGCAATGGCCCAATGTTCCAGTGTTAACCAATGGCTGGCCCTGGATCGAATTCAAACGTCCACAACAGGTTTACAGCAACAATAAAGGCGAAAAGGAAATCATCAATGTATCGGTTGCACAGCACCCCGATGTGCCTGCTGGAATGGGGGGCTCGGCTTTCTACGGCAACAGCAATAACTGGGGCCGCAGCTACCGGAATGGTTCTCCGGGAAATCCGGAACAGGATATTCGCTATGGTTACAATGCACAGGAACAATGGGACTTTGCACTCAACCAAGATCCTCCGTTTATTTTTATCACCGGCTGGAACGAGTGGATCGCCGGAAGATGGCCCAGCCCGGATGGCAATCCAAAGCACTCTTTTTTCTGCGATCAGGCCAGTCCAGAATACAGTCGCGATATTGAACCTACCCGGTCTGCCGGATTAAACGACAACTACTACATGCAAATGGTGGCCAATATTCGCCGTTACAAGGGAGTTGCAGCCTTACCGCAATCGGTGAAACCAAAAACCATCCGTAAAATGGAAGATTGGGATGATGTGGCTCAGCTGTATACCGATTATACAGGCGACACAAAAGAACGTAATCATCCCGGGGCAGAATCGAGCCCGGAACGGATGTATACGAATGTTACGGGCCGCAACGATTTTTCGCAGATGAAAGTGGCCAGCGACGATCAAACGATTTTCTTTCTGGCGCAAACCAGCGAAGCAATTACCGGCGAAAAGACAAGTAACTGGATGAATCTTTACATCGATACCGACAGAAATGCAAAAACCGGTTGGCTCGGTTATGATTTTCGCGTGGCAGAAGGAAATCAATTGCAGCAGTACGCTAATGGAGCGTGGGAGAATGTTGCGGAAATTGATGTGGAGACGGATAAAAACAAGCTGATGTATCCCATTCCGCTTAAGCTGCTTAAACTCGAAAACAAACCCAATATTGAATTCAAATGGTCGGATAACATGCAGGATGAAACCGATCCTTTGGACTGGTATGTGAACGGAGATGTGGCACCGGGCGGACGTTTTAATTTTATTTATACCCTTGAAAATGAATAACAACAATAGAAAATTACAGTATTGCCTTTTAATTATTTCCATTTTGCTTTTTTCTGCCTGTGCGAAAGAGCAGGCCCAATTAAAAGTGGAAGAACTACGGTGTTGCAACCTGGTTAATCCCGAGGGGATTGAAAGCCCTTTGTTGGGCTGGAAAATCAAAACACAGGAGCAGGGACTGGTTCAAAATGCCTGGGAAATCCAGATCGCCAGTTCCCCGGAACAATTGCAAAAAGGGAAAGCCGATGTGTGGAATTCTGGAAAACAACTGTCGGATCAGCAATTTGATATCATTCCAGAGGGGGTAGCTTTCGAGGAAACCGGAAAATATTTCTGGCGGGTACGCATCTGGGATGGAAACGGTTCGATAAGCTCCTGGAGCGAACCGGCAAGCTTTTCAATCGGTTTGCTGAACGAAAATTCCTGGACAGGCAAATGGATTAGCTATCCGTATTCAAAAGAGCGGCCTTTGCCTTATTTCAGAAAAACCTTTCAAACCGGTGCCGCGCAAGATGCTGCCGTGGAAAGAGCCACCCTGTATTTTTGCGGGCTGGGTGCCGGAGAACTTTACCTGAACGGCCAGCTGGTGGATTCAACGCGGTTTTTAGATCCGGCTCAAACCAATTACGAACAATATGCCTTATACAGTACATTTGATGTAACGTCGCTGCTTGAAAAAGGAGAGAACTGCATGGGTGTTATGCTCGGAAACGGTTGGTTTACTCAGGATGCCGCCTGGAACGGAGCGCCGTTTAGTTACGGTCCGCCCATGCTGAGAGCCCAGCTGGTGGTTTTCTACAACGACGGATCGAAAGACATTATTGCCAGCGACGAAAGCTGGACATGGCACGAAGGTCCGGTACAAAAAACAAACATTTACATGGGCGAATCGTACGATGCCCGCAAAGAAATCAAGGGCTGGAGTACAGCCGGTTTTCAGGCTGAAAACTGGCAGCCGGCGCAGTTGGTTGAAAACTCGGCCCCGCCGGTATTGAAGGCGCAACTGATGCACCCGATTCGGAAAAAAGAAGTCATTTCGGCTGTAGATATGTGGCAGGATGCATCGGGGAACTGGTTTTTCGATTTTGGTGCGAATGCTGCCGGAGTGGTTCAGTTGCAGGCAGAGCAGCCGGCGGGAACGAAACTCAATATTAAAATGGCAGAGGAGCCCCAAAAAGATGGCGGGCTTGATTATTCAACCCTTGGCTGGATTCACCACGGAAAAATATTTGAGCACGAGTACGTTTGCAAAGGAGAAGGAATGGAAAGCTGGAGTCCGCGTTTTGCGTATCACGGATTTCGCTATGCCGAACTGAGTGGTTTTACGGGAAAGCCGGACTTGTCGACACTGAGCCTGGTGGTGGTGCACAGCGATGTGGAAAATACCGGTTCTTTTGAGTGTTCTGAACCACAGATCAACCGCTTGCACGAACTGGCCATGCGCACGGTCTTTGGCAATTTACACGGGATCCCAACCGATTGTCCCGACCGTGAAAAATGTGGCTGGCTGGGCGATTCGCATGCCTATGTAAAGATGGCGAACGTCAATCTGCAAATGAATAATTTCTGGGAAAAATACCTCGAAGATATTCGCTCGGGAGCTAATCCGAAAGAAGAAAAAACTTTGTTTCACGAACGATTTAATACCACTTTTTATTTTACCGAAAAACCTTCCGGATTGCCCTATATGATTGCTCCCGGCAAACGGCTTTGCGGCGTGGCTTCGCCCGATTGGGGAACGGCGCTCGTTCAGCTGCCTTGGTGGTTGTATGTGTATTACGGCAACGCTGCGGTTCTTGAGGATTATTATCCCGAAATGAAAACGTGGACCGATCATGTGGCAAGCCTGGCTTCCAATCCCGAACGAACATCGAACTACAACAAGGAAACCAAACACATTGTCTACCAGGGCCTGGGCGACTGGTGTCCTCCCGGTGGCAATGAAATGATGGATACACCGATTGAATTTACATCAACGGCTTTTCACTACCTCGATGTTTGTATCGTTGAGCAGACTGCGCGTTTACTGGGTTTTACTGCTGATGCTGAGAAATATGCCAGTCTGAAAAAAGCGATTGCCGGCGAAATGGTGGAAACGATGTACAATGAGTCAGAAAAAACATTTGGCAGCCAGACCGCTGACGTGATGGCCTTAGATTTTGGACTTGTTCCTGCGGGCGATGAGGAAGCGGTAGCCCAGGCGGTGGTGCGCAATATGACAGAAAAGCACGATGGTTTTATGAACTGCGGAATATTCGGAATTGGCCGCGTGGGTAGCATGTTGGCGCGTTACGGACAAGCTGAAGCTGCCTTTAAAATGTTTACAAAAACCGGTGAAAACAGTTTTGCCCGAATGTGGGATAAAGCGGGGGCAACATCGTTGTGGGAAACGCTTCCGGTAAGTGAGGCCAGCGAAGAAAGTGGCCGGGAGGCTTCACACAACCATCCGATGCAGGCGGGATACGACATTTGTTTTTATGAAGACATGGCTGGCATTCGTCCCGATGCTTCCGCTTACAAAGTGATTCGCTTCGAACCCTTGTTTATGGATTGGATGGACTGGGCCAAAGCAAGCATTGAATCGCCCTATGGTAGCATTGTCAGCGATTGGAAACACATGGCGGACGAAGTGGAATGGAACCTTGAAATTCCGGCCAATTCATCCGGAATAGTTGCTTTGCCGAACGGAAAAAAGCTGAACGTCAACGGAGCGTCTTTGGATGAAAATACCTTTGCGGTAGCAGAGAAAAAAGACTCAAAAACTTTCTACCATTTTCCATCCGGCAGCTTTCAAATTCGGATAAGTGATTAGTCAAAATTAAAAGCTAAGAAATAACACAAGTAATAAGAAAAATGAAAACGTTAGGACTCACATTTATACTGGTATGCTTTCTCTGTTGTTGTAGTGGCGCACAAACCGTTATTCCGCTATATGATGGCGCGATTCCCGGAGAAAAAGAGCATGAGAACAAAGAGTACGATGAAAACGGAATTTATTTTGCCGTGTCAAAACCTGACCTGACAATTTACCTTCCGCAGGATGAAAACCAGGCAAGAACAGCGGTAGTCATTTGTCCGGGAGGTGGATATCATGCGGTTTGCGCCAGTTACGAGGGGCATAAAATTGCAAAGGAAATGAACAGAAAAGGGGTGGCTGCCTTTGTGCTGAAGTACCGTTTGCCCAGCGACGAAAACTGTTCAAATAAAACCATCGCTCCCTTACAGGATGCGCAAAGGGCCCTGAAAATTGTTCGCGATAATGCCGAAAAATGGGGAATCAATAAAGACCGGATTGGAATTATGGGATTTTCAGCCGGAGGTCATTTGGCTTCAACGGCCGGCACCCACTTCTCAAAAGATTATATCGAAAACAAAGAAGGGACAAGTTTACGTCCCGATTTTATGTTGCTGGTTTACCCGGTCATTTCCATGCAGCCGGGATTGACGCACGGCGGTTCGCGCGATAATTTGCTGGGAAAAAATGCTTCTGACGATTTGCTGGAGCTTTATTCCAACGAAAAGCAGGTGGCCGAAAATACTCCTCCGGCGTTTTTAACCCACGCCATGGACGACGATGTGGTACCGGTAGAAAACAGCATTCGTTTTTATGAAGCCATGAAAGCAAAAAATGTTCCGGCCGACATGCACCTGTTCTCCAAAGGGAAACACGGTTATCCGCTTGAACCGGCCAAATCGAACTGGCTGAATTATGTCTTTCAATGGATGCAGGAGCAAGAATTGATCAAACAATAAACAGCTATTAAGTAACAACAATAATTGATTTATAATGAACAACAAATTTTTATTCATCTTATTTTTTCTGGGGATTTCCATCGGTGTCCGTGCTCAGGTTCCTCCTGTGGTGGAGGGTGCCAACTCATCGATACGTTCAACAGCGTTAACGCAAAAGTTTTTAAGCCCGACAAGAGTAGTTTGGAAGTCGGACGAAACCGGAACACAGGTAAAAAATGCAGAGCGCATTTTAACGCCCGGTATCGGACAGGCGGATTTAAATAGCGGCACTTACCTGACCTTGATCAACGGCAAGGATAATAAAGCCGGATTGATTCTTGATTTTGGATGCGAAATTCAGGGCGGAATCGAGATCATTACCACCATAAACAATCCCAACCCGGCAGGACGTGTTCGCGTGCGCCTTGGCGAATCGGTGAGCGAAACGATGAGTGATGTGGGTGTTGAAGGCGCCACTAACGATCATGCCATTCGTGATTTTGTGGTACAATTGCCTTGGCTGGGCCGAATTTTAGTGGGAGAGTCGGGTTTTCGTTTTGCCCGGATCGATTTGGTTGATCCCGATACAAAACTTGAGATCAAGGAAATCAGCGCCGCGCTGCGCTACCGCGACATTCCGTACCTCGGATCATTTGCCTGTAACGATGAGCGTTTGAATAAAATCTGGATGACCGGCGCTTACACGGTGCATCTGAATATGCAGGATTACCTGTGGGACGGTGTAAAACGCGACCGCCTGGTTTGGGTGGGCGATATGCATCCTGAAGTAATGACCATCAATTCGGTTTTTGGAGATAATGAAGTGGTCCCCAAAAGTCTTGACCTGGCCCGTGATTTAACACCGCTGCCCGGTTGGATGAACGGGATCAGTTCGTATTCGATGTGGTGGCTGCTGATTCAACGCGACTGGTATTATTATCACGGCGATTTGAATTACCTGAAAAAGCAAAAAGAATACCTGATGGCTTTGCTTCATTTGCTGGAATCAAAAATTGATAAAAACGGTAAGGAAGTGCTGGATGGCAACCGTTTTCTGGACTGGCCTTCGAGCGAAAACAAAGAGGCGGTGCATGCGGGTCTGCAGGCTATGATGGTGATGACATTTAATGCCGGAGCCGATTTGTGTAAAATTTTGGGCGATAAGGAAACCGCAAAACTTTGCCTGGCAACGGTTGAACGATTGAAACAACATGTGCCCGAAATGGCCGGATCGAAACAGGCAGCTGCCTTGTTGGGAATGTCGGGAGTTGTTAAGCCGGAAGACGCGAATAAGGAGGTTTTGGCAAAAGATGGCGTGCATAAAATGTCGACTTTTTACGGCTACTACATGCTGAAAGCCCGCGCGATGGCAGGCGATTACCAGGGAGCGATCGACAATATTCGCGAATACTGGGGCGCGATGCTCGATTTGGGCGCCACAACGTTTTGGGAAGATTTCGATATCGACTGGACAAAAAATGCAGCACGCATTGATGAGGTGGTGCCCGAAGGCAAAGTTGATGTACACGAAACCTATGGCGGCTATTGTTACGAGCAGCTGCGTCACAGTTTTTGTCACGGCTGGGCATCGGGGCCAACAAGTTGGTTGAGTCAGTATGTACTAGGCGTGAACGTGCTGGAACCGGGCTGTAAAAAAATCAAACTGGAGCCGCACCTGGGCGATTTACAGTGGGTGAAAGGAAGTTTTCCAACGCCTTATGGTGTGCTGGAAATCGAACACCGCAAACAGGAAAACGGTACGGTAAAAACAACTTATAATGCTCCAAAAGAGGTGAAGGTTATACTGTAATCAGTTCGATATCAATTTATAAAAAACATCAGCATTCTTTTGAAATTAATGGTCTGACGAAAAAAGGCGAATTAATTTCAGTTCAACCGAAAATTAAAAATGATAAATCATCAAATCAATTACGCTGCTATGGTAAGGCAAGAGAACAACGAAAATAAAGCTTCGTCTCTTAAACAGCTGTACACCATCGTTTTATTTATCTGTTTAGTCTGTCCTTTTACCGGGCAGGCTGCCGGTATTCATATCCTTCCTCAGCCATCCGGTATCGAAGACTTTCATAAAGAAATTTCGTTAAAACAAAAGCTAAAAGTTTTTATTGATCAAAATGCGAATCTCGATAAAGATTACCTGCTGGAGGTATTCACCGACGAGGGTTTTACAGTTAATTTTTCCACTTCGGAAAAGGGTGCTGATGTGGTTTTTAAATTGAATGCGACTACAGTAAGCGAAAAGGATGGCTATCGGTTATCCGTTTATGGGCCGCAAAGGAAGAAACAGATTTATGCGCTGGCGAATTCGACAAATGGCTTGCTGTATGCCCTGCAAAGTTTCCGGCAATTGATTATTCGAGACGGTGAAGCGTTAAAAGTCCCGGCTTGTGAAATACAAGATTCTCCCGCTTTTGGTTGGCGGGCTTTTATGTTGGATGAATCGCGGCATTTTCAGGGGAAAGAAGTGGTAAAAAAACTACTGGATGAGATGGCCCGGTTGAAAATGAATGTTTTTCACTGGCATTTGGTGGATGATCCGGGATGGCGGGTGGAAATAAAAAAATACCCGCTTTTGACCGAAATCGGCTCAAGGGGCAACTTTACAATGATGCGCGAAGGAATCACTCCGATGGATTCTGCCCATTTCAGCTCGTCGGCGCGGTGGTTTTATACGCAGGACGAAATCAGAGAAATGGTGGACTATGCGCATGCCCGGGGGATTGTCATTATGCCGGAGATCGAAATCCCGGGACATGTAACTGCTTCGTTGTATGCATACCCCTGGCTGGGGGCTTCGAGTAAACAGGAGGGGAAAACCGTTGCGGGTGATCTGTACGATGTAACTGATCCGAAAATGCTGCAGTTTTTTTATGATGTTTTGGATGAGGTGATGACCCTCTTTCCCGACGGCATTGTGCACATCGGCGGCGACGAAGCAAACTATGTGCATTGGCAAAATTCGCCGGCGATCAACGCTTTTATGCAGGAAAAAAACATCACGACGTATACCGATCTGCAAATCTGGGCGATCAACCGGGTTTCGAAACATTTGTCAGGCAAAGGCCTACGGATGATGGGATGGAACGAGATTACCGGCGAAAATATTCGTAACGAAGCGCACGTTCAAAAAAGCGAATCGGAAACCCTGGCTCCCGGAACGGTAGTTCAGTTTTGGGATGGCGAAGTCTCGTTGATTAATAAGGCCATTGCGAAAGGTTACGATGTGGTCAACTCAAACAGGATTTATACCTACCTGGATTATGGCTATGAAACGACTTCGTTGGAAAAAGCCTACAGTTTTCAACCAATACCGGAAGGCATTGCTGAAGGAGATAAGCAAAAGATTTTAGGAATTGGGTGTCAGATGTGGGGCGAATACACGCCAACGCCGGCACGTTTATATTATCAGACTTTTCCCCGTATTGCTGCATTTGCCGAAGTTGGATGGGTGGCACAGGAGCGCAAAGGTTCCTATCAATCTTTTAGGGAAAGGCTGAAACCGCTGGAAACAATCTGGGAAAAAATGGGCTACCTGAACGATCAAAAAGAGATGTATTAGAAGGTAAGTAAACGAAGAAGGAAGATTGAATTGTGTAATCGCTAACCTGCAAAACTGTTTTAAACCTGTTGAAATGAAAAGTATGCAAACATTTAAATTCTTTCTGTTAAAACAAAGTTCATTTAATCATAAATTAGCTATTTCGCTTTTTTCAATTGTGAAGGTATATTTTGTAATCGCTTTTTTGCTGATTTCCTTGTGTAGTTGTGGTTCAGATAGTGGTGTTACTACTGATGATGCGGACACGTCGAATACAGAAACTGAAGTGGTGAAAGGACTTGATATTACGCAGATGAGCGATGTGGTCAGTATTTGTTACAGTGTTTGGTTTAATAATGTTTACCGGCCATCGTATTATAACATTACTGAAATTCTAAAAAGCAATCCCCTGGATCCGCAGTGGGGACCTGTTCATGCTTTTCATTATTGGGCAGAGCCGGCCGTGGGATATTATAATTCGGATAATGTCGGTGTGATAAAAACTCATTTACGTCAACTGAATGAAGCAAAAGTCGATTTTATCATTCTTGATTTTACCAATGGACTGGCAGAAATGCTTCTGGAGGATACGGAGGTGCTTTGTAATACCGCATTGGAATTGCGACAATCGGGAGAAGATACTCCGGGAATTGTGTTTTGGTGCCAGAACAGTGAATCGGACAGGTCATCAAACGGCAAAAAATTATATGATCTTTTTTACAAATCAGGGAAATATGATGAGTTGTTTGTGTACTGGTCGGATAAGCCTTTTCTGATTACAACACAAGATCCTACCGATTCGGGAGATAAAACGTTAACCAACTATTTTACCTGCAGAAAAATGTGGGGACTGCAAACTTCTCTGGCTTCTCAAGAATGGTCATTTCTTCAGGACGAGCCTCAGAATGTGGCGATGAGTGGAAGCAGGGCAGAGCAAATATCAGTTTCGGTTGCACATCAGGAAACGTATATTTCATATTCAACAGCAACTACGAGAAATAAAGGGAAAACTTTTCAGGAGCAATGGAGAAAGGCGTTCACTGTGAGACCTAAAGTGGTGACACTTACCTGGTGGAACGAGTGGATGGCACAACGCTTTGTTGATGAAAACGGGGGCACGCGTTTTGTCGACAATTATACGCGCGAGGCTAGTCGTGATATTGAACCGATGAAGGGCGGTCATGGCGATTTGTATTATCAGTTCATGAAAACATATATCGATGCATATAAATCGCATAATGATTTTCCTGAAAATTTATTGGAAACTGAGAACTACGATTAACTGTAAACCAGTTTTTTGCGATATCTCAAAAGCTTAAACGCCGGAGAAATATTAACATATAACTAAAATCCAATGGTAAGATTCAAACCTAATTGGGTATTTTACTAAATTCAGAATGAGTATGTAACTAACTTAAACTGAGAATAGAACGATTATGAACTATAAAAACTTGCTGCTGGCACTTGTAATTATTCTTTCTTCCTGTGCGAGAGAGAATGAATCATACAACCAGTTAAAATCTTCGTTTCTGAATCCTCCCAATTCTGCTAAACCCGGTGTTTACTGGTACTTTATGGATGGCAACCAGGATAAACAGGAGATGACGGCTGATCTTGAATCGATGAAGAAAGTGGGGATAGAACATGTGCTTTTTCTTGAAGTGAATGTCGGAGTTCCTCAGGGGCCGGTTAAGTTTTTGAGCGAAGAATGGCAGGAGAACTTTGTGCATGCAGTAAGAGAATGTGAACGGTTGGGAATTGTTTTGACACTTGGCGCGGGGCCGGGGTGGACAGGCAGTGGAGGGCCTTGGGTGAAGCCGGAAGAATCCATGCAGCACCTGGTTGCAAGTAAACTTATTGTGAATGGCCCTTCCAAAATCTCACAAAAGTTAGAGGTCCCCAAAGGACGCAATCCGTTTTTTGGTTTGGGTGGTTTTACTCCTGATTTACGGGAAAAATGGGAAGCTTATTACAAAGATGTAGCCGTGATTGCTTTCCCCAGCCCTGAGAATGAAAGTCGGATAAAAGATATCGACGAGAAAGCCTTGTATTATCGCCCCCCTTATAGCTCGCAGGAAGGAGTCAGGCAATATTTTGAAGAACCCTCGGTATTGGCTAAAAATTTTGACGGTGAAAATGTTGGTGTTCCGGTAGGGAGTGTAATCGATATTACCAAATACATGCAGGAAGATGGTACCCTCAATTGGGATGTCCCCGAAGGCAAATGGACCATTATGCGGTTTGGCAATCGTAACAATGGAGCAATAACGCGCCCTGCACCTCTGCCGGGTATGGGATTTGAATGCGATAAAATGAGTGCTGATGCAATGAAGCATCATCTGGAAAGTTTTATGGTTCCGCTTATCGAAAAAGTAAAGCCCGATTCAACCAAACAAGGCGGGTGGAAGATGATTCACATGGATAGTTGGGAAATGGGAGCACAAAACTGGACGGTTGATTTCAGAAACAAATTCAAGGCATTAAAAGGCTATGATCCACTTCCATACTTGCCGGTTTATACCGGGATGATAGTCGGCAATGTGGGAAAAAGTGAACGCTTTCTTTGGGATCTGAGAATGGTTTCACAGGAACTGATGCTTAAAAATCATGTTCAGTATTTTAAAGATTTTGGCAGAAAATACGGCATGGGTTTGTCGATTGAACCGTACGATATGAATCCAAATACCGATTTGGATCTGGGTTCGTATGCCGATGTGCCGATGTGTGAATTCTGGAACAAAGGCTACGGTTTTAGCACCGGTTTTAGCACCTTCGAAGGAACTTCTATTGCCAATTTATACGGTAGACCGGTTGTCGCAGCCGAGGCATTTACTTCGTATTTAGTGGCATGGAGAAGCTATCCGGGTTCTATCAAAAATCAGAGTGACTGGGCTTTTTGTTCCGGTATCAACCGATTGGTATATCATACTTTTGCACACAAAGCTTTAGGCGAAGAATATCGTCCGGGGATGACCATGGGACCTTATGGCGTGCATTGGGATAGGGGACGAACCTGGTGGGATATGTCACGGGCATACCACGAATATGTTGCAAGGAGTCAGGCGATGCTGCAGCATGGGACCACTGTGGCCGATGTGCTTTACCTGATTAGCGAAGGTGCTCCAAATGTTTTTCTTCCTCCATCGTCGGCAGTCGACGGTAACAAATATTTGGAAGGTTATTCCGAATTTGGTTTTGATCCCGAAAAAGATGCAATCACTCAAGGTTCAGGGAAAGGTCAAAAGCAATTTATGCCCGATAGAAAAGGCTATAATTTTGATGGTTGCAGTCCCCGTATCCTGATCAACCGGGCAAGTGTAAAAGACGGTAAAATTGTATTTGAAGGCGGAGCCAGTTATGAGTTATTGGTATTGCCTCAAACCAGTTCGATGACACCCGAATTACTTTTAAAAATTGAATCTCTAGTAAAAGAAGGTGCAACTGTTATTGGGCATCCCGCGTTGTCTTCGCCCAGCCTCGAAAATTACCCTGCTTGCGACAGTGAAGTAAAAAACTTAAGTGAAAAAATGTGGGGTAGTTTTGATGTGCCGGAAAAAGAAACAGAGGTTTCTTATGGAAAAGGAAAAATAGTGTGGGGCGGTAATTTGTCGAAACCGGATAAAGGCGAATTGTACCCCAATTACCAAACTACAGCAGAATATTTGAATTCCAACGGAGTAAAACCTGATTTTAGAGCCGATGGAACCGTTCGTTATATTCATAAAAAAATGCCGGAAACGGATTTGTATTTTGTTTCGAACAGAACGAATAACTCAACAAAAGTCGATTGTGAGTTTCGTGTAGGAGAGGGAACTCCTGAATTATGGAATCCCATGACCGGTGAAATTCGTCCGTTATCTGAATATTCTGTCAAAAATGGCATTACAAGTATTCCATTGCAATTTGAAAGATACGAAGCTTACGCAATTGTGTTCAACAAAACTTCAGAACGTAAAGCGATAATAGGAGAAAAGAACTTTTACCCCAAAAAGAAAGTACAAGTTATTGACGGAAGCTGGGAACTTGCTTTCGACCCTAAATGGGGAGGACCTGAAAAAGTGACTTTCGATACCCTGGAAGATTGGATTGACCGACCGGAAGAAGGAATCAAATACTATTCGGGTAAAGCAACTTATTACAAAACTTTTGATTGCGAGGTTTTAACCAAAGGAGAAGCTCTATTCTTAAATCTGGGTAAAGTGAATAATCTCGCGAGGGTGGAATTAAACGGGAAAGACTTTGGAGTCGTATGGACAACTCCACTTGAAATAGAAATAACAGATGTTGTAAAGGCGGAAAATAATCAACTTGAGATTGAAGTAGCCAACCTTTGGATGAATCGGTTGATCGGAGATGAACAACTTCCGTACGACGGAATTGAAAACGGAAAGTGGCCGGAATGGTTGCTGAACAAAGAAGAGAGACCCGGCAAACGATATACATTCACTACATGGAATCACTATAAAAAGGATTCTCCGCTGGAAAGTTCCGGCTTACTTGGGCCGGTTGAGATTTTATCCGTTCGGAATTGGAAATAAATGACTCACCGGAAGTAAATTTTTCGGGGTTTACCGTTGTTGGAAATATCGAATTCAGTTGTACAGCTTTTAAAATTGTTCGAACTTATGGTTAAGCACATTTTCTAAAAAGAGTAAGCAATGAATATAAAATCTTCTATACTTGTGCCCGTTGTGGCTGTTGCGTTGACGGTGGCCTGCAATCCCCGAAATAAAGGCGAAATAATGTCGCGCCCCAATATCATCTTCCTTTTAACCGACGATCAGCGTTGGGACGCAATGGGGGCTATGGGAAACGAGGTAATTCAAACTCCCAATATGGACGACCTGGCCAATAACGGTGTTTTGTTTACCAATGCCCATGTTACTACTTCGATATGTTGTTGCAGCAGAGCCAGTATATTGTCGGGGCAATACGTCTCACGGCATGGAATCAATGGATTTAGTACTCCTTTTTCAAAAGAAGCGGTTCAGAAAACCTATCCTTTGCTTTTAAAGGAAAATGGATATTCAATAGGTTTTATTGGAAAATACGGAGTAGGTAATCCAAATGAGTTTCCGGATACACTATACGACTATTGGGCCTGCGATGCCAAACACCAACCGAATTATGAGAACGAAGACGAAAACGGGGATTTTATTCATTACACCGATTTGGTCAACAAGCGAATTATGAAATTTCTCGATTCCTATGGAAAAGAAGAAAAGCCTTTTTGCTTATCCGTGAGTTTTAAAGCTCCACATTGCGAAGATGGCGATCCGCGCCAGTTTATTTATGCTGAACGCTACAGCGATTTGTATCGCGATGTGGAAATTCCATTGCCCGAAACTGCTGACGATTCTTTTTATAAATTTTTTCCTGCTGATTTCCGAAACCCGGTTTCGAAAGGAAATACACTTTTGAATGAAGGCCGGAAACGTTGGGAACTGCGATTTCCAAATAAAGAAAAGTATCAGGAATCAGTCAGGTCGTATTACCGTTTGATTAGCGGGGTGGACGAGGTGATCGGAAATGTAAGGCAAAAACTCGAAGAAATGGGGGAGGCTCAAAATACGGTAATTCTATTTATGGGCGACAACGGTTTCTATCTGGGAGAACACGGTCTTGCCGGGAAGTGGTTTGCGCATCAGGAGTCGGTAAAAGTGCCTTTTTTTATTTACGATCCACGGTTTGATGATCATTTCAAGGGGCAAAAAGTGGATGAGTTTGCCTTTAACATCGATGTGGCCCCAACCATTCTTTCGTTAGCCGGAGTGGAAATTTCAAGTCAAATGCAGGGAATAAATGCCTTAAACCTACTCCTGGATGATGCTCCAAAGCGCGATGAATTTTTCTACGAACACAATCTTGATATTCCGAACATACCCAAGTCGGAAGCGGTCATCTCCAAAAAATACAAATACATTGTCTACCCCGAGTTAAATCCTCCGTTTGAAGAGTTGTATAACCTGGAAGAAGATCCACATGAAAAAGCCAACCTTTCAGGCGATCCAAATTATGCAGATGTTTTGAATGAGTATCGGCAGAAACTGCAAGAACTGGCAGGTGAGGCAAGGTGATTTGAAATATGGTCGAATATTCTTTCTTTTTTACTTTTTTTGAATGAACGCTGTTTGCATAGACTTTACACAGTCTGTTTGAATCAATAGCTCAATGGCAGATGGATAAAACGGAAGACTGGATCATCGAAATTTATCTCTCACGCCTGATAAGAATATTTTCTTTTGGATCGGTTAATTGTCGATGATAAGAAGACTCTTGCTTGCAGGATAATCTCAACAAACATTCCCCGGTAGCGATCATTGTATTTAACAGTGTCTCCTCTTTTTGCTTATAGAATAATTTCATATTGTAAGATTTTCTGAAAAACGATTTTGGTTATATATCGTTTGTCCGGAATTATATTCTCTTTATTCATGGGAATTTTTAGTTGCTCTTTCAGAAATTAAATTATTTATTTATTTTCGTGCACGTACACGGAAACTGACTTTGATCAGTGACGTATCAATCTAAACCATTAAAATGAAACCTGTAAAATTCAGTCTTAAAGTGGCGACCGCTTCAATCAAGAAAAGAAAGCAGATTTTCATTATAACGGATGAACCACGAATTCTGCAGATCATCTCTTGCAAATAAGCTCTAAAAAAATCAAAGAATCTAAATATTGAACAAATGAAACGACTAACAAAAATTACCACCTTGCTAATCCTTGCCGGATTTCTGGTAAGTGCAAAAGCCGACAAAGAAAACAACTGGACTTCTCTTTTTGACGGAAAAACCCTGAAAGGATGGAAGGTATTAAACGGAACAGCCGAATATAAGATAGAGAACGGCGAGATTATCGGAACCAGTAAAACAGGCACTCCGAACACTTTTTTGGTAACCGAAAAAAATTACGGCGATTTTATTCTGGAGTATGAAATGAAGATGGAAGCCGGTTTGAATTCCGGTGTTCAGATTAGAAGTAATAGTTTCAAAGATTATAAAGATGGCCGAGTGCATGGCTACCAGGTAGAATGCGACGACTCAGAAAGAAGATGGTCGGGCGGAATTTATGATGAGGCACGCCGCGGATGGCTTTACTCGCTGGAATACAATCAACCGGCAAAAAAGGCTTTCAAAAATGGCGATTGGAATAAGTACCGGGTAGAAGCCATTGGAAACAGTATCCGTATATGGCTTAACGGGCAGCCGGTCTCAAACCTTGTAGACGATCTGACTGCTGAAGGATTCATAGGCTTGCAGGTTCACTCTATTGGAAATAATAAAGAAAACGAAGGGAAAACCATTCGCTGGAAAAATATCCGGATCATGACAGACAACCTGGAAAGCGCCCGGATGAAGATACCCGCAGATGTTCGTGAGGTAAGTTATTTAACCAATACCCTGACCGAAAAGGAGAAGAGCGAAGGTTGGAAATTACTTTGGGATGGCAAAACCACCAACGGATGGAAAAGTGCAAGAGCTGAGGCGTTCCCCGCTAAAGGATGGCATGTTGAAGACGGAACATTGGTGGTTGAAAAAGCCGATGGCGCGGAGTCGGGGAATGGCGGCGACATTATCACCGAAAAACGCTACAAAAACTTTGTGTTGGAACTTGATTTTTATATGACAGAAGGTGCCAACAGCGGAATAAAATACTTTGTGCAAGGTAACTTAAACAAAGGTGAAGGTTCGGCTATCGGTTGTGAATACCAGATTCTGGACGATAAGAAACACCCGGATGCACAGTTGGGAGTAGCGGGCAACCGTACTTTGGCTTCGCTTTATGACCTTATTCCGGCCAACGGAAAGTTCTTCAATCCAAATTTACAGGTTAAACGATTCAATGGAATAAACAGTTGGAATCGTGCGCGGATTGAAGTCAACGGAAATCATGTTGCGCATTACCTAAATGGTACCAAAGTAGTGGAATACGAACGAAACACCCAGGAATGGCAGGCGCTGGTTAATTACAGCAAATACCAGAAATGGGAAAACTTCGGTAATTTTGAAGAAGGCCATATTCTTCTTCAGGACCATGGCAACGAGGTGCGTTTTAAAAACATTAAGATCAAAGAACTGTAATAGAAAAAGTTTTTTGTCAATAGTCATTTAATTATAAACCAACTAAAAAATGCAAACAAACAGAAGAAAATTTATACGCACTTCATTGGCCGGACTGGGCGCTGTTACCATCGTTCCCGGACATGTAGTGTTTGGAAAACCAGGCAGGGTAATGCCCAGCGACAAAGTGAATATTGCTTTCTGTGGAATTGGAAACAGGGGAGGGCAGATTCTGAAAGATATTACAAGCACCGGTTTGGTGAATAACGTTGCGATGTGCGATACCGATATGGGAGCGGAACATACGCTGGCTTCCATAAAGGCTCATCCCAATGCAAAGCAATTCCAGGATTTCAGGGTAATGTTCGACAAGGCCGGAAACTCGTTTGATGCTGTAGTGGCCGGTGTCCCCGATTTTGCTCACTTCCCGATCACTATTCTGGCGATGTCGCTCGGTAAGCATGTTTATACCGAAAAACCGCTGACCAGAACTTTCCAGGAAGCCGAACTGTTGATGAAAGCCGCAGAAAAATACAAGGTTGTTACCCAAATGGGAAACCAGGGCCATTCGGAGGGAAATTACTTTCAGTTTAAAAGCTGGGTTGAAAATGGTATCATTAAGGATGTCACCAAAGTAGTTGCTCATATGAACAGCGGTCGCCGCTGGCATGGTTGGGATACAGGTATGAAAACGTTCCCCAAAGCAGAACCGATTCCTGAAACACTCGACTGGGATACCTGGCTCGGTACGGCTCAATACCACGATTACAACAAGGATTTTATAAACGGACAATGGCGTTGCTGGTACGATTTCGGAATGGGCGCACTCGGCGACTGGGGAGCTCACCTTATTGATACGGTGCATGAGTTTCTGGAACTCGGATTGCCTTACGAGGTTGATCCGGTAAAAATAGAAGGGCACAATCCGTTGTTTTATCCGCAGGCGACCACGCTCGATTTCAAATTTCCGAAAAGAAAGGGAATGCCGGCACTTACCATTTCGTGGTACGATGGAGTGAACAATCTTCCTGAATTGCCCGAGAACTATGGTAAATCAGAACTGGCATCCAATATTCCGGCGGCAAGCACTGGCCAGATTGAGAAACGCAATCTGAATCCGGGCAAGATTATTTACAGCAAAGATTTAATTTTCAAAGGCGGATCGCATGGAAGTACATTAACGATTTTGCCTTCAGACAAAGCGGAAAAAGTGATGAAGCATCTGCCTGAAGTTCCGGAAAGTACGTCGAACCATTATAAGAACTTTGTTCTGGCCTGTAAAGGCGAGGAGAAAACACGCTCGCCGTTTGAGATTTCAGGGCCGTTAAGTCAGGTATTTGTATTGGGAACACTGGCACAACGCTTAAATACCAAGTTGAAATTTGATCGCGAAACCAAACAGATCACCAACAATTCGCTTGCAAACGAATTATTGCAGGGACCACCACCACGAAAAGGCTGGGAAGAATTTTACCGATTATGACTAGTCCTAAATAAGCGTTACAGATTATTGGACTAAGTTAATAGATTCACAGACCGTTTCAAAGCTAGCTTTGAAACGGTCTGTTCTTTTATAGCTTTTAATTTTAATGGTATCTTGTTTGT